>CAVQFQ010000017.1:0-257500 GCA_963711835.1 uncultured delta proteobacterium | reverse complement strand
GCCACTTTTTCCGAAGTGGCCTCGGCATGAAAATCCACCAGGATGATGGGGGTCTTTGCGGACAGGGCCTTCCATTCTTCCAGGCCCTTTCGGAAAGGACAATCCACAGCCTCCATAAAGACCCGGCCCATTAAATTGATGACCCCCACCAAGTGCCCTGAGGCGGTTTTTTTTAAGACGGAACCCCGGCCCGGCGTTTCCGGAGGGAAGTTGGCCGGCCGGATCAAGTCCGGATTCTGGTCGATGTAGGTCTGGATTTCCTTTTTTTTCCAGATATGATTGCCGGAGGTCAGGACCTGGATTCCGGAAGATAAAAGTTCGTCCGCCCCCTTTACCGAAATACCGATCCCGCCCGAGGCATTTTCCCCATTAGCGACCACCAGATCAACCGGATACCGGGAAAGTAAAACGGGCAATACTTCCTTAACAACCCGCCGGCCCGGTTTGCCGACTATATCACCGATGAATAAGATGTTGACAGGCAATTCAAATTCCTTACGGTCCGATGGGATTCAAGGATTCGAGGATTCAAGGGTTCAAGTGAACGGCAAGATATTTGATCAACCCTTCAATCCGGAAAATTTTCTCGTGTTTTTCCCTTGAATCCTTGGTTCCTTGGATCCTTTTATTTATTAATTATTTGGCGAATTCTACCGCCCGGATTTCCCGAATAACCGTGACCTTGATCTGACCGGGGTAGGTTAGGGTCTCCTCGATTTTTTTGGCAATGTCCCGGGAAAGGACAAAAATATCATTATCGGAAACCCGTTCACTTTCGACGATGATGCGGATCTCCCGCCCGGCTTGAATGGCATAGCTTTTGCCGATACCCTCAAAAGACTGGGCGATTTTTTCCAGGTCTTCTAATCGCTTGACATAGGTTTCGAGCATTTCTTTGCGCGCCCCGGGCCGGGCCCCCGAGAGCGTATCGGCGGCCTGCACCAGGACATCCAGGATCGACTCCAGGGGAATCTCTTCATGATGGGCGGAAATAGCATGGATAACCCGGTTGGATTCCCCGTAGCGTTTGGCCAGATCCGCTCCTATGGCCGCATGGGAGCCCTCCACCTCATGGTCCACGGCCTTTCCGATATCGTGGAGCAATCCGGCCCGCTTGGCCTGTTTAACATTTATCCCCAATTCCGAGGCCATGGTGCCGCACAGGAAGGCTACTTCCAGGGAATGCTGAAGAACATTCTGCCCGTAGCTGGAGCGGTACTTCAATTTGCCTATCAGTTTGACCACCTCCGCATGAATTCCGTGTACACCCACATCGAAGGTTGCGGCCTCGCCCGCTTCCCGGATGGCCACCTCCAGTTCCTGGGAAACCTTTTTGACCACCTCTTCAATCCGTGCCGGGTGAATGCGGCCGTCGCTGATGAGCCGCTCCAAAGAAAGACGAGCCACCTCGCGGCGGACCGGATTGAATCCCGAAAGGATAACGGCCTCCGGAGTATCATCGATAATCAGGTCAATCCCCGTAGCCGCCTCAATGGCCCGGATATTCCTTCCTTCCCGCCCGATGATGCGCCCCTTCATTTCTTCGTTGGGCAGGTTTACATAGGAAACGGTCTTCTCAGCCACATAATCCCCGGCATAGCGTTTAACCGCCAGGGAAATAATCTCTTTGGCTTTTTTATCGGCCATCTCCTTGGCTTCGTTTTCAATACGGCGGATGCTTTTGACGGCTTCATGTTTGGCCTCGTTTTCCATGGACTGGAGCAATAATTCCTTGGCCTCCTGGGAGGAAATGCCGGCCTGATACTCCAATTTTTTACGCCCTTCTTCCAATAAATGTTCGTAGTTGTCCTTCAGGTCGGAGGTTTCCTTTTCCTTCTGGGATAACTGGCGGTCTTTTTTCTCGAAGTCGGTTTCCCTTCTTTCAATCAGCTCTATTTTACGATCCAGGTTCTGCTCTTTATTCTGAATGCGTTTCTCCTGATCCTGAATCTCCTGCCGTCTTTCTTTAGTTTCCTTTTCGAACTCCATTTTCATCTGGTAAAGATTGTCCTTGGCCTGGAGCATGGCCTCCTTCTTTACCGTTTCAGCTTCCTTTTTGGCTTCTTCAACAATCTTTTTTGACAGCGATTCAATGGACTCGACCTTACTCTCGGTCAGCTTTTTCCGGGCCAGGAAACCGAACAGGATACCCAAGAAAAGGGCCAACAGGATACCGCCAACCACACCTATGAATTGGGATGAAATAGCCATAATTTCCTTTAAGTTAAAGATTCCCAGCCCAGCTTACGGCAAATCTCCGTTGACCTGGGAATCTCGAAAAAGATAAATGGTTGTCAGGGGTGTAAAACGTTCACCGACCCCCCATCCTATTCGGCTTAAAAAACCACAGAGACCAGGCGCGCTTTTAATTTACAACAGTATCTTTTTGTTAATAAAATGGATTAAAACGAACATGGATCCCGGTTTCGAAAACCAGGCGAAGGAATATTCAGGGAGGTTTTCCCTGGAGGAAAACAGCGCTACCGGATGGGTATTACGGCTTTGAAATAAACCCCTTTAATGCAAACAGTCTCACGTATATCGCTGACCCAAACCTCTTTGGTGTAGCCTGCTTTCTGTTCTTCCTTCTAAAAATCACATCTATATTAAATCATCCTCGGTCGAGGATGAATTCCCGGACCAGCCCTCTAATTTGGTTATCCAATGCCGGCTTTTTTGATCCATCAGTCTGGCCAGTTGATCCAACTCGGCCTTGACCGTTAAATAATCATAGGCAATGTTTAAGGCGGCCATAATCGAAAGATGGGTCTTATTATTGGTCGGCAGGGTAGAATGGACTTCCTGAATTTTTTGATTGACCAGTTGAGCCACCTGATCAATAAGGTCGCCCTCCAAGTCGCCCCGAAGCGTAAATTCCTGCCCTAAGATTTCGGCCTTAAAAATTTTGGTCACCGGTTTTAAGGATTAAACTAATACCTGGTTAATTTTATCAAGAATGCTGCCTACCTTGCCCTTAATAATCTCTTTTTCTTCTTCCAGATTGTCCAACTGTTCTTGGGCCGCTTGAACCAAACCCTCCTGTTCCTGAACTTTCTGTTTTAATTTGGTATTCTCTCGGCTCAGGGTCTGAATCTTATCCATAACCAGATCTATTTTTTCTTCAAGAATCTCAAACACTTCCCACTCCATAGCCCTTCCCTAATCTGAATTGGTTTAATTGCAGTTATATATTCCCTTGCGGTTAAAAGTCAAGGAGTAATTAGAATAATTATTTCAACTAAATAATGATTATAAGGCCATCTTTTCCTTGCTAATCACGGCAGGATATGCTAAAAATATTAGCGGATAATATTACGAAAAGGTGTTTTACTCTACCGGCCAGGAAAGGGAATGGCCTTACCCTTCAGACTTGGATGATTAAAAGGAGGTTCTACTGTTTAACGGAGAAAGGAGGTGATCATATGGCCAGTCGGGTTGCCAGAGTTACTGACATTATCGCCGCTTCACCAAAAAGCTTTGATGATGCGATCCAGGCAGGGTTCAAGCGAGCTATCAAGACCTTGCGGGGAATCACTGGGATGAGGGTTCTGGAGCAGAGAATAGCAGTGGAAAACAACAAGGTGATCGAATATCGCGTCAAACTGGAAGTTATCTTTGTCTTGGAATCGTAACCGGGCTTAAAAGGAATTTTGAGGCCCCTCTCTGGAGGGGCCTTTTTTTATTGTCCCCTCTTGAATTTTCAAGTCTTCTTTTTTAAGCGATTACCTGATATAAACCCGGTTATGAATTTCCGTCGTTTCCTGCTCTCCTGGACCCCGATCCTGCTCCTGGTAGGCTTGAAGGTTTGGATCAAGCGGCCGGCCGGCCCGGCCATGGCCCTTTTTCTCTTTTAGTGACAGGTACCTCATGCCAATTTTTGCTTATAAAGATGTTCCCCGATTGTTAAAACAGGTTGAAAAAGGCCGGACCGCTCCGGTATATCTCCTGGCCGGGGACCCCTACCTGACCCAGGAAGTCCATCAGCAACTGATTGATCGCCTTATCCCGGAAGAGGTGCGCTCTTTTAATCTTGAAGCCCTGGATGGCGAAAAAGAGGATCTGCCTTCTATCCTGGAACATCTTCAGACCTTTCCCTTCTTCCCGGGACGAAAAGTCGTTTCAGTCAGGAATCCGATTCAAATCCTCTCAGCCGAAAAAGAAGAGCGGCTCTGGAAAAAGGCCGAGGAAGCCTGGCAAAAAGGCCAGGCCGATCGCTGCGGCACCTATCTTCTGACCCTCTTCCGGAATGCCGGCCTGTCTCTTCACGATGTGCAGGAGGGCTTGAATGGAGAAGCCGACTCCCTGGCCCGGAAGATCCTGCCGGAGAAGGAAAGCGCTCTGCCGCCTTGGTTCAAAGAAGCCCTTCAACACCTTCCGAAAGAAAGGTTTGGACCCTCCTCAGGGGACCACCCTGATCAAATGCTGGAATCAGCCCTTAAAAAAGGCTTTCCGAAAAACCACCTCTTAATCCTCTTGACTGAAACCCTTCCAGGGAAAAAAAAGATCCTGAAAATCCTGGAGGAATACGGGATCGTGATTGATCTTTCCCTGAGACAGTCCAAGAAAGGGGAGCAGACCGCTACCCTGAAAAGCTATCTCCGGGAGCGCCTTCTTAAAGAGGGCGGAACGATTCACCCCCAGGCCGAAGCCCTCTTGCTGGAACGGGTCGGGGCCGAGGTCTTCCTTTTGGAAATGGAAATCCAGAAGCTGATCTCTTATCTGGGAGACCGAAAGCAGATCCTCCCCAAGGACATCAGCGAAGTGGTTGGGGCCGGCCGGGAAGAACCCCTGTATGAGTTGACCGCCTTTTTAGGGGACCGGAATCCCGAGCAAGGGCTGAGGGTCCTCCGTCAGCTCTGGGAGCAGGGCTATAACCCTCTGCAGATCCTGACGGGAATTATCAATGCCTTCCGCCGGCTTTTAGTGGCCCATGAATTGCTGCAGCGGACTTCCGATCTCCCGCAGCAGTCCTGGAGGGATTTCAGCGCCTTTTCCGCCAGGGTCATGCCTCGCCTGAAACAGGCTCCCCTGCCGGAACACCTTTCCAAAACCCATCCCTACGTCCTTTTTAACACCCTCAAAGCGGCCAATAATTTTACCCAGGAAGAACTCCTAACAGCCCTGAAATCCCTTCATGAAACCGATCGCCTACTCAAAACCAGCGGCACCACCCCGGCTTTTCTTCTGGAAGATTTTATTCTGTCCCATTGCCGGGAAAATCCCTTGACTTGATCCTGAACGGAAAAAAACCCCCTCCCGGCAAAGAGAAGGGGGTTTGAGTCAGCCGAGACCCTTCTAATATACTTTTAAAACCAAAGCAGCTCCTGTATCTCCGGCGGCACAGCCTCCAAATAATCCATACCCACCGCCGATTTTTACCAGCTCCTCAATCAGTTCCACTGTGCAACGGGTACCGGTCGGGCCCTGGGGATGGCCGAAAACAAGAGAACTTCCGTAATTATTAAATATCTCTTCGGGAATCTTCATTAATTTTCCCATAACGATATCATTGACTGTAAAGGGATTATGGGTTTTAACGGCCTTCAGGTCCTTTACTTCAATCCCGGCCTTCTTTAAAGCCATTTCAGCTGCCGGGGTGACCGCAGCCGCCATGTGGGCCTTCTTGGCCCGGGCAAAGCCGTAGCTGACGAGTTGGATAGTTACCTCTTTATTTTGACTCAACTCCTTGGCCTTTTCCTTGGTGGTCACGATCAAACCGGCATTGCCGTCAGCCGGGTGGGTTTGGGCCCCAAAGGAGATGCACCCCCCGGCAATAACCGGTTTGAGCGGTGCCAGACCTTCCGGGGTACAGGGCGTGATACCTTCATCCGTTTCGACCAAAAGTGTTTTCTTCTTGGAAAGTCGAGTTTCCACCGGAATCATATACCCCTTTTGGAATTCCCGGTCGTTGGCCAGGCCCATCAGGTACTGTTCATAACGCCGAACGGCCATGGCGTCCGAATCTTCCTTGGTAATTCCGCCGAACATCACGGCCACATTTTCGGATGTCTTGACCATAGCTTCTCCCGCATAGGGGTCGCGGTTGAAATTGTCCATATTCCAATTCTCACTGATCACCTCACCTCCCGGTCCGTTAGGATTGGGCCAGATCGTGTGAGGACCATTGGAACAGCGGTCCATGGTCGCCACCAGGACATTCTTATGAGAACCCGTTTCCACCCACAGACCGCCAGTCCAAATGGCTGTGGCACTGGTGGCACAAGCCTGGCTGATGGTCGGCCCGCTGATTTTGTCATTGCCTAACAGACCGCAAAACCAGGGATTGGCATAGAACCAGGCAGGTTGTCCGATCGTCATACCCAGGACGCAGCCGTCAAACAGGTCCGGCGAGTATCCTCGCAGCTCAAAGAACTTTCGGGCGGTCTGGGCCGCCAGCTCGATGGGATGGATGTTTTGAAAGGACATCTGCCAGCGGGAAAACGGCGAAGACCAATAGCCCTTATGGGGGATAAATACTTTCTCGAACATTACGACCTCCTTGTTTGAGATTGGGTTTAGGAGAAACTGTTTTGAGGGAAATATACAGGAAACCGCCCTATAGGTGTCAAGGGAAATCCATCACAAAATCTTCTGATATCCTTGGTAAATCTCAAAGGTGGGATAGTGGTTATTCGGGGATATATTAAAATTATATTAATAAATTAATAGGTTATATTGTTGAATAAAAAAAAGGGGGTCTATTTTAGTTGCCTCTAGGCCGCCCGTTTTTTCAATACGCTGAGGACGATTCATACCTTTCTATTTACCATCCAAACCGGATAGCTGCCCGGAAAACAGACGCCCTTTGATCCTTTTAAACTTCATCGTGATTGAACAACCGGTAGTTGGGTATAGGATGGGTGATTTATATCTCTGAGCAAATGGAGTGTTGGCGCCGGATTAATGACGGGGGTCTTGATTTCAAGGTTGTCCACCATAAACTCCTCACCTTGAAATCCCGCTTTTAGCGGGACTGGAAGAGTGACGATAATGCCTTAAGCAGGCCTTCACCAAAGCTGTTTGTCCGGTTGGGTGAATGCCCGGCTCTAAACCAACCCTAGAAATCTGGGCCGGATTGGCGGGAAGGATCCCCCTTTGGACAAGCCTTGAAATCGAGACCCCCGGTCCCCAGTCAGGCAATAATGCGCCAGTGCCACAACTTTTGAACGATACTACTGGTTTAGACCTTGTTGCTCCCTATCATTTTTCATTGGAAATAGCGAGATTAAGGACGTGACGCCAATGAGAGGCCATGGATCAGACCCGGGGCATAAATCATTAATACCTCAGCCGGGCCTGACCTTATCCTTATAAGATAATTTATTTTTTTCTTCTTGATTTCCATTCCTTCTTCAAACTATAATCGACTCATGTTATAAATTTCACATTCACAAAAAAGGACGGTCTCATGTTGCCACTAGAAGGTAAAATTCTACTGTTAGTGTTGATGATTGCCGTTGTCTATTTCTTCACCCAGAGAGCCAATTATCTTATCAGCCTCCTCAAATTGGGAAAGGCTGAGAACCGCTTCGACCGGCCCGGGCAGAGGCTGAAATTTGCCTTAGGCCAGATGCTACTCCAGCGCTGTGTCTTAAAAAATGTCAAAAAAAACGACCTGGCCGGAGTGGGCCATATGCTCATATTCTACGGGTTTTCCCTTTTTGTCATCAGCTATGGTTTTCATATTGCAGAGGGATTCTACGAGAAATTATCGCCGGCGCTTTTCGGAGAGGTTTTTAATAATATCTTTTTCTTACTGCTTGATAGTGCCGGACTGCTCGTTATCTTCGCCTTAATATGGGCGGCCATTCGACGCTACCTGATCCGGCCTTTTCGCTTGCAGCCCATTACCGGGAAAGGGCCGGCGATTATCCTGACCGGAATCTTTTTGCTCATGATTGTCGGCTTCTCCGTTGAGGGGTTTCGGTTGTTGGCTGAAGACCGGCCTTTTGCCGACTGGGCCTTTGTCGGCATGGCCTTTTCCAACCTGTTCAGCAGCCTGGGTTTGGAGCAAAATGCCCGAGCCTTGTTCCTGGTCTTTTGGTTCCTGCATATTGTCCTTATCTTTGCCTTTGGCATCTACATCCTTTATTCCAAGCACCTCCATATCTTAGCCGCCCCTTTCAATCTCTATTTCCATTCCCTCGAACCCAAAGGGGCGCTGCAGCCCGTTGTCGGCATGGAGGAGGCTGAGAGCTTCGGCACTCCCAAAATTACCGATTTCACCTGGAAACACCTCCTTGACCTTTACGCCTGTACGGAGTGCGGACAGTGTACCGCAAACTGCCCGGCGACCCTCAGCGAGAAGGCCCTTAACCCCAAAGAGGTTATCCTGTCCCTCAAGAAAACCCTTCTGACCCACGGAAAGGATCTCCTGGACAAAAAAGGAGCTGAAAAAAAAGAAGAAATCGATGACGCCATGATCAAAGAATTGATCACCGAAGACGTGCTCTGGGACTGCACCAACTGCCGGGCTTGTATGGAAGTCTGTCCGGTAGACATTCAGCATGTCGATAAGATCATTGATATGCGCCGTTACCTGGTCTTAATGGAATGCAATTTCCCTTCAGAGGTAAAGGCGACCTTCCGGGGTATGGAAAGAAATAATAATCCCTGGGGCATCGGCAGTTCCACCCGTGGAGACTGGGCCAAGGACCTGGGCATCAGGAACCTTTCCGAGGACGGAGGCGAGGTGGACCTACTCTTTTTTCTGGGCTGCGCTGCCTCCTTTGACGATCGCAATCAGAAAATAGCCGCCTCTATCGTCAAGATACTTCAGGCGGCCGGTATCAATTTCGGCATCCTGGGAAGGGAAGAGGGATGTTGCGGAGATTCCGCGCGACGAATAGGCAATGAATACCTCTACCAGACCATGGCCGAGCAGAATATTTCGACTTTTTATAAGCATAATATCAAAAAGATATTAGTTGCCTGTCCCCATGGGTATAATACCATAAAAAATGAGTACCCTCAGTTTGGGGGAGAATTTGAGGTCATGCATCATACTGAGTTTATCTGGCAACTCATTCAGGAAGGAAAGATTACTTTAAAGGGAGAACTGGCCAAGACGGTTACCTATCATGATTCCTGTTTTCTGGGACGATACAATAGTATTTATGACGCCCCCCGCCAAATTCTTGCGTCCATCCCCAAGACCAAGATAATAGAAATGGACCGAAACAGACGATATGCCTTCTGTTGTGGCGCAGGAGGGGGAAGAATGTGGATGGAAAAGGTAAGGGGGCGAAGGGTCTTTGCCATGCGCACTGAACAGGCCCTGGCTAAGAATCCGGATTACATTGTGACGGCCTGCCCTTTTTGTATGATCCATTTTCAAGATGGGCTCAAATTTTTAGACGCAGAAGACAAGGCCAAGATCTTTGATATCGCCGAGATTGTCAGGAATCAGTTGTAAATTAAAAATATTTTCAGTAAGTTAAACTACAGCAAGCCAAGTCTTTTCCCGAACCGTCATTTGCAGTTGTTATCCTGGCGCTATTTGTGATAAAGAGTCCTTTATACGGGGATCGAGTATCCCCTTTACCCTCGAATCCTTACCTGAGGATTCCCGGCTCAAATCCCTTGGGAGGACAACGAAACCTGGAACCGCAATCAGTGGTTTTGAATAGGTTCGAAAAACACTAACCGAAAGGAGAAGGCATGATGGCAAGCACCCCGGCTCAAAAGGTAAACATGTTGGCCGTATTGATTGACGAGGCCGCTTCAGGGAAAAAGGTGGTTTTGAATACGAAATTTGTGCGGGAGGTTATCAAAATAGAACGAGAAGGCCAGCCCGCTGATACCATTATATTATCGGTAGAATATTCCGGCACGGTTGATGGCCACCCATTTGAATTCAAGAAGAATTATTCCTTCACTGAGGACGAGGTGGATTACGCCCTGGAATGTCTTCTAATTGCCAATAACCGATTGCAGATGGACTACGACAGGCTAAAAGAGTCCGGTATTAACGTAAAGGAAGATTTCTTTACCCTCGCAAATTCTTTCATAGGTCTTTCGGGGGATGCCTCGCTTAAAAAGCCGGCGGTAAGGCTTCAGGACTTTATTCACCTCTCCCTCGCCGGGGTCTCGGTTAAAGCTGATGTGACCCTCAAATATCCGGATCTGGCGTTAAAGCAGGAAGGTCTTGAAAAGAAAGGATTTGCCTGCATGGCCAGTTTTTCCTTTACAACGAAAGAAGGCCGGACAACCATAGAAAAACTGTACGGCGTTGGGTCCTACGATGATACCAAGGGATACCAGGAAGAAATAAAGGCTGTGGCCAGCAAGCGTCTGAAAAGAGATAGTGAACGATTGAGACGTGCGGGTATGAAGGTTGACCAGTTGACTTTTTAGTAGCTACGAATAAAAAACCCTCTCTTTCGCAAAAAAAGAGAGGGTTTTTTATTTTCTTATAGGCCGAAGTAGGTTTTGCGCAGGACCTCGTCCTCGAGAAGTCGGGAAGCGGTGCCTTCGGCGATGATCTTGCCGGAGGAAAGGACATAGTTGCGGGAGGACATCCTAATAATGTCCCCATGTATTCGTTAGTTATCAGCCGGAAAAGGTGATCTCCTTTTCAAGGCACCATTCCCGAAGCGCCTGCTCCTCCCGTTGACCTTCAAAATCATACCACATCTCCAAAAGGCCTTTGCTTTCCAGGAGATCCTTGAACCGGCTGTAGGCTCCGCTTTTTCTGAAAATCAATCGGACACGGTCACTGTCCTCCGGCAATGGCCTATCTACAAACTCAAAAACCAGTTGCTGCCCTAAATCCAGATCGTTATTATGGGGAATCTCCAGGCAATCCTCCAGTTCAACACCCTCATCCTTGATTTCATCAATCCCGCCTAGGTCTGACTGAAAAAATATCCGGCCGGTATCCGGGCAGAGAAAGGCCGAGTTTTGGCCATACCCGGCCGAACTCACAAACAGAAAGGCATCATGGATTTCACTGAAGGTGATCATGGTCCCCTCCCCAATAGGCTATCATGGCAGCCCCTTTATTCCTGATATGGATTCTGTCTCGGAAGTTATTTACTTTTTAACGGAGGTCACTTTCTTTTCCCTTAGCCTCAAAGTTTATCTTTTTTGTTCAAAAACTGCAAGAAATATGGGATAGTTATCGTATAAAACACAAATAAATTCCAAGATCGGTAAAGAAAAAACCTATGATCCCTTTTCAGACTATTAAAGCGGATGTCCTGGTTGTCGGCAGCGGCATCGCCGGTTTATGCGCCGCCGCTGAGGCGGCCCGGAGCGGGCAGAAAGTCCTGCTGGTTTCCAAATCGGCCATCGGAAAGGCCAGTAACACCTATCTGGCCGGGGGGTTTTTTTCCTTGGCGACGGATTCATTTCCGGAAGAAAAACATTTCCAGGAAACGATTAAAAGCGGTCGATCCCTGAACAACCGGGACTTGGTGCGGCTATTTATCTCCCAGGCTCCGTTGCGGATAAAGGATCTGTTAGCCCTGGGTCTAAAGGGATCCTGGGCCAAGTCAGGGGTCACCTGCTGGCTGGAGGGCCCTGCCGGCGGTCCGGAAATAATTTCTACCCTGAAACGGGCTTGTCGGGACGACCAGATCCATCTTTTAGAAAAAACTTTTATTACGGATTTAGTGGTCCGGGATGGGACTTGCCAGGGCGCTATCGGTTTTCAAAAAGAGGGGGGGGACCTTTTGGGGATCCAGGCCCAGGCGGTTATATTGGCCACCGGCGGGGCCGGCGCCCTCTATGCCATACAGGACAATGCCCCCGGAGCTACCGGAGACGGTTATGCCCTGGCCCTGGAGGCAGGTCTGGAACTCTTGGACCTGGAGTTTGTTCAATTTTATCCATTGGTCTATGCCGGATCTCCCAAGGCCCGAATGATCCTGCCGACCTCTTTTGCTGATTTAGGACGGTTGACTAACCGCCTCGGAGAGGATCTCAAGGAAAAATATCAGCTCCATGAAAGGCCCCTGGCCATTGTGGCTCGGGATCGCCTTTCCCAGGCCCTTTTCCGTGAAATCCTTTTGGGCAACTCGATCCAGGGGGCCCTGCTTCTGGACCTCCGCCAGGTTAAAGACACGGATTTTCCTTTAACCCCTACTCTCCTTGATTTTTACAGGAAAAAAATCGGCTTCGACCAGACACCGATAAAAATCACGCCGGCCTGCCACCATACTATGGGCGGTCTCCCTATCGACAGCAGCGGCGCAACGGCCATTCAGGGCCTTTATGCGGCCGGTGAATGCGTAGGCGGCATCCACGGAGCCAACCGCATGGGAGGCAATGCCCTGTCCGAAGCTCTGGTTTTTGGGGCCTTGGCCGGCCGGGAGGCTGCCCGTTATTCCCAATCGCCGGCTCCTTCGCCGGCCCCTTCATCCGGTCTTGATTCACTAATAAAAGAATGGATTAAAGGACGAATTAACGTGTTCCAAGACAAAAAGAATGCCCCGCAGTCTTATGGCCCTTTACGCCGGGAAGTGGCGCGGATTCTCTGGGAACAGGTGGGCATCATCCGGGAGACTGCGGGCCTGGAGGCGGCGATTGCCTCTCTGGATCGGCTCAGGGAAACTCACCAGCAATTCAACTTAGATAATCCAAAGGTCTTCCCGTATGTTTGGGAGGATAGGAACGCCTTACTCATCGGCAGAGCCATTGCCGCAGCGGCTTTGAAAAGGACCGAAAGCCGGGGGGCCCACTTCCGCAGCGATTTTCCCCGGGAAAATCCAGATTGGCTGGGGCACCTGTATGTCAGGATGGAAAACGGCCTGCCGGAGGTGGTTCGTTTTGAACCCCTTACGACACCCTAACCGTCAGCGCCTTTGGCGCATATAAACTTTTCCTCGCGAAGCATTGGCTTGTTTTGCCTGTTCATTAGCCTGCCCCGTAGGTATTAATACGGGGTCGAACAGGCAAAATCTATCGTCCGCCTTTGTCCGTGTGGTTCTGTGGCTAACGCCCTACAGCCCTTTCTCCACCATATAACGGGCCAAATCGGCCACCCGGCAGGAGTAGCCCCATTCGTTGTCATACCAGGCTACCACCTTGGCCATGGTGCCTTTTAAGACCTGGGTAAATTCCAGGTCCACAATAGAGGAGTGCTCATCACCCTTGAAGTCCATGGAAACCAGTCTTTCCTCTTCACAGGCCATGATCCCCTGCAAGCGGGTCTGGGCGGCCTTCTTCAGGACCTCCCGAAATTCCTCAGTCTGCGTTTCTTTTTTCAGTTGAACGGTAAAATCCACCACCGAGACCGTCGGGGTGGGCACGCGCAGAGAATAGCCGTCGACCCGACCGGCCAGCTCGGGAATGATTAAGGCCAGGGCCTTGGCCGCCCCGGTGGTTGTGGGAATGATATTCTGGCCTGCGGCCCGGGCGCGTCGAAGATCCTTATGGGGTAAATCCAGGATACGCTGGTCATTAGTATAGGAGTGGACGGTCACCATCATGCCTTTTTCAATCCCGAAGGCCTGATGAACCACAAAGGCCGGCGGGGCCAGGCAGTTGGTGGTGCAGGAGGCGTTGGAGACAATCCGGTGCTTTTGAGGATTATAAGCCTCCTGATTGACTCCCATCACGACCGTCAAATCCACTTCCTTGGCCGGAGCGGAAATGATGACCTTCTTGGCCCCGGCTTCCAGATGAGCCGCAGCCTTGGGGCCGGTGGTAAAGAGGCCGGTACTTTCAATTACGATCTCAACGCCCTCGTCATCCCAGGGGATGGTGGCCGGGTCCTTAAAGGCAAAGCTTTTAACCGGCTGATCGTTGATAAAAAAGCGGTCTTTTTCGACGGCCACTTTCCCCTGAAAACGGCCGTAATTGGTGTCATATTTAAAAAGGTGGGCATTGGTTTCCGTATCAAAAAGGTCGTTGATGGCCACCACCTGCATCACGTCGGGATATTTTTCCAGGGTAGCTTTTAAGACCTGCCTGCCGATCCGACCGAATCCGTTTATTCCAAGGCGTACCATAGCTTCCTCCTTATCAATTATCATCCAGGCGATATTTGTGGGCGGTTAAGAGATCGCATTCGGTTTTTAAATTCTCATGGAGACGGGCATTTTCAATGGCTATGGCGCTTAAATTGGCCACCGCTTCCAAAAATTGGACCTCTTGTTTCGTGAACTCGCGAATCTTATCGGTATAGACCCGCATCACCCCGATAATCTTCTTCCCGACACCCAGGGGAACCACCAGAACCGATTTTATCCCCTCCTCCTTGGCCCTTTGTCCGTATTGAAAATTTTTATCGATCTGGGCATCGGGAAGCCAAATGGTCTGTCCTTTAAGGGCCTTCCGGTCCAGACCGCTTTTTTCAACCAGGACCGGTCCCTTGCGGATATAGCCGGCAGTGAGTCCCTGGGTGGCAGCCAAGACTAATTTTTTCTTTCGGGGATCCAAGAGGCGCAAGGAACTGGCTTTTACCTGCATGGTTTCCGTTGCCGAGCGGACGACTTCCTGTAAAACCTGGGATAAATCCAGCGAGGCATTAACCACCCGGGCCACATGATACAAGGCGGTAAAGAAATCGATTTTTTTACCCATTGCCCTTCACTCCTTTCAAGACGTAATAGACACTATTGTAATAAATCACCAATAGATAGCAAGAGATTTCTGCCTGCCGGAAAGAGGTAAATTCAACCCAGGCTATTGCGCCGATCGGGCCTGGGATTTGATTAATGGGAAGGATTCTCCGTCCGGAATTTCAATTTAAATATTTTCAGGACCGGCATATTATGGTAATAGAGGGGAAAAAGGGGAACGGAGAAGCGCTTATGCTGGAATCCAAGAAAAAGATGTCCCAAAGTTTTTCCGATCTGAAGGTGGCCCTGGAAAAGGGAAGGGGAACCCCGGAAGAAATTTTTCCTGTCTTTGAAAAGGCGTGTCACGATTTTTGCCGGGAAACAAAAAAGATCCCCGCGGACGGCCTGAAATCATTTTTGGAGCTGACGGAGCAGTTGGGAAAAAAGATCACCACCGGGGACAACCCTCATATTTTCACCCTGATGGATGATATAAGGGCCCTTAAAAAAACCTGTCACGAAAAATACAAAAAGTAATCTCCGGCCTTATGACCTAAAACAGGAGCATGCCCATGGACATCATCGTCTTAGTAAAACAGGTCCCGGATACCCAGGAAGTAAAAATAGATCCTAAGACCGGCACCCTCATCCGGGAAGGGATTCAAACCATTATCAACCCCGACGATCTCCATGCCCTGGAAGCCGCCCTAAGCCTGAAAGAGCGCTATGGAGGGAAAGTAACGGCCATTTCCATGGGGCCGCCTCAGGCTGTGGAAGCCTTAGCCGAGGCCCTGGCCATGGGAGTGGACGAAGCCGTCCTCCTGTCCGACCGGACCTTTGCCGGGGCCGACACCTGGGCCACCTCCCATACCCTGGGAAAGTGCATCCAAAAAATAGGCCGCTATGACCTGATTCTCTGCGGACGCCAAGCCATTGACGGAGACACGGCCCAGATCGGACCCCAGGTGGCTGAGATGCTGGGTATTCCTCAAATTACTTATGTCCGTTCCCTGACCCTGACCGGGAAAAAGATCCTGGCCGAGCGGGTTATGGAGGACGGCTATGAAAAGATCGAGGCCCCCTTGCCGGCCCTGGTCACCGTGCTTCGGGATTTAAACCAACCGCGTTATCCGAGCATCCCCGGGATCATCCAAGCCTGTTCCCCTAATTCCAAAATACACATCTGGAACCCGGTTGATCTGGGGGTAAAGGCCTATGAGGTCGGATTGACCGGTTCCCTGACCCAGGTGGTGCGGACCTTTCCCCCGGAAAGGAAAAAGGACGGGGAAACCCTGAGCGGCAGCACCCGGGAAATAGCCGAACAGTTGGTGGACCGTCTGAAGGAGATCCATATCCTTTAAAAATAAACTCGAATCTCGAAATCCGAAACAAATCCAAATGACTCAATATCAAAACACGAGCGGCCAAGTTTGAATAATTTAGATTTTGAAAATTCGTGCTTGTTTTGGATTTCGTGCTTCGGATTTCGAATTTAGGGTATTTAGGAGACCAATATGGCCATATTCATAGACCCTTCAAAATGTAATGCCTGCCGGCGCTGTCTTAAGGCCTGCTCCTATGGGGGAGTGAACATTGACGGCCAGGTCGCTGTTCTAACGGACCGCTGCATCTATTGCGGGGCGTGCATTGAAAGTTGCAAACAAAAGGCCATTTCATCGGACCTGGCCGAACTCCCTATCCCGGACTTTAGCGCCTATCAAGGCGTGTGGGTTTTCGCCGAACAACGGGAAGGCCGACTGCATCCGGTCTCCCTGGAGTTATTGGGATGTGGGGCCCGGTTGGCCCGGGAATTAAACCAGGAGGTCTCCGCCGTTCTCTTAGGGGATAAGGTCAAAGCCCTGAGCCGTGAATTAATCGCCGGCGGGGCACAAAAGGTCTATCTGGCTGAACATCCTTACCTGGGTCATTATCAGACCAATCCCTATGCCACCGTTCTGGCTGAATTGCTGGCAGGGCACAAGCCCGGCATTTTTTTAGTCGGTGCCACCCATATCGGCCGCGATCTGGCTCCCCGTCTGGCCCGGCGATTGGAACTGGGTCTAACGGCCGATTGTACGGAATTGTCCATTGATCCGAAGGAAGGGCATCTCCTGCAAACCCGACCGGCCTTCGGGGGCAATGTCATGGCCACCATTCTCAGCCGGCGGAGCCGGCCCCAGATGGCCAGTGTTCGTCCCGGAATTATGAAAGCCTTGCCGCCTGACCGGACCCGGAAAGGGGAGCTCATCCCCTTTAAACCGCTCCTGAAAAAAAAGGATTTAACCACCAGGCTGGTGGAGATCGTCAAGGAAAAGAAGCGGCGGGTGGATTTCTCCCAGGCCAGGGTCATCGTGGCCGGCGGCCGCGGGCTGGGTTCCGAGAAAGGGGTCAAGGCCCTTCAGGCCTTGGCCGAGGCCCTGGGCGGGGAGGTGGCCGGGTCCCGGGTGGCCGTTGAATCGGGCTGGGTCCCGGCTGAACGCCAGGTGGGGCAGACCGGCCAGAGCGTCCATCCCGATCTTTATATTGCCTGCGGTATTTCCGGGGCCATCCAGCATAAAGCCGGCATGCAGAATTCCAAATATATTATCGCCGTCAATAAGGATCCCCTGGCGCCTATCTTTGAAATTGCCGATTACCGGATTGTGGGAGACCTCCAGGATATTGTCCCGGCCTTGACCAAGGCCGTTCAAAAAGAGAGGGCCTTATGAAACCCCAGCCGCAGCTTATCCGACCTTCTGCCGAAGCGCTCTTACGGAAAAACATGGCCCGTTTTGTTGATCGGGAACTTATCCCCCGGGCTAAGGAAATTGACGACAACAAATCCTTCCCTTTTGAGATTTTTCGGACCTTGGGCAAGATGGGAGCCTTCCGAATGCGCTACCCCCGGGAACGGAATGGGGCCGGCGGCAACAGCACCCTGTTCTGTATCATGTGCGAAGAATTGGCCCGGGGTTCCATGAGTGTGGCGGCCGTCACGGCCATGCAATGTCTTATGGGCACCAACTTCCTCTTTCATTTTGGAACCGAAGACCATTATCAGCGATTGTTTCTGCCGGCCATGGCCGGAGAAAAGGTGGCTGCCTTTGCCTTGACTGAGCCCGATGCGGCTACGGACCTGGCCGGCATTCGGACCCAGGCGGAATGGACCCAGGACGGCTGGGTCTTAAACGGCATGAAGACCTGGATCACCAATGCGCCGGTGGCGGACTTCTTTACGGTGCTGGCCCAGACGGATCGGAGCAAGGGATTCCGGGGCATGAACTTTTTCCTGGTCGAGCGGGGAACACCCGGTTTTTCCATCAGCAAAAAATTCGATAAACTGGGGACCTGGGGAACGGAGATCTCCGAGATTGCCTTTGAAAACTGCCGCATCCCAATAGAAAACAGGCTCGGAGAAGAAGGCCGCGGCCTGGCCAACCTGATGAAAATCCTCTCCGAGATCCGAACCATGACCGCAGCCTTGAGTTTAGGCCTGGCCCGGGCGGCCTTTGACGCCTCCCTCCAGTATGCCAAGGAACGGACCCAGTTTGGCCAACCCATCGGCCAGTTCCAGCTTGTCCAGAGCAAGATCGCCAAGATGGCCACCGAGATCGAGGCCTCACGGCTGATGGTCTACAATACCACCCGAATGCTCGATCAGGGGATTCCCTGCATGAAAGAGGCCTCCATGGCCAAGTTTTTCGCCTCGGAAACGGCCTGCCGGGCCGCCGATGAAGCCACCCGAATTTACGGGGCCTACAGCTATTCCATGGAATACCCGGTCCAGCGTTTCTACCGGGACACCCGATTCCTGCTCTTCGGCGGGGGCACCTCCGAGATATTACAGGTTATCATTGCCAGGGAATATGGCTTGGGATAGTCATTGGATACCAATTGAAAAGGAATAAGATGAGAATCCTTAAAATTCACCCTGTTCTTTTAATCATCTCCTTTTTCATATTTTCTCTTTCGAATCCCCTGGCCCTTCAGGCCATGGGGAGCAAAGGCGGAAAACCGACTAAAGCGGCCCCTCAGAAGGGAGTCCCGAAGGGTCCTATTCCGGAAACCATCCAGATTACGGTGCCCTCAGGGACCTCATTCAAAGTGACCATGAACCAGGCCCTCAGCTCCTCGAAAAACAAAACCGGCCAATCCTTTAGCGCTTCCCTGAAAGACCCCATCATGCTGGGCGGTCAGGTGCTGGTGCCGGTGGGGGCTCAATTTGAAGGATTTCTCTCCCGGGTTATAGAATCGAGCCGCTTTCAGGGGACAGCCTTCCTGGAAATCCGATTAAACCGGGTGACCCTGCCTGACCAATCGGCCTATGTCCTGGCCACCGAACCGGTCCTAAAACAAGGCCGGGCTCATCTGTTACGCAATATAGGGCTTATCGGGGGCGGGGCCATCCTGGGCGCCGGAATCGGATCGGCCTTAGGCCAGATTTCCGGGGCTATAATCGGGATCGGACTTGGTGGCGGAACCGGGGCGGTTCTGGCTTATGTGACCGGCAAAGAAGAACTCACCTACAAAACCGGTTCGGAGGTAGTCTTCAAATTATCCCTCCCCATAACCGTCTCGGTCAAGCCCAACGCCACGGCCCCGAAGTAATCAAGGAGGATGTGACATGGAACCCCTTTACGAAAAATTGAGAGAGCATCTTGACCGCCTGCCGGGAGGATTCCCGGCCACTGATTCGAAAGTGGAGCTTCGAATCCTCAAACGGTTGTTCACGCCCGAAGAGGCCGAACTGGCCCAGAAGCTGAGTCTGAAGCTGGAAACCGCTGAGGCCATCGCCGAAAGGCTTGGCCGGGATTATGAGACCGTTTCTTCCAGTCTTCACGAAATGGCCCGGAAGGGCTTGATCTTCAGCATTGAGGTGCCGGACCGGCCGCCAGCCTACATGGCCGCTCAGTTCTTGGTGGGCATCTGGGAATACCACCTGAATAATCTGGATAAGGATTTCATCAAGGATATGGACGAATATTTCCCGGTTCTGGCCAGGGAAGCCTTTGACCATGTCCCCCAGCTTCGAACTATCCCGGTGGGCAAGAGCCTGACCGCCGATATGAAGATATTGCCCTATGAGCAGGCCGAGGGACTGATCAGGAGGCAGAAAAAAATCCTGGTGGCCCCCTGCATCTGCCGCCGCGAGCACCAATTGAAAGGTGACGGCTGCGATAAATTGATGGAGGCCTGCCTGATCTTCGGCTGGGGGGCTGATTACTACCAGCGCAACAAGCTGGGCCGGGTCATTGAAGCGGAGGAGGCGCTTTCTATCCTCAAACGGGCCGAAGAAGATGGCCTGGTCCTGCAGCCGAGCAATGCCCAGGAGATCGTCAATATCTGTCTGTGTTGCGGCGATTGCTGCCAGATACTCATTAACCTCAAGAGGCACCCCAAGCCAGGTCTGATCGTTTCCTCTCCTTTCGTCGCGAAAGCCGATCCGGAGGCCTGCCTGGGCTGCGAAATCTGCCTGGACCGTTGCCAGATGGGGGCGTTGGCCATGGAGGACGGGCGGGTGCTGCTGGATGCCGACCGCTGCATCGGCTGCGGGCTCTGTGTCTCCACCTGCCCTGAGGGAGCCCTGATGCTGGAGCGCAAACCGGAGGCCTTGCAGACCCCGGTTCCCAAAAATACCATGGAGGCCCATGCCCTGCGGGCCCAAACGAGGGCCCAGGCCAAAGCGGATCTGGAGGACAAACTTAAACGCCTTCAGCAGAGTTAAAGCGAGAAGTTCGTGTCTCCTTTTTTGGGAAACGTTTAAACTTATTTTTGATTGTTTGTTGGATGCTCCATTTTCTCCAAAAGAGATAATTGGCGGGGTTTACTTATCAATGCAGGTGGTAATTCCAAATTTTCAGGAGATGTGTTCATATCTCGAGGCGAAAAAGGAGGGGGGTCATCTTTTCGTGCCCCAAGGGATTCCAAATAGGCACCGATGGTCTTTCGCGAAAAACCCGGCAGACCCAAATTATAGAGGTCTTTGCAGACCTCGTGATCAACAGTGAAAATTGGTATACCGGCTTCGACTACCTTTTTTACTGTAATCAAAGTTTTATTCCCTTTCTCCGCATAAGGGACAAAAACCACATCGGCCAAGGCACAAGCCACCCAATTTCGTAAAAGAATATTTCGCCGTTCAAAGCGTTTTAAATCGGGTTCGGTAATCGAAAGCCAAAGCAGCTCCTCCTCGCTGGCCCGGCGATAAAATTCGTCCTTTTGGGGAAAACCGGTGAATGGCCCCTGATACCCGAAACGATCCCCCAAAAAATTGTCCCAGTTTTCCCGAGACAGACCCCTGGCCGTGCATATAGTCAAGGAACGCCGACGATCAGGGTCGGTTGGCGTGTCCAAAGCTAGTCGAAAGATTTCCGTTTCCATTATCGCATGCCAGGGTCCAATGTAATTAAGCGCATATTCGCGTATTTTGAAAAGCATGTCATTGGCCGCCAGCATGGCATGGCCGTCGTGTAGATCGGCGCAAATCACGGCCATCGTGAAGCGGTCCAACAGTTTCAGAGGGCCGTGGAAATATAATATCGGCGCTTCCGCCCCCAAGCGTTTCAATAGCTTCTTCGGATATTGCGGATCTTTGGGTGTCAGGGTTTTAAATTCCATAATTCCTCGGAAGTTCGATTGATTTCTTTCTCAAATTCAGAGATGTCATGGCCCCGTTCGACGCCATGATGAGCCTTTTGGGAAAGATTGCTTAGTTTAAAGTGGATTTTATTTCGGGCGTCATAGAGTGGTATAGCCAGGTTCTTGAATACCGAAGGTGCGCCAAACCCACGGCCCCCGGAAGAAAAGCTGCGAATATAATCACCGACAATTGTCGAGTTCAGAATGGCGCAAAGATAGTGGGCTTCCTCGGCGTTTTTGGCGGTAAAAAGGGAGCAGGTGTCCGTAGCGATAATCGGTTTGGTACCAAAAGGGGTCTTCAAGGTGCTTAAGATCACAGCCGACATCTTGGCGGCCATGCGTTTCCAGACAACTCGGTAACGGGCAAAAGTATATCCACCGATGCCGAACATGGCGTAAAACTCCGTGCGATCGGCAAATTGTTTCACCACCTTAGAGCCGCGGGTCAAAAGGACCTTCTCAAATTGTTTAAGGTAAGCATAGGTAAGGGGGACATGATCCAACATCCACTCTTCCGGAAAAGGTCTGCGTTTTGCCGGGTCCTGGGAGATTAGAAGATAGAAAGGTTCTTTGATGCCGAAGCGGACAATGTCGCCGCCGCTCACCGCTGGATAGACCAAATCGGGTTCGATGGCGGATGAATGCAACTTAACTTCCCGTTTCCCCCGGTCGTGCTGGTTCTCCACCACCAATTTGCCGTCCGGCCGGACTTCTTTTAGTCGCAACCAAAAGACACCATATGGCTCGACTCTGGCACCAAGACGAGCAAGATATTGGTTCTTGCCTTTCAATTTGGCGCTCAGAAGAATAGCCCTGTTTTTGGCGGTCTGCCAGGAAGAAACCGGATTATTGGAGTCCACCGGAACGGCCCGCATTATTGTGCGCTCTGTTTTCCCCAGCACTTCCGGGAGCAGCCATTCAGGTGAAATATGGCCGACTCCGGGTTTACGCCGCCATTCAATAACCGGCACCGGGTAACGGGTGGCCTGCCCTTTTTCCAGAGTAAAGACGGTGGTCTTATTGGCTGCTTGAAAGGGTTGCAGATGGACCATGTCTTCCATACCAAGGATTTTTAGCCCCGGCCCATTCTCCCCGATACGGAAGCGGCGGAAACCCTCTCCTGCCCCTTTGGATTTGAAGACCTCCTGGGTGATAACAAAGCCCAATACACCGCCGTCTTTGAGATAACGGTCGGCACAGGCGTAGGTAAAGAGCATGGAAAAATCTTTTTCGCCCCCACCAAGACGGGTTTCATGACCTTTAAGGGAAAACAACCCATAACTTTGCCAGAGTTTGAGTGTGACTTTGCGGTAATCATCGGAAAGATATCCCCAACGAATCCATGGTGGATTTCCGATAACAAAATCAAACTGCCCGACGTAAACAGGCGCAAAGGCATTTTTAATATAATGGGCCCAGATACCATCACGTTTTTCATCATCCAATTTTTTGATCTGGGAATAAACCTCAGCAAGATGGATGAGTTCACCGGGATTCAGATCCATCTTCCCTGTCAATAAACGCTGAAATTGTTCTATATCCATCTTGGCCCGTAATCCATTCATGACCAGAGAGGTAAACCGGTCGATTCGTTCCTTGTTTTTCATGGATATGGGGAAGATATAATCGTGTTCTTTGGTTCGGAAGACCACCGTGTCCGGACTGAAAAGTTCTCTCTGTTTTTGATCCTCCGGATCGCGGTCGGGAGGCGCCACGGAATCACAAAGGAATACCGGGATGGAAACCGGTCGGACATAGGGCAGAAATCGAGAGAAGGCGATGAGGTAGTTGGTGCGAGCGGCCAGCACCGCTAAGGGGTTAAGATCAAAACCCATAATGTTATTTAAGATAGCCCGCCCGACTTCACCTGCGTCTACATTTTTCTGCTTTTCGGCCTGACGTGAAGCCCGATGGATGGCCTGCACTAAAAAAGTCCCCGAGCCGCAGGCCGGATCGAGAAAACGTTTATCCATCACCCCGTTATAGCCGGTTTTATCTATAAGATACCCCGCCAGCCAGTCAGGTGTGTAATACTCGCCGAGTCCGTGGCGCAGTATCTTGGGGACCAAAAGTTCATAAAGTTTTTGAAGAAGGTCTCGAGTCCAATCCGGCTCCAGCACAGGGGTGGCCGGCTCAAAATCAGCCAAAGCCCGGATCATCCCGCGAATATTTGCAGCAACCTTACCCGTCCAGACGTCCAAATACCAGGAAAAGAAATCGGCCTCGAGGAAATTGGAAATCCCTCGATCAATGAAACCCAGGCCACTTTCAAGCTCAGAGAGTTTCGCCTTGATCTCATCATCATTTTGGGACGCCAGTCCTTCAACAAACGAAGTGACCTGAACGTCCCTTTGAAGGGCCAACAACTCTATGGCGATCAGTTTCATCAACAGGGCATAAAAGGTATGGATGGCGAACAAAAGAGATTTCAAGCGGATACCGGTGGGCAGATTGTACAGACGGGCAGTCTCTTCGACCGCTTTTTCGGCTTTCTCCAGTTTTTCTCCATAAACAACCCCAAATATACGATCCCATTCCCCATAGAAGGTGGCAACACGGGGGAATTGGCTGCGTCGCTGCCCGCGCATGGCCGCAGCGTAAAGCTCAGAAATCAGGACTCTGGTCACTTCATGATCCGGTCCAAAGACCGTTGCTAAATCTTCCGCCGTAAGCGGCCTGCGGGCTGCAGATCGGACATAAATAAGGAGGCTGCTGAGACTGGCAGCACTGATTGGGAAAGGTCCTTGAAATTGAAAACCGCGTTGGGGGACAGTCTCAGGAAAAAGGAGACGTTGGTCGGGTTCTACGGGTACGGGCGTGTTAAGGACCCGGGCAGTTTTACTGTAACGGGAGAAAAGGATCCGTTGATCGTCCAGGGCCACGCCTACTGCTTTCTCAAGAAATGATTCCTCGTGTGGGCCATGGCGTTGGGCCTCTTCTTCCAGATAAGTCTGTAATTGTAATTTGGCATTCCGGAGGGATGAAGGAGAATCTAATTTTCCAGGACCTTTGTATTCAATGATTAAATATCCATAAACGGCATCCATACGCTTGGCTGTTAACTTTGTTGACTTTTCGTAAGCAACAATATTGACATCCACACCGATATCGGAAAAGGCCCGCCGCAAGATAGGTTCCACCCGCATTTTGACGTCCTCTTCTGTTTTGGCCGTGCGGGTCTTGGAAAGGATCTCCTGCGCCAACTTCTCAATATTAAGTTGCCAGATCTTTTTCTCGGATGTCATGTCAAAAACCCATTGAACATTGGGTCATTTTTTTACCTTCAAAGACCTACTATATAGCAAAAGCGGATATTTAGGAATGAAATTCGAATACCCTGTTTCACCCCATAACACCTTAAAAAACAAAGAAATATTTCAAAGTAGGATTTGCATAGTTTGAACTGGAATTCAAAAATTTTTTCTTATGCATTCTTACTGACAGGCCCATGTCAGTTTGCTATAGTACAGTATTTCTAACCCCCTTTCCTATTTTCAATGTCTATAATAGGATCAGTTTCCTTCTTGGGAAATAACCGATTGGCCTTCCCTTGAAGAGATCAATTCCAATCAAGCCCGCGACTCCCATAATTTCCAACCCTCGGCGGAGTTTTTCCGCTTTTCAGGCAGCAGGCCGCACCTGACCCTGTAGGGATTCTTGCCGACCAGGAAGTCCAGGTTGAAAACCTCGGCCATGAACCAGCCATCCGTGGGGTAGAAATCCCTGACCTGCCCCAGGTACTGGAATCCGTCCGAAATATCACCGTTCAAATAAGCAATGCTTGCCCCGGTGTCAAAAAACATCCGAAAGGGCTTTCCCTTGATTTTGACCGTAATGATCGGGACCCCCATCACCAGTCCTTCAATCGGGATTTTCCTGCCTTTGAATTTAATTTCCGATTCGGAGAAGGTTACGGTCCCATCGGGTATGTCAATCAGGACGTCAAATTGGTTCATCACGTCCGTCCCCAGGAGACCGGCCATCTTTACCCCGATAAACCGCGATAGTTCCTCCACATTGACACCGGGGAAATCGCCGGGAAGGTTCTCGAATTGTTTCCCGGCTATGGTCAGGGAAGGCAGCGAACCGAAACTCTGAGGCGACCCCGTGTCCATAAGCAGCAGGTCTTTTCCATATCGGACAAATAAATGGTCCTTTCTGAAAACAAGCGGCGGTTTTTCCATGGCAACCCTCCTTTTGTTTCCAAGAAGGATAACATATGGCCGTTCCATAAGACAGAACGCATAAAGACATTTTCACCTTGAAGGTCTTTCCCGGGACTGGTCAGGAAATTAATTGACAATGTTGTAAATCGGTAATTAACATACCGATATACAACAACTAATTCTCCGACCACGATTAACAAAGCATATAAGGGCGATGCATATTGCCCTGGAAGACCTACGGTTGGAAAAGTTGTATGTGGTCTATCCGGGCAAGGAACGCTATCCCCTACAAAAGCGCGTCGAGGCCCTGCCGCTGGCCGATCTTTCCGGCATAAGACCGGAGCGATAAAAAGAGGGAATGCGGATTGTAAGGGCGCTTCAGGTCTGGCAGGCCGATGCTTCTGAGACGAGGTTCCCGGCCCGTGAACTGGCCGCCTTCGAACCCCGTCTTCGCTCGGGGACTCCGGCGAATGCATTCTTATCACGAATGATCTGGAGCGGATGGAAAAGGTGGGGAAAAAGGAAATCCGCTGCCTGCCCCTGGTTTTGTTTTTACTTGGACCATAGTGATTGAAGTTATTGGCGGATTTAAATGATTAACAATGATATGATGGTTGTTAAAATTATAGAGGAAGGGCTCCAGATAGGGGAGAATTAATAAGTTTATTCAGTCCCCTTTTTTAATGGGAGGTGAAGCTTATGAAAAGCAAAGAAATTCTTGAAGCGGCATTAAAACTAAAACCAGACGAAAGGTTTATGGTGGTCGAAGGGATAATAAAGAGCCTCGACGAACCAAACAGTTCAATAGATGAAATATGGGCCGAAGAAGCGGAAAAGAGGCTTAACGCCTATCGAGCAGGAAGGTTGGAAGGAATCCCTATGGAGGAAATTTTCAACCAACGGACGCATTTCTACTCCTTCAACTTTTCTTCGATTCGGCTTATTAACCAAAGGGCCAGGATCGGATCCACCAGCCGCCAAAGCCCGGTCTCCTCTTCCTTCTCAATCAAATCCAAACTGGTCAGTTGACGGACAGAATGCTGAACCCCGCCGATTGATTCGAGACCATATTTTCGAAGGTAAGCGCCGGCCATTAATTGAGGGGTGGGTTCCTGAGCCAGGGTCTGTAATAAAAGCCGTTGATGGGGAGAAAGTCCTTGAAGAACCGCTTCAAAAACCGGTTTTTCCACCAAAAGAAGCCGTTCCAGGCCTTTTTGCAGCGTTACTTCCGTGACCGCCCCGCCAAGCTCATACACGAAAAACCCAAGTTTTTGGGCATAATAGGGATGGTTACGGACCAAGGCAGCCAAACGTGAGGCCATCTCCGGGCGGCAGGACCTTTTACCGCGCCTAAATTGATCCTGAATAAAATGAACCAAATCGTCAGGCGGCAGGGCCTTCAGTTGATAATTGATGGCGCTCTGAAAAAAAGGCCGCTGGCGATCATTGAAAAGAGCCAGGAGGATCCGCCGCCGGCTGCCAATGAAAAAGTAAGATGCCGGTTGCCGTTGAATATGGGTCCGAAGCACACCTTCTATTTTTAAGGCCTCTTTCAGCAAGACAATTTCCTGAAATTCGTCCAGAGCTACCTGGACCAATTCAGGAACGGCGTGAATGAATTCTCCTAATGACTCGAGCGTGTCATCCAACAAGGTCAACCCGGTTTGCCCTCTGGAAACCGGTTCAACGCTCAGGGTCAGCCCTCCCTCGGGATCAGGCTTCAGTATCGGACGAAATGAACGAATGACCCTCAAGGCTGCTTTCCATAGGGATTCCTTCCCTCGGGTGACCACATAAACCGATTTTGCCAACCGGCCGGCCACGTCTTCGATCGAGGCGACTCCAAAAAAATCAACGAAAACGGTAACGGCGCCCTGGGCGGCTAACGCTTTCTGTACCCGCCGGACCAGGGAAGTTTTTCCGAAACGCCGGGGAGAATAAATTACCAGGTTGGCCTTGGCCTGGGCATAGGAGATCAGCTCCTGTAATTCGGTTTCCCGATCACAAAATGGGGCGTCATCCGGAAGTTCCTGAAGGTAAAAAGGGTTTCCCATTCTTATGGTCTCCGAGCATTATTGTAATGCAATAATTGTATTTCAATAATTATATAAAAGCAATATAAAATAATTAAGAAGCGTTTCGTTTTATGGAACGGTTGTCTGATAACCTTCCCCTTGAAAGAAGGGGTGCTGGGCACCCCGGAAAAAACATGAAAAAGGAGGAAGAAAAGATGAAAGGCCTCAAATTATGGAGAATACCGTTGGTCTTCAGTTTTTGGTTTTTTGGGACAGGTCTAGGCTATGGTGAGGTGATTGACCTGGGAACCTTGGGCGGGCCGGAGCGGAACGGCTGCGCCTTTGCCATCAATGACCGGGGAGAGGCGGCGGGTTACACCGATAAATCGGATGGGATCGTCCATGCCTTTTTGTACTCGAATGGGGCCATGACCGACCTGGGGACCCTGGGCGGGGGCTGGAGCATGGCCCGGGGCATCAATAATTTGGGGCAGGTGGTCGGCTATGCCGACACCACGGATGGATTACAACATGCCTTCCTTTATTCCGGGGGGCAAATGACGGACCTGGGGGTCATCGGCAACCGTTGGTGTTCCAGCATCGCCTATGGGATCAACGATAACGGGCAGATCGTTGGGGAGACCTGCACCCTGGAGGAGGACCGGCGGGCCTTTCTTTATGACCATGGACGCATGATCGATCTTGGGCACCCTGGGGGGCCGGCAGAGCCTTGCTTACGGCCTCAATATTCATGGAAATGTGGTTGGATCGGCCCAGATTCCTTCCGGGGACTGGCATGCCTTCCTCTGGACCCCGGAAGCGGGGATGCAGGATTTGGGCACGTTGGGCGGGCTCAACAGTGTCGCCCGGGCAATCAACAGCCAGGGCTGGATCGTGGGCCAGTCGGATACCACGGACGGGCATTATCGGGCCTTTCTCTATGTCAATGGTGTCATGACCGATCTGGGAACACTGGGAGGAAGTTCAAGCGTGGCCGCCGCGATCAATGACCGGGGCCAGGTGGCGGGTTTTGCCGCCCGTCCCGGAGAGGCGGACTATTTCTTCCTTTATGAAAACGGACGGATGATCGACCTGAATATTTGGTGTCAGGCTTATGGCATCAACAATCTGGGCCAGATTGTCGGGGAAAGCGTCCTCAAATACCCTTATCATCATCCGATCCTGTACATCCCTCCGAACCTTCCACCAAAGGCCGATGCCGGCCCGGACCAGACGATGGAGTGCGCCGGACCCGAAGGAACGGTGGTGACCCTGGACGGCTCCGGATCATCCGACCCGGATGGGGACCCCTTGGCCTTCACCTGGACCGGCCCTTTCGGGACCGTTACCGGGTCCAGGCCGACAGTCACCCTGCCGACCGGGGTCCATATCATTCAATTGACCGTTTCCGACGGGAAGGGCGGGAGTTCCACGGATTCGGTAACCATTACGGTGCACGACGGGACGGCGCCGGAGATCCTGACCCTGGCCGCCCATCCCAACCGGCTCTGGCCCCCCAACCACCGGATGGTCCCGGTCCATATCCAGGTTTCCACGGAGGATGCCTGCGATCCTCGACCTGTTTGCCGGATCACCTCCGTTTCCAGTAACCAACCCGAAACCGGTCGGGGCGCTGGGCCTAAAGTGAAAGACTGGGAAATCGTGGATGACCTGACGGTAAAACTCCGGGCGGAAAGGTCTGGAAAAGAAGAGGACCGGATTTATACCCTGACCATCGAGTGCAAGGACCAGAACGGCAACCGGTCGGCAGGGACCGCGACCGTTACCGTGCCCCACGACCAGAAGAAATTCCATGAAGGTCTCGGTAATCCCTCCCTTTTGAAAAAATTGAGATTATGATAGAGGGAGTAGGGCAACATTATCCCTTGATTTTCAGCAAAACAAAGGTCATACTATGTATGACTTGAAAGGGAACTTTGTGCGGGTATCCGATTTTGAATGGGACGAGGGCAACGCCCTTCATCTTGAGCTCGGTCATGGCATTACGACTGACGAAGCGGAAGAGGTCTTTCTTAATCAACCCCTTTTCAGGAAAACTCGAAAAGGTCATTATGCGGTGTTTGGATCAACGGGTGCCGGGAGATATCTGACCATTATTTTTGAATTAAGATCGAAAAATCTTGTACGGATGATAACGGGATGGGACATGAAACCGGCGGAAATCAGGTATTATAAAAGGACCCGGAGGTAGATTATGGGCAAACATAAAGACCGGATTGAAAATTGGCCGGATTATTACGACCGTTCCCATATCCTTGAAGAACTGGTAGAAGAACCCGTCCATTTCAGCCTGGATCCGGAACTCCAAAAGGAAATTTTAGCCGGCAACCGGGTTAAAAAACTTAAAAATATAACCATCAAGGTGGACCCGATCCAAATCCAGATGATCCGAAAATTGGCGGTCACCAAATCCATGCCCTACCAGACATTGATCCGCCATTGGTTATCCGAGAAAATCAAAAGCGAGTTGAACGTTTCTTGATTTACCTGAAATCGGACTAACCGGAAAAATATCGCAAATTCAGTGTGGGAGGGGACGTTGTCCATTCCATTCAGTTTTGGTTTGGTTTTGAGGATGTTGGTTCTAACTCGCACATTCGGACGTTTTTTCTTGACCTCAGGTCTAAGTAGTGTATTGTAATACAAGAGGTGAAGCGTATGAGGACCGTTTTATCTGTTAGCCTGCCGAATCAAATGGCCGCCGAACTGGAGGCTTTTGCCAAGGCCGCCGGCAGAAATAAAAGCGATATTGTGAAGGAATCCCTGAGCCTTTTCCTTTGGGAGGCCCGATTCCGGCAAATTAAGAAAAGGCTGGCTAAAAAAGCCAAAGCGGCCAAAGTCATTACGGAAGAAGACGTATTCAGTCGGGTATCGTGAGAGTCGTCTTCGACACCAATGTGTTGATCGCCGCTTTTCTTACCGAAGGCGTTTGTTCCAAGCTTCTTGTCCGGGCGCGCCGGAGAGAATTTGATTTGATTCTGAGCAACGACATTGCTCAGGAATTCGAAAGGAACCTTCGTAAAAAATTTTCCGTTTCAGCCTCTGAGATAAAAGATGCTTGGACTGTTTTGGTAGAGGCCGCTGGAAAGATAGTCCAAAAGGTCTCACCGATTTTGCCTGCCTGCAGGGATCCGGAGGACGATAAAATCCTGGCCTGTGCGAAACAAACACATGCCGATTACCTGGTGACCGGCGATCAGGACTTGTTGGTAATCAAACAATATGGCCGGACAAAGATAGTTACGCCAAGGAGTTTTGAGGATACTTTTGAGGATTAGTATTCATCTGAAAGACCTTCCGGATCTCTTCCTCCCCCTTTCCATAAATCTTCCTGATCTAGAAAAATCAAATCCTGACAAAATCTGCCTCCTCCTTAGGGAAATGGTCCTGCTCGGTCCAACCCTCCTCCTTAAGGTCGGTCATGATGTGGCGCCGGGCGACGGCTTCGGCCTCAAGGTCGAAAAGGGCCTCGGCCTGTGATCCGGGGTTCGCCGGGATGACGACTTTATTGAATAGTGCAATTTTTTACAAATAAGACTGACAGGCCCCTGTCAGTTTGCTATAGTACATTACTTCCCATAAAATACTCTGAGGACCGGCGTTGTCGTATAAATTTGATTCCTTGATGCTTATTTTGAACCGGCTGGACAGCCGGGAAAAGGTGACCGTCCAATCCCTGACCGAAGAGCTGGGGATTTGCGACAGGACGGTTTATCGCTACCTGGATACCATCCAGGCCGCCGGCTTCCCCATTCATTTCGATCGCGAGAAAAGGAGTTACGGTTTTATGGAAGGATACGCCTTGAAAAAACCCGCAGTATCGGTGGAAGAGACCCTGGCCCTGGCCCTTTCCAAGAAGATCATGGGCCGAATGGGGTCCGGCTGGGAAAACAGCCTGGACCGGATTGAGGAGAAGCTTTCCCTCAAAAAGGCGAGGGTTCCGGAACACATCGTTCTGGCCGGTGGGATCCTGCAAGCCGATATAACCGGCCGGATCGGAATCATTTCTGAGGCTATTAAAAACTTCCAGCGGCTCAAATTAATCTACCGGCCCCTCTCATCGGATCAAAAAACCAAAAGAAAAGTCGACCCCTATTATCTCTTTTTTGAGGAGGACTTCTGGTATCTAAGGGGCTATTGCCATCTCCGGACGGAACCCCGGACCTTCGCCCTGGACCGGATTGCCGGTTTAAAGGTCCTGAATGACTATTTCGTTCCCCAGAACCTCTCCCCGGAAGACGAGCTTTCCGGCTCCTTCGGCTCCGTAGTGGATGGCAAGCCCGTCGAGGTGGTCTTGCGTTTTGACCCCGTCTGCCGCCCCTATGTCCAGAGAAAAAAATGGCACCAGAGCCAGCGGGAAAGGGATCTCAAAGACGGGCGCCTGGAACTACGGTTTCGGGTCAACGGCCTGGAAGGGATCAGCCGCTGGGTTTATCGCTGGCTGCCCCATGTGGAGGTGGTTTCTCCCAAGGAATTGCAGGAGAGAATAGTCATGGATCTTCAACTTACGTTGAAGCGGCACCGCAATAAATAAATCAGCTTTGTTTCGGTTGGTCTTGACCAGGTTCATCACTTATGGTACACTTGAAGTTACTACTTTGAGGGAGAATCATTATGCCCACCAAAAATCCAAGGATCAATGTTGTTCTTGAGGAACCTCTTTACCAGAACGTTAAGTTTCTGGCGAAAAAAGAAGGTGTTTCCTTGTCCACCAAGTTAAGGGACCTGGTGAAAGAGGCTTTGGATGTTCAGGAGGATATGCTTCTGGGGAAGTTTGCAGAAAATCGCGAGAAGTCCTTTAAGGATTCCAAGGCCCTGAAACACGAGGAAGTCTGGTCCTGAAACGAATCGCACCTCCAAAACCATGACATTTGAAATAAGATACCACCCGGATGTCAAAAAAATTGATTTGCCTAAAATCGATTCAAGAAATAAAGCCCTGATTAAAAAGGCCATTGAAGATCGCCTTACCACCCAACCTGAATATTATGGAAAACCATTGCGGCGGACTCTCAAAGGCTATTGGAAAATAAGGGTCAGTGATTACCGTATCGTTTTTAAAATAATAAAAAATAAGATTCTCATCCTGGGAATCATTCACCGGAAAGATGTCTACCCCCAAGTAACTCGTCGTATTGTTTAAAAAATATGGCCGACTGGATCGCCCCTACCACCAAAGCCTTGCAGGCCCGGATCATCGCCGAAGCCGATGAGCAGACCCTGATCCTGACCTCGGGAGGCCGGCTGGCCCGACAGTTGCGCCATGCCTTCCGCCTGGACCGGATGAATAAGGGTTATTCCGGCTGGCTGCCGCCCAGGGTCCTGAGCCTCAATGCCTGGCTGGAAGAGACCTGGCGCAGCTCCTGGCCGGAAGAATCCCTGGCCTCGGTCGTTGGAATCCTGAAAACCTGGGAATCGGCCGTCCAAGGAACCGAGCTGCCTGATGGTTTGGCGGCCGACCTGCAATTGTACCGTCTCCTGGATGAAACCTTTCGGGTAAAAATCAGGGACAAGCTCCCTCCCCTTCGGAACACGTTAATCAGCCCGCTCATCTCCTGGAGGGAGGAGGTTTTCTCCAGGTTTAGGCGGTGGCTTAAGGAAGCCGGAAGACTACACCCGGCCTGGCTCCCTGGGATTCTTCATCAACGGGCTCAACAGAAATCCCTACCCTTACCCCGGAAGATCATTCTGGCAGGCTTTGAATACCCCGCCCCGATTGAAAGGGATCTGCTGGAGGTATTAAAAGAGCGGTATGGGGCCGTAGAAACCATGACCCAATTGCATCAGGAGCCCCATCTTTCGGCCTTCACCTTGGACAATGTCGAGGAGGAAATTTATTTTCTGGTTGACCAACTTCTCGTTTCTGCCCAGGATTTCCCGCTCCATCAAATCGCAGTCGTATCGCCCAACCTGGACCTCTATGCGCCCAAGCTTTCAAGGGCTTTTCAGGAGGTAATCGGCCCTTCCGTCACTGAAAAAGCCGGTCATTACAATATCTCCCTGGGGCAGCCCCTTCAAAAGCATCCGATGGTCCAAGCCGGTCTCCTGCCCTTGCGGTTCGTTTTAGAGGGTGAACCCAGGACGCTGTTACTCTCCCTCCTACTTTCTCCCTATTACTCCCGCTGGCGGCCCTTTCGATCCCGGCTGGCTCAGGCCGACCGTATCTGGCGGCGGCATTCCATTGATTCGGCTTTAAATCGATTGCTGCGGGACTTAAATCCGGAGGCATTAGAGGGCCCAGATAAAGAAATCCTCGGTGGCGAATTCTGGAAAGGCCTTTTTCAGCCTTTTACCAAACCAAGGCAGAGCGGCTCCGAGTGGGTCAAGGTCTTAACCAGTTGCTGGCAGAGGCTTGGCTTCCCGCTGCTCTCCCTTCCCGGGGAGGAAGGTCTTTATCAACATCTCAAAGAAAATCTGGAAAGTCTTTCCAGCGACCTGAAGGATGTACCCCTGACCGGGGCCGATTTTTATGCCTGGTTGAATTACCTTTTAAGCCAGACCCTGGTCAATGAGCCCGGTTACGAACAAAGCGGCCTTCAAGTCTTGGGGCTGATTGAGGCCCGGGGACTGGCCTTTGAGAAATTGTTTTTAGTCGGCCTGTCCGAAGGAAGCCTGCCGCAGCCCAGCCGCGCTTTACCCTTTTTGCTGCCCGAAGAACGAAAAAAGGTGCAGGGAGCCACCCCTGAAAGCCAATACGCCTTTGCTCACCTGACCTTCACTCACCTGAAGACTGCTTCCCCTCTGATCACCCTGACCCGGCCTGCGGAGGAAGATGGTGAAAAACTCCTCCCTTCTCCTTTGTGGCCCAAGGAATCTCTGCCTCAGGGGAGCGCCAAGCAAAATTTCTGGTTTTTCCCCGGGAAAGCCTGGTTCCGGGCCGAATGGGTCCGGCAGACCTTTCAGGGAATTCACCATTATCCTTTAACCTATCCGTCCCCTGACGAAAAACTTAGCCCTTCTCCGGTTCCAGCGACTATTTCCGCCACCGCGCTGGAAATGGCCTTGTCCTGCCCCTTCAAGTTTTTTATGAACAGGATTTTAGGGCTCTCGCCTTTGGAAGAAATTGAAATCGGCCTATCTCCCCTGGAAAGGGGAAACTTTCTTCATGGAGTCCTGGCCTCTTTTACCAAAGAGGTCAGGGAAACCCTATTGGCTCCGGACAGTTGGGAGGCTGTTTATCCATTCCTGGAGCACCTTATTGAAACCCGGTTAGGCGGCCGTCTCGAAGACTCTCATTGGCAGGTGGAAAAAAGGCGTTTAATCGGGGATGGGCAGGCCGATCAAGGTCTTTTGGGCAAGTGGCTGGATCAGGAACAGGAGCGTTTGTCCCGGGGCTGGCAGTGGGCCGGCGAGGAGGTGACCTTTCACAGCCTTCAGAGAGCCGATTGGCCTCTGGCGATTCAAGGCCGCATCGACCGGGTGGATATAAACCCCGGAACGAAACAAGCGGCCTGCTGGGATTACAAGAGCGGCAGCCTCCCTGCCGGAAATGACCTCACCCGCCGCTTTCTCCTGCCCCAGCTCCCCCTTTATCTGTTGGCCTTAAAAAATCAACCGGACCTCCTGGAAGGCCGATTCGAACACCTTAGGGCCGGTTACATCGGTCTTAGATCCGAGGCCGATTGCCGGCTTTGGGATCCCTTAAAGGAGAGTACCCAGTGGGGATCCCTGCTGGAAGAATGGGAAAAAATAATCCGGGAGTTGGGACGAAAGTTGGCCGGCGGAACATTGGGTCCGGATCCAAACCCCAAACCGGAAGGTCAAAATCTTGGGGCCTGCAGGAATTGCGATTATCTGACTCTATGCCCCTATTGGAAAAAGGACCGGCCTTCCTATGCCTAACCTGCCGTCGGATTTTGCTCAGCGCCAGCAGGCCCTTTCCCCTGAAGAAAGCTTTCATGTGGAATCTCCGGCCGGGGCCGGAAAGACCTCGCTGCTGACAGCCCGTTTTATCCATCTTCTAACTTTGGTCCGCCATCCCGGGGAGATACTGGCCCTGACCTTTACCAACAAAGCCGCCAATGAAATGGTGGAAAGGATTCGGAGCCTCCTTCAGCAGGCGGAAAAAGGCGATTCGGGAGATTCTCCCTGGATGCAGGCCTTGCTCCCGGCAGCCCGCCAAGCCCTCAAAAAGCACGCCCGACATCGCTATCTCTTCCAAACCCCGGATGGCCTTCAGGTCATGACCTTCCATAAATTTTGCGCCCGACTGAACCGGCAGGCCCCGGCCGAAGCTAAGGTCCCTCTTGAAGCGACGCCCCTTTCCGAAGAGGAACAACCGGATCTCATCCATAAGGCCATCGAACAAACCTATCAGTCTCTGCGAATCCTCCCCTCGGCCGACCCAAGCCGGCAGGCCCTGGAACGGTATCTCTTAGCCATGAACAACCGCTGGGATTCCCTGGTCGACGATTTGGGCCGATTAGTGGCTCAACGGGATTTGCTCTCCGACCTGGTCTATGAAGTCACCCGTTATCGGGATCTGGAGCATCTTGACCGGGTCTTGAAGGATCACCTTGGGAAACTGGTCGGTTTTTATCTGGGTGAATTGCGGCAGCGTTTGTCCGCAACCGATTTGGGTCAGAATTGGCCGGGATTTTATTCCAGTCTCAGGGATCAGCAGGCTGCAGTTGCCGACGAACTGCCGCCGGTTCTACCGGAAACGACCTGGGCGGACCTGCCCCGCTGGCAGACCCTGGCCCAGACCTTCCTGACCAAGGCCGGTGCGGTTCGAAAAAATTACGGCCCTAAGACCGGCTTCCCCCAGGGTTTCAGTAAGGGCGAGTGGGCGGACCGGATTGCCCGGCTTCCCGAAACGGTGGGAAACCGGTTGGACCGGATAACCAAATTTCCTCTTCCTCAAACCCCCCCCGGGGACAGTGCCCTTCTATTCGACCTCATGCTATTAATCAGTCTGGCTATCGAACACTATCAACGCCTTTGCCAACGGAGAGGCGTCATCGATTTTGTTGAGATGGAGCAGGGTGCTCTTCGGGTAATGGGAAACGAGGAATCCCCCAGCGATATCCAGCTCATCCTGGATCAGAAAATCAATCACCTCCTGGTCGATGAATTCCAGGACACCAGTTACAATCAATGGCGGCTGCTCCAGCTCCTTTGTGCCGGTTGGTCTCCCGGGGACGGACGGACCCTCTTTATCGTCGGGGATCCCAAGCAATCCATTTACGGCTTTCGAAAGGCCGAGGTCTCTCTTTTTATCCAGGCCAAAGACGGTCTTCCCCTTCCGGGTCAGGGTTATCTGCCCTTAAGGTCTATTTATGTCGATACCAATTTTCGTTCCCGCCCGCTCCTGATTGATTTCGTCAATGAACTCTTCTCCAAAACCATCATGGCCGACCCCAATCCGGAAGCCGATGAAGTCCTCTTCCGGGAGTCCGAGGCCGCCCCGGAAATGGCCGGGAAGGAGCCGGGGAGGATCGGCCTGGCCCTCTTCAACAGCCGAGGAAATCCTTTTCAGGCCCGTCAGAAGGAAGCCGCCTGGTTAGCCGGAGCAGTCAGGCAAACGACTCAGGAAAATCCGGACCGATCGGTCGGCATATTGCTTTTTGCCCGGACCCATCTGCCGATTTACCTGCAGGGCCTCTATGCCCAGGGGTTGCAGGTTCAGGTCCAGGAAGGTCTCTTGTTGCAGGAAAGGCCGGAGGTGAAAGACTTGCTGGCCCTTACCCGGGCCTTGATAAGGCCCCAGGATGATTTGTCCTGGCTTTCTTTGCTGCGATCCCATTGGTGCTGGGTGGGTTTGGATAGGCTCCATCAGATAGCCAAGACCCCGGCTGCGCTCTTCTCGGACAAGATCAGGCTCTTTGCTCGGGGATTCCGGGGTTCCCCCGTCCGTCCAACAGCTTGGATCGGTCCTTGATTATTATCAAGGCCTGGTCGGCCGCCGGCCTGTCTTTCGCTTGATTCAACTGGCCTGGGAAGATTTGACCGGTCCTAAGGCGGCGGCGGCCCGCTACGGTTTGTCCGGGGTCCGCAACTGCCGCCGGTTCCTGGATTATATTTTTCAAGCCGAACGGGGAGCTCCTGAGGAAACCCTCCATCATCTGGAACTTCTTCTCCGGAAGGCCTATGCCCCGCCCGACCCCCTCTCCGACCGCTCTGCGGTTCAGCTCATGACCGTTCACCGGGCCAAGGGGTTGGAATTTGATTCCGTTTTTATCCCCCACAGCGATCGAAACCCCCTGGAGCGCGGAAACTATGACCATCCTCCCTATCTCCTGGAACGGCTGCCGGGAAATCGGGAAGAGCATCTGATTGCCTTGAGACCGGACCGGAGGACGAAAGAAGATCCGGGGACTTATGGTCTCTTAAAAAATCTGAAAAAGGCCCGCGCCCTTGGGGAGGCCAAACGCCTTTATTACGTCGCCCTGACCCGGGCCAAATCGGCCCTTCAGATGAGCGGCCTGGTTTCCGAAGAGGCCGATGGATTAAAGGCTGAGAAAGACTCTCTCCTCTTTTATCTTCTGAATCAGGCCAGCCCTCAAGAACAAATACAACGCCTTTATGATCCGGAGGTGATGGAGGAAACGGCCAAACCCGAACCGCCCTTCATTGAAAAAGAGCCCAATACCCTGCCCTTCCAACCCGAGCCGATTCCTTATCAGGTCATCAGGCCCTCAGGATTAGGTGATAAAGAAACCGCTGTCCCGGACTGGGAGATGGAAGAAACCCCTGATGAATCCTATAGAGACCCCATGGGAAAGGCCCGGGGTATCGTCATCCATCGGATTTTTCAGGACCTGTCTTTGGGAAAAGAGCCGCCGACCCCGGCGGCCGTTGCTCAAGCCCTGACAGCCGAAGGCCTTGATTGGGAAACGGCCTCAATGACCTCGGCCGATCTCTTGGAGGAAGTAGCCGCTTGCCGGAATGAATCCTTTTGCTTAACTATCCTTGGATCCGATTTCCCCTTTGCAGCGAGCGAATGGGGCCTGGAAGATCGGTTGGATACGGACACCATCCGCAGCGGGGTAATTGACCGGATCGTCTTTGATGGGAAGGAATGGCTTCTGGTCGATTACAAAACCGGGCGGCTTCCCGAAGGGACAGCGCTGGAGGATTTTATGGATCAGCAGGCCGTCCTGTATCGCGATCAACTGCTGGCCTACAAAGAAATGCTGGCCAAGACCAAATCCCTGGCCCCTGTCGGCATCCGCCTTTTCCTCTACTTCACCACTCTGCAAAAGGCCAAAGAAGTCACTTGATGAATGGTCTCTCCGGACTTGCGCTTAGAATTTGTTATCGTTCAAAAGTTTGGGCATTACAGTACTGATACCCGATGAAAGAGGACCGGGGGTCTTGATTTCAAGGTTGTCCACCATAAACTCCCCACCTTGAAATCCCGCTTTTAGCGGGGCTGGAAGGGTGACGATAATGCCTTAAGCAGGCCTTCAGCAAAGCTGTTTGTCCGGTTGGCTGAAGGCCCGGCTCTAAACCAACCTTAGAAATCTGGGCCGGATTGGCGGGAAGAATCCCCCTTTGGACAAGCCTTGAAATCAAGACCCCCGGTCCCCTTTCAGGCCATAATGCGCCCGTGCCAAAACTTTTGAACGATACTAAAAATTTAATTCCTAATATAAAAGGAGGCGACGTTGCGGGTTTCGTAGCCTTCCAGGACGTGGAAGAAGCGGACCTTATTCAGGAGGACCGGGGAAAACTGGCCGATCGGGAGATAGACAATTTTGCGCCTCAGCTTGTGAGCAAAGGTCTGGCAGTACGATCGGGGCGGCCTGGCAGCAATATAGGCCACCAAGCGTTCCTCGCTGTAATCGATCCCGGCCAGGAGGAGCCGCTCGGCCTTGGATCGGGCCTGCTCAAAAAAACGGTCCCGCCAGACATCAAGCATCCGATAGGGTGGATAACTGAGGACGAACCCGCCGTACTCGCAGCGGGAAATCCCCGGGCCGATTACCTCCTCGCCCGCTGGCGTGGCATAAAAGGCCATATCCGACTCCTGGTTGTGCTCCCCCAGCCAGGTGAGCTTCCAGGGAAAATGCTCGGCTGCCCCCAGTTCCGTTTCATCCTCGTCCAAGATAAAGACGACCGACCCTACCCTGCCCCGAACCCGGATCTCTTCCTTGACAAAGACCTTTCTTTCCACCAGATGGCGCAGGGTCTCCCGCACCTCCAGCCCGTCCAGCATGGAGGTTGAGAAGGGCACCACCCGGACCTGCTCCTGGGATAAAACCCCGCGGACCTTTTTCTTGACATAATCGCCCAGGCCCTCGACCCGGATATCCTCAGGAGGAAAGGAACAGATATGCCGGCCGCTCCAGTGTTTTTTAAATTCCTCTTTTTCAGCCGGAGACGGCCTGCGCTTGCCGGGAACCGGGACCAGCCGGCGCCGGAAGGTGCGGAAATGGCGATAAAATCGAACCTTTTTTTGATTGATCTTCAGATCCTCGCCGCTGACTTCTATCTCCGGGAGCCTGGAATCCTTTTCCTGAAAGGGATAGCGCGAGCCGATATCCCAGACCTCATAGGCGAAGTTGTCGTTGACCCCGCCTCGGGCAGCCAACATAAGTTGGTAAAAATCAGGGGCCAGCCCGCCCTGAATCAGGGCCAGGTTTCCGGCGAATTTCGTGATCAGGGCTATCTGGAAGGCCTCCAGCTTCTCACGGCTGTTCTTGAAATGCTGCTCCCTGGCCTGCTGCAGCAATTCCTCCTGGACCTCCAGGCGGTCCAGCCGGAACGTCTTTCCTTCAACCAGACAAAGGTCCCTTTCTTCTTCGTACCTCTGTTGGAGATAAGGCATCTCGGACAGGATTTCCCGACTGGAGCTTTCTTTAAGAAAGCCGACCACTACCCCGGCCCGTTTTTGCCGCCCGAAGGGCAGCTCGGGGCCTCTGTCCAGTTCCCGGAGAATGCCGGCCCAATGGGCCAGACCGCAGACTACCAGGACCCGTTTGAATTCCAGGTTCATCTTCTTCAGATGATAAGCCATAGTCCTTTCCCGCAGCAGATCATCGATTTCCGGGGTCTCCCTGCCCCTTTCCTTGAAATAGGCCAGGCAGTAAGCCTGATAGCCCACCCGGGTAATGGCATAGGGATCCGGCATGGGCTCGAAATGCCGGGCATAGCCCTCGGTGTCCCGATCTATAAAATAAAGGGGCCGGTTGTTTTCCATTCCCAGCCGGAGACCCTCCATGATTCCATCTACCGTTTCAATGGGGAGATAGACCTGCCGGCCTGATTTCTCCGGATAGACAATCACCGACAAATAAGGAAGTCTTTTAACAGCCTCACTTATCTGTTCTCTCAAGGTCACAGGCAGTTCCAGGGCTACGGCCTCCGGGTTGAATTCCGAAAATTGCCGGAAGACCTCTATGGCAAACTCCAGACGATTGTGAAGAATGGGGACCAGGCGGAGGTTTTGGAATTGAAAGGGATTTTCTCTCATGCCCCGGATCATACCATGGGGCCGGGGGCGGACACAACCGGCCTCATGGGGAGGTGGTGATTAAAAAAAGACCGCCGGGCCAAGTTATTATTGAATATGGGGCTTTATTAGCCTATAATCCTAAGCATTGCGAAATTTATAGGCAGCCGGCCCCTCTTCCCAATCCAACCCGGGAAGATGCTTGTCCCCAGGAGGAAACAAAAAATGACCATTTTTGAAGACGAACTGCTGGAACTCAGGGTGAAAATCCTCAAGTTGGGATCCCTGGTGGAAGAGGCCATCGGCCGTTCTATAGAATCCCTCCGGGAGCGGGACAGCGAATTGGCCCGCGAGGTTATCGACCAGGACGCCCGGATCAATACCTTTGATGTTGAGATCGATGAGGAGTGTATCCGGCTGTTGGCCTTACGCCAGCCCACGGCCGGAGATTTGCGATTCATCACCACGGCCATGAAGATCACCACCGACCTGGAACGGATGGGTGACTATGCGGTGGATATCTGCGAACGGGCCTTGGAGCTGAATCAGGAACCCCAGCTTAAGCCCTATATGGATATTCCCCGGATGGCTGAAATCGCCCAGGGAATGCTCCGCGATGTCCTGGAGGCCTTTCTGAATCGAAACCCGGCCCTGGCCTATGAGGTCATTAATCGGGATGATGAAGTGGACCAATTGACCGTCCAAATTTTTAACGAACTGCTTCTATTCATGCTCAAGGACAACACCACCATCAGCCGAGCCATCAAGATCACCTATATTTCCAAATACCTGGAGCGGATTGCCGACCATGCCACCAACATCGCCGAAATGGTGGTCTATATGACCGAAGGCAAGATGATCCGCCATACCATCCCGCCTCAAGAATAATCACCTCCTTTAGAAAATCCTGTCTTTGATAAATCGGCCCCAATTTAAAGGAAAATTCTTAATGGACAAAAAAGGGAATACCCCGAGCCGGATACAAGCGTTGATCCGGGAAGCGCCGGTCCATGAGCGACGCATTGAGATAAAAACCTATCCCTTGGAAAATAACCAGGTCATTATCGAAGGCTGGTTAAGGGACGAACGGCTGATGCCCGGCTATACCTGGGAAGGCAAGGAAAGGCCTTCGGGGGTGGTCCATTGGATGTGCGTCCGCCTCCTGATCGGCAACTGGCCTTTGACTATTCTGGATGCCGAGGCGGAGATGCGGCAGGTGCCCCATGATCAATGCCCAACCGTGCAGGATACCGTAAAAAAGGTGGTTGGCATTTCTATTACAGCCGGCTTCAGCGATGAGATAAGGAAAAAACTCGGAGGGATAGAAGGCTGCAGCCATATGACCCATTTGATTCTGGCCATGGGGCCGGCTGCCCTGCATGGCTTCTGGGCCCAGCAGACCCGGGATCCGCGTCCTATCCCCAAGACCAGGGAAGAATTCGAAGGCCTCCCTCTGCTGGTCAACAGTTGCCGGCTCTGGAGGGAAGGCGGACCATTGCTGCAGGAGATGGAAAAGCGGTTGAAGGAACGGGAAAACCGTTAGAGGTTCGAGAAGCATTGGCCCATAGAGACCGATGTCAAATTGTCTTCCTTGAACAGGGGCTCCAATTTTTCATAGGCGGCTCTGGTCCCCCCGATCATGAGACAGTAGCCTAATTCAAGGCCCCAGATGCCGCCACTGACCCCGACGTCCAGAAAGGATATTTCTTTTTCCGATAGAGATTCTGCACGCCGGATATCATCCTTGAAGTAGGTGTTTCCACCGTCAATCATGATGTCACCGGGCGAGAGGATCTCCTTGAGCTGGACCAGATGGTCATCCACCGCGGTCCCGGCAGGCAGCATGATCCAGATGATCCGCGGCGCGGGGAGTTTTTTCACCACTTCCGAGAGCGTGTGGGCCGGCAGGGCCCCTTCCTTGGCTAATTCATCCGTTTTTTGGGGCGTCCGGTTGTAAGCCACCACTTCGTGTCCTCCCTGCAGCAGCCGCCGGGCCATATTCATGCCCATTCGACCCAGACCCACCATAGCTAATTTCATTTGCCGACCTCCTCCCTTAATATGATGTTTTCTGAGTCATCCCCTCCGGCGGGGCCATCCCCTTCCCGGTCTTCTTTTATCCGCAAGCCCGCCCTTTTAAATGAAAAAAGAAGGTGAGTCCTTTCCTCATCCGGTCCGAGAATATTTTCGGCGATAAGAAGGTGCCGGCCACCCGCTTGTTAATCTCTCCCAGGGTGGGATAGGGATGCACTGCCGAGGCCAGAGTGGAAAGCTTGACCTTGCCGTTTAATACGGCCACCCATTCGCTCAGCAACTCCCCGGCTTGAGGGCCAAGAATCTGAACGCCCAAAGGTTTCTCGTGTTTGTCCAGGATCATCTTGATCCGGCCCACTTTCTCCCCTTCCGCCAGGCTGCGATCATTGCCGAGGAAGGCTTCCGTCCAGACGCTGTACTCCAGGCCGGCTTCTTTGGCCCTCTTTTCGTTCATTCCAATGCTGGCCAGTTCCGGATCGGTGAAGGTGCACCAGGGTATGAAAGTGTAATCGGCCTTTCTTGGCAGATGGAAGATAGCATTACTGATTACGATCCCGCCCTCATAGCCTGCCGCATGGGTGAACTGAAAGGCCCCGGTCACATCGCCGGCGCCGTAAATGTGTTTCTGGGTAGTCCGTAATCGCTCGTCCACCTGCAACCCCTTTCGATCAAAGACCACCCCGATTTGATCAAGACCGAGCCCTTGGAGGTTGGGGTCCCTGCCCATGGCCACCAGCATCTGCTCCGCCGCCAGTCGAATCTCCTGGCCGGTTTCATTCTTGATGACCACTTCCCGTTCATTTCCCAGGTCCCGGGTGGAGACCACCGAGGCGTTCAGATAGAAAGCGACTCCTTCGGAACCCAGGACCCGCATCACCTCATCAGCCAAATCTTTATCCTCTTTGGTGAGGATCTGCCCGCTCCGCTGTATCAGCGCCACTTTGGTCCCCAGGCGGCAGAAGGCCTGGGCCATTTCGATCGCCATGGGGCCGGCGCCTAAAATGATCATGGACTTCGGGAGATGATCAAGAGAAAAGATCTCCTTGTTGGTGATGTGGGGAGTACGGTCCAGGCCTTCCAGGCGGGGGATCCCCGGCGAAGAGCCGCTGGCGATGACCCAGTTCTTGGCCGAATAGGTGGCGCCATTAAGCCGGATGGCGTGTTCGTCCACGAATAACGGGTTCCCAAATTCTACCTTGGCGCCAAGCCCGCAGAATCGCTCTTCAGAATCATGTTTCTGTATGGTGCCGATAACCGACTGGATCCTTTTCCTGATCTCGCCGTAATCCACAGGCGGCACCTCCACCGGAGGAAGTCCGTAGGCTTTCGCATTTTTCAGGAGATGATAGACCTGGGCTGTTCGGATCAACGTCTTGCTGGGCACGCAGCCATAGTGCAGGCAATCCCCACCCAGCTCCTTCTCCTTTTCCACCAGGAGCGTTTTGGCCCCCAACTGAGCGGCTCCCGAGGCTACGGTCAGGCCCGCTGCCCCCCCTCCAATGATTCCCATGTCATAATCATAGTTGGCCATGGTAACATTCCCTTTCCTATTTTATCTTGCAGGCACCGTGGATCTTATCACAGGGGTCATGTTTCCTCCTTCCCCTTTCCCAAATAGGACCGGCTGCCCATCGAAAGGGTGAGGGATTTGTATCGTTCAAAAGTTGTGGCCTTATATTTCTGATAAGCGATGGAAAGGGACCAAGGGATTATCTTGATGAAACCTTTAAAACCGGAAATAGATCAGGGCCTTCTCTCCCAGGATCATCTCAATCGACAGCTTCAGGGACCGGACCATTCGGTCTTCTCCGAGAACCTTCCTGAGAATTTTCTTTTCCTCGAGAAGCTTGATGGCATAGCGGGCCACATTGATGCCGTCCCGGACCGTAAAGCGTTCATGGACCAGGTGGGCCTGTTGGAGGAAGTGGACCACATAATCCAAAATGTCCTCCGAGGCGAAGGGGAGATTTTTTTTCAGAATAAGGCGCTCTTCCTCCGGTTCCGGAAAATCGATGAAGATCTGGGGCTGGAGGCGGGAATGGATATATTCCGGCAGTTCAAAGGTGCTGGCGTCGTCGTTCATGGTGGCGCAAAAGCGGAATTCGGGCTGGGCCGGGATCTTGACGCCGGTGACAATCGACTCCACATAACGGCGGTTGTCCAGCAGGGGAGCCAGAGAGGCCCAGCTCTTTTCGCTCATCCGATTGCCTTCATCCAGAATCAGGACCCCGCCCTTGATCATGGCCGTCACCAGGGAGCTGGCCATATAGCGGATCTTCCCCTGCTCGGCAATGACCGGGGTGATGATCAGGTCCTCCGGCCGGGTGTCCATGGTGGCCTGAAAAAAATAAATCTCCCGGTCCAAACGGCGGGCCGCGGCATAGGCCAGGGTGGTTTTGCCTACTCCCGGTTTGCCGATAAGACGGGGATGTAAGGGGAGGTCCCTTTCCTCGACTACCAGCCAGGCTGCCAGGACCTGATCAATTAAATCCTGCTGGCCGACCCATTCGATGGTCAGGACATCCGGATGGCTCAAATAGAGGGTTACCCCTTCAATAACGACGGTTTCCATAGGGCATCAATAACACACTTCCCAAGGTCTTTCAACCGCCCCTTTCAAAAGGACTTCCCCTAAAATAGAGTTGGCTCCCGATCCGCCGCTTACACCCGTTCCTTTATGATGTGGCAGGTTGAAGTGCCTCTGGTCCAGGTGATGGTCGCCCTAATTATAACATTTACTATCAGCCCTTATTTCAAACCGGCGAACCGTGTTTAATGGAGGCCATGTCCCGGCTTAACAGGCGGACGATAATCCAGATCAGCAGATAGCCTATGGTGGTAATAATCAACGTCACCCAGGCTTTGGAGATCAGTTGCAACAAAACGAAAGAAAGGAAGATCAACCCGCCGCCTAAAAGGACTAACAGGCCGATCAAGACGGCTAAAGATAAAGGCTTCATCGCAATCCCTCCCGGTGATTCTTCTCAAGGTGCAAGGCTGAGGTCCCGGAGAAAGACTCCACATCTCCTTCCGGAACAGGAATAGAAAGGTGTCTAAGAGGCTAACAGGGGAGGGTGATAGATTTCTTTTCGGAACTGTTGGTTGGAAAAGGATTGACAGGTTGACAGATAAGGGGACTCCGGGAGATGCTTTTCACCGGCCGGAGAGGCAACCCAGATCATGGCGTGGGGGATGGAAGATGCGGTTCCTGCCGAGGGGTTATTATCCGGCGAAGAAGGATTCATGGCCTGGGGGAAATACTCCCGCCCGGACTCCAATGGTCGAAGGTTCCAAATATTCGGCCAGGAATAAAAGGATAAAGGTCAGGAAGATTATTTTGTAAAAGGGACGTTTCGGCATGGCCTTAGAAATATACTATCATCAGTCTCAGAGGTAATCCAAATAATTCAGGATAGAATCGATATCTTGAGCCCCTTCTACGTCCAGTCCTTCTTTTTAATTTTTTCCTGAAGGGCTTCCTTTTGGAGGGCCTGGGTTTTATCCCAGGATCGGAGCAAATCCGAAGGAATGTCCACCAGGAAATATCCCGGACGGATCTGGCAGGTTTCCGGTTCTTCATCCCAGTCATAGCGGTTGGTGCTGTCGAGATCAAAGGGCGTTCCCCGATAGGCCCCGGTCAACAGGGAAATCCGTGAAAAAATGTGGCGGTCCAATACGCCCAGGCAGTTGGGAATAGACCGGGGATTGATGCAGCGGATCAGGCTGGGGGGAATGGTGGTCCGCAGCCAGTATCCGGTGGAGGCGAAATAGGCGCCTTCCTCGATCAGGGAAAGGGAGTTCATCTGGAAGGGATTCAGGATAATGCCGTAAAGGGGACCGGGGCGGATTTGAATTTCCATTTCCTCCAATTGCTGAAGAAAATTCAACAACCGTTCCAAATAGGAAATGAATTTGACCAGCCCTTCTTTCTTCAACTCCAGGTTCTCGGCGATTTGACTAACAATCAGGAGAATTTCCTGGGCCGCGAGACTGACCGGATATAAATCGAAAAGGGCGGTCAAATGATACTGGGTTAATTTTTCCGTCAATTCAGGATGGAGGGGATCCAGTTGAGGCGGACGGATCTCCTTGACCAACCCTTGCAGGATGAGGGGAGCCGGCACCTTCCCGACGGTGATCATGCGCATGGATTCAAAACTCTCGGTTTCCATCTCCGCAATAAAATGGGTCAGTTCCTGATCCAGTTTTTGAGATATATAGCCCCGGCGGAAGTCCTGCATGATGGCATGAATCTGGCGATAGACAAAATTCGTCAGCAGAAAATTCGTCCGGAGGTCTCCCCCCTGTATTTTCATATGAAGAATGCGCAAGATGTCTTCATTATTGAAACGAAGGACCAGGAATCTTCCCACCTGAAGGGCTTCCTTTTTCTTCTTGCTGCGCAGGGTTTCCAAAAACTGGTTGACCAGGTTGGAAAAGCTGTCCCGAAATTCCCCCCGCTTCTTGAGCTGGTCGAAGTCTTCGCCAAACCATTTCAGGCTGATAAGATTTTTATTTCCGATCTGCTCCTGCACCTCCAGAAACTTACGGTATATTTTCTGAAAGGCCGTCAGGCTCTGGAAGAGGATCTGTTTTCCCCTTTCAGGAATCTGCGGATGGCAGGAAATATAAATAATCAGGGTCTCGATCTCGAAATGATTAATGAGGACGGCGCAGGCCTTGGTTTTTACCGCGCGCCTGATGGCCGGGTTTTCGGCCGGCCAAATAATCCGGAGCAAGACATCGGCCAGAATCAGGAATTCCGGAATCCTCTGATTGTAAAAGTTAAGCAGCTCGATAAATAATTGGGGCGAAACCTGAAGCTCCGGAGAAGAAGCGGTCTCCTTAAGTATCCTGGCGATGATCAGATCGCAGACCAGGAACGAATCCCGGGCCGGAAAAAGAGACTCCAGGAAGCCGAGTTTCTCAACAATCTTCAAGTCATAGGGTTCGGAGGGCAGCAGGAGTTCCTTGAGCAGGGTCCGGTCTTCCTGGGTCAAATGGTCATCCAGAAATTCCCACTCTTTTTCAAAGCGCTCCCCCAGGGCGGCCAGATCAAGGGTGCCGGCCTTGCCGGAAGAAAACAAAAACTGGCTAACAGGTGGAATGATTTGGTCCAGTTGGGCCAGAAGAAGGACCTTGGGGGATTCTTTCTGGAGGGCCAATCGAGTCTTCATAACGGTTCGTCTACCCGAGGTGTTAGCGGATCCCTTCCCCTGCCAAAAGGGAAGGGATCCCGGGAAAGGCAGGGTTTAAGCAGAGGCCTGTTGCTGTTTTTCTTCCAGCCCGTACTTTTTCTTTAGAAATTGTTCTCCCGTGGTCGGGTATAAGGCATAGACCAGCAGGTCGTAATCATCCTTGGCCAGGGTTCCGATCTTTTTTCTGGCTCCCTCCAGTTCCGGTTCCAGATAATCGGCGGCCCGGCCGGTGACCGGCGTCTGGCCGCGCTTATAATTCTTGAGCACGATTTTCTGGACCTCCGGATCTATGGGGGTCGGGGTTTTTCCGTAGAGCCCGTAAACCAGATCCTTAACCTGGTTGGTAACCATCTTATACTTTCCCAAGAGGACGTTCATCACCGCCTGGACCCCGACGATTTGTGAGGTCGGGGTGACCAGCGGTGCAGTGCCCAATTCTTTCCGGGTCACCGGCACCTCGGCATAGACCTCCTGCAACCGGTGCAGGGCCTTGGCCTCCTTAAGCTGGCTGACCAGATTGGAGATCATCCCGCCCGGAACCTGGTGGACCAGAACGGCCGTGTCAATGACCGACAGGCGATTGGTGGCCAGAAAATTGCCGTACTTGTGGGCAATGGACTCCAGGTGCTCTCCCAGCTCCAAGAGCTTGTTCAGGTCGAATTCCGGATCCCGCGACGTTCCCCTCAAGGCCGCCACCAACGGTTCAATGGCCGGTTGGGAGGTCCTTAAGGCAAAAGGGGCCAGACAGGTGTCGATGATATCCACCCCGGCCTCGATGGCCTTTAAATAGGTCATGGACGCCATGCCGCTGGTGTAGTGGGTATGGAGGTGAATGGGTATCTTGATATATTTTTTAAGTTCCAGAACCAGTTCGGCTATGTCATAGGGGGCAATAATGCCGGCCATGTCTTTGATACACAGGGTATCGGCCCCCATGGCCTCCAGTTCCTTGGCCTTGTTGACATAATAGTCCATATTAAAAACCGGCCCGCCCAGACGGCGTTCGGTTAAGGAATAGCAGATGGCGGCCTGGAAATGTTTGCCATTGGCCTTGATGCGCTCTACGCAGGTTTCAAAGTTTCGAAAATCGTTCAGGGCGTCAAAAACACGGAAGACATCCATACCGGCCTCGCAGGATTTATCCACAAAGAGCCGACAAACGTCATCGGCATAATTGCGGTAGCCCACCAGGTTCTGCCCCCGCAGGAGCATGGTCAGGGGGGTTTTCTTGATGTATTTTTTCAGGGTCCGAAGCCTTTCAAAGGGGTCCTCTTCCAGAAAGCGGTGCATGGTGTCAAAGGTCGCCCCGCCCCAGACCTCCATGGCCCAAAAACCCACCTCGTCCATCTGCTCGGCAATGGGTATCATATCTTCGGTTTTCATCCGGGTGGCCAAAAGGGATTGATGGCCATCCCGGAAGGTATTGTCCTGGACTTTTACCGGGTTTTTCGGTCCGGTTAAAAAAATATCCTTCATTAATAATTCCTCCTTGTTGGTTTGATCGATTGAAAAGGTGCCTCCACGAGCAGGAGGAGTTGGGCCCGGAAAGGCCTGCCCCTCTTGTTTTTCCTTTTACTATGAACTGTACCCGCTTCAGCCAAAAAGTTAAAGGAAAAACCTATCGAAGCTATTTGAAATTTTTTTTGGTTTTGAAGAAAGGGGGTTTGGGGGTCTTGTTTTTTGAGTTGTCCAAAAGGTGACTAAGAGCCACTAATCCGGACCGAATAGCTGGGTTCATTAAAGAGACACCGCCCCCTTTAAAGTGTCTATGGTTTGATGACACTCACGTCTTTAAAAGTTTCAACTTATGGGTTGACCCTACTTCAGGGACCGGCTCCTTTTCACTAACCTCTTATTTTTTTTCATATTTTTTAATAACGGCCCGAAGAGGATCCCGATAATGAGGTGGCATGGATTTTGCCTATAGAACCTCTGGAAAACCGGGAATAAATGTCTTGATGATCCTTTTTATCAATTTTAATAAGGAGGTTTTATGAAGATATTAGTGGCAACAGACGGCTCGGAGCAAGCCATGAAGGCCGTTAAGCGGGCCCTGGAATTGGCCGAGAATGAAGGGGCCGATGTAACCATCATGTCAGTGGCTTACTTCTTCAAAGACGACTTCGATGACATGCCGCCCGGCATCCAGGATAAACTGGAAGCCGAGGCCCTCAAGGCCTTGGATAAGGCCAAGGCCCTTTTCGACAAAAAAAATATAAAAGTAAAAACGGTCATAGAAACAGGCCTGGTGCCGGCCAATAATATCATCAAACGGGCCATAAAGATGCAATGCGACCGCATCCTGTTGGGCAGCACCGGCCGCACGGGGATGAAACGGGCCATGATGGGAAGTACCGCCGCCAAGGTAGTGGCCCAGGCCCCCTGCACCGTGACCGTTATACGTTAATTAAAAGGAGGGATTTATGAAAAAACATTGGAAATCAATCATGGCCTGGATGGGAATGCTCACCCTGCTTCTTCCGGAGCTGGTCCTGGCCGCTGGTGAAAAGGCCTCTCTTATGGTGATTGTGGCCGACACCCGCAAGTTAACAGGCTGGGAGGCCTGGTGGGCAAATCTCTATAATGAAAGCCATCTCTATTTTACGATTGTCACAGTCATATCCATACCTGTCATAGGGTTGCTCTTCGGCGTCTTGGCCGATCTGGTAATGAGAAATATCGGCATCGACTTGAGTTCAAGGGAATTGGCCGAACATTAATTAGCTGCGGTCTGTCAGCCTTCGGCAATCGGCTTAAGGAAAAAGAATTGAGGGAGTTAAAACATAATTTCGTTTTAGGAGGTTAATCTATGGATTGGTTATATATACTCATGCCCATCTCCGGGGTGACGATCTTCTGGCCTGGTTTGATCATCCTGGGGATCGGCGTCGGAATCATCGGCGGCTTTTTCGGCATGGGCGGGGCCTGGATGGTTACCCCCGGCCTGAATATCCTTGGTTTCCCCATGGCCTTCGCCATCGGGACGGATATCGCCCACATGGCCGGGAAATCTCTCATCTCCACCATGCGGCACGGTAAATTCGGCAACGTCGATTATCGTCTGGGACTGATCATGCTGGTCGGGACGATCGTCGGTTTCGAGGTCGGGGCCCAAATGATCATGTGGCTGGAGCGTCTGGGTAAAGTGGAACTCTATGTCCGCTGGATGTATATCATCCTGCTGACCCTGATCGCCTGGATGGTCTTTGCCGATGTGGCTAAGAAAAAAAAGAAAGAGCGGGAGTCTCGGGCCCGGGGAGAAGAGATAGATAAGTTGGCCACCGGAATCGAATGGCATAAGACCCTGCATAAGCTCAAGATCCCTCCGATGGTGCACTTCAAAGAAGCCCAGGTTTATTGCACCGTCTGGCTGCCGATTTTTGTCAGTTTCCTGACCGGCTGGCTGGCCGGTATCCTGGGGATCGGCGGGGGATTGATCCGCATGCCGGCCCTGATCTACTTCGTCGGCTGCCCCACCCATGTGGCCGTGGGAACGGATTTGTTTGAGGTCATGATTTCCGGCCTCTACGGGGCCGCCACCTACACCTACAAGGGCCGAACCGAGCTGTTAGCCGCCGTTATCATGCTGGTCGGGGCCGCCATGGGGGCCCAGGTCGGCACCGTGGCCACCAAGTATATAAAAGGCTACGGGATTCGGATCGCTTTTGGGTTGGCCGTTATTGGCTGCGGGATCTCGGTTATCATGAAACTGCTCCCCAGATACATTCCGAGTTGGAAGGTCGCTATGGATGCCGCCTCGACCGTCCTGATTCTCGGTCTGGTCGCTGCCCTGTCCCTCTATATTCTGGTGCGGATGCTTCAAGGGGCCAAGCAGGAAATCGCAGCGAAAAAAGGCCAGGCCTAAATAAGGCCCCGGCCTATAAACAAAACATTTTCAGGTTATTGAAAGAAGGAGAAGAACCTATGGGGAAAAAATATTCCTGGCCTTTTTTGATGACTGTCCTGCCGCTGGCTTTCGTTCTCGGTTGCAGCGAATTAGGCAAAGTGGATCAGGGACGGGTCATTGAATTTGATAAAGATAAAAAGATCGTAACCTTTATTCGCGACATGAAGGCCGATATAGGTAAACCGGAGTACACCCATCTCCCGCCCATCACCTATAGCTTGCCTGAAGACCTGAGGGAAATGGGGCCGGATCCGAAGGCCGGCTATCGCATGAAGCTCGATACGGATAAAAACGAAATCATCATTTTTGACAAGGCCTCCCAGAACTTTAAAACCATCACCTTCCAACTGGTGGAGATGAAAAAGAACGTCGCTAAAGATGACACCTTGGTCTATGATAAACAAACGGACAAGCCCAAAAAATTCCCGGTCATCGACAAAGAAAAGAAAACCATTACCATCTATTCCGGCAGGCAAAAGCTTCTGGTGGTCTTCTCGGTTCCTGAGGAAACTATCAACCTGGAACCAAAAGCCTGGGACTCCGGAGATGAGGTGCGGGTTTATTATCATCAGGACGGAAAAGCCCAGAGGCTGATGAATATCAGCAAGACCGATATCTTTAAAAAGTAAACCGCTAGTTCGTCCCACAAGAAGAATCGTCCCCGGGTCCATTCTATTGTTCCGGGGACGATTTTCTTCTTGGAGGGACCTGGTAACCTCCCCGGGTTGGATTCCAGTAGGGAATCTGATATAAGAGTTTTACTATGGATCTTCAGGGAACCCTGCATTGGAGAATCTGGGTCGGGAGGCTGGCCGCCCTCCTTTGTCTCTTCCTCCTTCTGGCCTTTCTGGACGCCTTTCTGGCCCGGTTTCTGGAACCCTCACAGAATATCGCTGTCCTGCCCGGGGAGACCCAGCAGATCAGCGGGCCGATAACGGAAAAGATCGAGCATCCCCAACAATTGTCATACAGCAGCAGTTCCCAGGAACTCAAGGTAACCTTCGAAGAAATAAAAAAAGGCTTCTGGTTGGGAGGCCTTATCTGGCGAGGCCGGCTGGCTGTGGGATCGGCCATTCAGCCTGGAAAATACACCGTGGTTGTCCATGCCCTCCAGACCCCTCCCTCCAAATCCCCGGTCCGATTTCAGGTAGAGGTTTTCAAGGATCAAGGCAGCCTGAATAAAAACTCAAAGTCCCGGATCCGTCGTCTGCTGGGATTAAACCCGTGGCTTGTTGCCCTGTTTATGCTGGCCCTCGTCTTGACGGCCTTTGGCGCCGTTTTTCTAATTTCTCAGAAAATTGAGCGCCTCTTGGCCCGGGAAAGAAAGGCAGAGATCTATCGGGTCCAGAAAGGAGACGGTGTCTGGTTGATCACCTTTGGTTTAGGACGAAACCAGGGACTTTCACCCGGGTCTTCTCTCTTCCTTCTGGATGACCAGGGGCAGACCATCGGCCAGGTGACGGTCCGGGAGGTTTCCGAGAATCAGGCCGTAGCCGCGGCTGGGATGGAAACCGGGGTCAGGCCGGGTTATTTTGTTTCCCAAAGGTGACGGAAGTGGTTATTTGGAAAAGGGATTCCATAACGAAAATGCTTATTTAAGGAAATTACACCATAGTACCACACTGGCCCTGATATTTTCAAAGATGATTTTTCCTCCTTTTTATGATAAAAAAATAAGAGAAGATCTCCTTGATAGCTAAAACCCCAAATAGTCCTTAAATAAAAAGCTGACATAGAGATCCCGATCAACATGGAAGAAAAATATTATAAAAAATTGTGGCGGAAAATCGTCTTCACCACCCTGGGCTTTTCCTTGATCCCCCTTTTTGCCTTAGGCCTTACCATTTATTACCAGTTCAGCGTCTCCTATACCGCCAAGATCATCGAAAATCTTAAAACCTTAGTTGAAAACCGGCGCGGCGCCCTGGATCTTTTTTTTGATGAACGGGTCTCCCAATTGGTCACCCTGGCCAGCACCACGCCCCTAAAACAATTGAGTGACGAGGCCTATTTAAACAAGGTTTTTAATACCATGCAAACCCGGTCAAAATCATTTATTGATATTGGCCTGATTGACCGGCATGGCAATCACCTGGCCTATGTCGGTCCCTACCCGGAATTAAAGGGGGTTAATTACAGTAAGGAGGATTGGTTCCAATCGGTCCTCTCCAAAGGGGTGCATATCAGCGATGTTTTTCTCGGCTTTCGAAAATTCCCCCATTTCATCATTGCCGTGATGACCCGCCAGGGCGATAAAACCTGGATCCTTCGGGCCACCATCAATTCCGATATAATCGACAACGTGGTCCGGGCGGCCCAGATCGGGAAAAAAGGGGATGCCTTTATCATTAACAAAAGAAATATTCTCCAAACCGCTCCCCGGTTCAGCGGCGACCTTTTCAGCCAGCCTAAAACCCCCGATTATTCCAAGGTCGTCGAAACCCAGGTGGAAGAGATGGGTTTGGAGGGAGAAAAGAGTTTCTTCGCCGCCGCGGAGATTCAAAACACCAAATGGATCCTGGTCATCAAGGAAGACCCCCGGGAACAGTTAACCCCCTTGCTGCGGGCCCGTTTTATCGCCATTCCCTTATTCTTGGCCGGGATCCTGATCATCGTCATTGGTACCCTGCTGACGACCCGTTCCATGATGAACCAAGTCATGCGCATCGACCGGGAGAAAGCCGTCAGCGAGGACTTGGTTATCCAGTCCAGTAAGATGGCCGCCCTGGGTAAAATGGCCGCCGGGATCGCCCATGAAATCAATAATCCCCTGGCTGTCATCGGGGAAAAAGCCGGTTGGATCAAGGACCTTTTAGTCGAAGAAGACATTGCCCAAAGTGAAAACTTTAAAGAATTTGAAGAGGCCGTCAAAAGGATCGAAGCCCACGTGGATAGAGCCAAAAAGGTAACCCATAGGCTGCTGGGGTTTGCCCGGCGCATGGAACCTATCCAGGAGCAGGTGGACGTCAATAAGACCCTGACCGATACGGTGGAATTCCTCGAAAATGAATCGCGCTATCGGAATATTGAGATCCAGATGAACCCTCAGATCGATCTGCCCAAGATCACCAGCGACTCTTCCCAACTGCAACAAGTTTTTCTGAATATCCTCAACAATGCCATTGACGCCATTGGGAAGGGGGGGGCAATCCATATCCGGACCACCCATCTTCCCAAGAACAATGAGATCATGATCGAGATCACCGACAACGGTCCCGGTATCCCCAAGGAAAATATCACCAAAATTTTTGATCCATTTTTTACGACCAAAGAGGTCGGCAAGGGGACCGGCTTGGGCTTATCCATTGTCTACAGTATCGTGGAAAAATTGGGCGGCCGCATCATGGTGGCCAGCGATACGGGAAATGGAACCACCTTTACCATCTACCTGCCGGTAACTTAAATATAAAAGGAGGCTTATGGCCGAAGAATTCAATGCCTTGATAGTGGATGATGAGTATGACTTTCTGGAGACGCTGGTCAAACGGTTAAAAAAACGGGGCCTTAAGGTATCCGGTGCCGAGAGCGGATCCCGGGCACTGGAGATGCTGGACGCTCAGGCCTGTGATGTCGTCGTCCTGGATGTTAAAATGCCCGGTCTGGACGGCATCGAAACCCTGCGGGAAATAAAAAAGAAAAGTCCCTTGACGGAGGTGATCCTCCTGACAGGCCATGCCTCCATGGAATCCGGCATCGAGGGCATGAAATTGGGGGCTTTTGATTATATCATGAAACCGGTTAACATCGACGAACTTCTTGAAAAAATGCGGCAAGCCTATGAAAGAAAGGTCATTCACGAGCAACAGCCTGCGCCCTGATGACGCTCAGGGCCTTCCCAAGGCCAACCCCTTTCCGCTTTGACCTCGGCCGCATCTTTTCGTTCCACTATTCCAGGGTGTAGTTTCCCTCCAGGAAGTTTTTAGCCAGGGCCTCCACACTGGCCTCGCTGTGCATCAGCATGTCCATCTGGCGGGTATAGAGGAGCAATCGTCCCACCTGATCTAATTTTTCTTGGATCAAGTCGCAGGGGTACTTTTGAAAACGGGCATCCACCCGGTCCCCGTTGGCCTCCACCACAAAATCCAGTTTCTGGAGCATCAGGGCGATGCCCCGGACCCGCCGGTTCCGGCGGGTATCATCAGCCGCTCCCCCTTTAAAGGAAAAGGTGATGTAATTCATATTCACGATCGGACCGCAATAGGAATCCAGGACGCTGTAATGGTAACCTACCCGGGAACTGAAGTTCAGATAGTGATCCGAAATGATGGCAAAACTTCGTTCCCCAAAACGATCGGTCATTTGGGGAGGGGCCATCATCTGCTCCCGCATGACGGAAAAAAACCCGGTAAAACTGACCGGCCGTACCTGGGAACACTGAAAAGCCTCGTGGGTCATGCCGGCCAGCAGGGCCTTAAAAGGTACGGAAGCGATGTCTTCTAAGGTCACCTTCTTGATTTTTTCCCTGGCCCGGAGTAACCCGCCTCCCAAGTCAATGACATAGAGATCCAGGGGGATACGGGCCTGCAGTTTGAAGGCCACCCCCTCTTTGCCGGAAACCAGGTCGCTGATCTGGAACATTTCCTTATAGGAAAATTCGTGGACCAGGCGCCCGATATCATGGAGGGTCCGGCAATGTTCCGGGGCGAAGTTGGGGGCCTTGGGATCCGTCAGAACCAGGGGAACGATCAGGTCGGCCGCTTTCCTCAACGACCGATACACCGGGGTATCCTTCATAGGGGACTCGACGGTCTTCTGGAAGGATAGCAGTTCCGGGACCTTCCCCTGATAAACCCTTCCGGAATAGGCATCCACCGTTATCTCCAGGCCGGTCGGGATGGCCGTTGTAGCATTCTTCGTATCCAGAAGAGCCGGCACGGCAAACTCCCGGGCCAGAGAAGCCATATGCCCGGTAACGCTGCCCAGGTCGGTCAGGATGGCCCGCGCCCTTTTCATAACCAGGACAAACTTAGGGGAAGAATGTTTAGCCACCAGAACGGCCCCCTCGGGAAAATTCAGGAGATCTTCATCGGAATGAACCTGGAAGGCCGGTCCGTAGCCGATACCGGGATAAGCCACGGCCCCATCCTCCACCAGCAAGGGATGGTCGGCTATCATCGGCATGGCTTTCAGGCCCCTTTCCGGAGACCGGACATGGAGGGGGCGGGATTGAAGGACTAATAGACGCCCCACTTTATCCAAGGCCCATTCGATATCCTGGGGGTTCTTGTAGTGTTGTTCCAACTGAAGGGCATAGCCGGCCAGGGCGCTAATCTGTTCCGGGGACAGGCAGGGACTGTCCTGGTCATCCTTCTCGACCGGAATCTCCCGGAGGCCTCCCTCGGGCAGATTGACAAGCTGCACCGGCTTATGGGAAATGGCCGTAATGAGGATGTGCTGAAGATCCTTTTTGTCCACCGTATAAGAATCCGGGGTGATTTTTCCTTCCACGGCATACGGGCCGAGACCCCAAACCGCAGTGATAATGATATGGTCTTCCAGGAGATTAAAGGGATGATGGGTATAGATGACTCCGCTGGCCGCCGAATCGATCATCTGCAGACAGGCTACGCTCATGGCAATATCTTCATCCCGGATCCCTTTATTGAGACGGTAGGCCATGGCCCGGGGCGTGTAGAGGCTGGCCACCACCTGTTTATAGGTCGGCAGGAGCTGATCGGGCCTGACGTTCAATACCGAAAGGTACTGCCCGGCGAAAGAAAGGTCGCTGTCTTCTCCGATAGCACTGCTCCGCAATGAAACCAAAGGAAATTCTTCCGACCCCCCTTTCTCCCGGATCCTGACCGACAGGTGATCATAGGCCTCACGGATGGCGGCCTCCAACTCAAGGGGGACTTCGGCCGATTGGATCAAGCCCCGGATCTCTTCGCTGGCCCGGGAAATGGTCTCCGGGTTATTGGGGTCGATCTCCATTTTCTTGGCGTTGATTTCTTCGAAGAGATCACTATGGGAAAGGAAGGTCTCACAGGCCCGGGTGGTAATGGCAAATCCCTCAGGAATGGGCAACCCGACCCGGCTTTGGACCTCCCCGAGGTTGGCATTTTTCCCGCCCACCCAATCCACCATCTCCTTGTTGATCTGGGAATATTCGAGAATCAGGGCGCGGAGGGCAAACTCCTTCTTCGGCCCCAGTTCCTCTTGAATCCGGACATTGATTCCTTCCAGGGCATCAAAAAGAATCGGATAGCGGTGATTCGACAAGTCATCCAGGTTTTTGACCATCCTCAAGGCGTGGAAGATGGCCCGAGCCGCTTGGGTCCGGACATACGACATGCCGAAGACTTGCTGGCCCCTTAACTTCTCTTCCATATCGGTAATGATCTTGAGGAACTGGGTGTTCGAGTCCAGCAGCATCTTAAAGGAGGAATATTTGAAGCGAAACAGCCTGGCCAGGTAATCCTTGGAAGGCCCTTCTTTTCGGGCTTTTCGGTTCTTAAAGAAGGCGATCTTTTTCAACATGCCGGTGATGCCGGAAACCGTTTCATGAGGTATCCTCTCCTATCCGAATTCTCCGCCGGCCTATTGGAGCGCCCCTTCCTGGGCCAGCCTCCGCTGGTAGGCATCTCCGATCTTAAGGACCAAATCATTGATGTCGCAGGGCTTCATTAAATAATCAAAAGCCCCCAGGCGCATCCCCTCAATACCCGATTCCACCGAGGCGTGGCCGGTGAGCATAATCACCTCGATTAACGGGTTAATCTGCTTCAGCTCCCGAAGGGTTTCCAGGCCGTCCATCCCGGGCATCTTGACATCCAGGACAACGACATCCGGAGGCTGCCCCTTGACCGCTTCCAGGGCCTGCCGGCCGCTTTCGACCGCCACCACCTCCAAATCCCTTTTTTGAAGTCTTTTAGCCAGGGTGACCCGAAAATCTTCTTCATCATCGACTAACAGTACGCGAATGCCCTTCATGGTGTCCCCCTTTTTCCCCGTCCAGGAATTAAACCCTGAACAAAGATAATGACCTGGTTCCTTTTATAGAATCCGACCAATTAGTCTGGTATTTCAATAAAACCGGACAGCTCCTTAAGCATCTTATCCAGATACCAGTTGACGCGACCGCTATCGGCCAGGACCATATCCAACTGCCGGGTATGCAGGATAAGATACCCCAAAACCTTTAAGCGTTCCACCAAATAGCCTTTTTCCCGGCGTTCGAGTCGGGCCGAAATCATGTCCCCCTTAATCTGAACCCAGAAATGGAATCTTTCCAGAATCGTTTTTATCAACCGGGTCCTTTGTTCCTTGCGCTGGCGATCGGCCGCCCCGCCTTTAAAATAGAACCAGACATAATTTTCAGCCACCCGATCTCCCAGAAAAGCTTCTACCGTGGAAAAATGAAACCCCAACTTGGTACTGAGATGAAAAAAATCCCGGGAGACGATCAGGTAATTTTTCCCGGCCAGGGTTGAGCCCTGCCCGCCTTCCAAAGAAGGGTCCATAGCGGATTCGGCCAGGATGGAAAGGAATCCCTTGGCATCTACCGCCGGGGGTCCTTTCCAGGGAAAGGCCTTCAATCCCGCCCACAAAGCCAATAAAGGGATAGAGGTTATATCTTCGATCCCAAGGGTAGGGCCGTCCTGCCCCGGTCTGATCCCTCCTTCCAGGTCCAACACCCACCACTGCATCGGGAGATCGGAAATCAGTTTTTTGGCCGCCTTCTCGGAAAAAGATACCTCTTTATCATAATCAAAGAGCTCCCGCAGGGACATTTCATGGGCATAGCGGATGACATCATGGAGGCTCCGGCAGCCTTCCGGCGTGAAATCAGACCCTTCCGGATCGGTCAAATGCAACGGGGCGATATAAGTCAAAACCTGCTCCAGGGTCTGATAAACCGGGCTCCCTTTCATCAGGCTGGATTTTTCAGAGGCCCGCGCCAAGAGGAGCTCGGCCCGGCCGGCATAAACCCTTTGCCCGTCGGCATCGACCGTAATCCAATCACCCTTTCGTATGGTCCTGGAGGCCGAAGAAAGGCCCATCAGGGCCGGGATCTTGAATTCCCGGGCCACGGCCGCCAGGTGTCCGGTAAGGGCCCCCTGGTCGGTTATGACTGCTACTGCTTTATTCAAAAGAGCGGCCCATTGGGGCAAAGGATTCCTGGCCACCAGAACCCCGCCGGCCGGAAACTGCAACATATCCACCGCCGTCTCAACCGGAAAGGCCGGCCCATAGGCGGCACCGGGACTGGCGGTGATGCCCCCCTCAACCAACACCGGGAGATCCGGGGCCAAGGCGGCCCCTTTCTGTTCCGAAGTCTTGGTTTGGCCGGAAACCATGAGGGGCCGGCTTTGCAGGATTCGGATCGTCCCATCCGATTCCAGAGCCCATTCGATATCCTGAGGCGTATGGAAATGGTTCTCCAGGTGGATGGCTATTTCGGCCAGTCGCCGGGCCTGTTCATCCCTCAAGGCCGGGGTTTCCTGGTCCCGGACCTCCACCTCTTCAAATAAAGTCCCTTCTTCGGCATGGCAAACGATCTTCTGTTCTTTCTTTTGAATGGTTTTATGCCGGAAAACCCCTAAATCTTGTTTGCCGAGGACAAAAAGATCCGGCGTAAAACTGCCGTCCACCACCGCCTTGCCCAACCCCCAGACGGCATTAATCACAATGCTGTCTGGAAAGGAATCCCCCGGGTCAGCCGAATACATCACCCCGGCCGCCAGGGCCTCAACCATGGTCATACATCCGACACACATAATGATATCTTCATCCAGGAAGCCCATATTCAAACGGTAGGCCATGGCGGGCACCGAATATTTACTGGCTACGATTTCTTTATAGGAGAGCATCATAAATTCGGAACTGACATTCAGAATAGAACGGTACTGACCGGCGAAGGAGGCGCCCTCGGCATCTTCCCCCAGGGCGCTGCTGCGCAGGGAGACCCGGACCTCATTTCCGGCCTTTTTCAGTAAATCCCGATAGGCTGTCCGGATGGCCTCTTCCAGTTCTCGGGGCAGGTCGGTCTGGACAATTATCTTTTGAATCTCGGCACTGGTTTCGTGGAGTTGGGCAATATTGTCGGGTTCCAGAAACTGGATCCGACGGTTGATCTCTTCCTGGAGACCGCTGCCGTCCATAAAAAACTCATAGGCCGCGGCGGTGATGACAAAACCGTCCGGTACGGAAAGGCCCAGCCGGTTTTTCACTTCGCCCAAATGGGCCATCTTGTTTCCGGCCTGATCGGCCGTCTCCATAGTGATGGACTCAAGAGGCAGGACCCAGGCCCCTTGAGAGGCTTTCTTTTTTCTATTTAATTCCCGGTCGATCTTTTCCCAAATCCCGTCAAAGGCTTGAAAAAGGGCTCGGTTTCGTTGCTCGGTGATCTCATTGAGGTTTTGAATGATTTTAAAGAGATTGACCGACAGGGCGGTACAATGGGCCCGGATGAAAGCCATACCGAAACTGCGGCTTCCGGTTAAGACCTGTTCCATTTCAGCCATGATCTCCAAGACTTTATCATTGAGGCTCAAGAGGGTCTTGAAATTCAGATAGCGGTTGGTAAAGGCCAGCCGGACGGCCTCCCGCTCCTTTTCGGCCTTCTGGATCTTGCCTTCGGCCCGCTTTTTAAAATAGCCCTTAATATCAAACATGGGATAGGAATGGGTTAGTATCGTTCAAAAGTTTGGGCACCGGCGCATTATTGCCTGACTGGGGACCACCGGTCCCCTTCCCTCCGGTATCAGAAATATAATGCCCAAACTTTTGAACGATGCCAATTGGTTAAAGAAAAAGTTTAAAAAGGATAAGCAGCACCGTCAACAAGGCCACGTAAGCAAAGGCCTGCCGCACCCGGGGGTGGCAAAACCGCCTGGCCAGCAGGCTTCCGATTTGATTGCCGACAGCGCTGCTGATTAAAATCAGGACCACCAGCAGCAGATCGATATTCCCTTTCAGGGAATGGCTGTAGGTCCCGTAGCCCATGGAAAAAACGCTTTCAAAGAGATCGGTCCCGATCGCCACTACCATGGGACAGCCGATGACGTAAATCAAGGCCGGCATCCGTATAAATCCGCCGCCGCCGCCCAAAAAACCGACCAGCAGTCCGGTTATAAAGCCTATGCCGAGGATCATCCAAATGGAGATGGCCTCGATTCCTGAAACCGGTAATGAAATCATGGGCGGGATATGGAGTTGTTGGAGCTTGGAAGTCATGGCCGGAGGAGAAGCCGTCATCAAGCCTTCACAAGCCATGTCCCCGGCACCGGTTCGAGCCTCCCGGTACAGCACACTGCCTATCCAGACCAGGATGGCGCCATAGATGATCCCCAGGATGATCGGCATCACGAAAATCGCTTTACCAAACAAGAAAAAAGGGCCGGCCTTTTTCAGTCCTTCCAGGAGTTGAGCCCCGCTTTCTACCCCCAAGACGGTCCCGGCCAGCATCCAGGCCCCCAACTTAAAATCGATACTGTTCAGCCGTCTAAAACGAAGGATATTCAGTGTGGAGGTCCCGGCCATCTGACAGACATCGCTGCCGACGGCTACATTATAGGGGACATTAAAAAGGGTATTTAACAGGGGAGCCATTAAAAACCGGCCGCCGCCGCCAAAAAATCCGGTCAAGATGCCGACCACCAGACCAAAAACCAGGAGAGCCCAGATCAGGAGCTGGGGTTCGCCCCCCTGGAGCCGGGCCCAATAGTCCGCAATAGGGAAAAAGGTGGGAAATCTCTCCATAACCGGGGCCTTATCCGGTTTTTCCGATCAGACGGCCGACAATACGTTCGATAGGCCCGGTAATCCGTGACAGGAGCCCGCCCAGGAGAATTGGGATCACGATGTTAAAAAAGATATACCCGGGCTGGGCCTGGAAACCCTTTTGAAGGGGATCGGCGTCACCGGCCAGGCGGATTAAATATTCCAAGATGCCCGTCATAAAGGACCTTTCATTAAGGGTCTCAAAATAATAGTGACCAACAGGGACCGGGGGGTCTTCTTTTCTGGGGTTGTCCAAAGGGTCACTCATCGCCCTATCCCGGCCCGGACGGCTAAAGGGGTTAGGTGCAGGGCATTCACCCGAGTCCGTTTCGGGCATTAGTGGTGGCCTGTCCCGCCAGGCGGGACTTTGGGCTTGAAGGTGGACAACCCAGAAAAAAAGACCCCCCGGTCCCATTTAAGGCAAGCTCCTCAATTTCAGGTCAAGACTATTATGAGACCCTTAATAACTCTTGAAGATAGAAGGATAATAGAGTAAAACTGGGCTTTCAGCAAGCTTGAAAATAGCCTGCCGTCTCAGGCTGCCGGCGGGATGAGGGCCTGACCTATTAAGGATCACCCCGTCCCAAATGGGGGTTGGTTTTCCTATGAAAAATTGGCTAAAAAACCTGATAAAGCTGGATTCCAAACCCAAGGTCTCCTTAATAGAAAATTTCCAAACCATTTATGGCCATTTTTTGAGATTGCTCGGGGCTCGAAGAGAAGCCCTGCAGATCTTAATGGACCCCCGGGACCCCCGGCAGGACCTGGCCTTACCCCTGGGGGTTACCCTGGAGTCCCTTAACCTGATCGGCAACACCTGTTCGTTGGATCTGGTCAGGGTCTTTCAGCAAATTCAGAAATTGATTCAAAGGAATCCTGATCAAAAAGTCGGGGCTGCTTTTTTCCAAACCCTCCACGCCAATGACTTTCCCAATGCCGGACCTTTCCCCCGTAAAGAACTCCTTTCCCTCCCGGATCTCCTCGATTATGGCCATGAACTGGCCATAGAAGGGATGTTCGATCTCCTGGATCGCTATGATCCCAGTTGGGGAAAAGCCAAAAAAGTCCAAAGCGGGTTGCCGATCAATCTCCACGTCATGGACCTGGACGGCGGAATTTCCGAAGAAACCGACAAGAAACTCCTGCCCAGAGAAAAGATCCTTTCCCGGCCCATGCAGGCCCTCTTTCGGGGCATGGTTTATCCGGGCATAACCTGGTCCGGACCTATCGGGGTTAATTTAAAAGGGTTAATGGTCATCATGGCCCAAAGTTCGAGCCGGCCCGAGGAAGACTTTTGGGACAAGACCTACGCCTTGCTCTCCAGGGATTATATGAATTACAATTCCCGCTTGGGCTATCATTATAATTCCGTAGAGGCCTATGTCTCCGAGTACCCGGAGAACAACCACATTCGCTTTATGTTCAAGGGCGGGGCGGCCGATGATATCCGCCGGGCCCGCCGGGCCCGCTTTATCGGAGCTGTTTTGGAAAATATGGACTTTGAGGTTGTCGTCCAGAAAGACCTGGTGGAAGCCCGCTTGCTTCGGAAAGCCGGGCCCTTAATGGAGCATCAGTTGGATCTTATCGGCCGCCTGATGGGCTGTGTTCGCCAGCGGGACATGGTCATGAACAATGAATCCATCGTCTCCTGGCACATCGAGGCCTTCCTGAGGGGAAATTACTGTTTCGATCCCGACAAGTAATAAAATGAGGATCATCTCCAAATTAGTTGGCGATGATCCTCATCATTTAGGTTGCCCTAGCCACCAAGACCGAGGAGGGGGCTTGGCTGATGATCTTCATGGCCGTTCCTCCCAGCGTAAACCGTCCGGTAGCCCCCAGGCCGCGACTCCCGATGACAATCAGATCAACCTGCTCTTCCTCCGCCATCTTGACGATTTCATCGGCGATGGAACCGGCACTGATGATCAGGGCCCTGGGGGTTATTCCCTGGTCCTGGAATAGGGCCTTGGCCTGGGTCAAGGCCTTTTCCGCCTGGGAACTCAATTTACTGTCCAGGGATTCGCGCGCCCTGGCCGAGATTTCCAGGTCAATATCAGGGTAAACCGGGATGACGGCTAACAGCGTTACCACGGCTGCCTGGGCCTTGGCCATCCCCAAGGCCAGTCTGGCCCCCTGCATAGCATCTTTGGATCCGTCTATGGCCGCTAATATTTTCATGGGGTCTCCTCCCGTTCTGTTCTTTGGGTCAGATCAGACCTCTTTCTTGACCTTGGCCTTTTTCATGGTTAATCCCACGCCGTCAAAAAGATAAAAAATGGCGTAGCCCCACCACATGGTATAAATCACATAGAAGACCAGTAAAAAGATCATGATCCCGGCCCGATCGGCCACCCGCTGGGATTCCACCTTATAAAAATTATAAGCCGGCTCGATCCCTTTTTTATTCACTTCAGAGATGTGATTGGCCTCTTCGATCTTGAGGTTCTTCTTAAAAAATTTGTCCATCTTGGACAAGCCGGTCCACCAGCTTTTCATGACTTCCTTTTCATCGAATCCATAAGGGGCCATCACCTCTTGGCCCTGGTTCTTAAACATATAATCGGCGTCCCGCAAAGCGGCCTCCATGGTCTTTCCCAAATCGCCGCTGATCGTCAGGTTCGTCCCTTGCATTTCAACGGCGGCACCGGCGACGGTAAAAAGTTTTTGGACCTGTCCGGCTTCTTTGGCATCGTCTATGGTGATGGCGGCGTTAAAGTTTCTTCCCTGGAAGTTTTTATTGGCTTCCTTCAATTTGGGTATGAAATAGGAAGATCCTTTGGCCAGCTTGTTGAAAAGGTCGTCGGCATAGTCCAGACCGTTCATGCCGCCGCCGTAGATCGGTGAAAAAATTAACAGCAAGACCCCCAAGAAGGAGATGGCCATAAATAGTCCCAGCGTAAAAGGTCCTTTGTTTGCGATCACCATGGCTTTATCCCTCCCTCAATGCCTTTAAATTTCCAAAAAACTTGCTCAGGACCCAGAGGCCGAAAAAGCCCACCACAATCCAGAAAATGATGGCCCCGACAAAATCAATGGGTCCGCTGACGGATTTGGGAATATTGATTATTTCCATTTCGGATAACTTCTTGGGTAGGGTAGCGGCCCGGTTGATGAAACCGGCCAGTATGGAAACGGCATAGAATCCCCGGATATGGATGCCCTTGACCACCTTGGTGGTCAGGGCGCCCACTTGAATGCCGATCAAAGATCCGATCAGCATGCCCATGGCCAGGGAATAGAATACATAGCCATAGATGGCATACTGGGCGATAGCCGCCAATCCGGCCGTGAAGATAATCTGGAGGATGTCGGTCCCGACCGTAGTCATGGAGGAAACACCGAAGATATAAACGAACATGGGGAAGGTGACAAAGCCCCCTCCGACACCCATCAGGGCCGCCAGCATGCCGACGATGACCCCTCCCAGGGCCACGATCACCCCTGAAATCTTTCGGCCTCCCAGATCTTCATCAAACCCGATCATGGGGGGAATTTTCAGGTTCTGTATTTTAATCGCCACCCCGGTTACTCCTGAGGGCCCCCCGTGGGCGTCATGACCCCCTCCGGACGAAGGAGCGGCACTACTGCTTCTGGACGATTTTATGAAATCAAACAAGGCATAAAATCCCAGGAATCCCAGGAGGATGGCGTAAACGACGCTGATGAAGGTATCGCTCAAAAGAGGATCGATGTTATAGAGGGTCTTGTTGATGTAGCCGCCGATAAACGTCCCTACCCCGGAGCCGACTAAAAAGGCAACGGCCAGCTTGACCGAAACATTGCCCAGTTTTTTATGAACCGCCGTGCCCATGATCGCCTTGGCGAAGATATGGAAGAGGTCCGTCCCTACGGCCAGGATGCCTTTGACCCCGGCGGCCATTAAAGCCGGGGTGATAATAAAGCCCCCCCCGGCCCCGATACAGCCGGTGATCAATCCGGCACTGAGCCCGATGGCAATGGAAACCAGAAAGATCGTCGTGGTATAATGGGCCGGGGCATAAGCGGTCTTGCCGCCCAGGATATTGGCCCCTTCGCAAAGGGCCACTGCAAAAATGGGCAGGAGCATACAAAGCAAAATGATCAATTTTTTCCTGTTATGCAGGATATTCATGGAGACTTCATAGTCCCATTTGGCATGGGCCACGGCCCCGGCCTTTAAAAACTCGAAGACTTCCCTGCCGACATTCATAGATCCTCCTCTCATCCCTGACCTTGTTATTAATCTGGACTTAAAACCTTCCTTAAAACATCAAGAATTATGCCAAAAAAATACACGCCCGCCGGCCGTTTAATTGGTTAATTTATCAAGATTTTTTACCAGACAGGTTCCGGGTCCTCCCATTAGTGAACTCTGTTGGTTACAGTTACTGTCATTAAAAAAGTACATACCCTTTTCATCCTCTTCCTCATAGAGACTGTGTTGCCTTTAACCAAAGCATCATCCCGGACGAATTTAGTTCCACTTCATCTCTTCCCTTTTTATGCAACTTCGAGGATTACTCGGAGTTGCGAAAGCTTTTGGCCTGGATGTCATTCTCCCGCATCAACCGGTGCAGGTAGGGCCTTTTCAGTCCGCATTCCTTAGCCGCCAGGGAAACATTGCCCCCGTATTTGGCCAGGACCCGGCGTATATACTCGGCATTGAAGTTGGCGATCAACCGATCCTTGGCCTCTTTAAAAGGCGCCTGGAACAAGTCCTCGCTCATATCCATAGGGATTCCGGCCGGATGATCGGCCGGGAAGAGATCCTGGATCTGGAGGGTATCGCCCCGGCTCAGAATAACCCCCCGCTCGATCACATTTTCCAATTCCCGGATATTTCCCGGCCATTCCCGGGAGAGCAACATTTCCGAGGCCTCCCGCGAGATGCCTTTGATCTCTTTTTGATTCAGGCGGTTAAATTTTTCCAGAAAATGCTCGGCCAAAAGGGGAATGTCCTCTTTGCGCTCCCGTAAGGCCGGCAGGCGCAATTGAATCACATTCAAACGGTAGTATAAATCCTCCCGAAATTCTTTTTTCCTTACCTTTTCCAGGAGATCCTGGTTGGTGGCGGCGATGAACCGGATATCGGCCGTCAGGGTTTTGGAACTGCCTACGGGCTTGAATTCCCCTTCCTGCAAAAGGCGGAGCAGTTTGGTTTGCATAATTACATTGAGGTCCCCGATTTCATCGAGGAAAAAAGTCCCGCCTTCGGCCTCTTCGACCAATCCCTTCTTATCCCGGATGGCCCCGGTAAAGGCCCCCTTGATATGGCCGAACAATTCGCTTTCAATTAAGGTTTCAGGGATAGCCGAGCAGTTGACGGCTACGAAATTCTTATTGTTTCGCAGGCTGTGATAATGAAGGGTTTTAGCGGCCAGTTCCTTTCCGGTTCCGGAATCCCCGGTGATCAGGATGGTAGCCGAGGTTTTTGCTACCTGGGTGATCCGCTGGTAGACCCTTTCCATAACCGGGCTGCTGCCGATGATAAAGGGGTATTTGATCTCCTTTTCCAGCTCTTTTCTTAAACTAAGATTTTCCTCCTTAAGGTGATGGTAATCCAGGGCCTTTTCAATCGTGACCAGAATTTCCTCTTTTTTAAAGGGCTTGGTGATATAGCTGAAGGCCCCTTTCTGCATGGCCTCTACGGCCGTTTCAACGGTTCCATAGGCGGTGATCATGATGATCGGGATCTTGTCGTGTTTTGTCCGGATCTTTTCCAGGAGATCCAGGCCGGTTTCTCCCGGCATGCGCAGGTCGGTAATGACCAGATCAAAACTATTCTCTTCCAATAATAAGGGGACATCCAGGGGGTCCGGGGTGGTAACGACACGATAGGGGGTCTTATCTTCGATGATCCGCTTCAGCAGCTCGAGCATATCTATTTCATCGTCAACGATTAAAATCCTCTCACCCATACGTCTTTCCCCTTTTAATCCGGCGTCCTTCCGGTTTTAATTAAAGGCACACTCATGATGAAGGTGCTGCCGTGAAGCTCTTTTGCATCCGACTCGGTCCGGCTCTGGCAAGCGATGGTTCCATCAAAGGTTTTTATTATACCATAGATAATGGACAGCCCCAACCCTATTCCCTTGCCTCCCTTTTTGGTGGAAAAAAAAGGATCAAAGACCTGGGCCAGATCCTCCTTGGGGATGCCGCTTCCGGTATCCTGGAAACCGAGCTCGATCGTTTCCAGGTTCTCCTCCCACCTGGTCCAGATTTTTATCTTCCCGCCCTTGGGCATGGCGGCCTTGGCGTTGTTGATCAGGTTGAGCAGTACCTGTTGCCAGCGCTGGATATTCCCCGGTCCCAGGGGCAGCTTGGGTTCCAGGAGACACTCCCAGGAAATCTTCCGGGATCGGAGCCCGGGTCCGACGACGGCCAGCAAATGTTCGATAACCGAATTGAGGTTCACATTCCCTTCACTGGAGCCCTTCCCCCGGGTGAAATTCATCAGATCATCCACCACCTTTTTGCACTGGAGCCCCTGTCTTTCGATTATGGTAAGGTCCTTATGGATCTGGCTTTCCGGATCGGTCTTTTCCAGCATGAGGCTGCTGAATCCCAAAATGATCCCCAGGGGATTGTTGATTTCATGGGCGATGCCGGCCGTCAGGGTCTCCAGGGAGGCCAGCTTCTCGGCCTGGATATCATCGGCGATGGAACTCAACTCTGCCATTTTATCGATATTTTCTTTGGAAAAAACCGACTCCAGGTACAAAAAAATAAATAATAAAAATAAAGCATAGATCCCGGCAAACAAATAGATCCCCAAGGGATCCTGCCGGTATGGCTGGAAAAAACCCAGGGCAAAAAAAGCCGGGGCCGTCAACACCACCAACAGATAGATCCTCCAGAAAAGGGAATGGATCTTTTCCATTTTAAACGAGATGCCCATGGTAACACCTTTCAAGGCATTGGATTCGGATCTGAGGCGATTCAGGGGAAGGTCCGTTCTCTATTAATTTATCAAATTATGTGCCAAAGGCCCCGAAACCGCTATTTTCATTTCTTTCTTTTAAATCGAAGGGTTAAAGATATCGAGGAAAGGGGCGGGAAACGGGGATCGGGTAATGTGAATCCTCAAAGGTACACTTGTTTTATTTAAGCTGTTTCCAAGGTTACCGGCTTTTTAAGCCGTCCGGTCCGATGGGTCGCCTAAGATCCTCGACAACTCCTCCTCGCTCCAACCGGCTTCTTGAGCGGTTTTGCTCCGGTCTCCGGCATTCTTTTCCAGGATCCGGCGGGCATACTCCTTCGGGAACCAGGCCAGCAAGCGCTCCCGGGCCTGGGCATAAGGGACCCGGAAAAATTCCTCTTCCCAGAAACTTTTCTCCCTCGGGGAGACCTCCCCTGAGGCCCCGGCCGAGGTAAGGGCGCCTTCGATGGCCTTCAGGATTTTTTCCTGCCGGAAAGGTTTGTCGATAAAATCAAAGGCCCCTTTTTTAAGGGCCTCGGCCGCCAGTTCGGCGTTTCCATAAGCCGTAATCAGGATAAAGGGGAGCCGGGGGGCCTGTTTCTTAACCCGGTCCAGCAATTCCAAGCCGTTCAGTCCCGGCATGCGGTAATCGGCAATAATCAAGGCCGGGTTTTTTTCCCGGAGGATCTGTTCCACTTCCAGGGGATTGGGGGTGGTGATGGGTTCATAAGACGTCCGTTCCATCAGGATCATCCGTAACAAGACCAGCATATCCGGTTCATCATCCACAATCAGGATACGTTCAGGCATGGTCGTCCGCTTTCAGGGCCGGGACCGGCCCCCCCCTTCTTTCAGGGATTCGAGCTCTTTTTTCATGGCCCGCCATTCCAAAGCCCGGTTAATGGTAATCAGGATATGTTCTTTCCGGAAGGGCTTGGTGATGTAATCATAGGCCCCGGCAGCAACCGCCTCTGCAGCCGATTCGGAAGAGCCGTAGGCCGTGATCACGATCACCGGCAAATAGGGATGGACGATTTTCACTTCCCGGATCAGCTCCAGGCCTCCCATGGCCGGCATACGCAAATCGGTGATTAAGAGATCAAAGGATCGGTCGGTCAGCAAAGGGGAGACTTCCAGGGGATTATTGGTGGTCACCACCTGATAGGGAGTCTTATCCCTAATAATCATTTCCAGGAGCTCCAGCATGTCCAGCTCATCATCTACAATCAGGATTTTCTCCGCCATCTTTCTCTCCTAAGATAAATGTTCCTTAAAAAATTCTTCAATGGACCAGTCCACGATGGCCTCGTTATACATAACCATATCCAGTTGCTTGGTATAAAGGGTCAGTTTCCCCAGGTTGGTCAGGATGCCTTCCATGGCTTCCCGGGTATAATGAAACAGGCCGGCATCCACCAAGTCCGTTTTCCGGTTGACCTGAAAGCCTAATTTCTCCAGGATGGTGGCAATCAAGCGGGCCCGGCGGTCCCGGCGGTCCACCGTAGCCCCGCCCCCTTTAAAAATAAACTTGATATAATTTTCAGTCTCGCCGGAATCTCCAAAGGCCTCGATCGTGGAAAGATGGTAGCCCAAACGGACATTGAAGTTCATATAGTCTTCCGAAACCAGGACAAAGCTCTTATCGGAATAAATTTTTTCCGCCTCACCCCCGGCGGTGGCGGTCTGGGCCACCACGGAAGCAAAGCCCTTGACATCCAGCGGCTTGGGGCCGGGCCATTTCATGGAAGCGATCCCCTTCCAAAGGGCTTGCAAGGGCCAGGAATGGATGGCTTCCACCTTGACCTTGGAACCTCCGGCCGGTTGGCTGATACAATTTCCCAGGTCCACCAGATAAATCTCCAAGGGCAGGCTTGTTTCAATTTTTAAGGCCTTCCCTCCGGAAATCGAGGAAGCCGAACTCAAGGAGAACATCTCCTGCGTGCCCTTCTGATGGACAAAGCGGGTAATGTCATGGAAGGTTCGGCAGTTTTTGGGCAGAAAGCCCGGATCCGTGGGATCGATCAGATTCAAGGGAACGACCTGGTCCAAAATCTGTTTAAAGAGGACAAATAAGGAGGTCTCCTCAAAAATATTTATTTTCTCTTCCTCCTGCCGGAGGATTTTTTCCACCCGGCCCTGATAAACCTTTCGATTATGGGCATCGACCGTCACCACCTGACCGGTTTTCAACACCCGGGTGGCCTCCTGGGTATTCAAAATCGTTGGAACCCGGAATTCCCGGGCCAGCGAGGCCATGTGGCTGGCTGCACCGCCCAGGTCGGTCACAATCCCCCGGGCCCGGTTCATGACGGTCACAAATTTCGGAGAAGGCATCCGGGCCGCCAGGACAGCGCCCAAAGGAAAATCAATCAGGTCTTCCTCCTGACGGATCAAAAAAACAGGTCCGGCCCCTACACCCGGGGCCCCCATCACGCCGGTATTTAAAAGCACCGGGTGGAGGTCCGGATCCACCGTTTCCTCCACCCGATCCTGGGCATAACGGCGGTCAAAAACCTTCAGCGGCCTGGACTGCAGGATATAAAGCCGGTTTTGTTCATCCAGGGCCCATTCCACATCCTGAGGATGGTGATAATGGTTTTCAACCGCCAGAGCAATCCGGACCAGATCCCGAAGAACGGTCTCCGAGAGGCAGGCTATCTCTCTTTTTTCCGGGGCCACCGGTACTTCCCGGATAGCATCCTGGTCCCCCATGACAAACATCTTCTCTTTATAGGCGATCCGCGACTCCCGGAGGGCAAAATCCCCTTCCTTGGAGATCAGATAGACATCGGGCGTGACCGACCCATCCACCACGGCTTTGCCCAATCCCCAAGCCGCATGAATAACCGCCTCCTTCTTATGGGGCTGCAAGGGATCGACGGTATATAATACTCCTCCCGCCCTGGCCCGGATCATGGCCAGACAACCAACCCCCATGGCGATATCCTCTTCGCGGAAGCCCTTGCCCAAAAAATAAAAAATGGCCCGGGGAGTAAACTTGCTGGCGATGATCTCCTTGTATTTCAAGGCGATCTGATCGGGGGAAACGTTTAGAGCCGTGCTGTATTGACCGGCAAAGGACAAGCGGCCGTCTTCCCCCAAGGCGCTGCTCCGGATCGCCACCGGGACTTCCCGGCCCGGCTCCCGAATCCAATCCTCGTATCCTTTTTTAAAGGCCTCCAGGAGCTGGGAGGGGACTTCTTTTTCCAGAACCAGTTGTTGTATTTCACGGCTGACGATAACCAGATCCCCTAACTGATTGATATCCAGCCGGTCCAAACGGCTGGATAGGGCTTCCTGGAGTTGGTTGTGGAGGATAAAGGTTTTATAGGCCTGGGCGGTGATGGCAAACCCTGGAGGCACGGGGAGGTTCAGACGGTTGGCGATTTCCCCCAGGTTGGCCATCTTCCCTCCTACGCTCCCCTCTTTTTCGAGACTGATGTCCTTTAAGGGAAGGACAAAAGGGTCGGCCGGAATGGCCCGCCTTTGGGCCAGAAGATCACTTAAAGTCTGATGAATCTGCTCATAAACCGGGTAGAGTTGGGTATAAGGGGACTCGGAAAGTTCATTTAATTCCCGGATCAGGCTATAAACCCGCTCGCTTAATTCCTTAACCCGGGCCCGCAGGTACTGCCGGTCGAAGAGATACTCCCCGGCATATTTTTCTTCCAGGTCGGTAATAATTTCCAGGATCTTCTGATTTTCGGCTAATAAATTTTTAAAGGCCCCGAACTTCTGGCGGAGTTGAACCGACGGAGTCGCCCCGCCTTCAAGGGGCGCTTCTTTTTTCTTAAAAATATCCAGAAAGTTACGCATGGGTCTTCTTGAGGGCCTCCAGCTCGGCTTTGAGGGCCTGGTTTTCTTTTAGAAGACGGCGCCATTTCATGGCCTTTTCAACGGTCAGGAGTATCTGTTCCCGGCGAAAGGGTTTGGTAATATAATCCAGGGCGCCCTGGCGCAGGGCCTCCATGGCCGATTCCATCGTTCCATAAGCGGTAATGATGATGAAAGGGATTTGATCATCCCATTGTTTGATCTTGTCGATCAATTCCAGGCCGTCCATTTCAGGCATCCGCAGGTCGGTGATGACCAGATCAATAGGCTGTTCTCTCAGTAGTTGGGTGGCCTTTTGGGGTTCGGAGGTGGTTATCACCCGATAATCGGTCCGGTCGGTGATAATCAATTCCAACAACTCCAGCATGTCCAACTCATCATCTACAATAAGAATATTCTCCGCCATGAATCTCAGCCTTTTTCCGGGACACCCCTCTTGGAATGGTAAACCGGAAGAGTGACCGTAAATCGGGTACCGTGGTGCTGCGGGTCTTCATCCTCGGTTTTGGTTTCCATGGTGATGGTTCCCTGGTAATGGGTAATGATTCCGTAACTCACCGTCAGCCCTAATCCGGTCCCCTCGCCCACCTTTTTAGTGGTAAAAAAAGGATCGAAGATCCGTTGGCGATGCTCCTCCCGAATGCCGGTCCCGGTGTCGAGGACCAGGATTTTCACCCGTTCCAACCCGCCGGTGCACTCGGTGGCTACGGTGAGGATTCCGCCCTGAGGCATGGCGGCCACGGCATTGTTGATCAAATTCAGGATAACCTGCTGCAGTTGAATGGGATCGATCTTGACCTTGGGCAGGCCGGGTTCCAGATCCTTGATCAGTTGAACCTTCTTGATCAGCAGGTTATTCTGGACCACGTTCAGGACCGTCTCCAGGTTGGCGTTGACATCGCTCACATCCTCGGTGTGATCCGAATAGCGGGAAAAACTGAGCAGGTTTTCCACGATCTTTTTACAGTGTTCCCCCTGCCGCTCGATTTTTTTCAGGATCTGGTGAAATTTATCTTCCGGAGGCAGTTTCTCCAGCATGTAGTCGCAGTAACCCAGAATGACCCCGAGAGGATTATTGATCTCATGGGCCACCCCGGCGGACATCAGCCCCAGCGACGCCAGCTTCTCGGTGTTAATCATTTGCTGCTCGATTTTTTTCTTTTCGGTAATATCCCGGGAAATTCCCAGAATGCCCAGGACCTGGCCTTCTTCATCTTTAAGGGCGATCAGTTGGGTGCTCAGCCAACATTCCTGGGAATCAATCCGTATGGTCTGTTCAAAAATCCGGGGCCGGCCCGTATTCCAGACCGCATCGATCAGATTGGGATTGAAGGCGCTCTTGGACCCGAAATAGTCGAAGATGGATTTTCCTAAAAAATTCTCGGCCGTTTCCGCGTAGTGGGCGTTCGGTCCGCCTGCCCGGTTTTCCCCATCCAGGAGGTGACCGCTTAAAAAATAAACCCCGTAGCGGTTGAGAGACAAAAAATGCCCCGAGCGATCCACGGAAAAAATAAGGTCTTGAGCGCTTTCGACCAGTCCCTTATACCGCTTTTCGGAACGAATGAGATCGGCGGTCTTGGCTTTGATCTCTTCCTCCAAGGTGCGGGTATAGCGCCATTCCAGACCCAGGATCACCAGCCCCCCCAACAAGATGGCGAAAATGATGATGCCCTGCATGACGAACTGCCAGACATAGGGGGTATGGAAGACTTCATCCACTTCGGTGGTCGGGGCGACTACGGCCACGGCCCAGTTGGGGGGCTGGGTCGGTCCCATGAGCCGAACCGGGGCGTAGGCGATCAGTTTTTTGATGTTGCCCTGGACCCCGCGATGCCATCCGGAAACATACCAGGAGGTACCGGACTCCCCCTGGAGCATCTTTTCCTTTTGGATACGGTTGATCTGATCAAAGGATATTTTAGGCCCCCGCTTTTCCCTGATCTCAAAGGCGTTTTTCCCTATGAACTCTTCCACGGGATGGGTAATGAAATTCCCCCGGTTGTCAATGGCCCAGGCATATCCGGTTTTCCCGGAGCGAATGTCCTTAATCATCCGGGTGACCAGGTAGTGTCGATCCAGGAGCAGGTAGATGTACCCGGCAAACTGGTGACTGGGAACGGGATGGGCGTCATCCGCCGATTCCAGGTAGGTGGGCATAAACACTTTGGCGATCTGTCTTTGGGGGAATTCTTCTCCCTCGTTAGCCGGTCGGAAAAATATCTGATTTCTGTTTTTTAGGTCTCGGGCCCACTTAAAAATTTCGGTTTGAGAAAAATCTTCCCGGGTGACTCGAACCTCGTCTTTGTTCGTTACCGCGAATCGTTTTTTCCCATCTTCATCCACCCGGCCGATTTCCAGGACCCCGGTATCCCGCATGGTGGAGAGGGTTATTTCAATCCGGTTGGCCCAGGAGTATTTCTCCAGATATTGGACCGAAGGGGACTGGTTCAAGGTGGCCAGATCCTGGGTGAGGTTTAAAAACTGGTTTTCCAGTTGGCGGGCCGCATGCTGGGCCAGTTCGAGCTGCTGCTGATTAAACTGGTCACTGACGATTTCCTTCATATATTTCAGGGAATAGAATCCCACCACCACCCCGGCCAAAAGGAGAACCACGGTGAAGAAGCCGATCCCCAGAATAAATTTTTTAGAAGGGATAACCATCCAAAACCCTTTCAGATCCCCGCTTTTTTCAAGACCCGATTTGAAATCCAGGGACGATATCTCTGAACTCGTACCCCCTTCCCCCTATCTGCCGTGCCGGCACAGGCAGGCGCATAGAGGGGAAGAGGCTTGTTCAGTGGTTTCAAGACCGTTAATTTAGGATAATAACACATTGGAGGAAAAAGAGTAAGAAGAGAGAAGAAATCTGAAACCCGATCGCATCGCGGTTTCTCTTCCAAGACCGGCGGGGCACCGAATTGATAAGGAGGATTATTTGACTACCTGGACGGAAACCCCGGTCTGTTTGATCAACTCCTGCACGTGGTCTTCCACCTCTCCCCCGAAAAGGATTTTTTCAAAAAAGGAACGGTCTTCATGCCCCAGCATCAGCAGATCGGCTTTTTCCTCCTGGATGACCTGCTTTAAGACTTCCAGGACGGCGCCGGACCGGATAACTTTTCGGGGCGTCACCCCCTGGGCGGCCGCCGATTCTTCGGCCCTTTCCAGGATGTGGCCGCCCAGGTGCTCCAGGGTCTTTTCCGCGAAATCCGAAGTGAGCTGAATAGTTAAGCCTTTCAGGAACTTGACATCCACCGCATAGACATAGGTCAGGGCGGCCTGATTTTCTTTGGCCAGTCGGGCCGCTTCCAAGGCCGCTTTTTGAGAAGACTCGGATCCGGTCACTCCGCAGACGATACTTTTATAGGCCATAGTCACTCCTTGAAGTGTTTTTAAATTTAAGGATTCAAGGGGCCAGGGATTCAAGTGAAAGAATGCAAGGACAAAAATCTTTTGACCCTCGAACCCCTGAACTCCTGAACCCTTCTTTTCTACATTTCCACCAGCAGCAACCAGAATGAACACAAGATGATCGTGATGATCATCGGGATAAAGGCGGCCTTCAGATAATACATGAAGGAAATAGGATAGCCGGCCCGTTCGGCCATGCCCACGGTGACTACGTTAGCGCTGGCCCCGATCATGGTCCCGTTACCGCCCAGACAGGCCCCCAAAGACAAGGCCCACCAGAGCACCCCGCTCTGGGCCCCGGGAATGACCTGGGTCAAATAGGCCACGATGGGCAGCATGGTGGCCGTGAAAGGTATGTTATCAATAATTGCCGAAGCCAGGGCCGAGACCCAGAGGATCATCAGGATGGCCGACCACCAGGGAACCGCCGGAGACGTCCTTGACCCAATCGGCGATGATCTGGATCAGCCCCGTCTCTTCGGCCCCGGCCACCACGATGAAGAGCATCATGAAAAAGATCAGGGTCGGCCACTCGATCTCGTGTTCCAGCATCTCGACGATATCCACCCGGGTGATAACCAGCAGAAGGGCGGCCCCGATCAGGGCAGCGACGCTGGGTTCCATGTGCAGGGCCCCGTGGATGATAAACAGAAAAATAGTAACCGCCAGCATGATAGCGCAGTAGACAAGGAGTCTGCCGTTGGTGATCTTGTATTCCTGCCGCAAGTGATTAATCATTTTGGGAATATCTCCGACTTCGGCCTTTAGATACCCCTTCTTGTACCAGTAGAGGAAATAGATAATAATGACCACCAGGCAGATCAGACAGATGATGGTCAGGTTCTGGACGAAATCCACGAAACTGAGCTTGGCATAGGAGCCGATCATGATGTTGGGCGGGTCCCCGATCAGGGTGGCTGTGCCTCCCACGTTGGAGGCGAAGGCCTCGGGCAACAGTAGGTGGACAGGGTTGATTTTTAAGGTCACGGCGATCTCAATGGTCACCGGGATGATCAGCAGCATGGTGGTCACGTTGTCCAGGAAGGCCGAAACGAAGGCGGTGACGAACATCAGCACAGCCGCCAGGGCGAAAACATTGCCCCGGGCCACCTGGAAGGACTTGTAGGCCAGCCACTGGAAGACCCCGGTCTTTTTCATGACCCCGACGATGATCATCATGGCCATCAGCAAAAAGATGACGTTCATGTCCATGGCGTGCATGGCGTCTTCAAATTTCAGGATGGTGTAATCGGAGTTAAACGTCCCTACCGTATAGGTGATGAACATGAGCAGGGCCGCTCCCAGCAGGGCGGCCAGGGTCCGGTGCATGACCTCGAAGGCAATCAGGGCATAAACCAGGATCAGCACCAGGGTGGCGATCCAAAAGGCCGGGGAAACGGCCCTTTTTATGGTCACATTTTGATGAGCCAGATAATAGGTATTTCCCTGGGCATCCGTTTTCTCTTTCACAATGGAGGCTAAGGCAATCTGTTGAGACTCCTGATAAGAAGGCTTATCGGCCTGCATTTCTACCTTTGCGCCCGGCAGGCTTCCGGTAGGCAAGGCGATTTCCACTTTATAATTTCCCTCCCTAGAGGTGGCAATCTCATCCTTTAACTCAATTTTTTGACCATTGAGAAAGAAATGAACCCCCACCTCCTTGACCCCTTTCCCCTGGGCATTGGCGATGGTCCCGGAGACGATCAGGATATCGGAAGGTCCGGAGGGCTTTCCCGCCACAGCTCCTAAAACAATTTTCGGTAATATTGAAATCAATAGCAGAAGATAGAATGTGATAGTATCGCAATTTTTCTCATGTCTGACATCTCCTTTTGGAAATTCAGATAGAGTTAGCCTGAAAGCAGTCAGAGGATAAGCCAAAAAGAGCTATCGTTTATTTGAGGTTTTCCCTTGACCGTTGCACCTTGATCGCTAAAGCCGACTGCTCTCCTATTTAACCAATATCGGCATCCCCAAAATCGGCCAGATCGTCAGAATGGTGATAGCCAATATGATTAACAAAACAATGCTGGCGGGTATGCCGGCCCAGAAAAATTCTCCGGTAGTAAATTGCTTCGATTCATAGGACATGGCATTGGGGGCAGCGCCGATCAGGAGGATGAAGGGCATGCCCGCAGTAACCAAAGAGGCAAAAAAGACCACCTCCGGGCTGACCCCCAGGTATTTGGCAATGACCAGGGCCACCGGCAATGAGATGGCGATGGCCGCCACATTCATAATAAAATTGGTCATGATCAGGACAAAGGTGGCGATGCTCATGACAAAGACCAGCCAATGCGACTCCTTAAACATGTTGAGCCAATGGACGGCCAGCCACTGGGCTGTGCCCACCTGCCATAGACAGAAGCCGATGCTCATGGCCCCGCTGAAGAGCAAAACAATATTCCAGGGGATTTCTTCCAGTTCTTTGACGGTAACCAGTTTGGAAAGGAAAAATAAAAGACCGGCGACCAGGATTATGGCCGATCGATCCAGGTATTTCATGGCAGGAAGAAAAGACTGGAGGGTCATGGTGATGACCACCCCGATTACCAGAAAAATAACAAATTTTTCCTTAACGCCCATAGGTCCCAATTGTCTATAAAGATCCTCGGCCTTTTTCTTTAATCCTTCGATTCTCGGCTTTTCGGGTTTAAAAAAAGTGATCAGCAATAGCCAGACCAAAATAACCATTAACCAGCTTAATGGAATCAAGTATTTGGAAAGCTCGAAAAAAGTAATATCCTGTCCGGTAAACTCTTTAAACATCCCCACCCCAGCCGGGGCTCTGGCCGAGCCCAGCATGGTGGCAATACTCCCCGCTCCGGCACTGTAGGCCATCCCGATAAAAAGGGCCTTACCGAATTTAGTCGGCCGGTCTCCTTCCCCATAGAGGGCGTAGATAGCCATCAGGATTGGAAAGACCGTAGCCGCCGCGGCCGTATGGGCCATAAAATGAGCCAAGGCAGCCACAATAACCATGGTCCCCAGCAGGATCATCTTGGTGTTTTCGCCGACGATGGCCAGCATTTTATAAGCCAGTCTTCGGGTCAGACCGGATTTGGTGAAGGCCAGACCAATCAAGAGAGAACCGAAGATAAACATAACCGAAGGGTCCATAAAATCCCTGAAGGCATCCTTGGCAGTTCGAATGCTAAAGATGGCCTGGACCACCCCGATGGCAATACTGGTCACCCCGATCGGGATCACCTCAAAAACCCACCAGATTCCGGCCAGCAGAAAAAGACCGAGGGCAGCCTTCCCTGGTTGGGAAAGGGCAAAGTGTTTGCCGGTCGGGTCTACAGCATCCGGCAAGGGAGGAATCAGGTAAAGCCAGAAAAAAAGGCCTAACCCTAACAAAATAAAAAGTATTCTTTTCCAGTCAATCCGCTTATAAATGGGGGCGAGATGGATTTTATCGGGGATCTCGGGAAGTCCTTCAGAGACAATTGGTTTCTTTTTCGCTTCAGCCATCATTTCCTCCTCTAATCACCCAGAACCAGTTTGGCGAGTTCATTGAATATTTCATTCAACCGGATGACCCCGACTACGGTGCCCTGATCCAACACTGGGAGTAGATTTTGGTCTTGTTCCATCATAATATAAATGGCCTTAATAATTGATTCTCCTGCTTGCATGGTATCTTTAACGGGAGACATGATCTCGCTGACCGGCTTCTGGGCCTCTTCCTTGACGCCCTCGGTGAACAACCCCTCAAAAAAGACGGGGGTGTCCCATTCCTTGGACATGAAGCCGTTGGAACGGATGAATTTTTTTTCAATGCCCCTGATCAGATCCTTCATAGTTAACGATCCCATCAATTGATATTTCTCATCAAAAATGAGCAGGGTGTTGGGTTCTAATTTCCCCTCAAGCCCCAGGGCCGACTTCTTAACGATGGCAATGGCCTGTTTGATCGTAAACCAGTACGGAATATGAGGATAATCCGTTAAAGGGATCATCAACTCCCCCACTTTTTTTTCATGTGGCATTTTAATTCCCTCCTTAATTTTGAGGATTTTGGAAATTAAGTGAATTCTGTAACAAAGTTTTGCCCTTCAAGCAATAAAAAAATAACATGAAGGAATCAAAAAAAATAACCGGTTAAGGCGACGGTCGTTAATAAGGTTACAGAGTTGTACAAAATGAATGACACTTTATAACCTGGTCCACCTATTTCGGAGCTATTTGTCTAAAAATTAATTCTTTGCATCGGGAAAAGGCGTTTTTCGGATGAAGGCTAATAGCCTTCAGCAAAAAACTTTAGAAATTATCGATTAAGCTGACTGCTGTCTGCTGAAAGCTGAACGCTCCATCCAGGATATCTGTGATTTCCGGACGGAACCTATTTTGATTAAGGTCGTATTTCTATGGTGGGATACAGCCCTTTCAGGGCGCCCCTCGTGTAAGGCTGGATGGTATTAAAGGATATATCCTGATTTTTCTGGGCGTGACCCCGGTTTTTCTTTCCGTCAAAGTAGGCCCCGTTGGCCTCAAGGATATGTTCGATGCGACGAACAAAGGCCTGGACGAATTCCTCCCCCAGGCCTTTAAACTGCATGGCCCCTTGCTGAAATTCGCCCCGGATCCTGGAAAATGCCTCCAGGGAAAGGCTGTGGTCTTTCAGGTCCTGCCGGTTCCGGATAAACCCCCAGACTAACTGTCCGGATGGGATCGTGACCGGTTCTTCCAGATCAATGATGGTATGCGGCATGATGATGCTGCCGTCCCCAATGGCCAGCGGTTTATCGGAACTGCCGGAAAGACAGGCGTTGAACCCGACAAAGACCTTTTTCCCCAAACGGGCATGAAAAATCTTTCCACCGTGGGCCGTCACGTTGAAGCCCTCCAGGCGGGAATTAAGGATATAGCAATTCTCCTGGGCATTGGCCCCCGGGCCCAACCAGGCGTTTTCCAGATAAGCCCTCTGGGCCACCAGCACGTTTTCGTGAAGCCGGGTCTCGCCTTTGACCACGGCATAATGATTTAAAACCGCTCCGGAGGGCACCGGAATGGAAGGCCGGGGATGGACCTCAAAAACCTTTTGAAAATCCTGTTTTTTACTGTTGATAAAATCTATGAACCGCCCCCGTATTAATTTGCCGGGTCGGCAGAGGATATAGCGGTCTAAGACCTCCTGGGGGAATTGATACTGAAAATCAAAGCGCTCCCCGCTTCGCACCCAGATCCTTCCCGGCTCCACCAGATGATGGGCCAGTTCCCCCACCTGCACATAGGCATAGGTCCCGATAACACAGTCATGGACGGTGGTCAGATCAATGGTGCTGAACGGACCCAGAAAGCACCCTTCCACGGTGGCCCCGTGAATGTTGGCATAATGAAGGGCGGCGGTGTTCTGGATCAGGAATTCCTCCAGATTTTCCGGGTCATGGGAAAAGTTATGGACCAGGGTCTTTATTAAAAAACTGTCCTTGATATGAATGACTTCATTGTCGTGCAGGGGGATATCCAGGTTTTGATAGCGATAGACATCCCCCCGGCTTTTCAATTCATCCCCCCGGATATCGCTTTTATAAAGGACGGAATAGTCCACAATACATTTGCCCAGGAAATAGCTTCCGGCCAGGCTGGATTGGCTGAAACGAAACAGGAGCGGGTGATGGGCGCTAAGGCCGTAAAAGGCATAGAACTTGACGAACTTATTATAAGGAATCAGGTGGCGCAGGTAAGGACCCACATCAAAAGCCGGTTCCCTCAAGTTGATATTCACCCGGTTGATGATCCGGTCGATGAGTTTTTTAAGTTGGGTCATCCCCCCTCCTTATTTTCTCAGGCTCTTGATCTCCTCTACCAGATGCCAGAGGTCGTTTCCCGGGAAATAGACCACCTCCCGCATGATATAAAAAGAGTATTTGGGGTCCTTAACCGTTATCCCGAAATAGGTACCGGCGCCGGCCAGATGATCAAAAGGCCGGATGGTCAGGGGCCCCCGCAGGGAATCCCATTGCAGCCCCTCCAGGGCATCGATGACTTTTTCGGTATCCAGGGACTTGGCTTTTTCAACGGCCTTTCTGAGGGCCATCAGTCCGTCGTAGGCCATAATAGCCCAGGCCGAGGGGTATTCCCCGGTCCGGGTTTTATACTTTTCCACAAAGGCCTTCATCTGAGGGTTGCTTAGGGCGTAAAAAGGAGCCCGGTCAAACCCGTAGAGGTTAGGGATCATTTCCACGCCCAACCCTTTCAGGAGGTCGTAATCAATCATTCCGAGAAAGGGAACCCTTTGGAAAAAGCCGAGCGGTTTGGCCTGGCGGATAAAGTTGGCCAGATCGCCGCCCCAGAGAAGGGAGAATACGGCATCCTGACCGCCGGATAATAAGGTATGGATCGAACCGACATAGCCTGGTTCCCCGATTCTGGGCCAAAGCTCCTTGACGACCTGGACCGAGGGACTAAGATCAGCCAGGCGTTTTTTAAAGGCCGCCGCCACCATGTGCCCGTAGTCAACGTCCGGTCCTATGATGGCGATCTTTTTAAAGCCTTTTTTAAAGAGAAAAGTGGCTGCGGCCTGCCCTTCCATATAGGTGTTCGGTATCACCTGATATAAATACCGGTGCCCCTGTTCGACCGTAAGGTTTTCATTGCCGGCACTGTGAAAGCAGATTAATTTTTTATATTCCCTGCAGACCATGGACACCGCCAGGGCCACGGAAGGACTGGTCGGTCCGATCATAAAATCGACCTTATCCCGGAGAATCATCTCCCGGGCCAGGGCCGCCGCCAACTCCGGTTTTAACTGGGAGTCCTGAATGATCATCTCCACCTTGCGCCCCAGCAGGCCGCCGGTGGAATTGATCTCCTCCTGGCCGAGTTGAAGGGCATTTTTCTGGGCCAGGGCGATTAAAAAGCCCGGTCCGGTAATATCCGCCACAAATCCTAATTTCACCACCTTCTTATCCGCCCGGGAAGAACCCGGCAGGAGACTGACTAATATAAAAAAGATACAGCCCCACAGGACTGAAAGCATCTTTATTCTGGTGGATGGCATAGGGTTATCCCCTTTTTGAAATCTGAAAATAAACCGCCCCGGAGGCAGGGAGCCGTTGAAATTATTTGTATTTTTTTACCCGAAAACTAATGTAGTATTTACCTCATTTGGATAAAAAATACAAATAACATCGATCTGGTTTTGAAATATAAAAACAAAATTTAAAGAAATTGCACATTAGTAGTACAGACAGCATGGCGGCATGCGGCGAGCTCAGCCGAGCGGCGACCTGCCGCCATGCTCCCGTCAGGCCCTTCGGGCGTTAAAAACTTCTGCATTTTCTTATTAGACCTGAAGCCATAAATCATGCTACCATAAGAGGCTCTCAGGAGGGTTTACCTCGGCTTTATCGAGAACTCCTGGAACCTGACACCGAGGAGGATCCATGGTCCAAGCCCTTCCCTATCTGATCACCCCCAGCCTGGTGATCCTGGGTTCCATCATAGTCCTCCTGATTCTTCGCAAAATCCTTTTCCATCTCCTCCACCGCTGGGCCCAACGCACCCAAAACACTTTCGATGACCTGTTTATCGCCGTTTTTAGGACCCCTTCCCTTTATGGGTGTCTATCCATTGGCCTCTTTTTGGGAGTCGGGATATCGGACCTTCCGGACCATTACCTTCCTTACTTCAACAAAACCATTTATTGCATAATCATATTAACTCTCACCATCGCCCTGGCCAACCTGGTGGGGGGACTGTACAAAAATTATATCCATAAAACCCAGCTCCCCATACCCGCTACCGGCCTGGCCTACAGTATCCTCAAAGGGTCTGTTTTTATTATCGGTTTTTTAATTATCCTGACGGCTTTGGGCGTTTCCATCGCCCCCCTTCTAACCGCTTTGGGCGTCGGCGGACTGGCCGTGGCCCTGGCTCTTCAGGATACCCTGTCCAATCTCTTTGCCGGAATCCATATCCTGTTGGAAAAGTCCATCCGCATCGGCGATTTTATCCGCCTCGAATCCGGGCAGGAAGGCCAGGTCATGGACATCACCTGGAGGACCACCCGGATCAAGATGCCGGCCAACACCATAGTGGTCATTCCCAACAGCAAACTTTCCCAAAGCGTCGTAATCAATTACCATTTGCCGGAAAAAAAGATGGCCATCTCGATACCTATTCATGTCGGTTATGATTCCGATCCGGAGAAAATCGAAAGGATCCTTTTGGATGAATGCGCCAAGGCCGCCGGAGAGGTCACGGGGCTGATCGAAGAAACCCAGGCCGAAGTCAGATTTGCACCGGGTTTTGGGGAAAGTTGGCTGGATTTCACCCTTATTTGCCAGATTCAGGATGTTTCCGATCAATTTTCCGTCCAGCATGAATTGCGAAAAAGAATCTTTAAGCGCTTTAAGGACGAAGATATCGAAATTCCTTTCCCCCAGCGTATTGTTCACCTTCGAGAAGAGAAGCCTCTAACATAATTTCTCCCGGGTTGTCGGGAGAAGAACCTATTTTTTAGGATAGTCCCAAAGTTACGTAATTCTCAAACCGAAGGGGTAGCCTCTTAAATATTACCAAAGGGCTTCAGGGGTCTTGATTTCAAGGATTGTCCGCCAAAACGCCAACAGCCTGAACCCGGGCAGGAAGTTTATAATGGGATTTTGAAACAGGCCAACACCAAGGCGATTTATCGTCTTAGGTGAATGCCCGGCTCCCAACCAACTTAGAAATTCTGGCCGGGTTCTTCGCATCCAAAACAATGCTCAGTCCCACTCCTGCGGAGTGGATCCCAGTTTGGGGCTACGGATACCCTTTCGGACAACCTTGAAATCAAGACCCCTGAAGCCCTCTATGAATGGATGGCTTAAAAATCACGTAACTTTGGGACAAACTCTATTTTTAGAAAAAAAATCTTTTATTGACTTAAGTCAATGGCTTTCCGAAATCCAATGCTTATAGTTAAGCCATCGATTTAAGCCAAATGAGAAATTATCCGAAAACCGAAAGGAGAAGATGGTATGTTTTGTTATCAATGTGAACAAACAGCAAAAGGAACCGGCTGTACCGAGTGGGTGTCTGCGGCAAGCAGCCCGAGGTGGCGGCCCTTCAGGACCTTCTGATTTATGCCCTCAGGGGTCTTTCCCTGGTAGCCGTGGAAGGAAGGAAAGTCGGTCTCAGCGACCGGGCCGTTAATGTCTTTACCTGCGAGGCCACTTTTTCCACCCTCACCAATGTGGATTTTGATCCGGAGCGGTTGATTACCCTGATCAAACGAACGGTCGCGCTTCGTGAGGATCTCAAGGCCAAGGTAAAGGCCGCCGGAGGAAAAGGGGATTTTTCGGACGGACCGGCCAGGCTGCAGCCGGCGGCCACTCAGGAAGAACTGGTCAAGCAGGGAGAGGGAGTGGGGATTCAGTCCGATACCACCACCGACCGCGATATCCATGGCCTGCAATGGACCGTTACCTTCGGGATTAAAGGGGTAGCGGCCTATGCCGATCATGCCCGGATCCTGGGACAGGAAGACGAAAAGGTCTATGCCTTTATCCACGAAGGACTGGCTGCGCCCTTAAATAAAACCTTAACCTTGAATGACTGGGTCGGGCTGGTATTGAAGTGCGGTGAGATCAACTTAAGGGCCATGGAACTTCTGGATGCGGCCAATACCGGCACCTACGGCCATCCGGTACCTACTAAAGTTCCCCTCGGGGCCAAGAAAGGCAAGGCCATTTTGGTTTCAGGCCATGATTTGAAGGATCTGGAAGAGATCCTCAAACAGACCGAAGGCAAGGGAATTTTTGTTTATACCCACGGGGAAATGCTTCCCACCCACGCCTACCCGGGGTTAAAAAAATATGCCCATTTTTACGGACATTACGGGACGGCCTGGCAGAATCAGACCCGGGAATTCGCCCAATTTCCCGGGGCCATCCTCATGACCACCAACTGCATTCAAAAGCCCAAGGAATCCTACCAGGGCAATATCTTTACCACCGGTCTGGTCGGCTGGCCCGGGGTCACCCATATTGCCGATAAGAATTTTACCCCGGTGATCGAAAAAGCCCTGTCCCTGCCCGGTTTCACCGAGAACAGCAACGGGAAATCGGTCACCTGCGGCTTTGGAAGAAATGCCGTCATGGGCGTGGCCGATAAGGTCATCGAGGCCGTTAAAAACAAGGCCATCCGTCACTTCTTCCTGGTCGCCGGCTGTGACGGCGCCAAACCGGGGAGAAACTATTACACCCAGTTTGCCGAGATGGCCCCAAAGGACACCGTCATCCTGACCCTGGCCTGCGGCAAGTTCCGCTTTTTTGATAAGGACCTCGGCGATATCGGAGGCATCCCCCGCCTGCTGGACGTGGGCCAGTGCAACGATGCCTACTCGGCCATCCAGATCGCCGTGGCCCTGTCCAAGGCCTTTAATGTCGGGGTGAATGATCTGCCCCTGTCGATGATCCTGTCCTGGTACGAGCAAAAGGCCGTGGCCATCCTGCTGACCCTGTTCTATCTGGGCATCAAGAATATCCGCTTAGGGCCTTCCCTGCCGGCCTTCATCACCCCCAATGTGCTGGATGTCCTGGTGAAGAATTTCAACATCATGCCCATCAGCACCCCGGAGGCGGACCTGAAAGCCATCTTGGGGTAGAGCAAAACAGGATTCAAGGACCCGAGGGTTCGAGGGTCCAAGTGAAGGACCTTCCAACCGGCCCCTTGGACCCTTGACCCCTTAATCCTTGCTCTCGGAATTTGAGAAACTCTTTTACTGAAGAAACTTTTCTTATTGCTTAATCAGAAAGAAGCAACAAAATGAAATGCCCCGGACAAGACAGCCGTTACTGGAAGCCCGGCTCTATTTTTGAGACCCAATGTCCTCACTGCGGCCAGGAGCTGGAATTTTTCAAGGATGACACCACCCGGCGCTGCAAATCCTGCGGCCAGCGCATCCTGAATCCCAAAATGGATTTCGGCTGTGCCTCCTACTGCCAGTATGCCGAGCAATGTCTGGGAGACCTGCCCCCGGAGTTGATGGCCCAGAAAGAAGATCTGCTTAAAGACCGGGTGGCCATAGAAATGAAACGCTATTTCGGAACGGACTTTAAACGCATCGGGCATGCCACCCGGGTGGCCCGGTATGCGGAAGAAATCGGCAAGAAAGAAAAGGGCAACCTGGCGGTCATCCTGCCGGCCGCCTATCTGCACGATATCGGCATTAAGGAAGCTGAAAAGAAATATCAGAGCACGGCCGCCAAATACCAGGAAGAGGAAGGCCCGCCTATTGCCCGAGATATCCTCGGCAAGTTAAAGGCCCGGGAGCCGCTGATAGAAGAGGTTTGCGACATTGTCGGCCATCACCATCATCCCAGGGCCGAAGAGACGACCAACTTCAAGGCCCTTTACGACGCCGACTTGATCGTCAACCTGGAGGAAAATCAGAAAGAACGGACCTCGAGCCCGGAGAGGTTGGCCGCCATCATTGATAAATCCTTTTTAACGGACAGCGGCCGGGAATTGGCCAGAGCAGTTTTGCTGAAAACAACTTAAAAAATGCAAAGGGCATAGGGCCTCTCTGCCCTTTGCCCTATGCGCTATGCCTGTTAGGAGTCTTTATGAAAGTCAAACGCAAGATTATTGAAATTGATCCGGAACGCTGCGACGGCTGCGGTCTGTGTGTCCCGTCCTGTGCCGAGGGGGCCATCCAGGTGATCGACGGCAAGGCTCGGTTGGCAGCCGAGAAATACTGCGACGGTTTGGGGGCCTGTCTTGGTGAGTGTCCCAATGACGCCCTGCATATCATTGAACGGGATGCCGACGACTTCGACGAGCAGGCCGTAGAAGAATATCTGAAGGATAGACCTTCGGAAGAAAAACCGCTTGAGATGCCTTCCTTTCCCGGCTGCCCCTCCTCGCAACTTCAGAGTTTTATCCAACCCGGTCCGGCCACCGGGGCCGCTGCCGGCCAGGCCCCAATCAAGCAGACTTCAGCCCTGACCCATTGGCCGGTCCAGATCAAACTGGTGCCGCCGACCGCCCCTTTTCTAAAAGGCGCCGACCTGGTGGTAGTAGCCGACTGCACCCCCCTGGCTTATCCCGATTTTCATCAGGATTTTCTCAAGGGCAAGGTGGTCATGATGGGCTGCCCGAAGTTCGACGACGTAAGGGAATATATTGAAAAGTTCACCGAGATCTTCAAAACCGCCGGTCTCAAAAGCATTACCACGGTGGTCATGGAAGTGCCCTGCTGCTCCGGCCTGCCCTGGCTGGTCAGAAAAGCACTGGAAGCCTCGGGTAAAAAAATCCCTCTAACGGAAAAAGTTATCGGCGTTCGGGGAGAGATATTACAATAGGTCTATAAATCCGAAATTCGAAGCACGAAATCCGAAACAAGCCCGAAGATTCAAAATCCAAATGATCAAAACAAAAACGTTTCGGATTTCGAAATTCGATCATTCGAATTTGAATCAAGACAGAAATGGAAGGACCTCAAAGCCCTCTTTATGGGCTGCTTCCCGCAGATTTTGATCCAGACAGACCAGCCCGAGGCCCTGGGGCATCTCTTCCGCCCAGACCAAAGCCGCTGCGAGTTGTAAGGCGTCAGCGGCCCTGAGGGGATGGACGGATAGTAGTCTTTCCGCCCTTTGTCGTACCTGTTCGCTCGGGAGAACCTCAGACCATGCTCTCAATTAACCGGATAGTACGGTCTTGGCTGCGACTTCTGCTTCAACAGCAGGACCCCTTCCCGGCGCCGTCGTGCCAAAGCAGATAGGCATTCTATGCGGGTAGCCCACCAAACGATCATGTCTTCATCGCCCTTAATCAAGTCTCATTACTGTTTCGGAATTGGATTCATTCAGGCATAGCGGAATGATCGCTGAAGAATCCCAGAATTTCATCGTCCTGTTTCCCGTTCTTCAAGCAGGGCCTTCAATACCAGCCCTTGGGGATCTTTAGGTCTCACCTGGCCCAGAAATCCCTTGGAAGTTTGCCGGAGCCCAGTTTGACTAATCCCTGTTTTTCCATCTTATCGAGTGAACTTCTGGGGCGTTTTTTTCCGGAAACCGGAATGATTCGAGCCACCGGTTTTCCCCTGTCGGTGACCAAAACCTCCGTACCGCTTTTGACTTGATTTAAATAGTCACTCAGGCGGGCCTTTAATTCCGATATGGCTGCACTTTTCATGGGTTCTTTTTCCTTTTCTATTTTATGACTATTATGGTCAAATTATCATAACCAGTCAAGTCATATTTTTGTTTAAGGGAAGCCGGTTAAAAAGATTGCATTCTTCCAGAAAGTGATTAAAATTTTGACCATGAAAATCTTTATCACCGGCGGGACCGGCTTTGTAGGCACCCATCTTACCCGAAATCTGACCGAGCAGGGCCATCAGGTAACCTTGCTTACCCGGGCTATCAAGCCGGGCCGTTCCCTGCCCCCGGGGGCCTCCTTCCTGGAAGGGGACCCTACCCGGCCCGGCCCCTGGCAGCAACAGACGCCGGAGCACGACGTCTTCATCAATCTGGCCGGGGCCTCCATCTTCAGCCGCTGGACCGTTGAACAAAAAAAGGCGATGCGCGACAGCCGCCTGCTGACCACCCGGAACTTAGTCGAAGCCATCGGCAGTGGAAAAGAAGGGGAGAGGGTCTTGATAAGCACTTCGGCCATCGGCTACTACGGCTTTCATGGCGATGAGGAACTGACCGAGGAAGACCCGCCGGGTAATGACTTTCTGGCGGTCTTGTGCCGGGATTGGGAAGCCGAGGCCCTCAAGGCTGAAGCCTTTGGCGTCCGGGTTGTTCGCTGCCGCTTCGGGATTGTCCTGGGTGATAAGGGAGGGGCCTTGGACCAGATGATCCCCCTCTTCAAAAAAGGCCTGGGCAGTCCCCTGGGCAGCGGAAGGCAGTGGTTCTCCTGGATTCATCAGCAGGATCTGAGCCGCAGCCTGCTTTTCCTGATCGGGCAGAAAGAAGCCTCGGGACCTTATAACTGCACCGCCCCAAATCCGGTCCGAAATCAGGATCTGACCAAGATCCTGGCCAGGGTATTGGGGAAGCCCGCCTTTATGCCGTCCGTGCCCGGCTTTGTGCTCAAGCTGATCATGGGCGAATTCGGCAACGTCCTGCTGCAGGGACAAAAGGTCCTGCCCCGCCGGCTCTTCTCCCTGGGCTTCCAATTCCAGTTCCCGGAGTTGGAAGGGGCACTACAAAACCTCTTTAGAAAGACTTCCTGACACTTATCCGTTAATCGGACTTTTCTTTACGAATTGCTCTATTTTACAGAGTTGTCACCCCGGTCCCGCTTCAAATGCGGGATAAACTCCAGCCGGGAAAGCGGGACGCTCTTTAGTAACTTAATAAGTCAGTTTATCAGATTAAAATTGCCATTTTTGGCTATGAGCTCTCCCCTTTCCACGGCAAACCCCACTCCAGCAATACTCATTCCTAAAATCCTGGCTAGCGCTGTAAGGGACATGCCTAATTCCCTTGCAGCCCAAAAACACAGAATACTTCTTGCTTTTACTTTTCTGTTCTGCCGCCCCTTTGATAAGACTTCATCCCTGTCCATGTTTAAGACTTCAGCCACTCTCTCAGCAATACGATCCAGATCAAACCCTTGCCGTTTTAGTTTATGTCTCCGTTCGAATTGTTCCTCGGATTGTGAGATGATTAAGTCGACAAAATCCGAATCACCCAAGATTCGTTCGTCGCTCATAACATGATCCCGCCCCTTCAAACGTTCTCTTTTTACCTCGGTCCAGCCGCCAAGACTCCGGATCAGTCCCCCTCCGGTTAATTCTCTCCTTCGACCTTGTTGATGTCCTTCATTAACGTATGATTCATAATCTTTCCGCGCTTGAGTTTTCCTTTTCCCGAAATAGGCGAGCACATAATCCGTGTCTTGCCATTCCCTTTTCTTTGTGCCGATTAGAGCACTATGACCGCAATAGTCATAGCTTTTTAATTCCTCCAAACCAGTAATTATTCCCGCACGAATAGGATTCAAATGAATATACCGGACCAATTCTTTAAGGTACGCATCTTCCTGACAGATTATAGATTTGTACCGGTTCTGAAATAATTGACCACGGCGTTTGTGTCGGCGGTTAAAACCGATAACATACCCCGTAAGCAGACGGCTCATGAGTTTGGACAATGGCGCCGTTCCAGTACGAAAAAGAAAATGGGCGTGATTAGACATGAACGCCCACGCATAACAGGTTGTCTGCGCTTCAGTACATTGAGTCTCAAGCCGTTCAATAAAATCCTCACGATCTTTATCGTTACGGAATATCCTCCTGCGTTCTATTCCCCGAATTATGACATGGTGCAGAACGCCGGGAGCATCAAGTCGTGCTGTTCTAGGCATATTTCTTTATTAATATCATCAGGCTACAATGTCAATTAAATTATTAAAGAGCGTCCCGCTTTACGGTGCCTGCCGGGTGCCTGCCGGAGGGTGCCCAGCCAAACCCGGCTGCCTTGTCTAACTGTGCGGCAGAATTATTTTAGTTATTTACCAGCGTCCTCTTTCCCCAATTTTACAGCTTTCAATAGATACAGGCATCAAGTATCGACAAGACTTCGTCAAGCAGATCGTCCGAAGCCTTTCCGATGGGCTTGGCCTGACGCGCACGGTAATCAATGGACTTGACCTGCTCGACCATCACGAATCCCTTCACGTCCGGGTTGTCGGTGACCGCCACATGAAAAGGATAACCTCGATCAGTGGTAGTCAGAGGACAGACCATGGCAAGACCGGTTTGGTCGTTGAACAGGGTGTTGCTTACGACGAGGGCAGGACGGCGTCCCTTTTTGCTCATGACCGGACTGGGGGTCGAAGGTAACGGCGATGAAGTCCCCCTTTTTCGGAATGTACGCTTTCATTTACCAGACCTCTCTGCCCACTGGCTCACCCCAATCCATTTCTTCGGTTTGTAGCCCTTGGGTATGCGTGACACCAGTTCTTGCAGGCTCCGCTTACCGCGAATGCGTCTTGCCGGTGCAATGACAATCAGGCCGTCTCGTGTGGTAACGTCGACGTCGTCACCCACCGAAATGTGCGCGTCTTCAAGCACCTGCTTGGCGAGCCGTAACCCTTGGCTGTTTCCCCACTTTTGAATTTTCGTCACCATGTTGACACCTCCCGTGGATATCCGAAGTATAGCCAACAGGAAATAACGTGTCAAGTCCGTTTGGGGTCGTGACCTGGTCCAACTTATCCCCTTTCTTCATGCTGGCCATCCCCTCTGCGTTACAGACCCAATTTGAAGAATATTTGCGAAATAAGGCAACTCCAAATAGTTTGCCATGGGGTGTATAAAAAATGACTGCGCTACTACCTGGACTATTGTGGGAAGTATCGTTTCCCCCCTAACCATAAAGGATAGCCTTCCCGGCCAAGTGCAAGAAGCCGCACCCGGGTTCTCGGGAAAGGATCTTGCCAGAGCAAGAATTATGTATTAAAAATAGCTTCATGGGCATAAAATGACTGATCCGCAGGCTTTGTTTTGACATTCAGATAACCGGAGGAAATAAATGAAAACCAAGTGGTCTAAAAAAGAGGCCGAGACGTTAGGGAAAAAATTAACCTTTAAGAAACGGCTGGTCTGGGATGCCCTGGAGGCCAACGAATCAAAACGGCTCTGGGAGCTGGCCGAAGATTACAAGGCCTTTCTCAATGCCTCCAAAACCGAAAGGGAAACCATTATTGAAATTACCCGGAGAATAAAACAGGCCGGTTTTGCCCCCCTGGAGCAGGGCCGAAAGCGCCGGAAGGTTTACCAGGTATTTAAAGAAAAAGTCCTGGTCCTGGCTATTGTCGGCAAAGAACCGTTAAAATCGGGAATCCGGATCATTGCCTCCCACATCGATGCCCCCCGGCTGGACCTGAAACAAAATCCGCTTTATGAGGAGGTGGATCTGGCTTTTTTCAAGACCCATTATTACGGCGGGATCAAAAAATACCAGTGGCTGGCCCGGCCTCTGGCCCTTCATGGGACCGTTTTGACGGCCGACGGAAAAAAAATTAATCTGGCCGTTGGGGAGAACCCGAAAGATCCGGTCTTTTCAGTAGCCGACCTCCTGCCTCATTTGGCCCGAAAAGTCCAGATGGAAAAAAAGCTCTCCGAGGCCATTGAAGGCGAAAAATTAAATATCCTGATCGGCAGCCTGCCCCTGGGTCCGGAAGAGACCAAAGAGCGTTTTAAACTGGCTGTCCTCGACCACCTTCATACCCAATACGGCCTGCTGGAGGAAGATCTGATCAGCGCCGAACTGGAGCTGGTCCCGTCCGAACCGGCCCGGGACATAGGCTTTGACCGGAGTATCATAGGCGCCTACGGCCAGGATGACCGGGTCTGCGCCTATGCCGGCCTGCAGGCCGCCCTGGAAACCGAGGATCCTGAACGAACCATCCTGTTAGTATTTTTCGACAAGGAGGAAATCGGCAGCGAAGGCAACACCAGCGCCCGGACCCAGATCCTGGAAGCCTTTTTGTCCCGCCTCTTTGCCTTGAAAGGCGAAGCTTTTTCCCAGGAGGTCCTCTATGAAACCCTGAGCGCTACCAAGGCCTTATCAGCCGATGTGGCCGGGGCCCTGGACCCGGATTATCAGGAAGTCCATGAGAAGCGGAACGCCCCCAGAATGGGCTACGGCCTGTGCCTGACCAAGTTCACCGGATCGGGCGGCAAATACGGTTCGAGCGATGCCCATGCCGAATATGTCTATTGGATTCGAAATGTTTTGAATCAGAAGGGCGTGGTCTGGCAGACCGGTGAATTGGGCAAGGTTGATGAGGGCGGGGGAGGAACCATCGCCAAATTTCTGGCTGCCCTGGGGCTGGAAATCATAGATTGCGGCACGCCGGTCCTTTCCATGCACTCCCCCTTTGAGCTGGTCAGCAAGGCCGACCTGTATATGACCTATAAAGGGTTCAAGGCCTTTCTCCTGGCACCGTAAAGGCCGCCGGAGGCCAGAGGTCGGAGGCATTTTTTCCTCAAGCCTCAAGCCCGCCAAAAGCGGGCGCCCCTCAGCCCTCAACCAGACTTGACCATCCCAGTCTCAGAAAAGGATCCCCAGGCCCTCCTGGAGGGTCTTGATGCCGATCAATTCCATGGCCGAGAATCCGGAAAGCTGTTCCAGATTGTTGCGCGGCAGGAGGCAGCGGGTAAAGCCTAACTTCTGGGCCTCTTTAACCCGCAACAAGGCCTGACTGACCCCCCGTACTTCTCCGGTCAGGCCTACCTCGCCGAATAAGACCGTTGTCGGCGGGATAGGGCGGTCCAGGAAACTGCCGGCCAGGCAGGCCACGATGCCCAAATCCACGGCCGGCTCCTCGATATGGATCCCTCCGGCTACATTCAGGAAGATGTCCTGGGTCAACAGATTCAAGCCCACCTTTTTTTCGAGCACGGCCACCAGCAGGGAAACCCGGTTGGTGTCCACGCCCATGGCGGTTCGCCTGGGGACCCCGAAAGTGGTCTGGCTGACCAGGGCCTGAAGCTCCACCAGGATGGGCCGGGAGCCTTCCAAACTGGGAACCACGACCGAACCGGCCACGTTCAAAGGCCGCTCGGCCAGGAAAAGCTGGGAAGGATCCTTCACCTCTTCCAGCCCGCTGTCCTTCATTTCGAAGACCCCGATTTCGTTGGTGGACCCGAAGCGGTTCTTGACGGCCCGGAGGATCCGGAAGGCATGGCCCCTTTCCCCTTCAAAATAAAGGACCGTATCCACCATGTGCTCCAGGACCCGCGGACCGGCGATGATTCCCTCCTTGGTCACATGACCGATCAGGAACAAAGAGGAACCGCTTTTCTTGGCCCAGACCATTAAGCGGGCCGCGGCTTCCCGGACCTGGGAGACACTTCCCGGGGCCGAGGAGATATCACCGGAAAAAATGGTCTGAATGGAATCAATGGCCACGAACTGGGGCCGGCCTTCTTTCAGGACGGCTAAAATTCTTTCCAGAGAGGTTTCGGCTAAAATGAGGATCCGGCTTTGGCCGATCCCCAGCCTTTCGGCCCGCATCTTGATCTGATAGCTCGATTCTTCTCCGGAGACGTACAGGGCCTGACCCTCCCCCTGGCCCAGGCGATCCAGGGCCTGAAGGACCAGGGTTGATTTGCCGATCCCCGGATCCCCGCCGACGAGAACAGCCGAGGCCGGCACCACCCCGCCGCCCAGAACCCGGTCCAGTTCATCAATGCCGATCAGGCTGCGCTGTTCCCGGGCGGTAGTGACCTCATTCAGGGGTTGAGGGGGTTCCATCTGGGAAAACCCCTCTTCCCAGCGATGGGACCTGGCTTCGGGGAAGACCTTCTCTTCGATAAAACTGTTCCAGGTGCCGCAATCCGGGCAGCGCCCCTGCCACTTGGGGCTCTGCGCCCCGCAAGACTGGCAGAAGTAAATGGTTTTTTCGGGCTTCATAGTACGGTCGGTCTCTCCTTAAGAGGCCTTGGACTTAAAGGCCCAGAGTTTGCTGCCCAAAAAATTGGTCAAGGTGGTGATCAAAATGGCGATCAACTGGGAAAGGACCTTGTGCCAGTACCAGTAATCCACCAGGATCCAGAGGATGACGATATTGATGACATAGCTGTTCAGGGTAACCAGAAAATAGCGCAGGTATTGACGGCCGATGGATCTCAGGCCCTGGTTATGAGTCTTGAAGGTCCAGCGAAGGTTTAAGACGAAATTGTTGGTCATGGCAATGATGAAGGACAGGCTGGCGGCCAGAAGATAATAAATATCGAGCAGGTAGATGGCCCCGGTATAAATGGCCAGGTTTACCAGGACGCCGCTGCTGCCGACCAGGGCAAAGCGGATAAATTGATTGCCCGTATGGCCCGAGGTGGTCAGGCTGGTCTTGATATAAGAGACCTTAAGCTTTTCATTCAGACCCTTATTGGAATTCATGACCCCTCCAGAAAAGGGTGCAGCAGGGTTTTTAAACGGGCGGCGGTCTTATCCCAGGAAAAGCGCTTAAGCTGTTCCTTCTGGGCAACGATGATTTTTTCCCGCAATCCCCGATCCTCTATGATTAAAGCCATCCCCTCGGCAATCTCATCCCATTTTTTTTCGCTGATCCCTATCCCGCTTCCTCCCAGGGTTTCCGGGACCCCGCCGGTCAGGTAGGCGATAATGGGCAGCCCGAAAAACATGCTTTCCAGCAGAGGCACGCAAAAGCCTTCGTGTTCGCTCAGGCAAAGATAAAGATGGGCGTTGGCATAATAGGTGATCAAGCCCCGGAAGGTGGCGAACCCTTCGAAATGGACCTTTTCAGTCAGTCCCAACTCCCGGACCATCCTCTTGAGGGCCGAACTGTAATTTTTTAAACCGCTGTCCGTGCCTACCAGCAGCAGGCGGCTCCGAGGATGATGTCTTTTTTGAAAGAGATAAAAAACCCTGATCAGGTCTTCAATCTTTTTCTGGGGGACGAGGCGGCCCACGTGCAGGATATTGATGGTCCCGTCCTGGAGTCTCTGCTTTAGACCTTCTTCCGGGGAAAGATAATACTGGTTGAAATCCAATAAAATGGGCAGGACGCCGGTCTTTCGAAAGCCCAGCCCTTCCAGTTCCCGGCGGTTAAAATCGGAAACCCCTAAGGCCAGTTCGAAATGAGGGGCCATTTTCTTCAATTCCTCATAGCCCCAGGCGCATCTTCTTTCCACCTCGGCATTGAATCCCTTAAAAAAATGAGGCGGGGTGATGTTGTGGTAGATGAGGATCTTCCGGTCCGGGAGCCTTTTGACGAATTCAGACAGCTCGGAGCCGATGGAAAAATGGAAGAGCAAGGCCTGATCAGGTCCGCCGGCCTTCAGATATTCCCCATAAGGACGGGCGGTCCCGGCCAGCTTGGCATGGACATGATGAGCGTAAATGTCCGAAGGATGGCCCCAGCCCCGAAGCACCTTTTGAATATTCAAGACATCATTCCCGATGGCATCCCCGTAGCTAAAATCAGGCAGCATCTGGTGCAGGGCTTTCTTTGAAGTTTTGGGAATGGGTTTCACGGGCTTTTCCTCTTCTTTCGGTCCTGAAGTTCCTTCCAGCGCTTCCCGGGCCTGTTGGATCAGATCCCTATATTTCCGGCTGATTTGATCCCAATGGAAACGGGAGAGGACATAGGCCTTTCCGTTTCGGGCTAGGGTTTGGGCCAGGGTCCGGTTATGGAGCAGTTCGAGAAGGGCTTCCTCAAACTCCGGATAATTCCCGAAATACAATCCTCCCTGGCTCTCCCGGCAATGCTCCACGGTTACCGGACATTGAGCATTGACCAGGATGGGCCGGCCGCAAAGCCAGGATTCCATGATAACAATGGAAAAGCTTTCCAGTACCGAAGGCTGGCAGAATAGGGCGGCCGCCCCGTAGGCATCATATTTATCCTGTTTGGGTACAAAGCCGTAGTCCAGGATATCCGGGCATCCCGGGGGGATCCGGACCGGCAGGTTTCCGATTAAGACCAGTTTTAGATCCGAAGGATGTCTTTGCTTGAACCAAGCGAAGTACTGCATCAGCAAGGGGGTGTTTTTCCCCCCATCCCGACGGCCGGCATAAAGGACAAAGGGGTCTTTAAGTTGATGCTTGGAACGGAACCTTTCCGGATCATAGTCCAGGTCGGTATCAATCCCCTCGCCGAAAAGATGGGTCTGGTTCCTGGCCAGGGAAAAGAGTTCCTGGCCTAAGGCCATCTCCACCCGGGTATGAAATATCAGACCCCGCACCCGGTGAAAAACCTCCCCCAAACCGGTCAGCCGGGCATAGCCTTCATCATGCAGGCAGGGGATAATAAAGGAACGGTCGGGATGGATGCCGGCCCCGAAAAAGGTGGTACTGAACAGATAGGGGATAAAGAAGAAAAGACGGTTATGGCCCTGATGCTGAATCTGGTGAATCAAGGCCGGGCTCTGGATCATGTGCTCAAAGAACAGCTTTTCTTCTTCCCGGGAAAGCCGGGCCCCGGATAAAACCTGCCGGTTAAGGGTAGCGAAGAGTTCCCCGTTTCTCGGGCCAACCGGAAACCGTTTAACCGGAACGCCGTTGACCTGGTCGTCTCCGGCCGGGTAATAATTAAAGGCCCAATCCCCTTCAAAGTCCTTGAGGCAGGTCGTCCAGACCTCCACCGCTTCCCCCCGCTGCCGGAGATTTTCCGCGGTCCGGCGGGCTTCCGCTTCAGCCCCTCCCGGGATGTCGGGACCGTACCAGGGACAGACAAAGACGACTTTCATTTTTTATCCAACGATCTTTTTATACAAAGTAACCTGTCGAATATCGAACACCGAATAGCGAAGTGTGAAGAGGTTATAAACTTCATGACTTCATGATTCTAACTTCCTTATTCGATATTCGTAATTATTTATACCCGAGCACGGCATAATCCTGGTAGCCGTACATCAGGGCATTCAGCCGCCGGACGTCTTCGTTCAAGACCCGGGCCAGTTCGTCTTCATAGGAGTCATCCTCCCGCCGGATCATCTCTTTTAATTTCATTTCCTCGGGATAGGGAGAGACATAAAGGACGGCCACCTGTCGGAAACCCAGGGCTTCCCAGAGGAAGCGGGCCGCTTCGGGATGGATCGGATTCCGGTGGGAAAGATCCAGATAAAAAGCGCCGCTAAAGGTGGTTAAACATTGGGGGTTGATCGTTTCGGCCAGCAAGACCCCGCCGGGAGTCAGTTTGGCGAAACTCAGCCTGACCAAATCCCGCAGGGTTTCCGGATCCAAATGTTCAATGACCTGAGCCAGGAAAATGCCTCCCAGGCTGTTATCCGCCAACTCTCTCAAAAAAACCAGCCCATCGCCCTGGACCACATCCAGGCCTTTCCGAAGACAATGAGCGACCATATCCCGATTGAGCTCCACGCCCGCGGCCGGCACCCCGGCTTCTTTCAACAGTTCCAGGAATTCCCCGCGGCCGCAGCCCAGATCCAGGACCTTTCCTTTCTCTTTGAAGTAGGGCAGGTACTGCTTTTGCTTCCATTTGATCTCTTCTTCATCCCCCCGATGCGCCTGCTCGAAACGTACATATTCCGGATCACGAACCTGGGATTTGAGTTCCTCCAACGAGGCGCTGTCCTTAAAGGAACCGTCTTTCATGGCCTTAAGTTCAGATAAGACCTCCTCAAAGACATTTTTTTGGACCCGCAGTTCCTGGGGTAACTCCTCCAGGGTCCGGCTCATGTGCTCCGCCAGTTTTTCCAACCGCCCGATCTGCCTTTCCTGGTTAGAGAGACGATAGCGATAATCCAAGACCATCTGATTCAACAAACGAACCAGTTCCACATTAAAAGTCACCTGGCGTTTCAGGATCATCTGAACATAGGGGTCGGACAAGGTGCGGACCGCTTTTTTTATCGCCAGCACCACAGGGCCGATCGTTTTTCGATGGGAGGAGAGTTCCGGAGGCCGCCCGGTGTCGCACAGGTAATTCATCTGAGACAACTGATAAAGGATATCCCCCTCCTGGTCGAAGGATTCGGAGGATTCCACCTGGAGGGTCATCCGCTCCACCCGTTCCAGGTCCTCCGGCTGATACTGGCCGGTGGTCATCTTCTCCTGAATCTGCGACCGCAGGCGGTCCATGATCCGATTTACATCGACTCCTGAGGCGGCTTTATCCTCTGGTTCCATACGATCCTGCTTTCCAATCAATAAATCAGCATGAGGTTAATAAAGAGGGCTTGTTTTCTTTTTAGCCTTAACGGTCCTTGGCCTTCTACTCTATAATCCAGCGGTGCGGAAGGCGGTAAACGCCCTTATCCTGGAAAGGCGACTGGACGGCAAAAGAATAACAGCGACTCTGATAGTCATAGGCATGTCCGTCCCGGGCATGGATGGCCACATCCAGATAATAACTTCCCTCTATGAGATGAGGCCCCTCGATTTTAAAGCTGATTCGGCCGCTGGCCGTCAGCCGCGGTAAGGCGACCTTATCCAAGAGGGTATTGGTGCCGTAACAACAGGTCCCTTCCCGGTTGAAAACACCCACTCCGAAGACCACATCGTCGGTGGAACGGTTCACCTGATAATGAATCTCGACCAAAAAATCTTCTCCGTCCTGAAAAACCTGCCTTTCCTGGCCAAGGCCGTCCAGCAGGCGAACCCGGCTGACTTCAAGGTCGCCGTTTCCCCAGCGGTTCTTGGAAAGCAATCGTTCTTCCGGCAAAGGACACCGCTGCGGAGCTTCCTCCTGCTGAAATTGGGACATCTCCCTCAGGGCCACTTTTTGGCGATAGGCATCAATAACCTTCCGGGGATCTCCCTGGGCCTGGATACAGCCTTCCTCCAACCAGATGGCCTGGTCGCAGAAACCTTCCACCGTGGGCAGGTCATGGGTAACCAGCAGGATGGTCTTTCCCGCCTTTTTAAAAGCCAGCATTTTATCCAGACATTTATGGGCAAAGGATTCGTCTCCTACGGCCAGGACCTCGTCCACCAGCAGGATATCGGGGTCCACATTGACGGCCACCGAAAAGCCCAACCGGACATACATCCCGGAAGAATAGGTCCGCACCGGGGCGTCGATAAACGATTCCAGTTCGGCGAAGCGGACGATCCGGTCGAAACGCTTTTCAATCTCCTTCCGGCTCAATCCGAGGACCGTCCCGTTGATGAAGACATTTTCGCGGCCGCTGAATTCCGGATGAAAACCCGCCCCTAATTCAATCAATGAGGAGACCCGGCCGTTCACCTGAATGGTCCCTGAATCCGGCTTATAGATTCCGGCCATCAATTTCAGCAGGGTGCTTTTACCCGAGCCGTTCCGGCCGATGATCCCAAGACTGATCCCCTTGGGAATTTCCAGGTCCAGGCCCTGGAAGACCACCAGGGGTTCGTTTTTCGGTTTTTTCCTAATGGAAAAAGGGGCCAGTAAAAAAGTTTTCAGGCTGGTATAGTCCCGGGTCAGCGAGGTTTTCTTAAATTTTTTTGAGACCCCCTTCAGGGCCATGGCCGGTGTCATGGGTGATTAGATTTTCTCAGCGAAGGTGTCCTTATAGGATTCAAAAAGGATGATGCCTATCCCCAGCAGCACGAGAGAAAGGATAAAGAGGCTAAGAAGATACCAGAGATTCGGGACCCGGCGGTAAAAAAAAATATCCTGATAGGCCAGGGTGATCAGGGTCGTGGGATTCAGCAGGACCCATTTTTGAAAAGGCCCGGGAACCTGGGAAAGGGGATACAGAATCGGGGTTAGAAAAAACCAGAGGGTCAATAGATTGGCCAGGATGTACTGGATATCCCTGAAAAAAACATTGATGGTGGCAACCATGGTGACCAGGCCGGTTATAAAAAGCAGATGGATCACGATGATCAAAGGCAGCCAAAGCAGGGTCCAGCCCTGAAAGACCCCCATGACCCAAAGAAAGATAAAGAGGATGGGCAGACTTAAAAGATAATTTAAGAGATTGGAAAAAATTTTAACCACGGGAAGAACCTGGCTGGGGAAGAGGACCTTGGTCACCAGACTGCCCCCGGCCGTTATGGAGATCGAACCTTCCTGCAGGGCGGAGGCAAACCAGATCCAGGGCAAGAGTCCGACAAACATGAATCCGGCATAATGTTCCATCTGGATTCTGAGATACACATTGAAAACCAGGGCATAGACCCCCAGGAGCAAAAGGGGATTGAGAAAGGTCCAGAGAAAACCGAGCAGGGACCCCCGGTAACGGGCCTTTAATTCCCGGGTTACCAGGCTCCCGATCAGACTGCGGTAACGAAGCAGTTCCTCAATATGTTGCCAAATCAGTTTAACCATAACGGTTTCATCTGCTGTCAGCTGCGAGCCATGAGCGGTCAGCTCATTAATAGGCCTCCCGGCTGAATACCCCTTTCCAGAGGGTTTTGAGGAGGATCTTGTAATCCAGGAACATCGACCAGTTTTCAATATAATAGAGATCAAATTCAATACGTTTTTCGAGAGAGGTATTGCCCCGCCAGCCATGAATTTGGGCCCAGCCGGTCATGCCGGCCTTCATCTTGTGTCGCAGCATGTAGTTGGGGATTTTGGCCTTGAAGCGATCGATCAGTTCCGGCCGTTCGGGGCGGGGCCCGACCAGGCTCATCTCTCCCCTGAGGACATTCAATAATTGCGGCAATTCATCCAGACTCAGGCGGCGGATCGTTCGGCCGACCCCGGTCCGCCTGGAATCTCCCTTCTGGGCCCAGACCGGTCCGGTCCCTTCTTCGGCCTGAACCACCATGGAGCGGAATTTCAACATTTCAAAAATACGTCCATCCAGACCCATCCGGACCTGCCGATAAAAAACCGGACCGGGCGAGGACAGCTTAACGGCCAGGGCGATTAGAATGAAGAGAGGGAAAAAGAAGATCAAACCCAGGGCGGCCAAAACGATATCCACCGTTCTTTTTAGAACCCGATTCAGCCCTACCATAGGGGATTCCCGAAGGTTGATAAAAGGCAGGCCTTCAAATTCCTCAACCCCTCCCCGCAAACTGATAAACCGGTAGACATCAGGGACTATTTTTATATCGACCATTTCATCTCGGATCCGGCTTAGAAGGTCTTCCAATTTCGGCTGGGCCGTCAACGACATGGCAAAAATAACCAGGTTGACCTGGTGATCGCGGATCACCCGGTCGATATCTTCATAAAGGCCCAAGACCTCAATCCCCTGGACCCTGGTTCCGGTTTTTTGGGCCCCCCGGCTTAACAGGCCGATGACCGTCAGCCCTAATTCCGGATGGACCTGGATGGTCTCGGCCACCTTCTGAGCCAATTCCCGGGTCCCAACAATCAAGACCCGATCCAGGCTAAGGTGTCTTCTCTGGAGAGAGATGAAATAGCCCTTTAAAAAGGTACGGCCCAGGGCGATGACCAGAAAACTTATGAGGCCGAAATAAAGGAAAACCAGCCGTGAAAATTCGGTTCTCTTAAAGAAAAAGGTAATAAAGACCAGAATCATTAAGGCCACGAAGGTGGCTTTAAATAAGGTCCAGATTTCTTTCCGGCGGCTATAAAAACGGTGGTAAAGGCCGTTTAAATGAAAGGTCCCGATCCAAATAACCAGGACAAATAAAAGCAGGGAGAGATAGTCTTCCAGTAAGGGAACGCCTTTGGTAACAGGGACCAGGGAGGTGAAAAAACGGAGATAGTAGGCTCCAATCCAGCAGGCCGTAAGGGTTAAGGCATCATTCAAAACAAGAAGGGATTGAAATAATTGGAGTCTCTTTTTAAACATGTCTTAAAGGCCCTGCACCGGCTCGGAGGTAAGGAACGGCCAGGCTGGAGGGTGTTTGGGGGATGAGATCCTTCTAATCCCCTCTGGCTTTTTCCAAGGCCTCTTCCTTTTTTTTACACTCAATGCAGTGGGTGGTGACCGGGCGGGCCTTTAAGCGTTCTTCCGAGATATCCTCCCCGCATTTTTCACAGCTCCCGAAACTGCCGTCTTCAATTCGTTCCAGGGCTTCCTCTATCTTCAGGAGGAGTCTCCTTTCTCGCCCCCGAATCCTAAGCATAAAATTGCGATCCGATTCCAGCGTAGCCCGGTCGGTCGGATCCGGAAAGGTTTCTTTGAAATCCGTCATACCACTGACGGTCTTTTGCGCCTCTAAAATCAAAGACCGCCTCTGCTCATTTAAAAGTTTTTTAAAATAGGCTATCTTTTTGGCATTCATGGCCTCTCTCCTAAATGCTCTCCACCCTTTTCAGGAGGGATGGAACCTTTCCTGAGATACGTCCCGCTTTTACCCCCGGTTTTCTTTAATAAACCGATATCGGTGATCAGCATCTCCCGGTCTATGGCCTTGCACATATCGTAAATGGTCAAAGCCGCTGCGGCCACTGCGGTCAGGGCCTCCATCTCCACACCGGTCCGGTCGGCCGCCTGCACCCTGCTTAGGAGGCATATCCGGGGGGGATCCTTTTCCAGAGAAAAGCTGATCTCCACCTCGGTGATCTTTAAGGGGTGACACAAGGGAATGAGTTCAGAGGTCTTTTTGGCCGCCAAGATGGCCGCCACTCTGGCCACGTTCAGGACATCCCCTTTCTTTATTTCGTTTTTTTGAATTCCCTCCAAGGTTTCCGCTCTCAGCCGAATCGACCCGGTGGCCCAGGCCTCCCGCCGGGTGATTTTTTTTAAAGTAACGTCCACCATGCGGGCTTTTCCCTGGGGGTCCAGATGGGTCCAGGCTTCGGCCAGGGAGGGGGGTCGGGAAGTTTTTTTCCTAAGCGGGGATGGCTTTCCCAATCTCTGCGCCCTCATCCTTCAGAAAGGCCAGGTCAAGACCCGGGGGCAGGGTAACTTTCCCGGCCGCAATCTCCCGTAAGGCCTGGACCACCTCTTTGTTCTTAGATTGCACCCGGGGCGGATCCCCGGCTCTAACCATTTTAACCCTTTGAAAAGCCAAATGAATTAAGGCAAAGCGGTTGGGTATTTTTTCCAAACAGTCTTCAACGGTAACCCTGGCCATCGGCATCCCTCCCGACTAAAAGTTGTGAAATAAACTAAGTTATATACACTTTCTTCATTAAAAAGTAAATAATTTTTTATTCAATCCCCAAACGGCCGACGGCCCGTTGAAACTGGGCCAGGGCGATAAAATAATCCCATTCCGCTTCCACCCGGGAGGCCTGGGCCCGGGCCAGAGCGGTTTGGGCATCGAGTAAATCCGTAACCGTCCCGGCCCCCACTTCGTAGCGCTCTTTAGACATGCGCAGGCTTTCCTCGGCATTGGCAACCAGGGGGATGCTGGCCTGAATCGCCTCAAAGGCTTCCCGAAAACGGGAATGGGCGGTCCAGACCTCCTGCCGGACTTTGTGCAACAGGTGTTTTGCCTCGGCCTCCTCTTTGAAAAGCTCGGCCTTGAACCGGTCCAAACGGTGCTTTCGAAAAAATCCGGTAAAAAGCGGCCATTCGATGGTCAGGCCGACGGCCCAATCCTCATCCTCGGGCCGGAATTCAGAATCCCGCCAGCCGTAACTCCCCTCGGCCTTTAATTTCGGACCGAAGGCGCTCTTGGCCAGGGCCACCGATCCCTGGGAGGCCTTGATCCGTTGAACCACCGCCCGGACCTCCGGTCGGTTTCGCCCGGCCTCGTCCATAGCCTGATCAAGATCCGTCTTTTCAGGTGAAATGACCTCCCCTTTCCGGACCTCCACCTCCAGGTTTGTTTCCACCGGCAGGCCCATGGCGGTGTTTAGATTGCCTTTGGAAACCCGGATCAGGTTTTCCGCCCGGACCAGGCCCAGCTCGGCATTGGACATCTCCACCTGGGCCCGAAGGACATCGGCCAGGGGAACGGCCCCGGCGGCCTTGCGCTCCCTGGTTAAACGCAGGTGGTCCTTGGCCCGCTCCAGATTTTTCTCGGCCACTTGCCGGGTCTCCCGGGCGGCCAAAACCCCATAGAAACCCTGGTGAACCAGAAGAATAATATCCTGGGTGACTCGGGCTTTCTCCTCTTCGGCCACCCCCTGCCTGGCCAGAACCGTATCCAGTTGGGCCCGCCGCTCGCCGCTGTCAAACAGGGTATAGCGGGAACGGATGCCGGCCAGCCAGTCGTCGGTAGGTCCCAGGACCGTCGGCGAGCCGGGGGGGATGCGGATATAACCGGGCAGAAAGGCATGGGTCTGCCAGCGGCGATATCCGGCCTGCAGCCCCAGCTCAGGATAATAGGGGGCCTTGGCCTCTCCGACCGCCTCTTTGGCGGCCGCAAACCCCATGATGGCGGCCCGCTGCAGAGGGTTTTGCTCCAGAGCCAAGTGGACACAATCCGTTAAGCGATAAAGGTCTATGGGGAAGGGGTGGCTGGTTGGACTGAGCCCAACCCGGACCGCTCCATAAAGCGATGGACCAAACCGTCCCCACCAGCCCAAAACTCATTTTTCTCAAAAAGGCTTTCATACCCGCCTCCATATTTGGTGATTTAATCCAAACCTGAGTTAACAGGTTGATCAAAAATGCTCAGATGCAAGGCGCCCGAACTTCCGAGGAATGAGGCGTACATATAAGTACGCCGGTATGACGAGGGACGAGGGCAACACAGCAGATGGGCGTTTTTCATCAACCTGTTAGGTCATGGTTTTTTGAAACCTTCGCGAGGCCAGCCACAAGGTCAGCAGGCCCATTACCGTCAGGGCCGCCATGTGCGGCCAGAGAATCATGAATCCCACCCCTTTAAGGAAAACCCCGCGAATGATGATCAGGAAATACCGCAGGGGATTGAGGTAGGTGAGCCACTGGATCACTTCGGGCATATTGGCGATGGGGAAGACGAATCCCGAGAGCAGCACGGCCGGAAAGTTAAAAAAGAAGGCGCTCATCATGGCCTGCTGCTGGGTGCGGCTGACCGTGGAAATGAAAAGTCCTACCGCCAGGGTGGTCATGACATAAAGCCCGGTGGCCAAGAGGAGCAACAACAGACTTCCCCGGATAGGGACCTCGAACCAGAATACCCCCACGAGGGTGATCAAGATCACATCAATGAAACTGATCAGGGCGAAAGGAATGGTCTTCCCTAAAATAAATTCCTTCGGAGTAATGGGAGTGACCATGATCTGCTCCATGGTCCCGATCTCCTTTTCCCGGACCACGGCCATGCTGGTTAACATCAGGGTGATGAGCATGACCAGCAAAGCGATGACGCCGGGCACATAAAAATTTCGACTCTCCAGGTTTTCATTAAACCAGGCTCGGGACTCCAACTCCACCCGCCCCGGTTTCTGATTAAGGCCACGCAGGCGAGCCCAACGGTCTATTAAAATTTCCTGAGAATATTCGGCCGCAATTTTGCCGCTATAATTTAAGACAATAGCGGCGGTATTGGAATCGGTCCCATCCACGATAAGCTGGATGGCCGCCGGCCTCCCGCCTTTCAGGTTTTCTTCCAGTCCTTTGTTCAGGCGCAGCAGGGCCTGGACCTGTCCGCGGTCCAGCAGAGCCTGCACCTCTTCTTCCCGGGTCACATGGGAAACAATGTCGAAATACCCCGATCGGACAAAACGGGCCACGATCTCCCGGCTGGCAACGCTCTGGTCCAGGTCATAAACGGCCGTGGCCACATGCTTGACATCGGTGGTCACCGCATACCCGAAGAGGACCATTTGAATAACCGGCATGGCAAAAACCACGCCCCTGACTCGGGGATCCCGAAGGATCTGGATGAATTCCTTGATCAATATCTGCTTGAGGCGTTCCAGCATGATCAGATCAACTTCTTTTTAAATTTTTTATTGGCCAGGGCAAACATGACCAGACCGAAAATAGCCAGGAAGATGCCTTCCACAAACAATACCTTGGGGCCGACCCCTTTTAAGTAGATGCCTTTCAGGAGGGTCACAAAATACTTGGCCGGGATGAGATAGGTAATGTATTGAAGGGCCAGGGGCATACTCCGGATAGGATAGGCGAAGCCGGAGAGCAGAAAGGCCGGCAGAAAGGTCAGGACCAGGGCCAGCTGGCTGGCCAGCAACTGGTTTCTGGTGACAATACTGATGAGCATACCCAAAGACAGGGTGCCGACCAGGAAAATAGCCGCCTGGCCGAAGATCAGGGCCGCGTTGCCCCGCAAAGGAACCTGGAAGAGAAACTCCCCCATCAAAACCGCCAGGAGCACATCAAACATCCCGATGGAAAAATAAGGGATCAGTTTCCCGATGATCAACTCCGGAGCCTTGACCGGGGTCGAGATCAACTGCTCCATGGTCCCCTGCTCCCACTCCCTGGCTACGGTGAGCGAGGTCAGCAGGGCGGCGATGACCATCATGATGACGGCGATGAGGCCGGGAATAATATAATTCCTGGATTCCAGGTCGGCATTGAACCAGACCCGGGGCCTCAAATCGACGGGTCTGGAAAAGGAGCCCCCTCCCTGCCTTCTGAATTCCCGGAGAAAAATATCCTGGGAGAAGGCCGCGACAATCCCTTCGGCATAACCGATGGCGATGGTCGCGGTATTGGAATCACTGCCATCCGCAATTAATTGAACCGTGGCCTTCCGTCCCGAGGAAATCCTTCCCGCAAAATCAGGAGGAATGACCAGAGAAAGCAGGGCCCGGCGGGAATCAATGGCTCTTTCCAATTCCCGATAATTATCCACATGGCCCTGGAGGGAAAAATAGCGAGACCCTAAAAAATGACTGACAAACTCGCGGCTGGTTTGGGAACGATTCTGGTCCCAGATGACCAGCGGCACTTTATCCACATCCAGGGTTAAGGCATATCCAAAAAGAATCAGCATGATCATCGGAATGGCGATGCCCATGCCAAGACTTCTGGGATCTCGGAAGATGTGGATGAATTCCTTGCGGGCCATGGCCCAGATGCGCATCAGCCTCACCTGCGCACCTCCTGCTGGGGCTGTTCAGCCCGATCTCGGGCTTCGATCAGAGAAACAAAAACATCCTCCAGGGAAGGGACAATTTTCTCTATCCGGCTTACCAGAAATCCCTGCCCGGTCAATCGCTTCTGTATGGCGCCTGCGGCCAGAGCGGCATCCTCCACGACAATATGGAGAGCCGTGCCGAAAAGGGCCACTTCTTTCACCTCTGGAATAGCTTCGATGACGTCCATGGCTTCCTGGGGCCGATCACATAGACATTCCAGGACCTCCTCCTGCATCCATTCCGTCTTGAGAACTTCCGGGGTCCCCAGGGCGATCAGCTCTCCCCGGTAAATCAGGCCGATGCGGTCGCAGTATTCGGCTTCATCCATATAATGCGTGGTGACGAAAACGGTCACCCCCTTCCCGGAGAGGTCGTAGATCAGGTCCCAGAACCGACGGCGGCTGATGGGGTCCACCCCCGAGGTGGGCTCATCCAGGAAAATAATGGGCGGTTCATGGAGAATGGCGCAGCCCAGGGCCAGGCGTTGCTTCCAGCCTCCGGAAAGCAGGGCCGTGCGGGCCAGGCGATGTTCTTTGAGGCCGGCCATCTGAAGGACCCATTCTTTTCTTTCCTCTTTTTTGGCCTCGGGAATATTATAAATGCCGCCGTAAAAGTTGATGTTTTCTTCAACCGTGAGATCCTCATAAAGAGAAAATTTCTGGCTCATATAGCCGATATGGGCCTTGATCTTTTCCGCTTCTTTTACAATGTCAAACCCGGCTACGGTCCCCGATCCGCCGCTGGGGGCCAGGATGCCGCAGAGCATACGGATGGTGGTGGATTTACCGGCCCCGTTAGGGCCCAGGAAGCCGAAAATTTCTCCCCGTTCCACCTCAAAACTGACCCGGTTTACCGCAACGAAATTGCCGAAGCGCCGTTCCAGATCTTTAACTACCACGGCCGGACCGTTGTTATTGGGGCCCATGGCTTGGCTGCCCTTTGTCTTCTGCGACCACGGAGATGAAAACATCCTCGAGGGAAGGCGCGATGGTCCGGACACCCTGACAGAGCAGGCCGGCCCCGGCAATTATTTTTTCAAACCTCTTCGGTATCTTTTTCCGGATCTTGGGTAATCAGATGAACCCGGTCCCCGAACAAGCCTACCGAATCGGCCTTATAGTGTTCCCGTAATAAGGCCGTGGCCTTTCGGGGTTGGTTGGCCCGGATCTCCAGGATAGTCCCCGGCATCATTTTTTTTATTTCCTCAGGCGTACCCAAGGCTAAAACCTTCCCTTTATGGATAAGGGCTATCCGGTTGCACCGTTCAGCCTCATCCAAATAGGCGGTCGAGACGAAGATAGTGACTTTTTCCTTAAGCAGTTGGTAGAGGATGCGCCAGAAATCCCGGCGGGAAACCGGATCAACGCCGTTGGTGGGCTCATCCAGAAACAGGACCTGGGGGGTATGGATCAGGGCACAGGCCAGACCCAATTTTTGCTTCATCCCTCCGGAGAGGTTACCGGCCTGCCTTTTTTTAAAAGGAGCCAGATTGCTGAAACCTAACAGGCGGTCGATCTTTTCTTCCCGGCCCTTTCGGGGCACTCCATAGATATCGGCATAAAATTGAATGTTCTCCATCACCGTCAGATCAGGGTAGAGGCCGAAGCGCTGGCTCATGTAACCGATGGCTTCCTTTATGGCCTCAGCCTTTTTAACGATAGGCAGACCGGCCACCCAGGCCTCACCCGAGGTAGGATCCAGGATCGAAGTCAACAGCCTCATGGTCGTTGATTTGCCCGCCCCGTCCGGCCCCACCAGGCCGAAGATCTCCCCTTCGGAAACCGAAAGGGACAGTTCATTAACAGCCATCAGGCCGTTGAAGGTCTTCGACAGCTTTTCAGTTCGAATAGCATCCATTTAATCTGAGAATTTATCTCGTTAGCCTTTGAACATGAGGACCTATAAATTCGAAATACGAAGCACGAAATCCGAAACAAGTACGAAGGTCCAAAACCTAAATGATCAAAACAAAAACGTTTCGATTTTTAAATTTGATCATTTGAATTTGTTTCGGATTTCGAATTTTTTGAACAGGATTCCGGTATCCGGCATCTATTACCTGGCATCAGTTTTCCAGTATCCAGCATCCAGTATCGTTTTTTATCTCAGCAGTATTTCCCCATCGGCCGGCATGCCGGGTTTAAGCTCCAGATTGGGATTGGGAATATCCACCTTAATGCGATAAACCAGCTTGACCCGTTCTTTCTGGGTCTGGATGTTTTTTGGGGTAAATTCGGCCTGCGAAGCCATGAAAGAAATTCGGCCCTCGTAGGTTTTGCCGGGAAAGGTATCGGTCCTGATGCGAACGGTCTGGCCTGTTTTGACCCGGCCCAAGTCGGTTTCGTTGATGTAGGCCCTTAGAAAGACCCTCTTCAAGTCGCCGATCGTCAGGACCGGTGTTCCGGGGGAAACAAACTCGCCTGCTTCAACATTCTCGGAAAGGACGACGCCCGAAGTTGGAGAGTAAAGGGTGGCATAGCCCATTCGGGTTTCGGCCAGGGCCAGGGCTTGTCTGGCCTGGTCCAAGGCCGCACCGGCCTGATCAATTTTTTCCTTCCTGGGGCCCTGGCGAACCAGGGCCAAAGATTCCCTGGTTTCCCTGCTTCTGGCTTCTGCGGCATCAAAGGCCGTCCTGGCCTGATCGAATTCCCGGGTGGAAATGACTTCCCTCTCGTAGAGTTTTTTCTGCCTCTCGAATTCCAGCCTGGCCCGGGCTCCATCGGCTCGAGTCCTTTCCAGGACCGCTTCGGCCTGGGCGATCTCTTCCGGACGGGAGCCGGCTCTTAGTTCAGCCAGGGCGGCCTGGGCGGCTGCCACCTGGGCCCGGCGCTGGGCGGTCTCCCGGGCCAGATCTTGGCTGTCTATGCGGGCCACCACCTGTCCGGCCTGAACCGCTTCCCCTTCGGAGACCATTCGTTCCTCCACCCGGCCCGGTATCTTGAAGCTCGCCTCCACATCGGTAATCTCGATATTTCCTGAGACCCGGATACTATTCGACTCCGGGGTCCGGCGATTCTTATAAATATAAATGCCAATACCCACCGCGATCACCAGTATAACAAGAATTATTAATTTCTTTTTCATGGCTGAGGTCCTTTTACGTTATTATCCTCTTCTCTTTTCGGATTATTCTCCCCAATGGATGCAGGACACTGGACAGGTTTCAATGGCCTCGTTAATGCATTCCGTCGGTTCCCCTTAAGTAAAAATCACTAAGGTTCTTCTCGCTGTCAATACAAAAAACCAGAAATCCTTTTTCTCTTAACAAGTGCCTTTTAATGAGTGAACCCTTTATGATCATATGTTAATATCTTTCTGGTTGTATAACATTCAATTGAAGCAACCGAAAGGACACGAACATGAAATCACAAATCCTGGGATTGCGAGTCGCAGGCACCATTTTCGGACTGATGTGCTTAGCGCAGTTGTTGCGCTTGTTGACACGAGCCGAGGTGCTTATCGCGGGACACCAGATGCCACTTTGGCCGAGCGCGCTTGCCATAGTCATTGCCGGCGGCCTGAGTCTTTGGTTGTGGAAGCTCTCCCGCAATGCGACCAGATGAGAGTCCAGATCCAGACAAAAAACCAGGAATTTGAAACCTTATTTACCCGGTCTTCTTTACAAAGGCACGGTACTGACCTTTTTCCTCTTCTAGGCCAAGAAACTCATGGCCTGTTTGCTTGCACCAGTTCGGCATATCCTGCTTGATACCTTCATCGTCGGCCAGAATTTCCAGAACTTGTCCCGTTTTTAACTTTTTAATTTTCCGGGCTGTCTCCACTATGGGCATGGGGCAGTAAAGCCCCACACAATCCAGTGTTTCATCGGCTTTCATTATTTCTCCCCTATATAAATAGATTGACCTTGCTGGCCCTGGCAACAGCCAAATAGGTGGCTACGCCGGCAAAATTATCGACCTCCGGGATAAAGGCGTCATGGCCGATACCCATCATCCCCATGGAGGTGGTGCAGGCAATAAACTTTACACCGAACTCTTTGGCTATCTTAATCTGCTCTTCCACCTGGGGGAACTTGATATCCTTCATCAGTTTCTGCATCATCCATTTTCCCAGGCCCAGCATGTGGAATTTGGATAACGGCAACCTCTTGGCACCTCCACGGTTCATGGAATTGAGCATTTTCCTCATGATCCCTTTGCTTTTAATGCGGCCTTCGTTCTTTTTGATCAGATTAAGTCCCCAGAAAGTAAAGAACAGGGTTACTTCCATGCCGGAGGTTGCCCCGCCGATAGCCAGGTTGAAAGCGGCCAAGGCTTTGTCCATCTCATCACTGAAAACGATAATGGTCATTTGCTCCTTTTCTGTCATTTCCCCCTCCTCTGCTCTTTTAAGAATTTGGCATATAACGGGGACATCTGTCGCAGCCGGGCCACTATGGGCGAAAATTTTTCCAGCACATAATCGATATCTTCTTCTTGGGTTTCCAAACCGAGGGTCAGCAACAGGGACCCCTGGGCGATTTCAGGGGGCAATCCCATGGCAATGAGGACGTGGGAAGCCTTAAGGGCCTTGGATGTACAGGCTGAGCCGCTGGAGACGGCAATGCCATCCAGGTTCATGAACAACAGCATGGCTTCGCCTTCAATGAATTCAACGCAGAAACTGGCATGATGAGGAAGGCGCCGGCTGGGATGACCGGTAAGGATCACGTGGTCGATTTTCTCCATCATTCCTTTAATCAAGCGGTCACGAAGTTTGGAAAACCGGGCCGCGCGTGAAGTCATATCCCTTTTAGCGATCTCGGCAGCCATGCCCAAACCGACGAAGGCAGGCACATCCTCCGTCCCCGGTCTGCGACCGTTTTCCTGTATACCCCCGTCCATCAGGGGAATCAAGCGGACCCCTTTACGCAGCCATAAGGCGCCTGAACCCTTGGGGCCATAAAACTGATTTCCGGCCAGGCTCAGGGCATCGACTTTGAGTTCTTGGACATCGACCGGTATATTTCCGGTGCTGGCAACGGCATCGGTATGGAAAACAACTCCGGCCTCTTTCACTTTTTTAGCGATCTCCTTAATCGGTTGAATAGTGCCGACCTCTCCATTGGAGTGCATGATCGATACCAGGATGGTATCTTTCCTGATATTATTAAGCACGTCATCGGGATTAATTAAACCATATTGATCAACCGGCACTAAGCTAAATTCATATCCGTCTTTTTCCATCCTGTGGAGGGTATTAAGTACTGAAAAATGCTCAATAGCCGAAACCACAATGTGTTTCCCTTTAGCGGTCTGCCCTTGAGCTAATCCTTTTATGGCCAGATTATTGGATTCAGTACCACTGCCGGTAAAGATAATTTCATCGGGGTGTCCATTGATAAGCCCGGCCACCTGATCGCGGGCAATATCCATGGCCTCGCGACTCCGATCACCCCAGACATGAATGGATTGCGGATTGCCGTAGATATCCTTAAAATAGGGAAGCATGGCCTCTACCACTTCGGGCAGTACCGGCGCCCCAGCTATATAATCGAGATAGACTTTTCGATTTGTTGTCGTTTCCAAGATGGTTTTACCTCCTTACCAGATATTGGCATTTACTATCAGGATCTAATCCTCCTCCCTTAAAGTTATTCCTCCCAATGGATGCAGGAGACTGGACAGGTTTCAATGGCCTCGTTAATGCATTCCGTCGGTCCCCCTTCGGGCATGATCACCTCAGCCTTTTCTTTTTCCTCGTTCATCTGAAAAACCTCCGGGCAGAGCTCCGAACAGCTTTCACAGCCGATACATTCCTCTTCCACAAGATAAACTTTCATGCGGCTCTCTTCTCTAATGGATGACGAGATCAATTGTCAGACTGATTTAATATTGGCCGCTAACTGGGCAATTTGAAGGCCCAGACTCACACACTATTTGCCTTCCATGCAGGCATCGGCATCCAACGGTTCAAGAAAGGTCTTAAGCTGGTGACCCTCCTTTTTTAAGTCCACCACTCAGACTTTCTTGGTCTCGTCAAAGTTCGCCTTGACTTCAAGACCGCATTCACCTATTTCAGGATACAGGGACCTAATGGTATCACATAATTCTTTTCTGTCGTGCATTAGCCTGCCCTCCTTTTTGAAATGTTATAGGGTTGAGGTAACCCCTGACTCCATTGTGGATAAAAGACCGATCTGTTGCAATAATCCCAACGCATCAAATTGAGCCCATAATTCCATTATTTTTCCGTCCTCAATGCGGCTTATCATGATATCGGTAAACTTCACTCGCTTTCCGGTGGGGGCCATACCCTGAAAAAGTCCTTGATGGGTGCCTTGCACGGTCAGGCGGCTCACTACCTTGTCTCCTTCGGCAAGTTGATCCTCTACCGTATGACACAGGTCAGGAAAGGCGAGATAAAATAAGGAGACAAATTGCCTAAAACCCTCCCGGTCTATTGGTTGGCTGCCCCCTGGAATATGGGCTACAAACTGGGAGGCGCAGACTTCATCCATACTACTCAAGCTCTCATCCAATCCTTTCAAGAATTGACTAACAAGGGCTTTGTTTTGCTTCGCCGACACGAAATACTCCTTTCAAAAAGCAAAAGTTCACAAACAGTTATAATTATAAGCTTATCTCCCGGTAACAACCTCATAAAACAGAGGGGTCGGATGGCCGTCAAGTAGCAATGCGACACGCCTGCCGGCTTCTTCATGAGCAGGGCTATTATGCATGGCCATGAAAGTTTCACGGCTCTCGTGCTCTACTATGGCAACATAGTTCCCTACACCCTGCACAGGCTTTAGAAGCAACCGTTGGATAAAGCCTTTATGATTTACAAACTCTGTATTTGACCACTCAAACCACTCCCGAAACTCTGTATCCTTACCTTCTTTAATAGCCGGAAAATTAATAATAACTGTAAACATGACCTATACCTCCTTTTTATTCCTCCCAGTGAATACAAGAAACCGGACAACCCTCCATAGCTTCGGTAATGCAATCGAACGCCCCGCCTTCCGGTTTGATCACCTCGGCCTTTTCTTTTTCTTCGTTCATCTGAAAGACTTCCGGACAAAGCTCCGAACAAGTTCCACAGCCGATACACTCTTCCTCGTTGATGGTCACCCTACGGCTCATAGCAATTCCTTTCTTTTCTATATCGTCAGGGAGTAAGGGAAATCGGTCAACCGCAATGGGCCCTCAGCTCCAACCGCTATCGTATCTTCCACCCGAACCCCCCAAGGACCGGTATACAATCCACAGTTTCCAACGGCTATGACCACCCCGGAAGGAAGGGGCGGGGGCGCCTTCTCGCCGTGGAAGAAGGCATGGCTGGGCGGCAAAGGCGATTCTTCAAAATTGATGCCTATCCCATGGATGAGTGGTCCGAAGATATGCGGGCCGTGGCCGGCTTCCTTGAGGATCCCATGCATGGTCTCTTCCAGATCGACCATGTCTGCCCCGGCCTTGACCTTAGCAATGGTGGCCAGCAGGGCCTTGATATACAGGTCATAGGCGGTTTGTTGTTCGGCAGTCGGTTTTCCCACCGAAACGGTCCGGCAGATGTCGGAGCTATAGCCGTTGACCAAAGGATGAATATCAATCATGACCAGATCCCCGGTTTCCAATTTTCGCGAGGTGGGCACCCCGTGGGCGACACTGGTCCGGGGACCGGAAGAAACATAGGTCTTCCAAAAATCTTCGGCACCGGCCTGGCGCAGGGCATATTCGGCCTCGGCGGCTATCTGGCTTTCCGTGAGTCCCGGTTTAACAGCCTCCACAGCGGCTTTCATCCCGACAGAAGCTACCCGTGATGCCTCACGAATCCGTTCAATCTCTTCCGCTTCCTTGACCAGGCGCAGTTCGGAGAGAATCGCCGTGGCATCCTTGACCAGAATATCCTTGGGTTTGGCATGGGGATGGGTCAGCATGCCCATCATGGACTGAGTCAGGAAAGTAAATTCCATCCCCACCTGACCCTTTCTGTATCTGGAATCGCTCAAAGTAATGGGCAATGGAATGGATCATCCCCACCTCGTTTTCAAAGCCGTTGAGATGGTCGAAAGTGGGCCAACTGCTTAACGTCTTCAAGGTCGGTTTGGGGTACGCCCAGGGCCACCTTCCCTTCCTGGGTGACCATGGCGTAAGCGCAGAGGCGCCCGTCGCCGGTAAGATAGAACATATTTGAGGGCTTGGTCAGCAGCAGGACATCCAGGTTGACGGCCTTCATTAACTGGCTGCACTTTTGAAGACGATGTTTATAGAGTCCGGTTCATGGATAGACCTCCTTAATTCTGTGAAACCTTTGTTTGATGGATTTGCTATCAGAGAATCCGATAATTTTGCATTGGGGGCCTTTTCCAACCACCGCTCCATCACTTTGAGGGACAGGTAAAGAGGTAAAATCCGGGTCAAGAAGTGCCTGGGATCTTTTTCATTGGTGGACATCCTTTAAAAAAGATCCCAGGCCTCCAGTTTACGAACTAATCATCTTTCCTGATCATAAACCCTTTTAGTGCTTATGAAGAGGAGCAGGGCTTTCCTTCTGGTTCCTCCGTGGTTATGCCCTTTCATCTCTCCGTGATGATGGGCCTGCCTCTCCCACGGCCTTCTGATAAAGCCCTTCCACATAGTGAGTAAACTCAACATAAGCCGCCACATATTCCCGGCCGGCATCAACACCCTCATCAACATGTTTTTTCTTGTCGATCACCTCTTCAAAACGTTTACGAATTCCGGCCGCCACTTCGTCATTGACCTGCTTGACTAATTCGTCGACGGTTCCTGTTTCCAGGGATTTGTCCGCAGCGGCAACAATCGGTTCAATGGCTTCTCCGGGTTTGAGTCCGGTAAAGGGCGCGCCCTCTCCAGCCCGGTGAATCCTGACCAGGGTTTCAAAAAAATGCCTTTCGGTTTTTTCTTTTACCGCCGGCGCTTTGGTTTTGGCCGCCAGGGCCCTTTTGAAGGCCTCTCGAACTCCTTTCTCCTGGTCCTTCTTGACCCATTTAAGCACCGGTGTGATGTCGCCTTTTTCCAGGGCCATTTTGGCATCCTGAATAACCGGCCCGGCCATCGTGTCACAATGGGCCGAAGCCATTCCCGGCAAGTACAGGAACAGACTTAAACTTACCATCGCCCCTAAAATCAGATTTGAAAACTTAACTTTTTTCTTCATGGCTATTTTCTCCTTTCTTGTCTTCTCTTTTAGGGAAGGGTTTGTTCATTGTCGCCTGGTTTGGATCCCGCACTAAAATGGCGGAAAGGAATACCTGCCAGGCCTCTTCAGCCTGGTTCTTCAGATCAAACCTCCCCTGGCTTAAATCCCAAAGGATGACCGCCGGCTGAATCAGTCCCAGGAACATGATTGAAAGCGTATCCGGGTCCAATTCCGGTCTAATTTTTCCATCTTTTTGACCTTGGCTTATTATCTCGGCCACTTTTTTGAGGTAGCCGGTGATAATCTGATTGACCCGCATTCTCCTTTCAGGATGGTTTTGATAGACATCATCTGAAAAGACCAGGCGGGGCAAGGATCGATTTTTTCTGATAAATTGAATATGGCGTTTCAGTAAGTTTGAAAGCTGTTCAACGGGGTTTAAGCTTCCCCGGCGTACCCGGTCAACGTTTCCGATCAGTGTTTGCTCGATAAAGTCAAAAATGGTGTCCAGAATTTGGGCTTTGCTTTTAAAATGGCGGTAGAGGGCCGAAGGGACCAGTCCAACCTTTTGGGCAACGGCTGTCATCTTCAGGCCGGTTAAACCCTGATCGGATATCAGTTTGAGCGCTGCGGCGGCAATCTGACTTTTTCGTATTTCGGTTTTTATCTTTTTAATTTTCATCTATTATGTGAATGAATATTCACATTTTAAGAAGGTCAGTAAAACTTGTCAAGAAAAAATTGGGGGCAGAATCTGGGATGCGTTTTTTGGATTAACGGATGGTTATTCAGGGGAGCATAAAATAGTTTGTAGTCAGGGAGGAGACGGAAAGACCACGAAGGGGATTTTTTATGGGTCGGTGAGGAGCCGCCGAATAAAACCTTTACTGTGCTAAAAGCGCATTCAGGCCACAAGCGTTAGCAGGAGGTCTTAAGGAGAATCCCATAAGGCGGATTCTCTTTTCGGTTGGCTTTCGCTTGACCGGATTACATCCACTGCATGAAGGCCTTTTCGTAATCGCCTTCCAATGTTTGAATATGCCTCAGTTCCTCTTTCTCCAGGCGGTTAAAAAGACTCTGCATGGGGCTGCCGCCGCACATGCCGGCCATGTTTTTGTAAAATTCGGCGGACTGTTTTTCATCCTTTAAGGCAAAAATCATGGCATCCTGGAGGGAGAGATCGCCGGCCAGTTCGATATCGATAAAATAGTCGCTCAACTTCATGGTCTGGACCTCTTTGTCTCCCAAGCCCTCGGCCTTTCCTTCATAAAGGGCCCGTTCCAGGAGGTGCACATGGTCCAGTTCCTCCAGGGCCAGGTCCTTAAAAAACTTTTTGGCTGCCGGGTCCTTGGCCTTGGAAGACCAGTCATTATAAAGTTTAAGAGAGGCCTTTTCACGTTTGATGGCCAGCTTTAAGGCCTGATCAAAGGTATAACAGACATTTTTCTCCATAAAAATCCTCCTTATAGAATCGTGATTAAGATCGGACATAATCCAACCCAATCAGATTTTTACATTTTTTAATCTGAGAATATATCTCTAACGTTCCAATATCCGGTGTTGGGGGGTCCTATTTTTTAAGTTGTCCAAAAGGTGACTAAGAGCCCCCAATCCGGCCCGAATAGCTAAGATCATTTGAGAGCAGGGCCTACACCCCAGCCCATTTCCAGCTTGGGTGTAGGCCTGCTGCCAAAACACTATCCGATTTTGACCCGGCAAAGAAGCTCCTGGCTTTGGGGTGGACAACTTAAAAAATAGGACCCCCCAACACCATTCCTTCAAGACTTGGGAAAAAATTTCGGATATCTTTGCTTGGGTTTTAACCTGATTTTCCTGTCCCTGTCAAGGGTCAAGAAATTTCAGTTCTCCTTTAGGTTTTCAAAAACAAGGGTTCAGGGTTGGGCTTGTTCCAGGATCCTGAGGGCGGCCTGTTCCAGGATCCGAACCCCGTGGATTAAAGCCTGAAAACGCGCGTCCTTGGTCTGGCCGTGGTAAAAGCGGTAGTAGATCTGCTGAGCGATAACGGCCAACCGAAAGATCCCGAAGCAGTGGTAAAAGTCAACCTGAGTCAGGGATCGGCCGGTTTTTTGGGCATAGCGCGCCACCACTTCCTTCCGCGTCAGGGCCCCCTCAATGTGGGTAGGCATGTTCCGCAGCAGATGACTCTCCGGCGGATCGTCCTTTTCGACCCAATAGGCCAGGGTATTGCCCAGATCCATGAGAGGGTCTCCGATAGTGGCCATTTCCCAGTCCAGGACCCCGATGATTTTGAAAGGGTCCTTTTCATCCAGGACCATGTTGTCCAGACGGTAATCGTTATGGACGATGGTCGGCCGGTCCGTATCAGGGGGCATCTTTTCGGCGATCCAGGCCATGACGGTTTCAAAATCCGGGGCGTCCGGGGTCCGGGCCGCCCGGTAGCGATTGCTCCAGCCCTCGACCTGCCGGCGCACATACCCTTCCGGCTTGCCGAAATTCTCCAGGCCGATTTTTTTATAGTCGATGGAATGAAGTTCCACCAGCACATCCAGGAATCTTTCAAAAAGCCGCCGGGCCTGATCCGGGGTGAACACCAGGTCCGGGGGCAGTTCTTTGCGCAGGATGATGCCGTTCAGGCGCTCCATGAGGTAGAAGGGACAGCCCATGACGGCTTCATCTTCAGTATAAACCAGGGGTTCCGGACAATAGGGGAATACCGGCCGCAGGGCCGTGAGGATCCGGTATTCCCGCTTCATGTCATGGGCGGTCTTGGCTTTGGTCCCGATAGGGGGCCGGCGCAGCACCACTTCGCGGTTGTCGAAATGGAGCAGGTAGGTCAAGTTGGAATAGCCCTTGGGAAATTGCCTAATGACCAGAGGGCCTTCCAGCCCAGGGAGGGCCTCTTTTAGGAAGGCCTCCAGCTTGGGGATATCCAGTTCCTCCCCTGCCCGTATGGTCGTGGCTGTATCTTTAAAATCCATCCGGCACCTCAGCGAACTTTCTTGCCCTCGTATTCCCTTAAAATCCTCCGGGCCACCGTCACCTTGTGGACTTCATCCACCCCGTCATAGATCCGGGACGCCCTCTCATGGCGGAAGAAAAAGGCCAGGACAGTGTCGTCCGACATGCCCAGACCGCCGTGGACCTGGATGGCCCGGTCCACCACTTTTTGCATGACTCCGGCCGTGTAAAATTTGATCAGGGAAATCTCTTCCCGGGCCTCTTTCTGACCCAGATGGTGCATCTTCCAGGCGGCATGGAGGACCATGAGGCGGGCGGCCTGAATTTCGGCCGCGCCTTCGGCGATCCAGGCCTGGATGATCTGGCGGGTGGCCAGGGTCTTGCCCGGGGCGATCTCGCGGTTCAGGGCCCGGGAGCACATCAGGGCAAAGGCCCGATTGCAGATGCCGATCCAGCGCATGCAGTGATGGATCCGGCCGGGGCCCAACCGTTCCTGGGCAATGACAAAGCCGGCGCCCTCGGGGCCGAGAAGGTTTTTTTGGGGGACCCGGCAGTTCTGGTAGAGGATCTCGCCGTGGCTGGCCCAACCGGAACCCTGATGGCCCATGACCGGGATGTTGCGGACCAGATTAAAACCCGGCCTGTCCGTAGGGACAATAATCATGCTGGCCCGCAAGTAGGGGGAGGCCTCGGGATTGGTGACGGCCATGACGATGGCAAAGGCGGCGCCGTCGGCGCTGGAAGTGTACCACTTGTGGCCGTTGATGACGTAATCATCACCGTCCTTCACCGCGGTTGTGGCCAGCAGCACCGGGTTGGAGCCGGCCAGTTCCACTTCGGTCATGGAAAAACAGCTCCGGATTTCCCCTGCCACCAGGGGTTTCAAATAGGTCTTTTTTTGCTCCTCCGTGCCGTGGAGGTGCAGGATCTCGATATTGCCGGCATCCGGGGCCTGGGCCCCGAAGACGAAGTGTCCGAGAGGGGATTGGCCCAGGACCTCAGATACCAGACCGAATTCAATAATATCCAGACCCATGCCCCCGTATTCCTTGGGATGCTGGGGGGCCCAGAGCTCCATCTGCTTGACGATCCTTCTTTTTTCCTCCAGTTCGGGGAGCATACCCACGAAGGATCGGTTCAGGTATTCCGGCTCCAGAGGAATGACCTCCTTTTCCAGGAACTCGTTCATCATCTCCAAAACGGCTTTCATCTTGTCCGATATTTCAAAATCCATTGGGTACTCCTTTCCGGTTACTGAAAAATAGGTGTCTTTAGCGGTAAGTTATCAAAGTCGGATCCTTCTCTTTTTCCAGATGGGCCACGGAATTGAAGGAATCCAGGGTTAAGCGCTTCCGGTTGTACTTAAAGATGGAAACCGAGGCGTTTCGAAGTTGCCAGGCCAAATGGATGGTTTCCTGGTCGGACAGGGAAAGGGCCAGTTGAAGCAGGGCTGAAATCGGCCCGCCGGAGGTTACCAGGGCGATGGTCTTGCCCTTCCCGGCTTCCTCGATAACCCGATTGATGCCTTTCCGAACCCTTTGGGTGAATTCAGTCCAGGTCTCAATGCCTGAGCCGACGTCCGGGTCGGATATCCAGCGCAGGATGGCCCGGTTTAAGAGGCGATAAACGGCCTTGGGATCGGTGTAAATATTGGCCAGGTCCTTTTCCAGAGAAGGGTCTTCCCGGGTCAGATGGGGCAATTGGATCTGCATCAGGGAAGACGAATCATACTCGTTGAACTCGGATAGAACGGTCAAGGCTTCCGGGTCGGTATCCGGTCCCAGGCAGGCCAGGAGGGGCTGGGCGGTGTCTAAGTGGCGCTTCATAGCCCCGGAAAAGACTACTTCAAACCCAACCCCCAGATGGGACAAATACCCTTCCAGGAGGGAAGCCTGGCGAAACCCGAGCCTGGAGAGCTGGTCGTAATCGGGCTTCCCGAAAGAGGCCTGCGCATGTCGTATAACGTAAAGATCGCCCATTGGAGGTGTCCAAAAAAGAGGTTGCTTACTATATCATTTTTTTCCTTGATTAAGAACTCTTTCTTCCTTACATTTGATAGATTGTAATACTCTTAATTCTGGGAATTTATATCTAATTTTCAAATATCAGGTGTAGGGGGGTCCTATTTTTTGAGTTGTCCACCCCAAAGCCATAAGCTTCTTTGCCGGGCCAAAATGCGAACCCTATTTCATCAGCAGGCCTACACCCAGGCTGGAAATAGGCGTTGGTGAATGCCCTGCTCTAACATAAACTTAGTTATTCGGGCCGGATTAGGGGCTCTTAGTCACCCTTTGGACAACTTAAAAAATAGGGCCCCCCTACACCATTTATTCAGGACTTTAGAAAAAATTGCAAAGATCTTTGCTTAGTATTTAATCGCCCTGTATTCTAAACGTAGCGCCCTTATCAAAAATGAAGATCCTGGTTTGCGTCAAAGAGGTCCTCGATCCCGAAGGGACCCTACAGATTGATCCCTCCGGATCCAAGCTGGTCACCGTTCCTTCGCCTCTCTTTAAAATGAATTACTTTGATGAATTTGCCGTTGAAGAGGCCCTTGTTCTCAAGGCGGCCATTCCCCAAAGCTCCGTCGACGTCATCAGCGTCGGACCTCGGCGATCCGAGACGGTGGTCAGGCGCTGCCTGGGGATGGGGGCCGATCAGGGCATTCACATCCTCAGCGCGGAAGAATCGGTCCTCAGCCCTTTTCAAGTCGCCTCCTGGATTGCCTGGTACGGGAGCCGGCATCCTTATGACCTGATCCTTGTGGGCGTTATGGCCGAGGATGATATGGAAGGTCAGGTGGGCCCTCTGCTGGCGGAATTTCTCTCCCTCTCCTTGGCTACGTCCGTGATTTCCCTGGCCCTCTCCATGGAGGGCAAGGCCGTCCATGTGGAACGGGAAATTGAGGGAGGCCTCCGGGAACAGTTAAAATTGGCCTGGCCGGCCGTTCTCAGTATCCAAAGCGGCATCAATAAACCGCGTTATCCCTCCCTTTCCAATGTCCTCCGGGCAAAAAAACAGGAACTGGAAATCATCCCGGCCGGCAGCTTAAAACAGGACCCGCCCCTTCAGGAGACCCTCGGTTTTTCGTTTCCCCAAAGGTCCCGTCCCGGGTTGGTCCTTTCAGGGAGCCCTTTGGAAAAGGCTGCGGCCCTTTTAACCATCCTGCGGGACAAGTCCCTTTTGAACTGATGGTCTGCTCATCTGCTCATGGATAAACCGATTATAGTCATCGCCGAACACGGCCAGGGCCGGCTGAAACCGGTCACCTGGGAAGGGCTTCAGGTTGCCCGGCAGATCCAACAAGGCAACCGGGCCCCGGTCCGGTGCATCCTGATCGGGGAAGAGGTTGAGGACCTCGGAAAAGAAATGGTTCAAAGAACAGGTCTGGAGGTTTGGGCCATTCAGGTTTCGGGGCTAGCTTCTTATCAGGGAGAAGCCTTCACGGCCATCCTGCATGAGGTGCTCTCTTATCAGCCGGCAGGATTCATTATCGCCGGCCATACCTCCCAGGGTTGGGATTATGCCCCTCGCCTGGCCCGGCGGTTAGCCCTGGCCTGCATAACCGCTGTAACCGGCCTCCGGGTTGATAAGGACGGTCTTGTATTTCAACGCCCTCTTTATGGGGGAAAAATCATTGCCGAAATCAGGCCCCGAACCGAAGGGGCGGTGGTCACCTTTCAGCCCGGGGTTTTCAAGGAATCTGAAACGGATCGGCCGGGCCAGGGGGTTCTTCGGGTGATCAAAAAAGACCTTCCCTTCTCCCGGACCGAATGGCTTGGCCTTAAGCCCTCCAGGGATCAAAACGCCGGCCTGGCCGAGGCGGAGGTGATCGTAGCCGCCGGAAGAGGGATCGGCAAAGCCGATAATCTTCACCTGATCCACCGCCTGGCCGCCCTGTTTCCAAGATCCGCTGTGGCCGGATCCCGCCCCCTTTGCGACCTGGGCTGGCTGAACTATTCCCAGCAGATCGGGCTGACCGGGGCCACGGTCTCTCCCAAACTTTATCTGGCCTGCGGGATTTCCGGGGCCTACCAGCACCTGGCCGGCATGCGGGATTCCGGATTTATTGTGGCCATCAACAAGGATCCCCAGGCCGCTATTTTTGATTTTTCCGATGTCTGTATCATCGAAGACCTGGAGACCTTTATCCCCCTGCTCATCGAGAAGGGTCCGGCTAAGAAACGGTAAAAAACGCCTCGTCAAATTCCGGCTTCCCCTGGTAGCGCTTCATATAAGCGCCGGGAGCCAATTCCAGGTGCTCGATGAAAGAGGGATCGACCTCAATACCGGCCTGCCAGAGGGCCTTGATCAATTCCTTTCTGGAAGGCGGGCAGCCCTTGACCGGAATCATCTCCCGAATATCGGGGTTGTCTTTATTGGCCTGAACCATACATTGACCCATTAAGATGGTCTTCTTCATCCCCGGGGTGGGTTTCATGGCCTTGCCGGTCAGGATTTCGACCTCGTCCCAGGGCCGCCCCTTCCAGGCCCGGGCTATGGCCATGAGAACAATCCGGGTCAGCCCCGAGCAGTAGGTGCACATGGTCAGATCGTATTTTTTATACGATAGTCCCCGGATACCCATGGTGGCCATGGGCAGCGGCAAGGTCCCTTCCTCGTTATAGGGGAAGGTGTATTCGTGGTGCAAAGCCACTTCAGCCGGCTCTTCACCGACCACTTCCATATCGGAAAGATCCACAGGACGTCCTCTTTCCTCGGCCGCCTGCGCCAGATGAGGGACCTGAGAAGGTTCATAGCCCAGGACCTTGGCTCCGACCATATCGGCTGAGAGGACATCGCTCGAGGCGATCAGGATATTGCTGCGATGAATCCTCCCATCAAAGCCGGGACCCTGTTCATTGCTGTAGATGCCGTCCACCACCGTTAGAGAAGGGGGGATAGACCGGGCCAACCGGGAGACATAGAAATTCAAGTCCCGGCCGGGAGAGGCGTTGTGACATTTTTTACGGGAAGGGATATCAATCAGCCCTTTTAGGTTCTTTATGCCCAGGGAAACCACGGCCTGGGCATGGGTCTTGAGAACCGGCAGGTTGATCAGGAAATCGCTTTCCAAAAAATCGGCGTTGAAATGGAGCGCCGCCCCGTCCCCCAGGTCCCATTTTTTAAAAGGCCGCTCGAAGACGTTGAGGAATTTGACCCCATAGCGCTTCTGAAGGGTTGGGTACCCCAGGGTTTCAAAGGCATGGGCCGGCGTTTCGAAGTCCTTGGGGCGGCTGGTGACCGTTCCTTCGCCGATGGTGATGTCGTCAATGCCCCGTTCTTTAAGGAGGATGACGGCATCTTCCACGACGCGGGAGGTGGTGATCACCCCCCACTTCGGAAAAGGAACGAACCGGGTCCAGAAGACGATATTGGGTTTGATGAAGACCCTGGCCTTGGCGGGGAGGTCCGAAAGCCCCCGGCAGAGGTCCACGGCCTGGCGGACCGAAGCCAGGGGCTTTTCATAACGGACGATGGAAACGAGGGACTTGGTGTCCCCAACCTTGGGTTGAGATATTTTCTTCAATTCCCTAACCAGAACAATTCAAAAATGATTTTCGCCACCGACGCACACAGGCAAAAATATTGTCTGTCTTTGTCTGAGTGTGTCTGTGGCTAATCATAAAATATACTGGGGCTGTGGCGGATTACCGGTCGTAGGCTTCCTTTTCAATGATGGTGGCCACTCCCTGGCCGCCGCCGATGCAGGCGTTGGCGCAGCCGTAGCGCCCGCCCCTGGCATTCAGGGTACGGGCCAGGGTCCCCACCAGGCGGATACCGGTGGCTCCCAAGGCATGGCCGATGGCCGTGCCGCCGCCCATGACGTTGACCTTTTCCGGATCGAGCCCCAACTTCTTGATGCAATTCAGGGCCACGATGCAGAAGGCCTCATTGATCTCCCAGAAGTCGATGTCCGAGGCCTTCAGCGCGGCCTTCTCCAAGGCCATCAGGCTGGCCGGAACCGGTCCATCCCCCATGATGGTGGGGTCCACCCCGGCGAAGCCGATGGATCGGATGGTGGCCAGGGGTTTGATCCCTTTTTTCTTGGCGGTTTCCTTGGACATAAGGACCATGGAACTGGCTGCGGCATTGAGGGGAGAGGAATTCCCGGCCGTAATGACGCCGTCCTTTTTGAAGGCCGGCTTCAGTTCGGCTATGCCTTCGTAGGTTACATCGGAACGGATGGCCTGGTCCTTGTCGACGGTCATGACCGTGCCGTCGTCCTGAGGGGCCTCGATCGGCAGGATCTCTCCGGCAAGAAAGCCTTCGCTCTGGGCCTTGGCTGCCAGGGCATGGGAACGGACACCCCAGCGATCCATGTCTTCTTTGGTAAAGCCCGACTGGGCAAAGAGCTTCTCGGCCGTCAGGCCCATATTGGTGGAGGTCATCATGTCCCAGTGCAGGAAGTTGGGATCCAAGTAAAGGGAATAATTGGGCACGATATGCCCCCGGTCAATGGTGGCCATACCCATGGGCACCCGGGTCATATGTTCATAGCCGCCCACCAGAACGATATCGGCTATGTCCTGGGCAACTTCCATGAAGCCCACATGAATGGCGGCCATGGAGGAGCCGCATTGCTGATCCACAAATTTGGCCGGAACGGTTTCCGGGAAGTTGGCCAGGAAGATGGGATTGCGTCCGCCGTAGGCCCACTGTTCCCCTACGGCCGTAGCGCAGCCCACGATAAAGTCCCCGATTTCCTTGGGCTCCAGGCCGGTTCTTTTGATGATCTCCGGCATCAGTTTGGCCAGCATTTCATCGCCTCTCATTTTGCAAAATACATCCCGGGCCGGGTCATTGGGCCTGGACCGGGATTGCGCCGTCCTCAAGTAACCTGCAATTACGACTTCTTTCATGTTTATTTCCTCCTGATAGGCTAATAATTTTTTTATTTCGTTTTACTTTGTTTGGGATTTTGGAGGCCTGGGAGATTTTGCTTTTTTCTCTGCCAGCAGGACCGTTCCTTCCGGGTTTTCTTCGGCTCCCAGGCTGATCCGAAGGTTCCAAACCTTCTCTTCTCTGCGGGCCACGATACCCCCCATAATCAATTCGGTTAACTGATCGGTTAAATCAGCCAGCTTCTCGGGTTTTCCCAGGAGAACCCGGCGAATCACCAGGTGTTCAATGGTCCCTAAAATAGTAGCGCGCACCAGATAGGGGTTGGTGTCGGACTTGAATTCGCTGCTGCGGATGCCTTCTTCAATCACATTCAGGATGAGCCGGGATAGCTCCCTGACGTCCTGGTAAGCCTCCATTTCAAGAAACTTACGATTCTGCTTAAGGATCAGCATGGACACCGAGGCATAATCGGGATGGGTCTCATAGAACAAAAGATAGTGATGGATGACCGCCCGTATCTTGTCCGCTGCCCTTCGGAGAAACCTGAGCATATTTTCCAGGTTTTCTTTGCCTCTCCGAGCGGTCTCTCCGGGTATGGAAAAAAGGAGCTCTTCTTTGGAGGGAAAATATTCGTAAATAGTGGCCTCGGAGACCTTGGCCTGCCGGGCCACATCCGAGATGGTCGCCTCCTGATACCCCTTTTGGGCAAAGACCCGTTCGGCTGCCCCGAGAATTTGTTCCTTCCGGATTTTCGATTTTAGTAGCGTCGTCAAGAGGGTTCCTCGAAAAAAGAATTCAGTTCTTGTAAAAAGTTTGTCCGGTTTCTGCCATGGCCTTAATCAGGTTGGCCGGCTTGAAGGCCACGCCGTACTGCTTTTCCAGCTCCAGCAGTTTTTTGTAAACGGTCTTGAGTCCCCATTTGTCGGCATACCTGCAGGATACCGCCGCGGTAAGGCGGAAATCCGGTGCCGTAGATCATGGCCAGGTCCATGTCCTGGGGACGATCGCAGATCCCTTCCTGGATCATGTAGGCGGCCTCGTTGATGCCGTTGGCCAGCATCAGGTCCACCACCTCCTGCTTGGTGACTTTTTTGGGGGCGACGTTGTTTTCCTTGAGATACTGGGCCACCACATCGGCCACCTTGGGATTCGGCACGGGCTTCTCGCCGCTGTAGTCGAAATAGCCGGCGCCTGTCTTGCGTCCGTAGCATCCGGTCCGGTAAACCACCTCGGTGAGGGGGTGGACCTTGTAACGCTCTCCCAGTCCTCTTTTCAAAGGTCTTGTTCACATGGTAATTGATGTCGATGCCGGTCAGATCGGACAGGGTCGCCGGGCCCATGGGCATGCCGAAATCGACCATGGCCTCTTCAATGAAGCCCCGTCCACCCCGTCGGCAGTCAGAAAGACCGCTCCTCCCATGAGTCCGCCCAGCTGGCGTGAAACATAGAATCCCGGTCCGTCGTTGACCACGATGGGGATCTTCTTGATGGCCCGGGCAAAGGCCACGCTGGTGGCCAGGGTCTGATCGGAGGTCTTCTTGGCGCAGATGACCTCAAGGAGCTGCATCCGCTCGGCGGGATTGAAGAAATGAAGCCCGATCATCCGGCCCGGGATCCTTCAGGATCTAGGCCATCTCGGTAATGGGCAGGGCGGAGGTGTTGGTGCCGAACATACCGTGTGGGCCGGCAGATGCCTTCCAGTTGTTTCCAGATATCCTGCTTGACCTTCATGTCCTCCAAGCACGGCCTCGATGACCAGGTCCACCTCCTTCAAATCCTGCAGGGAGGTGGTGGTCGTCAGCCGCTGGGCCATCAGGTTTTCCAGATCCTTTTCGGTCATCTTCTTTTTCTTGATGGGATAGGCGAAGTTCTTGCGGACGGCTGACAGCCCTTTTTGCAGGGCCTGGTCGTTGATGTCCCACAGGATGGCCTCGAAGCCATTTTTAAGCAGCAGGTTGACGATGCCCGAGCCCATGACCCCGCCCCCCAGCATGGCCACTTTCTTGATCTTCGCCGGTTCCAGACCCTTCGATGCGCTTCAGTCTGCCGGCGGCCCGGGTGTTGAGAAAGATGTTGATCAGGTTCTTGGCCACATCGGAAACGGCGCAGTCGCTGAAAAGATCCACCTCCTTCTCGATGTCGGCCTCGATATCGTAACTAAGACCCTGCTCAAAGGCATCGATGGCCTTAAACGGCGCAAGGTAACCCTTGGCCTTCTGAGCGGTCATAAACTTGGTATAATTGATCAGGGCCTGCTTCTCAGCTGCGCTGGGAAGGCGGTCGTATGATGTTGCGGGTCATCCGCATTTTGAGATTCAGCTCGTCCTTAGATAAACTTGCCGGGCGGCCTTCAAGGCCGCCTCCAGGAGTTGGTCCGGGTCCGCCACCTCATCCACCAGCGCCCTCTGAAAGGCCTTCTCGGCCTTGATGGGCTTGCCCGTGGTGATCATTTCAAGGGCGTTGGGCAGCCCGATCAGACGGGGCAGTCGCTGGGTCCCGCCGCCTCCGGGGATAAGTCCGATCTGCACTTCGGGTTGTCCAAGATTGACGCCCTTGACGGCAACCCGGTAGTGGCAGCACATGGCCGTCTCCAGCCCGCCTCCCAGGCAGTTGCCGTTGATGGCGGCAATGAACGGTTTCGGGCCGGTTTCGATGCTGTTCTGGAAGCGGTTGCCTTCCAGGACGACCGGGAAAATCTGGTCCTTGTCCACGACGCGCTGGAGCTGGGTGATGTCCGCCCCGGCGATGAAGTTTTTCCCGGTTCCGGTGATGATGACGGCCTTTATCTGGTCGTCTTTGAAGGCCTCGGTGACGGCCTCGCGAAAATCCCGGATCATTTGAGGCGCCATCTGGTTGACCGGCGGATTATCAATGGCCAACAGGGCCAGCGCATCTTTCACAGTCACCTTTATGGTCTGGTATTCCATTTTCATAGGTTAGAGCTCCTCTTCTTGATTTTCTATACCCCCTTGGTAACGTTCAAAAGTTGTGGCACTGGTGTATTATTGCCTGACTTGGGGACCGGGGGTCTCGATTTCAAGGTTGTCCGAAAGGTAATCCGTAGCCCCAATCCGGCCCGAATTTCTAAGTTGGTTGGGAGCCGGGCATTCACCTAAGACGATAAATCGCTTTGGTGTTGGCCTGTTTCTAAACCCACTTATAAACTTCCTGCCCGGGGTCAGGGTGCCGGCGATTTGGCGGACAATCCTTGAAATCGAGACCCCTGGTCCCTTTCATCGGGTATCAGAAATATAATGCCTCAACTTTTGAACGTTACCACCCCGTTAGGCCACTCGGAAAAAAGACTCGTCAAACTCCGCCTTGCCCTGGTAGCGCTGCAAAAAGAAACCGGGCAGTTGGTCGAAGTTTTCAAAAAGGACCGGATTGGCCTCGATTCCGGCCTGGTGAAGGGCCTTGACCAAGTCCTCCATTTTAGGCGGACAGCCTTTAACGGCGATCATTTCCTGGATATTCGGATGGTTTTTATTGGCCTGATAGATGCACTGGCCGATCAAGATGGTTTTTTTCTTGCCCGGGGTCGGTTTCATCATCTTGCCGGTCAATACCTCGATCTCGTCCCAGGGTTGGCCTTTCCAAGCGTTGCGAATGGCGGTCAGCATCAAACCGTTGATCCCGGAACAATAGGTGCACATGGAAAGATCGTACTTGTGATAGGTCAGGCCCTTGAGGCCTTCCTTGGCCAGGGGCACGGGCATGATGCCGTTTTCATTTTCCACATAAGCAAAGTCGTATTCATGGAAGGAGGCCACCTCGGAGAGATTTTCTCCCTTCAGTTCGATGTCCGACAAATCCAAAGGCCGGCCCTGGTTGCGGGCCGCATGGACCAGGTGGGGGACAGCGGCCGGTTCATAGCCCAGGACCTTGGCTCCGACCATATCGGCGGAAAGCAAATCGGCCGAGGCCACCAGGAGGTTGCTGCGGCGGATCCGGCCGTCGAAACTGGGACCCCTTTCGTTGGTGTAAATGCCGTCCAGAAGGGTAAAAACCGGGGGAAGTCTCTCCGGCAGACGGGCAATCAGATAATTGAGATCCTTCTCCGGATCAGCGCTGTGGCACTTTTTCCTGGAATTGATGTTCAGCAGGCCTTTCAGGTTTTTAATGCCCAAACTGACCTTGGCCTGGTTATGAGTTTTCAGGACCGGCAGGTCAATCACAAAGTCGCTGTCTAAGGCGTCGCTGTTGAAGTGAAGGACGATCCCCTCTCCCAGGTCCAATTTTTTGAAAGGCCGCTCGAAGACGTTGAGGTATTTGACCCCATAGCGCTTCTGAAGGGTTAGGTAACCCAGGGTCTCAAAGGCATGGGCCGAGGTGGCGGTGTCTTTGGGGTTCATGGTCACCGTGCCCTCTCCGATGGTGATGTCTTCGATGCCCCTTTCCTTCAGGAGAACCACCATGTCTTCCACCACCCGCGAGGTGGTAATGACCCCCCACTTGGGAAAGGGGACCACCCGGGTCCAGAAGACGATATTGGGTTTGATAAAAACCCTGGCTTTGGCCGGAAGGCGATCCAGGCCGTTGGAAAGGTCAACGGCCTTTCGGACCGATTCCAGGGGATTTTCGTAGCGCACAATGGCGGCCATAAACCGTTCCCTATCCATGTTCAAAACCTCCTTGGTCTTAATCGGCCGGCTCCTTCGACCGCACGGTGCGGGGAGAGGAAGCCCTTCCCCGGTCTGGGCCCGGTCTGATAAGGAAAAAGCAATTAATGGAGATGCCCTAAAATTTAGAAGCGGAAATTCTTAATAGACATTTAATTTACCCCTATTTTTGGAAAAGAGCTTGTAAAAAGTCAAGAAAAAAAATAGGATTCATCAGCCGACCGGGAAAAAAAATATTGACATTTGAAAATTCTTTTGATACGAAGCTATCCAATATTCCCTGACTGAGAAAAGCGCCTGACGAATTCCAACCAGTCCTGAAATTGTTCTATCCGCCGTAGGCGGGGTTGTTTGATAGAGATGGTGAATTTCTTTTAAACCTTAAAATGAACAGGAGTGCGGGATGGATGTTGCCAAAGGTGCCCCCCTTTAAACGCTGATCAGACCTGCGGCTTTCCGAATACCCTTCAAGATAATTAAAATAACCATAACCTTATTTACAAAAGGAGGTAAGGACAATGAGGAAGTCACCTTTCGGATGGATGGTAGTCATGTCATTGGTGCTGGTCCTATTTGTGGGTCTTCCCGCCTGGGGAAAAACCATCAAGATCGGGGTCATCGGACCGATGCAGAGTATAGAAGGCAGGCACCATTGGGATGGCGCCACTATGGCCGCTGAGGAGATCAATGCCAAAGGAGGCGTTCAGGTCGGCAAGGAAAAAATGAAAATCGAGCTGGTCAAGGCCGACTCAAATGAAGATAAAAACCCCGCCGATGCCGCCAACGCCATGGAACGGTTAATGACCAAGGACAAGGTGGATTTTGTTGTCGGCGGGTTCAGGACCGAGGCCGTTCTGCCCATGCAGGACATTGCCATGGATTACAAAAAGATCTTTATAGGCTGCGGGGCCGCAACCGATTCGATCTGCGATCGGGTTGGCAAAGATTATGACCGCTACAAATACTTCTTCCGGGGCACCCCCTTCAAATCCAGTTATCTGGCGCGAACCAGTTTTGCCCATCTGGGCTTATGTGCAGGGGTCATTAAGAAGGAATTGAATGTCCCTGTCAAAGTCGCTATCGTGGCTGAGAAGCTGGCCTGGACCGAAGGCATGGTCAAGGCCGCCCAGGGCGTCATTCCCAAGATGGGCTTAGAGCTGGTCGGGACATGGCAGCCTTCCGCCCTGGCCACGGATGTCACCGCCGAGCTTTCGGCCATACAGAAGAGCGGGGCCAACGTGATCTTTACCATTTTCTCAGGATCGATTGGAATTACCTTTGCCCGGCAGGCCGGGGAACTCAAGATCCCGGCCCTCCAGGTGGGCATCAATGTCGAGTCCCAAAAGGACGGTTTCTGGGAAGCCACCAAGGGTATGGGGAATTATGTCATGACCATGAACACCTATGCCCGGGGGATAGAGTATAATGAACTGACAAAACCATTTATGGACCGCTACATTAAGGAGTTTAAGCAGACTCCAACCTATACGGCCGACACCTATGCCGCCATCCTCTATGGCCTGGTCCCAAGCATCGAGGCCGTAGGGAGTCTGGATGCCGATAAGATAGTCGCCAACCTGGAGAACCGGGTATATAAGACCCCCGGTGGGGTCGTCAAATATGAAAAGAACGCAGAGGGCAAACCGACCCATGATTTAACCTGGGGCCCGGGGTACTTGACCAGCCTGGGGGTCCAGTGGCAGGACGGCAAATTGGTCGGGGTGTGGCCGAATAAGTGGGTGGCGGCCCCGGGGGCGCCCGAGATCACTTATAAAGGGATGGTCCCTGTTAAGCTGCCCCCCTGGATGAAGTAGTAACCACTATTGTGATAATCTTAGGATTTTAAAGGGGTGTTTTGAGTTTTGAGTTCGGAGTTCGGAGTAAAACCAAGTTACTCCGAACTCCAAACTAAAGGCCCCTTTGCCTACCCTTGAGCCCTTTTTGAGGCTTTATGAATATACTCATTACTGGTCTAATCACCGGCAGTATGCTGGCCCTTTTGGCCATCGGGTTCTCCCTGATCTTTGGGGTGGCCCGAATCGTCAACATTGCCCACACCGCCTTTTATATGGTCGCGGCCTACTGTATTTATTATTTATCCATCAGGCTCGGACTTAATGCCATCTTGTCCATGCTGATCGCTGTTGTAGGCGTTACCTTAGTCGGGTTGCTGGTTTACAAATTAGTCATTGACCCGATCCGTGAACACGAAGCGGCGGTCCTGATTGCCACCATAGCCCTGGCCATGTTCTTTCAAGAGGTCATCCTGCAGCTCTTCACCGGAGATTACCGGAGTGTGGATTTTATGGTTCAAGGGTTTTTCACTATTGGAGGAAACAAGATCTTTTATCAACAGTTGCTGACCTTCGGTGTGGTCCTGGTGATTTTGCTGGTTGTTTGGTTCCTCTTGATGAAAACCCGCTTGGGCCTGGCCATCCGTTCCACGGCCGAGGACCGGGAAGTGGCCAATCTGATGGGAATGAACGAGAGCCGGCTGGCCATGATCACCCTTGGCTATCTCGGTCGCCCTGGCTGGGGTCACCGGTGCGGTGATTGGGCCCCTTATGGTCCTAACTCCTCATATGTGGATGGAACCCCTGATTATCATGATGGCCGTTGTGGTACTGGGCGGGCTGGGCAGTATCAAGGGAAGTTTTATCGCTGCTTTTATTTTGGGGTTTACCGAGGCCCTGGTGGTTTTTCTGGTCCCCACAGGGGCCTTTTTAAAGGGCCCTGTGGCCTTGTCGATCATGATCCTGGTTCTGTTGATACGGCCGGAGGGCCTGTTTGGTATCGCTTTTGAGGAAGAGAGGTAAAAAGGATTGGGTCTTGTCGTCTTTTATATTAGAAAACTAGTTGCACTCCTGCGCGGAGAGGTGCTGGTCCTCCCCGGCCGAACCATTGTCGGCCTTTTTATTATTGTTATCCTGGGACTGCCCTTGATAACCCGGGATCCCTATGTGTTCCGTATTGTCATTTTTACCAGTCTCTTTGCCATCCTGGCCGCCAGTTGGGATCTCCTGTCCGGTTTCACCGGTCAACTGAATTTCGGCCATGCCCTTTTCTTCGGAGTGGGAGCCTACTCCTCGGCCATTTTAAATCTTCATGTTCATATCCCCCCCTGGGGAAGCGTACCCTTGGGGGCTGTGGCGGCGGTCCTGGCCGGTCTTATTGTCGGGATTCCGTGCCTGCGGCTGAAGCATACTTACCTGGCCCTGACCACTTTGGCCTTCCCGATCATCTTACTGGGAATCATTATTGCCATGCCCAATTTAACCGGGGGTGAATTGGGGATTTCCGGTTTACAGCGTTTCACCAATTCCCTTATGGGCAATTATTATCTTCATGTCATTACCATGCTGGTATTGTGTTTTATCATGTGGAAGATAACCGACTCCAATACGGGCATTATTTTCCATGCCATCCGGGAGGATGAGCTGGCGGTAAAGGCCTCGGGTATCAACACCACCCTTTATAAATTGTTGGCCTTCAGCCTGAGCGGCTTTTTTGCCGGCATTTCCGGCGGACTCTATGCCCACTATATGAGGATTGCCGGACCTTCCACCCTGGATGTGTCCATGTCCTTCACCATAGTGATCTGGGCCATCTTCGGGGGGGCGGCAACTATTTACGGCCCCATAGCGGGGGTTTTTATCCTCTATCCGTTGTTGGAAATCGTCCGGATCTGGCCTGAGTACCGCATGATGATTTTTTCCGTATTCGTCCTGGTGATCCTGTTATACATGCCGGAAGGATTGATACCCTGGATCCAGGATAAGATAGAAAAGGTGTGCCCGCGGTGCAAATTGAGCAATATCGCGACCCGCAAGACCTGCCGGGTCTGCACCGCGAATTTGGATTAAGAAGAAAGGGTCCAAGAGTAAGCCAAAAAAGCCTAAGCGGTTTTTCACTTGAACCATGGACCCTTGAATCCGTGAACCCATAAAGATAGAAAAGGAATTTTATGGATCCCAAAGAAATTTATCTTTCCAAACCCTGGCTGAAATACTACCACGGAAGGAGTGCCGGCCGAAGCCGCTATTCCCGAGGCCTCTATCCCTGAGCTTTTTGATCAAATAGCCGACAAATACGGCAGCAAGACGGCCCTGATCTTCTACGGCAAGAAAATAAGCTATGCCGAGCTCAAGGAATTGGCTGACCGCTTCGCCGCGGCCCTGGCCGATCTGGGGGTCAAAAAGGGCGACACCGTGGCCTTATACCTGCTGAACTGCCCCCAGTATGTCATCGCCTATTTTGCCGCCCTTAAACTGGGAGCCAAGGTCACGCCGATCAGCCCGGTTTATACCAGTATCGAGGTCCGGCACCAGATCATAGACAGCGAGGCCAAGACCGTGGTCTGCCAGGACATGCTCTACGACAACCTGGAAAAGGCCGGCCTGGCCCTGGATCAGGTCATCCTGACCAGCATCGCCGATTACCTGCCGGCCCTGAAAAAAATGTTTGGGAAAAGCGCCATGGCTAAAGCCTACGGCGGGATGGAGGCCCCCTCAGCGGAGAAGATCAAGCAGGCGGGCCTTCATCTTTTCCAGGACCTGATCAAGTCTCATCGACCTACCCCCCCTTCGGTCAGCATTGATCCCTGGAAGGACCTGGCGGCCCTGCCCTATACCGGCGGCACCACCGGCCTGCCCAAAGCGGCCATGTTAACCCACCACAATATCGTTTCCCTCCAGGCCCAACTTCAGGCCTTCTGGCCCATCTATGAGGAAGGCAAAGAGACGATCTTGGCCTTCCTGCCCTTTTTTCACATCTACGGCCAGGTGGTGGTTATGCTCAGCGGTCTGGCCCAGGGCGCGACCCTGGTCCTGTTCACCACGCCGGACATCGAGGAGATCCTTTCGGCCATGGAGCGCTACCAGGCCTCGGCCTTTTACGGCGTTCCGACCCTTTTTGAATATCTCAAAGAGCATGAAAAGACCGACCGGGTTAACTGGAAGCGTCTGAAACTCATCGCCTGTGGGGCCGATACCCTGCACGAGTCCACCATCGAGGGGTGGGAAAAACGGACCTGCTCCAAGATATTCGAAGGCTACGGTATGACCGAGACCACGGCCGTCAGTCACGGCAGCCCGGTTCAACGGCCCAAGAAGGGTTCCTTCGGGGTGCCCATCCCCAACATGAAGGCCGCCATCATTGAACACGAGGGGACGAATTTTGTACCGGTCGGCGAGGTGGGCGAGTTGATCCTGAGCGGGCCCAACATCATGGAAGGTTATTGGAAGCGTCCGGAGAGCAACGAAGAGACCTTTCTGGAAATCGACGGCGAGCGCTGGATGCGCACCGGTGACCTGGTCAGCATGGATGAAGAAGGCTATTTTCATTTCTTCGACCGTAAGCGGGACCTGATCAAGTACAAGGGCTATTCGGTTTTCGCCCGGCACGTGGAGGAAGTGCTTTACCAGCATCCCAAAATCAAGGCCGCCGGCGTGGTCGGTGTGCCGGATCCCAAGGTGGGCAACCTGATCAAGGCCTATGTGGTCCTGGAGAGCGAAGCTCGGGGCAAGGTCTCGGAAGAAGAAATCATTGAATTCTGCAAGGAGAAGATGGCCCACTACAAAGTGCCCAAGATCGTCGAGTTCCGGGGCGAGCTGCCCAAAACCGATGTGGGCAAGGTCTCGAGGCGGGAACTCCGGGAAGAGGCCGAGGAAGTCTAAATGGACTGCCCTTTCCTTGAAGTCAACTCCATCACCAAGAGCTTCGGCGGTCTGCGGGCTGTCGACGATGTTTCTTTTCGAATGGACCGGGAAGAGATCCTGGGTCTTATCGGTCCCAACGGAGCGGGAAAGACCACCCTCTTGCGATTGATCACCGGGATCCTGAAACCCGATTCAGGCAGCATTCGCTTTAAGGGGCAGGAGATCGTAGGAGAAAAAATCTGGAATATCGTCAACCTGGGAGTGGCCTGCACCTTTCAAAACATGAGGCCTTTTCGCCGGCTGCCGATTATTGCCAATGTGATGGTATCCTGCCTCTCCCCCAGGGCCATGAAGCGGGGGGAGTGGGTCAAGAAGGTCGAGGCCAAGGCCATGGATGCCCTGGAGTTTGCCGGCATCTCCGACATGGCCCTGGAAAAGGCTTCCACTCTGTCCCAGGGCGACTTGAAGCGGCTGGAAGTGGCCCGGGCCATTGCCACCGAGCCCGAGCTGCTCCTCTTGGACGAGCCCTTCGGGGGTTTGAGCCCGGCGGAAACCGACCTTATGGCCAAGTCCATCAAGCGGCTCCATAAGGGGGGACGCTTCGGCCGCCTGCACAGCGAAGGCCCGGCCATGATCATCGTCGAACACAAGCTGCAGCAGTTGATGAAGATTGTGGACCGCATTGTCGTTCTCAACTTCGGGACCCTTCTGGCGGAAGGATCGCCCCAGGAAGTGGTCGCCAACCCCCAAGTCATTGAGGCTTATCTGGGGCAGGGAGAACATTAACGGAAAATTGGGGGAGAAATTCGAGGCCTATGTTACTGCAAGTTGAAAATTTAACCGTTCGCTACGAGAAGGCCGTGCTCCTGAACGGTATAAGTCTGGGCGTGGACACCGGGGAGCTGGTCAGCCTGGTGGGGCCCAACGGGGCCGGTAAATCCACGGCCTTGAGGGCCATTACCGGATTGGTGGGCTGGGAGAGGGAGATCAAGCGGCGCTCCACGGCCGGAGATATCAGCCTGGAAGGGACGGTCACCTTCGCCGGAGAGCGCATTGACCGGATACCGGCCCATGAAATAGTCAAACGGGGGCTGGTGCACTGCCCGGAACGGAGAAGGCCCTTCCGGGAAATGACCGTGTTTGACAATCTTCTGGCCGGCGCCTATCTGCAAAAAGAAAAGAAAAAGATTCAGGAAGACCTGGACAAGGTTTATACCTTATTCCCGGTGCTCAAGGAGCGGGCCCATCAAATCTCCGGGACTCTTTCCGGCGGGGAGCAGCAGATGCTGGCTATCGGCCGGGCCTTGATGTCCGGTCCGAAACTCCTTTGTATCGACGAACCCTCCACCGGTCTGGCCCCTCTGATACGGAAAGAGGTCTTTGAGAAAATCGGGGAGATCAATAAGCTGGGTATCACCCTGCTGGTGGTGGAGCAGGAAGTCAGCACCGTCTTTAAAATGGCCGGCCGCAACTACGTCCTTTCCTCGGGCAAGATCATTGCCGAAGGTCCAGGCGAGCAGTTGCTTCAGGACGAAGTCCTCCGTAAAACCTACCTGGGATTATAAAACCCTTCTCTCCGATCCAGCCGCAGAAAATATTTCCGGATTAATCCCCCAACCCGAAAAATTCAGAAAAGATTTTTGCCACAGACAAAGACAGGACAGGGCGGCGGCGACCTGCCGCCACCCTAATCGTCAGCGCCTTTGGCGCATAAAAGTTTTTTCTCGCCAAGCGATGGCGTGTTATCTGATCACCAGTGGCAGGAACAATAAATGGGGAAAGTTTATGGCGGCGTCGACGGCATAGAGGTTGGTGCATTGGTCGGCCGAATAAATAAGCTTGAGGCCATCTGGGGTTTCCAGGAAAGTATCTAAAGATGGATACCAGAGCGTATGATTGGGTGGGCCGTCCAATTTGACTGTATTCCCAATTGGTCCTGCAATCGGAGATTTAAAGAGGTTCCCATTGAATGTGTAGTAGACCCCGGAAGAATCCTGGCTGACATCGAAGGGCATGGTAGCGTCATAAATGGTGCCCACAAGGGCCTGCTGGCTGGAGGGGCCGACAGCCGGGGCACCGAAGAGATTACTACCTATTTCAAAGACCACCCGCTGGCTGTTCGGGGAAAACATAAAACGCTGGTGCTGAAACCCAGTGCCAGAAAGGGACTGATTTATCCTGATGGCTGAGGCAGAACCGTCAATCGGGATGCTGTAAAGTTCAACGGTGTCGCTGCTGGATTCATTTCCACTCCTGTAGGCTACCCGGCTGCCATCCGGGCCTATAACAAACTCATACACTTGCCCATTGGTTCCCAAGGGCCCGTTCAATTTGACCACTGGACCGGCCAAACGGATGGGGATGCTGTAGAGTTCGGAGGTACCGGCTGTATCCTGCATGGCTATGAAGACTACCCGGCTGCTGTCCGGGCTGATCTGCCAAGTAGTGACGGCCCCAGCTATATAATGTGAGAGCCGGAGCAGGTCTGAGGTTGAACCGGCGATGGGGATGCTGTAAATGTCACCCTGGCCGGACATTCCGGGGTTGTAGTAGGTAGCACGGTAAACCACATATTGGCTGTCCGGGCTGATCTCGATCCCGCTCCATACAGTATTGTAGGCATAATCTAGGCTAAGCTTGGCAGGGAGGCCGCCGGCAATGGGTACGCTGTACATGCCAGAGCAGGCCTGACCTCCATCCGGACCATAGGTACAGGGTGCCCGGTAGACCACCCGGCTGCTGTCCGGTGAAATCTTAAAACCTGAATCGACATGGTAGCTTGGATTGGTGTCGATTCTCAGGCTGCTGGTTGCCGGTCCGGCAAGGGGGACACTGTAAAGACCCCATTGGTTGATAATGGGAACTACCGCTTGATAAACGACCTTCTGGCTGTCAGGCGTGAAGAGAAAGGTATTGACCTGGCTGCTGATGTTCTCGTTGAGCTTAGTGACTGCCCCCCCGCCAATCGGCACACTGTAAATTTCAGAAGCGGCATATTCCGAAGGCCTCATCAAAAAAACCACCCGAGTGCTATTCGGGCTGATTTGATAGGAAATAATCCTTTCATCCCCTGTGACCGGCGGGGTGATCTGGACCGCCGTACCCCCTCCGGCCGGGACGCTGAATAAGGCATTTCTGTAATAGCGACCAGGGCCGGTGCTGTAAACGACATGGCTGCTGTCGGGGCTGGCCTGCCAGTCATAAATCAGGCTGTCGGTAGGGAGGGTGCCGTTAAGCTGGGTGATGGCTGCCCCGGCTCCACCCGGGGAGATTAGAATGAAAAGCCAGACCAGGGGAATGGCCATCGAAAAGATGTTCTTGAAGGTCTCCATGGTACAGCCTCCTTTCACTTAAAACCAAACCGAATGCCGTTATAAAATAAATCGAAAAAACGATTCCTTTCCCGAAAACCGACGTCCGAGGGAAGGACCCTTTGCATCATATTGGATTCAATGAATTATAGAGCGGAGGTCTTTTTTTACTGAACAACCTCTTAAAAGAACAATACCTATTTTTGTAAGAATTTTATCATGATAAAATTTAAGAAGTCAAGAGAAAGCTAATAGGGGGACACCTTACTTAATTTCCACCCGGTTATAATGATCCCGTGAGGCCCGCTTAGAATTTCATCCCGGGCAGATTCAGCGAAGCGGTATTGCCGCCATCCACGGCCAGGGCCTGGCCGGTTATGAAGCTGGCTTCATCGCTGGCCAGAAAAAGGATGGCGGTGGCGATTTCCTCCGGCCGCCCGTAGCGCCTCAATTCACAGCGGCTCCCCAATTTATCCTCTTTGCCTTTGGCACGGGCATAGTCAAAGACCGGCTGGGTCATTTTTGTTTCAATCAGCCCGGGGCAGACGGCATTCACCCGGACATTGTGACCGCCCAGGTCGCAGGCCGAGGTCTGGGTGAAATTAATCAGAGCCGCCTTGCTGGCGCTGTAGGCGTTGCCCCCGGCCCCGGAGCGAATACCGGCCACCGAGGCCGTATTCACGATGGCGCCGGACCGCCGTTCCTGCATGTGCCGGGCCACGTGTTTGGTCGCCAAGACCGCCCCCAGCAGGTTGACCTCAAGAACTTTTTTCCAGTCCTCAGCCTCCTGCTCCTCCAGCCCGGTCAACTGCCCGGTAATACCGGCATTGTTGCAGAGAATATCGATCTGCCCGTAGGTTTGCAGGCCCAGGTCGATAAGATCCTTGACCTCCTGTTCGATCGAAACATCCACCCGTTTGATGGCCGCTTCACCGCCTTCTTTTTTTATCAGGGCCAGGGTTTCCTCAAGCTGCGCCTCCTGAAGGTCGGCCAGGACCAGCCGGGCCCCCTCTCTTGCAAAAAGTACGGCCGTGGCCCGGCCGATGCCGCTGGCAGCCCCGGTGATGACGGCCACTTTGCCTTCTAAACGTCTCGTTTTTTCCATGATAATCTCTTTCGTTTGAATCGCTTTGATGCCGATTACTGATTGGCAACCATTTGCCAGGCCGTTTCCGCCAGGTAGCGGGCATAGACGCCGTAGGTCATAGCCTGGTCGGAACTGGCATTCCCATCCAATCCCCGTTTATAGACCCCCTGGACAATGGCCGCCAGCCGGAACATGCTGAAGGCCATGAAAAAATCCCAATCGGGGATGGACTCCCGGCCGGTGCGGCGGCAGTAGGCAGCCAGATACTCGGCTTCTGAAGGGATGCCCAGTTCTTTCAGATCCAGCCCCAGGTATCCGGAACCTTTTCCCCCGCCGGCGGGAAGGTGGTAACCCATACAATTGTAAGCCAGGTCCGCCAGGGGATGGCCAAGCGTGGAAAGCTCCCAATCCAGGACAGCCAGGATGCGGGGTTCCCTGGGGTGAAAGATCGTATTTTCAAGACGGAAATCCCCATGAACCACCGCGGCCATTTCATCGCCGGGGATGTGTTCACCGAGCCAGGAGATTAAAAGGTCCATGCTCTCAAGCGGCTCGGTCTTGGCCGCTTCATATTGTCTTGACCAGCGGCTTACCTGACGGGCCATATAATTGCCCGGTTTCCCGAAATCGGACAGCCCGGCGGCCTTCCAATCCAGGCCATGGATCTTGGCCAGGGTTTCATTCATGGCCTCAAAGATGGACGACCGTTCCCGGGCATCCCGGGCCTCGGAGGCTATCGGATCTCGGAAGATCCTGCCTTTGACGCGCTCCATCAGATAAAAAGCCGTTCCGATCACCGATGGGTCTTCACACAGATGAAAGGGTTCGGGAACCGGGACGCCGGCCCCTTTCATGGCCTTGATCACCCGGTATTCCCGCTCAACGGCATGGGCCGAGGGAAGCAGTTTTCCCGGCGGCTTTTTACGGAGCACATACTCCTTTCCGGCGCTGGAAAGCAGGAAGGTGGGATTGGACTGGCCGTACCCGAACTGCTGAACCGTCAGATCACCCGAGAAACCCTTCAGTGATTGTTTGAGGTAATCGGCCAGGGCTTTAACGTTCAGGCGATGGGCCTCCCTCACCGGAACAATCTCTTCTGCTTGGATCATTTTCTTAGCCACAGCCACTCAGACAAAAACGGACCTATTATTTTGACCGGCGAACCCCGCCGGTCAAAAACAGCCTTCGCTTGGCGAGTTGAAAATCATTGGCATCGTTCAAAAGTTGTGGGTTTATATTTCTAATACCCGATGGAAGGGAACCGGGGGTCTCGATTTCAAGGTTGTCCACCATAAACTCCTCACGTTGAAACCGGGCTGGAAGGTTGACGATAATGCCTTAAGTAGGCCTACACCAAAGCTGTTTGTTCGGTTGGGTGAATGCCCGGCTCTAAACAACCTTAGAAACCTGGGCCGGATTGGCGGGAAGGATCACCCTTTGGACAAGCCTTGAAATCGAGACCCCCGGTTCCCAGTCAGGCCATAATGCGCTAGTGCCACAACTTTTGAACGATACTAAATCATTATCATTCGCCAAAGGCGCTGACGGGTTGGTGGGCGGTTCGCCCACCCGTCCTGTTTTGTCGGTGGCAAAAAATTTATTCTGTTTCTATCCGGCCTGTTTCTTCAGTTCCAACCGGGCAATGGTCTCCAGGTGGACTTCGTCCGGCCCGTCAGCCAGACGCAAGGTGCGAATATGGGCCCAGGCATCGGCCAGCCAGGTATCCGAAGAAACCCCCTGGCCGCCGTGAACCTGGATGGCCCGATCCAGGACCTTCAAGGCCATATTGGGGGCGACGACCTTGATCATGGCGATTTCATTGCGGGCCACCTTGTTCCCGACCGTATCCATCATATAAGCGGCTTGCAGGGTCAGAAGGCGGGCCTGGTCGATTTCGATACGGGATCGGGCGATATCCTGCCGGATCGATCCCATCTCGGCCAACGGTTTCCCAAAGGCTACCCGGGACCGGGCGCGCCTGATGAGTTCCTCCAGTGCCCGCTCGGCCACGCCGATGGTCCGCATGCAATGGTGAATGCGCCCCGGCCCGAGGCGTCCCTGGGCGATCTCGAAACCGCGCCCCTCGCCAAGCAGCATGTTGGCGGCCGGAACCCGGACGTTTTCGAAGCGAATGTGGGCGTGCCCGTGGGGGGCGCTGTCATAGCCGAAAACGGAGAGGTTGCGAAGGACTGTTACCCCGGGGGTATCGCGGGGCACCAGGATCATGGACTGCTGCCGGTGTTTCGGCCCCTGGGGGTCGGTCTTGCCCATGAAAATGTATATCCGGCAGCGGGGGTCGCCGCCGCCCGAAGCCCACCACTTGGTGCCGTTGAGCACGTAGTCGTCCCCTTCCCGAACAATGGCGGCCTGGATGTTGGTGGCGTCCGAGGAAGCCACATCGGGTTCGGTCATGCAGAAGGCGGAACGGATCTTTCCTTCCAGCAAAGGCTTGAGCCACTTTTCCTTCTGGTCTTCATTGCCGTAGCGGACCAGGGTCTCCATGTTGCCGGTGTCGGGGGCCGAGCAGTTAAAGACCTCCGGCGCCCAGGGGGAGCGGCCCATGATCTCACAGAGGGGTGCGTACTCGTAGTTGGTCAGCCCGGCTCCGTATTCGCTTTCAGGCAGGAAGAGGTTCCAAAGGCCTTCGGCCTGGGCCTTCTTTTTCAGTTCTTCCATGAGGGGCAGGGGTTCCCAGCGGTCGCCCTCATCGCGCTGTTTACAGAAGGTCCCCTCGTTGGGGTAAATGGTGCGGTCCATAAAGGACCTGACCCGGTCCTGGAGTTCCCTGGCCCGGTCGGAAAATTCAAAAAACATGGCTGTTCTCCTCTCTTTCAAAGCGGCTGGTTCAGGAGGTCTTTTCTTCCTGGACTTTTTTTAAGGTCTGCCACAGCTCTTCGGCCTGCCTTCGCGTTTCCTCCAGGGATCCTTCGTTATGGATTACAAAATCGGCATAGCCCACCTTTTCCTCAATGGGCAACTGGGCCTTAAGCCGATCGGCGGCCTCTTCTTGCGTGATCCCGTCCCTGGCCATGAGCCGTTCCACCTGCTTTTCCATTGGGACATAAACCACCAGGGTTTTGTGAAACATATACTGGAGATTCAGTTCGATCAACAGGGGAATGTCCACCTGAATGATGGCCCCCGGATCTTTCTCCACGATGGCCTTTAATTGTTTGACGAATTCCTCATTAATCCGCGGATGGGTAAAGCTTTCCAGTTTCTTCCTTTTTTCAAGGTCCCGGAAAACAATATCCGATAATTTTTTCCGGTCCAACTGCCGGTCTTCCTGGAGGACCTGCTCCCCGAAATAGGCCACAATATCCTTCCAGGCCGGTTTTTCCGGCTCGACCACTTCCCGGGCGATGAGGTCAAAGTCAATAACCGGGGCGCCGAATTCTTTCAGCAGGTTCACCACCGTGCTTTTCCCCGTGGCGATTCCCCCGGTCACCCCCAGAAGCAGGCGCCGGTCATTTCCCCGAAGGGCCTCCAGGCGATGCAGGCCGCCATAGGACATGGGAAAGGCGGTCGTCAAATCCTGCTCAGCCCCGGCAAAACTGATCGGGTAGCGAATGCCTCGCCGGTAAAGTGCTTCCAGGCCTCGCAGGACCTTGGCCATCATCCCGGCCGGGATGGCCATCACCAAATCTTCATCCTGGGCGTGCCCATAGCGGCGTTCCCCATAACAGGGAATGGTCAAGGAGGGTTTTCCGGTCAGATAGCATCGGGCAATGGCATCCGAACAGGAGGATTCCCCGACGCAGTAGAACTGCAGGACCTCATAGTCTTCAAATTGCAGGGCATTGATCAACAGGATCATTTGGGCCGGATTGGCGTAGAGGAGGACCAGGTCCGGCTCAAAGGGATTGTAGACCAAAGGAGCCATGGCCAGGGCCTGATATTTACCCAGGGGGAGGCGGGGGATGGCGGCTTCAAATTTCCGGCCGTCCGCTTTGGTTTTGACCCAGACAATGCTGCGAAAGGTGCCGTCCTTGAAGACGGCCGGGGTGTCGCTCAGGCCGATGATGGAGGGGCACATGGGCGAAAGAAAATCTTCTTGTTCCGCCCCCACGGTCCAGTCGAAATTTCTGACCAGGGTAATGAGTTGACAGAGGGTCCTCTTGCCCTGGGCCCGGCGCAAGAAAGGAATAGAATTCAGCTCCTCCCTTTTCTCCAGCATCTTGAAGGCCACCGGAAAGGACTTCAGACGCAGTAAGGTTTCCATTCTCCTGACTACTTTTTCCCAGTTAGGGGGTGCTTCCATGCAAGGCACTCCTTTCCCTCCGGAAGGCGACCGGCGTGTATGGTCTGCCCTTAAGGGCGTCAACAAGGTCCTTTTCGTCCTTAATGACCCGGGGAAACCGGGTGGCATAGATCCCCAAGGCCGAAACCTCGTGGGCATCGCTTCCCCCCGTGGCGGGCAGGCCCAGCCCCGCGGCCACCCGGGCCGCAAAGGTATTTTCCTTTTCCGTGACTTTGCTGTTCATAACTTCCACTGCGTCCACCAACTTGAAAAGGGGTCTTTCCATGGCCTTTTCCGGAGTCAGTCCAAGCCGGCCCACCCCGAAGGTCAAAAACCCCCGGAAGGGATGGGCCACGATTATGAAGCCGCCGGCCATTAAGACTTCCTTTCGGAGCTCCTCCAGTTTAATGATCCCCTTGATCTCTTTTTCCAGACCAAAGACGACCATGTCTCCCTGATCGGTCGTAATTTCGTTTCCTCTCAGGATGAGGAACCGGTGTTTTTCCCTGAGATCCGCCACCTCGTTGGAATCCCAGACATGGTTATGATCGGTCAGACAGAACCCGTCGAGGCCTATTTTTTTGGCTTCTTGTATGAGTTCAGCCACCGTCACCGAACTGCAGGGAGAGGCCGGAGAGGTGTGTACATGAAGATCTATGACCATCCCCTTCCCGGACTTCACCGTTTCAGCAACAACCGGACCGATTGCTTCAGCCTTGAGAGGGCGATCCGCTGAAAGGCCCTGCCGGTCGGGAGGAAGTGCCGATTTATCCCGGTCCCTAAGACGGTCCTTTTCAAAGGCCGGATCGGGCGTCAGGGCCCTTTCCGTTTCGCCGCGGATGACCAGTGCCGCATCCCTGGCGACATCGCCGCATTCGAGGAGGATGTCGGCAAAATGCCGGCAGACCTTCCGACCGATAATTTTTTGTACTCTCTGGCGGAACCCTTCGTCCAGGCGGAACCCGACGGCTTCTTGCAGAAAAGGGATGCCTCGGGAACAGTAGGCATTTTCCGCCCTTTTCCATTTGCCGTCAATGGATACGATCTCCAGATCGGACAGGCGCCAGGCCACATCGACCTCCAGGCCATAGATATCATCTTCCATAAGGCCATGAACCAAAAGCGTGTCCTGGTCTTTTTGGAAAACGCTGACCAATTTATTGCGGGCGAACTTCAACATTATGCTGCCAGCCTCGAAACCATTGCCGTATGAAAGGCCCTCCTCATAAAGGGGGTGTCCTCTTACCGGGGCGGTTCAATCCCCTCCACCAGAGGACTGCCGGGCGCAAACGCGGCACAGCTATTATACAATCTTGGATTTGACCGCACCACATGCCAGAAATGCTCTTTTTCCTTCAGGCTGTCTTTAGGGGCCTGAGCCAGGACATCTTTGGTGAAAGACAGGATAACGCTGCCGCAGCATTCCTCCACCATAAAGGTCAACTGCTCATGAAGCGCGGAGCTGCCCATGACCCCTTTCAGGATCTTTCTCAGTCCCGGTCCCACCCGAATCCCGACCACGTTTTTAAGAGCTTCGTCGGCCTCGAGTTCCGTTTTTCCGAGGGATCGAATAATGGCGCCCCCGGCCCGGGCAATCTCAAGATCGGGCAGTTTTACCAAAATCTCCACCCAGGCTTCCAGCAGAGGATCCTGGAGCCGACAAGACGCCTTAAGGGTCTGGTCATCCATCTGTTCGACAGTGGTGCACCGATTTCTAAAAAAACACAATATATCAGCCACGATTTAACCTCAACTCTTGCCGGCCCGGAAAGCGGGTTCAGGAGGTCGGGTCTTCCCGGCTTTCGGTCCCTTCTTCCGTCTCCGGCGTTTCCGATCCCGGTTCCTGGCCTTCCGGTCCGGCAGCAGCCTTATTCAGACGGCGCTGGGCCTTCTCCTCTTTCTTCTTCTGGCGGGTCAACTCCTTCCGCCTTTTTTCACTCTTATGAAATCCGGGGCGACTTCCCATTGGTCCCTCCTTGTGTCTATTTGGGCTTTATTCCTCCATCAAAGATGACGCCTTCGCAAAAAGTCCATCTGTCCGCTGCGGCGGACCTCATTCCTCAGATTCGCAGGCCTGGTCCGCTTGAGGCGGAGACCTTTTTTCTGTAAAAACCCAGGAGGCCGCAGACTCCGGCAGTTCCGTTATAACGCCCGAGCGCCTCAACCCGTTAACGGCACCTGGCTCCTGGCCAGTTTCTCTCTGACCTGGCCATATCGTACCAGGGCGGCCATGGCCCTGGCGGCCCGTTCCGGAGAGGGCAGCACCGGGAAACCTCTGTTCTGAAGGATCCGAATCAGCCGGTCGAAGTGGGACCGGAAGGAATAGCCGATCACCGGTTTGTGAGAAGTCTCCGGCAGCTTCATGACGGTCTTAACCAGTTCTTCAATAAGAGGGTCAATCTGGTCCTGTATGGCTTCTTCAGGAACCCCCATATGCAGCAGGGGGCGCCGTAATAAGGGATCGGACAGAATTATATAAATCAACAGGCCGTCGGCGTTGGGATCATTCAGGAGTACTTCTGGGATCCGTTCAAAATAGTCCTGCATGTTTTTGGTAAAGGTAAGGTCCACGGGGTTGTTCAGACTCCCGGTCTGGGGCATGAAAGGACCGATGCCGGCAATCGTTTCCCGGGAGAAATCCGTCAGGGCCAACCCGGCTCGGCCGCAGGCGTCGGCCGCCGTGGCGCCCGGCCCTCCTGAGTGGGTCAGGATAATCAACCGGTTTCCCCGGGGTAGCGGACAGGAACCCAGGACTCCGCAAAAATCGAAGAGTTCGGTCATGGAATTGGCCCGGATGACCCCGCTTTGTTTGAAGACCCCGTCGTAAAGCCGGTCCGGACCGGCCAGGGCGCCGGTATGGGAGAATCCGGCCCGTTTGCCGGCCTCGGACCCGCCTGCGTAATAGGCCACAATAGGCTTATGGGGGGCAATCCTTCGGGCGGCTTCCAGGAAAGCCCGGCCCCGGCGAATCGCTTCGATATAAATGCCGATCACTTTGGTTCGGGGGCAGCCGGCCAGGTAGTCCAGGCAGTCCACCAAGTCGATATTAGCCTCGTTGCCGACGCTGAGAGCGGTTGAAAAGCCCAATCCGACCTCGGCCAGATAATCGAACATCTGGGTGACAAAGCTTCCGCTCTGGGAAGCAAATCCGATGAATCCGGCCTTTCCGGTAAACGGCAAAAAAGTCATATTGAAGCGGTGATGAGGATTCACCACCCCCAGGCAGTTCGGACCCAGGAAGCGGATGCCGTAATGAGCGGCGATGGCCAGCAGTTCTTTTTCAAGATCCATTCCCGAACCGCCGACCTCTTTAAACCCGCCGGAAACGATAACCGCCCGGCGGATCCCTTTACGGCCGCATTTTTCAAGCGTTTCCGGCACAACCGCCGTGGGCAGGACCATCACCGCCAGATCCGGGACTTCGGGCAGATCCATAACATCCCGGTAGGCCTTTAAACCCAAAACCTGGTCTTCTTTGGGGTGTACCGGATAGATGGTTCCCTCAAATCCCAGCGACAACAACGAATGGAGCTGGTTGGTGCCCATGGCGGTAAATCGGTTCGAGGCCCCGAAAAAGGCGATGCTCCGGGGGTGAACCATGGAATAAAGAGGATGCTGGTGGTGGGTTTCAGTCCTCTCACTCTCCATGCAGCACCACCAGGGCATCCACGGCCTTCACCCGCCCTTCGGGATCAATCATCATGGGATTAATGTCGATTTCGGCCACAGCCGGGTTTTCCAGCCCGATTTGCCCCAGGGCGATCAGGGATCGTCCAAGGGTCGAAAGGTCAGCCGCGGCCTGGCCCCGAAAGGGACCCAAAATCGCTTTGGACCTTATTTCCTGCATCATTTCCAGGGCCTCAGCGGCATTCAACGGGGCCACCCGAAAAACCGTGTCGTTGAGGATCTCGGTCATCAGGCCTCCCAGTCCGAACATGACGCAGGGACCAAACTGGGCATCGCGGGTCAAACCTAAGACCAGCTCCCGGGGGCCCCGGACCATCTCCTGCACCAGGATGCCTTCCAGGGGCACTCGGACCAAGCCGCTAATCCGCTGATAGGCCTCCCGGACTTCGGAGGCGCACTTGAGCCCGATTTCTACACCCCCGGCTTCGGTTTTATGCATCAATTCCGGCGAACAGGCTTTCAGGACCACCGGGTACCCGAGGCCTTCGGCCAGGGCTGCGGCTTCATCCGCGCTTCGGGCTATTTCTTCCCGGGTAATGGGGATTCCGTAAGTGCCTAACAGCTTTTTGGACTGGGTTTCCGAGAGGGCCTTTTGCCCTCGTTCCAGGGCCGTTCTAATCAGTTCCATAGTTTCCTCTTAAGGTATAAAGGGTAATGTCATTTTCCCATTCCCGGCCGACGCGGCCCTCTTCTTCCAGGTATCTCAGATGGGAAATGGCCTCTCCGGTGGCAAACCATTTCTGGGTTACCGGAAAGGCCTCCCAGGAGTCACATTTTATATCCCAGGTCATCCTGGAGGCGGTTTGAAAAGCGCTCAACGGGCCGTTTTTCAGGATGGTCAGGCATTCGGCCAAGCGATTTTCATGGTGCCGTTTCAATTCAGCGATACGGGTTTGATGATCCCTGATGAGCCGCCGGTGTCCCGGCAGGACCAAACTTACCTCCATGGCCGCAACCTTGTCGAGGCTGGCCAGATACCATTTCAGAGGATTCTGCTGGTCGGTCCAGCATTGAATATTGGGTGTGATATCATCCAGGATATGGTCTCCGGCCACGAGTAATTTTTGGTCGGGCTCATAAAGACAGATATGTCCCAGGGTATGACCGGGCGTGGTCAGACAGCGGAAATGATAGCGCCCGCAATGGATTTCATCCCCGTCATCCAGGAGGGTCAATTTCGGCATCCAGTCCGAGCCGTACCTTTTTCCCGGGTGTTTTTCCAGGGCGGCCCGCAGTTGATCCTGCGGGAAACCGTTCCGGCCGGCATAGACGATCATGGCCTCAAAGCCTTCCCAGGATTCGATGAGCTCCTTCTCCGGGCGGCTGAAAAAAATCCGGTTGGAATCAACGGCCAATTTGGTGACCAGCCCGAAGTGGTCGGCATGCAAGTGGGTAATGAAGAGATCGGTGTCCTTAAGATCGACGGACAGCTTCCCTAACCCGGCCAGCATGGCCTCCAGGCACTCCCGGCGGTTGAGACCGGTATCGATGATTAAATTCCGGTCCGGGCTTTTGATGACATAAGAATTGAGAAATTTAAGCGGGCTTTCGGGCAGGGGAATTTCAAGCCGAAAAAGATCGGGCATCAGTTCTTCGCACATACGTTTTAAACCTTTTACCGCCCGCTGGGCCGGAATTATTAAGGGGTCCGGGTGAAAGAAGGGCCGGTCAACTTTTTTTCCCGAGACCCGCCAAGCCGGTTAGGATAAAGGGTCCGCCTTTTCCCCTGTGGGGCGGCGGATAAATCCTTTTCCGACTTAGTCAGGTCGGGACGGGTTCACTATACCAGCTCATTCAAATGGTTCAAGTAATTATTGAAGGGAATTTTTCCGTTCCCAGGCCTGCCCATAATTAAAACCCGGGACCTTTTTCCGGGGCATACGCCGGCCGAGGCTCAGTTCGATGGATCGGAGCGTTTTCTCCTCATCCGGTGAAACCAGGGTGCAGGCATCCCCGGCGACTTCGGCCCTTCCGGTCCGGCCGATCCGGTGAACATAATCCTCTGCCTGGCCGGGGACATCAAAATTGCAGACCAGACCGAGGGCCTCCACATCAATACCCCGGGCCGCAATGTCGGTGGCCACCAGAACTCGAAAGCGGCCGGCCTTAAAACCGGCCAGGGCTTCGGTCCGCTGACCCTGGCTGCGATTGCCGTGAATCCGTCCGCAGCGCACCCCTTTTTTTTCGAGGAAATCGGCCAGTCGATTGGCCCGGTGCTTGGTCCGGGTAAAGGCCAGTACGCTCTTGGACTGGCTTTGATTAAGAAGGGCCAGCAAGAGGTTTGATTTCATTTCCTGGGGGATGGGGTAGGCCACCTGGGTAATCCCGGCGGCGGCCTGGGGTTTCGGGGTGATATTGAGGGACACCGGATCTTTCAACATCTCCCGGGCCAGGGCCACGATGGGCGCCGGCAACGTGGCTGAAAAAAACAGAGTCTGCCGCTTTACCGGGAGGCTGGCCAGGATGCGCCGGATGTCTGGGAGAAAGCCCATGTCCAGCATGCGATCCGCCTCATCGAGCACTAAATGAGTGATGCCGTCAAACCGGGCATATTCGTTCCGCATATGGTCGAGGAGCCGGCCGGGGGTGGCGATAACCCAATCCACCTTACGGCGAAGGGCCTGGGCCTGGGGTACGGCGGAAACCCCGCCATAGACCGCCACTGCTTTAATGGATGTATAGCAGGCCAGGTCGTCCAGGTGTTCCGTGATCTGCGCAGCCAGCTCTCGGGTGGGGACCAGGACCAGGGCCCGGGTTTTTCCCCGGGGCTGCCCGATCATCTGGTGGAGAAGGGGAAGCAGAAAAGCGGCGGTTTTGCCGCTGCCCGTCACCGCTGTGGCCATAATATCGCGGCCTTGGAGGAGGTGCGGGATGGCCAGCCGCTGGATCGGGGTGGGCTGCTCAAAGCCTTTTTTAGTTATGGCTTTCAATAGGTTAGGGTGAAGTGCAAACGTTGTAAATGACATAATTCTCCTTTGTCCAGGGGCAATCTTGACCTGACCAGGCAGGTCTGCCCGATGGAGTAATCCGGCTGGTTTAATTGAATGGCGTGGGACGTTTAAAAGAAAAAACGGAAGGATTGCCGGTGAAGCTGCCGTTCAGGCTCTGATGTTCCACTTGGTCTTGCGCAGTGCGCCAAAGGCAGGGTCTGATGGTCGGCTTCCGGAGCTATAGGCAAGAACTGATTCGATGTTGATGGGAAAATACACCAGGCCAAAAGTATTGTCAAGAAGAAAACAGGGCTCGATCTTCTTGCTTTTAGGTTTAAGAACAGATAGAATGAAAGGAATTAGTTGCCGAGAGCCATTTTTTACTTGTTTATCGGGCCCGCAAAGAACTCTAGCCAACTTCTTCAGCGGGTTTTTTTATAACCAGGCAGAGACGTCGACGAAGTTAGGGGCTGACTCCGCTCAAGGGAAAACGGGCCGCCCTTGTTGGGCGGAAAATGGGGTCTGTCTCAGGAAGGCCAAGGGGTTATTGATCCCCAAAGGGGTGGTTCTTAAACTTACTCACTAAGGAGGGATAATGAATAAAAAAATTTATGTGGCCAATCTACCCGTTCAAACCAGCGAGCAGGAGATAAAGGCCTTTTTCGCCAATGCCGGAGATGTCATGTCCGTCAAGATTGTCGGGGACAGGCAGACCGGGGAATCCAAGGGGTTTGCCTTTGTGGAGATGTCCACCCAGTGGGAGGCCCGCAGGGCCATCTCGTCGCTCAACCAAACCGAGTTCAAGGGAAACAAGTTGTTGGTCAAGGAGGCCGTCGTCCGGCGGGGATTCCGGGGAAGATAGTCGTTCGGAACCCCCGGTCCCCTAGTCCAGCAATAATGCGCCAGTGCCCTGACTTTTGAACGATACTGATTTCTTTTGGCAAATCCCCGGCTCTGTCTGGAGTCAGGCGCCTGCCGGGAACAGGTCGTAATAAAATCTAAGCCGGCCCCGTCGCCTTGCCCTCGAAGCTCACCTGATAATGGACGGTATAGCGAGCCAGGATTTCTGCAACCCGTTTCTCCAGGGTATCCCGGTTCGTTCCGGCAGCCGGTTCGATCCGAATGAAAGCTGCGGTGCCCTGGACTTTATCCTCTCCCACGACGACTTCTACGGCAGTCGCCAGAGGGCCCAGGGCCGCCAGTTCCTGCTCGTAGACCCGCCGGATGGCATCCCAGCGCAGGGAAGGCTTGAAGATTTTGCCGACGGCGGTCAAGGGAATCCGGTCGACGATAAAGATATCCTTGGGCAGGGCCGCCTTTTCACCGATATGCCGGCGGGCCCATTCCATGATCGCTTCCCGGCTGAGAGAGGCCCCTTCCGCGGTCTCCACATAAGCCACCGGAACTTCTCCGGCATGGGGATCGGGCCGGCCGACTGCGGCGACCATCTTAATGCCTTCCATCTTGTAAAGCGGTTCCTCAATCGCGGCCGGATCGATATTATGGCCGCCCCGGATAATCAAGTCCTTCTTCCTTCCGGTCAGCCAGAAAAAGCCGTCTTCATCCTGCCGGCCCAAGTCTCCGGTATTGAACCATCCCTCCGGGAGCCAGATGCCCTGGTTATGGATCTCTTCCACATAGCCCTGAAAGATGGTCGGCCCTTTGATGCAGACCAGCCCGATTTCCCCCTGTCGGGCATCCCGGACATAGTTGCCTTCCTGGTCCAGGATAGCGATCTTCATCTGCTGGTAGGGCATCCGCAATCCGATGCTGCCCACTTTCCGCTCTCCGTCCTTGGGGTTGACGGCCGAGGCGCAGGTGGATTCGGTCAAACCATAGCCTTCGAGGATCTTCATGCCGGAATGCTCTTCAAATCGGCGAAAGAGTTCTACGCTCAAGGGAGCGGCTCCGCAAACCACATAGCGCAGCGACGAGATATCGGCGCCTCCCACCGGGGTGTCCAGGAGGACGGAAAGGACCGTCGGGACACAGGAAAAAAAGACCGGCCGATAGCGTTCCACGATCCGGTAAAAATTTTTGATGATCGCCGGGTCCCGATACCCGGACGGCGAGAGGAGCACCACCTGAGCTCCGATGGAAAAAGGAGACAGGCCGGTGACGCAGGTCCCGTTGCAGTGGAACAAGGGCAGCCCGCACATAACGGCCTCCCCCGGCTGTAATCCGATGCCGATGCGGAGATCCCAGGCCAGAACGGCCTCGTTAAAATGGCTCCGCCGGGCCAGTTTGGGACGACCGGTGGTCCCGCCGGTATGATACAGGGAGGCGATGTCTTCGGGGTCAATGACCCGCTTGAAGGTCAGCGATTCCATGGAATAGCCCTTTAAACTTTCCTCATAGCCGATGATCCCTTCGGCCTCTTCTCCGGGGCCCATGACTTGCACCACCTGGTTCAGGGAAGGGATTTCTTTGCGGATGGCCTCCACTTTGGCCCAGATATCCGAACCGGGAACCGGACCCAAGGCGACCAGGATCTTGGTCCCGGCGGCCCGGCAGATGTCCCGGATGGTGGCCGCCTCCAGCATGGGATTGATGGGATTGGCGATGCCGGCCGCCTCAGCGCCCCAGAGGACGAAATGGGTCTGCGGCAGATTGGGCAGGAGATAGGTGACCACATCCCGGGGCCCGAGGCCTAAATCATGAAACAGATTGGCCGTCTGCCGGATCTTGCCCATGAACTCCCGGTAGGTGGTCTGGACCGGATCCTGGTAGGCCTCCCCGCTCCTGAGGAAAGTCAGGGCTGCGGCCTGGGGATTGATGCCGGCCCCCTTTTCCAGAAGGGCATAGGTCGTCCTTTCCTGAATGCGTTCCCGGAGAGGGATCTTTTCCAGGGCTTCGATGTCCGAGAGATTTTGAATTCTAACCATTTCTTCCATGGCCTATTCCTTTTAACGGTTCAGAAGTTATAGCCCTGGCGTATTATTGCACTGTCTTGGGGGCCGGGACCTGGTTTATGCGATCCCCAAGAATTCTTCCACTCGGGCTTTGCTACCTTAAACGGTTCTATCGCAGGTCCGTGATCAGCCATTCTTTTATTCAAGCAAATTATTTCATTGTCTCTTTTCCGTCAATTCCTTTTTCTCTTGACAGGGACCTTATAGGATGTCCTCATTAACCGTTCTACACTATGTTGTGGGTTTCAAGGAACTCAAAGATGGCCTCTTTGGTTTCATCCGGACGCTCCATGGGAACAAAGTGGCTGGTGGCCGGAAAAGCTTTAATAGTTGCTTCCGGGACTACACGCTTAAAACGCCTGGCCGCCGCCGGCAGGAAGGTGTCGGAGTCAGCCCCGTAGAGAAGCAGGGTCGGGCATTTTATCCTGGGGAGATAACGCCAGACGTCGTGGGGACAAACGGCAAAACATCGGGCTTCCCAGGCCGGATCACAGCACCATTGAACCCCGCCGTTCTCTGAAGGCCGCAAGCCATATTCCACATAGCCTTCCAGGAAGCCTTCTTTCCAGGATTTAAAACCGGCTTTCCCCCGGTAGACCCTAAGGACCGTTTCCCGATCCGGCCAAACCTTTTTCCTTCCAGCGGCCCGGGCTGCAATGGGCACCCGTCGGGCCAGGCCTGTTTTCTTGGCCAGAAACCACCACCACATCCAGGAGAAAGGCAGTATAGTAGGGTCCAGCAAAACAAGCCCCCGGATCAGATCCGGTCGTTTGACCGCCAGGAGCAAACTCACTACCCCGCCCCGGGAATGCCCGATAGCCACGACCGGCCGGTTGAGATGATCCAGAAAATGTTCCAGATCCTGAACAAAGACATCCCAGTTCTGCAGCCGCCGGGGATCGGCCGGGGCTTGGGTCAGGCCATGGCCGCGGTCGTCCAGGCCCACCACCCGCAGCCGGGAGAGCAGCCTTTCCGCCAAAGGGGAATACATGCCGGCACAATACCCGGTGGCCTGGGCCAGGTAGGTTAAGGGGCCGGTGCCGCCCCAGTCCAGGTAGTGAAATGCTCCGTCCAAGCCTTCGAACGTATGATCTTGCGGCACGCCCTGCTCCTCCGATCTGCGGGCGAACCTCTGGCCCGCCCCTGCTTTCGCTCCGGCCATAGTAGGATAGAGCGGCAAAAAAGTAAACGCATCTTCCGGTAACCGGGGATTAAAAAAGATCTTGCAACCTTCCCCAGGTGTCCCTTATGCTCGAACCGGTCAAGAATAAATACCTAACCAAAGCTAGTTGAAATTTTTCTCCATTGTTGATCGTTTGGGGGGTTGGGTATCTTGTTTTTTAAGTTTTCCAAAAGGGGAAGGAGCCATGAAATTAAAGATCGGGGTTATGGGCAGTTCCAACAGCCGGATGAGCCGGCAGCACAAAGATACGGCCTATAATTTAGGCCGGGCTATCGCCGGAGCCGGCTGCATCACCGTGACCGGGGCCTGCCCCGGCTTTCCCTATGAAGCGGCCCGGGGAGCCCAGGAGGGCGGGGGTTTGGTCGTCGGCATCTCCCCCGGGTTGAGCCTCTGGGAACACGAAAGCAAGTACAAATCGCCTACAGATTTTCATGAGGTCTTGATTTTTACCGGCAGCGGCCTCATGGGCCGGGAAGTGGTCAACATCCGGACATCCGATATCATTGTCATTATCGGCGGACGTTCCGGGACCCTGGGAGAATTTGCGATTGCCTATGATGAAGGAAAGTTAATCGGCGTTCTGCGCGGTACCGGGGGGATCACCAACGAAATTCCGTACCTGGTCCGGGTCATCCGAAAAAAAACAGGATCCAAGATACTCTATGACCGCGATCCCAAAAGGCTGGTCCGGAAGCTCTTGGACTACTATACCCAAGAGCATTTCAAGCATCCCTCCTGTTTTTGCGGCCGGGACGCTTCCGCTTAATCGGTGAAAAAAGGTTCGGCCATGGAAACGGTCAGGCCGTCGCTTTCCAGAAGACGCTGGCTTAATCCCCGGATCTTGGGCAATTCGTAATGATAGAAAAAACGGCAGGTCTGGAATTTGCCCTCGTAGAATAGTCTCTCCGGTTCGGTCCGTTCGGAAGCCAAGGCTTTCCGGATGACCAGGGCCTGCAGCAACCACTGCCAGGCCACAGCGATGATCCCGAATAGTTCCAGATAGAGGGTGGCATCGGCCAGGAAGAGTTCGGTCTTCCCTTCCCCGGCCAACTGAAGGAGATGAGCCGTGGTCTGTTCCAATATCCGGATGGCCTCTTCTAATCTCCCGGCATAGGGCCGGAGGGTCTGATCTTTTCCCGCTTCTTGTATAACGTCCTGCACTTCTCCAAGAAAGAGCTTAAAGGCCTTTCCCCCTTTCAGGATTACCTTGCGGCCCAGGAGATCCAGGCCGTGAATCCCGGTGGTCCCTTCGTGGATGGGATGGATACGGGCATCGCGGTAAAAAAGCTCCAAGGGAAACTCATCGCAATAACCGTATCCGCCTAAACACTGCAATCCCTGGCTTACGGACAGGATGCCCATTTCGGAGGGGTAGGTTTTGGCCACGGGCGTCAGCAGATCGAGCAGGAGCGCGTTATCTTCCTTCTCCTCCCCGGTTAAGACCCGGCCCCGATCGGCCAAAAGGCTGCAATGGAGCAGCAATGAGAGCGACCCCTCCACTACGGCCCGTTGGAAAAGGAGCATCCTTTTCACGTCCGGGTGCTCGATGATCGGAACCGGCGGCAGGGCGGGGTCCTTGGCCGAAAGCCTCCGGCCCTGAGGCCGCTCCCGGGTGTATTGGAGTGAGGCATAATAGGCCGCCGAGGCGATGGCGGCGGCACTCAGGCCCACATCGATCCGGGCCTCATTCATCATCTGAAACATGTAGGCCAGCCCTTTATGGGGTTCACCGACCAGGGTGCCCCGGCAGTCGTTGTTCTCACCCAGGCTTAACTGGCAGATGGGAGAGCCCCGGTAGCCGAGCTTGTGGTAGGTGCCGGCCACCAGGATATCATTCCGGACCGGCGGCCGATCCGCCTCAGGCCGGAACTTAGGCACCACGAACAGGGAGATTCCCTTAACCCCGGCCGGAGCTCCCTTAATCCGGGCCAGGAGCAGGTTGACGATATTATCCACACCGTCATGGTCGCTGGCCGAAATAAAGATCTTTTGCCCCCGCAGCAGGTAATAGCCCTTATCCGTGGGTTCGGCGATGGTTTTAATGTCCGTCAGAGAGCTTCCGGCCTGCGGTTCGGTCAGGGCCATGGTCCCCTGCCATTCCCCGGCGAACATCCTGGGCAGGTAGATTTCCTTCTGTTCTTCGGAGCCGAAGGATTCGATCAAATGGGCTGCCCCGCTGGTCAGCATGGGATAGACACTGGCCGAATAATTGGCCGCGGCAAAAATAAATCGGCAGGCCCCGGTGATCAGGAGCGGCAGTTGCTGGCCGCCCAGCTCAAAAGGGGCATTGGCTGCGATCCAACCCCCTTCCCCGCAGGCACGCATCCAGGTTCTGACCAGGGGGTGAACCCTGACTTCACCGTCGATGAACCGGGGAGGTTTCTGGTCCATTTCCATGAGAGCCGGCCGGAGCAGGTCCCGGCCCAATTTCAGGGCCGTCTCCAGGACCAGATCAAACACCTCCCGCTGGTGTTCCGAATAAACGGCATATTGAGTCAGGGTTTCGACCTTGAAGACCTCGTAAAGCATGAATTTCAAGTTGCGTTCGCTGACGAATTTTTCGGCCAAGGGGGTCCTCCTTTACCTTCGGATCAGGGTCTCTTACCTGTTGAGATAGTATAAACGTGTTGCCGTCGTCAATAGAATTCTTGGCGAAAAAAATACCGACCAAGTTCACCCAATCAGATCGAATAACGGCTCCCTTCACCGCAAAGAGGCCAAGTACGCAAAGAAGAACATTTTGGTTCTTCTCCCAACAAGTCGGGAGAAAGGGGCCAAGGGAACTCCTTGAATCCTGGATCATAGCCAACTAATTTGGAGAGGATCCATAAGTTAACGGGGAGGATTTGATTATTTTTTAAGGGCGTGATAATTTCGGGGATAGTCCCAAAGTTACGTGATTCTCAAACCGAAGGAGTAGCCTCTTAAAATCTTGAATCACCCCAAAGGGCTTCAGGGGTCTTGATTTCAAGGATTGTCCGCCAAAACGCCGGCAGCCTGAACCCGGGCAGGAAGTTTATAATGGGGTTTAGAAACAGGCCAACACCAAAGCTATTTATCGTTTTGGGTGAATGCCCGGCTCCCAACCAACTTAGAAATTCAGGCCGGGTTGGGGCTATGGATAACCTTTCGGACAACCTTGAAATCAAGACCCCCGAAGCCCTCGACGAATGGAGTGCTTAAAAATCACGTAACTTTGGGACAAACTCTAATTTTATTTTAAAGGATGATCAACCAAACGCCCCATGGATGAACAGCAATGGAAAAAAGAGGTTTCCCAATGCGTTAAGTGCGGAAGCTGTCTCTCGGTCTGCCCTGTTTATCGGGAAACAGGCCGGGAACCCCTGGCGGCCCGGGGGAAACTCTCCCTGCTTTCCGATTATCTCTCGGGTCTTCTCCCGGGCGACCAAGAGATCTATGATCTCCTCAGCAACTGCCTGCTTTGCGGGGCCTGTGCCGAGAACTGCCCCAACGGGGTGGCCGCCGATGAACTGATCCAAAAGGGGCGCAGCCTCTTCCTCGAAAAGACGGGGGCCGCCCAATGGAAGAAATTCCTGGCCGGTCAACTCCTGCCCCATCCGGAACGCATCCAAAAGCTTTCTAAAGGGCAACACCTTTTATTTAAAAAAATTCCGGAAGAGAGAGGAGTAAGGCTTCGTTTTTTTAAGGACTCCAGGATCTGGCCGGAGCTGGCTGACCCTTTTTTCCTGGACCGGAAGGCCCCAGCGGCCCCCAGGCCCCGAACCCCTTCCCGTCGAATCGGTTATTTCGTGGGCTGTATGACCAACTATCTTTATCCGGAAATAGGCGAGGCCACCAATAAGTTGTTGGGCCCCCTGGGAGAGGTCGTTATTCCTCAAAACCAGACCTGCTGCGGCCTTCCAGCTTTTGCCCTTGGGGATATTAAAACCGCCCGGGAACTGGCCCGCCAAAACATTCTGGCCTTCAAGAAAGAGAGGGTGGAGGCGGTGGTGGTCTCCTGTTCCTCTTGTGCCGCTCATTTGAAATTGACCTATCCTCAATTGCTGGCAGGAGAGCCGACCGTCCGGGATGAGGGACCTGATTTTACACGGAAGGTCCAGGAATTGAGTCAATTTCTGGTTTCACCTAAAAAGGGATTCGATTACGAGAGAAAAGCAGCAGATCCGGGACAAGAAAAGGTTTTACGAGTTCTTTTCCATGACCCCTGCCACGCCAAAAGAAAGCTTCACCTTGCCGGGGAACCGCGGATGCTTCTGGCCTCCAGGCCCGGTCTGGCTTTGATTGAACCGGAAGTTCAGCAGTGCTGCGGGCACGGCGGCCTTTTTCATCTGAGCCATCCAGAGCTGTCCAAAAAAATCTTGGAACGAACCTCCGGCGCTTTCGACCAGCCGGGAATTGACGGCATCACCACCTCTTGTATGGCCTGCCTCATGCAATTCAAGGAAGGGGTCTTGAGGAGCGGGAAAAAAGTGCTGGTCAAACACTGGGCGGAATTAATGACCAAGGAGGAAGGGGCAAGGGCAAAAAAATAGGGGACAGTTTCATAAGCTTCATAAAACTGTCCCCTTGAGCAAAGGTCCAATGTTTAAATAAGAAACTATTTTTTTTCTGGAGCCGGGGCCGGGGCCGGGGCTGCTTCAGGAGCCTTCTGCTCACCTCCTGCCGCCGGGGCCGGAGCTGGTTCAGGAGCTTTTTGTTCGGCTGCAGGCGGGGCCGGAGGAGCCTCTTCCTTTTTCTTACAACCCAAAGCAAAAGAGAAGACTACCAGCAACATTACTGCAAGCACCAAAGCAATTAATTTCCGCATCATGATTCACCTCCTTTACTTAAATTAAAAAGCATGTCTTATTTTAAAAAGAAAAGGCCACTAATCCGAAAATCAACCTTTTTTCAAGGAGATAGGAACAGTAAAGCCTTGTTTAACATGGAATAATAGGCTATCTAAAAAGCCATGTCAAGATAATTTTTACTTAATTACTTCCAGGTCAATCAGGCGCAATTTGTTTTTTTCTCTAATAAATTCACCCATTACCCAATAGCCGACCTTAAGGTCTCCCAGTTCAAAATCGGAGGCATCCAGAACCACCCCATTGATGGTAATGGTCCCTTGCTGTTCATTGATTTGGGTTATTTTCCCTTCAATCTGTTCCAGTTCGGCTCCCCAGGCTTCCGGGAAAAGAAAGGCCCAAATCAGCAGGCAGCTCAACAAGAAAAAAAATCTTTTCTTATTTGGGTTCATGCAGCAGATCCCTTCTTTGCTTTGAGGATCTTTTGTCTAACCCCGGCCATTAAAATCGGCCAGGCAATCGTGGCATCACACAGGACCTCGGCATAGCGGCCCCCCTCCTCGGGAGGGACAAATTTCCCCCAGGATACTCCTTCCGAATACGTACAGCCGCTGAGACCTCCCCAGTGGACCGGTTCAGGACACAAGCGGACTCCAAAAGAAAAACGTTTTAAAGGAATTTCTTCCTTTAAGCGATACTGGAGCACTTCCAGGAAAGGACCTACCTGTTGGCCCCAATTTCGCGGGACCCCTCCTCCAACCGTAAAGATACCGATTTTGGAAGCCCGGATAATCCGTTGGGTATAAGAACCCAGATCTAAAAAAGGATTGAAAGAGAGGGGCAGTTGGGTCAGGCCTTCCATGAGGTTCGAAACCTGACGGGTCTCCAGGGCCCGCCGGATCGACCAGGTGGCCACATCCAGACCCAGTTCCGAATCGGTAAAGGCCGGGATATAGACCGGTATCCCCTTTAGATAGGCATTCCTGAGGATACCCGGTTGATCGGTAATTTCACTCAGATAGCGCCCTACCTCCCGGCAAAAAATTTCAGAGGAAAGAGGGGATCGGGCATCAAAACGGTCCAGGACCCGGCTGATGACTTCTTCGATGTGATTGAGGTTTTTTTCCATCTCCAGGGTATCATAGATCCGATTATATCCCATTTCATATAACTCGCCATCCGACTTGGCCGGGGGGTATTTATAGTGGGCCAACCCTACGGATTCAATCAGGCCGTGGGCCATGAGGGCCCCGGTCGAAATAACCATATCAAGCCATCCCCAATCCAGCATGTCACAGATCAATAAACCCATTTTAGCTACGGACATGGCCCCGGAAAAGGTGCCGACGACCAGACAATCAGGATCCTGAACCATTTCAAAAAGGACTTCCTGGGCTTCCCCTAATGCCCGGCCGCCGAAGGCGGTTTGAGACATGCCCTCCAGGAGGGTCTGAAAATCATGGGCCTCCTTAATATCAAGACTCTTTAAAGGTGTCAGGCCGTCTCGAGAGCCGTCGTGCAGATTTTCCCAGGAGCGTCGTTTGAAATTAGACATGGCCGGTTGATCTTTTTTGATAAAAATTATAGGAAAGTATTTTAAAAATCAATTTGGCGGCTACAAATTCGGAGGTCCTCGACCCGGGCAGAGGCATGAGTTCGCAGAGGTCGGCGCCCCGAATGGGTCCCGTTTCCGAGACCAGCCTGAGGGCCTGCAGCATGGTAAACCAGTCCAGGCCCCCCGGTTCAGGGGTCCCCGTTCCGGGAACGAGGCCGGGATCAAAAACATCCACATCCAGACTCAGGTAAAAGGACCTTCCGGAGAAACCGGCTAGCTCCCGTTGAAACCGATCCAGGCCATTATCCCTGAGGATCTCCCGGCTGGTAACCGTTCTTATGAGATCCTGGGCCTGTAAATAGGCCTGTTCTTCTCCGGAAAGACTGCGCAGTCCCAGATGAAAAACAGGTATCTTTAATTCGGATATCCTGCGCAGGACACAGGCATGGGAAAAGGGGGTCCCCTCCCAGGCATCCCTGAGGTCGCCGTGGGCATCGAAGGTGATAAGAACCAGGTCCGGGTGCCTTTCCAGGAGGCCCCGGACTAAGGGCAGGCTGATGGTATGCTCTCCACCCAGGGCCAGGACGAATTTTCCCTGATCCCAATAAGGCTGAAGGGCCTTTTGAATATCCCGGACCATGTACTCGGGCCCGCGGTGATTAGGGGGGATATCGGAAAGAGTCAAAGACCTGTTTTCCCCCATCGGTTCCCAGTTTAGTTCTTCATCCCACAATTCCACCTGCCGGCTGGCCTGAAGAATGGCCTCGGGGCCGAAGCGGGTTCCCGGCTGAAAACTGGTCGTGGAATCATAAGGGATGGGTTGGATGAGGACCTCGGCCTTTTCCGAAGAAAGATCGCCTTCGTCCAACCCCAGGAAGGTCAGCGTTTGCAAAATCGGCCTGCTTTTAGTTTGTGAAAATCCTGATCCAGAATTGTTGTTACGGTTCGGAACCTCAGAGCAAAAATACAGCCGCCACGATCACCGTAGTCCAGAGACCGTTTCCTCTGGTAACGCAGGTGGTCGAAAGGGTGTCCACGATTTTCCCGCTCATGCGATAGATCTCCCGGCGCTCATCATAGTCCTTCTGAGGATCGAAGTCGATCCCTAAGGTGGTGGCCAGCATGGTGGAGGCCAGGTCTTCGGCGAAATCGCTCATGAACTTTTCGTTTTCACCAAAGGCCGAATGTTCTGAAAGATAGCCGTAATGGTACTCATCGGCCGGCACCGCCAGCCCGATGGAGGCCCCCATGAGTCTTTCCGGTTCGTTGGAACTGATTTTGGCCAGCACGCAAAAGGTGATCTGTCCGGGAAGAAGCTCTTTGATCCCTTCTTCGAAAGGAATAATCTTGCAATTGGGAGGAAAGATGGAAGAAACATAGACCAGATTGCACTTCTCGATTCCGGCATCCCGGAGGGCCAACTCAAAAGATTGCAGCTTGGCCTTGTGCCTTCCGATCCCTTTGGTAAAAAAGACCTTTCTCGGAACCAGCCAGGCATTGTCCAGCCTGCCCTGCCCCAACCCTTTTTTTGATTTGGAAGTCCTCACCGGCAATTTCTCCACCTTTAATAAAAAGTTCGATTATATATTATATTTTTGAGGGGAAAGTCAAGGGATAAAATTAAATCGGCCTTAAAGTTTTCGGACCGCAAAGGCATTTCATCTTCTGGAAACCCAATTCCATCAAGGGCTTTAGATGGACTATGTCCATGGTATTATAGAGAATTAAGCGATCCAGAGAGGACCGGTCTCCCCACTGGTAAGCCCTCCAGAGCCTGACGGCATCAAAGCCGTCCAACCCCTCGACCTGAGGCTCCCGGACCAGGCCGACCTTCTTTTCAATGGCTTTCAGCCCTCCGCTAAGCCCGATCCTTTTCAGGAGATGCCGCAGGTCGATATGGCCCGCAGGAAGGGAAAGATGGCGAAAGCTGCGCCTCAGGCAGGGCAGATCAAAGCCGCTGCCGTTATAGGTAATGACCAACTCATAGGCCAGGACGGCCTCTTCGAAGGCCTCCAAATTGATTCCGTTGATAAAGGTCTGAACCTGCCGGCCGTCATAAAGACCGATGACCGTGATTTCATCGAAGCCCTGAAGCCCTCCATCGGTTTCAATATCGAGAAAGACGGTTTTGTTGCGGAAGGCCGGATAGAGTCTCCAAAGGTTGGGGGTGGAGAGACGATCCAGGAAAAAATGAATATCCTCACGGTGCTCCAAAGAGGAGGTCAATTCCTGCCGGATAAGGCGGTCTTTCTCCGGAGACAAAATGGGTCTTTCGTGAATTAAAAACTGTTTCCAGGTGAGGACGCCCTGCCCCCAAATGGCCTGCTCGGTCTTGGGCCCGATGCCCGGAATATGGATGAAGGTCTGCTCTAACAAACAGCATCTCCGATTTAAAAGGCTGAGCTAAAATAAGGGTACCAAAGACTAAACAAAGATCTTTGAAATTTTTTCTAAAGTCCTGAAGAAATGGTGGTGGTGGGTCTTATTTTTTTAAGTTGTCCACCCCAACGCCATAAGTCCCGCCTCGGCGGGATGAATGCCCTACTCTAACATAAACTTAGTTATTCGGGCCGGATTAGGGGCTCTTAGTCACCCTTTGGACAACTCAAAAAATAAGACCCCCCTACACCTGATATTGGAAATTTAGAGATAAATTCCCAGGGTTAAGAGTGATAGAATCTAAGAAGGGGCCTTTGGTTAGAGGACCGTCCCCCTAAGGCCTCCAACAGGATTTGCTCAGGGCTGGCGGCCTCCATTTTCCAAGAGGGCCTGGATCGGTTTCAAGCCATAAGGGGTCCCCTCCTCGATGGCGGTCAGGACCGTCCCTCCCCCGGTAAAGAAATAGTACTGGGTATTGTCGATCACACTCAGATAAAGCCCGGGATTGAGATCCTTGAATTCCTGGAGGGTATCGCCGCCTCCGTACATCTTGAAGGCGGCCTGATTCTTATCGATAGCCTGGTCCAGGGCCTTGGAACCTTCGGTGAAATGGGGGGTATAACCCATTACGGCGTTGACGAAAATGGTTCGGGCTTGGGAAAGGACCTCCCGGACGGCCGGATCTTCAAAGGATTGGGGAGCAATATCCAGAAGGTATCCGTACTGACCGCCGGGCTTAAAATCCCTGAGGTTCAAGGTGCGATAGCGTCCTTCCTGCCGGCCTTCCAGGATATCCGATTCCACCACATAGGGAAGCTCGATGATTTTTTTCTTCTCCCTGTCCATAGCCACCAGTTCCCTGGCGGCTTGCACATCCTTGTCGGGGACACCCTTGATCGCTACCCCCCACTTGGCCGCCAAATAGGTATTGTAGATCACCCCACCCAGAATCAGATGGTCCACCTTTTCGTAGATTTTATTGAGCGGACCGATCTTGGTGTCGTATTTGGCTCCGGCCACTACGGCCAGAAAAGGGCGCTCCGGTTTGAGGACCCGGTCCAGGTTGGCGATTTCCTTTTGCATCAAAAAACCCGCGAATGACGGCAGATAGCGGGTGATGTCGTAGGTGGAGGCATGGGCCTGCCAGGAGCCGAAGGCATCGTTGATAAAAACATCGCCCAGCCCGGCCAATTGGCTGGCCAGGGCCTCCCGCTCCGGCCCCCGGCTCTCCTCTCCTTGAAACCAGCGGGTATTGGGCAGATAAATGCCGCCTATTTTCCGGCGACGCAAATCCTTAACGGCTAAATTTATCGAGGTATCAATATGGGTAATCCCTTTCGATCCGTCGGGGGAGAAATCCGGCACAAAAAATTGGGTATGCAGTTTTTGCTCCAGATAACGGACGATCGGTTCCACGCCGCTGTCCGGTTGGCAGGATATTTCACCGGTCTTTTTATCCTTAGGGCGGCCGACATGGGTCATCAGAATAGGACGCCCTCCCCGTTCCACGATGTTATAGAGGGTACCAAAGGTCTGCTCGATACGGTAAGGGTCCCGAATAATCCCTTTGTTGACCACGTTATGATCCACCCGGACCAGGACGATTTTTCCTTCCAGATCGGCCTGCTGAATGAGGGGCAGACGGGAGTCCAAGGTATAGTTGGGCATATTTTCGCTCCTTAGTCTTTAGGATTTGGAATTACGGCCTTATGGTATTCATTATATCAGGTTCTTCCCTTCGTGACCCAATAAAAAAGGGGCCGGGGGAGTAAGGACCTGGTTTAAGGAAACCCGGGGAAGAAAGCCTTTACCGGAGATTACCCTTGACCCCTGAAGGGAAAGCCGGTAGTGGTAATACTTGCCGATAGAAATGGTCCGGAGAAGCACCTTGACCGGGCAGCGACCCGCTCCGGACTTTAGGTTGGAATAGCAGGTTAACCATGATGCCCCAGGCCCGGCTGATAGGGTATGAAGGGCTGGGACACCTCTTCTTCATGGAAAACCCGCCGGCTGTCAACGGCGATATCCGGGAATTTATCTCGGCCGTTAAACCGATAATAAAACCTACAAAAGGAAGATCCTCATGAAGGCTTTGGTGTTATCAGGAGGGAAAGGAGTTCGTCTCAGGCCCATCACCCATACCATGGCCAAACAACTGGTCCCGGTGGCCAATGAGCCCATCTTGGGCTATGTCTTCCAGCACCTCATGGAGGCCGGCATCAAAGAGGTGGGCGTGGTGGTAGCCCCCGAGACCCAGCAGGAAGTCAAAGACTACCTGAAAAAAGGAGAACGCTGGAATTTACGCATCCAGTACATCCTTCAGGAGCAACCTCTCGGCCTGGCTCATGCGGTTAAAACAGCCCGGCCTTTTCTGGGTTCCTCCCCCTTTGTCATGTATCTGGGGGATAATCTCCTGGCTGAGGGGATCAAAGGCTATGGGGAACAATTTCTGGCCGAAAAGGTGGATGCCTTTTTATTATTAAAAGAGGTCGAAAACCCCCAGGCCTTTGGGGTGGCGGTCTTGAATAAAAAGGGGCAGATTATCCGGCTGGTTGAAAAACCCCGAAAACCCCCTTCCAATCTGGCCCTGGTGGGTGTCTACTTCTTCTCCCCCAAGATCCATGAGGCCATTGATCGCATCAAACCCTCGGCCCGGGGAGAATTGGAGATCACCGATGCCATTCAGGAACTGATGGATGGAAAAGGTCTGGTGAAGGGCCACATCCTGGAAGGCTGGTGGTTGGATACCGGTAAAAAAGATGATATCCTGGCTGCCAACACTACGGTCCTGGATGATTTTATAAAGCGAGATATCGCCGGTCACTGCGATGCCCAGAGCCGGCTGACCGGCCGGGTACAACTGGGGAAAAAGGCCAAGGTAAGAGGCAGTACCATCCGGGGACCGGCCGTCATCGGCGAGGGGTCGGAGATCATCAACTCCTTTATCGGTCCTTATACCACCATCGGCCCTCACAGCCGCGTTATCTGCTCGGTCATCGAACATTCGGTCCTTCTGAGCCACTGTTATGTCGAGAACATCAGCCGCCTGGAGGACAGCCTGATCGGCCGGGAGGCCCGGGTCACCCAGGGCGCAAAGCAGTCCAAGGCCCTGCGGTTGATGATCGGCGATAATGCCCTGGTGGAAGTGTAGCGCAGCCAGCAGCTCATAAATTGGTGCGGATAGCGAAGATGGAAAAGACCATACTGATAACCGGCGGTCTGGGATTTATCGGCTCCAATTTTATCCGCCTGTTTCACCAGGCTCACCCGGAAGATCGCCTGATCAATCTGGACAAGATAACCTATTCCGCCAACCCGGACAACCTCCGGGACCTCCGCTCCGGACCCTGGTACCAATTTGTAGAAGGGGATATCCTGGACGAGGCCCTGCTGGGCGATCTGTTGACCCGGGTTCCGGTCCAGGCGGTCGTCCATTTCGCCGCCGAATCGCACGTGGACCGGTCGATCGGAGGATCGAAAGAATTTATCCAGACCAATGTCCTGGGGACCCATACCTTGCTGGAGGTTTTCAAGCGCTATTGGGTGGAAAAACTTGATAAAGCCCCCGGCTTCCGCTTCCTCCATGTTTCCACCGACGAGGTCTATGGGGCTTTAGGCGCCAAAGGCATTTTTACCGAGGAAACCCCTTTTCGGCCCAACTCACCCTATTCGGCCAGCAAGGCGGCCGGCGATCTTTTAGCCCGGGCCTACTTCGAAACCTTCCGCTTTCCGGTCCTGATCGTCCGGCCCTCCAATAATTACGGCCCGTTTCAGTTTCCGGAAAAATTCATCCCCCTGATGATCACCAATCTCCTGGAAGGGCAATCCGTGCCGGTCTATGGCCGGGGCGAAAATGTGCGGGATTGGCTGTTTGTGGATGACGCCTGCCGGGCCATCAACAGAATCCTTGAAGAGGGCCGGGTCGGTCAGGCCTACAACGTGGGCGGGGAGTCGGAGCGAAAAAATATTGAAGTGGCCCGGGAGGTCCTTAAGAGGCTTGACCGGGGAGAGGAGTGGCTGGAGTTTGTGACCGATCGACCGGGCCATGACCTGCGCTATGCCTTAAGCAATGAGAAGATCCGGCGTGAGATCGGCTGGCGCCCCACGGTTGAATTTTCCCAAGGGCTGGCCCGGACTGTTCAATGGTACCAGGATCATCCCCTCTGGTGGCAGCCCCTTAAGAAGAGATTGGCCCGGGAAAGCCGGGGATTCTGGAGCGGCTCGTGAAAATCCTGGTGACCGGCTTTCCCGGATTATTGTCTTGCGATCTGGTCCCCATTCTTCAAAGGGAACATGAGGTGATTCCCCTGGCCCTCCAGGACCTGGACATAACCCAAAAGGCCGCGGTCTTCCTTAAGCTCGAAACCCTCCGGCCGGATATCTTGGTTAATTGCGCCGGCTACACCCAGGTTGACCGGGCGGAAAAGGAGGCCGACGAAGCCTTCCGGGTCAATGCCCTGGGCGTGCATCATCTGGCCCTGGCCTGCCAGGCGGTTGGGACGGTCTTGTGCCAGATCAGTACGGATTATGTCTTTGACGGCGGCGGCTCCCGGCCTTATCAACCCTGGGATGCGACCGGCCCCGTCAATGTTTACGGGGCCTCCAAATTGGCCGGGGAATTTTATGCGGAACACCTCCTGAACCGCTTTTACATCGTCCGGACCAGTTCTCTATACGGGAGTCACGGCCCCAACTTTGTCCGGATGATCCTGGACCGGGCCGGGAAAGGGGATCCCCTGTCGGTGGTGACCGACCAAATCATGTCTCCCACCTGGAGCGTCAATTTGAGCCGGGGAATCCTTCGGATTATTGAGAGCGGGAACTTCGGGACCTATCACCTGACCGACCGCACCGATGGGGGAATAGGGTGGTATGATTTCGCCCGGGAAATTTTAAAGGTCCAGGGAATTAAAAACGAGGTCCGTCCTATCCACAGCCACCAATTGGAAAGGCCGGCCAAACGGCCGGCCTTTTCGGTCCTGGATATGCGTTATACCAGCCTGATCTCGGGCTATCAACCCCTTCCCTGGCAGGAGGCCTTAGGGCAATTCCTGGCCGGTCTTTGATTATAGACTTCCTTGTGTGGTTTTCGCCGTCTTCCCGGGAAAACGGGAAGACGGCCTGGATCAGGTCGTTGGTCGCATCAAAGATCGCCTTGACAAAGAAATTGATATGCCCTAAATTATTTTTAATGGAAAATAAAGATCAAACAGACAAAAACGACACCGCCCGGGATTGGTTGATTATCTCTATTGTTTTCTGGGTCATTTTTGTCTTAATCGTCTCCCTGGCCAACATCATAAGCCCCAATTATACCCCGCCTCTCCAGCCTTAACGGCCATCCCCCCAACAAGACCCCCAACCACCATAACCATCAACGATAGAGAGAAATCTCAAGGTGCTTTGGTCAGGGATTTTTTAGAGGCGATCTGTTTCCGGAGCCAACCGACGGCCTCCTCTTTGTTGGTGATGCCCCCCTCAAACCTCTCTTCCTCAAATTCGGACAAAAGGGTTTTAAATAAAGGGCCCGGAGTCAGACCCAGTTCAATCAGATCCAGACCGGAAAGCAGGGCCGGGGCCTTTCTCATAGGGCGTATGAATTCATCCCGGATCACGAGGGCTTTTTCCCAGAGGGCCATGATTCCAGCTTCGCTATCTTTGGGTTTCTCCGGGCCTTGAGCGGCCAGGCTGTCGGCCAGGGACAAAGCGAAAACGCCGTTCAAATCATCGGCCACCTCCCGGACAAAGCGGGTTAAGGCCCGGCGGCTCAAGGTCCCTTTCCGCATTTCCTCGGCCAGATGGAGAGGCCGCATATGCCACCCGATCATCTGGACGATGGTGTTTCTTTCCCGGTGGCTCAGCCGATAGCGTTCGGCAATGGATTGGAAGAGACTTTGGGAGGCTGAGGCATGGCCGTGAAAGGTCAAACGATCCCCTTTGTTTTCGGCTGTGGCCGACTTGCCTAAATCATGGATCAGAACGGCCCATTTCAACCAGGGAAGTTTACGGCCTTCGTCCTGATAGACATTCACCTCTTCCGCCAGGCGGGAAGGAAGGGAGGTCGGGCCGGAAAAAATTTCCTCCAGACGGCGAAGGGACAGCAAGGAATGATCAAAGGCACTTAGATGATGATAGCGGTTTTGGACCACCCCTTTTAACCGGACCAATTCGGGGAAAAGAACCTCCAGAAGGCCGGAGGGGTCCATCTGTCCAACCTGTGCGAAACAGAAGGGCTGGGAGAGCAAGAGGAGCCATTCGTGATGAATCCGTTCCGGGGCTGTTTCGACCAGCTTGGAGGCCGATTCCTTGATGGATTGCAGGGTCGCCGGTTCGATCGTCAGCCCGAGCTGGGCGGAAAAGCGGAAAGCCCGGAGGGTCCGCAGGGGATCCTGATCAAAACTGAGCGGCCCGGCCATCCGCAGGATCTTATGGCCGAGATCGGAGATTCCTCCCAGGGGATCGATGAGAGGCCATTCCTCCGGACCAAAGGCCCGGCTGAGGGAAAGGGAAATGGTATTGACGGTAAAATCCCTCCCCCTTAAATCGGCTTCCAGATCGGGACCGCGAAATTTTGCGAAGTCGAAACTGGCCTCCTTAAAAACGACCCGCGCGGTTTCCGCCTCTTCCCGCAGCAAAACCAGAGAGCCTCCGGTCTGATCGGCGAACTTTTGGGCGATTCTCAAGGCCTCCCGGGCCATGGTCAGATCCACGTCCTGGGTTTCTCTGTCGGCCAGGCGATCCCGGACCAATCCCCCGGTAAGGAAGATCTCCGGGCCGAGATCCTTGGAAATCGAGTCCAGGACGCGAAAATAGGGATGGCCGGTTACCCAGCGGCGCAGGTTTTTTATTTGCTCTAATTCCACGGGTTCGAGTACTATGCGCTCATTATTGGAATAGGTTTTTCCTCGCCCTGCCCTTTAAAAGAAGCGGCTTTAAAAAAGGCCTTTATCAGTATGACCCCGGGTCCTCATATTTGTTTGATCAATCCCTATATCTGGGACTTCTCGGCCTTTGATCTTTGGGCCAAGCCTTTAGGATTGCTTTACCTGGCCGGCACCCTGAGGGCCAACGGCTTTCAGGTCCATCTGCTGGACTGTCTGGATGTTCATTTCAAGGGAGCCGAAGCCCTGACCTCAGCCCCGATCCGCAAGGCTTTTGGGACGGGGAAGTATTTCCGGCAAGGTCTGCCCAAGCCGGCGGCCCTGGGAAAAATCCCTTACCATTATTTTCGCTACGGAATCCCGACCGATCTTTTTCTGAAGGCCCTCAAGGCCCTTCCCCAACCGCAGGCCTTCCTGGTCACTTCCTTAATGACCTATTGGTACCCCGGACTGAAGGAAACCATCTCCATCCTAAAAAAAATCTTTCCGGCAACTCCGGTCATCCTCGGCGGTCTTTTTGCCACCTTGATGCCGGATCAGGCCCGGAACCAGATGGGAGCAGACTATATTATCACCGGAGCGGGGGAAGGGGCAATTTTAAATTTACTGGCCTCCCTTACCGGGCGATCCCCCACCCGGGTGCCTGAGGTGGATGACCTGGACAGCTTTCCCCTGCCGGCCTTTGATCTCTACCGGACCTTGCCTTATATTTGCCTTTTGACATCAAGGGGCTGCCCTTTTTCCTGTCCCTATTGTGCCTCCCAGGTCCTGCAGCCGGGTTTCCGGCAGCGTTCGCCTGACGGGGTGGTCGATGAAATCCTTTATTGGGTTCGGAGCCGGGCCGTCAGGGATTTTGTTTTCTATGACGATGCCCTGCTGATCGGGTTTGAGAGACACCTGGGGCCCATATTGGAAGGCTTGCTCAAACGGGGATTGGACCTTCGTTTTCACACCCCCAATGCCTTGCATATCCGGGAACTAAATGAAAGCAGGGCCCGGCTGCTTTTTCGAGCCGGATTCAGGACCTTGCGAATGGGCCTGGAAACCACCGATTGGAATCGACATCGTTCCTGGGGCGGAAAGTTGGTGTCAGGGGATTGGGAAAGGGCCTTAAGGGTTTTGGAAAAAGCCGGGTTTGAAAAAAAGCGGATCGAAGTTTATCTCCTGGCCGGTCTTCCCGGCCAGACCCTGGGGGAGATCGAACAGTCCATCCGGGAGGTCCGGGCTCTGGGGATCCGGCCCCGTCTGGCGGAGTATTCCCCCATACCCCAGACCCTTCTCTGGCCTGAAGCCTGCCGGCATTCGCGTTTTCCCCTGCAGGAAGAACCGCTTTATCACAATAATTCCCTCTTCCCCTGTTTGTCTCCTTTTTCCTGGGAAACCGTCCAGCACCTGAAGGACCTGGTCCGATGAACGTCCGATACTGGTTTCTGGATTCTTGATAAAACCGGAACAGGACGCCTGTCATCTTATTCACTTTAGGCGCTAATCCAGTATCCAGCATCCGCATTACTCCCGGTTGATCAGCGTGGCCAGATACCCGGCCCCGAATCCGTTGTCGATGTTGACGACGGCCACTCCGGAAGCGCAGGAGTTCAACATGGCCAGGAGGGCGGCCAGGCCGTTGAAGCTGGCCCCATAGCCTATGCTGGTAGGCACGGCAATGACCGGCCGGTCCACCAACCCGCCGACTACACTGGGCAGAGCCCCCTCCATGCCGGCCACGACGATGAGCACCGAAGCCGAAAAGATTTTCTCCTGGTTCGACATCAGGCGATGCAATCCGGATATCCCCACATCATAAAGATAGTCTACCGGATTGCCCATGATTTGGGCTGTGAGCAGGGCCTCTTCCGCTATCGGGATGTCCGAAGTCCCGGCTGAGATAATCAAGACCGTACCCCGGCCCTTTGGAACAAGGGGCGTTGCGGTCAGGGTCAGGACCCTTGAAAGAGGATAATGGGCAGCCTTGGGCCATCTTTTTTTTATGGCGGCGGCTTTTTTGGAGTCCAGGCGGGTGACCAAAATATTGTCCCCATTGCCCTGCATTTTTTTCATGATCTCGATGATCTGGGGGGACGTCTTTCCTTCCCCGAAAATGACTTCGGGGAAACCCTTCCGCAGAGAACGGTGATGGTCGATCCGGGCAAAATCCAGGTCTTCAAAGGGCAGGTGCTTCAGGCGGACTAAAGCCGCTTCGACCGTCAGCCGGTTATCTTTGACCTGGTGCAACAGTTTCTTGAGCTGTTCCTGATTCATGGCTTCCTTCCCGGAGGAGCCGGATAATCCCCGGGTCCTTCGATGGCTGGGTACAAATTGGATTGCTTTTAAGGCCCCTTTTTTTTAGAATACAAGACAACCCTTTGGCTGTCAATCGGATCGACGGTATGAAAACCCCACGTTGCTGGCTTGAGATCACCTTAACGGTTTCTCCTGAACTGCTGGAGGCCTGCAGTTCCCTGATTTTTGAAGAGACCGGCCAAGGGTCTCATCACCTCGAGCCCCCGGAAGGAGAGGAAGGACCTTTTTCCCTTAAAGCCTATTTACTCAAGGAGGAAGGTTTCCGGGAGAAACTGATCCGCTTAAAGAGAAGGGTCGCCGCCCTGAAGGAATTTTTTCCGGAAGCCCGGCCGGCCCTTTGGGACCTGTGTCTGGTTCCGGAAGAAAATTGGCAGGAAAATTGGAAGCGTTTTTTTAAACCCATCCGGGTTTGTTCAAACCTTACGGTTATTCCCGCCTGGGAATCGGTTCAAACCCGGGAGGGAGAACACGTTATCCGCTTGGACCCCGGCCAAGCCTTCGGGACCGGCGGTCATGTGTCCACCCGGCTGTGCCTGAAAGGCCTGGACAGGCTGGCCGAAGAGGCCAAGGCCGGAGGCCGAATCTTTGACCGGGTCCTGGATATCGGGACAGGCACCGGCATCCTGGCTTTGGCAGCGGCCATCCTAGGGGCCGAATCGGTCCTAGCTATTGATAACGACCCGCTGGCGGTTGAGTCCGCCAGGGCCCATGCTCTTCTAAACGGCTTGGACCGGATCATTCAGGTGGAGGAGGCTTCACCCGAAACCCTGACCGGTTCCTTTTCATTGATCCTGGCCAACCTGACAGGCCCTGATTTGATCCGCCTGGCAGCAGTCCTGAAAAGGTTGTTGAGCCCGAAAGGGTTTTTAATTGTCTCGGGGTTTTTGGACTCCCAGGCCCGGTCGGTGATCAAGGCCATGGCCCGCGAAAAGATACCTTTTCATTGTCTCTTCCTGGAAGAGGAATGGGCTTGTGCCTTGTTTGGCTTTCTTCCCTGACCGGACCCAGATCAATGCGTCGCTTTTTTATTACTCCCGAGCAGCTTCTTCTCCCCGAGCCCTGTTTAACCGGCGACGAGGCCAAGCATATTCTTCAGGTGCTCCGGATGGCGGTTGGGCAGGAGGTGGTTCTTTTTGACAACAGCGGTTATGAATACCGGACCCGAATTTCCGCCCTCAAGGGATCCCGGGTATTTGTGGAAATAATGGATCGGCAGTATGTCACAAGGGAATCACCCCTGCTGTTGACCCTGGGCCTGCCCCTGATCCGTTCCCAGGCCCTGGAATGGGTACTGCAAAAAGGGACGGAGTTGGGGGTCATCCATTTTCTTCCGTATTATTCGGCCCGCAGCCGCCGCAATTTTCAAAAGATGGACCGGGATTCCCGGAAGGGGCGCTGGGAAAAAATCATCCGTGAGGCGGGCAAACAATGCGGACGAAATAGGCTGCCGCGGCTTCTGGACCCGGTTTCCTTTGAGCAGATGATGGAACAAGGGAAGGGAACCACGGGGATCATTCCTTATGAGGGAGAATCCTCCAGGACCCTCACGGGATTGGAACTCCCTTTCCCTCTGGCCGGAGAACTTCTGGCCCTGGTCGGGCCGGAAGGCGGTTTTGAGCAGGAAGAAATGGCCCTGGCAGAGGAAAAGGGCTTTATCCCCTTTTCCCTTGGCCCCAGGATCCTGCGTTCCGAAACAGCGGCCCTGGCCATCATCTGCCTGCTCCAGTTTCTTTGGGGGGATATGGGATCAAAACAAAAAGGAGGGATCCATGCGCTGCCCTAAATGCGGGTACATCAGCTTTGATCATCTGGATCAATGCCAGAAATGCCGGGCCGATTTAAGCCGGGAAAAAATGCACTTAAATCTATTGAACACCCCTGCGAATCCGATCTCCCTATTGGCGGTCATGGAGCGGATGTCTGCGACCCAGGCCAACGAGGAACCGGCGCGGGAAAAAGAAAAGACCCTGGTCAAGCGCCCGGCCCCAACCGTAGAGGAATGGCCGGAAATAGATCTGACCCGGGAATTTGATTCGGAAGGCCCGCCGGCGGTAAAATCGGGTCCCCGGAAAGGAGAAAAATCCCCGGGCCTGTCCATGGAAAAAGACGATCCCGGGCCAACCCTCGAGAAGGGTACATGAACTCTATCGTTTCGGGAATTTATCCTTGACAAATTCTCTATAATCTTTAAAGTGATTCCCGTGCCGAGGTAGCTCAGTCGGTAGAGCAGCGGACTGAAAATCCGCGTGTCCCCAGTTCGATTCTGGGCCTCGGCACCACGGTTTCGTTAATGAAATAAATGGGTTGTCAGGTAACGGCAACCTCCTTCTCCAGCGCCATTGGTCTCACCTCTCCCCCCAATCCCCGTCGGGGCAGCCCAAACCTTCCCCTCGAGGGGAAGGTCTTTCCCCCTGTGCCACCCGTGGAGATAGAGCACGTCTGCAAAGAGGTAACCGAATTAGTGCGCCGTTTCTGTGGCGGCCACCTGCGTTTTAAAATAGTGTCGGAGCAGAATCCGAGGATGACCCTGCTCGGTTTTGAAATGACTAAGAGTCGAGAGCAGACCCCTTTTCTTAAACACTGTTTTAATAATCAGTTGACAGGCTTTGAATAAGCGGTAGAATACCCTTACCAGCAGGGCATCCAAACCATTCAAGAGGTGTGTTATGCCGACGATTAAAAAAATCGCCTTGTGTACTGATTTTTCCGAAAACGCCAACCAGGCTTTTGATCTGGCCTTTGATTTGGCGAAAAAATACGAGGCCACCCTTTTTCTGATCCATGTGGTTCCCCCTCTGGTTTTTCCCTCGCCCGTTATGGAAGACTTTATTTCCGAACAAGCCAACTTCCAATTTCAAGAGGACGTCACCCAGCGTTCCCTGGAACAGATAGAAAAAACCTATGTTCAACAGATGGGGACTTACAGTAATTTTGACATCCGGGTGCTGTCCGGTCATCCGGCCAGTGAGATTTTAAATTTTATCGACCAGGAAAAGGTAGACTTGGTGGTGATGGGGACCCATGGCTTTACCGGTTTGGCCCACTTTTTCCTGGGAAGCACAGCCGAAAAAGTGGTTCGCCGGGCCAGCTGCACTGTTCTAACCGTCCATCAACCCAGAGCGTCGGAATAATCCGTCGCAATTCTCTTGCCCCGATTTCTCGGCCTACTATATAATCCTCCCATCAGAAGGTAAATTTTTACTCATAGGGATACCGCCAGGCAGACACCTCGAGAAGGGTATCGGCTAATGAATCACATCCATCCAAAAAGCTTCAGTAAGTTTGCCCTTCCCTTTCGGGGCTGGAAGATCCGGGGAAAACTCATCAGCACCACCCTTTTCCTGGTCTTGCTGCCTCTTCTGGTGGTGGTCTCCTTCGGCATGGCCCGGTTCAATGACGCCCTAAAAAAAGCCTACGAAGAGGATCTGGAACATCTAGTTAGGAATCTTTATTCCATGAGCAAGGCCCAGCAGGAAATGATTCAAACCAAGACAGGTGCCAACCTGACCCAGGAAAGAAGCCTTAGGACCCTAAAAGATGCCCTGGCCCAAATTAAAGTAGGCAGTACCGGTTATAGTTACGTTATAGACACCCGCGGCCTCCTCCAGATCCATCCGGCCAAAGAAAAAGAGAATATCCTTGATTCAACGGATTCAAGCGGTTTTAAATACATACGGGCCATGATCAAAGAGGCCCTGGTCTTGGGGGACGGCAAGGTGGGAACTATCCGTTATCCCTGGATGAATCCTGAATTAGGAGAAACCAAGCCGAGACAGAAATTGACGAAGTATATCTATTTCAAACCGTGGGACTGGGTCATTGCGGCTGGGGCCTATGAAGATGAAATCTATCATTCCCTTTATGAAACCGAACGGGTTATCGCCGTGGTGGTTGTGGTCATCCTGGTCATAGCCTTCGGACTGACCATCATCCTTTCCAGGGTTCTGACGAAGCCGATTCTGGATCTAACCGAGGTAACTACCCTGATGGCGGCGGGAGATCTTGCCCAGAGGGTCACCATCTTGGGTTCGGACGAGATTGGTATCCTGGGAGATTCGTTCAATCGGATGGCAGCCCAAATCCAGAGCAACACCGAGAATCTGGAAAAATTGATTGAGGCCAGGACCCGGGATCTGAGGGATTCAAGAGAGAAATACCGGAATCTTTCCCATTTCTTAAACAGCATTTTAGAGAGCGCTACCCAATACGCCATTATTGCCATGGACGTCGATGGGACCATCATCGAGTTCAACAAAGGGGCTGAGAGAATCTTCGATTGGAAAAAGGAGGAGGTCCTCAACAAGCAAAAGATTTCCATTACCCTTCCCCCGGAGGTGCCCAGAGATGGGCATGAGAACGCCTTCCTAAAACAGAGCAAATTCGAAGGATTGAGCGAACAGGAGATGGATCGGGTTCAGAAAAACGGCCACCGCTTTCCGGCCCATTCTTCCGTTACCGAAATTGTTGACCCTTCAGGAGAGGTTAGGGGATTTGTTGAAATTGTTCGTAATATCACCCAGCGGAAAACCCTGGAGAAAGAGCTCCGGGAAACCAAGGAATTTCTGGAAAATATTATGGAGAGTTCGGTTGACGGCATCGTAACTACCGATCTCAAGGGAAAAATCACCTATGCCAATCAGGCCATGCTGGAGATGCTGGAATACCGGAGAGAAGAACTTTTTGGAAACCATATCTCAATTGTTTACGTCCGGGGCATCCAGGAAGCTTGGGATATCATGAACCTCCTCGGTGCCGATGGGAGAATTGAAAATTATGAGATGCAGGTAAAGAGCAAAAGCGGTCAGGTCCTGACCATTTTAACCTCAAACTTTCTGCTCCGCGATGAAGAGGGCCTGGTGATCGGTACTGCCGGGATATTTAAAAACATTACCGAACAAAAACGCCTGGAGGCCAAGCTTAAAGAGACCCAGTTCTATCTGGTCGAGGCTTCCAAAATGAGGGCCCTCGGAGAATTGGTGGCCGGGGTGGCCCACGAACTGAATAACCCCCTGATGGCCTCTCAGACGATCTTCCATGTGATCCTGAACAACCTCCATAAGGACTGTCCCAACCGGGAACGGCTGGAACTCATAGGCCGCTGCAATGACCGGATCGAGAAGATCGTTAATCACCTCAGGGAATTTTCCAGACAGACCGAATCCGTTTTTCAGGAGCTCGATATCAATCAACCTATTGAAAATGCCTTAATGCTTACCGGGCAACAGCTCCTTAACCACAATATAACCATCACCAAGAAATTATCAGAAGGCCTGCCGAAGATTCGAGGTGATTCCAATCAGCTCGAACAGGTCTTTCTCAACCTGATTTCCAATGCCAAAGACGCCCTGGAGACGGTGTCCGGGCCGAAGGAATTGACCATTCATTCCTATCTTAGTGATGAGGTTGAATCCCCGACGGTGGCTGTTTCCCTGAAGGATACCGGAGAGGGAATCCCTGAGGAAATTCTAACTAAGGTCCTGGAGCCCTTCTTTACCACCAAACAAGTAGGCCGAGGCACCGGTTTGGGACTTTCTCTTTGCTTTGGTATCGTAGAGGCCCATGGCGGACGGCTGGGAATCACGAGTCAGGTCGGTGTCGGGACCGAGGTCAAAATACTCCTTCCCCTGGCCGGCCGTGATCTCAAAATAAAAAAGTCTACCCCCTAATGCGATCTATTTTAAGAGAATAAGGAGTAAGGAAATGGCCAGACGTGTCCTTATTGTTGATGATGATGAGTTGGTCCTTATAGCCCTGAGGGAGCTGCTCAGGTCTGAAAAGTATGAGGTCGATACCTTTTCCAGGGGTTCCGCGGCCCTTGAAAAACTCGACCAGGAAAATTTCGATCTATTGATCCTCGATATCGTTATGCCAGAAATGGATGGATTCGAGCTTTGCACGCTGATCCGAAAGAAAGACCGCTACCGAGATAAGCCGATCTTGTTTTTGACCGCCAAAAACCAGGAAGAGGACATAAAACGAGGGCTTGAGGTGGGAGCCAGTCTTTTTTTATCCAAGCCGATATCGCCGCAAAAACTCCTGGCTGTGATCAAGGAAACGATCGGCTAACCGACGAGGTCATGATGAAGACGATTTTTGTTTATTCAGGAGAAATGGGCCATTTTGATTTTGGATACGACCACCCTTTCAAGCCGGAAAGGGCTATCAAGACCTTTGACCTTTGTACCCGTTACGGGGTCATGAATCATCCCTGGATGACCATCCTCAACCCTGAACCCCTGGATCCAAACCTTCTCACCCTGTTTCATAAACCCGCCCTGATCCAGGCCATCGAAAAAGCCAGCCGGGGAGAGTTCGAACTCGAGATGCTGGAATTCGGTTTGGGGACAAAAGATAACCCCATTCTTCCAGGGATCTATGAATGGTCTTTACGGGCAGCAGGCGGGACCCATCAGGCCATGGAATCTATCCTCACCGGGCAGGCGGACGCTGCCTTCAACCCCTTCGGTGGCTTTCACCATGCCCTGCCCGACCAAGTCGAAGGCTTTTGTTACCTGAACGATATTGCTATCACCCTATTGGACGCCCTTAAGAAAATCCCGGGAATAAGGATTGCTTTTATCGATTGCGATGCCCATCACGGGAACGGCGTCCAGGCGGCCTTTTACGAAGACCCGAGGGTCCTGGTTATTTCCCTTCATGAAACCGGGAGGACCCTCTATCCCTGGTCGGGAAGTGAAACGGAAATAGGCCAGGGGAAAGGGAAAGGCTTTACCGTCAATGTGCCTTTGGAACCGGGGACCGACGATGAGATCTATACCTTTGCCTTTGATGCGGTAGTCCCGCCACTGGTCAGGTCCTTTGGACCGGATATTATTGTGGCCGAGCTCGGGGCGGACACCTTGATTTCCGACCCCCTTACCCATCTGAGGCTGACCAACAACGGGTATCAGCGTGTAGTCAGGGGTATCAGGGAACTTTGTCCCAAAGTGCTCGGCCTGGGAGGAGGAGGCTACGATCTCTACCGCACTGCCCGCTGCTGGACCCTGGCCTGGGCCATTTTGAATAATTTGGTGCCGGTAGACGAGTTCGCCGGCCTGGTCGGGGGCATGATGTTCGGGCCGGAGATGGAGGTGGGAAGCCTCTATGACTACCCCTACTTAACCGAAGGAGAAGTCAAAGAGAAGGCCCTTCAGGAAGTCCGAAGGGTGGTGGCTTTTATTCAGGATGAGGTTTTTCCTCTCCATGGGATATAAAGATAGGGGATCGAGGGTTCAAGGGGTCCAGGAATCAGGTGAATTGCCCTTCCTGGGCCCCTTTTGAACCCTTTTTATTTTGTGGGTTTTTTAAGGAAGCGGGAGAGGATAACCGCCACAATCAGGACCGCCGCCGAAATATAAAACGACAGCGAATAGGAACCGGTGCTGTCCTTTATATAGCCGGCCAACAAGGGCATTAAAAACCCCAATCCCCAGCCGAGAAAAACCAGCCCGTAGTTTGCCCCCAGGTTTTTAGAGCCAAAAAAGTCAGCCGTAAAAGCAGGCATTATCGAGAGACCTCCCCCATACTGCCAATAGGCAACCCCGATGGCTAAAAACAAAAGGGGGATATTCTCGGCCTTGATAATAAAAGGCGTGGCCAATAAAAACAGGGCCGAAATCACGCAATTAACGGTATAGGCGTTGGCGCGCCCAATTTTATCGGAATAGAGCCCGGAACCGACCCGGCCAAAGGCATTGACCAAACCGCCGAAGGCCACGATGATCCAAGCATTTTTCACAAAAAACTCGAGTTTCCCGGCGGTCTTGGCCAGGATGGGGGCGGCATTGGCAATGACCAACATGCCGGACTGGGCGCTCCCAATGAACATCAGAACCAGGGCATAAAGTTGCCACTTGGCCAATACCTGTTTTGGGGAATAATCCCCTGCCGGGGTTATGTCGCGCGGACTATTGTTTTTTCCGTCGCTTTTGCCCAGCCAGCGGGGCACGGCCTTGGCTATCAACCGATTCGCCCAGGTCATGGCCGGTTCACGCTTTATTTCCGACTGGAGGGGCGGCTTAGCGGGGATATAACCGGCAGGGGGGTTGGAAAGCAGCTGGCCGGCGATAATCACCACTATCGCAAATATGATTCCAAGGCCGATAAAGCTGCCCGAAATGCCATAGGTATCAATAAAATATTGTCCTAAAGGGGCGATATAAAGGGCCGCCCCCCCGTAGCCGCCCACCACAATACCGGCAATTAGGCCCCTTCGATGCGGGCCGAACCATTTTAGGGCTGCCGGGGTTGGTGCGGCATAACCCAGTCCCATGCCGATGCCCCCGAGTATTCCAAAACCAAAGATCAAACCGAAATAACTTTTCATTAATCCGGCAATAATACAACCTGCCGCCAGGGAAAGCCCTCCTAATGTAGCCCCCAATTTGGGACCGTATCGGTCCTGGAGCTTGCCTCCCGGAATCATAAAAACGGCGAATATGAGACCGCAAAGGAAATAGGCAACGGTCCCTTGGGTGTCTGTTAGATAGGGCCATCCGGCATTGATACCGGTCATAATCTCCCCCACATCCGCTTTACCTTTATCGACCAAAGCCTTTTTCCAGACGCTCCAGGCATATAAAATCCCTAAGCAGAGATTAACGGCAACTCCGGCAAAGACTACAACCCAGGCCCTTCCTGGCTCTTTCTCTACTTGTGTTGGCATTTTATTAATCTCCTTTTAAAATGAACAGCGAACCCCTACCTGCTGCTTGCTGCGCGGGTTGGCGAGTCAGATTCACTACAGAGATAGTATCCTTACCTGAAATCCACCTAAGGCGGACTGCCCCTTGGTGCCGGGGGCTTAAAAGCATCATTGAATGATCTCTATTATCAGGCCCGATCCCTGTTCCCGGTCCGATCTCCTTGTCTGGCGAGACCGGACCGGGAGCTGTTTTCATCCAGGGACCTGAACTTCAATGCCTGATACGTTCGACTTGTTGCTCCATCATCGGACGATGGTACCAGGTTTATCTTTACAGCCTGCCCTTGACAATGTCCTCAACGACCGACGGATCCGCCAGGGTTGTGATATCGCCAAGCTGGCTGATCTCGCCGGAGGCAACCTTCCTCAAAATCCTTCTCATGATCTTACCGGACCTGGTCTTCGGAAGACCGGGAACGAACTGAAGCTTGCCGGGAGAGGCAATCGGGCCGATTTCCTTTCTCACTTGGGCCACCAGCTCTTTCCTTAAGGCATCACTTCCCTCAAAGCCTACTTTGAGGATAACATAGGCATAAAGGTCTTCCCCTTTTATATCATGCGGGAAACCAACTACGGCTGCTTCGGCAACAGCCGGGTGGGAAACAAGGGCACTTTCAACCTCGGCGGTCCCAATCCGGTGACCGGAAATGTTCACCACGTCGTCAATACGGCCCATCAACCAGAAATAGCCGTCCTCATCCCTTCTGGCACCGTCGCCTGAGAAGTAAAAGCCGGGTTGCTGGATAAAATAGGTGTTGTAAAATCTTTCCGGCTCTTTATAGACGGTTCTCATCAGACCAGGCCAAGATCTTCTGATGCAGAGCTCGCCGCCCTCATTCACTCCTGCCTCCACGGCCGGCTCATTGGCTGAGGCCCTGGCCTTCAAGATAACCGGATCGACACCGAAGAAGGGCAGGGTTGCCGAACCGGGTTTCGTCACCCAGGCTCCGGGGAGCGGGGTAATCAGGATTCCACCAGTCTCGGTCTGCCACCAGGTATCTACAATGGGGCATCTTTCCTTGCCGATAACCTTATGGTACCACATCCAGGCTTCGGGATTGATCGGCTCACCGACCGTGCCAAGGAGCCTCAGAGATGAAAGGTCTCTTCCGTTTGGCCATTGGTCCCCTTCTCTCATAATGGCCCGGATAGCGGTCGGAGCGGTATAGAAAGTAGTTACCTTAAGCTTCTCCACCACCTGCCAGAATCGGTCAGGCTTTGGAAAGGTAGGAACGCTTTCGAACACGACTGAGGTGGCGCCGTTGGCCAGCGGCCCATAGACGATGTAGGAGTGGCCTGTTACCCAGCCGATATCGGCGGTACACCAAAAAATATCTTTCTCCTTATAATCAAAGACATACTTAAAGGTGAGATAGGTAAAAACCATATAACCGCCGATGGTATGGAGAACACCCTTGGGTTTGCCGGTTGAGCCCGAGGTATAGAGGATGAAAAGCGGGTCTTCAGCGTCCATTGGCTCTGCAGGGCAGTTGTCGCTGATATCAGCGGCCTTCATTTCATCCTGCCACCAGAAATCTCTTCCGGGCGTCATCGGTACCTCAAAATTCTCCAACCGCTGCACCACCATTACCGTATCTACCTGGTGCCCTTCTTTGGCGCAATAAGTCACTGCGGCATCGGCATTGGTCTTGGAGCTTACTTGCCTGCCCGCTCTCCAGTAGCCGTTGGCGGTAATTAGGACCTTTGCACCGGCGTCCAGAATCCGGTCCCTCAAAGACTCAGCCGAGAAACCGCCGAAAACGATGGTGTGGATGGCCCCTATACGGGCACAGGCCATCATAGCAATGGGAAGCTCGGCAATCATGGGCAGATAAATGGCAATCCGATCTCCCTTCTTGACGCCTCTTTTCTTCAGGACATTGGCAAACCTGGAGACTTCCTTTAAAAGGTCTTTGTAAGTATATTTCTTGACATCGTCGTCCGGTTCGCCCTGGAATAGTATCGCAACCTTGTCACCCCTGCCTTTTTCAACCTGGTAATCGAGGCAGTTATAGGTAATATTCGTCTTGCCGCCTACAAACCATTGAAGTTTGGCATTCTTGAAATCTTCTACATTCACCTTGTCCCATTTCTTGAACCAAAACAGCTCTGAGGCTACCTTGCCCCAGAATTTCTCCGGGTTCTCAACCGATTCCTTCCACATCTCTTCATAGGCTTCTCTACTCTTGATGTAGGCCTGATCAACAAACTCCTTCGGAGGCGGAAATTTCCTTGTTTCCTCCATCATCGATGTAATTTCTGCCATAATCTACCTCCTGATTTTATATTGGAAACGGGTACTCTTCTTCTATCCAAGGCCATAGGGGTTGCTAAACATATCCTTTTGTCTTCTTAACCTTAGATCAGACTATCTTGATAATCCTATTCTCGTAACAGTACCTGATGAGCCCCTTATTGCCGTTTTTGGTTAACTCTCACCCCCCCGCCTGCAAAAAAATAGTAACAAAAGATACGAACTTTTCCCTGAGCATGTGAAATTTATTACAAATTACCTAGGTTGTCAACAATTATTTTTGGAGAGGGATATTAGATTGACAGAGGGAACAATCCAGGTAAAATTAACTGGAAGATTTTATTTCCTATTTCCTACGGAAAAAAATATGGCTGACCGTCGCTGGCCGGATGATTATCTGCAAAAGCGCACCTCGCCGCAGGAAGCCATCCGGCGGATTCAATCAGGGCAAAGGGTTTTCATTGGGACAGCCAGCGGAGAACCCCCATGTCTGGTAAAAGAGTTGGCCGCCCAGGCTTCCCGGTTTGCTGATCTGGAGATCATCGGGCTCTTCTGCCAGGAATTCTCGCCCTTGACGTTGATTGCCCATAAGACCGAATGCGATTGTTTCACTATTCGTTCCTTTTATCTGGGGTCGATCGAGACCCGAACCCTGGCCAAAAACAAACGGTTCATCACCCCCATTAACCTATCCGCTTTACCCCGGCTTTTTAAGAGCCGGCAGCTTCCGATCCATACGGCCTTGATCCAGGTTTCTCCTCCCGATGATTTCGGCTGGATGAGCCTGGGCATCTCCGTCGATGTCACCTTGGCGGCCGCCCAGTCAGCCGACCTGGTCATTGCCCAGGTCAATCCCCAAATGCCTCGGGTCCTGGGCCAGAGTTTTCTTCATGTCAACGAAGTGGATCTGGTGGTAGAGTGCGAGGAACCCCTCTTGACCATCAGACCGCCCTTGGAAGACCAGGCGGCTCATCTGATAGGCCGCCAGGTGGCCAAGTTGATCGATGACGGCTCCACCCTCCATATGAGTTTAGGGGCCTCACCACATGCCATCCTGATGGCCTTGCAGGACAAAAAGGACCTGGGGATTCATACCCGTTTCCTGACCGATGCCATCATGAACCTGGTGGTCCACGGAGCCATTACCAACCGTAAAAAGGGGTTCAATGAAGGCAAAATAGTGGCCAGCGGCGCCATAGGCAGCCGCGATCTTTATGACTTCGTAGAGGACAATCCAGGCGTCGAATTTTACCCCTCCGATTATGTGAATAACCCCGCCATCATTGCCCGCCACCACAAAATGATTTCCATCAACGTAGCGATGGCCATGGACTTGACGGGCCAGGTGGCGGCCGATGCCCTGCCCTACAATCACTTTTCGGGTACCACGAGCATGGTGGATTTCATCCGGGGTTCTTCGGAATCCGAAGGGGGCAAGGCCATCTTGACCCTTCCCTCCACCACCCCGGACGGTAAAAATAGCCGCATCGTGCCCATACTGGAGCATACGGCCGTGGTGGTTCCCCGGGGAGATGTTCATTATGTGGCCACCGAGTTTGGGGTGGTAAATCTCTTCGGCAAGAGTCTTCAGGAACGGGCTATGGCCTTAATCAGCATTGCCCACCCTGATTTCCGGGAAGACCTCTTTTACCAGGCCAAAGAAATGGAACTCCTCGGTCCGGAGCGGAGCCTGGGTGAATCCATTTTCGGCATCTGTCCCTTGAAGATGGAGCCCACCCGGGAAATCGGAGGGCAAGAGGTGGTCTTCCGGCCGGCCCGGCCCGCGGATGAACGCCTGATCCAGGAACATTTCTATAATATGGACAAGGCCGATATCTTTTCCCGGTTTCTCCACGAAAAGCTCTTTTTCTCCAGGAAGGATGTGGCCGTTATGGTCCAGGTGGATTATGTCCGGGAAATGCCTATGGTGGCCGTCATTGGAGAGTTTGGTTTCGAAAAGGTCATTGCCGTCGGGGCCTACTTCCTCAATCCGGCCAAAAACCTAGCCGAAGTGGCCTTTTCGGTTCTAAAGGAATGGCAGAAGAAAGGCCTGTGCTCGGTCCTGTTGCCGATGCTGGCTGAAATCGCCAAAGAAAACGGCATCTCCGGATTAGTGGCCTATACCCAGCCCCAGAACCAGGGGATGATCAAGCTCTTCAACAAACTGCCTTACAAAGTAACAACGGCTTTTGAGGAAGATATGCTGTCGTTAACCTGTCGTTTTGAAGAGCCCTTGAGTTGAGAGGCCTTCCTCACGAGATCAATGGCGAGGGCCTATATGTCTATGTCGCCTTTAAAGGGGGCTTCAAGCCCGCCGAGAAACTGACAAAAAAGCTGGTCCAACACATCCGGACCGCAATCGAACCTATCGCACCGCCGGACAAGCTTCAATCTGTCACGGTCCTGCCCTTGAAATACCCGTTAACGAGAGGAGACCTGATGGATAAATTTCACCTAAATGCCCGAGAAACCCTTCTGGTTATTATCGACATCCAGGAAAGACTGGCTGCGGCCATGGCTGAAAAAGACAGGGTCGTGGCCAACGCCCTCCATCTTATTGAATTGGCCAAACTCCATCATATCCCGATCCTGCTTACGGAACAATTCCCGAGGGGTCTCGGTCCCACCTTAAAAGAGATAAAAGAATCGCTGCCGGCCTATGAACCCTTTGAAAAGGTGTCCTTCAACTGCTGCCGGGAAGAGGGATTTCCGACCCTCCTGGCCGCCGCCGGCAGGAAAAAGGTCCTCCTGACCGGCATGGAAACCCATATTTGCATTCTCCAGACCGCCCTGGGATTATTGGAAGAAGGGTATGATGTCCACGTAATTCAAGATGCTGTTTGCTCCAGGACGACTAACAATTTTCAGGTCGGAATAGAATTCCTGAGGGATGCCGGGGCGGTCATTACTACAACGGAAACCGTATTATTTCAGATCCTGGAAAGAGCGGGCAGCCCTGAATTCAAGGTCCTATCCAAACGGATCAAATAACCTGGATGGCGCTTTGGTTAGATCCAGAATTTTGATACAATAAAAACCACTTGGTTTTTTGCCCGATGGGTCTTTCGGCAGGCCAACACCTTTTCACCCCCCCGTGGGTTTTACGAGGAACGAAATGAACGACGGTTCTCCCTTTGCCGGATCTGATCATTTGTCTCCCGAAGAACGTCTGGCCTTTCTGGAAGAAGCCCTCCAGACCATCGGCCAGATCGGGGGTGAGGGGCTTCTGATCTTGGGTTCGGATTTAAGAATTATCTGGTTGAATGAACAGGCCCTTACGATCTTAGGCTATCCCTTGCCGGATCTGATCCATCAGGAAATTTTCTTCCTTTTTTCCCCTCAGGACCGTTCGGTCATCCGGGATATGCTGCAAACCCCCATCTCGCGGTCCAGATTCAAGGTCACCTCCGAGGTTAAGTTGGTAAGGCCTCAAGGAGAGACCAAAGATGTGGAACTCTCCCTTTTTTCCAGTCCCAGTCTCTTCGAGCGGAACCAGATTTATGCCCTGGTCCGCGATATCTCCGCTTATAAATCAATGGAGAGACGCCTGCTGGAAATTCACCAAGCTCTCTATAAAATTATCGAGTTAGGCAATGACGGCATCCTGGTCTTTGATGAGGATTATCGGATTGAATTTGCCAACTCCCTGGCCTCTGAAATAACGGGTTTTTCGAAAGAGCAGTTGATCGGCCTGGATTTCCGTTCCCTTCTCTCCGAGGATGACCGGAAATTCCTCTTGGCCCTTCCGACCCAAATGAACCTGAAATATTCGGAGAACCGGAAGGTTTGTACCCAGTTAAGACTCATCCAGGCCTCCCGGCTCCCCCGGGAGGTGGAGATCTGCCTGGCTCTGGCCTCCCTGGAAGGGCAGCGAAAAACCTATGCCTATCTGCGCGACCTTTCGGACCGCATCCTGATGGAAAACGAAATGCGCAAGACCAATAATTTTTTAAAAAACATCATTATCAGTTCCGTGGACGGCATTATCGCCGCTGATATGAAAGGAAAAATAATCGTCTTTAATCAGGGGGCGGAACGCTTGCTGGGTTACACTGCCGAAGTGGCTTTGGAACAGGTCCATATCACCCAGATTTACCCGGAGGGCCTGGCCAAAGATATCATGCGCCGGCTTCGCAGCAGTGATTATGGCCCCCCGGGAAAATTGGGCGGCACCCAGGTCACCCTGGTCACCAAGCTGGGGGAATCCTTTCCCGCCAATCTTTCCGCAGCCTTAATCTATGATGAAAACGGGCAGGAAATTGCCAGTGTGGGGATTTTTACGGGTCTTCGAGAACGAATCCGTATGCAAAAGGAGTTGGAAGAAACCCATCTCAAGCTGCTGCATTCGGAGAAGATGGCTTCTTTGGGAAAATTGGCGGCCGGAGTGGCCCATGAAATCAATAACCCCCTGGGTGGAATCCTCATCTACGCCAATATGCTATTGGAAGAAACAGGCCGGGAAGATTCCCGGTGGGATGACCTGGCTCAGATTGTTGAACAAACCATGCGCTGCAAGGAGATCGTCAAGGAGCTGCTCGAATTCAGCCGCCAGACCCAGCATCGCTGGGTTCCCTGGAACCCCAATCAATCGGTAAAACAGACCGTCAGCCTCTTGGGAAAACAAGCCCTGTTCCATAATATCCACGTGGTGGAGGAGCTGGATCCCGGGCTGCCTGAAATCATCACCGATCCCGGGCAGTTGAATCAGGTCATTATCAATTTAATGACCAACGCCGCTGATGCCATGGGCGGTAACGGAACCTTGACCTTGCGCACCTACACCCTTCCCGGCGACGATAAAATCGCCTTGGAACTCAGCGATACCGGGGCTGGAATCCCTCCTGAAATCCTTTCCCGGATCTTTGACCCCTTCTTTACCACCAAAGAGGTCGGGAAAGGAACCGGGTTGGGGCTGAGCACGGTCTACGGGATCATCCAAGAACACGGGGGAACCATTGAAGTCCAAAGCCAGGTAGGTCAAGGAACTACCTTCCTCATCCACCTGCCGCTGGAAGGTCCTTCCTCCCAGAAAGAGGCCAAGGAGTCAGCCCTGCTGGAGATCAGTTAGTTTATCCGCCAAAGCCCGTAACCGCTGGTCCTAAAAAAATGAGATCAATGGAATAAAAAGAGGTTTTTTGATAAATGTGGGTAGGACAGAGTTACTGAGTGAACCTCGATGTTGCAAAAGTTTCGGAGGTTGCAGACCCGAGACGTCCAGGGCGAATCCCGCCTTGGCGGGACCTGGACAATCCCGCCGGGGCGGGGCGGCCTCCCAAACTTTCCCGAAGGGTAAAAATTGATCGATAATTTTTTGAATGCCGCACCTCACCCAGGGTGAATTTTGGCCCCAATGCCAAAATCGTCAGAACAAATTGTTTTGATAAAAAAATCCTTTTCGATCAATTTTTATGCAACTTCGAGGCAAACTGCCCGCGTTTAAGTATAGCTATTGATTTTTTTCTGATTTCTGATATTCTGAAATCAGAAAAAAATAATTGTGAGGTACGATATGCAGGCCGTCAAAGCTTATAGGGCTGAAATAAAATCTCGAGGCCAGTTGACCATTCCCAAGAAAATCAGGGAAGCAGGCCTTCTGGAAGAAGGCCAGGTTGTCTCCCTTATTCCAATAGGGGACTCGATTATGATCACCCCTAAAAGGCTTCCGCTGGAAGAAGCCAGAAGAGAGATTCGGAAAATACTCAAAGCCTCGGGCAGTTCGGTTGAAGAACTTTTAAGGGGTCTTAAAGAGGAGAGAGGGGAATTATATAAGGACACTTATGGCCGGAAAAATCGTTAGGGTCTTTCTCGATTCCAATGTCATCCTTTCCGGACTTTTCTCTGACCGAGGAGCACCCCGAATCCTTCTCGATCTGTTGAGCCTTGACCTGCCTTTTCTGAAAGGTCTCACCGGGCGTTATAATATACTTGAAATCGAGCGGAATCTGATTAAGAAAATGCCTGCCTGTATCCCGCTCTATAAAAGCTACCTTCCTAAACTAAACCTGATTATTATCCCCCTGCCAAGCAGCGAAGAGTTAAAAAAATATCTTAGGGTCACTGCCGACAAGGATGTACCGGTCCTGGTTTCAGCTCTTAAAGGAAAAGCGGATTATCTGGTTACAGGCGACATAAAGGACTTTTCCCATCTCAAAAGGATAGGGATTTTACCTTTTACAATAGTGAACAGCTCAGAATTTCTGGCTATTATTCCGGGTCTTCAGATTTAGGGGCAACTCTTCGGATTAAAATTGGACCGATCGAGACAGGCAGGAAATTGAAAATCAAGAGAGTACCTTGGTCCGACCCGACCAAAATATTTTCTTTTAGGCGACTAAGAGTCAAGAGCAGACCTGAGCCCTATATCTTAAGATGGCTAACATGAGTGAACGGTACTACACTATTGCCCCTGAGATATTTGAACGCTTTCCCGGCTATGTCAGGGGCGTGGTCCTGGCACACGGCGTGACCAACGGCCTCTCGCCGGAGGAACTGATTCAGACCTTGCGGGAGACTGAAGAGGCTGTGCGCGGTCGGTTGCAAGTCGAACACCTTGCCGACCATCCCCGCATCAAGTCCTGGCGTGAGGCCTATCGGTCATTTGGGGCCAAGCCAAGTGAGTTCCGCTCTTCCATTGAGGCCATGGTCCGGCGCGTCTTGCGGGGAGAGCCGCTGCCTGCCATTAATGCCCTGGTAGATATCGGCCATATCATTTCTTTGCGGCATCTCATCCCAGCCGGAGGCCATGCCATCGATGTGCTTACCGGGGATATCGCTTTACGATTGGCCACCGGGCAGGAGGAATTCATCCCCTTTGGCTCCGACCGGAAGGAACATCCCCTCCCCGGTGAAATCATATTTATTGAAGGGGAAATCGTGCTTACCCGGAGGTGGACCTGGCGCCAGGCCAACCATACCCTGACCCGGATCGACACCCGAGACATCGAGTTCAACCTGGACGGCCTTCCGCCAGTTCCATTCGAAGAGATTGAACAGGCCGGCCATGAGGTGATGGAATTGGTGGGTCGTTTCTGCGGCGGCCGCCTGCGGTTTGAACTGCTGTCGGAGCAAAATCCGAGGATGACCCTGCTCGGTTTTGAAATGACTAAGAGTCAAGAGCAGACCTGAGCCCTTTTTCACCGGTAATTAAAAAACGAAAGAATTAAAATTCTTGCGGAAAAAGGATTTAATGCTTAAAAATAAAAAACAACGTTTGGTTTCTAATTAATACTGCCGTTTTGGACAGAAAAAGGATAATCTAAAAAAAAGATTTAGAATTCGAAGTTGGATAAAGGACTATCGGGGAGGGAATTCATGACACACAAAGACAAAGGTGGTTATGGAAAAAAACACGCGCCGGAACTTAAGTTGAATCCGGCAATCGCCGAGGCTGTGAAACAAGGGGCCTCTGATGGAAAAATAACCTGCACCGCTGCCTTTAAAGTCGCCAGTAAATTAAAAGTAGCACCGGATGAAGTGGGTATTACTATAGATTTACTAGAAATACCCGTCATTAAATGCCAGCTCGGGCTTTTTGGATATGGCCCCCCTGATAAAGGGGTTAAAGCAGCAGAAATCGTATCCCCGGCCATGGAGGCGGCCATACGGGAATCCCTGCTTAAGGAGAAACTTCCCTGTGCCTCAGCTTGGGAGATAGCGATGAAATTCAAAATAGCTAAAAGGGAAATCTCTTCAGCCTGTGAGGCCTTGAAAATTAAAATCTCTTCCTGCCAATTGGGAACTTTTTAGTTGGAGAACGTCATAATTTGATTAGCTTTTTGTGTTGAGGCCGGAAAAGAAGCAACTCTTGGACAAACGTTCCGGGTCCCGTCCGGGTCTTCTTGATGGTCTGGCATAAGAATGTTGAAAAATAATCTTTCTACTGGTAAAATGGTATCCAAATGAACGAGGAGATATCTATGAGTGGAATCAGGGCCAAAATTGCCGGAGAAGACCGCGAGTATATCCATCTAAGCGTCAGGAAAGATGATCTGGAGGCTTTCTGTTCCGCATCCGGTCTGTTTAAATCTGAGTTCATTCAAACCTTGGCCAAATCGGAGAGAGATTTAAAAAACGGCAGATTCAAAAAACGTCCATCCCTGGCCGAACTCGTTTCCGGTTAAATGGAAATCATAACCACCGAGACTTTTGACTCTTTATTCGAGAAATTAAACAGAACCCTTCAGCATAAAGCCGTTAAGAAATCAGATCTCTTTAGAGAGAATCCCTTTCATCCATCCCTCCGAGTTGAGAAGCTTCACCCTAAGCATTTCAATGTCTGGTCATTTCGAGTAGACCTCCAACATAGGATAATCTTTCGATTCCTTAAAAAGGATAAAGTCGTTTTTCTTTATATAGGCCATCACAAGGAAATATATGATTACGACCTGATAAAGGGATAACACTAAGCCCAGATTCAATTTCTTTAGGTCATGGAGTTCTTTTAGGAAGATAAAGTCTCTGCGTTCTCTTAGACTTCTGCGGTGAATATAAGTTATAACCGAAAGGCCGGTCCATGAAGCAGTCCGACAAGACCCCATTTTTTGTAAAAGGAAGTGGGGTTTTCTTATTTTAAGGTGTACCATAAAAAGGATGGCCTACTTAGTTTAAGATAAGAACAGGTGGTAAGAGACAGGCCTTATCTCAAATGTCAAGACCAGGCACCTAAGATCTTGTTTGGCAGAAAAAAGGCAATACCCCTGAGAGGGGGGCAGAATGAGGGGAATAAGTCGGGATAGATTTTCGAAAAGATAACCCACGGAACCGGAGACAAACCCCATGCCCAAACGCACCAGCCTGACCGGCAGTGAGCTGTTCATCGTTGATAACAGCGACACCGATTGGAAGGTCCTCAAATACCTCCATGACTGGTGCCAGATCTCAAAATCTATGGGCATCTTCAGAGGCTTCTCTAAGATCGGTTCTCTCCTGGCTTTTAAGGATGGATGAAGAAGTTTGAGCAGAATTTTCGAATATCTTTTTAAAGTTCTAAAATCGGGGAATCTAGACCCGGGAGGCTCTTATGAATAATTCAGTTTTCTTGCGGCGTGTTGTTTTGAGAAACTATAAAAGCATTGCTGCCTGTTCCGTGGATCTCGGAACGCTTAATTTCCTCGTGGGGCCCAATGGGGCAGGGAAAAGCAATTTTCTGGATGCCTTGCGACTTCTGGCTGAGTCACTCAACACCAGTTTGGAGCACGCACTACGAGAACGGGGTGGGATTGGAGAAGTTCGTCGTCGGTCTTCCGGGCATCCAACGCACTTTGGAATTCGCTTGGATTTCAATCTTCCGGGAGAGAATGAGGGCTATTTCGCTTTTAGGGTGGGCGCCCTGCCAAAGGGGGGCTTTGAAGTCCAGGAGGAAGAGTGTCATATATATGGAGTTGGAGTGGGAGAGCAAAGTTTTTATAAAATTGAAGGTGGTAAACTAATGGACTCAAGTGAGAAGGTGATGCCGCCGGCGGAGACCGACCGGTTGTATTTAGTGGTTGCGGCCGGATTACCTCCCTTCCGACTTCTGTATGATCGTCTCTCCAGAATGGGTTTTTATAATTTAAATCCTGATGAAATCAGAGAATTGCAGCCCCCAGACCCGGGAGAACTACTGCGTCGCGACGGTGGAAACCTGGCCAGCGTCCTAAACATTATGGCCAAGGAACGCCCAAAAACCTATCAACAAATCATGGATTTTCTTTCCAGAGTGGTTCCAGGGGTTCAAAAAGTAGAGGTCAAGCATGTGGCGAAGAAAGAAACGTTGGAGTTTCGTCAGGTGGTGGGTAAAAACAAAGCTCCTTGGCGTTTTCCAGCAGAAAACATGTCCGATGGGACCCTTCGTGCCCTGGGTGTTCTAACTGCGGTGTACCAGGCCGTTAATGGGGGGGGGCGCCGTGTGCCCTTTGTGGGGATCGAAGAACCCGAAGTTGCGGTCCATCCCGGAGCTGCGGGAATTCTCCGCGATGCCCTTCAGGCTGCGTCCAAAATGGTTCAAGTTGCAGTTACCAGCCACAGTCCCGACCTTCTGGATGATAAATCCGTCCGCGATGATTGGATTCTGGCCGTCATCAGCGAAAATGGGGAAACCAAAATCGGTCCATTGGAAGAAGCTGGACGAAGCGCCATCCGTGATAGGCTTTATACGGCAGGAGAGCTTTTACGCCTCAACCAATTGATACCGGACACTAAAAAAGTGGAAGGAATCCCAGCCTCTCAAATGGAATTGTTTGGGGAATTTCCAAAATGAGCCTCATCCGGATTGCGGCCATAGTGGAAGGCCACGGAGAGGTTGAGGCCCTACCGGTGCTTATCCAACGGGTCACCGCAGAGGTTGCCCCACAGGCAATTGTTAAAATAGACCCCATACTGCGGGTTCCTGCAAATCGTTTAATAAAACAGGGTGAATTGGAACGGACAGTGGATCTGGCTAGCCGGAAATTGGAAGGGAAAGGCGGGATTTTTGTTTTGCTGGATTGCGATTGGGAAGGGTGTTGTCCCAAGTTTGACGGCCCGGCCTTATACCGACGGGTACTCAAAGCCCGGCCGGATTACCCCGTTTCAGTTGTGCTGGCCAACCAGGAGTATGAAGCCTGGTTTATCGCTGCTGCCGATTCGCTTAAGGGTGCCCGGGGGTTGTCCCCGGACCTGATGACTGAGAGCAATCCGGAGGGAATCCGTGGGGCCAAGGAGTGGCTAAGTGCGCGGATGCCTCGAAACCGACCCTATACGGAAACCTTGGATCAGCCCGCTCTCACTAAGGTGTTTGACCTTCAGGCGGCACGTCGAGCCCGGTCATTTGATAAATGCTACCGGGAAATAGTTAGCCTCTTGAACCGATTGCAGGCAAGGGAATCGCGATAAAAGGATAAATTGTTAACCCGAAGGCAAGTGAAAGTTTGAAGATTTTTAGATAATTAAGGACCGCCTATGCCCAAACGCACCAGCCTGACCGGCAGTGAATTGTTCATCGTCGACAATAACGTTCGTATGGGAAAGCTCATACAAGGCTTTTTTCTTTTTAATCCCTAAAACCATGAACAAGAAAGACCTCAGCGAACGCGACATCTGCACCAAGTTCATCACGCCCGCTGTCAAGCAGGCGGGCTGGGATGTCCTGTCGCAAATTCGCGAGGAGGTCTCGTTCACCAAAGGCCGGATCATCGTCCGCGGCCGGCTGGTCACCCGCGGCAAGGCCAAGCGCGCCGACTACATTCTCTACTACAAGCCGAACATCCCCATCGCCCTCATCGAGGCCAAAGACAACAACTACGCCGTCGGCGACGGCATGCAGCAGGCTCTCGGAGTATGCCGCGACCCTCGACATTCCCTTCGTCTTCTCATCAAACGGTGACGCGTTCCTTTTTCACGACCGCACCGGCCAGAGCGGTCAGACCGAAACCGAGCTGTCCCTCGACGCCTTCCCGACACCCGAAGACCTTTGGTCGAAATACCGTGGCTGGAAAGGCCTGGCCCCGGAGCAAGAGGAAGTCTTCCTCCAGAACTACTTCGAGGACAGCAGTGGCAAGGAGCCGCGTTACTATCAGCGCATCGCCATCAACAAGGCCATCGAAGCCATTGCCAAGGGGCAGGACCGGATCCTCCTCGTTATGGCCACCGGCACCGGCAAGACCTACACCGCTTTCCAGATCATCTGGCGCCTGTGGAAGGCAGGTCGCAAGAAACGCATCCTCTTCCTTGCCGACCGGAATGTCCTCGTCGACCAGACGATGGTGAACGACTTCCGCCCCTTCGGCGCCGCCATGGCGAAGCTCTCTACCTCCTCGAAGACCATCGAGCGCGACGATGGCGCCGAAGTGCAACTGCCGACAGCGATAGACAAGAAGCATCGGCGCATCGACACCTCCTATGAGATCTACCTTGCACTCTACCAGGCCATCACCGGCCCCGAGGAACGCCAGAAGCTCTACCGGGAGCTCTCGCCGCGACTTTTTCGACCTCATCGTCATCGATGAATGTCACCGGGGCAGCGCGGCAGAGGATTCCGTCTGGCGGGAGATCCTGGACTACTTCTCCGCCGCCACCCAGATCGGCCTCACCGCCACGCCGAAGGAGACGGAATACGTCTCCAATATCCACTACTTCGGCAAACCCGTGTACAGCTACTCGCTGAAGGAAGGCATCCGCGACGGCTTCCTCGCGCCCTACAAGGTGGTCAAGGTCCATCTCGACGTCGATGTGGAGGGCTACCGCCCCGAGCAGGGCGAAACCGACAAGTACGGCTACGAGATCGAGGACCGCATCTACAACCAGAAAGACTTCGACCGTAATCTGGTCATCGACGAGCGCACCAAGCGTGTCGCCCGGAAGGTGACCGAATTCCTCAAAGAAAGCGGCGACCGCTTCCAGAAAACCATCGTCTTCTGTGTGGATACCGAACACGCCGCGCGGATGCGGCAGGCCATCATCAACGAAAACCCGGACCTGGTGCAGCAGAACGACCGCTACGTCATGCGTATCACCGGCGATGACGCCGAAGGCTGCGCCCAGATCGGTAACTTCATCGACCCGGAAGCGAAGTATCCGGTCATCGTCACCACCTCGCGCCTGCTCTCCACGGGTGTCGACGCCCAGACCTGCCGCCTCATCGTCCTCGACCGCGAAGTGGGATCGATGACCGAGTTCAAGCAGATCATGGGCCGTGGCACACGCGTCCACGAGGACACCAAGAAGTACTACTTCACCCTGATCGACTTCCGTAAGGCCACCAACCACTTCGCTGACCCCGATTTCGACGGCGAGCCGGTGCAGATCTACGAACCGGGAGAGGACGATCCGGTTACGCCCCCGGACGATGTGCCGCCGACGGACGACCGGGAAGAGCCCATTCCGCCGAAACCCGGCGAAGATGAAGAGGTGATCGTCGATCCCGAGCCGCCCGATATCAACATCCACGACGGCCAAGGAGCCGCCTCGCGAAATACTACATTCGCGGCAAACCGGTCAGCATCCTGGCCGAGCGTATCGAATACCTCGACGAAAACGGAAAACTGGTCACCGAAAGCCTGCGCGACTACTCGAAGAAGACGCTCCGCAAATGCTTCGCCAGCCTCGACGAGTTCCTCAAACGCTGGAACGGAGCCGAGCGCAAGCAGGCCATCATCGAAGAACTGGAGAACGAAGGCCTGCTGCTCGATCCGCTGGCCGAGGAAGTGGGTAAGGACCTCGACCCCTTCGACCTGATCTGCCACGTGGCCTTCGACCAGCCGCCGCTCACCCGGCGCGAGCGGGCGGAGAATGTCCGCAAGCGCGATGTCTTCACCAAGTACGGCGAGCAGGCCCGGGCCGTGCTCGAAGCCCTGCTCCAGAAATACCAGGACGAAGGCGTCACCGACCTCGACGATCCGCGTATCCTGAAGATCGCCCCCTTTGACACCATGGGTACTCCGATTGAACTTCTCAAGACCTTCGGCGGACGCGAGGCTTTGAGCAAGCCGTCCACGAACTCCAGTCCGCTCTATACGAAAAGGCAGCCTGATACCACTATGAATGTACGAACCACCGTCAAATCCATTCAGGACATCATGCGCCAGGATGTCGGCGTCGATGGCGACGCCCAGCGCATCTCCCAGCTCTGCTGGATGTTTTTCCTCAAGATCATCGACGACCAGGACCAGGAATTGGAACTGATGCAGAAGGGCTACCGCTCGCCCATCCCGGAGAAGCTCCAGTGGCGCGCCTGGGCCGCCAATCCTGAAGGCCTGACCGGCGACGCGCTGATGGCCTTCATCAACGACGAGCTTTTCCCCACGCTCAAAGAACTGCCCGGCGCCGGTCAGAGACGGCCGGCGCCGCGTGGTGCGCGATGTCTTCGAGGACGCCTACAACTACATGAAGTCCGGCCAGCTCATGCGCCAGGTGATCAATAAGATCAACGCCATCGACTTCAACAACCTTGCCGAACGCCAGCACTTCGGCGACATCTACGAGCAGATCCTGAACGACCTCCAGAGCGCCGGCAACGCCGGTGAGTACTACACCCCCCGCGCCGTCACCGCCTTCATGGCCGACCGCATCGATCCCAAGCCCGGCGAGATCCTCTTCGACCCGGCCTGCGGCACCGGCGGCTTCCTCACCTGCGCCATCCGCCACATGCGCGAGCGCTACGTGAAGACCCCGGCTGACGAACAGAAGATGCAGAAGGGCCTGCGGGCCACCGAGAAGAAGCAGCTCCCGCACATGCTCTGCGTCACCAATATGCTGCTCCACGGCATCGACGACCCCTCCTTCGTCCGCCACGACAACACCCTGGCCCGGCCCTACATCAGCTACGGCCAGTCCGACCGGGTGGACATCGTCCTCACCAATCCGCCCTTCGGCGGCCGCGAGGAAGACGGCATCGAGACCAACTTTCCGAAGCACTTCCAGACCCGGGAGACCGCCGACCTCTTTCTGGCCCTCATCGTGCGCCTGCTCAAACCCGCCGGCCGCGCCGCCGTGGTCCTGCCCGACGGCACCCTGTTTGGCGAAGGGGTCAAGACCCGGCTGAAGGAGCACCTGCTGGAGGAGTGCAACCTCCACACCATCGTTCGCCTGCCCAACAGCGTCTTCAAACCCTACGCCTCCATCGGCACCAATCTGCTTTTCTTCGAGAAGGGCACGCAGACCAAGGAAGTCTGGTACTACGAGCACCGCGTCCCCGAGGGCCAAAAGGCCTATTCGATGACCAGGCCGATCCGCTTCGAGCACCTGAAGCCCTGCATCGACTGGTGGGAGAAGCGAGAAGAAAATGAAGTCGCCTGGAAGGTCGATCATCGATCGAGATCAAGGCCCGCAACTACAACCTCGATTTCAAGAACCCCCATACCGTCGAGGAAGACCACGGCGATCCCGCCGAACTGCTGGCCAAGCTGGAGGAAAGCGAGAGGGAGACGGCCAAACTCCGGGACCAGCTGAAGGCCATTCTGGAGGAGGCGCTGCTGCGATAATGGGACCGACCCTTTGTCACTAACAAAATATTTTCTTGACATTTCCGGGATGGTAATGGCAAAATATGAGTCAACAATACCCGCCAAGCCTCTCAACGATGCTCAAATTGGCGGGTTACTTTTTTCTGGAGGGGGAATGAACGCTGATAAACCCCCCAAAACATACGCCGAACAGCTTGAGATCCTTAAGAAACGGGGTATGGGCGTTAGGACGAAGGCAAGGCCCTCCATATCCTTGAACACCACAACTATTATCGCCTGTCGGCTTACCGCTTTCCCTTCGTAGAAAAGACCAATCCCGATAGATATCTCCCCGGTACTACCTTTGACTCCCTTTGGACCCTTTACTGTTTTGATCGCGGGCTTCGCCAACTGGTTAATGAAGCCTGTAAACGCGTCGAAATCTCAGTCCGAGCGCGCTGGACCTATGTGCTCGGTCATGCCTACGGCCCCCAGGCCTATGAAGACCCGTCCAATTTCCGGAACTATCCGCCACATGCCAAACAGCTTTCCATCCTTGATGAGGAACTGAGTCGCAGCGACGAGGTTTTCGTTACCCGTTACCGGAACAAATACGGGATGAACCGTCCGCCCATCTGGGCGGTCTGTGAGGTTATGTCCTTTGGGCTCTTGAGTCGCTTCTATACGAACATACGGCATGATAGAGATAAAAAACGCATCGCCCAGACTTACCAGCTATCCATCGATGTCCTGAAGTCTCTGCTGGAACACAGCGTGTATCTGCGCAACCTCTGCGCCCACCATTCACGACTGTGGAACCGCCGCTTTACTGTAACCGTGGCATTGCCCACATCAAGGCCGGCCGTGCTGATCCCGAACTTTCATCCGGAACAGGACCGACGTCTCTATAACTCGCTGGTCCTGCTTATCCACATGCTTCGGATCATTGAGCCGGATAGTCGCTGGCCGCTAAGATTGATGGATCATATAGGGCGTCTTGATCCAAAACTTATCCCCAACATGGGCTTCCCGGACCGACTGGCAGTCACGCCCCATCTGGCAGGAAATCCTGAGCAAGAGAATCGCCCCATGAACCCTGATTGGCTCCTCAAGCACTTTGACCAGATCAGCGAAGCACCCGACGCCGTGCCGCGCCTGCGGCGGTTCATTCTGGATCTGGCCGTGCGAGGGAAGCTGGTGGAGCAGGACCCGAAGATGAGCCGGCGGGGGAGTTGCTGAAGCGGATTGAGCTGGAGAAACGACGTTTACAAAGAGCGGGCCAAATTAGGAAAGAGCAATATTTTAGACCTATTGAAGGAAGATGAAATCCCATTTTCTGTTCCGCCAAGCTGGAACTGGGCTAAGCTATGTGATATCACAACTTACATTCAACGTGGAAAATCACCCAAATTGCAGCCGGATATGGCCGTCCAGTTATTTCACAGAAATGCGTTCAATGGGATGGCCTTCACATGGAGTGGGCGAAATCTTTGGTGTCGGAGTCCTTAGAAAACTATGAACCAGTTCGGTTTCTACAAGGCGGCGACCTTCTTTGGAACTCTACTGGAACCGGGACCATTGGTCGTGTGATTCGTGTTGATCATCCACCTGAGCCGCTAGTTTGCGATAGTCATGTGACTGTCATACGTTGTTTTCTCGTTTATGAGCGTTTTGTTCTCATTTGGCTTCGCTCCGATTATGTATGACGGAACGATAGAAGGTAGAGCATCAGGGGCTACCAAACAAGTTGAACTAACCGCATCAATGGCGAATAATCAATTCCCCCTCCCACCCCTCGCCGAACAACACCGGATCGTGGCGAAGGTGGACGAACTGATGGCGCTGTGCGACGAACTGGAGGCGGCGCAGGCCAAGCGCGAAAGGCGGCGCGACCGGCTGGTGGCGGCGACCCTGCACGGACTGAACAATGGCGATGACGAACTCGGAACTCGGGTGCCATCCCACTTTCGACGAGAGCGCCCGCTTCTACTTCAACCACCTCCCGCGCCTCACCACCCGCCCCGAACACATCCACCAACTCCGCCAGACCATCCTCAACCTCGCCGTCCGCGGCAAACTCGTCCCGCAGGACCCGAATGATGAGCCGGCGGCAGAGTTGCTGAAGCGGATTGAGCTGGAGAAACGACGTTTAGCAAAAGCGGGCCAAATTAGGAAAGAGCAATATTTTAGACCTATTAAGGAAGATGAAATCCCATTTTCTGTTCCGCCAAGCTGGAACTGGGCTAAGCTATGTGATATCACAACTTACATTCAACGTGGAAAATCACCCAAATATGCAGCCGGATATGGCCGTCCAGTTATTTCACAGAAATGCGTTCAATGGGATGGCCTTCACATGGAGTGGGCGAAATCTTTGGTGTCGGAGTCCTTAGAAAACTATGAACCAGTTCGGTTTCTACAAGGCGGCGACCTTCTTTGGAACTCTACTGGAACCGGGACCATTGGTCGTGTGATTCGTGTTGATCATCCACCTGAGCCGCTAGTTTGCGATAGTCATGTGACTGTCATACGTTGTTTTCTCGTTTATGAGCGTTTTGTTCTCATTTGGCTTCGCTCCGATTATGTATACGGAACGATAGAAGGTAGAGCATCAGGGGCTACCAAACAAGTTGAACTAACCGCATCAATGGCGAATAATCAAATTACTCCCCTCCCCCCCCTCGCCGAACAACACCGGATCGTTGCGAAGGCGGACGAACTGATGATCCTATGCGACGAACTGGAAGCCCGGCTCAACACCACCGCCACTACCCGCCGCCAACTCCTCGAAGCCACCCTGCAAGAAGCCATCGGGTTTCCGAAATCAGCCATGATTTATAAAAGAGAATAAATGGTAAAAGGTGAGCTTAACCCGAAAAATTTTATTGGATAAGTTAATGATTGAAACCCCAACTTTGTTTGTTCTCGGAGCCGGTGCCAGCAAACCTTATGGATACCCAACAGGACCAGAATTAAGGTCTGAAATCGTCCGACACTTTTTCACGGCTTTCCAATTATTACTAAAACAGGATTCTTTAATAAATGCCGAAGAAAAAGTTAAACTTTTGAAAAAGATTCCAGAATTTATAAATACCTTTAAAAAATCCAGCATAGAATCTATTGATAAATTTTTGGCTTTGAACCCAATATTTTCTAACTTTGGAAAAATGGCGATTACACAAATTATCCTAACCAAAGAAAAAACAAGTAAATTTAGGGAAAATCTGAATGATTCCAATGAAGACTGGTATAACCTATTGTTCAACAGGATGATATCGACCTTTAATACACCTAACGATATTGATAAATTTCGTGAAAATAAAATCGCTTTTATCACTTTCAACTATGACAGATCATTAGAACATTTTCTATATGAAAGCTTTTTTAATGCTTTTTCCCAAAATAGTGACCTGATAAAAATCGGATTAAATTGGCAAAAGAAATATCTGCCGTTTCCAATTATTCATGTTTATGGACAGGTTGATAATCATGTTATTAATGGTGGATCAAAATACGGTTCGGAAGTTGATTTTGAAAAAATTCAGAACTTATCAGGAGGAATTCGAGTAATCGGCGAAAGATCACAAGGCATGAAAGAGCAGGTAAAAGATTTAATCGCAAATTACAAAAGAATATTTTTTTTAGGATTCGGGTACGCTATCGATAATTTAGAGGCAATTGGTCTTCCTGAAGGTATTAATGAAGAATGGGACATATATGGTACAGCAAAAGGAATGACCGAAAAAGAAATTAATAATGTGAAGTCTCTTTTTAATCAGTTTTTTATGAATAAGGCGTATGCAATGATTAAGCCTCGTATTGAAAATAGAAATTCAAATGAGCTTTTACGAGCATATCTTTACATGTAGTTAATTGGGTCGGGACACGCCAATTGATTGAATTCTATTTAGATTATCTGAAAAGGGGGCTTTGGTTGGGGCCTATATCGGTTTTTAGAGGGGGAAAAGGCGGTGTTTGGGGAAGTCCAGGGTGGAATGGATCTGGGTCGGCCCAGACCAACAAAGCCTATCATTGAGGAGGATAAATGCGCTATAATTTTGAGTGGGATCCTAAAAAGGCGGATTAGAATCTTCGGAAACACGGTATATCTTTTGAACGTTCCGCTTACGTTTTTAAAGATCCCCATGCGATTTCTATTTATGATGATGATCACAGCCTGGAAGAGGATCGATGGATTACCATAGGGAAAAACGGGGGCGGCATTTTGCTGGTTGTAGTCCTACACCTTTCCAAAATTAGATGATCCTCGTGTTCCATCAGGATCATCTCCTCAAGGAAAGCAACCAGGCCTGAATCTATACAATACAGGGAGTTATAAAAAATGAAAAAAGAATACGACTTTTCAAAAGGGGAACGAGGTAAGTTTTATCATCCATCGACTGAGTTAAACATCCCGGTTTATCTGGATCCTGCTGTGGCAGCATTTATTAATAAAGTGGCCAAAAAGAAAAAAAGGAATGTAGAAACTATAGTCAATGATTGGCTTAAAAGAGATATCCAGTTAATCGAAAGCAGCAAATAGCCTCTTCTAATGCAAAGAATTAGGGGCGGGGACTGATAAACGTAATTATGGGGACACCTTACTTATTTCCAAATAAATAGTCTTGAGGGGAAAAGAGATACAGGACTTTAATCGGTATGTCGCTAACCACCTTGAAGGGCTCCTGCCTTTAAATATCCCCTTGTATATTACCCATGAACGGTCCCACGACAACCCGGGGTTGCAGGCCGTTGATCTTTTTTGCTGGGGGCTTTATCGGAAATATGAGCGGAACAATCTGGAATGGTATAATGTTTTTAAAAAGGCGGTCGCATTTGAAGACGAATACCTAAAATAAAGCAATAAAAAAGACGGCCCCTGATATGTCTCTTATCCCGGGGCTCTTTTCCAACCGATGGAAGGAAGCACCCCGAGCACACACCAGGATTTACCCGTCTTAATCAGAAGTTTATATTTTTGTGTGCGATTGTCAAGCATTTTTTTGGGAATTAGTTAATTGGGATCGGGCCAGGCCAATTGATTGGATTCCTTTAAGATTGTCTGAAAAGGGGTTCTGGTTGGGGCCTATATCGCGTTTTTTAGGGGGGGAAAAGGCGGTGTTTGGGGAAGTCCAGGGCGGAATGGATCGTGGGCGGCCCAGGCCAACAAAGCCTATCGGAGGACTCAAGGTGTTGGGAACGCATATTAGATTGGCACCTCTATGTACACCATTCAAAATGGATAGCTGGGTAATAGCCGAGGCAGAAAAGGGGGTCAAAAATGGTAGATATAGGAAAGCAGATACACTATTGGGTTGAAGGAGCCAAAGAAGATTGGGAGGTTGCCCAAGAACTGCTTTCAAAGGGTCGGGTGAGGCATGGTCTCTTTTTGGGGCATTTGGCCCTTGAGAAAATACTCAAAGCCCATGTTTGCCGGACCACCCAAGATTTGGCTCCCCGAATCCACAATCTGATCCGGATAGCCGAACTGGCAGGATTTAATCTTTCCTCAGATCAGTATGGATATTTTGGCGGAATTGAATGCCTTCAACGTAGAGGGGCGTTATCCGGAAACGCTCCAAGCCCCTCCAAGCGCCTCAGAAGGGGAACAATATCTGGTCCGGGCCAAGGAGGTTTTTGAATGGCTGAAAAATCGTATTTAGATGCGGTCGGCGATTATCTTAAAAAGCTGAACGAACAGGGGTTGGCTATCCGGTTCGGGGTGATTTTCGGCTCCTGGGTAAAAGGAAACCCAGATAAGTGGAGCGATATTGACCTTATGGTCATTTCCCCCCGATTTGACGGCCCAAGAAATCGCCGGGATGTGGATCTGCTTTGGCGTCTGGCGGCCAGAATAGACAGCAGGATTGAACCTATACCCTGTGGGGAAAAGCAGTGGGAAGAGGATGATTCCAGCGCTATCGTGGAAATAGCCCGCCGGCAAGGGAAGCGGGTTGATTTTTTCCCGGAGCCCTGAATTCGAAATGGAACCAGCAACCAAATCATCCGGAGAAATTAAGGTATTTAATTATGATCATCACCCTAAAAAGTTGGTTCATGAATTTGGAGATGATACCACCAGCCTGCTTCACCATGACAATCAGACCCGGCCAATGTTGGAAGCAGCGCCAGGTGAAACCCTGTCTTTCAAAACAGAAATCGTAGAGGAAGAGGCCGAGGAAGTTCCTTCAAGCAAAGTCTCTGATATTGTAGAACTCTATCAAGCCTCATCGCAGAAAAAAAGGAAGGCTGACATGAAAGCCCTTAAAGATCGAATACAGGCTAAGCTTGTGGAAAAGAAATTAAAAAAGGAGCAAACCATATCCTCCAGACCACCCCGTTATGATGAAGTATTTTACGAGGGGGTAAAATGGCTGGACAGCCTGGCCGGGGAACCGGTCGAAGCCCAAGAAGGTGAGATATCCTTTGGCGAGCACCAAACTGATTGAAATATAGAAGAAAAACATTATAAAATAATTGATTAATTTCCATATCGAGGCGTCTTAATGGACAATTCTCTCAGTCAGTTACAGAAGTGGATGGCTTCTAAAGAGGATGAACACCTTGAGTTCAAAGAGGCAAAGCAAAACTTCCACTTTGATAGATTAGTAAAGTATTGTGCGGCCCTTGCCAACGAAGGTGGAGGAAGAATGGTCCTTGGAGTAACTGATAAGATACCTCGGCAGATTGTCGGTTGCCAAACATTCAAACCCTTGGAAAGGACAAAAGCCGGATTAATTGAAAGGTTGAGGTTGCGGATTGAAGGAGAAGAAATCAATCACCCGGACGGCCGGGTTGTTGTTTTCCATGTTCCATCCCGCCCAATCGGTATGCCTATTCAAATTGAAGGTGCCTACTGGATGCGAAGCGGTGAAGATCTTGCCCCTATGACGCCGGATACGCTGAAACCTATTTTTGATGAGGCGCCGTTGCTCTCGGAGGATGCACAAAGCTGCAATAAATGATCTCAATCCACAGCAGTTGAAGAATGTCGAAGGAGATGGATAAAAAGGTCAGGCAATCAGGCCCTTGAAAGACTTTCCACTGAAAAGCTGCTTGAAGATGCAGAACTCACAATTGATGGTCAAGTGACCTATGCCGCCCTGATCCTTTTCGGGATCCGGAAGTCTTTGGGGAAATATTTGGCTCAGGCCGAGGTCATTTTTGAATACCGTTCCACCGAGGCTTCCGGTCCGGCTCAGCAGCGGGAGGAATATCGCCAGGGCTTCTTTTCCTACTATGATGCACTTTGGGGAAATATTGGTGTAAGGAATGAAAAGCAGCATTTCCAGGACGGATTGTTTATGCTCGATATATTCACATTTAATGAGGGTGCCATTCGTGAAGCCATCCTGAACGCTGTCAGCCATCGGGACTATCGCCATGCGGGATCAGTCACTGTTCGACAGTTCCCCCGGCGTATAGAAATTATCAGTCCTGGCGGTTTCCCACCGGGGATTACTCCTGAAAATATACTTGATCGGCAGTTTCCACGAAACCGTCGTTTAGCTGACGCCTTTTCCAAATGCGGATTGGTTGAGCGTGCCGGACAAGGGGTAAACCGAATTTTTGAGGCTTGCATTCGGGAGGGGAAGCCGCTTCCAGATTTCCAGGGCACCGATGAATATCAGGTTTCTTTGACGCTTCACGGTCAAGTTCAGGATCCCCGCTTTTTACGATTTCTAGAAAAAATTGGCCAACAACGCCTCACCTCTTTTACAACACATGATTTTATAATTTTAAATCATGTGTTCTGGGGATATCCTTTGCCTGATTATTACAAGTCCAGGATTCCAATTCTTTTGGAAAATGGGATCCTGGAACGGTCGGCTCGAGGTAAGTATGTGTTATCCAGACAATTTCACATTTTTTTAGGAAAGAGAGGAACGTATACGCGCAAAAGGGGATTGGACAAAGAGACCAATAAGGCCCTTCTCCATAAGCACCTTCAGGAGTGCGGATTGGGGGGATGCAAATTCGAGGAACTAAGCCAGGTGTTGCCATCTCTTTCCCGGTACCAGATTCATAGTCTATTAAAGGAATTAAAGGCAGAGGAGAAGATAAAAGTGGAAGGTCGAACCAGGGCTGGCAGATGGTTTGCGATTTAGGTGGCATGCCGTAGTGAACTGATTGGGTTTAATTGGAATTTAACACAATTCAAACACAATTCAAACACAATTCAGGAAGGCATGTCGTTGAAAATTATATAAAATATTGTGTGTCTAAGGATTTTCACACATAAGAAAGGTACCGGAATACTGCCAGAATAGGGTAGAGCCAAACAACGATTGAATTTCTTGAGATTTTCTGAAAAGGGCCTTTGTAGGCGGACGGGACGTTATAACGGCAAAGAGCTCCTCTCGTTCCTTAGCTATACGGCATTGGGTCGGACCCAATGCCGTATCACCAGAAAAATCAGCCCCACCTGCCTGGGTAATGTCATCATTATTTTGAGACGGTTAATAAGTGCCCACATCCTTATCTGATCAAACCATCTCCCGGACCGCTTCCTTGCCCTGGTCAAAGGCTTCCATATTGACGGGCAACCGTTCGGCGGGGAAGAGGTCGGCAATGGTCTTTTCAAAAATAAGCCGGTCCAGGGGCAGGACCTCAAGGGCCGACAAGGCCCCCAGCATGATCATGTTGGCGAATATGGGATCCCCCATCCTAAGGGCTATCTCGGTAGCGTTAAGGGTCCAGACCCGCTGGCTCAGCTCGCCTATCTTGGCCAGGATTATGGAAAGGTCCGGATAGACGGCATTCCCGGAAAGAACAGACAGCGGCTGGATAGGACGGGTATTGACTACGGTCATCACCCCGGGATTCCCATAGGGGGCCAGCATCCTGAGACCTTCAATCGGTTCCAAGGCCACCAAGAGGTGGCATTTCCCCTCCGGGATGATGGGCGAGAACTGGTCCTTGGTCGAGACCCGCAGGTGGCTCATCACCGAGCCGCCCCGTTGAGAAGCCCCGTAGGTTTCTCCAATGGTAACAATTCCTCCCTGGGAGACCAGCATCCGTCCCAGGATCATGGAGGCCAGGACATTACCCTGGCCCCCTACCCCGCCGATAATGATATTGAAGGGATCGACCGGGAGAATCATTTAGACCGCCTCCTTTTCAATGGCCGAGGCCGGACAGATTTCGGCACAGACCCCGCAGCCGGTGCAGATGGCCTCGTCGATCTGGGCCTTTCCGGAGGAAGGTTCCCAGACCAATCCCGGGCACTGATAGACTCGAGTGCATAACCGGTTGCAGCCGCAGCGGTCCCCAAGGCAACGCGTCTGGTCCACCTTCATCTGGAAGAGCTTCTTTTGCCGCTTACCCCGAATCAAGGCGCATTCCCGCTTAAGGATCAATACCCTTGGCCCGCTGTCTTCTTCAAGGAGTCTCAAAAGGGTCTTCGGTGGTTTCGTGCAGTTGAAAGGGATCGGCCTCCTCCACCCGGGCACCGAGGGCCTCACAGATAGTCTTCAGATCCAGGATAGGGGCTTCCTGGCCTGTGGCCCTTTTGCCGGTACCGGGATGGGGTTGAAAACCGGTCATGGCCGTACCGCTGTTGTCCAACAGGAGAAGGATGAAGTTCGCACCATTGTAGCGGGCATTGGCCAGGGCCGGCATGACGGCATGATAAAAAGTGGAATCCCCGCAAACCGTCAGCACCGGCTGGTCCAGGCCGAATCGCCCGAGCTGGCCCATCCCGCAGGCCAGTCCGGTTCCCGAACCCATGGCATGGAGGGTCTTCATCTGATGAAAACCCGTAGCGCTCATCCCCAAAGAATAACAACCGATGTCCCCCAGGAGGATGCCGTTCCGGCCGTCCAGGGCCAGGGCATTTTTTACGGCCCAGTAGGTGGCCCGGTGGGGACAACCGGCACAGAAGCCCAGGTCCCTTCCGGGAACCAGCTCTTCGACGGCCTCTTTAGCCCGGTCGGCATAGGCCGGCGGCCGGGGCTCATAAGAAACATGAAGCAGGGCTTGAATCGTTTTGGTCACAATATCCGGGTTCAGTTCCCCGGTTTCCGGCAGGGTCTGGTCGGCCTTGCCCAGGAAGCGCTTTAACCCCAGGCTATGACAATGCTGGGCAAATAATTCCTTGATGTTATTTTCCAGAAAAGGGTCCACTTCTTCCACAAAAAGGATGTCCTCGGCCTTTTGCAGGTGCTGAAGGACCCAGTCGGCCGGTAGCGGCCAGGTGGTAGCCAGTTTTAGCAGCCCCACCCGATTTTCCTGCCCTAAATTGACCACGGCTTCCAGGGAATAGAGCCAGCCGCTGCCGCTGGCGATGATCAGGAGTTCCGGTTTTTCCGGGCCCCGGTAATGGTTAAAAGGAGAGGTCTCAAACCGGCCGGCCGCCCGGCCCAATTTTTCATAGATCCTCTTGTGGTTATCGACCACCGGAAAGGTGATTCGGGGGGCCTGGGTATCAAAATAGGGTTTTCGTTTTTCTTTGATGGAAGTCGCCCAACAGGACATTGCCTCGGGCATGGGAGATGCGGGTCACAGTGCGGATCAGGACCGGCAGCCCCAGCTCTTCCGACAAATCAAAGGCGAAGCAGGTCATGTCCTTGGCCTCTTGAAAGGTAGCCGGCTCCAGGAGGGGCAGGCCGGCCAGTTTGGCAAAAAGCCGGGAATCCTCTTCGTTGGTGGAAGACAAGGCCCCGGGGTCATCGGCTACCACCACCACCAGCCCCCCGCCGCAGCCGGTCAAATTCAGGTTCAGTAAAAAATCGCAGGCCACATTGATCCCGTTCTGCTTCATGGCGCTCAGGCCCCTTAACCCCGCGAAAGAGGCGGCGGCGGCCACTTCCAAGGCCACCTTTTCATTCACCGACCATTCGACATGGATCCCCATTTCGACGGCCACATTGGCCAAGGTCCCGATGATTTCAGAAGAGGGATTCCCCGGATAGGCGGCACAGACCTGAACCCCGGCTTCCAGGGCCCCCCGGGCTATGGCCTCGTTCCCCATAAGAAGCTCGCATTTTCCCTTTTGATTGAGAAGGGGGTTCATCCTTTGCCCTCCAATATCTTTTCGCTCAACCCGTCGGGCAGGATTAAATAATTTTCAACCTGGCCCTCTTTGGCTTTAAGGGCCGTCAGGGCCCGCTGTTTTTTAAGTAGGGAGGCCTCCTTGAGATGTTCGAGGTGGCCAGCGGGAAGGGGTTGGCTCTCGATAATTCCCGCTTTCCCGGCTTTTTTAATCAGTTCTTCTCCCCGCTCGGTCCGGATAATCAGCGTGTTCCAATCGGCCCTTCCCTCCACCGTCCCCACGGAAAGGTCGGCAAACTCCGAAGTCATATCCGGACAGACCAGGCAGGCCGGGCGGATAAAGGCCCTGATCTCATCCAGGGAAATTGCCTCAACGCTGCCCCCAACCCAGACCTTTAAGAGCCTCTCAGGGGGAGGGGTGATGTCCAGCTTCTGAATCGGATTTTTCCCGAACCGACCGGCCAGGAACTGTTTCAAAGGCTTAAAATCCAAGGCCCAGGTGCAGAAGAGCCCGATGACCAGATCCAGCCGTTCAATAGGGGTTTTGGTTTCCAGGGTGGAAAGCTTCATTTTGGCCAGGGCCAGGACTTGGCAGGGAAGGCCGACCACCCCGATCCGTTCCTCCCCTTCCCAGGGTCCTTGATTCAAGGCCTCGAGCGTTGGGCCGGAAACGTAGCTTGAGCCGGAACAGGAAAGGATCTGACTCCTTTTGGAAACGATCTGCCCTTGGGGCAGGAGGTCGGCATCCCGTCTGAGTCAGTACAGCCGATTGAATGATCCCTTCCCGGATGGCGAAATCGATCAGGGCCGAGATCACACCGCCGTTCTGGACCTTTTCCTTCCAGACCGGGTCCGTAGCCTTGGCCATCAGGACCTGACGGTTCGTCCCTATTTCTATTTCCCGGTAGTCCTTTCCAAAGATCCGTGTTTGGAGCTCTTCCCAATCCACACGGCTCCGCGGGCAATAGGCATAGCACCGGCCGGAGGTTAAATCACAATCATCCAGTTTAACGACCCGGCCCTGCCGGGTTCGAAGATAAGGACACAAGGCCAAACAAGCCCCGCAGGCCGCGCACAAACCGGTGGACAGGACCTTCTGTTCCAGTCCTTTTTGGCCTTCATTCATGGTTGTTTTCTCCTGGGTAGGGAACCAGCGGAAAATTAAAAAAACCGAATAACCATACTGCAATTATTAACCGTCTCATAATAGTAATTCCTTGACCCAGGCAGGTGAGGCTGCTTTTTCTGGAGTCATTGGCGAAAGGGCGCTGTCTTTTCCGGACTTATGAACGGGGGAAGCCGCAGCTCGTCCGCTGATTTTTAGCGGGCGAGAATGCGGAGGGGGAAAAGCATCCCCCGTGGATAAGTCCGAAGAAAAGACCAGCCCGAAAGCCTCAGACGGAAGAAAATGTAGCCTCACCGAGTCAATACTACAATGAGACGGTTAATAAGGTCCGACTTAAAGGGAAAAACTCCTTCAACACCAAAAACGAATAAGTTCCTTTTTACTCCCGGCCCCCCCGTCAAATCAGCGGATGAGCCGGTGGTTAGCTGACTAATAACCGGCTTTTTTATAATTTTCGAGGGCCCGGTTCCTGAGGGATGGGTCTTTAGTCTTTTCAGCCTGTTTGTCGGCCAACTCGGCGGCGTGGCTCCACCGCCCGGACTGTTCATATTCTTTGATCTTTTTTTCCGCCAAATTCTGCTCCGGGGACGATTCCGCCACGGCGGCATGGCAGGCAGAGATTATTTTTCCGACCTGTGCGCCGCAATCCGGACATAGCCGCAAGGGCTGGTCGTGAATTCCTTGAATCCATTCAAAACGATCAGCGCATTTAGGGCAGGAAGCGGTTGCCTTCAGGGCCTGGTATTCGTAAATGGGCATAACGGATTTTATTTTAAAAGAGGATAAACATTTTCTTTGAAAAGAGGGTATGTTAAAAGAACCGTCAGTGTCAATAGATAAGAAAGGGTTCAGAACATGAAAAGCGAAGAACCTCTTTCCCCCTCGTCTGAAGGAGATGAGGGGAAAACGGTTAGCAGGCCATTAGAAGGGATCCGGATTTTGGAATGCGCCCTGTATCATGCCGGACCGGGGGGGTCGGCTATTCTGGGCGATCTGGGGGCCGAGATCATCAAGGTCGAACAACCGGGGCTTGGAGATCCGGTCAGGCAGTTGACCCGGATCGGCAGTATTCCCTTTGAAATCCCCGGGAACCGAAACCTTTTCTGTGAAGGGGCCAACCGGAATAAAAAGAGTATTACCCTTGATCTTAAGACGGAAAGAGGCCGTGAAATCCTCTTTCAACTGGTTGGACAGTCGGATGTATTTCTGACCAACATGCGGCCCCTGGCCGTCGAAGCCCTGAAGATCACCTACCCGGACTTGGTTCCCTTTAATCCCCGATTAATTTATGCCTCGGTTTCGGCCTATGGGCCGCAGGGTCCCGATAAGGATCGAGGAGGCTTTGACTACCAGGGCCAGGCCAGGTCCGGATTGATGTACGCTATGGGAGAGCCCTGGATGCCTCCGGTGGTATCCCAGTTCGGGCTGGTCGACCAGGTGACCGCCATCATGGTCAGTCACCAGATCCTGACCGCCCTGGTGATGAAAGAGAGGACCGGTGTCGGGCAGGAAGTGGAGGTCTCTATTCTTGGTTCGGCCATCTTCCTGAATTACTTCAATGCCCTCATCACTCACCTGGGGGGGGTGGCTGTCCCCCGCCATGATCGCCGGCGGGAACATCCGCTGAGGAACTACTACCAGTGCCGGGATGGCCGCTGGCTCATGATGACCCTTACTCCAACGGACCGCTTTTGGGCCCCGTTATGCCGGGCTTTGGGCCATCCGGATCTGGAACAGGATCCGCGATTTCAAAGCGACGAAGACCGGCTGGCCCATGCCGAAACACTGGTGGACCTCTTTGACCGGATCTTCGCCACCCGGGCCAGGGAAGAATGGCTGAAGGTCTTTGCCGAATACGATTTTTTTTGCTGTGCCGTCAACACCATGGAAGACCTGGGCTGCGATCCCCAAGTCCTCGAAAACGGCTACCTGGTGGAATTTATCCACCCCACCTTGGGGAAAAAAATGATTCCCGGTTACCCCGTTCATTTCAGTCAGGCCACTGCCGGAACCCGGTCGGCCGCCCCGGACTTAGGAGAGCACACCGAGGAAATCCTTAAGGCCCTCTGCGGTCTTAACAGCGATGAGATTGAGGCCCTGCGCCGGGAGGGTGTGATCTAAAAGCATATGAAGCTGATTTATTTTAAGGGATAGATTTATAAAATTCGAAATCCGAAACAAATTCAAAACTCAATTGTCTCAATGTCTAAAAAATTAAAGGTTTAAATCATTTAGATTTTGGTTATTGAGACTTGTTTCGAATTTCGAATTCCCTGCTTCGAATTTAAAGGATCATCCCTGTCAAGGTTTGGCCGCCAGCAGACGCCCCAGGATCATCCGCTGGACCTCCGAGGTGCCCTCGACGATCTGGAGCAGCTTGGCGCCCTGGTAGTAGCGGGAAACCGGATATTCCCGCATGTAGCCGTACCCGCCATGGATCTGCAGGGCGTCGCTGGCCACTTTTTCAGCCATTTCCGAGGCGAAGAGCTTGGCTGCCGTAGCCTCAAAGGTGTGCGGCCGGTCGTTGTCCTTGAGCCAGGCGGCTTTCAGGTACTGGTTGCGGCCCAATTCGATGGCTACGGCCATGTCGGCCAGCTTATGCTGGATGGCCTGGAACTCGAAGATGGGCCGGCCGAACTGTTGACGCTCCTTGGCATAGGCCAGGGCCTCGTCCAGACAGGCCTGGGCCAGGCCTACAGCCACGGCAGCGATGGCGATACGGCCGGTCTGCAATGCCGCCAGGTGCTGGGCAAAGCCTTTGTTGGGATCACCCAGCAGACTGTCGGCCGGTATGCGGCAGTCCTCAAAGATGATCTCGTGAGTGGCCGAGGCCTGCCAGCCCATTTTCTTATACCGCTTGCCCAGGTTAAACCCGGTCTGGTCCTTGGGGACAATAAAAGTGGAAATCACATTCCGGCCGCCCCCGCTCTTGCCGCTTTGGGCGGCCACCAGGGCGAAGGTCGAGTTCTCCAAGCCGATGTTGGTGATGAACTGTTTTCTGCCATTGAGGACCCAGTCGTTGCCGTCCTTGACGGCCGAGGTGCGCAGGGCCCCGGCATCCGAACCGGAGTCCGGCTCGGTCAAGGCGAAGGCCCCGATGATCCGGCCCTGGGCGACCGGGATCAACCATTGCCGCTTCTGCTCCTCGGTGCCGAATCGAAAGAGCTCCTCGCCCACCACAGCCGTAGTCACCTCGAGACAAGCCCCCACCGTAGCATCGCCCCGGGAAATTTCCTCGAGGCAGAGATGGTAGCCTAGCCAATCACCGCCCGATCCGCCGTAGACCTCCGGGAAAGGGATGCCCATCATACCCAACTCGGCCATCTTTTGGAGGATGTCGTAGGGATACTCGCCCGTCTCGTCCATCTCTTCGGCCCGGGGCCGGATGACTTCATTGGCAAAATCCCGGGCCATATCCCGGATCATGGTCTGTTCATCGGTCAGGTCAAAGTTCATCGTACCCCTTTCTTGAGGTCTAATCGGACAAAGAGAAGGTTAAGGCGGCACCGTCCGCCCCTGACTGGTCTTCCGGCTTGGGAAAGATCCGCTGCCCCACCGTAACCGGGCGGCCGATGAGGTCCAGGCCGGCCAAATCGGGATTGAGGCCCTCCAGATTGCCCAGCACGAAAGGGCCGTCTTCCAGTTCGACCATAGCCACAATATAGGGGGGGGTAAAACCTTCAGGGCTGACGCGGATGACGGTAAAGGTCCGAATCGTGCCCCTGGGAATCAGGTCGGCTGAGACAAAGCTCCGGCCGCTGCAGTTCACACAGACCCCATTGGGCGGGGTGAAGACGGTCCCGCAGTCCTGGCATTTGAGGCCCGGCAACCGGCCGGCCTTGAGGCCTTCCACAAATTGATGGTAATTCAAGGGATAGGGCTGCATTTACTTCCTCCTTAAAACCAGGTTGCAGACGGTGCTGAAATCGCCGCCCAGGGTGTCAACCACGCCGATCTTTGCCCCCTCGACCTGCCGGGCTCCGGCTTCGCCCCGCAACTGCTTGACGATCTCATAGACCTGGGCCGCCCCGGTGGCCCCGATGGGATGTCCCTTGGCCTTGAGACCCCCTGAGGGGTTGATGGGGATCTTACCGGTCAGCGCGGTGTCACCGCGGCGGGCCGCCTCGGCCCCCTGGCCGAATTCGAAAAAGCCCAGGGCCTCGCTGGCAATGATCTCGGCGATGGTGAAGCAGTCATGGAGTTCGCAGACGTCCACCTCGGCCGGTCCAATGCCGGCTTGCCGGTAGGCCGTGGCGATGGAAGCTTCACGGGCCTTGATGCGGGTGATGTCCTTCTGATGGATGAGGGCCCCGGCCGACCCCTGGCCGGTCCCGGCCACATGGATCGGTTTTTTCACCTGGCCCCTGAACTTGTCCGCTGCCGCCAGGACCACGGCTGCCGCCCCATCGGAAAAGGGGCAGCAGTCCAAAAGCTGAAGCGGATCGGCGATCATTGGTCCGCTTAGAACCTTTTCCACGGTGATCTCTTTCTGGAAGTGGGCCAAGGGGTTGCGCGCCCCGTTATAGTGGTTTTTTACCGAGACCTGGGCCATGCATTCCTTAAGTTCTTTCAGCGCCAGGCCGTACTTGACGGCATAAAGGTGGGCCACCATGGCGAAGACGCCGGGGAAAGTGATCCCGGCCCAGCTCTCGTATTCAGCGTGGCTGCCCATGGCAAAGGTTTTGGTGGCCAGCGGCGTACCCATGATGGCTGTACGCTCGGTGCCGCCGGCAATGACCAGGTCGTGCACGCCGCCGGCGACCATCAAAGCGGCGTTGCGCACGGCCACCGTGGCCGAGGCGCAGGCGCCTTCGAAGCGGGTGGACGGGGCTGATGTCGGCAGACCGATTTCATGACCCAGAAAAGGGGCGATATTTAACTGGCCTTCTTCGTAGTCGCCCAGGACATTGCCGATGAAGAGCCCTTCCAGGTCCCGGCCTTCCAAACCCGACTCGTCTAAGGCCTCCAGGGCCGCCTGAACAAACATTTCCTTCTGGGTCAACTCGGAGATGCCGAATTTGGTCATGCCCACGCCCAGTATGACTACTTCTCTCATTGAATCCTCCTTATATTTATTTCACCAAGCAAAGACGAAGCGCGGCAAAGCTACAACCAAAGACAAAAGACGATCTCTCACAGAGCACGCAGAGATCGCCGAGAAAAATATATTTTTGATTGCCGTTGAGAGGACGGCAATCAAAAAGAATTCTGCCGCTTCGCGGAGAAACTGGTTTAATGCGCCGAAGGCGCTGGAAGTTTATGAAAAATCGGCTTCTCAACGATTTTTCTTAAAAAACAATCAGCCTTTCTCTGAGAACTCTGTGAACTCGAGCGAATCACGCCAAAGGCGTGATGAGCGGGCGAGAGAAAACCTTTTTCTAACTATTTTTAATACAATCCAATAAGTCCCCAGCCAGCCTCTTTGATCTTATCTTCCCTGAAAATTGGGCCTTCGTTTCTCCAAAAAGGCCTTCATACCTTCCTTCTGGTCGGCAGTTGAAAACAGGAATTCAAAGCAGCGGGCCTCCAGCCCCAGGCCGGTCCGGAGGTCGGTGTTGATTCCTTCGTTCACCACCCACTTGGTCATTCGCAGGGCCAGGGGAGGCAGCTTCAGCAGCTCTTGGGCTATCTTCTTGGCTTCGTCTAAGAGTGAACCGACAGGTACCACCCGATTGACCAGTCCGATTCGGAAGGCCTCGTCGGCATCGATAGGGTTGCCGAGGAAAAGCATTTCCTTGGCCCGGCCCAGTCCCACCAGCCGCGGTAAACGCTGCGTCCCGCCCGCCTCCGGGTATGACGCCGATCTTGATTTCGGGTTGTCCGAACCGCGCCCCTTCAGCCGCGATCCGGAGGTCGCAGCACAGGGCCAGTTCGCAGCCGCCGCCCAGGGCCAGACCTGAAACCGCGGCAATGACCGGTTTGGGCAGGGCCTCCAGGCGATTGAGAACCTGGTTGACTCGGGTGACGAAAGCCTGGGCCGCCAGCGGGGTATCAAGGCCGCTGATTTCCGGAATGTCGGCGCCGACGGCGAAAAATTTCTCCTGGCCGGTGATGATGACCACGCCCACTTCCGCATCCCCTTCTATGACGCTCAGGGCCTGGTCCAGTTCCTCGATCAGTTTTCTATTGAGGGCGTTGAGACTCCTGGGACGGTTCAAGGCAACGATCGCCACCCGATCCTCGACTTGGAACTGAAGGGTTTCATAATCCATACATATACCTCTCTTTGCCGATCGGTTCAGGAAACATTAGACCGAAACTCGAAACCCGAAATTCGAAACCTTTGCTTCTCTGGAATGGGGGAATTAGGAAGGACGAATACAAGCCTACCCACTCCCGTCAAGAGAGGGGGTGATGTTTTGTTCATTTGAATTTTGGACGTTCGAGATTGTTTCGAATTTCGTATTTTCGTATTACATCACCCCAGCCAGCGCTTCCGGCGTTTGTAATGCTTGGCCTCGCGGTAGCTCTTCCGTTTTCCCTTCAGGCTCAACCCCAGGTAGAATTCCTTGATGTCCTCGTTTTCCAGGAGGGCATTCGAGGACCCGTCGAGCACGATCCGGCCGTTTTCCATGATGTAGCCGTGCTGGGCGATTTCCAGGGCAACGCGCACATTCTGCTCGACCAAGAGCATAGTGATCTTTTCCCGCTGGTTGACCTCCTTCAAAACCCGGAAGATTTCCTGAACCAGCAGGGGGGCCAGTCCCAGAGACGGTTCATCAAGCAGGACCAGCTTGGGTCGGGCGATCAAGGCCCGACCCACCACCAGCATCTGTTGTTCACCACCGGATAGATAGCCGGAGGTATGATGTCGGAGGGCCTTGAGGGCCGGGAAATAATCGAAGACCAGGTCCATGTCCTGACGGACCTCCCGCATCCCGGGGCGGAGGTGGGACCCAACCAACAGGTTCTGTTCGACGGTCAGGTGTTCGAGGACCTTCCGTCCTTCCATGACCTGAATGATCCCCAGACGAACGATCTGGGTCGGGTCCATGTGCTCGATGCGCCGGCCTTCAAAATGGATATGCCCCCGGGTGACCTCGCCTTCTTCGGTGTGCTCCAGGCCGGAGATGCTTTTCAAGGTTGAGGTCTTGCCCGCCCCGTTGGCCCCGAGAAGGGCCACGATGCCTCCCTGGGGAACGGACAGGGAGACCCCCTTGAGGACCATGATGACCTTGTTATAGATCATTTCAACATTGGTCAGTTCCAGCATGGGAGTCCTCCCGTTCCGGATCGGATTAAACTATTGGGCAACCCACTTGGGAAAATCCGGAATGGGCACCCAGTCCTTAGTTAACTGCACCTGCTTGCCGTCCTTGACGGTGGTGATCTTTACCCTCAGGTTTTTGGTTGAAAAAGGGGCGTCTTTGGTGAAGGTCATGGCCGGGGCCAGCCCAAGAAGGTCTTCTTCGGTCAGCGGTCCCTGAAACATGGCCTCGTAAACAGTCTGCCCGGTGATTTTATCCGGGCCGACCTTGGCCGCGGCCCTTTCGACCCCCTTGAGGACCATCAACTGCATCAAGGCGGCCTGGACGCTGAGATTGCTCCAGTGGTCCTTGATGCCCAGCTTTTTACAATACTCGATGACGATCTTGGCTCCGGGAACGTCGGGGTCCATGCCCGGATCCATGGCATAGGAGTCGTAATGGCCTTCGAGCAGCTTGATGTCCTTGGAGGCCACGGTGGACATGTCGATGCCATTATGGGAGGCCATCAGGATAGGGATGTGGATACCCAGCTCCTTCTGGGCCTGGATGGTTGAGATGACATGGGCCGTGTTGGTGGCGATCCAGATAAAGTCCGGGTTCAACCGGGACAGGCGCCGGACTTCAGGAAGGAGGGAGACCGGCTTCATGGCGATCCATTCCACGCCCACCCATTCGGTCCAGGGGGTGGCCTTGCAGAAGGCCTCAATCCCGTTGATCATGTCCACATAGGCCGGGGAGACCTTGGAATTGATGGCGGCGATCCGGATTTTACGGTCCTTGATCACATTCTTGTGGATCCAGTTGAAGAACCCGGCGGCCTCATGGGCATAAGGGGGCCGCGGCTGGAAGACCCAGGTGTCCGGCAGCCAGGCGAATCCGTAGGTGGCCGTGGACATAAACATGGGCACCTTGTCGTTGGGCAGGCGCTTCATCAGGGCGGCCACGTCCGGACCGCCCAATCCCATATGGGCGATGGGCTTGTCCTTGGACAGGATGCCCGGCCAGGTACTGGCCACCACACTGGGGTCGTAGCGCATGTCATAACCGACGTCTTTGAGTTCGATCCCCAACTTCTTGCCCTTGGTCTCATTCCACCAGGCCGTCAAGGCCTTGCGGGTTGATTCAAAGGGTGGCATGATTACGGCATAGGGTCCGGTGTAGTCCAGCGAGACCGAGATGTTGTACCCGGCCGACCAGACCGCTGTGGTCATCAGGACCAGGACCAAAGGCGCTCCCAACCAATAAATCCATTTCTTGCTCATACTGTTTCTCCTTTCTTGCATTAGATTCTTATCAACGCGCTTCAAAAAATGGTTCCTTCTTCGCATCTCTGCCTTAGAGGTAAGGGAAGGGCCAAATGCGATAGGAGGTCTTAAGAATATTCCAGCGGTGGACCAGCCCCCTGGGCTCGTATATAAGAAAAAGAATGATGATACCGCCCAAGAGGATGTTCATGCCCGCGAACCAGATGGCCGCACTGCCTGTTTGCGGCAGGTATTGGACCAGGAAGGGCGCCAGGGCGGTGATGAACTCCTGTAAGGCCCTAATAAAGAAGGTGCCTAAGATTGCCCCCAGGATGCTTCCCAGGCCTCCCACGATGAGCATGCCCATGTACCAGACGGAAAAATACAGGGTGAACTGGTCCGCCCCTACATAGCGCAGGTAATAGGACCAAAGCCCTCCGGCCACGCCCGCATAACCCGCCCCGATGGCAAAGGCCAGGGTCTTGTAATAGAAGAGATTGATGCCGGTCATCTCGGCGGCGATGTCGTTGTCCCGGACGGCGATCAGGGCCCGTCCCACTCGGGAGCGCACCAGGTTAAAGGCCAGGAAAAGCATGATTACCGCGGCGCCGATGATGAAGTAATAAAGGGAAATGTCGCTGTTGAAAGTGATGGAGCCCAGGCGGGCCGGTTCCAGATTCAACCCGATGGCCCCCCCAAACCAGCGGTTGGGCATGTGCATGATGATCAAGGGGAAGATAACCTGGGCGGCAATAGTGGTGATGGCCAGGTAAAAGCCCTTGATCCGCAGGGCCGGGATGCCGAAGACGGCCCCCAGCATCGCCCCGCCCAACCCGCCGGCGGGGATGGTAATCCAGAAGGGCAGGTTGAAATTGACGGCCAAGGAACCGCAGACGAAAGCCCCCATGCCCATGAAGGCCGACTGGCCCAGGTTAAGCAGTCCGGCATAGCCGGTGGTGATCTGCAGCCCGACCACGGCGATGCTGATCATGGTGGCCATGCTGATCATGGCGATGAAGCGGACGCTGAGGATTTGCGGAAGCCCGGCCAGCAGCAACATTAAAAGGATAAAGACCGTCCATTGGGGTCGGGTTCTCAAATAAGCCAGGTGCTGCCGATAGGTTTCGAAATGAACGCCGCAGGGTAAAATGGCCATGGGTTACACCCTTTCGATGATCTTCCAGCCGAACAGGCCTTGGGGCCGAACCAGGAGCACGATCAGCATCAGGACATAGGGAAAGGCCTGGGAGCTGGCTCCGGCCGTATAGGGGTCAAGAAAGGCGGAAGCCCAGGACTCGCCTATCCCCATAATAATCCCGGCCAGCAGGGCGCCGCCGATGGATTCCAGCCCGGCCAGGAGCACCACCGGCAGGGCATGCAGGCCGATAGCGGCAGCGGCGAAGGTCAGGACTTTTCCATTAAGGAAGACCACGGCCGCAAAGCTGGACAAGGCCCAGCCGATCATCCAGGCGATGGCAATGGAGCTCTTGACCGAGATGCCCATGGCCTGGGCTACCTGGTGGTTTTCGGCCACGGCGGTGAGCCTGAGACCCCAACGGGTCTTTTCAAAGACCAGGGCCAGACCCAGCACAATGAACAGGGAAATCAGGCCGCCCCAGAATATGGAACTGGTAAAGAGGAGCGGCCCTATTTTCACCGGCGCCCGGGGGAAGAGGAGGGGAAAGGGCCGCTCTCCGCCGCCCCAAATAACCTGGGTGATGCCCTGGATCAGGATCATCAGGCCGATGGTGACCATGACCATGGCCCAGATAGGCTGCCCGATCAGGGGCCGGAAGATGCCCCGCTCGATGACCAGTCCCAGGATCATGGCCACCGCCAGCGATAAAGGGATCACCACCCAGACCGGCAGTCGGGCCAGCGCGATCAGGGTCCAGATGATGTAGGCCATGAAGATGATCACCTCTCCCTGAGCGAAATTCAGAATACGGCCGGCCCGGTAGACCACGATAAAGGCGATGGCGATGACGGCGTAGAGCACGCCCGTAAACGTTCCGTCCAGCGTGTACTGGAGCAGGTCAATATAAAACAATGGTTTCATAGACGACTCCGGGCCCTCCTTAGGTGATAGGGTTGATGCGGATATTGGTCTTGACCAGGCCGGTCCGTCCGTCCCGGTATTTGACCGGCACCTCAGCCTCGTAAACCTGCTGGCCGCCGTAGATCGCCTCGATCAGCCCGCTGTAGCGCTCTTCGAGGAATCCCCGCCGGAGTTTGCGCGTCCGGGTCAGCTCGGCCTCGTCCGGGTCGAATTCCTTGGGCAAATTGACAAAGCGTTTGACCCGGGAAGGCCCGTCCAGATTGCGGTTGACCCGTTCCAGCTCGCCGCGGATGAGGTCACAGACTTCCGGTTTCTGCGACAGGTCCGGGAAGGTGGTGTAAGGGATGCCCTGCCGTTCGGCCCAACGGCCTACGGTCTCGGAATCGATGTTGATCAGGGCCGCCACGAAGGGCTTCTGCTCATCCCCCAGGACCATACCGTCTTTAATGAAGGGGCTGAACCGGAATCGGGTCTCGATGAACTGGGGGGGAAAGTGGTGCCCGCTGGAAAGCTGTTTAAGGTCCTTGACCCGGTCGAGGAAGATCAGATCGCCGTTCTCCTTCATCCGGGCGGCGTCGCCGGTTATATACCAACCGTCCCTAACCGCCTCCTGCGTGCCCGCCTCGTTTTTATAGTACCCCGAGAAACCCGAGGCGCCGCGCACCTGCAGTCCGCCGTTTTCATCCAGCCGGTGTTCCAGCGGCGGGCCGAAATCAGGATGGGAGGTGTACCATTGCCCCAGGGTTTCCGGGTCGAACAGGTCGCCCCGGTGCTGGGTAAACATGCCTAACTCCGAGTTGCCGTAAGCGTTGCGCAGGCGCACCCCCATGGCATGGTAGAAGCGGAAGACATCGGGTGCGCAGGGCGCACCCCCGGTCAGGGCATAATAGGTCTTTTTGAGCCCCAGGTTGTCCCGAAGCGGTCCCAGGACCAGTTGTTCGGCCAGCGGGTGAAGCAGGCGCCAGAACCATGCGGACTTAAGGCCTTCGGTCTGCTCATCGGCCCGCTTTAAGCCGATCTTCATGCCGGTCTGATAAAAGGCCCGGCGGACAGGCCCGGCATCGAGCATGGCCGCCTGGACGGTCGAGGCCAGGCTCTCCCACTGCCGGGGCCCGAAAACCAGGATTTCAGCCCCCAGTTCTCGGATGTTGGCCAGGATCGTCTCCGGCTCCTCGGGAAAGTTGTAGGTCAGGGGGAGGATGACCCCGATGGCGGCAAAGAAGTGTTCGGTCACCCAGGCGGGCGACAGGTAGGACAGGTATTGGCTGAAGGGTTTAAAGGCGTTGGCCATGATGATGCGAAAGGCATTATCCAGCAGGTAGCTTTGTGAGATGATGACCCCCTTGGGCAGGCCGGTGGTGCCCGAGGTGTAACTGAGCAGGGCGATATCTTCGCCCTTTCCCTGGTCGATGGACCGATCGAACCGTTGGGGGTGGGACTGGTGGGCCCTTCTCCCCAGTTCCTGCACCTGGCCAAACTCCATCAGGATAGGGTTTTGGTACTGCCACATCCCGCGCCGGTCCCAGTAGACGGCCTTCCGGATTCGGGGCAATCGCGCTTGAATCTCCAGGAACTTATCGATCTGTTCCTGGTCCTCGGCCACCAGAAAGGTGGCTTCGGAATGATCCAGGATATATTCCATTTCCGGCGGGGTCATGTCCGGATAAAGGCAGACCACCTTGCCCCCGGCGCTCAAGACGGCGAAGTCGGCCCAGAACAGTTCGGGCTCATTTTCACCGGCGATGGCTACCGTTTCTCCCCGGGCCAGTCCCAGCTCCATCAGCCCCAAGGAAAAGGCCCGCACGGCTTCGTAAACACGGTTCCAACTGGTGCCCTGCCAGACGCCCCTATTTTTACGCCGCATGTAGGTTCGTTCGCCGTAAGCAGCGGTGTTAATCCGCAAGTATTTGGGCAAGGTATCGGCTTCGACCCGGGGCAGTTCTTTTTCCCTGTTGTCCATCTTGGGCACCTCCTTACTCCTCGCCCAAATAGGCCTTAATGACCCTGGGGTCGGTGCGTATCTCGGACGGTGTCCCCTCGGCAATAATGCGCCCCCACTCCAGAACGGCCACCCGACTGGAAATATCCATGACCACTTCCATGTCGTGTTCGACCAGGATGATGGGGATTTTTCGGTATTCCTGAATATCAAGGATAAAACGGGCCATATCCTCCTTCTCCTCGACGTTCATGCCGGCCATGGGCTCGTCCATGATCAGCATTTTGGGATCCATGGCCAGGGCTCGCCCCAGGTCCACCCGTTTGCGGAGTCCGTAACCCAATGAGCCCACCACCGATTCACGGATAGCCTCCATCTCCAGAAAGTCAATGATCTCTTCGGCCACGGCCCGGTGCTCGATTTCCTCCCGGATAACCCAAGGCCAGCGCAGGGCGCCGGTGATGACATTGGAGCGCATGTGGATATGGCGGCCGGTCAGGATGTTGTCCAGGACGGTCATGCCCAAAAAAAGTTGAATACCCTGGAAGGTCCGGCCTATCCCGGTCATCACGCGGTGATGGGGAGACATCCGGGTGATGTCCTGCCCGTTGAAAACGATGCTTCCTTGTTGCGGACGGTAGAATCCGTTGAGACTGTTGAGAAAGGAGGTTTTACCGGCCCCGTTCGGCCCGATCAAGGCCAGGATCTCATCCGGCCGCACCTCGAGGTTCACGCCGTTTAAGGCCTGGACCTTACCAAAGGCCAGATGAAGGTCTTCGGCCTTGAGCAAGGCTTCGTGGCCCAGGGGGGGGGCGTTGTAAGGTGTGGAACCTACCATGGCCTTGGGCATTGAGACGGAGTGATCATCTTTTTGGGTTCCCGGGTCTTTCAGGCAGCAGGGCCTTTCGCCCTGGTGAAGGTGTCCAACTATTCAATTATTCGAACGCCAAAGTATTTCGGTTCGTCCATTCCAATGAACCCGCTCTCGGTCTAGTTTTTCCGCAAATCGTTAAAGAGAATGGTGCAGAGATCCTCGGTCAAGGCATCGGGAGACCATTTTTTTTCAAAAATGACGCCCGGCAGACAGCAATGCTCAATGCCTCCTATAATGATCTGCCTGAGATTGCGCGCTGAAACGTCGTCCCGGATTTCTCCCTTTCTCATGCCTTCCTTGATGGTGTCGAGAATGATGTTGGCATAGTGCTGGATCAGTTTGTAGGTCTCACTTTGGAAGTATCCCGGATAGTTGCGAACCTCCAACAGCAGAATTTTTGCGAAGATGCGATCGGAATTGTAGATATCGAAATGAATCCAGATGAGTTTTCGGAGCTTATTGAAGGCCCCTTCAAGACCTGTTATTTCCAGCTCCATACGGTCGACGTAGGGTTTGAGGAACTCCTTGAGGACCTCATGGAGCAGATTTCTGCTATCCTTGAAATACTTATAAATAAGTCCTTCATTGACACCGGCGGTTCCGGCAATATCAGCCCAGGTGATGGCGCTGAATTCTTTCTCCCCTAAAAGGTCCCTCAGGGCCTTCATGATCTTCACCCGGCCGGGAGGAGAGGAACGGTCAGGTTTCCGCTGGGTGATCTTGTCGGGGAGCGTTTTCGGCACGGCCTAAACTCCAGTGCTTTTGCCCCTTATTTGATGGAAATCAGGCAGTTATTATTGATATAAGGCTGGATGAAACAGTTATTATGTAATACATACTTACTTTAGTAATTGATTGTCAAGAAAATATTTTTTCCTTGGGAACTAATCAAATGAATTAGTCCTTCCCGACACCGCAAACTGGCCTGCAAGTCAAGTCAAAGTCATATTCTCCGAAACGGCATCATAGGGGTGTTTGGGGTAAAATCGGTGATGAGCTTGTTGTATATGGTCAAGTTCGGCGCCAAAACGAAGAAATTGTTCAGGCCATGGGCAGCCCAATGCATTTTATTTTGTACGGTAGTAAAAAATTGTTGGGCCATCTCCGCGCTGGGATCGTAATCAATGCTGGTGGCATAAATGTCAAGCACCTTCCGCCAGAACACCTTCTCAGAGGAACGTATATCGCGGATACGTTCGAGCAATTCTTCAAAGTAGATTCCGCCTCCCGCCTGTTTTAATCGTTCATCGTCCAAAGTAAAACCCTTGATGATGAACTCTCGCAACCTTTGAGTAGCCCATATACGGAATTGTGTACCCCGAAAGGATTTTACGCGATAGCCCACGGATATGATAACATCGAGGTTATAATGTAACGTCTCGTAGCTTTTCCCGTCAGCGGCAGTTATCCGGAATTTCCGGATAACTGAATCTTCCTGCAGTTCCCCTTCGTGGAAAACATTTCGCAGGTGCTCACTGATCGTCCGAACGTCTTTCTGAAACAAGTCGGCCAATTGTTTCTGAGACAGCCAGACCGTGTCCCCCTCAAAACGAACTTCAAGGTGGCTCATTCCATCCTCTGTCTGGTAGAGGATCAACTCAGATTTACCTGGTTTGTTTATTCCCATGTTCTGTCCCTCGTGGCTATCGGTCAACTTCCCTTTCATGGCTCCATCTCCTCACCAAAAAGGGGTAACTGCCCCGGCTTGGGTGGGGCCTTGGGCAGGTTTTCCACCCGCAGGCTGTAATCGTCATGGCCCCATTCGCAGCGTTTCAAGACTGCGTTTGGAATTAGTGAATCGTTCTTGTTGGTTTGAGGGTTTTTGTATTGAACAGATAGTTCCTTTTCGCCTTTTAGCGTTCTTAATTTTATAAAGTGCAGGATTGTCTCGATGCGTTGCTTTCCGTCTAGAACATCATAGATCTCTCTTTTCCTCTTCGAATTAAAATATTTGTGGAAAATAACTGCTGGGATAGGAATACCATTAAATAGAGAAGATAATAGCAGGAGTCTGTCTTTGGTTTTCCAGACTGGCTTACGTTGATAAGGGGGGTTTAGGTTTATCTGGTGGATTCTGTATTTATCTCTTAGCTCTCCAATGCTCATCGTCGTGCATTTCATCGGTTCCTCCAGGCTGGTAAGTAGATTTGTCAGGGCATAACTTTTCAATGAAAATGCCTAAAATTTTACTCAAGGAGTCTTTCTCTTGTTCCTTTCGTATGAGGTCGAATCTTAAAAATTTACAAGATTCCACACTACTTGTTCCCTCGGACGCTGTCGAGCCCTGTCATCCGCCCCAAAACAAAAACTCCCCATCCCTCCTAATATTTTTAAACGGGACCTTGCCGGCCTGCTTCCTGTACCAGCCTTTCCTCCAGGCCGATTCAGGCCCTGGATTTAGGCATTCCGATGCATCTATTTGCTAACCCAATATCGGCGTCCTCAACTACCCATTGCCCCCCTTATGACTTCCTTCCGATGCCCCCCCGGATTTTATTAATCCCAGTTTCTCCGCAAACTCTATCTTCTCTCCACAACCTCCCAATATCCCTCCTTGGCCGGACCGATGCGTCCAGGCTTTCCGGTTGGGTAATTGAGTCCGCTCCTGGGCTCTGCCACGCCAAGTCAGGCCGAGGCCGAATTCCATCAAGGCAATCTTTTAAAAGCATCATTTATTCTTCGCAACGCGGAATCAAGATCGAAATTCTTGCGTTCGCCGGGGGTCAACACTTCCAGAAGCTCCTCTTTTATTCGATGCCTCATGTCTTTAATCTCGATATCGCTTCTCCCCAGATTGACACGATACCTGGTAAGGTCGGTATCTGCGCCATCTTCTTCAAGCTTTTTCTGAAACAACTTCAAAACCTCCGGTTCCGTAAGGTCGAAGGAGTTTCTAAGTATAAAATCAATATCATAAAAATCGCGGGGGGTAATACTCACCCTGGTAGCGGCTGCCCGCAACTTTTCAGCAATGAGCTCTTTAAGCCTCAGGCAATTAACCTCTCCGCCGTCAAATAAAGGCTCCCCTGTAAAGGGATGTACGAATTCATGGCGGACCCTTTTCTTCTCCGGCTCACAGATTGGACTGAACCGTAGTCCGATCTCAAACTTGATCTTTGATTCTACGGGCAGGACCACGGATTGATAATAAAAATAGTAGACGTACTGTCTCGATTCATTCCGTCCGGCTTTTTCCAGGTCATCTATCCCCAAATCGAACTGCAGAGCAAATGCTTCAATGTTGTCCTTAACCGTCTGAATTTTTTTTCTACGTATTCCCCTTGTGGCAGTGTATTTCGGCAGACGCATCGTGAAATCCAGATCCTCACTCAACCGGTAGTAGGAGAAATAGATTTTATTCAGACAGGTCCCGCCCTTGAAAATAAGATCCGGGCTCAGGTCTCGGAGGCGTGAAAGGATGAGGGTCAGGTAGTAGTCTTTTTCAACAAGAGGCAGGAGGAAACCCGTCTGTCTGGCTACCTGATTAAGTGTTCTGAGGAAATCATCTTTTTTCTTGTGAAGCATCGACAATGACTTTCCACGTTTTGTTCAGGGTGCCTTTCCGGGTGCCGGTCAACGAAGTGATGGCTGTTTTTTCAACGCTGGTAATCAAAGGGCGCAAGACAGATTTTTTCAGGCCAAGGCCCTCCAAAACCACCCCGATCTGTTTTCGCACCGCAGCAATGGGGAAACGAGAGGCGTATTCGACCAGTTTACTCAAATCACAATTTTTTTCCCCGACCATCCTGACAAAGATATCAACTGCCTTGGCCTTACCACCGACCGGTTTGTTGAAATAGACAAGATCGACCAGTGTTCTTTCTTTGGAACTGATTTTTACCTCCGTATCATCCACCCTAATGGTCTCAATTCCGTACATCCTGTCTAGGGAAACCTTCAAAAACTTGTAGGAGATACCTAAAACAATCCGCTCCTGGAATACAGACGTGTTGAGAACATAAACGGTCTGAAAAAGTTGATCGGTGAATCCGTAATAATTGAACATCGTGGAATATCCGATGTAATAATCCTTTCGGGGAAAAAACACAGGAGGGATCAGCAACTCGTTAATCCGCGGACCGGAGGGAACCATCTCCAGGGGGGTAAAGACGTAAACCCCGCGTTTAATCGGGGTAAGGATACTTTTTTGTTTTAAGTTAAAAATGAATTGGCTGCGATATTTAAAATCAGAGGGTAGAAAGCCGGCGATATCCTGGGTGGAAACGATGTTCTTCTTTTCATAGGCCAACCGGGCAACCAGTTCCGCCTCTTTAGGCCCTAACCCTTTGAATGTAATTTTGTTATCCATAGATAATCCGTTAGATTATTAACGAGTAAAAATATTACATAGCCAAAGGCTGTCTGTCAATAAAGAATGGATATGTTTTCCAATAGAGCTGAATCTTCCCACTATCACCCTTTCCCCATCCCCACCACTTCCCAATACCCGCCCTTGGCCGGACTGATGCGTTTCAATAGATCAGCTTGGCGAAGTTTTCGGATAGCTCGTTCTATTGCGTTTTCCGACTTCCCTAATTTTTCTGCAAGTTCCGGAATGGATAAGGCCGGGTTATCTTTTAACAGCAAGAGGATTTCCACCGGCGTTTTCCCCGAACTTTTTGGTGAACTTTCCGGAGAACCAGCCTGCTCTTTTTGGTGGGCCGTTGATGAATTCGTTGACTTGTGGTCAGCCAACACCCATTTCCCCCCCGCAACCTCCTATCCGGCATCTTTAGCCTTGAGGTCGTCCAAGGATCACCAAACGGCGCTGGATACCGGACAAGGCGGCCACTCGGAAGCCCAGCTTCTGTAAACCTCGAAGTTGCATAAAAGGGGAAAAGAAAAATGATGGACTGCTTTTTTTGTTTCCAGGTCCTATTGATATCTCCAATGGGCAGGGATGGTTATTGTTTGTCCTCTAAAAGTTCCCTAAAGAGCTGATAAATATCTTTTCGATAACTCACATAATGGATTTGTATGATTTTTTCCTGTTCCTTTATTTCATAAATTACTCTAAACCGCTTTGCCCTGAGAGAATAGTAGCCGGAAAGCTCTCTTTCCAAGGCCTTCCCTGAAAAGGGATTTTCCTTAAGGTCCTCGATGTGCTTTTTGATAGTTGGTTTTATCCAGGGGTGGAGAGACCTGATCTGTTTTCCGGAAGTATTGGAATAAATGAGACGATAAGACATTAGTCCTTCCAGACCTCTTCGTGATTCAAGACCTTGCCGGTCAAAAAATCCTTTTGGGAGCGTTTAAGAGCAGTCAGGATTTTCTTGTCTCCCAGTATCTCAATGGTTTCCTGCAGGGCCTCGTACCGGGAAATCGTCATCATAACCCCTACCGCCTCACCGTTTTTGGTGAGAGCAATGGTCTCATCCTCCTGTTCCATTTGTTTGAGGAGATCAAGAAGATTCCTTTTGACCTTCGTAACAGGCAGTATCTTTTGAAAATCCTGCATAACTTTCTCCTTTGGGATTTTTAATGATCATTATAATATACATATCCGGGATGTCAATTAGGAAAAGAAAAATTAACAAGATGGCTAATGGAATAGCATAATTATCGGCCCCTTGTCAACGAAGGATAAGAGCTAATCAGAGCCCGAATGGCCGAGTCCGCCCGATTGGCTTCGTCCAGGAATAACGGGCCGAAACGGCCTTGGCGGCCCTCAAACAAATGGCCGCTATCTATCTGCCCTTTCTGAATCCAATTTTCAAAACGGCACCGTTAATCCTTTTTGAACTGGCGATTACTCTGGTCTTGTCGACCTGAGTTTTCTGGGCTGTAGAATTTGAAAAACGAATCAGGAAGCGGAGGACTTAGGCAATAAATTAATTTGAAAAGGAGTTGGATTTATGAGATTATTAATAATAATGTCGGCGTTCGGCATCCATAAGGCATCGGATTGCTTCAGCCCTTTCCCGATAGGACTCCGGAAAAACAGCCCCATTTGCCCGGATAACCCAGATGCGATCTCGAGGCTGTTCATAAAGCCAGGGAGGACCATGCGATTTTGGAAGAAAAAAAAAGTTGATAAAGAGGGCAGACCTTCCGAAGCGAATAAAAGCTTTCAGGATTTTCTAAAAGCCGCGCGATGGGAACTGGAAGGATTGATGGCCCGGGAGCCGGACTGGTTCCGCAACCTGCCATACCAGGGGGCCATGTCATTAGAAGAGGCCGGAAATCTGGAGATTGAAAAAAGGGCTATTTGGCGAAGGGTTATCTACGATGCCAAGAGGACCCGCCTGCCCGGGCTGCGCTGGGAGACCCGGGGAGACAGCCTGGTCTGCCCGGAGTGCCAGAAGATGGAAGAGCGCATCTTTTCCCTGGAGGAATACGACGGGTTAAATCAGCGGGTCATGCACATCGGTTGCCGCTGTAATCTGGTTTCGGTACGTGAATGAGTCAGGAGTCCTGAGTTCGTAGGACGTAGAAAATTTTTCTCTGTCGCCAGAGATAGTTCGATAAAGGCAGGGCAACGATCGAGAAATCGGGATGCCCGGTTGGCTATGAAACATAAACCAAAAGCCATTGGACTGCTTTCGGGTGGCCTGGACAGTATGCTGGCCACCCGAATTATTTTAGACCAGGGGATTGAGGTCCTGGGTCTGGCTTTTACCACCCCCTTCTTCGGCGCGGAGAAGGCCGAGCGGGCTGCCCGGCAGCTGCAGGTCCCCTTAACGATACAAGACATTACCGATCCGCATTGGGTCATGCTCAAAAATCCCCGGTATGGGTATGGAAAAAGAATGAACCCCTGCATTGATTGCCATGCCCTGATGCTCCGGAAGGCCGGAGAAGAGATGGAAGCCATTCAGGCCGACTTTCTTTTTACCGGAGAAGTCTTGGGCCAGCGGCCTTTCTCCCAGACCAAAAACTCGTTGCGGGCCGTGGAAAAAGGATCCGGGTTCGCTGATCGCATTCTGCGGCCCTTAAGTGCCCGTCTTCTTGCGGAAACCGTTCCGGAACGGCAGGGGCTAGTGGATCGTTCCCGTTTATTGGATATCCAGGGCCGTTCCCGAAAACGTCAAATGACCCTGGCCGAAGGCTACGGAATAAAGGACTATCCGACACCGGCCGGGGGCTGCCTTCTGACCGATCCTGTTTTTTCCCGTCGTTTGAAGGAGCTCCTCCAACATGCTCCGGACCCGCTCCGCAGGGAAATCGAGTTCTTAAAAGTGGGCCGCCATTTTCGCTGGCGACCGGAGGCCAAGACCATTATCGGCCGGAACAAGAAGGAAAATGATTTCATTGAAGAAAGGCTTCTTCCGAAAGATGGCTGGGCTCGGGTGCTGCATGTTCCCGGACCCCTGGTGATCATGCCGGGCTGGTCCGGCGATGAGGAAGATCGGACGCGAATGGCCGGGCTGGTCCTGTCCTACAGTGACGCTCTGGAAGGACAAACGATCCCGGTGCAATTGGGTTGCGCTGAAAACCGTTGGGTGATCAAGATTACCAAGCTATCTAAGGAGTTTTTTCGCGAGTGGATGATTTAAGGACATCATGGTCCTGATTGAACTGAAAGACGTTTCCAGATGCTACCGGACCGCTGCGGCCGAGGTCTGGGCCTTGAAGGGGATCACCCTGAGCCTGGCGGCCGGGGAGCTGGTTATCCTTTCGGGGAAAAGCGGCTGCGGCAAGACCACGCTTCTGAATATGATCGGCGGCCTGGATGAGCCGTCCGGCGGAGAGGTCTGGGTGGGAGGCAGAAATATCGGAACCCTATCCGAAAAAGAACGGACCCTCTTCCGACGCCGGGAAGTGGGTACGATTTTCCAGTCCTTCAATCTCATCCCCATGCTGACGGTGGAAGAGAATATCGCCCTGCCCCGCTGGCTGGAGGGGAAGGGCGGGGGAGATACCCGGGACCGGGTTGAGCACCTGTTAGCCCGGGTGGGGTTACTCCACCGGAGACAGCACCTGCCCCAGGCCTTGTCCGGCGGCGAACAGCAGCGCGTGGCCATTGCCCGGGCCTTAATCAATTCTCCCCGGGTGATCCTGGCGGATGAACCGACCGGCAATCTAGATTCCCAAAATGGGCAGCAGGTCCTTTCCCTGCTGGCCGACCTGAATCAAGAGCAGGGGCAGACCGTCATCCTGGCCACCCATTCGCGGGAGGCCGACTCTCTGGCCAACCGCATCGTCAAGCTCAAAGACGGTCACGTCCTAAGCTAACCTTATTCATCATTCCCGGCTCAAGCGGTCTCCAAGGTTTTCTGAAAAGGGCTGACGTGTTACGGATGGCATAGATCGGGTTTATTGATGGCGCTTCTCAAATTCTATCTTCTCCTTCTTCTTCGTCATTACCTCCAGTCCTGGCGGCAATCCCTCTTAACCATTCTGGGACTGGCCCTGGGAGTTGCGGTCTTCGTCAGCATCCATCTTTCGGTCGGGGCGTCCCTCCGTTCCTTTAAAAGCACGGTTCGTTCCATCTCCGGCCAGACCCAGTGGCAAATTTTGCAGGACGGCCGGGAGCTTGATGAAGGCCTTTTTCCGGCCGTTAAACTGCATCCCGTGGTCGAAGCCGCGGCTCCGGTCGTAGAATTTCAGGTTTCCCTGGACCGGCGGCCGGGGGAAGTGCTTTGGATCATGGGCCTGGATTTTTTCAGCGAGGCCGGAATTCGTTCTCATTCCGAGGCGATTTCCTCCATCCGGAGTGAAGAATTTTTTTCCCTGCTGCTGACGCCTAAAACCGTGGGCCTGAGCCGCGATTTTGCCCGAGGCCAGGGACTGAAAAAAGGAGACTCCCTGACCATCCTGGTCCATGGTCGCCCGGAAACCCTGACGATTGCGGCCCTGATAGACCCCAAAGGGCCGGCCCAGGCCTTGGAAGGCAATTTTGGAGTGATGGATATCGCCCAGGCCCAGGAGGTTTTCGGAAAGATCGGCCGTCTGGACCGGATTGATCTCGTTTTTAAGAAGGGCTCGGAAAAGACCCAGTTGCAGGATTTGAAAAAGGTCCTTCCTGAAGGGGTCCGGATCGTCCAACCCGGAGACCGGGAAAGAGGAACCGAAAAGATGATCCGTTCCTATCAGTTGAACCTGACGGCTTTAAGTTTCATTGCCCTGCTGGTAAGCATGTATCTTATCTATAACACCACCTCCCTTGCGGTGGCCCGGCGCCGGAAGGAATTAGGGGTCCTGAGGGCGCTGGGAATGCTGCCCGGACAGGTCCTTTGGTTAATCCTCCTGGAGTCGGCCGGATATGGGCTGATCGGTGGTTTGATGGGAATTGGAGGCGGTTATTTCCTGGCCCGTCTCCTTCTGGACACGGTTTCCCGGACCATTACCAATCTCTATGTCCTGGTGGGGATTACCCGCCTTTCTTTTCCTTTATGGGAGGCGGCGTCAATCGCCTTCTTATCGGTTATCCTTTCCCTGGCCTCCGCCTTTCTCCCGGCTCGTCAGGCCTCCCGGATTCAACCGAAAGAGGTCATTTATCAAAACCCCGGTCTTACCTCCTTCCGGTTGGACCGGACCAGGCTTTTTCTCCTGGCCGGGTTCGGGCTTCTGATAGCGGCCGGCATGCTGATCTTTGTCCCCAATTACCGGGAGTGGCCGGTGGGGGGTCTGGCCTCGACCCTGGCCTTGACCCTGGGGTTTTCTTTTTTGCTTCCTCCCTTTACCCGGGTCGTTATCCAGGGAGTCCTTTCCCTGATGGCTCGTTGGAGGAGGGGGACTGTTTCAACCCGTTTGGGGTTATATTATGTGAATCGCTATTTGAACCGGATGGCCATAGCCATGGCTGCCCTGATGACGGCCATCGCCATGCTGATCAGCGTGACCGTTATGATTCGAAGTTTCCGCCAGGCCGTTGATACCTGGATCCAACAATCGATCAGCGGCGATCTGTTTGTAAGCCCGGTCTTCCCTTCCAATCAGGGCTTTTCCCAGTTCTTAGAACCCTGGGTCCTTCGCTCCATCGAGGCCATGGAAGGGCTTTCGGATGTCTATCATTATCGGGGTCTGATTACCGAGATCAGGGGCGAACCGCTTCGTCTCTGGTCGGGGGATCTGGCGGTTATCCAACGTCACGGGGGGTTGGCTTTCAGGGAAGGCCATCCGGAAGGCATCTTCACCAAGGTTCTCTTTGGGGAGGAAATCTTAATCTCCGAGGTTTTGGCCAACCAGTTATCCCTGAAGCCCGGCTCCTCCCTATCTCTTATCACAGCCGAGGGTCCGCGTCGTTTTACAGTGGCCGGTGTTTTTTATGACTATAGGACCGAGGGTGGAGCGGTTTGGATGGACCGCCGTCTTTTCTTAAAATACTGGAAGGACGACCGGGTTAACGGCCTGCGCCTTTATCTCAAGGGTCCCGGCGGAACTTCCGAGATGCGGAAGGCGATCCAAAAAAGATTTTCCGGTCAGGTTTCTTTGGTCGTCGTTTCCCACCGCGAGCTGCGGGACGAGATCTTACGGATCTTCGACCAGACTTTTCAAGTCACCTACGTCCTGGAGGCCATTGCCATCCTGGTGGCCTTTTTGGGCATTCTCCATACCAGTGCCATTTCCATTTTGTTTCGAGAAAAGGAGCTGGGTATCCTCCGGGCCTTGGGGGCCTTGCCGATCCAGATCAGGAAGATGATCCTGATCGAAACGCTCCTGATGGGCGGCTTCAGTTTCTTGGGAGGAGGCCTGGCCGGAACCGTATTGTCCCTGATTTTAATTTTTGTTATTAATAAACAGTCCTTTGGCTGGACGATTCCATTTTACTGGTCCTGGGCCATCTACCTCCAGACCCTGGGACTTATCCTGTTAGGTTCCATCCTGGCCGGTTGGATTCCGGCCTCTTTGGCCATAAAAGGGAAAACACAACAAATGATCCGGGAAGAATGAGCGGATTAGGGCCGGTGGCATGAAAAAAAAAGAAAAAAGCGCTCTCTGGAAGGTCCTCTTTCTGCTGGGATGTTTCTTTCTTGTTCCGTTCATCCGGGAGGCGGGCCTTTGGGCCGGGTCTGAGAAAAAGGCGGCGTTCAGGCCCGCCCTGCCCGGCTGGAACTTCCAATTTCCCCGGGACCATCGGGTTCACCGGGATTTCAAAACCGAGTGGTGGTACTATAACGGTCACCTGCAGGATGGCCAGGGCGAAAAATATGGCTACCAGTTGACCTTTTTCCGGGTCGGATTGGTGCCGGGGACCCTTCCCTTGCCGGGATCCCGCTGGCGGATAAAAGAAATGATTATGGCCCATCTGGCCCTGACCGATATCCGGGCCGGGACCTTTCGATTTCTTGAAAAAGCCGGCCGGGGGAATTTGGGATTGGCAGGAGCAGAAGAAAACCGTTATCGGGTCTGGGTGGAAAACTGGAGCGTGGAAGAAGAAGGGGCCGGACATGTTCTCCTGGCGGGAGACCGGGATTTCGGACTTCGGCTGCGGGTTCTCCCGGTAAAGGCGCCGGCCATCCATGGCCGCGGCGGCGTCAGCCGGAAGGGAGAAGGAGCGGGCCGGGCCTCTCATTATTATTCCCTGACCCGCCTGCAAACCGAAGGGGTCTTATTCCTTAAGGGAAAGGAGGTACCGGTAACCGGCAGCAGTTGGATGGATCATGAGTTCGGGAGCGATCAACTTAAGGACCATCAAATCGGCTGGGACTGGTTTTCCATGCAATTAGACAATAACCTGGACCTGATGATCTATCAAATCCGCAACCGTGACGGCGGCCTGGATCCTTATTCCAGCGGCAGCCTGATCCTTCCTGATGCTGCAACCCAACACCTGACCCGGACTGATTTTCAGCTGCGGGTCCTGGATTATTGGAAAAGCACCCGGAGCGGGGCTGTGTATCCGGCTTCCTGGGAGATTGAGGTGCCCGGCCATCAGCTTAGAGTCCGATTAACGCCCTTGGTGTCCGACCAGGAGTTGATGACCTTGAAAAGCACCCGGGTTACCTACTGGGAAGGGGCGGTAAGCGTTCAGGGACAATTTCGAGGGCGACCGATCCGGGGCCAGGGCTATGTGGAAATGACCGGTTACGACAGGCGATTCGCGCCGAAAATTTAAAAACAGCCTTCAGCGGTCAGCAATCAGCTTTCAGGGAAACCCTTTTAAAGACAATTAATTGGCTGAGGGCTGCTATCTGATCGCCGACTGCTTCTTTGGGATAGTCCCAAAGTTACGTGATTCTCAAACCGAAGGGGGTGTCTCTTAAAATATTAAATCACTCCAAAGGGCTTCAGGGGTCTTGATTTCAAGGATTGTCCGCCAAAACGCCGGCAGCATGAACCCGGGCAGGAAGTTTATAGGTGGATTTAGAAACAGGCCAACACCAAGGCGATTTATCGTCTTAGGTGAATGCCCGGCTCCCAACCCACTTAGGAATTCGGGCCGGATTGGGGCTACGGATACCCTTTCGGACAACCTTGAAATCAAGACCCCTGAAGTCCTCTATGAATGGAGTGCTTAAAAATCACGTAACGTTGGGACAAACTGGCTTCTTTTAAAGGAAGAAATTTTATGGAACAACCCGAAATCCAGACCCGGCCGACAGCCGAAAGAACGGTTTCTCTGTTCGGGAAAATAACGGCCATCCTGTTCCATCCCGGCCCTTTTTTCAGTACCCTGCCCCAGGAGGAAAAAATAGGCCCGTCTCTTTCCGTGGCGATCATTTCCGGATCGATCGGGATGTCGGCCCTGGTTTTCTGGCAAGGTGTGTTCGGCCTTCTTTTTTCCTCGGTCGAGGAGCTGGAGCCACCGGCTGTAGAAATCAGGATTCTATTCATGCTTTCAGGAATAGGCTTAATCCCGATGCTCATTATGGTGCAGCAGGCCTTATTGACTATCCTTTTTTATCCCTTTCTGAGGATTTTTGGAGCCGGTCCCAGGTCTTTCTCACAGACTTTTAAATGCCTGTCCTATTCCCAGGCCGGAATGATCTGGAGTATCCTGCCCTGGGCCGGTGGAATCATCGGGGCGGTCTGGGTCGTCCTGACCCAGCTTGTGGGGCTTAAAACCATCCACCGGATGTCTATGGGAAGGGTCTTGGCGGCCCTTCTTTTCTCAATCCTGATGGTGCTGATCCTTTTTATGGGGGTCTTCTCATTCTTTTCTGGAGAAGGGTAGGGAGGCGTCTGCCGCCAGACCCCGGATGGTTCGTCCGTCAAGAGGCCCGGATCTAAAAAAAACTTGACAATCCTTGCCATTATAATAAGATAGCCAAAAGAAAGGCCTCCGTAGACCGGTTTTTTAAGAAATGGAAGCCGAGGTTTATATTTCTAAAATCTGGAGGAACGCCTATGTTGGTTAAAGGATGGATGACCAGTGACGTCTTAACCGCTGATGAAGACACCTCGATGATGAAGGCCTCTCAAATAATGAAGGAGAATAACGTCCGCCGGTTGCCGGTTATGCGAAAAGGCAAACTGGTGGGAGTGGTTACGGATCGGGACATTAAAGAAGCCTCCCCCTCCAAGGCCACTACCTTGGACGTCCATGAGCTTTACTATCTGCTTTCCGAACTCAAACTAAAAGACATCATGAGCAAAGGGCTGGTGACGATCGGGCCCGAAGAAACGGTTGAAAAAGCCGCCGTAAAGATGCTGGAGCATCGCATCTCCGGTCTGCCGGTGGTTAATGATAAAGGAAAAATGGTCGGGATCATCACCCAGGGCGATATCTTTAAGGTCCTGGTTTCCCTGACCGGGGTCTATCGAGGGAGTATCCAGTTTGCCTTCAACCTGGAAGATCGTCCCGGCTCCATCAAGGAGGTGGCCGATACGATCCGTAAGCACGGGGGGCGGATGGTCAGTATCTTGAGCTCCTATGATATGTGCGATGAGAACTGCCGCCATGTCTATATCCGGATCAAGGACCTGCCCGAAGACAAGTTAAAGACCCTGACCGACGACCTGGATAAAAACTTTATTCTCCTTTACTCGGTGAAGGACAACCTGAAGGATATTTAAGCCCGATTTTTTTGATGATCTTCCCCTAATGGCCCCCTGCTCTCGGTTGAAGGAAAGAGCAGGGGGTTTTTATTTAGCGCTCCCCGTCGATTTCACCGGCCGGTTTTTCCGGCGCTCCCTTAAAGGCCTCCATGACCAAACCGCGGTTCCGGGGATCTTTCCCGGCCCCTTTCATGGGCTGAAAAACGATACCCGGAGGAACGGGAAAATCCAGGGCCGGGACCGCGGTCAGGGCCTTTTGAAAAAACTCCAGAAAAATAGGAGCGGCGGCTTGGGCCCCGGTTTCTCCCTGGCCCAGGGGGGTTAAATCATCAATGCCCACCCAGACGCCGGCGGTAACCTGAGGCGTAAAGCCGATAAACCAGGCATCCCTGAATTCATTGGTGGTTCCGGTTTTCCCGGCTACGGGTCTTCCCAGGGCCTTAAGCCGCCAGCCGGTCCCTTCTTTAACTACGCCTTCCAGAAGGTGGGTCATGATATAGGCGGAATCGGGATCGAGAACCGGTTCGATCTTCGGCTGGTGTTCATAAAGAACCCGGCCGGTTCGATCGGTAATCCGTTTGATATAATAAGGGGACACCCGCCGGCCTCCGTTAGGAAAGCAATTGTAGGCCGTTACCATTTCCCAAAGAGAAATTCCCGAAGCCCCCAGGGCCAGGGAAAGATTGGGATAAAGGGCGGACGTGATACCCAGGCGCTTTGCGTAATCAACGGCATAGTTAACGCCGATCCGTTGAAGGATCTTGATGGAGACAATATTCCGGGATTGAATCAAGGCGGTCCTTAAAGTCGTCGGTCCAAGAAACTGGAGGTCAAAATTCTGGGGATGCCAAGGCACCGGTCCTCCAAAGGAAAGAGGGGCGTCGTTCAGCTCCGTCGCCGGAGTAAAACCTTTATCAATAGCCGCCGAATAGATAATGGGTTTAAAAGCCGAGCCGGGCTGCCTTCTGGACTGGACCACCCGATTGAACTCGGTCAGGGAATGATCCTTCCCCCCCACCAGGGCCTTGACCGCCCCGGAGGCCCCTTCGATGCAAAGCAGGGCCCCTTCCACCGGATTTTGGCCGGGGCTGGTGTTGTGGCGGCGTTTTTGGATTTGAGCCGTCCCATTTTTTACGGCCGCCAAGGCCGCTTCCTGGAAGAGAGGATCCAAAGTGGTCTGGACCACCAGCCCGGCCTTGAGGACCCGGTCCGAACCCCAGGCCTGAAAGAGAAATTTCCTGACCATATCGATCAGATGAGGGGCCATGAGCTGGTTAAGGTTCGTATTCTTGGCAAAAGCCAGAGGGCTTCCGGCTGCCTGAAGGGCCTCCGTTTCGGAAATAAAACCTTCTTCGGCCATTCGAGTCAAGACATAGCCTTGTCGTTCTTTGGCCTTTTTCGGATGGAGGAGAGGTGAATACCTGCTCGGGGCCTGGGGAAGTCCGGCCAAGAGGGCGCTTTCAGACAGGCTGAGATTGCGGGCCTTTTTCCCGAAATAGGTCTGGGCCGCGGCTTCGATCCCGTAGGCCCCGTGGCCCAGGTAGATCTGATTCAGGTAGATGAAAAGGATTTCTTCCTTGGAAAGATTTTGATCCAGACGGTAAGCCAGGAGGGCTTCTTTGATTTTTCGGGAATAACTTTTTTCCGGGGTCAGCAAAAGGGACTTGGTAACCTGCTGGGTTATGGTACTTCCCCCCTGGACGATTTCCCCGGCCCAGATATTTTTCAAAACGGCCCGCAGGATACTTAAAAAATCAAGACCCCGGTGTTTAAAAAAGCGGGAGTCCTCGGAAGCGATAAAGGCCTGGATGAGCAGGGGAGGCAGGTCCGATAAGGGGACCAGGATCCTTTTTTCCTGAAACAAGAGCCCGATCAGTGTTCCCTCCTCGGCCAGGATGCGGGTTGCCAGGGCCGGCTGGTAGTCCTTCAAAGAGGTGATGTCCGGGATCTGGTAAAGGAGGATGCCGTAATAAAGGACCAGCGGTGTTCCTACCAGAATCACCAACAGGATAATCAGGAGAAGGATCCGAGAGATCCAGAAAGGGCGTTTCTTAGCCGGGCGCCGGGAACGTTTTGAGGAAGAAGGGGAGGCCATTTTTTTAGGGGGTGACCCGGCCGTCGGGTTAACGAATTCAGATCAGGACCACTATACCATAAAAATAGAGTTTGTCCCAACGTTAGGTGATTTTTAAGCACTCCATTCATAGAGGGCTTCAGGGGTCTTGATTTCAAGGATTGTCCGCCAAAACACCGGCAGCCTGAACCCGGGCAGGAAGTTTATGGGTGGGTTAAGAAACAGGCCACCACCAAAGCTATTTATCGTTTTGGGTGAATGCCCGGCTCCCAACCAACTTAGAAATTCGGGCCGGGTTCTTCGCATCCAAAACAATGCTCAGTCCCACTCCTGCGGAGTGGATCCCAGTTTGGGGCTACGGATACCCTTTCGGACAACCTTGAAATCAAGACCCCTGAAGCCCTTTGGGGTGATTTAATATTTTAAGAGGCTACCCCTTCGGTTTGAGAATCACGTAACTTTGGGACACTCCCAAAAAATAAGACCTCCCTGCACCATTTCTTCAGGACGTTAGAAAAAAGTTCAAATGGCTTTGCTTAGTCTTTCGGACCCCTCCTGTTACCAGCCGCGATCGACGAGTATCTTTTGGATCTTTTCCTCATTGCGTTTTTCGACCAGGATCATCTTCTTGGCCTGGGCCTTTTTTATTTTTTCGGTCAATTCTTTAATCTCGGCCGGCTTTTCAAGGAAATCCATGGCCCCCAGCTTCATGGCTTCGATGCCTTTGGCTACGCTGGCATGACCGGTAAGTAAGATGACCTGGATCTCAGGTTTTTTCTGTTTGAGGGTTTGCAGCACCTCAAGGCCGTCCATCTCAGGCATCATGAGGTCCAGGATGACGGCATCGAAGGATCCTTCCTCGACCTTCTTAATGGCCTCCCGGGCCGAAGTGGTCGTGGTTACCTCCATTCCCCTGGAGGTCATTCGTTGGGATAGGGCTTCCAAAAAATCACCTTCATCGTCGACTAATAGAACTTTTTCAGACATGATCGGACTCCTTTCAAAAATGTTTTATAAAGCCATAAAAAGGGGGGTCAACTCCTGAGGTCCTGGGGCAACGTCAGGACTAACCTCCCGTTTAAAGACATCAAAATGAAGGTCTCCCCCGAGGACGCTCAGCAGGGCTTTTTCCCTGGGGGAGGGAAAATCGGATGGCCGGTTTTCATTGCCGTTTTCGATTCCCCCAAACCGTATTTGGAGGCCCCCCGGTCTTTTCTCGCCGGTCAAAAAAATAGTCTTGCCGGCTTGGGCCTGGGCCATGACAAAATCCAGGCAAAGCCAGAGCAGGTTTTCGAGAAAAAAGGGATAGGTGGTGAGCGATAGGGGTTCCGGAAAAGGAGCAAGGGACAGGGTTAGACTTCGGCGGGCAGCGAAGCGTTCGGAAAGGGCGGTCACCAGTTCCAGGGTTTCGAAGAGATCAACCGCTTTGACCCATTCATCCGCACTATGGGCAAAACGATTCAGGTTCTTGATGATCCCATCGGCCCTCCGGATTTGAACGAATATCTTTCCGGCCAGGCCCTTGAGCCTTTCGGGATTAAGGGGCAGGCCTTTTTCGGCCATGATCGTAAAATCTTCCAACAGCCCGGCATTTTCATTAATAATGGCCAGGGTATTTTTAATTTCGTGGGAGATGGAGGCGGACATCTTCCCAAAGAACTGAAATCCTTCCTGTCCCAGGATTTCCCATTCGACCTTCATAGCCCCTCCTTCAGGTCTCGAGAATTTTATTCATTTTAGCGATTAGGATCTCAATGTCCAGGGGTTTTACGAGATAATAATCAGAGCCGGCCTCGGCTGATCCGGCTATAAAATCATCTTCCGAACCATGGCCGGTGAGGAAAATAAATTTCAGGTCGGGACGTTTTTCCTGGAGTTTTTTCTTGAGGGCAATCCCGCTCAATTTGGGCATCTTAATGTCCAGAACCGCCAGATCATAAGGCCGCTGGTCCACCTGGTTTAAGGCTTCCTCGGCTGTAGTAACCCAGTCGGCCTCAATACCTCTCATCTCCAGGCGCTCCGCCAGTGTCGACACCAACTCCTGCTCGTCATCAACCAGCAAAACCTGCATGTTAATTCTCCTTTTCGCGCTTATCGAGAGGCAGCATGATCGTAAAGGTCGTTCCTTTCCCGATTTCGCTCTGGACGGTTATTTCTCCCCCCAATTCTTGAACCAATCCATAGGTGATGGAGAGGCCCAAACCGGTTCCCCCCTTTTCGGCCTTGGTGGTGAAGAAGGGCTCAAAGACCCTTTTAAGATCGGTTTCGGGAATGCCGCAGCCGTTGTCGGCAAAGGCAATGGAAACACGATGGGGTTCAATCCGTTTAAGGGTAATATCCAGCCGCCCTCCGTCTGCCAGGGCGGCAAAGGCATTGTTGACCACATTAAGAAAAATTTGCTGTAACTTCCCCCGGTCGCTTTCGAAGGTGGGGATTTCATCGAGGACGGCCACGGAAACGACAATGCTGCGATATTCGGCTTCTTTTTCCAGGAAACTCAAGATTTCGCGGATCCCTTCTTCCAGATTGATCGGTTGAATAGTCACTTCCATGTGACGGGCGAAACCTAAGAGACGTTTGGTGATCGCGGCACAGCGCTGGACCGAAAGAAGGATGGAATCCACCAGGCCCACAAGCTTCGGGTCTTGGTCATAATGCGCTTTAAAGGTAAAAAGGTCCTTAATCAGCCCGGCTTTTTCGTTGATGATGGCCAGAGGATTGTTGATTTCATGGGCCACCCCGGAGGCCAACCGGCCCAACGAGGCCATCTTGTTGGAATACTCCACCTGATGGAGGGTCATGACCCGCCTCTGGTCGGCCATGAAAATCCTGTTCACCAGATAAGTGGCCACCCCTAAAATCACCAAAAGGATGACGGTCACACTGAAGGCCAAAAAGCCGATGAGTTGCATTCGGGTCCGATACCAGGGATTCATCAGCTCGCTTTTTTGTTTGACAATCATCAGGATAAAGGGCGTCTCGGAAATATAGGCATAGCCGATAACCAGGGGTGCTCCCTCGGCGTTTTTCCCTTCAAACACCTGGGTCTTGGGAGCGTATTGGGGGATGGGGAAGCTGACCCGGTCGAGAACCTTGCCATGAGAATGGGAGGGAGTTTGAAGGTTGCCCTGGCGGTTGATGATGAAAGCGTCGCCCAGGCCGCTCATCTCCAATCCGGAAAGCAAGTCGTTAAATCGTTCCGTTTCAAGCGTGGCCCGAAGCACAGAGAAAGAGCCCTCCGGCAAATCGTGTTTGGCGGCGATCACCAGGTGGGGGACCTGCCGGAATCCCTCAAAGACATCGCTGATATAAAGGCCCTTTTGGACCACCTGCCGAAACCATTCCTGGTTGCTGTAGTTGATCCCTTCCAGATGGTAAGGCCCGACGTAGGTCCTTTGAACCCCAGTAGAATCAATCACCCCCAGATCGACAAAACCGCCGAAGCCTTCTTTTAAGTTTTTTAGAAGGACCATTAATCGTTTCGGATCATTTAAGGCGGCGATCGGATTATCTTTATTAATGAAATCGAGGGCCGACTTGCGTTCTCCCAGAAAAAAGGCGATGGAACGTCTGGTATTGGAAACGAGACGGGCGGTACGCAGGAGTATCTCCGACTCGATAGCCTGCTGGGTTACCCGGTAGTCTATAAGGGCCATGAAAATAAGGGGTACCAGGGTGACGCCGGCAGTCAACAGGACCGCCAGCCGCCATATTCTTCTGAAATTAAAGAGCGGTTTGTAGAGTCCGGCCGAAACGTCCTGGTGATCCCAGAATTTCGGTTTGATTTTTTCTGTCAGGGCCATTAGGGTACCTGCTCCCGGCACCGGTCGGGATTTCGAAAGGACATATTAAAGGGCAGCCTTCCTGTTTTGTTGAATTTTCTCATTGGCCTTTTTCAGGGTCTGGCTCAGCACCTCAATGTCCACCGGCTTCTGGAGATAGGCAAAGGCCCCCAGCCTCAGGCAGGTTTCCCGATCGGCCTCTGATCCATGGCCGGTCAGTATAATGACCTCGATTTCCGGACGGGTCTCTTTAACCCTCCGTAAGACCTCGATCCCGTCAATGCCGGGCATCTTTAAATCCAAAATCATGACTTCGGGTTCGTCCTCCTTAACGAGGGTGAGGGCCGATTCCCCATCATAGGCCACGGCCGAACCCATGTCTCTTAAGATCAACCGCTCGGACAGGGTTTGGACAAATTCCCGCTCGTCGTCCACCAGAAGGACCTTGGAAGGCACTTCAAAATCGACCTTGCGATAGATGTCGGTTTGATGAAAATCCCGGCCCACTTTGGTCAGCACCGATTGAACCCCGGCGACCTTTACGGCGCTGGCTTTCAATTCCTCCTCCAAACGGCCCAGCAACAGGACATGCTTGTTGATGGTCAAGGTAACGACCCCGGCGGCCGCCGCGGTTTCCACATTGTGTCCTTCCTGAGCCAGGGCTACCCCGACTTTGGCGGCCAGGAGGAAATCCTGGACCGCCTGCCGGGAATGGGGCGTGGGTTTGACCACATCCCGGGAGAGGTATTTTTCAATCAGGCCGGAGGCCTCTTCCGGACTCTTTTTATCCATGGGGATCAGGATGTCGTATAGAGAAGGATCCCAGGGGTCTTTGGTCGGGGTAACCTGGCCGACCCAGGCCCGGTAGTCTTCATCCTCTTTACGAATCAGTTTGACGGCTTCGGCCTCAGGCAGATTTTGCTCTTTAAAGGCCCGAGAAACCCTGAATTTCATATCGGCGATCAAGCAGACCCGAAGGACATGGCTGATTTCCCTGGGAATCAATTGGCCGGTATAACCGTGAATGAACAGGTTGTCCTGGGTGAGCATCTCGGCCAGGGCCAATTTCAAATAGGCGATGGAACGTTCGCGTTCATGGGTGAACTGGTTGAAAACCGAGGTCTTGGCCGAAAAGGCGCGGCTGATCTTGGTTTCGGCCAGACCGGAAAAGCGGCCGGCCTTGGCCATCAGGCCGGTATCACCGACCAGCAGGTAACCGGTTTTGGTTTGAATCTCCCGGATGACCGGTTCCTCCTTACAGAAAATTCCGCTGATTAAGGTAATGACAGACATGACAAGTCCCCCTTGGTATTACGAATTAGGTGATCCGGCAAACCGTCAATAAAGGACAGTTTTTCTCCGTTGCCCCTTTATGAGTAATGGGGTGAACCGCGCGGATGGCTTTTTCCATGGTCGGGAAAAGGTGGTCTTCCCCTATTTTTTCCAGGAAATGGGTTCGATTGAGCACCCGCAGGACGGACTCATTGATGCCGCTCAAGGAGATGCCCAAACCGGCGCTCCGGATCCGGTCCACCAGCAATGATAAAGTTTCTTCGCCGGAGGCGTCAATATCATTTATGCCGTTGGAAACGATGATAATATGTTTAAGCTTTTTTTTGGCCTGCATAATCTCCATGATTTTGTCTTCCAGGTAGCTGGCATTGGCAAAAAAGAGAGGTCCTTCAAAACGAACCATGGCGACATATTCGCACTCCTCAAGACCGTGGGTGGTGACGCAGCGAAGGGATTGGTCCTCATGCCGGGAAAGAGAAGCGATTTTAGGACGCATGCTCTTATAAAGAAAAACCAGCAGGGAAAGAATCACTCCGATCATAATGCCTTTGTCCAGATGCGGGGCGAAAGCGAGGGTGGCCATAAAAGAGATGATCGAGATCAGCCCGTCATACCATTGAGCCCGCCAGGCATGAATAAATCCTGAAATATTGATTAGGCCGATAACCGCCATCATGATGACGGCCGCCAGGACGGACTGGGGCAGGTGATAAAGCAGCGGTGTAAAGAAAAAGAGTACCACCACTACCGTCAGACTGGTGAAGACACTGGAGAAGCCTGAAACCGCTCCGGCCTGCAGATTGACGGCCGATCTGGAAAAAGAACCGGAGGTCGGGTAGCTTTTGCCGACAGCCCCCAGGATATTGGCTAATCCCTGCCCGATCAGCTCCTGGTTGGGATCCAGCCGTTGACCGGTTTTCCCGGCCATGGCCTTGGCGATGGAAATGGCCTCCATGAAACCAAGCAGGGAAATGATGGCGGCAAAGGGAAAGAGACGGCTCATAACCTTGAAGTCAAGTTCCGGAACGGTGAAGGAGGGCAGGCCCTGGGGAACCACCCCGACCACTTCGCCCCGGCTCATAAGAAGAAGCTTGTCCTCTTTAAGGGGATTGTTCCCGATCCGGATACGCCAGGTTTGCTGATCCCCTTTTTCCGGGGATGGCAGAGAACCCTTGGGGTAAAAGGCAAGTGTTCCGTCCGATTGCCTGACTCCTTCGAAGAGAAAACGCCTAAGTTCCCGGCGACAGACTCCCGCTTCGTGTTTAACCCGCTCGGTCGTGTGGGTCAAAACGCTTAGGGCATGTTCGGCATTCAGGAGGCTCAGGATATCCTTGTTTTTAGCGGCCAGGTCCAGGGCCCGACTGACCTCTATCCGCTCCCCGGCCAGAGCCGGCAGGGTATTCAGGGCCTTATTGTAATCCCGGATCAATTCTTTGGCCCTCTGAGATTCAAGGGCCGTCATATCAACCGTGGTATTATATTCGAAATTGAAGCCCCAGGATAAAAGGGAGGTGAAAACCACGGCCACCAACACATTGGGGATTTTTGGAGCCATTTTTTTTAGCCCGACCATGATGGCGAAGGCCAGTGCCCCCATTAGAAAAGTAGGCCAGTGCGTATAGTGTAGGGCTTCCTGAACCATCCGGGTAACGGTTTCATAATGGTGGGCGGCGCTGTCGACCCTGACCCCAAATAATTTGTTTAACTGGGAAGAGGCAATAATCAGAGCCGCGGCGTTGGTAAAGCCGTTGACGACCGGATGGGAAAGGAAATTGACCACCAGCCCGAGTCGAAGCAACCCCAGAGAAAGCTGGAAGAAGCCGACCATCAGGGCCAGCAGGATGGCATAGGCAATATAGCCTTGACTTCCGGAAGCGGCCAACGGTTCGAGGGAGGCCGAGGTCATCAGGGAGACCACGGCCACCGGCCCGGTCGCCAACTGGCGGCTCGATCCGAACAGGGCGGCTAACATGGGTGGCAGAAAGGCGGCATAGAGTCCGTAATAGGCGGGTAGGCCGGCCAGTTGGGCGTAGGCCATGGACTGAGGGATGAGCACCAGGGCAACGGTCAATCCGGAGACGGCATCTATCCTCAGGCTTTCCAAGCTGTAATTTTTAAACCAACTTAGAAAAGGAAAAATTTTTTTCAGCATGGGAAGGGACCTCTCTTAACCCTTCTATTCCGCCTTAAGAAGGCTGGGCTATTTTTTTAACATCCGGCGGCAGGCCTCTATCATCTCGTTATAAAGGGCCCCGGCGTCATAGAGGTTGTAGGTTTTAAAACGGACCAAGCCGTCGACTAAGGAAAACAGGATCATGGCCATTTTGCGGGCCGACATATCACCGATAGACCCATCCTGCTGTCCTCTTAGGATGGCGCGTTCAAAAATATCCACCAGGCAGTTGAAAATTTCCTCAAGGTGGCCCCTGCAGGTCGGGTTGACTTCGGCGAGTTCATAGGGGTAGCGGTGATGGAGCAGATGAAATCGATCTTCCTTCATCCCCACCAGATACAGATAATACGAAATACCCCCCTCAATCATATCCAGCCCGTTTGCAAAGGCGGTCTCCTGAAAGTGGTGCCCAAAGCTTTTGATGAGGTCTTCCTTGACTTCTTCCAGGATGGATAGAAAAAGCCCTTCCTTGCTTTTAAAGTGATAAAAAATAGTGCCTTCAGCTACCCCGGTAAGTTGCGATAATTCGGAGATCGAGGTTTCCTTAAACCCCTTTTCCGAAAATAGCCGGGCAGCAACTTGAATAATGGCATTTTTCCGAGTCATATGATTCTCATGAATAAAACAAACTGAGCGCTCAGTCAGTTTTTAAATAAAATATTATTTGACTCAAGTCAAGAAAAAAATTAAGAAAGTATTTTTTTAAATTTTTTGTAATAATATTAATTTGTTATTAATGGAAAGGGACGAATAAGCGAGATTAAAAGGATTTAATTACCTAAATTAAACGGCGGTCGAGGTTGCGGTATTGAATGGCTTCGGAGACATGGCGGGAAGTAATGGCGGCCTCGGATTCCAAATCCGCTATGGTTCGGGAAATTTTTAATATGCGGTGGTAGGCCCGGGCACTCAAGCCCAGATAATCCATGGCGGTTTCAAGAAGATGCTGGGAATCCTGATCCAGGGTACAAAATTTTTTTATCTGCCGGGGACCCATCTGGGCATTGCAAAAAACAGTTCTGCTTTGAAACCGTTCCTTTTGCCGCCGGCGGGCTGCTTTGACCCGTTCCCGGATCATCTCAGAAGGTTCCCCCCCCGATTGACCGGATAAATCCTTGAACTTAACCGAAGGGACTTCCACCTGGATGTCGATCCGATCCAGAAGGGGTCCGGATATTTTGGATTTGTAGCGCTGTATCTGGGGAAAGGTGCACTGGCATTCCCTCTGGGGATCTGAAAAGAAACCACAGGGACAGGGATTCATGGCAGCTACAAGCATAAATCGAGCCGGATAGGTAAGCGAGGTAACCGCCCTGGAAATGGTCACTTTTCCGTCTTCCAGGGGTTGGCGCAGGACTTCCAGGACATTTTTTTTAAACTCCGGTAATTCGTCCAGGAAGAGGACCCCGTTATGGGACAGGCTTACTTCGCCGGGACGGGGAATTTGTCCTCCGCCTACCAAGCCGGCGTCCGAAACCGTATGATGAGGGGATCGAAAGGGCCGGGTGCTGATCAAGGCCTGGTTGGCCGGCATCAAGCCCATGACGCTGTAAATTTTTGAGGTTTCCAGGGCCTCTTCAAAGGTCAGATCCGGAAGGATCGACGGCAGTCGTTGGGCCAGCATGGTTTTTCCCGATCCAGGCGGACCACTCATCAGGATGTTATGTCCTCCGGCAGCGGCAATTTCCAAGGCTCGCTTGATATGCTCTTGTCCTTTGACCTCATTGAAGTCAAAGGGATAGACCGGAGGGCCGGGAAAGAAAGGGTCCTTTTTTTGACCAAAGGCCGGGATGGAGGGAAAGCCGTTTAAAAATTCGACCACCTGGCCGAGGGTTAAGGCAGGGATAACCTCAATCCCGTCCACTACGGAGGCCTCCACGGCGTTGACCTCGGGCACGATCAGACCCCGCAGGCCTTTTTCCTTGACGGTTAAGGCCGTCGGCAGCGTTCCCCGTATGGGTTTGATTTCCCCGTTTAAGGATAATTCCCCCAGGAGCAGATACGAAGGAAGTAAGTCGAGAGAGATCAGTTCGGTGGCGGCCAGGATGCCGACAGCCATAGGCAAATCGAAGGCCGAGCCTTCTTTTTTAATATCGGCCGGGGCCAGGTTTACGGTGATCCGGTGGCTGGGAAATTCAAATCCTGAATTTTTTATGGCGGACTTTACCCGGTCTTTGCTTTCCCGGACCGCACCTTCCGGAAGTCCCACGGTGGAAAAGGCCGGCAGGCCCCGGGCAATATCGACCTCCACTTGAACCAGATAGGCATCAATCCCGGAGATGGCGCTGCTGTAAACCTTGGCGATCATCGCAAGTCACCTAACGAATCAAAGGGGGAAAAGCTGACGGCTGAATGCTCCATTCGGAACTCTTCAATTTCCTAGTGGAGACTAACCATATAAAAAAAAAGAGGTTTTAGCAAGAAAAGTTATCTGCTATGGTTATTAGCTTAAACATGTTTTCAGCCCAATTTTTATGCAACCGTTAGGTTTACTGCAGAGAGGAGACCCATTGGCTGTTCAGACTGATAACAAAAATCCGGATTTTGAAAGGAAGCGGTTCTATGGCGGCCAGCGGATCGAACTCCCCAAGTGATTTCTCCCTTTTTTTCGAGCCGAAGAGTGTGGCGGTTATCGGGTCTTTCCGGGAAGGGACCTTCGGCGGATACGTGGCCATCAAATCCCTTTTGAAGGCCGGCTACGGCGGCCGGATCCATCCGGTGAATCCGGGTTATAAAGAAGTGTTGGGTTTAAAGGTTTACCCCTCGGTTCGAGAGCTCCCTTCTAAGGCGGACCTGGCCCTGATCATGATCAACGCCCGGCGGGTTCCGGGCGTCATCCGGGAATGTGCCGAAAACGGTATCCGGGCCATAGTGCTCGTGGCGGACGGTTTTGCCGAGAGGGACCGGGAAGGGGCCAGGCTGCAGGAGGAGGTGGTAGGGATTGCCCGGGAGCGGGGGGTGCGGATCATCGGGCCCAACACGGCCGGTCTGGTAAACAACCAGAATGGATTCAATCCCTCCCCCTACGATGCCGGTTACTACGAATTCAAAAAGGGGGCGGTGACCATCTGCTCGCAGACCGGGATGATCAATCCCCAGGCCTACCCCTACCGTGATCTCGGATTCGGCATCAGCAAACTCTGCGATTTCGGAAACAAGTGCGATCTGGACGAATGCGACCTCCTGGAATATCTGGAAGAGGATTCGACAACAGAGGTCATCAGCATGTATCTCGAAACTATTCGGGATGGGAGGAGGTTTCTGGAGGTGTGTGAACGGGTGGCCGCCAAGAAACCTCTGCTGGTCCTCAAGGTAGGGGCCACCAGGGAAGGAGCCCGGGCCTCGGCTTCCCACACCGGGTCTTTGGCCATCGACGATAAAATCTTTGAGGCCGCCTGCCGTCAGTCAGGGATCCTGCGGCTCCATGAATTTAACGAGCTTTTTGAACTCCCCAAGGTTTTTACCTCCCAGCCCCTCCCGAAGGGAAACCGTTTAGGCCTGGTCAGCTATACCGGCGCAATAGGGGTGCTGGCCGCCGATGAAGGGGCCAAATACGGTCTGACCCTGGCGAGTCTGGCCTCTGAAACAGCCGGAAAGTTTGAAGACCTGTTCCCCGGCCTGGGGAGCATGCCGGTCGATATCGGCCCCATGATACCCTCGGTGAAGGATTTCTCCACGGTCTACTCGGGGATTCTGCAGGCGGTTCTGCGGGACGAAAACGTAGATTCCTTGTTTAACGTCCTTTGGGCCGACGCTTACGGCAACAACACCAAGGCTTATCTCGACACCTATGAAGAGCTGAAGGGCTCCCCCCGGAAGCCTGTTGTAACCTGGATTTACGGCCCCAATCCGGCCAAGGTCCTGGACCTTACCAGTCGTATTGAGGGACTCGGCTTCCCGGTTTTCGGCGAACCGGAACGATGTGTCAAGGCCCTGGGACTGTTATTCAAATACGCTAACCGACTGCCAAGGAACGGTTTACCCGTATAAAAACCCCTGAATCCCGCCTAAGGCGGGGTTATCAATTGGTATCGTTCAAAGGTTGTGGCATTATATTTCTGAACCACGATAGAAGGGGACCGGGGGTCTTGATTTCAAGGTTGTCCACCCTAAACTCCTCACCTTGAACCCGGGCTGGGAGGGTGACGATAATACCTTAAGCAGGCCTTCACCAAAGCTGTTTGTCCGGTTGGGTGAATGCCCGGCTCTAAACCAACTTTACAAATCTGGGCCGGATTGGAGGGAAGGATCCCCCTTTGGACAAGCCTTGAAATCAAGACCCCCGGTCCCCAGTTAGGCAATAATGCGCCGATGCCAAAACCTTTGAACGATACTTATCAATTAGGGTTGGCTGTTCCCGGAGTAATTCCGGGGATTGGCCTCCAGCAGAAAAGACAGACCGTCCGACAATTGCGACATCCGGCCCAGGAACAGGCTTCCTTTAGCCACAAACATGGCCCTTTTCATGTCCCCTTTTTTCATGGCCTCAAGGGCATGTCCCAAAAACGGAACCGCCGCCGGCACATGACCCTGGGTCGGAGAAAAGCCCGGCATGCCACGCTCCCTGACGAATTGATCCATTTCCGTTTTATTAATTTCCTTGTTCAGCACCGCCAGGGAGGCCATGATCCGGTAATTGGTGGCCGGGGTATCGCCGCTTCCGGCCGGCAGGGTGATCTCCGGGTTGTGCATCTCGGTAGCATACTTTTCAATATCGGTCATCTTCAGGCCCAGTTTTTTCAGGGGCTTCAGGATAAGGGAGGTCATGATGGATTGCTGGGCCGAGCCCGCACCCACATCATGTTTGCCCACCGAATCCAAGCGCAGGATCGGGCTCAGGCCGTCATCCTTGGTGATCAGGAAGGCAACGGCCCCCAGGACGTCTTCCAGAATAGGCATCTGATGTTTTAAATGAGCCGCAAATTTCATACCCACCTTGGCCAGGCATCCTCCGCCGGCTACCACCACATTATCAAAGATCCCCGAACCGACCAGCCCGGCGGCATTAATCAGGGCATGGACCGGGGCGCAACAGAAGGCCCGGATATCGTTGCCGGTAGCATTGAGGCAGCCGCTCATCTCAGCCATGGCCTTGGACAGACTGCCGCCCCCCCGGTTATAGCGGTCCCCGATGGCGGTTTCGGTGCAGTCCAGAACAAAATCGATTTCCGTGGGAGATAGGCCCGCCCGTTTAAAAAGGTGGAGCATGGCCAGGGATCCGGAGGCCTTGGCCATCAGGTTTTCCATAAGGACTTCCGGTTTCAAGGTATCATCCCGGTCGTGATCCCGGCGCAGGGAACCGATCAACTCACCCTGAAAGTAAAGGGGTAAGGCCGCCCCCTGTTCGATAATTTCCTTTATTTTTTCAGGAGGCTTGCCTTCCCCCAATTTTTTTACCTGGGCCTCGCCGATAAAGGGATGGGCGCTAAATGGTTCCCGGATCCGCCTCACAAAATCCGGGGTCAACCAAAGCAGGTCAAAGTCATCCGCCGCTTTCATCCAGCCATAAAATTCCTCTTCGGGCATGATTTCCCCGAACGGCCCGGTTCGCTTTCCTTCCCGGATCGGATGCTCGTACCAGGGCTTGGGAATGGTGTTTAAATCATCCGGATGCCTGTTCCCGATAAAGACCTGATGGGGAGGATAATTAACCGCCTCCGGGTAACTTCTGAGATGCCCGTAAAGTTCTTTCAACACCTCCGGGTTATCCGAGATATCTCTACTGGGCTTCGATCCGTACTGGACAAAGTCAGGCACATGCGCAAGAAGATAGCCCACCTCTTTTATGACAACGGACATAAGGCAAAACGCTCCTTTAATTTTGTTCTGTGATTTTTTTGGCCGAAGCCTCTATCTCCTCGAACCGCAAAGCCTGTCCGGTGAGCCGATCGACTTCCTGCCCATTTTTATAGAAAAGAAAGGTCGGCAAGCCCAGGACTTTCAGATTCAAACAAAGCCTCCTGTTCTTGGAGGCGTCGATTTTGGATATTTTTAATTTGCCGCCGTAGGTGGCCCCCATCTTTTCCACCTGCGGCATCAAGGCCAGACAGGGAGCGCATTGGGGCCCCCAAAAATCGACCAGTACCGGTACTTCTGATTGAAGCACTTCTTGTTCAAACGTATCGCTATCTACGTCTATGGCCATCATAATCCTCCTTGTAAAAAGGTGTTGAAAACTACTCGGTCCCGTCCAAAGTAAAAATGGCCGGGCCGTCTACGTCGGTTTGAAGTATCTCGAGGGCCCGCCGGACGTATTTGCGCCGCAAGGCCTTTTCCTGCACGGGAGTAAGAACGGAATTCCCCACGACACAGGTAATACTCTGGCCCCGCAAGATCCGATTGACCCCGACCATCTTAGCCACGTTGGGAACGGCCGTGATCTGAACCACCGGAATACCCACTTTCTCAATGCCCGAAGCGATCGTTGCCCCGCAACGAGTGCTTGAGCCTCAGGTGGAGGTAAAGATCACGGCGTCAATACGCCGTGATTTGAGTTCGGCGGCCATTTCATTGCCCATTTCGGCGCACCGCCGGGAAACCGTGGCATTCCCGGAGGTGGAGAAGAAGGTGGGATGGAGTTTGCCGATCTTGCCCTCCTTGACCATTTCCCGCATGATATCCACCGGGACCAGACGGTTGGGGTTTGCCAGCACCTCCACCGGGAAATAGCCGGTATGAACGATCTCATAATCGGAAGACTTGAAATCCTCCGGGAAAAAACCTTCGATTTCATTGGTCGTCCAGCGGAGGTTTCCTCTTCCGCTTAACCCCGCGGGATTTCCCTTGGGTACGATCCCGCCGTCGCTGATCAAGGCGATTTCGGCCTTGCTGAAGTCCTTGAGCGAGGCCGGCGGTTCCACCTTTTCAAACTGCGGCAGAATGACCTCGCTTTCAAAGGGTTCCCCCTTCAGTTTGGCCAGCAATTTGTCCACGCTTCTTTCGGCGGCGGTTTTATCCGTGTACTCATTCCTCAGGATAACGCGCGGGAAATACCCGAAATCCTCCGGTCTCGGCAGGGCTTCGCGAGAGACCAGCTGAGACCCCTTTTCTCCGGAGATGAGCCGGAAGGCCAGCCTGGTCATTTGGTTCAGGCTCTCCGCCATATCGCGGGCATTGTTGCCGGTCCGGCAAATAAAAGCATATTTTCGATACAGCTCCACCCCGGGATTCTCTTCGTACATCCCGGTAATGACCGGGATCCCGAGTTTTTCGCCGACCACCTTGCAAATCGCCCCGCAGGCGATGCCGTATCTTCCGGCCGCAAAAGCGGGGCCGGCGAATAACAGGTCGGGCTGATAGGAGGCGATGAGTTGGAAGCCCTCTTCCCCGGCCCGTTCCGGCTCCCTTGCAAAAGTGTTGTCCCCGCAGATCAAGGTGGCCGCGATGACCGCCCGATCCCCCAGGGTTTTCTGGAGGGCCAGCCCGGGCCCAACCGGTCCTTCCTTGACCAGGAAGCCGGTAGCGGCTTTATCCTCCCCGCCGATTTGCCCAAAAAATTGATTCAGATAATGAACGACCTTTAATTTTTTTTCGCTCATGTTTTCCTCCATAGCATTTGGAAGCCCTGCTAATATTCTTTAAC
>CAVQFQ010000016.1:0-150358 GCA_963711835.1 uncultured delta proteobacterium | reverse complement strand
ATTGCCGACCTGGACGGGGAAGGGGAGGTGGTCTCCGGAATCGTGGTCATGCGGCAAGGGCAGAACGCCCTGGAGGTCATCAATCGGGTCAAGGCCAAAATCAAGGAGATCGAGCCCGGCCTGCCGGCCGGAGTAAAGATCGTTCCGGTGTACGACCGCTCCGATCTGATTCTTCGTGCCATAGACAACCTGGAGTCCACCCTGATTGAGGTGATGGTCACCGTGGCCCTGGTGGTCCTGCTCTTTCTCTGGCATATCCCCAGCGCCCTGATTCCCTTGATCACCATTCCCGTAGCCATCCTTTTGTCCTTTATCCCTTTTCGTCTCCTGGGAATAAGCGCCAATATCATGTCCCTGGGAGGCATCGCCATTGCCATCGGGGCCCTGGTGGATGCGGCCATCGTAGTGGTCGAACAAACGCACAAAAGACTGGAGCAATGGGATCGGACCGGCCGGCAGGGGGATTACCGGGAGGCCATCATCCAGGCGATCAAGCAGGTGGCCGGCCCCAGTTTTTTTGCCCTGCTGGTGCTGGCCGTTTCCTTCCTCCCGGTGCTGACCCTGGAGGCCCAGGAAGGGCGGCTGTTCAAGCCCCTGGCCTATACTAAGACCTTCGCCATGATCATCGCCGCGATACTGGCCATTACCCTGGACCCGGCCTTGCGGCTGCTCTTCATCCGGCTGAAGGATTTCAACTTCCGGCCACTCGGCTTGTGCAAGCTGGTCAATAATGTCTGCGTCGGGTCCATCCACTCCGAAGAGAAACACCCCATCAGCCGGGCCTTGATGCGGGTCTATGAACCGGTATCGGCCTGGACGCTGCGGCGGAAGTGGTGGGTAATCATTGCTGCTCTGTTAATGGTCCTGGCCACCGTTCCCGTCTATTTTAAGCTGGGCTCGGAGTTCATGCCTCCGCTGGAGGAGGGCTCCATCCTCTACATGCCCACCACCATGCCGGGGATTTCCATTACCGAGGCCCAGAAGACTGCTTCAGGTCACCGACCGGATCATCAAACAGTTTCCGGAAGTGGACCGCGTCCTGGGCAAGGCCGGCCGGGCCGAGACCTCTACGGACCCGGCGCCGCTCTCCATGCTGGAGACGGTCATCACCCTCAAGCCCAAGGCCCAGTGGCGGAAGAGCCGAAACCTGGTATTCGGGCTGGGCGCCGGACTGGGCCAAGGCCGTCTTCCGCCGCATCACACCGGATCACATCTCTCAGGAAGAGCTGATCAGCCGGATGAACGAAGCCCTGAAGATTACCGGCCTGGCCAACTCCTGGACCATGCCGATCAAGGGCCGGATCGAGATGTTGAGCACCGGGCTGAAGACCCCCCTGGGTCTCAAGATCTCCGGGGCGGATCTGGACACCATCGAGGAGATCGGGGCCCGGGTGGAGTCGGTCCTGACGCCGGTCCAGGGGACCCGCAGCGTCTTTGCCGAACGTACCGGCAGCGGCTACTTTCTGGATTTCGAATGGGACCGGGAGGCCCTGTCCCGGTACGGCTTAAGCATTGAGGAGGCCCAGGGCGTGGTTCAGCGGGCCATCGGCGGGGAAAATGTGACCACCACGGTGGAAGGCCGGGAACGGTATGCAGTAAATGTCCGCTACCAGCGTGATTTCCGAGGCGATCTGGGGGCCCTGGGCAGGGTGCTGGTCCCGGTGGCCGGGGGGCAGAAACAGATCCCGGTCTCCCAGTTGGCCCGCATCAGCGTGACTGAAGGGCCTTCCATGATCCGCGATGAAGACGGCCTGCTGGCCGGTTACGTCTATCTGGATGTCGCCGGCCGGGACCAGGAAAGCTACATTGCCGAGGCCGGGCGACTGCTAAAGGAAAAGGTGAAGCTGCCGCCGGGCTACGCCATTTCCTGGAGCGGCCAGTACGAGGCCCTGCAGCGGGTCAAGGAGAAGCTGGTTTGGGTCGTACCGCTCACGCTGTTTCTGATCCTTTTTCTCCTTTACCTCAATACCCGGTCCCTGACCAAGACCCTGATAATCGTTCTGGCCGTGCCTTTTTCGGCCATCGGGGCCTTCTGGTTCCTCTACCTGCTTGGGTATAACCTGAGCATCGGGGTCTGGGTAGGGCTGATCGCCCTTTTGGGGGTGGACGCCGAGACCGGCGTCTTTATGCTCCTCTACCTCGACCTGGCCTATGAGGAGGCCAAGAAAGAGGGGCGCCTGCGGAGTCTAACCGACCTGCAGGAGGCCATCCGCTACGGGGCGGTCAAGCGGCTGCGGCCTAAATTCATGACCACGGCCACCATGTTCTTCGGCCTCATTCCGATCATGTGGTCCATGGGAACCGGCGCCGATGTGATGAAGCGCATCGCTGCACCTATGGTGGGCGGCATCTTTACTTCTTTTCTACTGGAGCTTCTGGTCTATCCGGCCATCTATCAGATCTGGAAATGGAATTTTGACCTAAAAAAACAGCTCGAACCTACCTCCCCTGCTTAGGAAGCGGACGGTGAATAATCAGGTTAGTGCCTGGGGAAGTTGGCTTCGGAGGGATTGTCCCGGCCTGGCCTCAACGGGCATTGATATGGAATTTACTGGTGGACATCTTTCCTCCCAGGGTTATTTTCAGGGCGATGATCCAGGGTCCGTCCATGATCAGATGCATGATGGCCTGGTAGGTGTCCCCCTTTAATTTGGCCGGGATGGTGGTGTTCATGGGGGCCATGCGCGGCATGGGCGGCATATAATAGTTGACCAGGAGCTGGGCTTCCGAAACCCGGCGACCATTCCCGTCCGTGATGGTAGATTTCGATCCGGTTGTCGCCCACGATGGGGGGGTTCCGGTTGATGGCGATCTCAACACCATAGGCGCCGTGTCTATTGGCCATCCGGAGGTCCCCGGCCCGGACGGGAGAGACGGCGACGAGGGAAAAAAGGATCAGGAAGAAGGGGATGAATCGGTTCATCGGGTTCAGGTTCTCGGGGGGTTAATAAAAAGTTTTTTTGAATTTTTCAATTTAAGCATTATATTATGTATTTAAGGGAAAAACCAGCCTCATGCGAAAATCAAGCCTGTTCCTTCTATACACTCTCTCCCTGCTCCTGTTGCTCGGTCTGGTATTTCTTCAGGCATCCTTCAATACCAAGGCCGGGGCTGCAGCGCTTCAGGGGAAAATCGATCTGGTCAGGCGCCACGGCCTGACCGATCTCTGCCTCTTTACCGAAGCTCGCTACACCCGGCATCCCACTCAGGCGGATCTTCATGCCCCTTTTCAGGATTCTCCCCTGTCGCTGGAACATTTCCCGTCAGGGTCCCTGATGATCCCTCCCCCTATGCTCAAAAAACCCTATGCGCCCCTGGATTGAACGTCAGAAAAATATCCTCGACTTCACCCTGGCCTCGCTGCTCCGAAGGAAAAGGAAGAATGCGGCCCTGGTCCTGGTCTACACCCTGATCGTATTCCTGCTGGCCTCGGTGGTATTTTTTACGCGCTCCATCCAAAGAGAAGCCTCGCTTCTGCTCAGGGAAGCGCCCGAAATGATCGTCCAGAGGCTGGTCGCGGGCCGGCATGACCTGATCCCGAAAAGCTACCTTGAAAAAATAAAAAAGATCCGGGGGGTCCAATCGGCCCGGGAGCGGTTGTGGGGGTATTACTACGACCCGATCGTGGGGGCCAATTACACCCTTCTGGTATCGGAAGACCCGGAGGTGGTTCCGGGAAGCATTGCCATCGGCGAAGGCATCTCAAGGCTGAGGCTGGCTTCGCCGGGAGACGAGATCGAATTCAGGACGCATGAAGGGGTCATCCGGGAGTTCAAGGTTGCCAAGATTTTTCCGTCGGAGGTGGGACTGATATCTTCGGACCTGATCCTGATCACCGAGGAGGACTTTCGGGGGCTTTTCGGCCTCCCCGAAGAATATGCGACCGATCTGGCGATCCGGGTCAGGAACCCCAAAGAGCTCCCGACTATTGCCTTAAAGGTGGCGGAGACCTTTCCCGACACCCGGCAGATCCTGAGGGAGGAAATTCTGAGGACCTATGAGGCCGTTTTCAGTTGGCGCGGCGGCATCCTGATCGCCATCCTGGCCGGAAGTGTGCTGGCCTTCATTATCTTTGCCTGGGACAAAGCCTCGGGACCGAGCATGGAAGAACGGCGGGAGATCGGTATCCTCAAGGCCATCGGCTGGGAGACCTCGGACGTGATCCTGATGAAATTCTGGGAAGGGCTGGCGGTCTCTCTTTCCTCCTTCCTACCGGGAATCCTGCTGGCCTATGCCCATGTGTTCCTGACCTCCACCGTCCTTTTTGAGCCGGTGCTGAAGGGCTGGGCCGTTCTCTATCCTCAATTTTCGATTACTCCTTTTATCGACGGCTCGCAGGTGGCGGCCTTGTTTTTCCTGGTGGTCGTTCCCTACACGGTGGCCACGATCATACCCTCCTGGAGGGCGGCGATCGTGGATCCGGATTTCGTCATGAGGTAAACTCCCGGAAATGATCAAGCTGGTCGAAATAAAAAAAGTCTTCAATGCCGGCAAGCCCAATGAATTTGCCGCCATCCAGGGGGTCAGTCTGTCCCTGGAGGACCGAAAGGCCACCGTTTTGAAAGGCCCCAGCGGATCGGGCAAGACGACCCTTTTGAGCCTGATCGGCTGCATGACCCGGCCGACCGAGGGCCGGATCTGGCTTCAGGACCGGGAGATTACCAGCCTTCCGGAGCGCTTCCTGACCGAGATCCGGAGAAAAACCTTCGGTTTCATCTTTCAGCAGCCGAATCTCATCAAAGGCATCACCGCCCTGGAAAACGCCCTGCTGCCGGCCTTTCCCCTGGGAGAGCCTTATGCTTCCATAAAAAAAAGGGGAATGCGGCTTTTTGAACTGTTGCACATCGCCCCCAAGGCCCAGTCCAAAGTCGAATGGCTCTCCGGTGGGGAGGCCCAGCGGGTGACCATCGCCCGGGCCATGATCAACAATCCCTCGATCATTATTGCCGATGAACCCACGGCCCACCTCGATACCACCCATTCCAGGGAATTCATGGATATTCTCCAGAAGTTGAAGGAGGATGGGAAAACATTGATCCTGTCGAGCCACGATCCCTTGGTGTACGAGTCCCCGGTGGCGGACCGGGTGGTTCATGTGCGGGACGGCCGGATCGAAAGCGGGCCGGGATGATCTTTCACCCCACCATCCTGGCCCTTTACGCCGGTTCCCTGCTGGTGGGCTTCATGATCCTTTATGCGGCGCCCCTGGCCTTTCAGATTTTGAGGCGCTGGGACCTGCAGAGCGGAAGCGAGCTGCAACTCACGATTGAGAGAAAAACCTACCTGATCTCCACCCTGCTGGCCTATGCTTTCGGTTTTGAACTGCTGTCCTTATTTCTCTATATTTTTACCGCGGAGCAGCTCCACCCGTTTTTTGTCGGCGCCATGTGCGCCGCCGGTTCACTCTACGTTAACCCCTACGGCTACCCGACCCTCATCCTTAAACTGCTTAATTTTCTGCTGGCCGGCCTCTGGCTGATCGTGAATTACGTGGACAACCGGGGCGAAGATTATCCGCTGATCAGGAAAAAGTACTTTTTTTTTCTGCTGCTGGTCCCCCTCGTTCTTCTGGAGACGGTCCTGCAGGCCAACTACTTTCTTCGCCTCCGGCCGGATATCATTACCTCCTGTTGCGGAACCTTGTTCAGCACCGAGAGCAGCCTCCTCCCCTCGGGCCTGGATTTCCTTCCGAAGTTTCCGGCCAAAACGGTCTTTTATATAGTCATGGGGCTGACGATCGGCTCGGGGGGCTATGCCTTTTTGAAAGGTCGGGGGGTCGGCCTGTTTTCCGGATTGAGCGTCCTGGCCTTGCTGGTGTCCGTCGTTTCCATTTTTTCCTTTATTTCGCTCTATATTTACGAACTGCCCACCCACGCCTGCCCTTTTTGCCTGCTTCAAAAGGAATATCACTTCATCGGTTATCCCCTGTACCTGACCCTGTTGGGGGGAGCCATCACGGGGATCGGCGCCGGGGTCCTGACTCCCTTCAGGAAAATTAAAAGCCTTTCCTCCGTCCTGCCCGCGATTCAGCGAAAACTGATTCTGACCGCCGTCACCCTCTTCCTGATATTCACGATTATCGTTACCGTTCAGATTTTTCTCTCCGCTCTGGTTTTGGATGGGCCTTAGTTCGGCGGGATTAAATAGAAACCTTACAGTCCCGGAACCGATCTCGTCCGAACCCCGGGCCTCTCCTTATCCCGGCCCGGATACCCCATTGTTCGAGAATAGAAAGGAAAAACAATAAGCGACCAAATATTTGGAGTGGGCAGGTTAAAAAAGAAGGGGGAACAGGGATAATAGTCCCTGCCCCCCCCTACTTATTATAGAAATAATTGGCTGAGAATTAATGGGAGATAAGTTGGTCCAAATGGGGTTGTTACCGTTGCACTGTTCGAAGGCGACGAACTACCGATAGTGTTCAAAGCAATGACACGATACCAATACGTCGTCGTCGGTGCAACCGCCGTGTCGGTATAAGCCGTCACGTTCATTCCAACCGTGAAGGTGATTAGCCCTACAGTGAATCCGGCATCCGTAGCCCTCTGGATAATGAAGCTGGTCTCGTTAAGGGCATCGGTCCAGGTCAAACTCACCGATATGGGGAACGTTCCTGGGGCAGATGCCGTCGCTACCAGATTAGTCGGCGCCTGCAACATCACGGCCGTTGTAGTGGCCGTGGCGGTATTGGACGGCGGCGAATCCCCGAGAGCGTTGAAGGCGATGACCCGATAGAAGTACTGCGTGAGCGGTATAACCGTCGTATCGGTAAAGGCCGTCACGTTGGCTCCAACTGTGACAGTTGTTAGTCCCACGGTAAAGCCGGCATCCGTTGCCCTCTCGATCCTGAAGTTGCTCTCATTGCTGGAGTTGTCAGTCCAGGTCAAACTTACGGTTGGGGGAGTCGCATTGAGGGCAGACGCCGTGGCCACCAGATTGGTCGGCGCCGTTGGGACCCCGATGACAATGGTATTGGACGGCGATGAATCCCCGAAGGCATTGACGGCGAACACGCGATAGGAATAGGGCGTGCCTGGAGTTACCGTAGTGTCACTATAGCCCGTCACGTTCGGTAGGGTGGTTGTCAGGGCCGCAAAAGCGCCGGCGCCAACAGCCCGCTCGATCCGGAAACCGGTTTCATTGGTTGAATTATCCGTCCAAAGGAGGTCGACCTGCAGCGGGGGGCCTACCGCGGTGGCGCCCAGGTTGGTCGGCGCCGCCGGGAGCAAGCCCGGCGTGGTGACCGGTCCGGCAACGGCATTGGCCGAAGGGCCGCCCAAATTAACGGCCCGCACCCTGTACCAGTAGGGCGTCGTCGCGGCCACCGTCGTGTCGGTGAAGGCCGTTACGTTTGCGGCCACCTGGAAGGTTGTTAGTCCCACGGTGAAGCCGGCATCCGTCGCCCTCTCGATAGTGAAGTTCATCTCGTTGTTGGAGTTGTCCGTCCAGACGAGGGCCACCGTTGGAGGGTTCGAGCTTAAGGGCGACGCCGTGGCGGTCAAATTCGTCGGCGCTGCCGGTGCGGTCACTGCGGGTACGGTTACTGTGGCTGTGTTCGACACCGGGGGGGAATCGCCAACCGAGTTGAAGACCACGATACGATAACTGTACGTCGTGCCTGGAACAACCGTAGCGTCGGTATAAGTGGTCGGGTTTAAATTGACCGTTACGATGGTCGCAAAATTGCTGCAGCCAGCACCGGTGCATCGCTCCATCCGGAAACCGATCTCATTCTCTGAAATATATGTCCAGGTGAGATCGACGGGCCCTGGCGCGGTAGGGGTGGCGGTAAGGTCTGCAATGGCAGCCGGTACGGCAGTCGGCACTTGCAAGACAAGCGGGCGCATCATATCGTCTTCTTCATGGCCCAAAATGTGGCAGTGCCAGGTGTACTCGTGACCAAAGTCGGTTATGGCGTTGGTGACGGTAATTGGATTACCCGTTAAGGGGTCTAAGCTGGGGAAGGTGGAGCCCACCGGCAGGGCCGGAGCATGGGGGCGAAGGCTGTTGGGAACCGCGAAGGGGATCCCGGTAGGAACCTTGGCCCGCATGGCCACAATGATATCTTCCAGCGGGTTCATCCGGACGGTATCCTTCCAGCCCAGTTCGTTGGGGTCGATCGTTCTTATGGCCCCATCCCAGCCGACCCGGTTAACCACCTGCACGTTGACCAGGTGGAAGTGGATGCCGTGGGTGTCAACACCGTTATGGGTAATCTTCCAAAGCTGGGTCTGGCCGGCGGCGAGGGTCTCGGTGTTCGGATCAATGAACCCTAAAGGAACCGTTGTCTGGATCAAGGCACCGGTAAACGGCAGTTCAACCCCAAGGGTGGCGTTCATCCGCCCCTCAGGATCAAAAAGCTCCTGAATGGCCTTATTCTTAATAGGCATAGTTGTCGGGGTGGTTGACCCGTAGGGAGTAAAGGTCAAGTAGTGGCCCTGGATGGTGGCAAACGTATCGCTGGTGGAACCCCCCGTGTAGCCGATCGCATTATAAACCGATTCGGGCACAACGGGCGGATCTTGAGCCGCCTTGAAGATCGCCGGCAAGGATGTGGTCAACGCGGTCAGAAGGCCCGGGTTGTAGTAATCAACGGGACCCGGGGTTGCCGGCGCGGGATCGTTTCCCGCCACCCGGAATTGCATAATGGTCCGGGTATTGGGGCCGAAGCCGGCCACGGTGGAGGGGGCCCCGCCTTGATTGTTCGCACCGCCTGTTGCCGAATAATCCAGGTTGCCCGTATAAAAGTCGTAACGGGGGTCACCGGCCGGGACAGGTGCGGGCGAGTCGTTATAGAGAATAATGGTTTTACCGGCATAGGGGCTGAAGTCAATGATGACGTCCGCCCGTTCTGCCGGCGCCAACATTAGGGTCTTTTCCAAGACATTCAACACCACAATGTTTCTCTTGTTTTGCTCATAGCCGACCGGCGTGTTGGGGAGGACCACCGGCCCCGGCAGGAGACCGCCCTCGGTGCCGATCTGGATCATGGCGGGGCCTCGCAAGGTCGGATCGGGCACACCTCCAACTCTACTGTCCAGTATGTCAGGTATCATTCCCGGGGTTTGTGCCAGCCAGGCGTCCGGAAAGGGGATCAACGGGTTCAACTCCGCCGGCACCATTTTGACTTCCGTATGACCGGCGGATCCGACGGTAACGGCCGGGTCGGCTTGATACAACTGCAGGTTGACCATTCGGTCATTGCAGGCATTCAGGATCTGTAACCGGTAGGCTTGGGGATTCACGTCGAGGTAGGGGTAGGCGGTGCCGTTGATCACCGGCGTGTCCATGAAGGCTTCGGGCACGTGAGACACGGCCGGCGGGTAAGGCGATTCCACGGGGAAAACCGGCCAGAACCATGGACCATAGTCCCACCGGCCCAGAGGATTCGCTCCACTGTGGTCATCAGTCGGGTCCTGGTTCGGCATGTAAACATGGGGGAACCAGAGATTGCCCATTCCGCCCCAATGGACCGTATCCCAGAGAGGATCCGTAAGGGCCAGTGTGGCGGGGTCGGGCACGAAGGTCTTGTCCTGGATGACCAGAGGAATAAGGTGTGGTAAATCTGCGGTGGTCCCGGGGACGCCGGCAGCAACCAGCGCGGTTTCTTCGGCCGGGTCAACCAACAGGTAACCGGCGGCCTCGCCGGCATAGACATTGAGTCCGGTCAGGCCGAGGGCATGATCATGGTAGAACATCAGCCGGCCGCTCTGTTGGTTGGGCCAGTAAAAGGTCGCCGACCCGTCGGGTTGCACTCCCATGTCGGGTACGTTCTGCTGGCTTGCACCTTTAAGGTAGGGGGTCGGTTCTCCGGCAGGGGTAATCCACTGGTGGGCCGTCCCATCGCTGATCCACGGCGGGAGGCCGCCATGGAGATGGATGGTGGCCCGGTTCTGGGTGTAACTGGCACAAACCTCTGTCGCCGGGTTGCAAGGACTTCCATCAGCGTGCTGGGGACCCTCTCCCGCCCCCATGATGGTCGTGTCGACCGGCAGGAAGAGATTGCCTCCGGCGGCAGTGAGGGGAAGCCGGTTGGTAAACTTGATGCGTACCGGCCGGTCCTTCGTGGCAATAATCAAAGGTCCCAGATAATGGGGCGTGCCGACAGCAAGGCCGTTAATTTCCTGCACATAACCCCGCAGTTTGGTGCCGCCGGTCTGATTCGGCCAAGTCCCGGTTACCGGAGGAAGGTCCCGATGCATTTGCTCGTGATACTCAACTAAAGCGATTTCGTAATAATCATCATTCGGGAAGCCTGGGAGCACTCCCGCGGTGGCAATAGGGATATACTGTCCGAGGGTGCTGGCACCGAGGGCGGAGCCCGCAGGTCGCGCACCTGCCCCCAGGCCCGGCAGTGAGTCAATAAATTTCCTCAGTGGCGGGCTGTAGGCAAAATTAGGTTTTGACAAATCAACACCCGGATTGAGTACTGGTGCCGCCTGGCCCAGGTCAATTCCCCAGGACAGGACAATCAGCGCCCATAACAAACTCCTAAAGATTAAACGTCCCCGCTTTTCCACTTTTTATTCCTCCAATTTGTTGATTTTCCGAATAATGTTATCTTTCATTTGGGTAAGCTTCCCGGCAGCCTTTGTCCGCGAACTGTCTCTATTTCTTCGGCATATCGGCGTTGCCCTGGGGCCCGGCCATAATTTTTTCAGCCCTCATCCTGGCCGACTCGGCCTGCTCAATCATCATCAGATTGCGTTTGGACAATCCGAATTTCTTCTGAGACGGTGTCCCGCTCTTTATTTCCCCCTGAGTTTGCAAGGCCGAGCCGTCGCTATTCCGTGTTTGCGCATAAATGCCTTGGTCAATTACCAAGGACAGGGCAACCGCTGTCCCTAACAGGATAAAGATTGAAAAATTTCGCGTATTCATGCTCTTTCCCTCCTTAAAGAATCTTGGTGCACTCTTTGATTTCGTATTTTATAAACATGTTACACCGCTACACCTAAAAATAAATAGGGTCAATCATGTATTTTTGTCCGAAGAGGTTGTTTTTTTAAGTAGTTGAGTAAAAGTTCTCCCTGGGGACCGTGGCCTGAATGGAAACTTTTTTAAACGGTCTTTTGCCTGGAATCAATATCCCGGACCAGGGTTAAAATTTCCTCCCAGGGGGAGGTCCCCTTGGCAAAAAAATAATTGGCCCCGGACTGATAGGCCGCCTCCCGGTATTCCGGGAGGTCATAGCTGGTCAGCATGGCCACCACAATTTCGGCGTGGGTTGACTTAATTTTGCGGGCCAGTTCCAAACCGCTCTCCCCGGGCAGCTTGATATCGAGAAAAATAAGTTCCGGATGATTGGATTGGATCTTGGGTAAGGCTTCCTGGCCTTCCCCGGCCTCTTCAACGGTGACCCGGGGAAAGTGGTCCTCGAGGTTTTTTTTGAGGGACTGGCGGAAGGAAATATTATCCTCTATAAGTAAAATGGTTGTCATGGCCTAATCCTTTTTTACTAAAAATCTTTTATTTTTAAATAGGTTATCCCCTTTTGGTCAGGAAGGGGTAATCTCCTTAGGAGGGCCTATCCCTTTTAGGGCTGATCGGACCTTACCCGATCAGTTCCCTATTGTAAATAAGGTGAACTTAGTATATTTATAGGGTTAGGGTGTCGTTTTATTTTAGGAAAATGAATCCTTTCGGGTAAAGAGGGCCTTTAGAGCCCGGAAAGGGGTTTCCTCTCTTTTTTCAAACCCTTATTTCGAGAATGATCGAAAAACAGCGCATCCTCATAGTCGAAGACCATACCATCCTCAGGGAAGGATTAAAGTCCCTGCTTTCCTCCCACCTGGATTTCGAGATCGTGGGGGAGGCCGGCGATGGACTGGAAGCCGTCCGGGCCGTTGACAGGGTCCAACCCAACCTAATCCTGATGGATCTCTCCCTGCCGCGAATGGACGGAATCACGGCCATCCGGGAAATCAAGAAAAAATGGCCGAAGATCCGTGTTCTGGCCCTAACCGTTCATAAAACCGAAGAATACATTATGGCCGCACTCAGCTCCGGGGCCAATGGGTATATCCTGAAGGACGCCACCCACGCCGAGCTGCTTGAAGCGATCCGGATTATCCTGTCCGGGAAGCGGGTCCTCAGTCCGAGCATCTCAGAGAAGGTAATTGAAGGTTATCTGGATGGCAAGCGAAAGGCCCCTCTTAAGTCCTCCTGGGACACCCTGACCCGCCGGGAACGGGAGATTTTGAAACTGATCGGAGAAGGACACAAAAACAAAGAGATTGCCGAATTTCTGTGTATCAGCCCTAAAACCGTAGAAAAGCACCGGGCTAATATTATGGATAAATTAAATCTTCATAATGCCTCGGCCCTGACAGCCTATGCCATAGAAAAGGGGCTCATTACAAAATAGGTCTCATCCGGAAACACCCAGTTCCGGATGAGCGCGTTCAGCTATCAGATCTCCCGGAAGGTCAGCAGAAGCCTCTCCTTTTCAAGAAATTTCTCCGGGTCTTTCCGAAAGGTGTTTTGATAGGCCGATTGGGCTTGGCCGGGACTATTCTCACTGGTTTCCTTTTCAAGGCTTTCCCAAATTTCCCGGACCCTGTCATCCATCTCAATGAATTCATGCAAAAAATCGACCTTCATGTTTACAAATCCTCCTTTGGCCTCTCCGTCATTTCTCAATGGGCCTGGTGTTGAGATCGTACCTCAGGAAAACTCTGGGGTTTTAAAATAGCCTGATTGTGGGGTTCCGAAAGGATCAAATCAAATTCCTGGGTCTTGAGAAGTTCGACGGTTTGCTCGAGGGAAACGAGGGAATGAATGGAAGCCCCATTACGGAGAATAAAATAGGTAACCTTATACTCCGAATCAATGTGAAGGATCCTGATCTGATTGCTCATTGATTCCACCTCCTTTTGACCCGAGTTATCCTCAGCCTCAAAATCAACCGGAACCGCTCCGGGTATTTGGAATGCCTCTTTTTAGGAAATAGTCTGTCCTAAGGCAGGGCGCTAAGTAAATAAGGGGAAAATAGTATTTCGAGGGAGAAAAGGCAGTATTTTTAGATAGGGTATTTTCCTTAGGATACTGAAGGCCGGCAACGATCAGCCTGACCAAGGGTTAAGGCGAAGGCAGCCTAAAATGGCTCAGGCCAGATGGCCCGGATGGTTGTTCCGGCTCCTTTGACGGACTCTATGGTCAATGTTCCTCCCGAAAATTCAGCCCGCTCTTTCATGCTGGCCAGGCCAAGGCCTTTCAGGGAAGGGTCTTCCGAAGACCTGTCCTTTAACTCGAATCCCTGCCCATTATCCCGAATGACTAATTCGATGGCTCCTTTGGTTTTTGACAGGGAGAGGTTGACTCGGCCGGCCCGGCTATGCTTGGCGATATTATTGAAGGCTTCCTGTATGATTCGGTAGATCGTCGTTCTAAGCGCAGTGGGTATCTCCTGTTCTTCAATCTCGATATGTTTGAGAATTCGAATGGTTCCATAGGTCTGTTTAAATTCCCGACAGAACCAGGAAATAGTGGCCAGGATTCCCAAGTCATCCAAAATGGAAGGACGGAGATCCATGCAGATTCTCCGGACCTCTTCAATGGCCCCTTGAAGGACGGGTATAATGGTCTTTAATCGATCCATATCGTTTTCCGGTCCTTTTTTTTCACTCAGCCGATGTAGGGCATCCTCCACCTTATATTTAACGGCGCTCAGGTATTGTCCGATACCATCATGCAGTTCCTTGGAGACCCTTTTTCTTTCTATTTCCTGAGCGGTTAATACCTGAGAGGAGAGTCGGCGGAGCTGTTTCTCCGATTCCAATAAGGCCTGTTCCACTGCCTTCCTCTCCGAAATGTCCCGGCCTTCGGCAATAAGCCAGATTACCTGGCCCACTTCATCAAAGACCGGCTTCAGAGAGTAGTCCAGGGTCCGTTCTTTTCCATCCGGGTCTATCACGCTGCCCTCATGGCGAACAAACCGGCCTTCGGCCGCTTCGGCAATAGCCGCCTTACCCTTTTCAAGGATTTCAGGATTCGGTACCTTCCAGGGTAAGTCCCACAAAAGCCGCCCCAGTCCATCCGTATAATCGAACCCCAGAAAGTCGATAGCGGTTTGATTGATCTCCAGTATGGTTCCATCCGGACTTAACAAGCCGGATAATTGGAAGGTCTGGTTAAAAATAGCCCGGAACTTCCGTTCACTTTCCTCTAAGGCCTTTTGGGTCCGCCGGTGCTCCTTGATTACCTCCCGCAGGCGCTTATTAACCAGGACCAGGTCGGCGGTTCGCTCTTTGACTCTCTTTTCAAGTTCGTCTTTGGCCCTTTGGATGGACACCTCGGTCTTTTTGCGTTCGGTAATGTCCCGGATAATGGCGGTAAAAAAGTTGCCTTCTCCTGTTTTCCAACTGGAAAGAGACAGCTCGATAGGAAATTCCGTCCCGTCCTTTCTCAGCCCCACCTGCTCCACTGTTTTCCCGATAAGTTGCGATTCTCCGGTTAGAAGGACCCGGTTCATTCCGGCGCGATGACGCTCCCGTAATCGTTCCGGAATATTCAGGGTCAAGGCTTTTCCCAGGACCTCTTCGGGCAAATAGCCGAACACCTTTTCCGCGGCCTGATTCCAGAAAACGATCTTCCCTTCTTGGTCTGCTGAAAGGATGGCATCGTTGGCTGTTTGGGCCACGGAACGGAAACGTTCTTCACTCTCTTCCAGGGACTGAAAGGTCCTGCTGTTCAGCAGGGCCACGGCCGCCAGCTCGCCGAAGGCCGAGGCCAGCCGGGCATCGTTTTCGGTAAATCCACCGGGTTTGTTGGAAAGACCGAGCAAGCCCAAGACCTTTCCCTTGATGCTCAAAGGAGCGAATAAGACATTGTCCAAACGGGAGTGGCCTTCGGGCAGCAGGGTTGCCCATTGGCTTTCATTAAACGTATTATCATAAGCGGTCCGGCCGCTGCGATAGACTTCTCCCCGCATCCCCCGAATGGGCATGGGAAGGTTTGGATCCACCGAACAGGGCAGCCCGCCCGAATCCAAAAAAAGGAGTTTGTTTTCAACTTCATCGGCGGACGATAAGGCCACATAGCCGGCGGATGCGCCGAGCAGTTTTTTACAGGAGTCGAATAAGGCCCGGGCCGTTTTATTAAATTCCTGGTATTCCAATACCGTTTTGGCCCCTTCCAACAAGGCCGTGATCTCGGCTTCCCGCTGCCTGGAATCCTTCAGGGTTTTATCGAGAACTTTTTTGTTCTTGCCCGGGGTTAAGGGACCTTCAGGACCCTTGGAGGCGATCGTATGTTGGAGGTCCTTTATGGCTCGAATTAACTCGGCCTTGGTCATTTTTTCATAATTCATGGGCTTCCTCATAGCCAAACCTGGCGGCCTCTTCCCTTATGAAAAGTTCTGTTCGCCTTGGGCGGACGGCTTAGGCCTCGGTGACGGATCTTTTGACTTTTTGCGAAGCGGTTTTTATTTATTATCATCATTCGGGGGAAAGAGTGTCAAATATTTTTTCCTGCCTGCCGGCGAAGGGATTATGATTGCATAAAAAAGTCATTCTCATTATGATTCCATAGGGAGTTTCTTCTAAAAATATTGAGTTTGTCCCAATATTACGTGATTTTTAAGCACTCCATTCGTCGAGGGCTTCGGGGGTCTTGATTTTAAGGTTGTCCGAAAGGGTATCCATAGCCCCAATCCGGCCCGAATTTCTAAGTTGGTTGGGAGCCGGGCATTCACCCAAAATGATAAATCGCTTTGGTGTTGGCCTGTTTCTAAACCCCCTTATAAACTTCCTGCCCGGGTTCAGGCTGCGGGCGTTTTGGCGGACAATCCTTGAAATCAAGACCCCTGAAGCCCCTTGATGTGATTTAACATTTTAATAGGCTACCCCTTCGGTTTGAGAATCACGTAACTTTGGGACTACCCCAAAAAAAGGATAGAGGCGCTATGGGCGGAAAAAAACTGCATTACGGCTGGGTGGTCATCTTTTGCGGTCTCTTAGTCACCATCGGGGCCCACGGCTTCGGGCGCATGTCCTATACCCTGATCCTGCCGGCCATGAAAGACGGGCTCCAATTCAATTATACCCAATTAGGACTGATCGGTACAGGCAACTTCATCGGTTATCTGCTCATGGCCCTGATCGGTGGGGCCCTGGCAGCCCGATTTGGAGCCCGAATGGTGATCACGATCGCCCTGGCTTTTATGGGCATCACCATGGTCTTAACCGGATTGGCTCAAAGTTTTGAAATGGCTTTCTCTATGCGGCTCCTGACCGGACTGGGCCACGGGGCCGCCTATGGCCCGGCCATGGCCTTAGGATCGATCTGGTTCGCCACCTCGCGCCGGGGTTTTGCCACCGGTATTGTCTCGGCCGGGATTGGGGTAGGGACCATGATCGCCAGCCTCATCATACCCCTTATTCTGAACCATTACGGGGTGGAGGGCTGGCGCCAGGCCTGGCAATATCTGGGGGCGGCCATGCTGCTGATTGCCATATTGGCGGGTCTCTTTATCCGCAGTCGGCCGGAACAAATGGGTCTGAGTCAGGTCGGGGAATCCGGTCAGCCTTTGACCCAAATCCCTTCAGGGACCGCGGCCAAGGCCTTGGAATGGGGAAGGGTCTATAAAGTCAAGGCCGTCTGGTATCTGGGGCTGGTCTATTTCATGTATGGCTTTTCCTACGTTATTTACATGACTTTCTTTAAAGCCTATTTAGTCAAAGAGATCAGTATAAACCCCCCGGTTGCCGACGGACTTTGGGCCTTGGTGGGTGGATTGAGTATTTTTTGCGGCATAATTTGGGGAGGCATTTCCGACCGCCTGGGAAGGGGCAGGGGAGCGGCCTTGGCCTATTTAACCTTGTCGGTCTCCTACCTGCTCTTTGCCCTGGTTAAAGTCGCCGTGGGGTTATACCATTTCGGCTATTCTCTTTGGGCTGAGTGCCTGGAGCATACCGACCATTATGGCCGCCGCCTCCGGAGACCTGGTTGGACCCAAGCTGGCCCCGGCCGGCCTGGGTTTTGTAACCCTCTTTTTCGGCACCGGACAGGCCCTGGGTCCCTGGATAGGGGGCCTTCTCTCTGACCTGACTCGGGGATTCTCCATCCCCTTTCTCCTGGCTACCGTGGTTTCTTTGATAGGAGGCTTGATGGCCCTGCGATTTAAAATACCTGAAAAGAAAACCGCCTGAGCGCCACAAGCCCCCCCGGTCCCTGTTGGTCACTATTATTTTGAGACCCTTAATAATTGCGGAGAAGTTTCTGAGCCTGTTTTATTAGGCCGCGGCCTTCGTTCCCGGGACCAGGGTCAGGGATGGATAGGTTGTGGTGAGCCGAAAACAAGGTGTGGATTCGCGCTTTCCTTTTTAACGTCGTCATAAAATTGGGCCAGGGCGGTTTGAAGATAGGGCATGATCCAGAGGAAGCCGATCCCCAGGGATAAAACACCCAACAGGAACCAGCCTAAAAACCGCCCAAAAAGGCAGAACAATTTCCAGCGGTTTCCCTTCATCAGGACCTTGCTGTTGCGGAGGGCCTCCAGTCCCTCCATCTCCGGATGATCCGTCAGGATAAAAAAGGTCATGGAATAGGACAGGTAGGCTACAATCCCCGGAATTAGCAACAACAGGGACCAGAGAAAGATAAAAATAATCATCAGGAGGTAGGCCAGGAAGGCGTTCACAAAACGGTAAAAGCCGTCAAAGAGCTGAGCGAGTTGCGCCTCCTGTCTGCGGACCAGGTTCAGGAAGAAAATCGTCCAGCCCAGGGTCAAAGGCCCGCCGATCACCAGTCCCCCGATCCAGCCGATCAAGGGAATGCCCTGGACCATGAGGAGGAGGACCAGGTAAACAGCATTGCCTATAACGGCCAAGGTCCAATTCCCTTTCAGAGAGTCCCTGGCCAGTTGCATCAGATCACGATTGGCCGTCAGCATGTTTTCCTCTTCATAAACCGGGGAGATCTGTCCCCAACCTTAAAATAAGAAAGGCCGAAACAGGCCCCGGCTGAAATCAAAGGCTGAATTTCCAGGCGCAGTACCATTGCTCCGGGTGATGGTCCGGCGGGCAGCCGAGACACTCGGTTCGAATACGGCTGTCCACGGTGGTCGCAAAAAAAGGGTATTCCACCATCCCGACCGATTTACAGGGGTAATCGGGCAGGCCTTTCCGATTGCGGGCGGTCTGTACCCGGCATTCGTTCATGCGGAAGATGATCGTCTTTTCATCCACCTCCTCGAGGGATTGCTTGTTGACGCGGGCATACATACGAAAGCCCAGGGCGACCTTCAGGCCCTCCAGACCGGGTGACTTGGGCAACCCGAGCAATCGCTTGATACGATGGGCTTCATAAGGGGAAAACCGGGCCCAGCAGGTATCGTTGGACCGCTTAGCATAGTCCATGCCGTAGTGTTTTTCCACGGTTTGAAACCAGACCCCGTCATTGGCCAGCCAGTTGACGGCCACCGCATCAATGACTTTAATAAGTTTTTCTTTACTCATGGCCTTCAAGGCCTTAGGAACACCGTTTTCCAATTCAAAGCCAAAGAGGCCGGCCAAGCGTTTGATCATAATCTGCCAGGACAGATCACCGGCTTCGCTTTCGATTTCCGTGGCCCGCCGGATCCCCACCTGGTGGTCCACCTCCCGGAACCATGAGCCGTAATGGATCAGGGTCCGTCGAAATCCCTCCATAACCCAGGCAATCAATTCCTCCTCCGTCAGGTCTTCCATTTTCATCGGAAATTTTTTTTCATTCATAGTGTCTCCTTTGATTAGGACCTTACAAACAGACCGTTCCTTTCTGTAACCTTGCCCATTTCCAGCAGGCGCTGCAATTGTTTTTCCAAGTGAACCCGGTCAAACCATCGTATTAATTTCTCCGGTTTGGGATAAGTCGAATAGATAAGGTTTTTCCCAACCAACTCCTTGAACATTCGGGGTTGATGCAAGTATTCCAACAGCCGTTGATCCCGTTCATACACCACTTCCTCATAGGCCTTGAACGCCCCTTGAAGATCAGCCGTAAAGGGGCCTGAATGCCCGGTGACCACCGTTTTGGCATCAATCTTTTGGAGTTTACGGATGGACATAATAAAATCATCAATAGAGGCAAAATCATGTCCATAGAAAGGCCCGAAGGGCGTTAGGTCAATATCGGCGGAAAAAAGCAATCGGTCTTCGGGAAAATAAAAGGCCAGGTGTCCCGGCGTATGTCCGGGCGTATGAAGCACTTCCAGAGTCAATCCTCCGAGATCCAGCCGTTCCCCGTCGGTCAGGATTCTTTCGATGGTAAATTCCGGGACGGCAAAGCCTTTGAAAAGGATCCCCACGTCTATCCCGCCCCGGATAAAACCGACGCCCTCCAGGAAACGGTTCCTATCCTCTAAATAAACCTTTTCTTTCTCATGGCACCAGATGGGAGGGCCGGGAAAATGTGAAAGGGTCAGGCGATGGTCGAGGTGGCAGTGGCTCAGGATAACCAGGTCAATCCCCTTTTTTTGGCAGGCCTCCATCCCGGCCGGACCCATTCCTCCGTCGATAAGAAGCCGAATGTCTTTTCCTTTTACATAAAGGCAGGCGCAATAGGGAAAACGGGATTTGTTTTCTCCGGGGACCAGATAGATATTTTTTTGCGATCTCGATCATCGTCATATCCTCAAGACACGATTAGGTTAGGAAAGATGATCTTTGAGATCCCCGGGGAAAAAGGGAGGCTGGTAAAGATTCTTTCTTCCAAATGCCGGGTTTCCTGATAAAGGGCCTTGATCCGGTCTTGGGCCTCGGAAGAACGCCCATAGGTGGAGATCAGATAGTCGAAGCGATCCTCCAGGCTGACGATTTGATCATGGAGGACTCGTTTATCGGCATAATGAACCAGGACCGTTTCGTCCATTCGGCCGTTTTCAAGGATCTCCTCACTCAGGCGGACATGCTGGGAGAGGATACGCGCCAGGGAGGGAAACCCCAGGGCCAGGAGCATCTCCTCCCCCCTTTTCACATGATCTCCCTTGGTCCTGAGGCATTCCGTCTTGGCTATATCGTGGAGCAAGGCCCCGGCTTCAATCAAGGCCAAATCCAGTTCCGGGCGGCTTGTTATTATATTCCGGGCCAGGAAACCGGCTACCCGGGCCACCTGGAAACTGTGCTCTTTGATTTGGGGGAGCATGCCATGGGCCTCCATCAAGGCCAGGCATTCCTGCTGGGTTGGAATAATTTCAGGCACCGTATCAGTTTTGAAGTTCCGGGAGATCCTGATAAAGATCCAGGACTTCCGGATTGGCCAGGGCATCCTTGTTCAGGACCGGTTTGCCGTGAACCACGTTGCGAACGGCCAATTCCACCTTCTTCATGTTGATGGTATAGGGGATGTCGGCCACCGCTATGATCTTGGCCGGCACATGCCGGGGGGAGGTGTTGTCCTTGATGGTCTTTTTAATTTTTTTCACCAGGGCTTCGGTCAGTTCGACTCCCGGAGCCGGTTTGATAAAGAGGATGATGCGCACATCATTATCCCAATCCTGGCCTATGACGATGCTGTCGGCAATCTCGGGCAAGGTTTCCACCTGCCGATAGATGTCGGCCGTACCGATCCGCACCCCGCCGGGGTTCAGGGTGGCATCGGACCTGCCGTAAATAACCACCCCGCCGTTTTCCGTAATCATGATGAAATCCCCGTGGTGCCAGACCCCCGGATAGGTTTTGAAATAGGCGCTCAGATACTTTTCCTGGTCGGGGTCATTCCAGAAATAAAGGGGCATGGAGGGGAAGGGGGCGGTACAGACCAGTTCTCCCAGTTCGTTGACCACCGGCTCTCCCCTGGGCATCAAAGGCCTCCACCTTCATGGCCAGGCCCCGGCACTGGAGTTCTCCCGCGTAAACCGGCAAAAGGGGATTGCCCAGAGCGAAACAGCCGTTCAGATCCGTCCCCCCGGCGATAGAGGCCAACTGCAGGTCCGGTTTTACCTCCCGGTAGATGTAATGAAACCCTTCAACGGCCAAGGGGGACCCGGTGGACAGGACCGCCCGTAAGGAACTGAGATCATAGCTGCTCCCGGGACGGAGGCCCTCTTTCTCAATGGCCGCAATATAACGGGCGCTGGTGCCGAAGACCGTAATTTTTTCATCCTGGGCCAGTTTCCAGAGGGCCCCCGGCTCGGGATAAAACGGAGAGCCGTCGAAGAGCACCAGCGTCGCCCCCACCGCCAGAGAACTGGTCAGCCAGTTCCACATCATCCAGCCGCAGGTAGTGAAATAAAAAATGGCGTCCTCTCTCTTGAGATCGGTATGCAGCATCAGTTCCTTAAGATGGTGAACCAGGATCCCGGCCACGCCCTGGATCATACACTTTGGAAGACCGGTGGTGCCGGATGAATACATGATATAGAGAGGATGATCCGCCGGCACTTGGACAAAATCAATCTCCAAATTCTTCTCCGGATCAATGAAATCCCCATAAGAGACGGCCCTGGGTATTCGGCTGAGGTCGGATGGCCCCTCCAGGTAGGGGGCGACCACCACCTGCCGGACGGAGGGCAGGTCTTTGATGATTTCAGCCACCCTTTCCAGGGAATCGAAACCCTTACCCCCATAAGAATAGCCGTCGGCTGTAAAGAGGACCTTGGGTTCAATCTGCCCGAAGCGGTCCAGGACCCCCTTGATACCGAAGTCAGGAGAACAGGAAGACCAGACCGCACCCAGGCTGGTGGCCGCCAGCATGGCGATGATGGTCTCCATCATATTGGGCATAAACCCGACTACCCGGTCGCCGGGGACCACGCCTAAGGCCCGAAGTGACTTGGCCAGGGCCGCAACCTGTCCGTATAATTCCCGATAGGTCATCTTACGGGAAGGTTGGGTCTCGCCCTTGAAAATCAGCGCAGTTTGATCGTCTCGAAATCGGAGGAGGTTCTCGGCAAAATTCAACCGGGCCCCTTCAAACCATTTGGCCCCCGGCATTTTAGTTAGATCATCCACCACCCGATCATATTTTTTTGAGGCCCGGACCTGACCGAACTCCCACATGGCCTCCCAAAAATCAGGGATTTGCGAAATGGACCACTCATAGAGTTCCGGATAGGCCTGGATATTGGTGCCGTATTTCTGGTTGACAACCCGGATGAAGCGGGTCAGGTTGGCCTGTTGAATAAATTCAGCCGATGGTTCCCAGATGGGTTTTTTCATACCGAGTCCTTTTCTTTCTGATTTTTTTCGAGAAATCCCGTCAAAAAATATTGAAAAAGCACGGGCCGGTCAAGTTGTTTTGCCTTGATAGCGGTTGGTGATCGGCAGGCGCCAATCCTTGCCGAAGGCCCGGGAAGTTATTTTAATGCCGGGCGGGCTCTGCCTGCGTTTATATTCATTGCGATCCACCATCCGGATTATCCGTTGGACCATTTCCGGATCATAGCCCCGGTGACTGATCTCACTAACGGAACAACTTTCCTCCACATAGGCGCTTAAAATAGGATCCAAGAGCTCATAGGCCGGAAGGGTATCGGTATCCTTCTGATCGGGACGCAATTCCGCGGAAGGCGGTTTTTCCAGGACCCGGGCCGGGATGAGCCCCCGGCCCTCAAGCTGATTTCGATAGCGGCAGACGGCATAGACCATGGTCTTGGGGACATCCTTGAGCACGGCAAAACCTCCGGCCGTGTCCCCATAGAGGGTGGAATAGCCCACTCCGGTTTCACTTTTATTCCCGGTGGTCAGGACCAGCCAGCCGAATTTATTGGACAGGGCCATTAAGAGAGTGCCCCGGATCCTGGGCTGAAGATTTTCTTCGGTCAGGTCCTCCGGAATGTTTTTGAAATGGGGTTTGAGTACTTCCAGGTATGATTGGAAGACCGGTTCAATGGGAATGGTCCGGAAATGGATCCCCAGATTCCCGGCCAGTTGTTCGGCATCCTCCAGGCTGTGGGCCGAGGAATAACGGGTCGGCATGGCCACCCCATAAACCCGGCCGGGCCCCAAGGCCTCGGCGGCTATGACGGCGGTCAGGGAACTGTCTACCCCGCCGGAAAGCCCCAGCACAACCTTTTCAAAACCGTTTTTCCGGACGTAGTCCCTGGTGCCGAGAATCAGGGCCTGATAGACCTCCGCCTCAGGAGACAAGGCCGATTCTTTCCTCGGGATAACCGGTTTTAGCGCTTTGACCCGTTTCTTCTCCGGCAGCTCAATGACCTGGACCGTTCGGTCTTCGGTCTGGATCTGTTTCCTTCGGCGGGGATCAAAAAGACGCCAGCGGAAGACCTCCTTTAAATCCAGGTCGGCTATCAGGAGATCCTCGACGAATTGTCCGGCCCGGGCCGTTAGATTGCCCTGGGGATCAAAGACCATGCTCCGGCCGTCAAAGATCAGTTCATCCTGACCCCCGACCAGATTACAGTAGGCCAGATAACTGCGATTATCCGCCGCCCGGGTGGCTAACATGCGTTCCCGATCCCGGCCCTTGCCCAGATAATAAGGGGAAGCCGAGATATTGATTAAAAGCTGGGCCCCTCCATGAAAGGCCTGAAAGTGAGGCGGGCCGTCGGGGTACCAGATATCCTCGCAGACGCTGACCCCGAAAAGGGCGGACCGATATCGGAAGATCGGATTTTTTTGACCGACCTGGAAATAGCGGTTTTCATCAAACACCCCGTAGTTGGGCAAAAACTGTTTGTGATAGACGGCCCTCAATTGTCCATCGGCAAAGACCGCAGCGCTGTTGGTGAGATCCGCTTCGACCCAAAGGCCGCCGACAACGGCCACTAAACCTTTGGTCGCGGGGGCTATTTCAGCCAAAGTTATTTTGGCCGCCTCAACGAAATCAGGTTTAAGCAACAGGTCCTCGGGCGGGTAGCCGGTGACTGCCAACTCCGGGAAGACGACCAGGTCGGCTCCGGTCTTCCGGGCCTTTTTCAGATACCCGATTATCTTTTCCCGGTTTCCTTCCAGATCCCCGACTGTGGCATTGATTTGGGCTAAGGCAAGGCGCAGAAACATAGAGGTGACCTTTTCTAAGTGGGGCTCATCCGGAGAAAACCGTTATCGGATGAGCGCGTTCAGCTGTCAGCCTTCAGCGTTCAGGAAAGCCCTTTAAAAGACAACCTCTTGGCTGATCACTGACTGCTATTTATTTAAATCTTTAATTGTTGGATGGACTCTATTACCATAGTCCCGGATGGCGTTGATATTACCTCAAAAAAATAAATTAGGGAATTAAATTTTGAAAACCTTTCTGGTAGTATGGACTCGTAATTAGTCAAACTACCTATGGACAGGGGATTGGGGTCTTCCGTCCAAGGATTTTCCATGTCTATCCGCCCTGAAAAACAAAAAGGCCTTGAAGAAGCCCTCGTAAGGCTGGGAATCCGCCGGGAAGAGGTCGTGGAGCGGTTTGTTCGAAGCCGGGGCCCGGGGGGTCAAAAAGTCAACAAAACCTCAACAGCCGTCTATCTAAAGCACCTTCCTACGGGCCTTGAAGTAAAAATACAAAGGGAACGTTCCCAGACCCTGAACCGTTTTCTGGCCTGGCGGCTTCTGGCTGAAAAGATTGAAGCTTTCAGAGAGGGAGGGAAAGCCCATCTGGAGCAGGCCGAAAAAATTCGCAAACAGAAAAGCCGCCGATTGAGGCGGAGGAAGGGGGGAAAAGAGGTTATTCAAGGATAATGGTGGCATCCACCGCCACCGGTCTTCCTTCGACGATCAAAAGAGGATTGACATCGATTTCCCGGATGTTCTCAACAGTCAGAGAAAGATCCCCCAATCCGATCAGCCATTGGGCCAGAAGATCCGGATCCACCGGCCTGGAGCCGCGAAAGCCCTTCAGCAAGGCCTGGCCTTTCAGTTTCGAGACCATCCGGATGACATCTTCCCGGTTCAGGGGAGCCAGGCGGAAAACCACATCCTTATAGACCTCGGCCCTCACCCCACCCAAACCCAGCATGACCGCCGGTCCGAACTGGGGATCGCGAAGAATCCCGGCGATCAATTCCAGCTCCCCTTTCAGCATGGGCTGCACGATATAGGCATCCGGTTTAATTTCTCCGCCGGCTATTTCCTGAAAGGCCCTTTGAACTTGGTCGGGATGGTGAAGATTCAATTTGACCCATCCGGCTTCGGTTTTATGGATCTTGCCGGGCCTCAGTCCCTTCAGCACGACCGGATACCCCAGTTCTTGGGCAGCGGCCATTATCCCTTCAAGACCGGTGAGGCATCTCTCTTCTACTACCGGAAGACCGGCGGCCCTTAGGCAGTCCTTGGCCTGAAATTCGTCCAGAACCGAAAGCCCCTGGTCCTGGTAGGTCTGAATTTTTTTAAGAAGGGCCTCAGGCTTCTTCTCGGCTGACTTCGCGGGAAGAGCCGTGGTCCGGGGGGCCTGCTCAAAAAGGCCGGCCATGACCCTGGCTACCCGTGAAATCTCAGTAAAGACGGGCCAGCCGTCCGCCTCCAGTGCCAGCCGGGTAGCCTGGAAACCCTTTTCATGCCCTATGACCCAGAATAGGATGGGCTTGCGGGGGCCCTTAATGGACGACATGATTTCCTTCATGTTCAGGAACCAGACCCCGAAACCGGCAAACATGTGGACGATAATCCCATCTATTTCCGGGTCTTCATGAAGGGCGGCCAGACCTTCCTGATAGGCCAATACCGGGCCGCTTTTCTCCACGGCCGGCCAAAAATCCACCGGGTTGTTTACCGGCATCCAGGAAGGCGATAAGGCTTCCAGGCGGGTTTGGGTTTGAGGGGATAAGACGGCCAGGGTCATCTCGTATCTCTCGAGATGATCGGTGGTGACGATATTGGCCGCCCCGCTATAACTCAAGATAGCCAGGCGGGGTTTTCTATTCCGGAGCCGGGGAAGAAGAAAATCCTTGTCCAGGGTCCGGGCCATATCCGCCAGTTCAAAGAAATCATCGACCTGAATGACGCCGGCCTGGTCCAGTGCCCCCCGGATGATTTCGAAATTCCCGGCCAGGGATCCGGTGTGACTGGATGCGGCCTTGGCCCCCGAAGGACTTTTCCCTCCTTTAAGGACCACGATGGGTTTTTGGGCCTCCCGGGCCAATTCGAAAAAACGACGGCCTTTGGGAAAGGATTCCAGGTAGAGGCCGATCACCTTGGTAGCCGGATCGTTAAGCAGATAGGCGAGGATCTCCGTCTCCTCTACGTCGCATTTATTGCCTATGGAGCAGACCTTCGAGAGGGACAGGATCTTGTTGTCCATAAGGGTCGTGACAAATCCCCCGGACAATAATCCGCTTTGGACAATCAGAGAAACACCTCCGGGATTCAGGATGTTTTGCCAGGCATCGGGCGTGATAAAGGAAAAGACATGCCGCTTCCGTGTGTCCATATACCCCATGCAATTGGGCCCCCAGAGGCGCAGGCCTCCCTTTCGGGCAATGGCCAGGCATTCCTCCTGGAGGGCCTTTCCTTCCGGCCCTACTTCGGCAAAGCCGCCGGATTCGATAATAACACCCTTAACCTTTTTAGCCGCACACTGGCGCAGGATCTCGGGCACACCCGGGGCCGGGATAAAGACAATAGCCAGATCAAAGGGATCCGGTATTTCCGAGACCGACCGGTAGCAGGGGCGATCGTAGATCTCGTTATATTTGGGGTTAACGGGATAGACGGCGCCCTGATAGCCTAATATAAGATTTTGTATCAGATTACTGCCTCCCTTTTGGGGTTCGGGAGAGGCTCCTACCACCGCCACTCCCCGGGGTTCAAAGAAAAAGTGCATGGATTGACCTTTCAGGATGAGCATTCGATTTCAGGGGAAACCGGGATGTCTGATTTTTGAATTGGGAGGCCATTCTAAAAAAGCCCGACCATGCTGTCAAGGCTGAAAGTACTCCCCCGGTTCCGGGCAGCTTGACTTTTGACGAGTCCACCCTATAATAACAATCACAATTTCTTCTTGGGTCAGAGGAGGATGCTTCATCCGCCGGGAGGAAAAAATTATCTATTTGCAGGAGGTTTTTATATGAAGCGGAAGCACCTGAGCCCGGTCTTGTTTGCCCTCTTGGGTTTAAGCACTCTGATTCTTTTTCCTCCGGAAGGCCGGTCTCAACTTTCAAGCGGATCCCCCACTGAAGCGACCGGGGCCGGGAAGGTTGAAAATCCGGTAGCCCTGGTAAACGGGACCAAAATTTATGAAAAAGACCTGGCGATGATGATCCGCGAAATGCGGCGGCATTTCGGGGAGAAAAGCATCGCTGCCGAGCCGGCCAATGTCCTGCGCCGGAAGGCCTTTGATCAATACCTGGCGGTCGAACTGCTTTATCAGGACAGCCGGGATCTGGGGTTAACCGACGTTGAACAACAGGTAGATTCCATGCTAGCCATGGCTGAAAAGCAGGCTGGCTCTAAAGAGCAGTTTGAGGCCCAATTGGAGAAAGAAGGCCTGGATCGTCGCCTGGCCCGGGAGAATATCAAAAAGAACTTTGTCCTTCAGGCCAATATCAATAAAAAGGTAATTCCTTCCATCAAAGTCAGCGAGGAGGAGATCCAGGCTGCTTACCAGGCCACCCCGGACCGGTTTAAGCATGGGGATCAGGTGGGGGCTCGTCACATTCTGATCCGGATTCCCAAAGAGGCCGGCGATGATCAGAAGAAAACGGCCAAAGAAAAGATAGCTTCCATCCGCCAGGAAATCCTGGCCGGCAAGGATTTCGCTGAAGCGGCTAAAACCCAGTCGGATTGCCCGAGCAAGGCACGGGGGGGGGATTTGGGCTATTTTGCCAAAGGCCGGATGGTCCCTGAGTTTGAGAAGGTCGCTTTTTCCCTCAAAGAAGGGGAAGTCAGCGAGATTGTGGAAACCCAGTTCGGTTTTCATCTGATCCAGGTTTACGGGAAAAAGCCGGCCGGGGTCACGCCTCTGTCAGAGGTGCGCGGATCATTGGAACGGGAAATCAAAAACAAAAAGACCAACGAGGCGGTTGGGGCCTATGTAAATGATCTTCGGAAAAAGGCCAAAATCGAAATACTCGATCAGACCTTAAGCGAAAAATAAAAGAACAACACCCGCTGATCAGAATCCAGAATAAGGGCCATTTTTTACCATCCGAATAAAAAAAGGAGCCAGGCATGCGAAGTGATGTAATGAAAAAAGGAATAGAAAAAAGCCCCCATCGATCCCTGCTCAAAGCCATGGGGTATACTTCTGAGGAGATTGCCCGTCCTTTGATCGGCATCGCCAATTCGGCCAATGAGATCATCCCGGGCCATATCCATCTCGACCGGATTTCCCAGGCCGTCAAGGACGGCGTCCGTATGGCCGGTGGGACCCCCATCGAATTCTCCACTATTGGGGTCTGCGACGGCCTGGCCATGAACCACGAGGGCATGAAATATTCGTTGGCCAGCCGGGAGCTGATTGCCGATTCCGTAGAAGTAATGGCCCGGGCTCATCCGTTTGATGCCCTGGTCCTGATCCCCAACTGCGACAAAATCATCCCCGGCATGCTGATGGCTATGCTGCGCTTGAATATCCCGGCCTTGATGGTCAGTGGGGGGCCTATGCTGACCGGACGCTGGCAAGGAAAGAATGTCCATCTGATCAGCGTCTTTGAAGGCGTCGGTCAGGTCAAAGCCGGGAAAATGAAAGCCCGGGACCTTCTGGATTTGGAAGAGGAGGCCTGCCCGGGCTGCGGCTCCTGCGCCGGCATGTTTACCGCCAATTCCATGAATTGTCTGACCGAGGCCATTGGACTGGGGTTGCCCGGTAACGGAACCATTCCCGCTGTAGCCGCGGCCCGGATCCGTTTGGCCAAGCAGGCCGGGGTCAAGGTCATGGAACTGCTGGCCAAAAATATCCGCCCCCGGGATATCGCCACCAAAGCCGCTTTTCGCAATGCCATTGCGGTCGATATGGCCTTAGGCTGTTCTACCAATACCGTTCTTCATGTTCCGGCCATGGCCCACGAGGCCCGCTTGGCTTTGCCCCTGGTCTTATTTAATCAGATCAGCAAAAAAACGCCCCATCTCTGCAATTTGATTCCGGCCGGCCCCCACAGTCTCCAGGACCTGGACGAGGCCGGCGGTATTCCGGCGCTTATGGCGGAGTTGACCAAGATTAAAGCCCTTGATACCCGGGTCCTGACCGTAACCGGATCTTCTCTGGAACAAAATCTTAAAGGCCGGGCCGTTCGGAACCCCGAGGTTATTCGACCGGTCACCTCTCCTTACCATGCCGAGGGGGGTATCGCCGTCTTGTATGGAAACCTGGCTCCGGAAGGTTCGGTGGTCAAACAATCGGCGGTGGCTTCGGAAATGATGGTCCATCAAGGCCCGGCCCGGGTCTATAATTCCGAGCAGGAGGCCCAAAAAGCCATCTTGGGGAAGAAGATCAGACCGGGAGATGTGGTGGTCATCCGTTATGAAGGACCCAAAGGAGGCCCCGGAATGCAGGAGATGCTTTCTCCCACCTCAGCTATTATCGGAATGGGCCTGGGCGGGGAGGTGGCCCTCATCACCGACGGCCGGTTTAGCGGAGGAACCCAGGGGGCGGCCATCGGACATGTTTCCCCTGAGGCGGCGGCCGGGGGACCTATTGCCCTGGTCAGGGAAGGGGATCTTATCGAGATCGATATCCCGGGCAAGAAACTTTCCCTTCGAGTCCCTGAAAAAACCCTCCGGGAACGCCGGAAGGCCTGGCGTCCTCCGGCGCCTAAAATTAAGTCCGGGTACGCTTACCGCTATGCCCAGTTGGTCACCTCCGGCAGCACCGGGGCCGTTTTTAAAGAAGACTTCGGGAATAAAAAATAGGCGGTTGTTCCACCATGACCTGATTAGTAACCTGGGGTCTTGATCCCGAAAATAGATGACCGGAGAGAGCCATGATCGAAGCGCGTTTTTATGAAAAAGAAAAGGATCAAAAGGTCCACTGTTTTTTGTGCAGCCATCATTGCCTGATTAAGGAGGGACAGCGCGGGATCTGTTGGGTCCGGGAAAACCAAGGCGGGGTCCTCTATTCCCTGGTCTACGGCAAACCCATTGCCCACCATGTGGACCCCATTGAAAAAAAGCCGCTTTTCCATTTTCTGCCCGGCTCCCGGTCTTTTTCCCTGGCCACCGCCGGCTGCAATTTCCGCTGTCTTTTTTGCCAGAATGCCGACATCTCCCAACCACGCGACCAAAAAACCATTCGGGGAGAGGAGGTCTCTCCGGAAGAAATCGTTGCCGCTGCCTTGAGTTCGGGGTGCCGATCCATTTCCTATACCTATACCGAACCGACGATTTTTTTTGAGTATGCCCAGGACATAGCCCTTTTAGCCCATGCCCGGGGCTTAAAAAATGTTTTTGTCTCCAACGGCTATATGACCTCCCAAGCCTTGGAAGCCATCCAACCCCACCTCCAGGCCGCCAACGTGGATCTGAAGGCCTTCCGCGAAAAGTTTTATAAAACCCAGTGCGGGGCCAAGCTGGCGCCTGTTCTGGATAGCCTGCGTCTGATGAAGAAGCTGGGGATCTGGGTCGAGGTAACCACCCTCATCATCCCCACCTTGAACGATTCTTTGGATGAACTGAAAGAATTGGCCCGTTTCCTGGCGCAGGAACTGGGACCGGAGACGCCCTGGCACATCAGTCGTTTTCATCCCACCTATCGTTTGACCGACCTGACGATTACGCCGGTCACGACCTTACAGCGGGCCTGGGAGGCCGGGAAAGAAGCCGGATTGCGCTACGTTTATACCGGCAATGTTCCAGGGGATCGTGGGGAAAAAACCTATTGCCACCAGTGCGGTCATCTCCTCTTGGATCGCTATGGATTTAGTATTTTAAAAAACAACCTCGATCAGGGGGCCTGTCCTAAGTGCCGCATGCCTTTGGATGGCCTGGGCTTGATGCCCGAAGCGGTTGGACGTTGAATAGGGTTTCCGCAGTGGTTAGCGTCTCCGATCCTGATTTTTTTTAATGGAATAAAAGACGGCCTTTTAACCTCTAAAGAGATAAAAGGAAGAATAAATGCGACCCCTGATCTGGAAAAAAATCTTCCGGAAAGAAATTTTCAATAAAAATAAAAATTTTTATAAAAAAATGTATTTTTTTCTTGACATACCATATATAGTACTATAAATTTGCATCAAATACTATATATGGGAAAGGAGGACAAAAAATGGCAGCAACCAAAAAAGCAAAGGCTCCGGCAAAGAAAAAGACGGTGAAGGCCGCCCCTAAGAAGGCCGCCAAAACCGTAAAGAGCCCAAGCAAGAAGGCAACGGCTAAAAAAGCTCCGGCCAAGAAGGCCCCGGCTAAAAAAGCCGCTGCAAAACCTGCGGCCAAAAAGGCACCAGCCAAGAAGGCCCCGGCTAAGAAGAAGTAGCCCACTGGTTGTTGTTCTGTAAGGCCGTTTAAAAGTCAACCAACCTTCACCAAGGGAAGGAGGGAATTCCCCTCTTCAGGGGAAATTCCGTTGTACCTTCCTTTTTTTATTTTAGGAATCGGGCAAGCATTCTCTTCCTGAATCCCATTTCGAAAAGTCCCCCTTTGCCGCGGTCTTTTTCCGGTTCTCCATGGATATTCACCTTCGCTTGAAGGTCCTCCCTAAAATATGATATAGATAATCAAAGCCTTTCCTGAAGCCGGAAGGAAAAGGTACCTCAATAGCCGTTGAAGAAGAGCAAGGGAAAGGGATGGCCTGAACACCATGGAATGGATAACCTACGGACTGGATCTCATCTTACACCTTGATCAGCATCTGAATGGGTTTCTTCGGGACTTTGGCCTCTGGACCTACCTGCTGCTCTTCCTGATCATTTTTTTCGAAACAGGTCTGGTGATCACGCCGATCCTGCCCGGGGATTCCTTGCTCTTTGCCGCCGGGGCTTTTGCCGCAACCGGGGCCTTGGAGCCCCTCTGGTTATTTCTCTTGTTAAGCCTGGCTGCCGTAGCCGGGGATACGGTTAATTACTGGGCGGGGAATTTGGTCGGGCCGAAAATTTTTCACCGGGAGAAGGTTCGATTTTTTAAGAAGGAGTACCTGGATCGAACCCATGCTTTTTATGAAAAACACGGCGGCAAGACCATCATTATTGCCCGTTTTATCCCTATCATTCGAACCTTCGCTCCTTTTGTAGCCGGGATCGGGCAAATGACCTACTTCCGCTTCATTTCCTTTAATGTCATAGGCGGAATCGCCTGGATCGCCGTTTTTATTTTTGGGGGCTACTTTTTCGGTAACATCCCCTTGGTCAAAAGAAATTTTACCTTCGTTATCCTGGCCATCATTTTTATTTCTATCCTGCCCGGCCTAATAGAAATAGTGCGGCAGCGCCGGGGCTCCATCGGAACGAACCCTCAAGGAAGGTGAAAGGCCCAACCATGTCGGAACGATTACGAGTCACCTCCGGTCTCAGCCAATTGGATCTCTTTCTGGAAGGGCTTTTTATCGGGGACAATGTCGTCTGGTACGATGATGCCGGCAGCCTGGCCTCGGTCTTTTGCCTTAATTTCATTCAGGCCTCCCAAAACCAGGACAAGCCGATTATTTATATTACCTTCGACCGTTCTCCGAGGAACCTGATAGAAAAATTAGGCCCCCTGGCGGATTATCCGGCCCTGACCATCCTGGACTGCTTTACCTTTGGGAAAGGGGCCGGTTCAACGGTTTTCCTCAAATTTTATGATGAGATCGGCCCCCGAACCCCGGCCTCCCTTATCCAAGTTAAAGACCCCCGCCAGGTAAACAAGGTCATGGAAACCCTGTACAATCTTCACGCCGCCATGGAGGGCGATGTCCGGTTGGTCTTTGAGAGCTTAACCGGCATGGCCGAACTCTGGGGGGGAGAAGAACAGGTCCTCAACTTCTATTCTCATTCCTGCCCCCGGCTATATGAATTGAACACGGTGGCCTATTGGATTATGGAAAAAAAGGCCCATTCCCCCCGTTTCCGGGCCCAGATCAACCAGATCGCCCAGGTGGTCGTCGAACTCGCCATTAAGAGGGGAACCACTTCCCTGACCATTCTTAAGGCCGAAAAGCGGAATTTGGACCATCTCCAGAAACCCTTTCATTATTGGGTCAAAGACGGATCCGTGACCTTTGGGACGGAAAGGCGGTCCGCCAGCGGCCTTGATTTCGGATTGCGCCTCAAGGAACTGCGGGGCAAGCGGGGGCTGTCTCAGACCGAACTGGCCCAGTTGGTCGGAGTGACTCCAAGCACCATTTCCCAGATTGAAAGCAATATGATCTATCCCTCTTTACCCGGTCTATTGAAGATGGCGGAGGTATTATCGGTGCAAGCCGGCGCCTTTTTTCAAGAGAAGGGCGGCGAAAACAAACCGGCCATCTTTCCCGCCAGGGAAGGAGTAAAAATAAAATTTCCCAGCCTTCCCGAGGACAGTATCCGGGGCTTGCTGCTCACTCCAGTGGATTTGGAATCCAGGGTGGAGCCCTTCCTTGTGGAAATAAACCCCAGGAAATCCTTTTCCGGCCACTTCTTCACCCATAAAGGAGAGGAAATGGGATACCTGCTCTCGGGGGAATTACAGGTCAAGCTGGAAAAGGGAATCTATACTTTGAAGGAAGGGGATCTGATGATCTTGCGTTCGGAGATCCCGTTGGAATGGAAAAATTCGGGAGAGGAAATCGCCAGGCTGCTCTGGATAAAAATTAAATGAAGGTTGGCCGGAGTGTTCTTCCTTTGGTCAAGGAGGAAACACCCCGGCCAAAAAGGGTTATTAGCCGTTTAAAACAGCCAGGGCTTCCTCCCGGTAGGAATCCATGAGATAGGAAATTCCGGTCACCTTGGCGCATTCTTCGGTCAAGGCCATGAGGTCTTTCCGGCTGATGGCCTCCAGATTGAAGCAGCGGGCCCCGGCCATTAATTGCTGCAACCCGACCTGGAGTTTGTTGGCGTAGCTGTAAATACCGACCGCCCCCAGAGGGATATTTTTTATCTCCGCCGGGCCTACGATATTCGCCACATCCGCATAATTGATAAAAATTTCTTCCACCGTAGAGCCGAATTCGCTCACGGTCTTGGGCAGGTCCTTATTTTTTATCCATTGCGCAATATTCTTGCCGACCATGCCCGGGATCATCAGGGCCCGGCCCATGCAGATGGCCTTGACATACGGAGCGCCCAAGGCCAGGGCCTTGAAGATCCCGTCCTCGGAACTGAAACCGCCGGCAAAGGCCAGGTCAGGGACCCGTTCCCCTTTTTTAGTCAAGAGCTCCGCAAATTCATAGGCGGCCGAATGTAAATACAGGGCAGGCATGCCCCATTCTTCCATCATCCGCCAGGGACTCATGCCGGTTCCACCCGGGGCGCCGTCAATGGTCAGGAGATCAATTTTGGCCTTGGATCCCCATTTCAGGGCCATGGCCAATTCCCGAAGTCCGTAAGCCCCGGTCTTGAGGGTAATTCGTTTGAAACCCAGATTTCGTAACCGCTCCACCTCGGCGTAGAAGCCTTCTTCATCGATAAATCCCAGGCGGCTGTGGCGTTCAAATTCTTTTATGGCCCCGTTTTTAAAAGCGGCCTGGCTGACCGGATCGGAGGGGTCGGGCGTTACGATATAGCCCCTCTTTTGCAGCTCCAGGGCCCTTTCCAGAGAATTAACCTTAATCTCGCCCCCGATGCATTTGGCTCCCTGGCCCCATTTCAGTTCGATGGTCTGGATCTGGTGCTTGTTGATGATATACTCGGCCACTCCCAGGCGGGTATCCTCGACGTTCATCTGGATCAGGATCTCGCCCAATCCTCGGTAATAACGCCGGTAGGCTTCAATCCGGCGGTCCATATCAGGCGACAGGACGATCTTATTGTTTTTATCCAAGACCAGCCCCGGATCAATCCCGCAGACATTCTCACCGCAGACAGCGGTCACGCCGGAGATAGCGGCTCCCACGGCAAAATGTTCCCAGTTTTTACGGGCGATCTCGGTCGAACCCAGGGCCCCGGTGAATATCGGCAGGGCCATTTTAACCTTGATTTCCCACCCGTAATCGGTTTCCGTATTGACAGACGGAAACCGGGCCGTATCCGGATCACCAACCACCCCGGCCGGAAGACCCTTGGCCCCTAAGGCGTAGCCGTGGATATTCAGGTGGGAGTAGTCCAGCGGATAATCCTTATCGCCTCCGGCGGTTATGTCGCCGAAAGGCCCGGGATAGATTAATTCCCGGCCCCGGAAGGTGGCCTTAAAAACCTCACAGTTTCCCCTACAGCCGTCGATGCATCGGGAACAAATACCGCTCATAGGCACCACATTCTTGGACCGGTTGAAGGTCCTGGTGGCATCATTGGAATTGGGTCGTTGCAGATTCATACCTCATCCTCCTTACTCTCCATTTTTTTAAAATAAAAAGGGCGTCTTCACCACATCGGAAAAGACGCCCTTGTCTTCATTGAGGGATAATTTCGCACACCATTGGGCGAAATTATTATTATTACTTCTTTATAAAAATAGTTTTTAGCTTAACTTACTATCGTTGTCAAGAAATTTTTACTAATTTTTTCTATTCAGTTTAAGTTTTGCTAAATGTATCGGGAAAATTTTTTCAGGAAAGAAGTCGGAGGGTTTAAAGCTCTTCGGAGAGGAGAACGGCCTCGGCCACCTCCCGCATGGATTTGCGGGAATCCATGCTCCGCTTCTGAATCCAGCGAAAGGCCTCTTCGCCATTCATCTTTCTTCGCCGGATCAGGACATCCTTGGCCCGCTCCACCAGTTTGCGGATTTCCAGTTCTTCCTGGATGACCTTGGTCTTGACCATCAACTCGGTATTAAAGATGGCCAGAGCAGCCTGGTTGGCTAGGGTGGTAAAGAGATTCTGCTCCGTTTCGGAAAAGTGATGGGGGACCGAGGTATAACAATTAATGACCCCGATCACCCGGTCGCGGACACTCATGGGCACACTCAGCAAAGAAATGAGCCCCAACTTTCGAGCCAAGGCCTTTTCCTTAAATCGGTTGTCTTCCAAAACGTTTAGGGAATGGTAGGGTTTATTGTCTGCGGCCACATAACCTACAACGCCTTCGCCCACCTTGAGCGACCTTTTCTTTAAGTATTCCCGATTGATGCTTTGCGTGGCCCGGATAGTCAAAGACTGGGTTTTGTCATCCAATAACCACAAGGAACAAACCTTGGAATTCATGGCCTCGGCTGTGACCAGAACGATCAAGCGCAAGATATCCTCCAGATATTGATCCGAGGTAATGGCCTTGCTGATCAGGGTCAAGGCTTCAATGGTCTTATCATAGGATTGGGTATCCATGAGGGGGTTCCAAGGCTGAAACTATACTCCGGCCGAATCGGCTTGTCAAATTTGCCAAAGATTCAAACCCGTTTGAGGATCGCGGCAGCCCCGATAAGGGACAGGGTCCCGTTTGTAACCTTCCTTTTCCCGCAAAATTCGTTCAGAACCTGGAGCAGATCGCCGGTATAAGGCAGTCTTTCAATAAAAACCCTTCCCAAGGTATGGGTTTTCTCGCTCATATTCCTTTCCTTTTCAGTTTAATGACTCAGGTTGAACCGAGTTCGAAGTCTTTCTGACAGTTTTTTGATCAAAGCAAAGGCCTGTTCCACCGTCTTCTCGCCATCGGGATTGACCAGACAGCAGGTGGCCGGAGAAAGAAGGCTCCGGGATAAAAGGAATTCCCGGTCAATCCCCTTTTTTTCCAGGGCCTTCCAGATTTCCAGGAGACGGGTTTCCAGGGTTTCCAAATTCTCCTGCCCGAAAGGCTCAAAATTGGTGGGCACAATGCCCCAGGCCAGGACCGCACCCCGTTCCAAAAATCGGGTGATGGATTTGGTGTACGAGGAAAAGACCTCTCCATTGGTATAGACATCCAGAGAAAGAATGTCCAGATCCAGCCCGAGCAAAAAGTCCCAATCCGGATTTCCGCACAAATGAACCCCTCGGGGTCTCTCGATCAGGGAAAAGAAAAATTCCATATCCTTCCGGGCCGCCTGGTCGCCATACCCGGCCAGGGCGCTGAATAGGAACTGCAGCCCCGGTTCATCCACGTACATAAAGGCCTGGGGGTTTTTCTGCTTGAGCCGTCTGGACTGGGCATTTACCCGCTGGGCCATGAATTCCAGCAGGAAAGGACGGACCGTATCATCAAAGAGGATCGGCCGCCCCTCCAGGTCGGGCACATTGAGGCCGAAGCTGATCGGCCCTTCGATTTGCCCCCGAATGGCGGGTCGATCCGACAAATCGAGATCCAGGAAACGGTGATAGACCACCGAATACTCGGGGCTGATATCAAAAAAATCAGGTTCCTCAAAACGGCTGAGGGCCTCTTCCAGTTCCAGGGCGAACTTTTCCCGGGAAAAACGAAGGGTCCGATTTTCATGGTCCACCAGGATACCGGGAAAGTGCTCCGAAGCCTGGACATACATATCTTCATAATAACTGACATGGGGCAGTTGGGGCCAAAAGGGGATGTCCAGCGACAAGGCTTGTTGCAAAGCCCGGTCCACATCGCGGTGGGGCATGACCGCCATGGCCGTGGTCAATAAGTTTCCTGGAATGGGCATATTAGATCAGACTTTGATATTAAATTCGAAATCCGAATATCGATCCGCCGCGGCGGACGAAACAAATCCAAATGACCCAATATCAAAATTCTAGAGTTTGTTCCAAAGTTACGTGATTTTTAAGCACTCTATTCATAGAGGGCTTCGGGGGTCTTGATTTCAAGGATTGTCCGCCAAAACGCCGGCAGCCTGAACCCGGGCAGGAAGTTTATAAGTGGGGTTTAGAAACAGGCCAACACCAAAGCTATTTATCGTCTTGGGTGAATGCCCGGCTCCCAACCAACTTAGAAATTCGGGCCGGGTTGGGGCTACGGATTACCTTTCGGACAACCTTGAAATCAAGACCCCTGAAGCCCTTTGAGGTGATTTAATATTAAGAGGCTACCCCTTCGGTTTGAGAATCATGTAACTTTGGGACTATCCCAAATTCTAAACCTTTTGGCTTAATAATTTGGATTTTTAAAATTCGTATTGGTTTCGAATTTCGTGTTTCGGATTTCGGATGCGATTTTTTTCTTCAGGAGCTATGCCGGATATGGACGATCTCCCCGTCTTTAACCGGATAATCCTTTCCTTCCAGTCTCAATTTTCCTTTATTTTTGGCCTGGGTCAATCCGCCTAAATCCACTAATTCCTCATAGGGTATCACCTCGGCTCGAATAAATCCTTTAGCCAGATCGGAATGAACCGTGGCCGCCGCTTCCAGAGCGGTAGCCCCCCTTTTTATGGTCCAGGCCCGGACCTCATCTTCTCCCACGGTAAAGAAGGACTGCAAGCCCAGCAAATCATAAGAAAGCCGGATAACCCGGCTCCGACTCAGTTCCTTCAGGGAATATTCTTCCATGAACAGGCCGGCCTCCTCATCGGACAATTCGGCCAGTTCCCTTTCTAATCTCCCCGGCAGATAAACGAGGGCGCTGTCCCGGTGATCATAAGGGATTTCCGGGCCTTTCCCATCGTCACCGGTATTGACGATAACCAGCACCGGCTTGAGAGAAAGGAAACCGTAACCGCGCAACAGCTTTATCTCCTCCGGTTCGAAGTCCAGATCCCGAAGCGGGTTCTCTCCTTCCAGGGAAGTCCGCATCCTTTCAAAAAGTGTTTTTTCTTTTAAGGCCTGCTCCTTATCCAGGGCGCTCTTCTTCATCCCTTCCACTAATTTTTGAAGACGCCGGTCCACCGTGGTCAGGTCCTGGAGCAGCAGTTCCGTATCCAGCAGGCCCAGATCACGCCTGGGATTGATCGATCCTTCGCCGTGAGATACCGCCGGATTTTCAAAGGCCCTGATCACATGAAGGAAGGCATCCATTTGACCCAGGAGGTTTAGAAAAGACCCCGGCAGGCCTTTCCGGCTGACTCCCTTATCAAGGCCGGCTATATCGGCATAGGTCACCCTGGCCGGAGTGATCTTCTCGGGCTGGAACATCTCCCCTAAGCGGTCCAGACGCGGATCCGGGACTTCGGCTACGGCGGTGTGAATGTCGATTTGACCCGAGGAAAAAACCGAAACCGCTTTTTCGCCGCCGGCCAGGGCCTGGAAGATAGTTGTTTTACCCGATTGGGGAAGCCCGAGGATTCCGATTTGCATGATTTAAATATGCCTGATTAACTCAAAGGGGTCAAGAGAATCCGGATCGCGCTTTTACTCTTTACAAGGAATGACCTGAAAGATACTATTATGTGGATCCCGGCTCCCTTGGCCGGGATGACGAGTTGTGACACATCCTCTTCGGGGAGGGGAGTCCGCCGCGGCGGATTTGATGGCTTACAAAAAGAGTTAGAGATGAATCCTCAGATCAGGGATGCAAGAATCCAACACGAAGGGGTTATTTTAAACCGGGCTTATGCGGGTGGCAGTCTTATCGGATATCCATGCTAATCTGGAGGCCTTGCGAAAGGTCCTGCAGGACCTGGACCGGCGTCACCTTGATCTGGTCATCAGCCTGGGAGACCTGGTCGGCTACGGGCCGGACCCCATGGAGGTGGTCCGGCTGGTTCGAAAAAGACGGATTCCCTCCGTCATGGGCAATCATGAATTGGGGCTGGTGGATCCAAGGTTTTTAAAATGGTTTAACCAATCAACCCGTGAATCGCTGAAGCTGACCAAAAAATTATTATCCCCGGAAACCCTGACCTATTTCCAGGGGCTGAAACCCTTCCTGCTTGTTGGAGATTGCCGCTTTGTGCACGGCTGTCCGCCCGATTCGATCACGACCTACCTCTTTGAATATTCAAATGTGGGACTGAAGGAGCTTTTCGGCCGGATGAAGGAAAGGATGGCCTTCATCGGTCACACCCACGACCTCATTCTGATTGCCTTTGACGGTGGCCGGGTATTCAGCGAACCCCTGGGGGAGGGGAAGCACCTGCTGAAAAAAAATGGCCGCTACCTGATCAACGTGGGGAGTGTCGGGCAACCCCGGGACGGCGACAACAAGGCCAAGTATGTCATTTGGGACGACGCCGCCCAAACCCTGGAGGTCCGCTTCCTCCCGTACGACATTGCCCGAACCGCCGAAAAGATAATCGCCTTGGGCTTCCCTGAATCCAACGCCCGGCGGCTCTGGTAAAAAATGCGCCGCATCGGAAGATATGAAATCGTCGGGCTCCTCGGTCAAGGGGGTATGAGTGTCGTCTATAAGGTGCGCCTTCCCTTGATTCAAAAGGTTGAAGCCCTGAAACTCTTCCGACCTCATCCCAATCTGATTGCCCTCCTGGGAGAAGAAGAGATTAAGAAACGGTTCCTGGCGGAAGCCAAAATAATTGCCTCCCTACGCCATCCCCATATCGTCGACATCAAGGATTTTGACGAAGTTGAGGGACGGCCTTTTTTCCTCATGGACTATTATTGCAATAATCTCGGGCTGCTGATGGGGGAAAGCTATCAACTGGAACAGCCCTCCAGGAAGATCCCTCCGGATAAAGCCCTCTGGTATATTCGTCAAACTCTGGAAGGGCTGGCTCGTCTTCATCAGGCCGAAATCGTCCATCGGGACATCAAACCTTTTAACCTCCTGATAACCGATGAAGACCTGGTTAAGATCAGCGATTTCGGGCTCTCGCGCCTGCGCGGTGAAATGATAGTAACCCCTTCCAATCTCAAAGTGGGGTCCCCCTATTATGCCGCCCCGGAACAGGAGGAGAATCCCAATCTGGTGGATGGCCGGGCGGACCTTTACGCGGTCGGGGTATTACTCTATCGCCTCCTGCTCGGTTTTCTTCCTCTGGAGCCGCTTAAAAAGCCAAGCCGGTTCCATGACGAACTCGATAAGACCTGGGATGAATTTGTGTTCCGAGCCATGGCCCCCAAAAGAGAACAACGATTCAACAGCGCCCGGGAAATGATTGGAGCATTGGACGAACTGGCCAAGGTCTGGGAGTCCGGAAAGGACCGGATCTGTTTAGAGGCCGAACCCGGCAATAATCGTTACCCAATGACAGAGAATGGTCAGGGAAGACGGCGCAGTCGCCCCGTTAAGATGGGCCCGACCCAGGCCAGAGACTATTTCGGACTGGATGCGCTGGGGCGTCCTTATCGATATAGCCGGAAGGCCTTCCGGCTCGGGAAAGAGCAAACCATTTTTGACCGGACCACCAACCTGGTCTGGCAGCAGGCCGGATCGGATTTTCCTTTAAACCGGTTTCAGGTCCAGGGCTATCTGGATCAGTTGAATAGGACAGGTTTGGCCGGTTTGTCGGATTGGCGTCTGCCTACGATCGATGAACTGCTTTCCATCCTGGAGCCGGTTTCAAGGCGTGATGAATCTTGTATCCCCCCCTTATTCGATCGCCGCAAGAGATCCCTTTGGAGTGCCGATCGGCGTTCCTATGTGGCGGCCTGGACGGTAGATGTGGAACTGGGTTTTGTCTCCCATCAGGACTTCGACTGTTTTAATTTTGTTCGAGCGGTCTCATCGGCCCAGGGCGGCCAGGTCAGAATCTAAATAAGGCCGCTCCCCAGGTAAATCCGGCTCCGAAAGAAGCCACCAGGACCAAATCCCCCCGCTGGATCTGACCGGATCGTACCGCTTCATCCAGGGCCGTGGGGATGGTGGCAGCCGAGGTGTTGCCGTATTTGTGAACGGTGACGATCACCTTTTCCATAGGGATCTCCAATTGTTTGGCCACAACCTCCATAATCCGGATGTTGGCCTGATGGGGGATGAACCAGTCGATTTTTTTCTTGGAAACCCCGTTGCTGTTCATGGTTTTCCTGGCCGCATCCACCATGGAACGTACGGCGTGCTTGAAAACCTCGTTCCCCTGCATCTTGACATAGTGCAGTCCCTCGTCGATCATCCGGTAGGTGGGGGGATTTAAAGAGCCCCCTCCCGGCACATTCAGCAATCCCCAGAGATTTCCGTCCGATTGAATTTGGGTGGAGATGAGTTCTCCGTCTTCATCCCCTTTGGAGTGGCCTAATACGGCCGCCCCGGCCCCGTCTCCAAAAAGTACACAAGTGGCCCGATCCTGATAGTCGATTCTTTGAGAGACGATCTCTCCTCCCACAACCAGGGCCAGACGATGGGAGCCATCCTGCAGAAATTTTTGGGCCACCGCCAGGCCGTAAATGAACCCGGGACAGGCGGCATTGATATCAAAGGCCACGGCATTGCCGGCTCCTATCTTATGTTGGAGAATGCAGCCGGCCGAAGGAGAAAGCATATCCGCTGTGGAGGTCCCCACAATGATCAAATCCAGTTCTTCGGGTGAAATGCCGGCCATCTCCAGTGCCCTCTCCGCAGCCGGAGCGGCGATATCGGTCAGGGCTTGCCCGGGCAAAATCATCCTTCTCTCATGAATCCCGGTTCGGGTAATGATCCATTCGTTGGAAGTATCTACAATTCCTTCAAAATAGGAATTCGGCACCACCTTTTGGGGTATAAAGGATCCCGTTCCCCTGATATTAATTTTTTCCACTAATAAATTTTCTTCCCGGCATTATCGCAGGCCATTTTTACGATCATCTTTTTTTAATTCGGACCCGAGAGGGGCAAAAATTGAAGAACCTTTAAAATCTCAAATGTGAGTTAATGGAAGTCCGCCGAGGCGGGACGAAGAGGGCGACGAGGCGAAAATCACTTTGAATTCAGAGGAGGTAGCGGACTACACATTTCGCCCTAAACACCAGGCAACACAGGTTCTGGTTGGCCATGACCTGCGGCTATTTTTCAAAGGTCTCAATTAACTATGGATGCTCTATACCATTTCCCCCCCTTCCGAGCAACCTTTTTTGTTTTTGGATCAAGGAGACGGTTCCTTTCGTCCTTTCCCTAACGGCGGGGGAAAAAGGAGATGGCGATTTCACCCTTCAGGAGGGGCCGATTAAAAATCAGCCGGTCAAGCGGTTAAAAAGCCTGTTGGCCTGCATCCGAAAATAGGCCAGGGTGACCGGGATGGCCAGGCGGGGATCAAAATTGGGGTTTTTTATCTTCCCCACTGAGGACAGGTAATTGACGTGGTCGGCTACGGAAAGGGTGCAGCCTTTCATGTGGAGGTAACGGGAATGGCGATACCGTAAACACTGCCAGACGGCTTTGGAAATTTTTAAAAAAAGATCGTTTGATCTGGTCTTGCGGGCATCTACGGCCCGGGTGGGTTTATAAGAGCTTTCAATCTTGACTCGCCGGCCGTTGAGGTTCCCCTCCCAACTGGTACAATTTCCGGCAAACAGAACCCGTTCATCTTCAGCCAGATCCAGTGATCCTTCCACCTTGCCCACTACGTAGCGGACTTTTTTCATATCCCGGTCCACAGTGGGATAGAAGCCTCGAAAGATATGCATGGCCTCCTGCAGGGCTCCCGGGCATCCTCCCCAGCAGTAATCGGGAGAGTGGGCTTCCGGAAAGGTGCCTACCGTACAGGTCAAGTTGCTCTCCGGACCGAAATAGGAATTCACCGGTTCCAGGCAGAATTGAAAATTCCTGGTTTTTTCCTGGATCTCCTCCAGGGGAAAATCCCCGCCTACCTCAATCTCGTCAAGGCTCATGGGGCCGAAACCTCTTTCCGAAGCCAGTCTGAGGTGGACCAGATCCTTGGGATCCACACTGACCATGCGGCAGCCCACGGTATCGACGGCGCAGGAGTTGCTGCCCATGACAATCGCCCCCAGGTCAAAGGGGGTGGGGGTGAGCATCATCTTTTGGCCGGCAATGATCCCATCGATGGCAATGAACTTGGGTTGAATGACCTCCTGCAGGTCGGCGATTTTTTCTTCCAGGAAGCTGTTATGATCCACCAGGCGGTGGCGGTCATCCTGAAGGCCGATAAAATTCTTCAGGCTCAAGGTCAGGCGGGTCCAGGGATGGGCCTTGAATTTAGGCAGGTTGATGAGGAAGTCACAGTCGGCAATGGGTTTAGGCACAAAGATCAGGTCGCGGAGTCGGCCTTCATGCTTGAGATGGTGCGGGACCTGCTTGCTTTCATCAAAATAATAGGTCTTTATCTTGTGTTTTCTGATAATTTCCGGATAGCCGGCATTCTTAAAATTGAAGCGGGTGGGGATGGTGATCCCCGATCGCTCTCCGACCGCGATTTCTTTGACATTTTGAGCCCGCGCTTTAGTCGCTGCGATAACGCCATCCAGGAATTCCTTTCGGGTAAAGGCATAAGGGAAAATCTCAGGGTGGGCCATAACCACATTGGGTTTTAACAGGATTCGTCCTTCGGGTCTGATCCCCAACTCTTCCATTCCCTCTTTGACGATTCCCGCGATCCGGTCCGCATCGTAAACCTCACAGCGCCTGATGATCACCTTTGGTTTCATGTCCTCTCCTTAGTTGCTTATACGGCCTGTTTTGAGAATTTATCTCTTGCTTTCAACCATCATACCCATCAACGATAGAGAAAAATTTCGGGAGAGTCCCAAAGTTACGTGATTCTCAAACCGAAGGGCTTCAGGGGTCTTGATTTCAAGGATTGTCCACCAAAACGCCGGCAGCCTGAACCCGGGCAGGAAGTTTATAATGGGGTTTAGAAACAGGCCAACACCAAAGTCCCGTCTTCGGCGGGATGAATGCCCGGCTCCCAACCAACTTAGAAATTAGGGCCGGGTTGGGGCTACGGATTACCTTTTGGACAACCTTGAAATCAAGACCCCCGAAGCCCTCTATGAATGGAGTGCTTAAAAATCACGTAACGTTGGGACAAACTCAAAATTTCAAATAGCTTTGGTTAGACTTTCCAGTTTTTCTTCCCGACCCGGCCCTGCCCGCGAACCTGAATCAGTTCGGCGGCGATCGAAACGGCGATTTCCTCCGGGGTTTCGCCGTTGATGTCCAGCCCTATGGGGGCATGAACGGTTTTCAATTCTTCTTCGGAGACCCCTTCTTCCCTTAAGGCCTTGAAGACCACCGCCCTTTTATGCCGGCTGCCGATCATACCGACATAGCGGTGGGGTTTTTTTAAAACCCGGCCCAGGACCTGGTGGTCATGCAGATGGCCTCGGGTGACAATGACAAAAAAGCTGTTGGCACTGAAGGGATAGTCCTGCAAAGCCTCTTCGAAGGGCCGAGCGACGATCTCATCCGCTTCCGGAAACCGCTCCCGATTGGCAAACTCCGGCCGGTCATCAAAGACCGCTACTTGAAAACCGACCATTTTAGCCAAAGGACAAAGGAAAAGGGAGATGTGACCGGCCCCGAAAACATAAAGAAAGGAGGGGACCGGTAAGGGTTCCAGGTAAATTTTTTGGGGCTCACCTTTTACCAAAAGAGTTTGAAGAAGGGGTTGGTTGGCCCGGCTTATCCCAGGAAGGGCTTCCAAAAGGGGCCGGACCCAGAAAGGCCGGGTCCTCCCCTCCTCCTGAGGCCCTTCATCACTAAGGGGGCCTATCCAATTCAGGTCCTCTCTTTCCGCCGCCGCACCATCTTCCACCCAGGTAGCCAGTACGACCTCGCGGCCCTGCTCCCGAAGGGTTTGAACTTCCCGGAAGAAATTCAGATGGCCGGGGTTTTCGCTCAAAAAAAGCTCCAGATAGACATCCACTTCTCCACCGCAGATCATGTCGGTCTGGGCCACTTCTTCCCCCTTGAGCCGAAAGGGGAGGATTTTATTCTTCTTCTTTTTAAATACCTCCGGGGCAGCTTTTAAGACATCGGCCTCCAGCCGGCCCCCGCCGATGGTCCCGCTAAAACGGCCGTCCGATCGAATCAAAAATTTGGTTCCCTGGGTTCGAGGGGCCGAGCCCTTCTGGTCGATGATAGTGGCCAGGATGAAATCCCGACCTTGGGAGAGTTCTTTTAGGATTTCCTGATAAATGTCTTGCATAAAAACGGCTTTCGTTTTAAAAAAAATTTTCCCGTCAGGCGGGAAGGTCATGGCCTTCTGATCGCCGGGATGTTATTCTACCACATTCATCGGAAAAAAATCCTTAAAAATCAAGGCCGAACTTGACAACCGTAACTGAAATGACTAATAAATACCCAGCTCAAATTAGGAAAAGGGAATAGTGCGTCTAAATCCTGACCGGCCATGATTGAAGTTGACCAGTTAACCAAATATTATGGCTTTTTGCCTGCCATATCCGACCTTACCTTTTCCATAAGCCAGGGCGAGGTAGTCGGGTTTTTAGGTCCGAACGGGGCCGGCAAAACCACCACCCTCAAGATCCTGACCTGTTTTCTGCCTCCCACTTCCGGTCAAGTCCGGGTCAATGGCCTAGATGTCCATAAGGATTCCCTTAAGGTTCGTTCTCAGGTAGGCTACCTGCCTGAAAATAATCCCCTCTACATGGAAATGACCGTCAAGGCTTTTCTGTCCTTCGCAGCCCAGGCCAAAGGGATGGCTCCCCGTGAAGTCGGACCGGCGATGGACAAGGTGGCCGAGGAATGCGGCTTGGAATCGGTCCGGGGACGCATCATAGGCCATCTCTCAAAGGGTTTTAAACAAAGGGTCGGCCTGGCCCAGGCCCTCTTAAATGATCCACCGGTACTGATCCTCGATGAGCCCACCATTGGATTGGATCCGGCTCAGGTTATTGAGATCCGCCAGCTCATCAAATCGCTGGGGCAGGAAAGGACCATCTTAATCAGCACCCATATCCTTCCGGAGGTGAGCCAGATCTGCCAGCGGGTCATAATCTTAAATCGGGGAAAGATCGTGGCCACCGATACCGTTTCCAACCTGACGGCCCAATTGCAGACCGCCAGGGTCATTCACGTGACTATTCAGGGTCCGGAGGAGGACGTGCTCAGGGTCTTAACGGTGCAACCGGGAATCCTGCGGGCGGAAATCATGGAACCCGGGTCCGGCAAATTCGTAGTCGAGATGAATAAGGACCAAGACGTCCGCTCCCAGCTGGCCAAAATCGTGGTTGATCAGGGCTGGGGATTGTTGGAAATGGCCGGCCGGGAATTGAGCCTGGAGGAAATATTTGTTCAATTGGTTACGGAAGAGCCGGGAGGTGAGGGATGAGAGGATTCCGGGCTGTTTTCCAGCGGGAGCTCTACACCTTCTTCGCCTCGCCGATTTTCTATGTGGTGGGGACGATCTTCTTGCTTTTAAGCGGCTATTTCTTCTATACCGCGGTGGCCTACTTCAGCCTGATCAGTTTCCAGGCTGCCCAAAATCCCTTTTCGGCCGGCCCGGTTAATCTGAATGAGATGGTCATCAAACCTTTATTCGACGACATGAGCATTCTTCTTCTTTTGATCATCCCTTTATTGACCATGCGTTTACTGGCCGAAGAAAAGAAAAACGGCACCATTGAACTTCTGCTGACCTATCCCTTGCGGGAGGTGTCGATTATCCTGGGCAAGTTTTTGGCTACCTTGATGATTATCATGATTCTGCTGGCCCTGACCTCCCTCTATCTGGTCCTGCTGTCCTGGTTTGGGGATCTGGAATGGGGAATGATCCTGACCGGCTACGCCGGCCTGGTCTTGATGGTGGCCGGCTTTATCTCCCTGGGTCTTTTTGTTTCATCCCTGACCCAAAATCAAATCATTGCCGCCGTGTTGGGTTTTGGGGCTTTGCTTTTTTTCTATATTATCGGATGGGTCGGTTCGGTCTCCGGTCCGATCGTCAATAAGGTGGTCACCTATATCTCGGTTACGGAGCATCTCGACTCCTTTACCAAAGGGATTTGGGATACCCGGGATTTCTTTTTTTATATCAGTTTCTCGGCTTTTTTCATTTTCCTGACCCTGCGCTACTTGGATTCGCAGAAAATTCGAGGATAAGGCCATTATCCCGGCGCCTTTTTTCTCCATTTTTGGAAGAAAGGCCGCGGTGGCTGGATTTCAAAATGACATCAATAACACAATCAAAATGGAAAGAGGGTTCTTTTTTAACGGCCTTGACCCTGGTCTTTTTGGCTATTCTAATAGGCCTGACCCTGATTATCCACCGCTTCCCTTTGAGATGGGATGTCAGCGAGGGGCAAAGGCATTCCATTTCCCCTCAGTCCCAAAGGATCGTCAAATCAATTAACCGGGAGGTAATGATCCGGGCCTTTTTCCAGGAAGGAAATCCAGGCAAGAAGAAGGCCCAGGCTTTGCTGGATACCTACGTCTACAGCAATCCCCGCATCCGTTATCTCTTCATCGACCCGGACCGTCAGCCGGCCCAGGCCCAACAATTCGGCGTTCGCAATTACGGGACCCTGGTCCTGGAGTCCGGAGGGAAGACCCGGAATGTGTCCTCGGCCGATGAGGAAGGGATTACCGGCGGCCTCCTTCGACTGATGCAAAACAAGGTCAAAAAAGTGGTCTTTACCACCGGGCATGGTGAAAAAAGTCTTAATGAAACCCAGCGCCAGGGCTTTTCTCTGGCCAAGGGGCTTTTGGAAAAGGAAAACTACCGGGTGGAGGAAGTTAATCTCCTGGCCGGCGGTCTTCCGCCCGAAACCGCTTGCCTGGTGATTGCCGGACCCCAAAAGCCTTTTTTTGGCGAAGAACTCCAGGATCTGAGAAACTATCTGGCCGGCGGGGGAAGCCTCATCCTGCTGCTGGAGCCTTTTAGGGATGGCGGATTAACGGAATGGCTGAAAAGCTACGGGTTAATGTTATCCAACGAGATCCTGATCGATAAAGTCAGCCGTTTATTCGGAGGGGATTACCTCATCCCTATGGCCGGTTCCTACGGGCAGCATCCGATCACCGAAAAATTCACCGTGGCCACTTTCTATCCCAGCGCCCGCCCCCTAACCCTGTCCTCCCCGCTACCCCCGGGGGTTCGTTCCGATGTTTTGGTTCGCTCTTCTTCCGGAAGCTGGGCCGAGAGCAATAAAGCTAAGATCGAAAAAGGGGAGGCAACCTTCGATGCCGGTCAGGATCGTCAGGGGCCCCTAACTTTAGCGGTCCTGCTCACTCTGAACGCCCCGGGAAATCAAGGTCAACCTGTGGGGAGCGCTGAGAAGGAACAAAAACCGTTAAAAGGCCGGCTGGCTGTTTTCGGGGATTCGGATTTTGCAGGCAACGGCACCTTCAATCTTTCCGGAAACGGGGACCTTTTTTTAAATACCGTAAATTTCCTGACCGAAGAGGAACAATTAATAGCCATCCGTCCGGCTAAAACCCCGGTCAAGCCTTTATCCTTGACTGCCGCCCAGGCCAAGGTGCTCTTTTGGGTCCCTTTGGTCCTACTCCCTCTTCTAATCGTAACAGCCGGCCTGGCAGTCTGGAAAAAGAGGAGCCGGGCCCGTTGAACCTAAAAAAACTCTGGGTTTATCTGGTAATCCTTTTGGTCATCGCCGGGTTTTTGGCGGCCACCCGGTTCTTCCGGCCCCAGGCCCCCAGGGAAGAGAAAAATCCTCTTCTTTTTCCTCTTTCTGCAGCTGCGCTGGAGGAGGTTCAATGGAAAAGAGGAGAGGAAATCATACGGATTAAAAAGGGTAAAGGCTGGGAAATCGTCACACCTCTGGCCTTAGCGGCTGATACCCCGGTTTTGGAAGAGATCCTTCAAGGACTGACCGGCCTCAGACCGGAGCGCGTACTAACCGAGCCGATTCAAAACCTGAAGGAATTCGGATTGGATTCCCCCGGGCTGATTATTTCCTATCAGGCCCAGGGAAAGGGTGAGGAAATACGAATCGGCGCTAAAAATGCCGTCGGCAATGCCTTTTATGTCAAGACCTCCCGGTCTCCTTCCCTTTTCCTGGTCGACAGTTCCCAGATAAAGGAACTGGATCGGGATCTCTTCGCTTTGAGATCCAAAAAGATTTTTTCTTTTGCCTCCGAGCAGATCCATGGATTTGAAATTTCCTCCGATGGAAAAAGGTTTTTTCTTGAGAAGGGAAGCAAAGGCTGGATCTCCAAAGAAAAGCCGAATCGGACACTGGCTAAGGAAAAGGTCGCCTCTTTCCTATCGGACCTCCTCTTGACCCAGGCCAAAGGATTTGCGGAACCGGGAGAGGAAGAGCCTGACTGGGGATTTAAAAAGCCCAGGCTCCGGATCCGCCTCCTGGGCGGCGAAAAGGAAAAGAAAGAAGAGACCCTGATCATTGGGGCCGGGACGGCTGAAAAAGGCCTCCCGACCCGCAGTCCTATCCACCGGGAAACCCTCTTTTTGGACCCGGGGTTTATCAAAAAGATCCCCCAGGGGCCTGAGGTCTGGGAGGAAAAAAACGAACCTGCGCCGGCCAAGAAAGGACCCTGATGGCCAAAATTTTAAGCTGTTTAAAAAAAAGAGACCTGCTTCATAGTCCCAATAACGCCCCGGAAGAATTGTCGCAATATGGCCGGGAATATCTCCAGGCCAACCGATTGGTGGATGCCCTGGATTTTTTTGAAAAGGCCCAGGACCAGGAAGGTATCAGGCAGATCAAAAAGATCAGCCTCGAGGAGGGCGATTTCTTTCTTTTACAACAAAGCTCCAAACTCTTGAAGGAACCCGTCCCGGATGAAGTCTGGAAGGGCTTGGGAGAAACCAATCTATCCCAGGGAAAGCTTCAAGAGGCCCTGAGTGCCTTTAAGGTCATCAAAGACGAAGCCAAGATCCAGGAAATACAAGCGCTGCTTCAGGTTCCCAGGCATGATGGACAACAATAATAACAAGAGAGATTACTACGAAGTCCTGGGGGTTTCCAGGCAGGCCAGCGAAGAAGAGATTAAAAAAGCCTACCGGAAACTGGCCCTTAAATACCATCCCGACCGAAATCCCGGGGATAAGGGAGCGGAGGAACAATTCAAAGAGGCGGCTGAGGCCTATGAGGTCCTGCATGACCCTCAGAAACGGGACATCTATGACCGCTATGGGCACGAGGGCTTAAAGGGCACCGGCTTCAGCGGCTTTGGAGGTTTTGAGGATATCTTTTCCAGTTTCAGTGATATCTTTGAAGACTTTTTCGGCCTTGGCGGCCGGGGACGGGGAAGAGGCGGCCGGGCCCGAGAAGGGGCCGATCTTCGTTATGACTTAACCATCTCCTTCATGGAGGCGGCTAAAGGAAAAGAACTCGAGCTCAAAATCCCCCGTTTGGAGCCTTGCAGCCGGTGCCAGGGAAACGGCCTGGAACCGGGGACCAGCCCGGAATTGTGTCCGACCTGTCAGGGCCAGGGACAGATCCTTCAATCCCAAGGCTTCTTCAGAATCAGCACTCCCTGCCACCGCTGCCGGGGCCAGGGGCAGATCATCTCCCATCCCTGTCGCACCTGCCGAGGCCAGGGCCGGATAGAGGAGACTCGAACCTTAACCGTAAAAATCCCGGCCGGCATTTCCAACGGCAGCCGTTTGCGCTTCAGGGGTCAGGGAGAGGCCGGGACCTACGGGGGCCCCCCAGGGGACCTGTATGTGGTGGTCTTTGTGGAGGAACATGATTTCTTCCAGCGCCAGGGGGATGACCTGATTTGTTCCGTCCCAATTTCCATGATCCAGGCCGCCTTAGGGGCTGAAATCGAAGTCCCGACCCTGAATGATCCCAAAAAAGTGGGCGTTCCCAAGGGGACCCAAAATAAGCATATCCTGAAAATACGGGGAGAGGGATTTCCCCATGTGCGGGGGTCCGGAAAAGGCGACCAGGTTATCCAGGTCCTGGTCAAGACACCCGACCACCTGAATAAACGGCAGGAAGAGCTGCTCCGGGAATTCGAGGAGATCGAAAAGAAAAAATCCGGCTCCCGGTTGGCCAGGCTCTTTTCCTAACCCGAAAAATTCGGAAGAGACATTAGTACTACTCTGTAATTCTCCCCTGGGACAGTTTGAGGATACGACCGGCCTGGGTCAGGATGGCCGGGTCGTGGGTGGCGAATAGAAAGGTTATCTTTTCCTCCCGGTTCAGGCGGTACATCAGGTCGATGATCTCCTGGCCGGTTTCGGCATCCAGGTGGGCCGTCGGTTCATCGGCCAGGACCAAGAGCGGTCGGGTGACCAAGGCCCGGGCAATGGCCGCCCTTTGCTGCTCCCCTCCCGAGAGGTCTTCGGGCCTGTGTTTCAGACGATGGGCCAGGCCCACCCGGGAAAGCATGGCCTCCACCCTCTGCTTTCTTTCCCGAAAAGGGACCCCCTGTAGAATCAAGGGATAGGCGCAATTATCCAGGACCGTCATGGCCGGTAATAAATTGAAGGCCTGGAATATAAAGCCCAGCCGATTTAATCGAATCTCCGCCAACCGGGCCGGGTTTAAGGCTGAGGTTTCCTGGCCTCCCAGGCTGATGCGGCCCGAGGTGGGCAGATCCACACAGCCGATCAGGTGCAGCAGGGTGGTTTTCCCGCTCCCCGAGGGTCCCATGAGGGCCACAAATTCTCCGGATTGGACGGTAAACGATACCCGGCTTAAAACCCGGATGGTTTCTCCCTTAAGAACATATTCTTTAGAAACTTCTTCTAATCGGACGATCTCCATAATGCGCTAAAATTATCGTAAGAGTTTGGATTTATTAAAAAATAATAGTTATCAGCCCGGATCCTATAATAAACACCTTTCCCCCTTAATTTCCCTTCCCTTCGTGCCCATCGGGCAGGGGAAGAGATACAAGCGTGTTAGTGAAAATGGACAGAGGGTTTTTATGGCCGAAAAAGAACTATAGTTTTTTTTCGGGTCCGCTGTCAAATAGGTTGTTTGATCGGCCTCAATCCCTTGCCCTCAATCCCGCCTCGGAGAGGGGAAGAGATACCAAGGGATCCCAAGAAGGATTTAAAAAAAATGTATACTTTTCAAAAATTTGACTTGATTTTTAGTTGATTTTAATATAAAGAAGCCTGAAAGGTTATATTTTAAATTCTAATAGGTACAACTATTTTTTTAAAGGAGGATACGATGAGCGAACCAAAAGACCAATCCATGTCACGTCGTAAGGCTCTTAAAGTTTTATCCGCCGCCGCCGGGGCCACGACCATTTCCCTATTGCCCGGCTGGGAAAAGCCCGTAGTCGGCATAGGCGCCCTGCCGGCCTTTGCCCAGGCCTCTTTGGGGACCGGTGATTTTCAGGCCACTTTGACCTGGACTACCGGAGATCCAACCTGTGTAGGTTCGTCGGTTGATATTGACCTTCATGTCATCGAACCGCTTGGAGCTCATGTTTATTATGCAAATAAAGTTGGACCAACAGCAACGTTAGACTTTGATAATACCTGCGGGCTTGGCCCCGAGAACATCTTTGTTCCCATCAATAATACGGCGGCTGGCATCTACCAGATATACCTCGTCTATTATAGTAGCGACGCTGTCCCCGCCACCTCTACCCCGTGTACGGTCCGGGTAAAAGCCCGGGCCATTACCCAAACTTTTACGATAACTTTAACTGCTGCAAGTACGTCAACCGGTTACAACATCTGTAACGTTGAGTTTCCAGTGGGGACGATTACGCCAACTAGCGGTATCCGTTCAATAATTGGTGGTCAAAAATCACCGATGCGCCGCAGGTAATTGCCGCTTTCTTTACTAAGACGGAATCACTGTTTAAGATTTTAATACCCTGTGCCCGGTCGAAGTTGGACCGGGTGCAGGGTCTGTTATTAAAAGAACAATTCCAGGGATTCTCCCAATGGGTAAATCTCATCCCCTTTGCCGAAGAGCAGGGGATGGCCCCCCTTTTTTATTTCCACTGCCGTAATGCCGGCCTTGAAATTCCCGAAACTACTCGCCGTCAACTGCAGGCCCTCACCTTGCGTCACCGCCAGGCCAACCAGATCCGCACCGGTCTTCTGACCAAAATTATACCAGCCTGTGAAAAGGCCGGGGTGCAGTTGATCCTGCTCAAGGGGGCCGCCTTATTCCATCTGGTCTATCCGGAACCGGGTCTGCGCCCCATGCGCGATCTGGATCTGCTGGTCCATCCCAGCCAGGCCCCGGTCATGGAAATCCTGCTGGGCGACTTGGGCTTTACCGTCCATCCTGCCGAATTAAAAAAGCCCAGATCTTCAAAGCACCTTCCGGCCCTTACCTCCCGCGTAAGCGGCTATGAAATGACCCTGGAGGTCCATTTTAGCCTTATTGAAGAGGAATGGGACCCCGGGCAACCTTTGGTGGACGATCTTATGGCCAGGGCCAGGCCATTTTCTTTCGAAGGGCTCACGGCCCACACCCTGGCCCTGGAGGATATGTTCCGACATATCTACCGGCACATGGCCGTCGAACAGGCCCGGCTCATCGCTTTAACCGATTTGATAAATATAAGTGAGCAGTTTGAGGACGAGATGGACTGGGAGCGATTGATTCAAATGCTTCCCTCCCTCCAGGGAATCCTATCCCTGTTTCACTGCCTCAGCCCTCTTTCTGAAAAACTGGTCAAGCGGTTTTCCATCAAACCGGGGGAGGCCCCTAAAGACATAGGACAGGAATTCAAGGGCTGGCCCCGCATCACCTTCCGGCAATGGAAGAACTTAGGGCTTTGGGGATTTTTAAAGGAAACCCTCTTTCCCTCGGAATGGTGGCTCCACCTTTACTATGGCCTTGCCCCCGGCCGTTCTCTTTTCACCGCCCGCTGGGTCAAACATCCTCTCTTTCTCTTTAAATTTGTCCTGCGGCGTCTTTACGGTCGCCTGGCTTCCAAAGTATCCCTGCCTTTGATTCATTGAAAAGGTCTTTCCGGTTGCGATTTATAAAGAATTTAATTAAATTAGTGTCCATCCGGAAAAGATCTTTTCCGGATGCGTGCTGTCTGCTGACGGCCGAATGCTCCCTGAGGAGGAACCTATGCTGGAAACCGCCCGTCCCAGGCCTGTTCCTGATTGCCAAGCCGAAATCATGGAAGGCGAATTGGTCCTTATTCATCCGGACAGCACCCAGGTCCTGCACAGCAACCCCAGCGCCGCTTTGATCTGGAAACTCTGTGACGGTCAACGAACCGTAGCTGAGATCAAGCAGCTCCTGAGCGAAGCCTATCCGGAGTCCGCCGAGCAGATTAAAGAGGATGTGAATGAGACCCTGCAGCTTTTTGTTGAAACCAGGGTCTTGGTCCTGGATTGATCCTAAACCATGGCTGACCCCCTGGTCCTCCAGTTCGGCGAGGTAAGTGTGGAAATAGAAGGCCAGGATCCGGTTATCCTGAGCCGGCTCGGCCGCCATTTTCGCCATTGCCTGCCGGCCCGGGCCGTCTCCCCGGCGGTTATTTTTCACATCAACAGAGAGATGGACGACACCTTTGAGCTCTGGAAGGGGGAGATCCTGGTAGGCCACGATTTATCTGCCGACCGGTTGTTCTGGAGATTGATGCAGGAAGCAGTAGGCAGTCTGATCGCCCATTCCTGTGGCCAGGCGGTTTTTCATGCCGGCGGGGTGGCCAGGGACAAACAGGGGATCATCCTTTGCGGAGACAGCGGCAGCGGAAAATCAACCCTGACCGCCCAACTGGTATCTTCGGGCTTTGATTACCTGACCGATGAAATCATAGCCGTTCGTCTAAAAGATGAGGTGTTATCCGGTCTGCCCAGACCCGTCATTTTGAAAGGCGGTTCGGGGCTTTCCTGGAAAGAGAAAGTGGCTTCAGAGGGACGAGAGGCGCCGGAGACCTTCTTCAGCGGTGAGACCTGGATAGACCCTGAATTGTTCCGGGGTGGCGGGATCTGCCGGTCGGCACGCCCTCGGATCCTGATCTTTCCCCGATATCAGACCGACCAACCCTTCCGGGTCCAGCCTCTCTCCCAGGCCCAAGCGGCTTTCATGCTTCTTCAACGGCTGGTCAATGCCAGGAACCTGTCCGGCCACGGCTTTCCCTTCATTACTTCGTTAAGTAAAAAAATCCGCGCCTACCAGGTCGTTTACAACGAGATTACACCAAGGATGATGGATTGGGTAAACGAGATTCTGGTTTCCGCATCCGGATCCTGAATCCGGGACTGAACTTCTTATCCGCTCCTCCGCCCCCATCCCCACCTTCCCCCGAAAAGGGGGGAAGGGGTTACGGCTTTGTCCCTAATTCAAAAAACCGGTCCGGAAATACGGGCCTGGTGCGGAGATCTTCGATCCCTATTTTGGCTCGATAAGAGTCCGGGTAAAAATTTTCTATGCTCAGGGCCTTGAGCCTTTCGCTTCCCGCGGAAGAATCCCAGGTCAGGGACACGGTTCGGATTTTTTTACCCGAGGGTTCATAAAGAGTGACTCCGGTTAAGGGGCCCTGCGGTTTAAGAAGGGCGGCTTCCACCCAAAGGGAGCGGTCGGTTTTGCGAATTATGGATAGAATCAGGGACTCCGGCGTATGGCGGCTTTCCCCCCAGAGAATCTCCCTGGTAAAATAAAAGGGGAAAAGGTTCTCGGCAAAAAAGAAGTTCCAGCCGCTGAGCTGGGCCGGGGATAATAAGATGGTCTCCTCCAGGTCGGGCAGGGATAAAAAAACCTGGTCCTTTTTTTTGAGCAAAAATTTACCCTTTTCTGAGGCCGGCGCCTGGAAGACGATCTTGACCAGGTCCGGCGATTTCTGCCATACGACCAGTTCATATTTTTTTAAAGGCCGATCCGGTCTCTGAATCTCCAGATGAAGGACGGCCTTAAAGGTCTCGGGGGCCACGAGAGGCTTAAACCGGTTCAGCAAGGATTCCGGATTGGTCAAAACTTCCTCTCCCATAACGGTTGTGGCAGCCATAAATAGGAACAAGACCAATCCAGGGAGGCCTAAAGCAAACCGAACCCAGGCAGGGCTTTTCCTTTTTTTGAACATGGTCATCTCCTTAAACAGATCGGGCCCTTTTTTTAGAGGAGGCCCAGAGGAGGTTGATCATGGGCAGCAGGGCGGAAAAAAAACAGATCCCCAGGAGGAGGGAAAAAACCTTTCCCATACCCTGGAGGCGGATCAGGGGCCTCAGGCTATCCCCACCCAGAAGGTAAGTAATGGGAAGGGAGGTGATCCGGATTCCGGTGTTTTGAAAATACCAGGCCAGGCCCCAACCCATGACCAATCCCAGGCCCCCGAAAAGCAGCCCCAACAAAAGGGCCTCCTGGATTACGCTGAAAAGAAGCCATCCCGGCGGCGTCCCCAGCAAAGAAAGTATACGCATCTCCTTAACTCGGAGCTGAAGCGATAAAAGGATCAGCAGACTGATGCCTATGGCGGTTATCAGGAGAAGAAGGCTGTCCATCAAGACAATCGAAAAATTATTGGCCTGGATGATACCCAAAGAGAACCCCCCCACTTCCTGAAAACCTTTGACCGTCCAGGGCAACTGCCACTTAGTAATAAAAGCCTGGAGATCGTTTCTGACCCGAGTCACATCCGGGACCTTATGCAGAATCAGACGGACCGAACTGATCTGGTTCGGTGTTCCGAAAAGATCCTGAACCTCATCCAGGGGGGCGAAAACAAAAAACTCCTGCCAGGGATTGGCTTTCCTGAATAGGCCGCCAAGCTGAAAATCCTTCATCCGGGTTTCTCCCCGGGGATTATGGATGGTCAGGGTTACCGGATCGCCTAGGCCGACCTTCAGGCGCCGGGCATATTCCTGGCTAAGGAAGATCGCCTTGGAGGCCGAACTCAAAAAGGGGCTTCCCTGTAAAATAGGAAGCCTGGTCTTTAAGAAGGCCGCTTCTTCCCGAGGATCAAATCCTACCAAAAAAGCCCGGGTAATGGTTTGATTGTTGGCGGTCAAAAGGGCCGCCGATTCCAAGCGGGGATGGATGCCGCGCAGACGGGGATCGGAGGCCAGGAAGGTGCTAAGCCCGGGGGGTAAAGGTTGCCAGCGGACCGTCTCCGTGGCCGGGTCCCGGCTGTCGGCTTGGGGGGTCAAAACAATATGCCCGGTCTGGATATAAACCATGTTCTGGATCAACTGTTCCTCTATGCCGTTTCCGAGCGAGTTGTTAAAAATTAAGACCGCCGATGAGAGCAGGATGGTCAACCCCACCAGGATCGTCCGTCGCCGGTATCGCCGGAGATTATTCCAGGCCATTTTTGTAAAAAGAAAGGCCTTCATCTCTCTTTTAAGACCTCGGCCGGATTCAGACGGCAGGCCCGGCTTATCGGGACCCCGACCGAGAGCACTAAAAACAGAAAGGAAGCCCCAAAAGACAAGAGCCAGACCCAGATATTGGTTTTGAAGTATAATCGTTCCTGGCCGAAAGCCATGGCCATGGCCGGATTCAGGGCTGGAAGTCCCCATTGCCCCAGGATCGTGCTCAAAATCCATCCCAGAAACAAACCCGCCACGGCGGCTGCTGATCCAAAGAGAATAATTTCGCCCCCGAGAAAAATAAAAAGCTGGCTTCTTTTCGTCCCCAGAGTTAAGAGGGTGCCCAGTTCCGGCATCCTTTCAAAGAGGTTCATCAGGGTGGAATTGACAACCGTGAGGGCGATGATAATCAGGATAAGAAGGTTGGTCAGGCCGAAAAAAATTTGGCTCAGACTTAAAATCCCTAAGAAAGGTTTCCCGATCTCGTCCCAGGTAAAGAGGCTGACCGGCAGGTGAAGCGCTTTAAAGCGATGGGCCAGAGAAGCCGTCAGGGAATTTATCCGGGTTTCCTTTTCGGCAAAAAGGACGAAATGGCCCACTTCCTTTTCCAGACCTAATAAATGCTGGAGATCCGACAAGTTCAGGTAAACAAAGAGTTCGGCAACGGGATCCAGACCCGGGGTGCTGAATAAACCCCTGACCAGAAATCGCCGGCCGCTGATAAAGCCGGATTCATTGGGGACCAGCAGAGGGATCTTTTCGCCTGGGGCCACCCGTAAAACCTTGGCTACCCCTTTTCCGAGCAAGACCTCCCCTTCCCGGATGGAGATCATCCCCGAAAGGGAAAGAGGAGAAATTTTCCCCCTGAGGGCGATCTCTTTATTCATCTCCATTCCGGCCACTAAGGCCCCCATGGACCGGTCCCCTTTCTGGAGCAGGCCGCCGACCAGGATCCTTTTGGTGAAACCGGCCAACCCCGGGACCGCTGTAAGGATCCTTTCCAGCGCTTCCGGGTCCTGAATCCAGGGGATCTGCCCCGTTGGATCCTGATAGAAAGATACCTCTTTAACCGCCGGGTTATAAAGTTGCAGGTGCCCGGTCAGTCTGGAAACCAGCCCTTCCCGGATGGAAGCCTGGACGGAAACAAGATAGCTCAATGAAAGGAAGAGGATCAAAGACCCTGAAACCAGCAGCAGACCCATGATCAGGTAGCGGCTTTTATAATAGGATAACTGGGAGAGGGAGAGGCGGAGCAGAGGTAAAAGAGGGGGCAAGCGACACCTGCCTTAGCCGGGGGAATTGCAATAGGCCACCATAGCTTCTATTTTTTCCCTCAAGGCCCCGCTGAACTTATAAATCATTTTGCCATCCTTATCCTGAAGGACATGAGTGGTTTCCCCCTGGGCGATCAGCGTCTGATCGGAAGGCCGATGAATTTCAAAAAGGAAGGTCAGGGAGGCCGTTTCAGAAGGCAGGACCGCCGCCTTGACCCGAAGGGTATCGTTGAAGCGGGCCGAATTTTTGAATTGGCACTTCAAGGTGACCAGGGGGGTCCTGAAGCCCAACATGGCCACCTTTTCTATCAGGAGGCCGAATTTTTCCAGAAGGGTCATCCGGGCCACTTCAAAGTAAGAGAGGTAATGGCCGTACCAGACTATCTGCCAGAGATCTACTTCCTCGAAACGGACCTTAACCTCGGTTTCCACCCAGTTCATGGTCGGCCGGCCGCTTCCCGCTGAATATACCGGGCTAAGCCGACTATGGAGACGAAGGCCTCTTTGCCCTGGTCTTCATTCTCGATGACTACTCCAAAATATTTCTCAACAGCCACCACCAGCTCCAGGGCGTCCAGGGAATCCAACCCGAGTCCCTCACCGAAAAGGGGGTCCTCTTCCTTGATCTCCTCGGGATCAAGGTCTTCCAGTTTGAGGGATTCGATGATTATCTTCTTAAGAAAGACTATCAGTCCGGGCGTATCCTTACTCCAGTCCGGTGTTTTGGTTTCCATCATGTCTTTTATGTCAATCCTCCATCTACAGCAATAACCTGGCCGGTCAGGTAGCTTGACCGCTGGGAAGCCAGGAACAAAATAATCCCGGCCACTTCCTCCGGTTTTCCCGTCCGGCCTCCCGGGATCCGGGAAATTAATTCCTGTTGCGTTTTTTCAGGGAGTCGCTGGAATAAATCGGTTCGGATCACCCCGGGGGAGACACAGTTGACCGTTATTCCTGCCCGGGCCACTTCCCGGGCCAGGGATTTGGAAAAACTGATCACCCCGCCCTTGGAGGCCGCATAATTGGTCTGACCGGCCCGCCCCAGCAGGGCGCTGGGAGAAGTCAGATTAATAATCCGGCCGAACCGCTGCCCGATCATGGTCTTGATAACGGCCTGACAGCCATGGTAAAGGCTTTTTAAATTTATTTCCAGCACCCGGTCCCAGTCATTTTCCTGGAGAAAAAGAAACAACCGGTCTTTGAGCAGGGCGGCATTATTAATCAGGATGTCGATTCTTCCCCATTGATTCAAGGCCTGCCTGACCAGTTCCAACCAGGTTTCCCGTGAGGAGACATCTCCCTGTATCAGGGTACAGGCTCCCCCTTGATCGGCAAGGGTCTCTTTCAGAGAAAGGGCGGCTTGACGGTCTTCCCGAAAAACCACTATCAGGTTGGCCCCCAGGAAGGATAAGGCCAAAGAAACGGCCTTTCCAATCCCCCGAGACCCCCCGGTCACGATAGCGGTTCGATCCTTAAATTCTTCCGGGGCAAAATAGGGGTAGAGCAGGCCTTTAAGTTCGTTGGTCAATAAAATCCTTTTTAACCTTCAGGCGCTTTTGTGTTAAGTTAGTCAGTGTCCATCCGGGAATCTCCGATTTCCGAATGGAGCGTTCAGCCGTCAGCTTAAACCATTATTTTTAAGATTTTTTGCAGATGGCTAAAAGCTGATCGCTGACAGCTCTCAGCCGAAAATATCTTGTCCGGATGAGAACTAGTTAGTACTTAACACAGTTTAGATTGATCCTCAAGGGTTAATTGGCCTGAAAAATAGGCCTTACTTTAAAAAATGAGAAATAAAACCCGTGTCTTATTGACGGATGGCCATTGGGCCAAGACCCTGGCCGCAACCCGTTCTCTGGGCAGGAGGGGCATCCGGGTAACGGTCGGGGAAAGTACTCCCATCGCCACTTCCTTTTTCTCACGGTATTGTTCCCGGAGATGGGTCTATCCTTCCCCCTATTTCCATCCCGAGGCCTTTCTGGAAGCCCTGATCAAGGAAGTAAAAAGCCGGGCTTACGAGGTCCTGATCCCTATGGAAGAACAGACTACTCTCCTCATCGCCCGGCATCGCTCTCTTCTGGAACCCCATACCCGGATTCCCTTCACCGGTTTTTCCGCCCTGGATCAGGCCCGCCGCAAAGACGAGGTTCTTCGGCTGGCCCTGAAAATCGGAATCCCCATTCCCAAGACCCTTTTCCCGGAAAGCCTGGACGCGGTCCCGGACCTTTTTCCGGAGGTTCCGATTCCGGCCGTTATCAAACCCCGCATCGGCTCCGGTTCCACTGGAATCGTCTATGTCTATGATCAAAAAGACTTCTGGCCGGCCTACCAGAAGGTCCATCGGAAATATCCCTTACCGCTGATTCAAGAATTCATACCCCCGGGAGGGCAGGCCCTCGGGGCCTCATTCCTATTTGGGCCGGACCAGGAGCCGCTGGCCTATTTTATCCATAAACGCATCCGGGAATATCCTGTCAAAGGCGGGCCGAGCACCTTGCGGGAAAGTAGTTACGACCCGGAAGTACACCGGTTAGGGGAATCTCTTTTAAGAGCCTTGGGCTGGTTTGGGGTGGCCATGGTGGAATTTCGTTATGATCCCAGGGATGGGAGACCCAAGTTGATGGAGATCAACCCCCGGTTTTGGGGTTCATTGCCCCTGGCCGTTTATGCCGGGGTGGACTTCCCTTATCTTTTGTTTCAAATGGCCTTGGAACAGCCGATCGAGAAAATGGAAGGCTATGATTTAGGAAAGCGCTGCCGCTGGATTCTGCCCGGGGATTTACTTCATTTTATTCAAAATCCTGAACGTTTTCGAATGAAGCCCTCCTTTTTTCGGTTTTTTGATAAAAATACGGCTCATGATTTTTACCAATCTGGGGACCCTCTCCCGGTCCTGGGGCGCCTGCTGACCCTGATCACCTTATTATATGATCAGGACATGCGGCGGCTTCTCCACGAGCGGATCCAGAGGACCTAAGCCCTGATAAATCTTATTGCAAAAGAGACGGCTATAAATTAAACTTAAACCATCTTACTTACAGTCTCATAAATGGTTATAACCGGAGGGGCTGCCTGGGTAAAGTCAGTATGATTATGGATGGTTAGGACGGTTAGGTTATAACAGAATAGGATTAAGCAGGAGCGCAGGCCTCTTCAACAAAAACCTTTATGGAATGGCTGGAATGGATTAAGCAAACCTATCTGTTTTATTTTTTCGGCCTTTATGTCTTAGGAGGCCGGACCGCGGCTATCCTAAGTGCCCAGTGGCTGGGACAAAATCTTTTATTTTTTTTACCCCTGATCGTTTTGTTGGATGGGTTACAAATCCCTCTTTTTTATCGGCTCTATGAAGGAGCCGTGCGCTTCCCGGGTTTTTCCCGATTGAACCGGTGGCTGACTCAAAAAGGGGTGGGAAGACAACAATCCTGGGCCTGGCGGGCCTGGTCGGCCTGGAAAGGCCTGGGGGTCTTTCTGATCACGGTCATGCCGGTAAAGGGGGGCGGGATGTGGAGCGGGGTATTGATGGCCTTTTCCCTGAAAATACCCAAGAAGATTTCTTATCTGATCTTAATAACCGGGTCCTTGGTCGGTTGTTTTCTTTTGCTTGGCCTGGGTGAAACCCTGGCCTATTTATGGAAGGCGGTATAATATAACCAATGTCGCTAAGAAACCAAGCCATTGCCAACAGCATCAATCTCTTACTGGCGGCTTTATCCCGGACCACTGATGAAAAAAAATTTCGCTGGACCTACACCCAGATCGCCCGCCTGGCTGCTCTGTTGGTCAGAAAGGATTATTACATCGACTGGATCAATTGGATCCGGGACCTTTTCGATCAAAACCACCCCTGCCTGGAAGTAACCAAGAAAATCCTTTATCGAACCAATCCCCATCATCGCAAGACCATCATCCAGACCCTGATCATCAACCAGTTATTGGAAGGGACCAACAAAAGGAAGGCCTTTTCAGAACTGGAGGGAGGTTTTTATCCGCCCGGGTTTCTGGTCATAAGCCCGACCATGAAATGCAATCTGAAATGTTTCGGTTGTTATGCCGGGAGTTATGATAAGGGGGCAGAATTACCCACTAAAATCATCCACCAGGCCTTGGATCAGGCCAATGAAATGGGTATTTATGCCTGCGTGGTCTCCGGAGGCGAACCTTTTTTCAAGCAGGATATTTTTGACATCTTTGAGCAACACCATGACATGATTTTTCATGTCTATACCCATGGCGGCCTCATCGACCAGCGCCTGGCGGAGCGGATCGCCCGATGCGGCAATATACTCCCATCCATCAGTCTGGAAGGGTTCCAGGAAGAAACGGACAAACGACGGGGCGCAGGCCATTTTGAGCGGGTCCTCCAGGCCATGAAAAGCTTAAAAGAAGCCGGGATTATTTTCGGCTTTTCCGCTACCCAGACCCGGCTGAATCATGATACCATCACCAGCGAACCATTTATGGACTTTCTTATTGATCAGGGTTGCCTATTGGGCTGGTTCTTCATGTATCTGCCCATCGGCAGGGAACCCAACATCCAGCTTATGCCCACCCCGGAGCAACGGGACGCCCTTCGGGAGCGGGTGGCCCAAATCAGGGCCACCCGGCCGATTCTGGTAGCCGATTTCTGGAATGACGGCCCGGTGGTCGGCGGCTGCATTTCCGGCGCTCGAAAATATTTTCATATCAATGCCCAGGGGGACGTGGAGCCCTGCGTTTTTTGCCATATTGCCATGCACAATATCAAAGAGACCCCCCTTCGGGAGGCCTTAAATTCTCCTCTATTTAAGGCCATCCGGACCGAGCAGCCTTTACAGAAAAACCTGCTCCGGCCCTGCATGCTGGTGGACCGGCCTGATATGGGTAGAAGGATGGCCTATGAAACCGGGGCCCATTTTACCCATCCCGGCGCGGAAACTATCTTTTCCGATCTGGCCCCGGAGATCGATCAGTTTGCCGCGCGTTATGGGGAATTGGCCGATGCGGCCTGGGAAAAGCATTATCAAAAAAAGGAGGCATAAATGACGGCACGAACCAGGGTAATTTTCGCGGCACTCTTTTGTTTGTTCCTGTGGGGTTGTACTACCACACAGACCTTGGAACTGGCTTATGCGCCTTCCAAGGCCCCTCCCCTCACCTCCGCACCCATAAAAATTGCGGTTATCCCCTTTGAGGATGCCACCTGGAACGGTCAGGAAAATGCCTATTGGGTGGGGCAGGCCTCGCTTTACGGGACCAAGCTCTATAGCCCGACCACCATTTCCCAATTCGTTACCCGCAGTGTCAAAAAGGAGATGGAGGCCTATGGCTATCAGCTCAGCAGCGATGAAATTTACACCATTCAAATCGGAAAACATGACGTCAAGACCCTGCTAAGAAAGATACCCCACCTTCAGGTGGATTTTTTAGTCGGGGGGACCATTTCTCATTTCTTTATCCAGCAAGTGGGCCGGTTTCTGGCCGATGTTGAGATTGAGGCGTACCTGATAAGACCCCCTCATGGCGATCTGGCCTGGAGCAAAAAGATCGGTCATCGCGAGGTTCGGGTCCCTTTCACCCCGGAAAACTTTTCTTCGCAAAGTCAGGAAGTCCTGAACAACCTTCTGGATAAAACCCTGAAGGATCTCTTCCGAAATTCGGATTTCAGGGTCCAGACTTTGACGGATAAGAAATAGGGTTTAGGCCACGGCCGGTCCTTATCAACCCGGATAGTCCTTGTCTCCGGACTTCCTGCTCTTCCCGGAAGCCGGGAGAGTTGGGAAGGCTCAGGATATTTCACCATCTCATGGACGCCCTTCCAAACCCATCTCTTCCTGAACTCCCGGAAAGCAGCCGGACCGAAAAACCTGAGGGCAGACAGATCATCCACCTTGACTTGGACGCCTTTTACGCCTCCGTCGAGACCCTGGACAACCCGGAATTAAAAGGCCGGCCGGTCATCGTAGGAGGCCCGAGACAAAGAGGGGTGGTTTCGGCCGCCTCCTATGAAGCCCGAAAGTTCGGGGTCCATTCCGCCCAGCCCATAGTCACGGCCTTGCGACTCTGCCCCCAGGGGATTTTCCTGCCGGTTCGCCTGGGCCGTTACAAAGAAATCTCGGACCAGGTTTTTGAAATCTTTCGCCGTTATACCCCGGTAGTAGAACCCCTGTCCATCGATGAGGCCTTCCTGGATGTAACCGCATCGGTTCATCTTTTCGGCCCTGCGGAAAACATCGCCCAGGAAATAAAAAAAGCCGTCAGGGAAGAAATCGGCCTTACCATATCCGCCGGGGTAGCCTCCTCCAAATTGGTCGCCAAAATTGCCTCGGACTTAAATAAACCCGACGGCTTGACCGTGGTGCCCCTGGGAAAAACAGGGGAATTTCTGGATCCGCTGCCCATTGAAAAGCTCTGGGGAGTCGGCCAGGTTACCCAGGAGACCTTTCACCGGTTAAACGTCCGAACTATCAAAGAGTTGCGGGTCCTTACCAGGGATCTTTTGGAAAAGCACCTGGGCCAAACGGGGCTTCAGCTCTATTGTCTCGCCAGAGGCCTTGATGACCGGCCGGTGCAGCCCCTCCACGACGTTAAATCCCTCGGCCGGGAAGAAACTTTTTCCGAGGATATCCGGGATAAGGAGCGGGCCAGGAAAGAATTGCTTCACCTGGCCCAGCGCGTAGGCCGACGATTGCGAAGAAATGGTCTGGCCGGAAAAACCGTGACCTTGAAAGTGACCTACAGCAATTTCAAACAGATCACCCGGTCCCTGACGATCCCTGTTGCCACCGACGACGGCCGTGAGATTTTCCAAACCTGTCTTGGATTGATGGACAAAACCGAAATCGGCTCCCGGCCCGTCAGGCTTCTGGGCATCAGCCTTTCCCACTTCTCTTCCCACGGATCGGGACAACTCTTCCTCTTCCGAGATGGAAAGGACTCCCCTAAAAGCAAGGCCCTCAATCAGGCCATGGATGCCATTCAAGATAAGTTCGGCCAAGAGGCCATCCGGCCGGGGACCCTTTTGGAGGATTAGTGGGATTAGGAAAAGTGAGGTGTATATTCCTGGTAATACAATAAACAACCCCTTCTCCCCTGACGTGGGGAGGGTATGGGATGAGGGTGAACAGGAAAAAGTTATATCCCCCTCCCCTCAATCCCCTCCCGCCGCGGGGAGGGGAAAGAGACTAAAGAGATCTTAGAAGAATTTTAATCTGATATTTAATGACTAAATTTCCTGAAAAACAACTCCTATCCTGGTTTAAAAAAAACGGTCGTGATCTGCCCTGGCGTCAAAATCGGACCCCCTATGCCGCCTGGGTCTCTGAAATCATGCTCCAGCAAACCCAAGTGGGACAGGTCGAACCCTATTATCGGCGATTCATGGAATGGTTTCCGGAAATCCGGACCCTGGCCAAGGTCCGGATTGATAAGGTGCTCAAGGCCTGGGAGGGAATGGGTTATTACAGCCGGGCCAGGAATCTCCACCAGACCGCTAAGCTGGTGGTTAAACAATTTGACGGGAAACTGCCGGCAACCTATGAGCAGTTGATTCAGTTGCCCGGCATTGGGCGCTCCACGGCCGGAGCTATTTTGAGTCTGGTTTATAACCAACCCCTTCCCATTTTGGACGGCAATGTCAAGCGGGTCTTGATCCGGTTTTTTAATATTCGGAAGGAGACTGGAAAGGCAGGCACTATTAGGGAACTTTGGAATCTCGCTGCTGCCCTGCTGTCAGCAGGGTTACCGGCCCAACAACCCGGGCTTTTCAATGAAGCCCTGATGGAACTGGGGGCCTTGATTTGTAGACCTAAAGATCCGGACTGCCCCCATTGCCCAATCAAACGAAAATGTCGGGCCTATGCTCAAGGGAATCCGGCCGTCCTGCCTCTAAAGGTTCCCCAGGAAAAAGATTCCCCACTATGATGTGACAGCGGCTGTCATCCGTAGAGGAAATAAAATCCTGATTACCCAGAGACCGGAAAAAGGGTTGTTGGGCGGGCTCTGGGAATTTCCGGGGGGCAAAAGAGAAAAAGGGGAATCTTTGGCAGAGTGCCTGAAAAGGGAAATCAAGGAAGAACTGGATCTTGAAATCGAAGTGGGGGAAGCCCCCTTTTTAAAAGTCAGACATGCCTATTCCCATTTTCGAATAATGCTTCATTGCTTCTTCTGCCGAAAAATATCGGGAAGAATCAAGCTGAATGGGGTGAAGGACTTTCGCTGGGTTTTCCCATCCGAATTGGCCGGCTTCGCCTTCCCCCGGGCCGATCAAAAAGTCATCGCCTACCTAACCTCCTTTGAATCGTAATGGGGACAGTCACTAATTGTTTTGAAATAACCCTTTTTAGTAACCCAGCGCCTCGCCGACCAGTTTGACGTGGATGCGGTCCTTGACGGCCTGGCCCTCGATGATAGACCACATATTGCAAATACGGCTGGGTGTGCGGCAGTCGGCGCAGAGACCGGTTTCGGTGCAGGGATTGGGCAGTCCCAAGCGGATGCTGTTCAGGGGGGCGGCCTGGTGCTTAACCCTTTTCAGGGCCGTTTCTAAATCCGGGACCACCTTATTCATCCCAACCACTAAAATGACTTTCCTGGGACCGAAGGCCATGGCCGCAATCCGATTTCCCATACCGTCCAGATTGACCAGGGTGCCGTTCAGCGTGATGGCGTTGACGCTCGAAATCATGATATCGGCGGTGAGGCCCTTACGCCGCTGCTCCAGACCTTCCTCAGGTGAAAATTCCGGGAGATAGGGATCGATGATTGTTAACCCAGGGATGGCCTTAAGGCCCTCCCAAAGGCCCATTTCCACCAGGGAGGTGGAGCCGCAGCGGAAGATCGTTGATCCGGCCGGGATCATTTTTATAACCTCATCTTTAGCCTGATTTATGGTGGGGGCAAAACTGCCGACCATTCGTTTTTTCTCCAGTTCGGCAATAATCTGCCTGGCCGTCTTTTCATGATATTTTTCATAAACCGTACTCATAAGTTCCTCCTTCAGTAATTTTTATATGATTGCAATTGGTTATAAGATTTAATACCATGACCAAAATTTTCTGTCAAAGGAACACGGAATTTTAAGCAGATGGCGAGAGGAAAGATTATGAGGGCAGGTCAAGCAGAAAAAATAATGTTTCCCTGCGGCTCTCTTTTTCTGGAGGGCCTGTTCAAAAAAAACAGTTCCTCCCAGGGGGTCGTCATTTCCCACCCCCATCCCCTTTATGGGGGGGATATGCATAATTCGGTGGTGGAAATAATGCATGAAGCCTTCGATGAAATGGGCTGGACGACGTTGCGGTTTAATTTTCGGGGGGTGGGCCAAAGCCAGGGGAACTTTGATGACGGCCGAGGAGAACAGGAAGATGTGGCCGCAGCCATTCGACATCTCCAACTAAATGGGATCACGAAGGTCACTCTGGCCGGTTATTCTTTCGGCGCCTGGGTTAATGCCCAGGCAGCCTCAACCCAGGCCGGGGTGCTGGGTTCGATCCTGGTCTCCCCGCCCCTGGCCCACTTCCCCTTCCTGATGAACGCAGCCAAAATCCTCATGATTATTACCGGCGATTCCGATCCTTTTTGCCCTTTGGCGGAGTTGGAAAAATTAATGAAGGACATGGATCAGCCGCCCCCCTTAAAAATTATTTCCGGGGCCGATCATTTTTATAGCCAGGGTTCCTCGGAGCTCAGGAGGGCCTTGAAGTCGGGTTTTTAACTGTCCATACACTCCATTCATGAATCTGAAAAAAACCAGCGTCTGGTGTTTTACAACCTATTTGGCCGAAGGGCTGCCCTTTGCGGTCATCCGGCTGCTCTCCTCGATCTTCTTCACCGATATCGGTCTGAAGGAACGCTATATCGGCTACCTGAACTTTTTGGGGATCCCCTGGAACCTCAAGTTTCTCTGGGCTCCCTTTGTCGACCTCATCGGAACGAAGCGAACCTGGATGATCGCCGTCCAGACCCTGATTTCTTTACTGATCATTTGCGTTTCCTTCAGTTGCTTCAGCGCCGCCCATCAGGCTGAGGTCGGTTGGGTATTGGGGGTCATATCCGTCCTTTTCATTGTCTTGGCTTTTCTTTCAGCGACCAACGACATTGCCATTGACGGCTATTATATGGAAGGGCTGACGGACCCAAAGGAACAAGCCGCCTATACCGGCTACCGCGTTTTTGCTTACCGTCTGGCGGTTATTTTGGTTCGCAGCGGCTTTGTGGCTTTGGCGGCCTTTTCAGCCGCCAGGCTCGGGGATGGCGATGTCTACCGACCTTGGGGGTTTGCCTTTGGGGGGGCCGCCTTGACGATGACCCTACTGACTCTCTTTCATATCTGGCATCTCCCCAGGTTCGAGAAGGATCGCCCTGAGAGTGGCTGGTCTCCGGCCAAGATCAGCCGGGATTTTGGACAGGCCTTCTTCACCTATTTTCAGCAGGAAAGGGTGATCCTGATTGTTCTCTTTATCGTCACCTACAAGATCGGCGACGAGATACTTTTTTCCATGGGCACGCCTTTTCTTATGCGGGAACTGGGTGTGACCAAGGCTCAGCTTTCCTGGCTGAGCGGGATCCTGGGGGCCCTGGGGGCCATCGTCGGGACCTCTGTCGGCGGGCTCTGGATCAAGAAAAAGGGGTTGAAAAAGGCCATCTGGCCCTTGACCATCCTCATGAATTTCAATATCTGGGCTTATGTCTGGCTGGCCTGGTCCATGCCTCAGGCCCAAACTCCCTGGGGCTTGGCCGCCATTGCCGCTGTCCACACCTATGAGCAGGCTGCCGCCGGGCTCGGCAACGCCGTTCTGATCGTCTATCTGCTGCGCACCTGTAAACCTGAATACAAGGCTTCCCATTATGCGGTGGGATCAGCCATTATGTCCATTGTCTCCACCGTCTTCGGGGGTTTCGGCGGTATCATTGTGGAAATGATGGGTTACCTCAACATGTTTATCATGGCCTTTTGCGCTTCCATCCCGGCTATGCTGCTCATGATCTGGGTGCCTATAAAGGAAGAACAATCGAATTGAATAAAAGCGGAGCCTGGCTTTGGAACCTGTCGTAAAAACTGAAAATTTGACCAAGCAGTTCAAGGACTTCACAGCCGTGGACCGGATCTCCTTTTATGTCCAGGCCGGGGAGTGTTTCGGATTTCTGGGGCCCAACGGCGCCGGTAAAACCTGCACCATTCGTATGATCTACGGTTTCTCCCCGGTAACCAGCGGCAGCCTGCTTGTTTTCGGCCAGAACATCACCACCCGCCATCGGGAGATTAAAGCCCGGATTGGGGTCTGCCAGCAGGAAAACAATCTGGATCCGGACCTGTCGGTTTGGGACAACCTGCAGGTCTATGGCCGCTATTTTGATCTGCCCGCAGCCGTAACCCGCACCCGGGCAGAAGGGTTGCTGGAGTTCATGGGCTTGGGCCATAAGCGGCAGGCCAAGATCCCGGAGCTCTCAGGGGGGATGATGCGGCGCCTGGTCCTGGCCCGGGCCTTGATCAACAATCCCGAATTGTTGATCCTGGATGAGCCCACCACCGGCCTGGACCCCCAATCACGCCATCAGGTCTGGGAAAAGCTCGGGCAGCTTAAGGCCAAAGGCCTTTGTATAGTGCTTACCACCCACTACATGGATGAAGCGGAGCAGATGTGTGACCGATTGGTGATTATGGATCACGGCCGCATCCTGGTGGAAGGAAAACCTCTGGATCTCATCCGGCAACAGATCGGAGGGAACGTCATAGAGGTGGATAATCCCGGGTTTGCCCTCCAGGACTTCTTGAAATCCCGGCAGATCCCCTTTGAACTCCTCTCCCGCCGGCTGCTGATTTATACCAGCCAAGGGGAGACGCTCTTCCGTCAGATTTCAGGGGAATTTTGCGTCGGCGGCTGTACCTTGCGCATGGCTACCCTGGAAGACGTTTTTTTAAAACTGACCGGCCGGGGCCTGCGCGAATAAGCTGAGGAACGATGATTTCACACTCACCGAACGCCGAACGTCGAACGCTGAACGATATCAGCTGGCATTTTTTAAGGGTTTGGCAGCGCAACTGGGATGTCTATGTCAAGACCTGGAAAATTAATTTCCTGCCCCCAATTCTGGAGCCCTTTTTTTATCTCCTGGCCTTTGGGGCCGGTCTGGGATACCTGGTAGGAAATATTACCTTCAGCCGTCAGTCGGTCAGCTATACGGCCTTCATCGCTCCAGGTATTTTGGCGATTAACATCATGCAGAATGCCTTTTTTGAAAACACCTATGCTTCTTATGTCCGCATGTATTACCAAAAGACCTTTGACGCCCTCATGGCCACTCCTTTGACCCTGGAAGAGGTCATTCTGGGAGAAATCATTTGGGGCGCTTCCCGATCCCTTATGGCTACCTTCTTGATGATGATCGTCCTTTCCTTTTTTTCCCTTTTGTCTTTTCCCTTAGCCTTGTTCATCATTCCGGTTTCCCTTTTGGGCGGGCTGGCCTTCGGGGCAGCCGGCATGTGCTTCACGGCCATCATGCCCAACATCGAATCCTTTAATCTTCCGGTCTTCCTCTTTATCACCCCCATGTTCCTTTTCTCGGGCACCTTTTTCCCCCTGGAGCAACTCCCGGTGTGGGCCCAGTGGCTGGCCTGGGTTTTTCCCCTGACTCATGTTGTGGAACTGACGCGGGCCCTGGCCCTGAACATCCTCCGGCCTTCTTTGATCTGGAATCTAATTTACTTACTGGGTTTTTGCCTGATTACCCTGCCCCTGGCACTGCGCCTGATGCGCCGCCGGCTGATTCACTAACAAGGCTTTTGCTAACCCGGAGCCGGGCTTGGGTTTGAAGGGGTTTTTGATCCCGGGAGGGGGAGAAAAAGGCTTGACCGGGATTCAAAACCGCAAGGTCGCTTTCATACGCTTTGGATGGAGGAGGAGATCCAGACCTTCCAGGGCGCTGCGGACATGGATATCGGCCGCCTGAATGGCATCTACGGCACAGCCTTCCCCTTCAGAAACCGCTATTCCGATTTTGGCGGCTTTCAGCATCCGGCGGTCATTGTTACCATTGCCGAAGGCTATTACCCCTTCAGACCCCAGACTTTTGACATAGCCTTCCTTTTGAAGATCATGATCGGCACCGGTGAGGATCATAATCCGACAGTCTACTGCCTGGAGTTCTTCCCGGGCCCGTCCAAAGGTATCGGCGGTCAGGATGTGAATCGTCATAATTTCGGCCAGGGTGTTCAGACGGTCTCGGACCCCGGGGATTAACTTTCCATCCACCGACAAGGTGCCGGTAAAATCGGAAATCAGGTGTTCTAAATGAACCGGCCCGAATCCCGGAATATCCAATTCAAACATAACCCCTCCTGATAATTCTTCTTTTAGTCTTAGCCACAGACGCACACGGACAAAAACGGACCATCATTTTGCCTGTTCGATCCCGTATTAATACCTACGGGGCAGGCTAATGAACAGGCAAAAAAGGCCATCGCTATCGCGAATGGAAAGTTCACCATGCGCCAAGGGCACTGAAGATTAGGGTGGCGGCAGGTCGCCGCCGCCCTGTCTTGCCTTGTCGGTGGCAAAGATTTAATCCTTTCCAAAATTTTCGGTTTAGCTATTAAAGCCTGTTTTTCTTTATGCTCTTTATCAAATCTACCAAATATGATAAGAGTAAAAAAGAAAATTTCGGAACCAAATACATTTTATCATCAGGAGGTCACCAAGGTGTCGACCACGATCGAAAAAGTCCGGGCCCGCGAAATCCTGGACTCAAGAGGCAATCCTACGGTAGAAGTCGAAGTCTGGTTGGGATTCGGGGCTTACGGCCGGGCGGCAGTCCCTTCCGGGGCCTCCACCGGTATTCATGAGGCCCTGGAGCTGAGGGATGGGGATAAAAAACGATATGGCGGCAAGGGCGTGCTCAAGGCCGTTAACCATATCAACAAGACGCTCGCCAAGGAGATTTTGGGCTGGGATGCCCTGGATCAGGCCGGCCTGGATAGGAAGATGTTAGATTTGGACGGCACCCCCAACAAAAGCAAGTTCGGGGCCAATGCCATCCTGGGTGTCAGCCTGGCCGCAGCCCGGGCCGCAGCCGATGTCCTGGGACTTCCCCTGTATCGTTACCTGGGTGGCGTATCCGCCAGGATTTTACCGGTACCCTGTTTCAATATCATGAACGGGGGGGCCCATGCCAACTGGCAGGGAACGGACCTGCAGGAATTTATGGTGGCTCCGGTGGGTGCGCCAAATTTTAGGGAAGCCCTGCGCTGGGGCGCAGAGACCTACCAGGCCTTAAAGGGAGTCCTCAAGGCCAAGGGATATGCTACCGGCGTCGGGGACGAAGGCGGCTTTGCTCCAACCTTAAAAACGAATGCCGAAGCTGTTGAGCTGATCCTGGAGGCCATCAAAAAGGCCGGTTATAAACCGGGAAAAGAAATCGGGATCTGTCTTGACCCGGCTTCCAGCAGCTTTTTCGAGGATGGTTTCTACCATTTAAAGACGGAAGGCCGTAAAGTGAGCTCCGCTGAAATGGTAGCCCTGTATGTGGAATGGGTCAATAGATATCCCATTCTTTCCATCGAAGATGGGTTGGCCGAGGATGACTGGGAAGGCTGGAAACTGCTCAACCAGAAGTTGGGAAGCCAAATCGAATTGATCGGCGACGATCTTTTCGTCACCAATGTCAAACGGATTGAGAAAGGGATTGCCGAAAAGGCGGCCAATGCGGTGCTCATCAAGCTCAACCAAATCGGCACCCTGACCGAAACGGTGGCGGCCATTGAAATGGCCCGCCGGGCCCATTGGGGGGCCATGGTCTCCCACCGCAGCGGAGAGACGGTCGACAGCTTCATTGCCGATTTTACCGTGGCCATGGGAACCGGCCACCTCAAGACCGGCGCCCCCTGCCGCGGCGAGCGGGTGGAGAAGTACAACCAGTTGCTCAGGATCGAGGAGGAATTGGGAGAATCAGCCGTTTACGCCGGCCGGGCGGCCTTCGTGCGATAGGTGGGGAATTGGAGGAAAACCATTTTTGCCGCAGACCCACACCGATAACTACGGAAATTAATTTTTAGCCGAGCGATCCCGCGAAGCGCGGCACCCGGCTAAAACTGACCGCCGCCTATTCGCTTTTCCCAGAGACGAGGTTTTAAGCCGATCGGCAGGAATCCAGAACTAGAAAGACTGGATTCCGGGTCAAGCCCGGAATGACAACACTCTAAAGGCATTACTGAGGCGCACCATCAGAATAAAAGAGATAAGAGCTATGGGGACAGATTAAACTTTTTCATCTTCTTCCACAAGGTCACCCGGCTGATGCCCAGGGCCTGGGCGGCCTCGGACTTTTTCCCTCCGGCCTGATCCAGGGCTTTTTGAAGGCGGATCTTTTCCGGCTCCTCTGCGGCGATTTTGGAGTTGCGAGATTCCAGGGCCTGGAAACGACCCGGCTTCTGGTTCAGATAGGCCGGCAGGTGCTCCGGTTTGATCCACTTTCTCCTTGCAGACCACAAAGGCATATTCCAGGACGTTAATCAGTTCCCGCACATTGCCCGGCCAGGGGTAGTTCATCATCAATTCCATGGCCTCCGGATGAAGGCCCCTGAATAGGTCGCTGGCTGCGCAAGGCGATTTTTCGAATCATGGTCTCGGTAAGCCAGGGGATATCTTCCTTTCTTTCCCTCAAAGGCGGGATGGCAATGGGGATGACATTCAGGCGGTAGTAGAGATCCTCCCGAAAATGTCCCATGTCCATCAACCCTCTCAAATCTTTATTGGTGGCTGAAATCAATCGCACATCAACCCCTATAGGCTCGTGGCTTCCGACCCGTTCGATTTCTTTTTCCTGGACCACCCGCAGCAGTTTGACCTGAACCGAAGGGGGGATGTCCCCGATCTCATCCAGAAAAATACTGCCCCGATTGGCGGCTTCAAAACGCCCGATCCGGTTCCGCTCGGCCCCGGTAAAGGCCCCCTTTACATGCCCGAAAAGTTCACTTTCCAGAAGGGATTCATTCAGTGAAGCGCAGTTGACCTTGATAAAGGGACCCTTGTGACGCTGGCTAAGCTTATGAATGGCCGCGGCGACCAGTTCTTTGCCGGTGCCGCTTTCCCCCAGGATGACCACCGGAGCTTCGGATTCGGCGGCGTTTTTGATTAAATCAAAGACCTGCTGCATGGAGGAGCTGTTCCCGATCAGGCCGTGAAAGCCGTGTTCCTGGGTCAATTCCTTTTTGAGAAATTCAATCTCCTGATCCTTCTTGAGCAGTTGGGTGATGTCGGTCAGGGTTTCAACCCCGCCGATCACCTCGCCCTGGACATTGCGAAGCACCGTGGCGTTTTTGAGCAGATAGACGGCGGAACCATCCTTCCGTTTGACCATACAGCGTTTGCGGGTGACAATGCCCTGCTCGAAGAGATTGCAGCGCTTGACGGTTCCGTTGGGGGTGGAAAGCATGCAGGTATCGCTCTCGAAGACCGTGCAGGGCAGGCCGACCACTTCCTCTTTTTTATAACCGGTGATGATCTCGGCCGCAGGATTGATAAATATGATAGTTCCTTCAGTATCCACAATAAGTAAGCCGTCCACCATATTGTCGACTACCGACTCCCAGTAAAGGGAACAATCTTCCGGTTTCATAGGCTAATCCTTTCCCCGCCAGTTTACCTCGATGTTGTAAAAGTCTCGGAGGTTGCAGATCCGAGACGTCCAGGGCGACGCTGTATACGCATACTGCGAGTCCTGGACAACAAAGGAGATGCGGCCTCCCAGACTTTCCCGAAGGGTAAAAATTGATCGATAATTTTTTAAATGCCGCACCTCACCCCGGGTGAATTTTGGCCCCAATGCCAAAATCGTCAGAACAAATTGTTTTGATTGATAAAAAACTCTTTATCGATCAATTTTTATGCAACTTCGAGGTTAATTCATGTTTAACTAAATAGGTTAATACATGTTAATTATGTTAACGTCAATAAGCAACATCCCGAACAGAGTTAACAGAAGTATCTGAAAGGATAATATAATAGATTTTAATAAGTTAATTTGTTTTAAAGATCAATAATAAATTTGGTATGGAAGTTGCTTTTATTAAGAAAAAGAATTTGGTCTCTAATTCTTTCAGCTACCGGAAGAAAGGAGGGAAATTGAAGTTATGAAGAAAAACCTCTTAGTACAATCTTTGGTCGCACCCGCCCCCATCCCGGCTCCTGTGCCCAGTGGGAGGAAAAGATCCAGAGATGAAGGATGTTAATTGTCGGCCCGACCTTGTTTTGGATATCCGAAACCTGGATTGTCCCATCTCTTTGCTGCAGTTTCGAAAACGATTGAAGGAAATACCGGAAGGGGGCGTCCTGGAGGTCGTGGTCAATAATGACGGGGTACGGAATGATCTGTTGACTATGGTATCCCGTTCGGCTGACGAGTGTTTGATTGGGACCGGCAGGGAAGGCGGGTCCTATAGTTTATACATTCAAAAAAGGAGGAATATCTGAATTATGAAAACGCGATGGCTATCCTATGTAATCGGATTCTTGATCCCGGCGGTGGGTCTTTTCTACCTGTCCGGCGAAACCCCGGCGGCGAGCGATGTGACCGCCTTCCGGGCGCCCAACTGTGTCAACTGCCACAGTTATCCGGCTGAACAGAAATTGATTTTGGGGGACTTTCAGTCCTACTCCCGCTTGGCCGGCTTGATTACCGTTAAGGTCGGACCAAAGGTCCAGACCGTAAAATACAACCCCCGGACCAAGGTGGAAAATGCCCCCAGTCTAAGGGAAATTCCGATTGAAGCGTCCGTTAAGGTTTATTACGAGGAAAAGCCGGATGGCCTGCATACGGATAAGGTTGTAGTCAAACCAAAAATCAAGGTTCCGGAGAACCAAATTCTCTCGGTGGAGGAAATGAAGAAACTGGTGGATCTGGGGCCTGAGAAAGGAAAATTTACCCTGCTCGATTCCAGGCCGGCCTACCGTTTCCAGGAGGAGCGGCTCCCCGGAGCTGTCAATCAGCCCTTCCCTAATTTTGACAAGTTGACCAATCTGCTTCCCCAGGACAAAAATCAATTGGTCATTTTTTACTGCCAGGGATTTACCTGAGTGCTTAGTCCTATGGCTGCCAGGAAGGCAGAAAAACTCGGTTATACCAATGTCAAGGTGTTCCATGCCGGCGTTCCGGTCTGGGGTGAAACAGGTAATGTCCTTTATACCGATGGTGCTTTTGTGGAGCAAATGATGGGCTACCTGGTCCTATTGGACCTGAGAGGGGTTGAAGCAGCAAAGAAATCCCATATTCAGGGCGCGGTGGCCTTGGATCTGAAAAATCTGGAAAAGGAAAAGGTTCAATTCCCGATCGACCGAAAAGCCCCGATTATTCTATACACCGACAAATCCGACTGGAAGGAGTTGCAGCCGGCAGTAAAAATGATCACCTCCTGGGGTTATTCACGGATCCGGGTTCTTGAAGGAGGCTTTGAAGGATGGCTGGCTAAAAATCGGCCCGTTCAAAAAGGGGAGGTCAGAACGACGATATTCTACATCCCCCGTCCTCATCCGGGCGAGATCTCCGGCGACGAGTTTATGAATGTGGTTAAGGTGCGCCCGGCGGATAAGTTGATTCTGGATGTCCGCAACAAAGAAGAGGCCTCGGAAGGCGTTTTGGAAGGGGCCATCAATATCCCTCTGGACAGCCTCCAGGGGCGCCTGGCCGAACTGCCCAAAGATAAAGAGATTATCATTCATTGCGAAACAGGTCTGCGGGCTGAAATGAGCTACCATATTATCCGGAATGCCGGCGGTTACAAGGCCCGATTCCTGAATGATAAAATTGCCGTAAAAGGCAAAGAATTTTTCTGCTGTTATAAATAAACCTCTCTCTCAACCTTCCCTCTAGACCGGCGGTCCGCCTTTGGCGGATCGCCGGTTATCTTTAGTCCCTTCTTCGCAAAAGAAACATCAACCCTGCCGGTTTTGCAAAACAGATAAAATCGAAAGGCTGAATTTTAAAGGAATGTTTTAACCCTATAACCTATTGCCTCTGGGGTTATTTTTTGCAGGCCGCCCTTTTTTTCTTCATCGGCGTGCCGCAGCAAACCAGATCCACCGTGGCGCAACCGCAATCTGCATCAACCACCAAAACCAGGCCGCAATCGCTGCAGGCATACTTGCTCCCTACCCGGGAAGAGGCTTTTTGAGCCGGTTTAAGCGCGGTCTTTTTAGCCGCCGGTTTTTTTGCTGGTGCCATAGTTTCCTCCTTTTAAATAGTTTTGAACTATTTTCTTTCCAATTCAATAAGTTGTCAATAATAATTTTGTGAAATATTTTATAGATTGAAAGCCGGCGATGCTGAAAGAGGGATCACTCAACGGTGTCGGCTTTGGCTAATTTTTTGGTCTCTTTTCGATAACGGCTATGGATCCAGGCAGGAATAAATAAGGCAGCGATGACGACCAAATTAAAAAGAATAATTATCACCCAACTCAGGGGGATGAGACGATAATAGAAAGTGAGCATCAAATAGACCAGGAGGACATGAAAGGTAAAGACTTGCAGGGAATGCTGTCCCAGAAAAGCCAGGGCTCGCCATTCCAGGTATCTTTTTAATCGGACCGAAATAACGGTTACGAGATAAACGATCATAAAAAAATTGACCAGCCGGAGAGGACCCAAAGATTGCCTTCCCAACCAGGGGTATAGATCTAACTTGAAAAGATTATCCAGGACCAAATGGTGTTTAAACAGGAAAAAAAACAGGCTCCCTAAAAAGCAGACTAGGATGAGGTGTCTTTTTTGAAGAAAAGGAAAGGAATACCCCTTTTGTCTTTTAAACCCAAACCACAGCCCAACAATAAATAGGAATTGCCAGGCAAAAAAATCAAAAATACCCAGGTTTAAGGGAATGACTTTTAGGATGGCTTCATGGTGGATCCATCCCCAGATACCGAATTGGGAGACGATCCATCCCGACAGGCTGACCAGAAAGACACGTCCGGTTCGATTTTTTTGGAAGCAATCAATAATAAGGGGAGTGAATAAAATATAAAGGCAGTACATGGGCAGGATATCCATGAGCGTGGGTTGGTACAATAATACGATGCCAAAGCCCAGGGCCTTTAGAGGAGATTCGGTAAAAAGGGGAAACCGCGGCCCCCAAGAATCAGAAAAGGCCTGGATTACGTTCACCAGAACCAGGATGAGCAGATAAACCGATAGATGGTAGCCATAGATGTCTCTGGCCCTATGACGGGCCCTCGTGCTCAGGGCTTGGTAGGAAAGCCGCTCGGCCATGCGGGTATAAACCATGCCGGCCACCAAACCCGAAATAAAGACGAAGGCCTCGGCCACCGAAATAAATCCCAGGCCCTCATAGGAATAACGACGAAGGGGTTCTCCCAGGTGGCTGACCGTCATCCAAATTAAAATCAAACCCCTGATCATATCAAGCCGAATATCTCTTCCCATAAGGGTTTCCTTTGGGCTAAAATGGACCATCTGTCAAGAAATTTATTGGGTTGATTACGCGTTTATTTGCCAGGAATAAAAATGGTTCAGTCAGATAAGTGCCCTGTTTTTTTGGGGGCCAGGTACGAATTGGATTTCTTCGAGGAAAGTCAAGTCAGGAGCCAACCCCCTAAAGGCCTTCGTGGGGATGCCTGCCTCTAATGGAAAAAGCGCACCCCCGGCCATTCATTAATCAGGTCCTTTCTTTCGGGAACCTCCGGTCAAGCCCTTTATTTGTTGGGTTCACACTTATAGCCTTGGCCGATCTGGGGCTTCTAATCCCACCAACCCGGCTGACCGCTTCTTTAATCTGGATTGGATTTTTACCCGGATACCTTTTAAGCCAGAGGCTAAAAATTTGGCGGGATCCATTTTTTGCCCTGGTGGGGTCCATGGGATTAAGTTTTTTAATTTCTCCTTTCCTGGTCTTGCCTGGTTATATCTTTCTCCAGAAACTAACCCCCTTCCTGACGGCCTTTTCCTTGAATCTGTTTGGCCTGATTATTCTTTTTCAACGAAAAAGACAGGAGGAGCCTTTTTATGATCAAAATGACCATGTCTCCATTCTACCCCCACTCCTTTTAGCCATTTGTTTCTGGATTTTTTTCTATCTTGGCCTTACCCGTATGGGCCCCTTCACCGATGACTGGATTTACCTCTCCGGTATCGTCCAGGAATTGGTTAGGAATTTTCCGCCGCGAAATCCGGAGGCCTCTTTTTTACCCCTGAAACAGCCTTGGGGATTTTGGTTTATGTATGCTTTAATCCATTGCCTGGGGGGTGTTTCGACCTGGAGAGTTTTTGAGATCATGTCGAGCCTGCTCAGTTTCGTTTATCTCGGGCTGATTTATATGGTGACCCAAAAGATAACCCGGGATGGCTGGGCCGGAGTGGGGGCCGTTCTTTTCCTGACCTTCGGCAGTTTCCTGGGTTGGATTCTCAAAGGACTCGCGGGCAACGGATTCATCCCCGAATATGGTCTGATCTGGGAATTTCTGATCGCCGTTACCGGCTACTCCCTGTTGTGGGGATGGTATGCCCTGCCGGGGCTGCTGCCGGTTTTGACGGCCTTTTACTTTTTAATCCGTTATCATGAGGACAAAAGAAAACAAGATTTAATCCTTTCTCTGGCGGCTTGTGCTATTGGACCCTTCTTTCATCCTATTTATATCCTGGGATTTTTAGGAGGCTTTGGCCTTTTTCTCTTGGTTCAGATCTTCCAAAAAAAATTCTCCCCTTCCTATCTGACCTATTTTTTGACCCCCCTTCCCTATCTGCTTACTTTTTATCTTTATTTCCGGCCGGATGCCCCTCAGGCCCCGATTTATATTTTTCACCAGGAGTGGGAGTCTATAGGCAAGGCCCTGGAGGAAATCCTCAGCCTGCATGGGCTGGCCCTGCCTTTCGTCTTCATGGCCCTGGTCTTTTCGGGACCGGCCCGTCAATGGCTCCTGCCCTTTTCCCTCCCGTATATGACCTTAAGTCTGCTGGGTTCGGGAGGATTAAATCATCCCTGTCATTTCCTTCTGCCGAACAGTCTTTATATCGCACTCCTGGGGGGGATCGGGCTGAGCACCTTAAACATCCTACGCCTGAAATACCGGGTCCTGATTTTTTTAATCCTGGGGGGCATCCTTTTGCCCCCTTATATAAACGAGGTGGCCTATCGAATCGAAACCGGCTGGGAAGGAACCTTCAGCCGGGAACAAAGGGCGGCCGGTAATTTTATCAGGACCTTCACCCCTTCCAAGAGCACCTTTGTCGTCCTGCCTGATAACCGGGAAGCATTGGAAACCGTTGAAGGGCTGGGGGAGAGGGTCGTCGTCTATGGGATCTCCTGGCACCTGGACCGCTATGAGAATGAAAAGAACCTGATCCGATGGAGAGAGGAGGTGGAGCAATTTTTTTCCTCCACCGACCGGGCGATGAGAGAAAATTTCATCAAAAAATACCAGGTTCAGTATATAGTCACTAGGACCCATTGAAAGCCAATTTATGGAAGAGCATCACCTGGACCTGGACCTTTTTAAACAATCTTTTATCATGGTCTATGCGAATCCCGAAATAACCATTCTTAAGACGGGATTGGCCTCTTAACGTGGCCGGATTTTTTTCCCAGAGTTTTAAAAAACATCCGGGGCGGTGGGTTGCCCTCCCGGCCAGCTTCTGGATTATTTCTCTGTTTATAGGCTGGACAGTCAGCGGCTTTCATCTTGGCTGGGCGCTGCTTTTCAACGCCTCTTCCCCGGGGCTGGAAGGCAGAGCGACTGTTTATGAGAGAGACGCTTCAAGCCGGCATTTTAAAACAGCCATCAATCTTCCCCTGACTCGCCAAGGAGACTCTCACTGGGATTATGATCGTTTTGAGGTCCGGGTCATGGGTCTCTGGGAAATAAAAAGGCCCGGCCTGTACTGGATCGGAAGCGAATCGGATGATGGGTCCTGGATTTGGATAGACGGGGAGAGGGTCTTGGATAATGGAGGGGTTCATGGTCGGAGGGAATTGAGGGATTTTGTATTCCTGAAAAAAGGGCTCCATTTTGTAGAAATTATTCATCAGAACCTGGGTGGAGAGGCCTACCTGGATTTTTTCTGGATTTCACCGGAAGGGCAGCGCGAGAAACTATCCCTGCTTTCTTTTCCCTTAGCCCCCTGGAGTTCCTTGGCCTATAAGGTTTCGGATTTTTTCCTGCAACTGAGTCACTATGCCGCCTTTATCCTGGTCCCCTTGGTATTGTTTCCTCTTCTTTTTCCTGCCCGAACGAGTCGAAAAAAAAATTGAAAGTTTGAACTAAATCAGAAATCCTCCCTCACCCTCCCCCTCGGAGGGGGGAGGGAAGGGGTGGGGGTGAATTTGGATATTGGTCATTTTATTTTGTTTGGGGCTTCGAAAGTATTAGGACCTTAGTGCCCGGACATCGAGGATCAGTCCGCATTTTAGATTGTTAATAAGCCAAGAGATGGGTTCCAGTCCAGTAGAGGGAGGGCTTGTCCTGTTTTTGGCCGGCACCCGGGGAGGCAGGGAATTTCAATTGATAATAAAGCAGATGATCGCCGAAAGACCGGTTAATGGTGGAGGCCTTTCGGCTTTCTAAAACTTTTTCCAGGGCCGGGGCGTTTTCCCTTTTGATGATGAAAGCTGGAGATTGGGAAAAATCAACTAGTCTTTTTAAGTCATTTAAATAGGGAAAGGGGTCGTTGTAGCCATTTGTTTTGTAGTCCATGGCCCGGCTCATATCGTATTCGTCCATGAGGCACTTGACTTTTCCCAGGGTGGCTTGGGTAATCCTGGCGGAAAGGACGACATCGGCATAGAGACGGCGGATTTTCTCTTGGTCCAGAAAAGCCAGGAGTTCCTTCAAATTCAGCGTCTGCTGTTGAGCGGCCTTCTCCTGACGATAGACAAAGATCTCCCCTATGGCCCAGTAGTATCGGGTTGAACCGGTCAGGGTGATTTTTATATAGCGGGCCTCCTGAGCCTGGAGGTCTATTTCGATCCGCCCCTCCCGCAGCTTCCAGACCGGGTGATCCAGGGACCAGAAAAGATAGGCCCATTGATGGGGGACCCAGACGATGGGGTTCCAGTTACGCAGATCCTGAGACAATTCCACCTGGTAAGCGGCTGGGAAATCCCATTCCTTCCCTTTGGCAGCCAGGAGGACCAAGCGATCAAGCCGATAGGCTTGGCCTAAATCCAACTGATAAAACAACCCTGGCTGTTGCGGACGGCCCGAGGTCCAATAGGTGGCCCGGTTGCGGTCAAAGGCTTTCTGTGATGTTTCGGGATTGCTGTTGCTGGTGCTTCTCCACTGCCGGGGAAAAATTTCAAGGGAGGATTTTTCCGGAAGCTGAAACCCGTATTGAACCACGATACCTTTTATCCCCTGATGGAAGGCAAAGAGTTTATTTTGACCGGCGCCGCCCATAGCGGATAACATCTCCTCAAAACTTTGGGGGTGCTTGCCCTCCAGGACAAAAGCCGGATTGGGGGAGGCATCGGCCAGGAAGGTATAATAAGGGTAGCGGTCGTTGAAGGGCTGGGCGAAGAGACATTCCTCCCGGGCGTCAAAAGTCAACTGGGCCGCGCTCCAGTATTCGGGGGCATAGCTGGTGGTGATTTGTTTTTCCTTTAAAAAGCTGTTCATGGCTTTTTCTACTTGAGACTGCTGTTGGTTTTTAACGGCCTGCCTTTGTATCAAAGAATAAAAGGTGTTGTATTCGTTCAGGAAGAAGAGGAAGAGGCCCGCCAAAAGGAGCCAGGTTCCCCAGCGGGTCAGCCTGCTCAGGGAATAAAGAAGGAGGCCTAAAGTCAAGGGGTAAAGGGAGTAAAGGGGCAGGAGATAGCGCAAAACCGTTTTTTCGCTGAAACGGCTGCCGCTGTATAAAACCAGAAAGACAACACCGAAGAGGATGAGCAGCAGGGTAGGTCGGCTGTTGGGAAACCGGCGGGAGACCCATTTTCTTCGGACGAGTGGCAACATCAGGCTGATCACCATGAGCAGGAGGAACAGAAAAACCGCCCAGGAGAGACCCTCCCCGGGGCGGTACCCGAAAAATTCAAAAAAAGTAAATAGGATGGCGGAGATCTTTTGGCGATAGGGGACCCCCTCGGCCGAGTGAACAAAGGAAAAGAAAGGAAAACCATGCTTGAGGTTCCAGAGCCAAAACGGGAGGCTTCCCAGGAAAAACCCCGGTCCGGTCCAAAGGCACCTGCCTTTAAGGATAAAGGACCTATCGACCCAAACCATAAACAATAAACTGGTAAGCAGATAGACCAGGCTCAGGGGATAGGTCCACCAGGACAGCCCCCATAAAAAACCCAGGATGAAAAGGGAATAAGGAGCCGGTGGTTTGGATCCCGACCGTCCGGACCAGCGGTGGCTGCAAATCAGGATGAGATTCCCCAACCAGAGAATTTCCATATAGCCCCCATAGGCCATCGACGAATAAAGGGCCACATAGAACAGAGGCAGGGAGGCCGTCAGCATGGCCCACAAGCCCACGACCCGGTTGAAGAGTTCGGATCCCAACTGATAGACGGAAATGATAAAGAGCAGGGTAAACAGGAGGGAGACGCCATGCAGCCAGAAGCGGTCGGCTCCGAAGAGGAGAAAAACCACGGAGGCTAAGAAGGGTTCCAAAGCCCCTCCATAAGAATCCCCATAATAGAGAACGGGGAATTCGCCTTTAAGGACGTGAAGCCCCATCAAGCCCACGATGGCCTGGTCGGAGTCAAAAGGGAGGTTCTTCAAAAAGGGGAGGCGAACAAGTAAGGCTAAAAGCCCTATGGCCAAGAAGGCTGCGATCTGCATGGGGTAAAAGGGCCGATCCTATGGATTTAATGATGATCCGATTCGGGGCTGCTCCCGCCCTTAAAGGCTTCTTCAGTCTTGACAGCCCTCGGAATTCATAATAGTCTTACCAAAAATTCCCAGGTCCTACAAGTTTTCAATAAGGATGGCTTAAAACCCGCCATGGCCGGCTATGAAAAAATTCAAGATTATTATCTGAAAAAGGGTTCTTTGGCCCTTTACCAGGAATACGTAACCGGCAGCCGTTCTCTTTGGGAACTTTTCAAGTATGAAATTTTCATTAATCTCATGGCCGGAGTGCCGGGCGCTTTGGGGCTGATGGCTCGGAAGTTGTTTTACCCTTTGATGATCTCGTACTGCGGAAAAGGGATTGTCTGGGGAAGTAACCTGGTGATTCGTTATCCTCAAAAGATCCGAATCGGAGATCAATGCATCTTTGACGACGGCTGTGTTCTGGATGCCAAAGGGGGCACGAATCAGGGGATTTCCCTCGGCAAGTCCTGCATGATCGGCCGCCATTCCATATTGGGCTGCAAGAATTCCGATATTCTGATCGGGGATCATGTGGGGATCAGCCCCCATTGTATCATCCATGCCGTGGATATCAGCCGGGTGGTGGTGGAGGATCAGGTCGTGATCGGGCCTATGGTCTACCTGGCCGGAGGAAGCAACTATCATTTTGAAAAAACCGAGGTTCCCATCAGCGAACAGGGGATGGACTTGAAAGGCGGGATCCATATTGGGAAAAACTGTTGGATCGGGGCCAATACCGTCATCCTGGACGGGGTGACCGTGGGGAACGATTGCATCATCGGCGCCGGTTCGGTAGTCACCAAGGATCTCCCGCCTTTTGCCGTAGCTTTGGGAAATCCGGCCAAAATCATCCGGGTCAGAGGGAGCGAGGGTCTGACGGGGCCGGGACGATAGGACTTTTGGGAAAACCAAGGGGGTAGCGTAATTGACGGAACAACTTTCAGCAGAGATTAAAAAAATCCAGGAAACCGTGGTCGGGATGTACTCCGAACATCCCTGGCCTATGGGACGCAACGCCGATGAAGAAATGGGCTGGCGCCTGAAATGTCTCGGAGTCGTCCCGGAAGACTATCAAGGCAAACAGGTACTGGATATGGGCTGCGGAACAGGAGAATATGCCCTCTGGTATGCCCTGAAGGGGGCGGGGAAAGTGACCGGCGTCGATCTCTCCGAAGGGTCTCTGGCCGTTGCCCGGAGGAGGAAGGAAGAAGAACATCTGGAGCATGTGGAATTTATTAAAAAAGATATCTTAAATCTGGATTTTCCGGACAACAGTTTTGATTACAGTTTTTCGGTGGGAGTACTCCATCACACCGGAGATCCTTTCCGGGGTTTCAAGCACCTGGTTCGGGTTACCAAACCGGGGGGCCTGGTCATTGTCAGTCTGTACAACAGCTACAGCCGGCGCATCCTGCGCTCCAAACAAATGGCCTGCAAATGGCTTGGAGGAGATGACATTGATAAGCGGGTGGCCTGGGGAGAAAGACTCTTCGGCCGGACCCTTAAAAAATTGGATAAACGCTATCACGGCCTTAATACCAAACAGATTGCCTATGATATCTTCGGCTTTCCCCACGAAAGCCTCCATTCGGCCGGAGAAGTTTTAAACTGGTTTAAGGAAACCAACGTCCGCTATAAAGGATCTTTCGCCCCTCTGCGGATTCGCGACTATTTTTATGCCTTCTCCCAGCCGGAATATTATGCCTTTCGGACCACTTTCAGCGGCTTCCCGGTCATGAGCCGGGTGGCGGATTCCATGACCTCGCTGGCCAAACTGACCCGAAAAGAAAAAGAGACCATTCGCAATTTCCCCGCTCCCAGTGGTTTTTCCGCCTGGACTTGTCAGATGGGTTGGATCCTGTTTGGTCTGCGGTTCAACTGTTTTACCATTTCAGGTATAAAACTTGGGTAAACGGTCCATCGTCCTCTGCCTGACCTGCTGTTTAATCGCCGGCTTGATTTTTACCTGGCCCCTGGCCCAGAATTTTTTTTCCTCGATTCCCTATACCCTCAGACCCCTATCCGGGTTTGAAAAAGTCCCGGTCATGCCGGGCGACCACCTCCAAACCTACTACTGGTTCTGGTTGTTGTCCGATAATCTCTGGGGCTCATCGGCCCTCTTCACCAACCCTTACGAGTTCAACGGTCCGGCCGGCCCGATGAGTGCCGTCTATGCCAATTTCCCTTTTTCGATCCTCTACCTGATTCTTTTACCCCTGGGCCCTATCGGTGCCTATAACGGTCTGATTCTTCTTTCCTTCGTCTTGAGCGGGCTGGCGGTTTTTTTGCTTGCCTGGACCTGGACCAAAGATTCCTGGGCCTCTCTTTTGGCCGGACTGGTCTTTGCCGTGGTTCCTTACCGGGTGAGTCACATTGCCGGCGGGCAGCTTTACGGCTATGTAATTTTCCTGCTGCCACTCTGTCTCTATTTTGTGGAGAAAACCTTCGAATCCGGACGTTGGGTTCATGGGGGTGCGGCCGGCTTATGCCTGGTCCTTATGGCCCTGATGGAGCCGCATACGACCTTCCTGACGGCCCTGACCCTGGGGGTCTACCTGCCCGGCCGGGTTCTCCTGTTCCGGCCTTATCCGGTCATCCACCTGAAAGAACGGCCGGGCTCCCGAACCGGGCTTTTGGGTGTACTGGCAGGAGGAATTTCTCTGGCCCTGTTTTTCTGGATGTCCTTAAGCCGGCAGGCCGGGCTCCCTTTCCGGCCTCCTGACCTGATTCAGCCTTTGCTGCTTTGGACGGCGGCCGCAGTGGTCATCTGGTTTTATTTGGCTGCTTTGATGGCACGGTTTTCCAGCCTCTCTTTTCAGGCGGCCCGGCAGACCGTTGGAAAGGGTTTTTTCCTCTTCACCCCTTTGTTGTTTTATGCCTTTCAAACCTATAAAAGCATCCCGCATCTGGGAGGGATCTTATTGGCCCTGTGCCTGGGACTATTTCTAACCGTCCTCCTGCGTACCTGGATGCTTCGCCGGGATCGATTCCCCGGTTTTAATAAATCCGCGATTTTTATAACGGCTGTTGGAGTCGGGATCGGCCTGGCCTTCGCCTCCATCTATCTGCTGCATCTGCGGGCCCAGGTTTTTCTGCCTTCCTTGGCCGGGAAAGGCCGGTCTCTCAACGAGGTCAAGCTCTTTTCGCCCCTGGCCGGCAACCTTTTCTTCTGGCTGGATATAAACAAGGAACGATTCGTCACCTTGGGCTGGGGTCTGCTGATTCTGGCGGCCCTAAGCTTCCTGCGTCTTTTTATGGGCCGCCCGCAAAACCCGGAACGGCTTGTCCTGGCCGGGAGTCTCGCTTTTCCGGCCCTTATTTTGACCCCTGGCCCCAGCCTGACTTTTTTCCCTCTTTATCAAACCCTCTACGATCATCTGCCCTTCTTTAACTATCCCCGGGTCCCGGGCCGGTTCGTCATGGTGGGTTTTATTTTCTTGGGTTTACTGGCCGGGATGGCCCTGGCCAGCTGGCGGGAATGGCTGGGTTCAAGGGGTTGGGTGCGGATGAGGCGCTGGCTGCCCCTTCTGGTCATCCCTCTCGTCTTGGCCGAATACCATACCTGCGGCCCCTTAGGGCTCTCCCTGATGCGAATCGATAACCGCATCTATAGTGAAATTCCAAAACACTTGCCCGAGGGAAGGCTGGTCTTGGAACTCCCGATTTGGCCGGGAGATTCCCACCAGTCTTCGGCTTATGAATACACGGTTACCCGGACCCGCAAACCCATGGTAAACGGATACGCTCCGGTGGTATTCCGGGATTATATTAAAGAGGTTTTTTGGCCTCTCTATCCCCTGGACCATGGAGACCTGACCGAGGCAGAATCCCGGGAGTTGAAAAGGCTCAAGGTGGATCTGATCACCTTCCATGACGATGCGCTGCTCTATACCGAAAAAGTCAGCCCCTTTCCACCCAGATTGACCTTGAAACGCCTGACCGCTTCTGCCCGGCTGGAGCCGCTTGCCCAGGATAAGAATATCACCCTTTTCAAATTTCGTGAGGCCGGTTCTGAAGGGGCTGCTGTCTCCGAGATCACCTCCCCGGTCCAGGCGGTCCAGTATGTCCCCAATCAGCTTCCAGCCACCGGTCAACACCGGTTTGATCCCGAGGCTTCAGGGTATACCCTCCTTATGGATGAAGACTCTTTAGCGGCAGGCAGGCCGGCCCTCCGACCGGGGCTGCGGGGCAATGTGGTCTCAGCCGATCCCGGCCAGGACCGGCCGGGATATTTGTTCCAGGGACCGATCCGGTTCTTCCCCTCCGGAAGGTATCAGGCCTGGTTTCGGGTAAAAGCCCGACCGGCGGCCCCTTCTCAGGAGGTGGGGCGCATTGAACTATGGCAAGACCGCGCAACTATTCTGGCCCAAAGGGCTTTGTTGGGAAAGGATTTTGCGGCGGCTGATCAATGGACCGATCTGTCTTTAAAATTTGAGATCACCAAGGCCAGGGAGATCGGCTGTCGGGTTTATTTCAGCGGCCGGGCGCCCATTTCTTTCAACCTGGCGCTGATCGGTTTTGCCGATCAAACCAGGGGACCCGGTTCGGTGGAAGCCGAAGACTTGCTTCGTCAGACCGGCATGGTTGTGTCGGATCCCCTGGCTTCAGGCCAAGAGGCGGTATTCGGAAAGGCCGGATTTCATCCGCCCATCTATCTGTGCTATGGCCCTTACCGGACCTTTGAAGCGGGTTGGTACCGGGCCCGCTTCTATCTGCGGCTTAAAAGCATCCCGCGCATTCCCAAGGAAGCCGAAGTAGGCTTGTTGGAAGTGGCTGCCGATATGGGGAAGCGTCTTTTCCAGACCCGGAAGGTCAGGGTTCAGGATCTGGGTTCCGGGGAATACCGGGCCGTTGATTTGGATTTTAAGGTGCCCTTCCGGTGTGAACTGGGCTTCAGGGTAAAATATTCAGGCCGGGCCGATCTATTGGTGGATAGGGTATCGGTCACCAATAATAAAAAAGGGCAGGAGTAGTCTTTGAATAAAAAGGAACTGCAGGTTCTATTACACCGGTATGCCTCCGAGCCCATGCCCCCCTGGGAAGAACTGTACCTGGACTTTCATGGGGCTCGGTACCTGGACACCATGGCTGTGCTGGGTCCGGGAGAGGGGAAAAGCCTTCTGGATGTGGGGGCCTTCCCCGGCCATATCACCCTCCTGGCCCTGCATCTGGGTTTTAAGGTGAAAGGGCTGACGGGCCGGGCAGAAAGCACCCCCAGCCTCGATCAAATCATAGAGCGTCTTGGACGGCACCAAATCCCGGTGGCTGTCGGCGATGTCGAATCGGAATTTTTCCCCTTTCCCGATGAATCGTTTGATGTGGTTCTGGCCTCGGAAATCATCGAACATCTCCATTTTAATCCCTTTCGACTGCTCCGGGAGGCCTTTCGGGTCCTCAAGCCCGGAGGGCGGATCATCGTCTCCACGCCTAACCTGGCCCGACTGGAAAATCTGATCCATCTGCTGGCCGGGCGATCCGTGCATTCAAAGATCACCCGTAGATTTTATGAGGCCTTCAGCTCGATACTTTCCGCCCGGCACCTGCGGGAATATACGGCTTCCGAACTGACCTATATGCTGGAGGGCCAAAATAAAGAGATCTACCGTTTTGAAAAGACCCGGGTTTTTTATTCGGCTTGTTTGGACCCGCCCTTTCGCTGGCCTGTCCTGGCCGGCCTGATCGGCCGTTTCTGGCCCCGATTCCGTTCGACCCTGCTGGTCGAGGCAGTACGTCCCAAAAGAGTCACATTGATTCATCCCGAAGAGGCGGAACCCGCTCCTGGCTTTTATCCGGTTGAAGAGCATAGTGCGGATATGGACGGCATTGCCCGGATGTTTACCACTCCTTTTCGTTGGACCCGGGGATCGGCTGAATTAAGCCTGCCTGCCGGTCAGGCCCTGTATCAGGTTTTTTTCCTGCATCTGGTTTACCTGGCCCCGATCAGTCTTCATCCGGTCATTCTGACCGTCGGGGTGGGAGAAAAGATAATAGGTCGAGTAAGTCTTTCTCCGGACCGGGAATTTACGCCCATCAGGATCATCCTGCCTGTCGGCTTGGCCTGCGAAGGACGCTTTACCCTCCGTTTCCATTGTCCGACCTGGCGGCCGGCGGATCACCCCGGGAAGGATGACTATGAATTTTCCCTTAACGACAGCCGGGACTTAGGTCTGGTAATGGGCTGGGATGGTTTCCTAAGAGAAGATTGCCGGGACCTCCAGGCCTTGTTAAAACTGATTGAAGGGGACCTTCTCCATCCCGGACGGCCCCAAGGGGTTGCGCCCTGCTGGATTCCTCCTCATCCCATTTATCTCCTCCGGGATAAAAAAAAGACCTTTTTGCGCATGGGATCTGAAGACTGGCGTCATCTGGGCTGGGGATGGCACCAAATCGAGTCCTGGGAAAATGGTTTGATTCGCTGGAGCAGCGGTTTGGCGGAAGCCTATCTTTCGGCCGGACCCGGTGCGGGCAGGTTGTCCATACGTCTTTTTACCGGAGAACGGGCCTTGGGCGAGGAAGTAACCGGAGACCTGGAACTGGGTTGGGTTTCGGACCGGCTTTTGGAAGGGCCTTCTACCCGGACAGCCTTTAACCTGCCGGCCGCTGTCTGGACCGACCTGCAAGCCGATTTGCCGCCGCCTCTCTTCTCCTCCGGGGGGGTCCTGCGGGCGGTCCTGCGGGTGGATCCAGCCCGGGTGCCTGCTCTAATCGTCCCGGATTCACAGGACAGGCGGGAACTCGGTCTGGCCGTAGCCGGAATGACCTTGTACGGATCTTAAAGGGCAGGCCTTCAAGGCGTTGAACCGGGAGGGCGTTTTTTTATTGAAATAGGATAGGGGGAAACCCTATAGTACACCCAATAACCGCCGTTAAAAGGGAGAATGTCATGAAAAGGCCTATTATTCTCGGCCTTATCTTTTGGGTTTTGGTCCTGGTTATGCCGGCCTGGTGTCGGGGTGAGGAGAAACCCTTGTCCGTCGCCGTAGGGCTTCGTTCCACCTATTTTCGGATGGAACATTCCAAGGGTCAGATCTTGCGGAATTTGATCTCCTTTGAGGAAGATCAGAACTACCTTCCCTATAAATTCATGGTGCAAGCAGATCTTTTAAAATACTTAGCCCTGGAATTTGGTTATGAGAAATTCAAGGCCACCTCCCTGAACAGAGGTCTGCTTAGGGCCCATAGCGACGGAGATCTGGAATGGTCCCCCATCATGCTGGGACTGCAATTTCGCTGGCCCCACTTCCATAAATCCTTTGTGCCTTATCTTCTCGGAGGGGTCAGCTACAATTTAGTCTCCTTCAGCGAACCGGGCTGGTATTATTACGGGTTCCCCAGTCCGGAGGCTTATGAAAGCTGGCTTGGACAGGGAAACAAACCCGAGGATTATCCCAATAACGGATACCGGCGACGGATTTCCCCTGAAAATGTCTGGGGGACCTTTTTAGGACTGGGGATGGATTTCTTTTTGTCCAAGAACTGGGCCCTTAATTTGGATTGGCGGTATCATTGGGTCCAATCGAATTTTACCTTTACCCTGGGATACTCGGGAGGGGAAGAGGTCGCCTCTATGGAAAAGGGGACCTTTAACTTGAATACCTGGGTCATAGGGCTGGGAGTAAAATATTTCTTTTAACCGGAATCGAGAGCTTTCCACAACACCTGAAAAGATAGAAGCAGGCAGCGTCCTTTCCAACCAGAACCTTATCTTAAAGATGATCCGATGAAGAGAACCGTATCTGACCAGGGCTATGACGTCGTGGTTATCGGTGGGGGTTTTTACGGCTGCTGTCTGGCCATCTTCCTGAGTGCGTACTATCCGGAGGTGATGATCCTCGAAAAGGAGGCCGATTTGTTGACTCGGGCCTCTTATGTCAACCAGGCCCGGGTGCACGGCGGCTACCACTATCCGCGAAGTTTTCTGACCGCCCTGCGTTCCTTGATCAATCTGCCCCGCTTCTGTCTGGACTTCCGGGATTGCATCGAGGACCGTTTTGAAAAGGTCTATGCCATTGCCCGAAACCTTTCCAAGGTCAATGCCTTTCAATTTCGAAAATTCTGTGAACGGATCGGCGCCCCGGTCAAACCGGCGCCCAAATCGATCCGCCGTTTATTCCAGGAGGGGCTGATTGAGGAGGTCTTCTCGGTCAAGGAATATGCCTTTGATGCCCTGAAACTGCGCCGGATTTTGAAACAACGATTGCAGCAAAACCGGGTCAGGATCCGATTGGGGACCTCCGTTGAAAAGGCTTCTCCCCTGGAGGATGATCTCATTGAGTTGACCTTGGGGGATGGGTCTTCCCTGGTGAGCCGTCATGTCTTGAACTGTACCTATGCCAATATCAATACCCTTTTAAAACGATCCGGCCTTTCGGTCTTACCCCTGAAGCACGAGGTGACCGAAATAGCCCTGATCGAAGTGCCGGAGGAACTCAAAAACCTGGGCATCACGGTTATGGACGGCCCCTTCTTTTCCACCATGCCATTTCCGCCCCTGAAAGTGCACAGTTTGAGCCATGTCCGCTATACCCCCCATGAAGCCTGGTCTGATAAAGAAGGTTTCAAGGAGGCGGACCGCTATCTGGAGGGGCTCCAGATCCGGTCCAACCAGGTCCTGATGTTAAAGGATGCCCAGCGCTATCTCCCGGTGCTGGCCAAGGCCCGCTATCTGGAGTCCTTGTATGAGATCAAGACCGTTTTAGTTGAAAATGAAATCGACGACGGACGGCCTATTTTAATGCGGAAAGATCCCCACCTGAAGAATATGACTACTATTATGGGCGGAAAGATCGATAATATTTATGACGTCTTGCAGGCCTTAAGAAACTTAAACGAATACAGTCGGGAACTGGGTCGGGTTGACCCGCTGCGGACGGCATCTTCCCGGGAAAGGCATTAGGTCCCTTGATCACCCCCAATTCGGAGGTATTTGTTTCGGTCTTGGCGGTTGTCGAAAACGATAGCGATATCGTCGCCGATTTCATTTTTGAAACGACCCGGATCCTCGCCGGATCTTACACCTACTATGAGCTGTTGATCGTGGATAACGGGTCTCAGGATGGGAGTTCCCAGCGGATCCAGGAAATACAAAAACAGGTTCCCAACCTGCGTCTTCTGCGTCTCTCCCGTACCTATGAAAAAGAAATCGCCCTGGCCGCTTCCCTGGACAACAGCATCGGAGATTATGTGGTCATCATCGACATTAATCGCGATCCCCCGCTCTTAATTCCCAAAATGGTGGAGCAGGCCATGGCCGGTTATGATGTCGTGATTGCGGAACAGGCCGGCCGGAGCACCGGCTCCTGGCTCCAAAATTCCCTGCGGAAGGTCTTCTATAAATTTGCCAGCAGAACCCTGGGCTTTCCTCTGCAGCCCCAGGCCTCCTATTTCCGCGTTTTCAGCAGACGGGTGGTCAATTCCCTGACCCAGATTAAAAATAAGAGCCGTTACCTGAAGTACTTCAATGCCCTGGTGGGCTTTCGCCAGATCCTTATGCCCTGTCAGCCGGTTTGCCGCCGGGAGCGGGTCGCCCGGCCGAGGCTGTTTCGATCCGTTGGAAGCGCCCTGGATATCATTTTCTCTAATTCAGCCCGCCCCCTGCGCTGGGCCTCCTGGCTGGGGTTGCTGGCCAGCACCATCAATCTGGCCTATTTCGGATTTATCTTTGTCGTCACCCTGGTAAAAAAAGAAATCGCCGAAGGTTGGCTGACCACGAATGTCATGAGTACGATCATGTTTTTTATCCTCTTTCTGATCCTGACTATCCTGACCGAGTACATCGCCCGCATCCTGGAAGAGACCAAAGACCGGCCCTTGTATTTCATCGATTTTGAGGTGGACAGTCCGGTCATGGCCTATAAACAAGAGTTGGATCCCGGCGAGCGGCTGAACGTGGTCTGATGCGGATGAGAGAAGACACACTGGTCAAGGCCCTGATCGGCCAGACCGGTTTTGTGGGCGGCAGTCTGCTACGACAGACCCATTTTGACGACCTGTACCATTCCGTCAACAGCCAAGCGATGCGAGGCCGGGCCTATGACCTGGTCATCTGTGCCGGGGCCCCGGCAGCCAAGTGGATCGCCAATCGGGAACCGGAAAAAGACCGTTCCAATCTGGAAGGGCTGATGGAAAATTTAAGGGAAGTCACGGCCGACCGCTTTCTGCTCATTTCAACCGTGGATGTTTATAAGATGCCCCCCCCGGTCTATGAAGATTCTCCCATCGATCCCGGACTCCTGGATGCCTACGGTCGGCACCGTTTCTTTCTGGAGGCCTTTGTCCGCCGGCAGTTTGAAAGGGCCTTTATTGTGCGCCTGCCCGGATTGTTCGGAAAGGGGTTGAAAAAGAATTTTATTTATGACCTGCTCCACAGCAATGCCCTGGATTGGACCCATCGGGACAGCGTCTTCCAGTTTTATGATCTGGAAAGGCTTTGGCAGGATTTGAAAAAAGTTTTGGACGGCAGCCTGCCCCTGGTAAATTTTGCCACAGAACCGGTGCGGGCGGCTGATGTGGCCCGCATCAGTTTTGATATGACTTTTGACAACCTCCCCGACAAGCCCCCGGCCTTTTACGATATGAGGACCCGTTTTGCAGGCCATTTCGGCTCCTCGGGAGATTATCTTTATTCCGCCGAAGAGACCTTCGACCGCATTCGCCGATATAGAGAACAGGAAAAGACCGGTGTGACCTCATGAAAATCTCCATTTCCAATATCGCCTGGGAGCCTTCCGAGGAAAAGGCCGTCCAGGAGATCATGAAAGACCGGCACATCCGGGGAGTGGAGATCGCGCCCACCAAGATCTGGGCCTCCCCCAGTGAAAGCCAGGAGGATCAGGCCCTGGACTACCGCCGTTTCTGGGAAGACCAGGGCATTCGGATCGTTGCCCTCCAGGCCCTTCTTTTCGGCCGCCCGGAACTGACCATCTTTGAAGACCCTCAGGTCCGTGAGGAGACCTTAAGGTATCTGGAGCGGATCATCCGGTTGGCTTCCTGGCTGGGGGCCAAGGCCCTGGTCTTCGGATCCCCCAAGAACAGGAAGGCCGGCCATCTGGAGCCGGGACAGGCCTGGGATCTGGCCCTTGATTTCTTCGGCCGGCTGGGAAAAACGGCCCTGGAATACGGGACCGTCTTTTGCATCGAACCTAACGCCCAAGTCTATGATTGTGATTTTATCCAGACCTCCCGGGAGGGGCTGGCCCTGGTGGAGGCGGTCAATCACCCCGGCTTCGGCCTCCATTTGGATTCCGGGATTATGCACCTCAACGAAGAGGAGGTGGAACAGGTCCTGGAAGATTGCCGGGGGCGCTTGACTCATTTTCATGTCAGCGAACCCTATCTGGGGGTCATCGGCGGCGGCGGCGTTGATCATGCGCGGCTGGCCGTCCAACTGGGCAAGATCGGCTATCAGGGCTGGGTTTCCATTGAAATGCGAAACGGCTGGGAAGACCCTAATACCAAAACTGTGGGAAGGGTCCTCGATTTTGTTCAGGGAATTTATGGCCGTTGATTCCCGGCCAGCCCGGGAAGATTTTGATCCCTCCTGGGAAGTCCCTTCCTTTGATTTGCAGGAATTTTTTCCCCGTAAAACCCTCTGGGCGGTCTGCATACCGGTAATCAACGAAGGGGACCGGATAAAACGGCAGCTTCAGGAAATGAAGGCCCTTGCCATTCAAGAGACGGCCGACATCCTGGTCCTGGACGGGGGAAGCAGCGACGGTTCTCTGGAGCCCGGCTTTCTCAAAGCCCAGGGTGTGCGAGCCCTGTTGATCAAGACCGGGCCGGGCCGGCTGAGCGCCCAACTGCGCATGGGCTATGCCTACGCCCTGGCCCAGGGTTATGAAGGGCTGGTGACCATGGACGGCAACAATAAAGACGGGGTGGAGGCCATTCCTCGCTTCATTGGCGAACTGGCGGCCGGGGTTGACTTGGTTCAGGGATCACGCTATCTACCGGGCGGGCAGGCCGTTAATACGCCTTGGCTTCGTCATTGGGCGGTCAAGTTGATCCACGTGCCCCTGGTTACCCTGGCGGCCGGTTTTCGCTACACCGACACCACCAACGGCTTCCGGGGTTACAGCCGGCGTCTTTTGCTTAGCTCTAAAGTCCGACCTTTCCGGGATATCTTTGTGGGGTATGAACTGCTGGTCTATCTCTCCGTTCGAGCGCCCCGGACCGGCTATCGGGTCAAGGAAATCCCGGTGATTCGGCGCTACCCTGCCCAGGGGAAAATTCCCACCAAGATAGGTTCCCTTTGCGGTAACCTGCACTTGATGGCCTGCCTTTTCAGGGTCCTGTCCGGAAGCCTGAGTCCCAGATCGTAATCTCCCTTAACGAAAACAGCCCCGTTGATCCAGAAGAGGGGTGATTTGATTGTAAAAGGTATCCCGGATTATGGCATGGCCGGCATCGTTGGGATGAAGTTGGTCGGGAAAAAGATATTGCCCACCCCGGGGTATTATAATAAAAAGCGGAAAATACTTCGGCCAGCGGAATGGGAAAATAGGTGGCGATGAGGTAATATTGCTGAAGGTTAACGACGAAATCATAAATGTTGTTGAATTGGAGTTGCCGGATGATAGGGTCCACCGGCGGATTGCTGGCTACAATGACCCGCACCCCTTTGTTCAGGGCGATGGTGATGGCGTCCCGGATGTTGAGGTCGATCCACCAATCTGGGGCATCGTCGCCAAAATCATTGGTGCCGATCATGAGCAGCACCAGATCCGGATGATAGGTATCGATCAGGGTGCCCATGACCGGGGGGATATTGAAGGTTCTGGCACCTCCCATTCCGGCATTGATGGAGGTGAAATTGCGATGATAGGTTGCCTCCAGTTCTAACTCCAATAAGCGGGGAAAGGCGGTCTCCGGACCACCGGAGCTGGTCCCGACGCCCTGGGTGATGCTGTCCCCCACGGCCAGGATAACGGGATCCGGGCAGTCGCGGATGACTAACGGAAGATAAAGTATGTAGTTCGGGTCCCCGACAAAGGGTTGGCTTTTAGGGGCCGGGATCTCCGTGCCGGCTAAAGCCAGCCCATGGGTCAAAAGAAGGAAGAAAAATAATAGGGTTATAAATTTTTTCATTCTTTTTAACGAAAACAGCCTATTTGATCCAGTAAAGGAACCACCTGGTCATAGAAGACATCCCGCATTACCGCATGACCGAGCATCAGTGGGATGGAGGCCGTCGTTTTGCCCGGTATAAATCAACAGATATTCCCAATCCGGGTAATTAAGAAAAGTGGAGAAGACCCTGGCCAGTGGGATATTATAATCCGAGGCCAAGGTAAGATAGGTGGGGGCAAAATCGGAAGTCCTGTGAAATTGGTCCGGTCGGAAGACGAAGTTGGGGGGTGGATTGCTGGCTAAAATAAGCCGCACGCCTTTGTTCAGGGCGATGGTGATGGTGTCCCGGAGGTTGGTTTCGATCCACCAAAAAGGCCTGTGCAAGGCGCCAAAATCATTGGTGCCGATCATGAGCAGCACCAGATCCGGCTGATAGGTATCTATCAGGTCGCCTATGGTACGGGCGGAGATCAAGAAATATCGGAATCATGCCCCGCCTACTGCCGCATTGATGGAGATGAAATTACGATGATAGGTCTCCTCCAGTTTCAGTTCCAGTAAGTGGGGATAGGCCGTTTCCGGAGGGCGAACTGGTATAAACGCCTTCGGTGATGCTGTCCCCCACGGCCAGGATGACGGGATCCCGGCAATAATTATTTAAAACGAGCGGAACATAGAAATAATAGGTGCCATTTTCGACAATGGATTGTCTATAAGCGGCTGGGGTTCCAGAACCTGCCGAGGCGAACTCGCCGGTTAAAAGAACCCCTAAAAAGACAAAGACCATCAATTCTTTCATTCTGGTATTATTCCCTCTAAAAAATCACCGAATGGTGTTGCCTATGGTAACGCGGCCCCGAACCGGCTCCATGGTTTGGTAGGTGGCCACCCCGAGTCTATATCCAAGCCGGTCCGGGGCATCGTTTATGATGATGAGCGCGGTTGTCTGTGGGGCATTCTGCATGACCTTGATCACCGCCAAGACGTAGCGGTGCCACCAAGCCTCCATCTGCGGCCTGGCGTTCCACAGGGCCACACTTTGCGGGTCCCTGGCATCGGGGGCCCAGTCGTACCCGGCGTAGGTGGTCGCCAGGGCGTAGCATTGCGCTGCCCAGCGGGCGACGAAACCGGCGCGGGTCATCTGGTTCGGGACCAGATTCATGTCCGCTATGATGAGCTGTGTCGGCCCGGCCTTGCAGTAGGCCTCCATCTTGGTCCAGAAAGCCGGGTCGAGATCTTGACCCCTGAAGGGCGTTCTTTCCAATAAACTGACCGTGACCTGCCCGTGCGCGGGTTCCTGCTCCGATGTGCCGGAGGAACCGGATTTCGTCTCTTCCTTGTCCAGCCAGGCGCAACCAAACGAAAGCAGCATGAGAAGTGACAGGCAATTTCCCAACCGGGTCAGCTTTTTCTTGGTCATATACTCTCCGAAGATATTTTTTGATAGGCGTAACGGAATCCTCTGGGTTACCCCAATAGGCGACCACTTTAATAATTAAAGGATAAAAGTCAAGGAAAAACTCTAAGATTCACGGCAATGTTGAAGTTTTAAAGGAGGTTTGCCTTAAGCGAAGTTTAGGACTTCTTCAGGGGGGTTAAAAGCCCTTAAAGAGTTTACGAAGAATTTTCCGAAATTTCTTGGCCACAGCCATAAAGAATTCGCCATGCCTGGAATTGATCAGTGTTAAACCGATGGCCTTGATCAGGGACTGCCTCCAGAAGACCTTAAAGCCGAACCAGCGGTAGCAGCGTTGGATCGCCCTCTTGGTGAAATAGGGCATTTCCAGGATAGAGTCCCGGCGTGAAATATAATTTTCCGGCAGAGAATCCTCCGGATGCAGATATCCCTTTTGAAGGCAGTAGTCATAGAGTTCCGTCCCCGGGTACGGATAAAAAACATAGAGGCTGGCCACATCCGGTTTAATGGCCCGGTTGATTCTTACCGTTTCTTTGAATTTTTCAGGCGTTTCTTCAGGCAGGCCAACCATGTTGAGGGTCTTGACCTGGAGCCCGACCGATTTGGCCGTCCGGGTGGCCTCGATGATCTGCCGGTTGGTCATCTTTCTTTTCAGGATGGAGCGCCGGAGCTCTTCGTGCCCTGATTCCACACCAAAATCAATCCGACGGCCCCCGGCGGCCTTGAGTTTGGCCAGGATATCCTGGTGGCAGGCCTCGACCCGTCCGGCAAAGACAAAGGGTTTGCCGATTTCCTTCGGGTAGCGCCGGCAGAATTCTTCCACAATCTCCCGGTTCATAATGAAGATATCGTCATCGAAAAAGATCTCTTCAAAGCGGTATTTTTCTTTAACCTGCTTCAATTCAGCCAGGATATGATCGGCACTTCGGTAGCGCACATAACGGCCGGTTTGAGTCCGACTGATCCGTTTATTGGAACAAAAGGTACAACTGAAAGGGCAGCCGCGGGAGGCCAGAATACGCAATTGGGCCAGGCCGTACCGATCAATAGCCTCCTGGGTGTTAAAGAGTTCCCAGTCCTCGAAAGGCAGTTCATCCAGTTCCTGGATGAAAGGACGGGTTTCATTCTTAATAATCTTCCCATTTTGGCGAAACCAGAGATTCTTAATCCCGATGTAATCCCGGCCCTGGTCCAGGGCCTGGACCAGTTCCAAAAGCGGGTATTCCCCCTCGCCGACACAGATGGCATCCAGACGGGGCACGCTTTCGAGGCAGACCGGATAACAGGTGGGGTGGGGGCCGCCGCAGATGGTAAAGACCGGTTTTGGAACGGCTTCGATCAATTTTTTTATGAAGTGGAATTGTTCGGCCGTGGAGTAAAAGCCGATCAGATCAGGCTGGATCCGTCTAAGGTCTTTTTCCCATTGGTTCAGATCCAAGGTCCCGGCAAAGTAAGACAGGCTGACTTCCGGATAGCCGTTTTTTTTCAATACAGCCGAAAGGAAGGCCAGGCCGTGTTGGGAACGCAAGGCCCCGAATTTCTGATTCAGTTCGGTAAAGACCAGCACTATTTTCATAAGAAGTTTTTTCTTTTCCGATTCGTCAAGGTCAGGCCTTTACTCCCCAGAAATCGGTATGAAAGAATTTATCCGAGATCTTTTGTTGATAATCAAGGGCATCCTTTTTATCAAAAAAGATTAATTCAAACCCCAGGTCCCTTAAGAGAGTCAGATAGTCAGTGTAGTGGATCCCCGAGTTCTTCAAACCGTAAGGCCAAAGCTCCCCTAAAATGATCACCTTCCGGGACCGTTTGATGGTTTCCTGCATCCCTTTCAAGGCAAAAAAATCATAGCCCTGAATATCTATTTTTACAAAGTCGATTCCTTCGGCATTTTTAAAGTAGCCGTCTATGGAAACGCAATCGATCTCAACGGATTTTCTGCTTTCGCCCCCATCATAGGTCTGATGATCCACATTCAATTCTTCCGAAGAGTACAAACGAATCTTTCCTGTTTTTTCGCCGCAGGCCAATTGGTTAAGGGTGACGTTTGCTAAACCTCCGCACCCGGCTTTTAAATGCTTGAAATTTAACGGATCAGGCTCAAAGGAAACTACGCGGCCCTGAGGTCCTACCAGGTTGGATAAAAGGCGGGTATAAAAACCGATATTGGCTCCAATATCCAGAACCCGCATCCCGGGTTTAATATGTTCTCTTAAAAGCCCTATTTTGCCATGGTCGCTTATTTTCTTATAAAAAAAATAGAGAGGCCGGTATAGCCCATAACCATGTTTAAATAGTAAATTTCCCCACCTTAGCACTGTCCATTTATCACACATCATGCCTTCAGATAAAAACCTTATGATCAGATGATCGTTCGCGAAAGAAATATATCTAACTCAAGGAGAGGTATCAAGACAAATTAATAAAAGGTCGATGGCTACGGAGCAACCGGGGCTTGAAAGAGTTCGATTTCCACCATACTCCAGTCCTGTCTGGGATTGGGTTCGACAATTTCAAGACGCAGGGCCTGGGTTTGGGTAGGAGGAAATTGAATCGTCTCCATTTTGTCTCCATAGACCGGGTGGCCGTTCAGAAAAACAAAGGGGTCGAGTCTGGCCGGTACCCCTGGCAAGAGAGGTCGCCAGTCTCCCTTTCTCAGAGCCAGCACTTTTAAAGCCGGGGCCTGGTCAGGGGCGTACTTGTTATAATAAAGTGTTAATCCGCTGAGTCGCCGGATTGACGGCAAGGCAATCTCCAGCCACATGCCCTTTTCCTGGGAGGCGGCGCTGCCCCAGCGCCGGGTTCGCTCCCCATCCTTGAGCCGGGCGGCTTCTCGGCTGTTATGGCTGGCCCGAATAGAAAGCTGATTTCTTGGGACCGGATTGCCGAGGGGTTCCTGCTGCGGATGAAAATCATAATACAGGCTAAAGGGAGCGCAAGATTCCCGGCGGGAATTTACAGCCATGGCCCTCAGGTCCGCTTCGAAGCGGCCGGCGGTAAAACGGTCGCTTTGGGTTAAGACGTAGGCCACTCGCCGGGAAGCATCCACCTCTTTTTTATAAGGAATGGGCCAGCCGAAAAAGCGGGTGTTGTAGGGCTGGCTGCAGAGGATCCTCTCATCGGTTTCATAGGCCATCCGTGAAGCCAGCCACATGGTGGCATAACAGCGATTGATCCCGAGACGATCCAAACATTGGATGGCGGGGCGAAGATCCGGCAGGTCGGCCTGGGCCGAGGCAAAACCCGGCTTAGACCAGGTGCGCATGAGTTCAATACTTGCGGCCAGATTGAAAAGGGCCAGGAGGACCGCGGCCAGGCCCAGCGCAATTCGAAGCCGTTTGGAAACCTTCAGGTATAAGTAACCGAGTAAAAAAGGGAAGGACCAGACCAGGGGGAGGAGGTAACGATAGGTGTGCCCGTGAGACCGCCTGCTCAGGGCAAAGAATAGCAGGGCCAGCCAGGAAATCCCGGTAAAAACATCGACCGCTTCCAGGGAAATCCATTTCTCTCTCAAAAGGTGCCTTAGATGATGGATGACTCTAATCAGGGTGACGGCGACCAGGATGTGGAAATAACCGACCGTGAGAAAGAAAGCCGCTCCGGGGAGGAGGGTAAAGGTTTCTTTGAAATCAGGGAAAAAACAGGGTGTGATCCCCATGACCACCGGCAGGTTTTTGGGTACCAATGACCACAGCCTGGGCAGTATCTCCGGCCAGGAGTAGGCCCCGGAGACAGCCTGGTGGGCACCGGGAATGAGCCATTTGGCAACCAGGTAGGGCCAGAGACCGATCATCAACCCGACCCCGAAGAGGCCGGTTGACCTGAGTCCCCTCTTCCGATTTTCATCAAAAAAAAGGAAGGCCCCGGCCATCAGGACCATGGGCAGGATGAGCATATTATTGCTGAAGGCCAGGCCGCCCAGAAGGCCTGCCAATCCGGAGACCCCTATCTTTGGCCGGGTTTCCTTCCGGGTCAGGAAGGCCAGAAGCAGGGACGAGAGGGCCAGGACCAGGGCCGAATTATAATTGACAAAACTGTATCCCACCTGCAGTAAAAGCCAATACGAAGAAGGGATCAGGAGCAGCAGGACCCCCGGCCAGGCCGGGCGGAAGGAAAAAGTCAGCCGGAAGATCACCAATAAGAAGAACAGAGAAATAAGATTCAGCAGGACGGCGCCGTAGCGGGCCCCGAAGGCATTTCGGGGCATCAGACCTTCCAGGGGGGTGTAAAGATACGATTCAACCGGAAACTGGTAAGGTGCTCCCGTGAACAATAGGGGCACCTCTCCCCGGGAAATGTTCTTGGCCTGAAGTACGACCTGCGCCTCGTCGGCCGAGGTTGGTAAGTGGGTCAGCCCGGTGTTAAAGAAGGCCAGGCGCAGGCCTATGGCCGTCAGGACGGCCAGGAGGCTTAGGGAAACAAGGAAAAGCGACCCAGAGGACTTCAATTACAGGTACCCTTCTTTTTTATACCATTCGGCTGTTTTCCTGAGTCCTTCATCTATCCCCCATTTGGGTTGGTATCCCAATTCCCTTTTGGCCTTGTCGATTTTAAAGGCCCGGTTCTGGCGGTACCAGTCTACCCTTCTGGGGAAGATGGGAGGCGTGATCTTAAAGGGCTTGCAGAGCTTTTCGCAAACATGACCGGCAATGATTAAAGGCAGGATTGGATAAGTTTTGATTTTGACCTTAATACCCAGGGCTTCTCCCACCTTGCGGACCAGTTCCCTGATCTCCAGGAATTCCTCGTCGGCAATCAGGTAGGCCTGGCCGTCCCCTTTGCCCTCTTCCATGGATTGCATAAAGGCGTCAATCAGGTTGTCTATATAAAGGGGATGATAAAAGGTGCGGCCGCTGCCGAACATGGGGAATGTCCCCCGGGCCGCCCGCTTGAAGATCATGTAAAAGCGTTCCGGGTCCCCCGGCCCGTAGATAGCTGCCGGCCGGAGGATGACGGTCTTCATCCCTTTATTAAAATAATCCTGAACCAGGGGCTCGGCTTCGTATTTGGTGGCCTGGTAATAATCGGCCGGTTGGATGGGGGCGTCTTCCCCGCCCGGCGGGTGGTCGATGTTTCCATGAACCCCGCAGGTGCTGCAATAGATGAACTTTTTAACCCGGCAGCGAAGGGCGGCATCCAGCACATTTCGGGTTCCCTGTACATTGACTTCATAATAATAGCTGTCCGGGACGTTCATCTCTCGAAAGGCCGCCGCCAAATGGTGGACTACTTCCACGCCGGGCATACATTTTTCGACAATTTCCTTATCGGTGACACTGCCGATGATAACCTCGGCGCCCCACTGCCGGAGTTCCTCGGTCTTAAGTCCTTCTTTGAAATCCAGGGCCACGACCTGGTGACCGGCATCGAGAAGCCTTCTTACCAGGGCTTTTCCCGTAAAGCCGGTGCCCCCGGTTACCAAAATCCTCATTTCTTTCCTCCTCCAAAAAATTTTAGTTACTTTCCGGGAGAGTTTATTTTTTTCTCCAATTGGGCATAGAATTGTACCAATTTTCTTTGAAAGGCTTCAAAACAATATTCCTGTTGAACGCGTTTCCTGGCCTCGCAAGCCAATTTCTCTCGCAAGAGGCTGTCCCCCATCAAGGCCACCATTCCCTCAGCCAGGGCCTCCGGTGTCGGGGGTACCAGGTAGGCGATCTCATCATCCAGCACCTGGGTATGGGTGGGGAGGCGGGTGGCCAGGACCGGTTTCCCGGAATCCAAATAAGAGTATATCTTCATGGGGGTATTATTACCCCGGATCCGGGGAGAGACCAGGATTTGAGCTTGAGCCAGCCAATCCCTAAGCTCGAATATAGGCTTGGGGCCGAGGAAGGCCACTTTATCTCCGATACCCAATTCGACGACCTGCTTCTGATAGTGCCTCATTTCGGTTTCCCCACCCCCGATGATGACCAATTTGGCCTGCCCCGCTTTTGGGAGGGCCTTTTGGAAGCCTTCCAGGAGCAGATCGATCCCCTGGTACTTTTCCAGATTCCCGACATACATGATCACCGGTTCCTGAAAGGCCGGCTTGGTCCGGGTTTCCAGCACCCCGGCCCGACTGGGGAGGAGGGTGATATCCTCCAGGCGGCAGACCAGTTGCCGGGGATCGCATTGGTAAGGCTTCCTCCTCCAGACTTTTACAAACGGCAATGGTTCCGGCACTCCCTCGAACCGCCATTTTTTCAAAAAAGTGCATGACGGACCGGAGGGGTATCAGTATCCTGAATTTTTCTGAAATCTGCTGAGACAGGGAGGAATCCATATCATAGACATAGGGGATCCGGAAAATTTTTTTTAAAACCAGGGTCATAAAAACGGATTCTTCCACGGCATGAATGACATCGAAACGGTTTTTTCTCAGGATGGCGATCAATTTAAAAAACATGACCAGGTCATAGACCAGTTTCTTCCAGGAAGGTCCGGGCTTGATGTTTCGGATACCGGGTAAGGCCGGGACTCTTGATATAAGGCTATTGGAAATAGGCAGCGCTTCCCCTTCGGGATAAGTCAGGATGTGGATCCAATGCCCCGCGCCGGTCAGGACCTGGACGACTAATTTTATGGCGATCGGGGTGCCACGATTTTGAAAGAAAGGGCAGGGGGCCAGTAATAAAATCTTCATACCATTATCTCGGGGTTACCCTGAGTATGACCGGTGAACCCAACCGGGAGGTCAGCCCTATCCTTTGGGAAAAAGATTCCATGCTTTTTGACCATGACCCCTTACTTAAGGCCCGGTGAAGGGCCATGGGTAGAAAAAATTCCGGCCGGAAGAGGGGCCGGCTGAAGCCATTTTTTTCAAATTCCCGGACGAGCTCCCGGCGGCTGAAACAGCGAAAGGGCCGGGTATTTTTTTCAATGGCCTTTTTGGCCTGGAAAAAGATCCTGGAAAAGAGGTTAACACTTCGGATATCAGGATAATCCACAATCACGGCTTGGCCGGCCAGGCGGCTAAGTTCGGCAATTAAAAGACCCCAGGATTCGACGTGGGGCAACAACCGGAGAGACAGAACGATATCAAAGGCCTTATCTTCGAAAGGCAGGGCCAGGAGATCGGCAATCTGAAAGGCGTAAGATCCGGGAGCAAGCTGTCCGGCCAGACGTTCTTGGCAGGCCGGGGTACTCCCGGCAACCGTCACTTGATAGCCGGCCTCCACCAAAGGCGGGGCGATTTGCCCATGCCCGCCTCCGACATCCAGGACCCTGGCTCCCGGCCAAGGTTTCAACAACTCCAGGGTGATTCGGGTTTGAACCTCTAAGAAAAATTTTCCCGCCTCGCCCGAAAAACGGCGGGCATAGCCCTCCGAGGAGGTTTCAACATCGGCAAAAGGAGGCAAGGGGGCGCTGGAAGGTCTATTCATGCCTCTGCTCTTAAAGGCCCATAGCTTTTTAAAACCTCTTCGATTTCCTGATGCTGCTTATGACCATCCCAGCCCAAGGCGGCGGCCATGATTTGGGCCACTTGATCAAGAAGTTCCCGCTTAGGACAACCTGCCCGGGCCAGACTGGTTCGCCGGAAGACTATATCGGATAATTTCAAGGCCATTTCTTCCCTGATTCCATGAATGACCTCGGCCTTGGTAAGCGGAGGGTCCGGGGAGATGGCCTGAAAGGCTTGGGGATCCTGACGGCCATAGGAGAGCAGGGCCTTACTCCGGGGACCGTAATTTCCCCAAAGGTGGTGGGCCAATTCCCCGGGAGAGGGGCCCTGGGCTCCTGAAAAAAAACCCCCCAGATCTTTCTCAAGGCTCATTTTATCATAATCAGAAATGGATTCAGGCTGGGAATGGGATCGATCCGGCCGGTTCCCCTTGGCCAGAATGAGGTCCACTACCTTTTCAGCCACCAGAGGGGCCGTTGTATATTTTGTGCTTTTAATGGAAATCAATCCTTTTATCTTGGCCAAAGATTCATGATCCAAGATCTTAAATTGCCGATCCGGTTCGGGATGACCTTCATCAACCCATTGTCCCTCGGAAAGAGGCAGGAGTCCAAAGTGGAAAAAGGAAATATTTTTCAGGCCCAGTCCGGCAGGAGGATAGATGTCATTGACGGCTTCCAGAAATTCCTCCAACTCTTCCTTTTCTATCCGGCATTCACCCGGGTCCCCCTGGTAGGGATGATATTCGGTCCCGATCATAACCTGCCCATGCCAGGGGACAAAAAAGAAAAAGCGAGAGCCCTTTTTCGGGAAAGCCTTTCCAAGACCCCTTTCCCTGGACCCTTCAAGGCCGACCCCATAGGTTGTAAAAAGGGGTTTATTGATGACCAAATTGATTCCCTTGGCCCAGTGGAGAGCGGCCTGAGAGGGATAGGGCCGGGGCTGAAAGACGCCTTCCAGCCAGGGGCCGGAGGCATTTACCACCATACCGGCCCGGATAGGGAATTCGGTCTGAGAAAAAACTTCTATCGCCTTAACTCCGCAAACGGTTTCCTGGTCGAGCAAAAGGCTTGTGGCCAGTATATAATTGGCTGCCGTTGCCCCAAGGTCCGCTGCGGAGAGAATAAATTCGAGGGTCAATCGTTCCGTGTGTTGAACCAGGCCGTCATACCAGACGGCCCCGCCGGTCAGGCCCTCTTTGGTAATCCCCGGGAGGAGGCTCAGACAGACCTCCCGCGGGATGACCCGTCCTCGGGGAAGAAAATTATGTTCCTGGAGGCCTTGGTTGCGATCCCAGCTAACCAGATCATTCAGGGCCAGGCCCAGGGCCATGATCTCTCTACCCTTGAGGCCATGCCCGAAAAGAGGAATCAGAAAGGGTTGAGGATGAACCAGGTGGGGGGCAAATTCCATAAATCTTCTTCTGGCCTTGATGGATTGGCGAATCCGCCTTAGGTCGGCTTGCTGCAGGTAGCGCAGGCCGCCATGAATTATTTTCAAACTGTTGGCCGAGGTGGCCTGACCAAAATCTCCTTTTTCAATTAAGGCGGTCTTCAGGCCGCGGCGGGTGGCTTCCCAGGCGATAGCTGCCCCATGGATTCCACCGCCCACCACCAGGAGATCAAATTCCCGGTCGGTCAAATTTTTCGGATTTCTTTTCATGCCGGAGGTTCCCTGCCGCGTGCCGTCCAATCAGGATGCGGCCAAGCGCAGCCGGAGCTGATTCAAAAAAAAATGAATGGGGCTGTCAGAGGACCCGTAAGGAGTCGGACTCGTTTTTAAATCGCCAAGGATTCTTTTAATATCCCTGGCCGGAAAATCCGGGCTGACGGACCCCCGGATCATAAAACCAAAGCTGCCGGGGTAGCTCACTTCATCCGGGTAGGGGAGGGGATCACTTCCCGGCAGGGTGGGGATACCCTGCTTTTCGGCTTCTCTAAAAAGAGGGGAACGGGGCCAGCCTATAAGCCGGTTCCTGTTGTCACCTAAAAACAGGCCAGGGAACCCCCCTTTTTTTAAGAGAGCCCGGATGGTCTTCCCTCTTTGGCCCCACCATTTCCCAAAGGCCCAGGGGATGACCGGGATCCCCCCTCTTCGGCTGACCGTCAGGATCAATTCTTCAATGGACAGCCCCTCTTGAAAAGTTTCCCGTGTTGCCAGGGCCAGCAGCTCCAACTTTTCAACGGTTCTTATTTGACGGCCGGCAATAATAAAAAACCCTTCCCCGGGTTTTTGACCAACGAACAGGGATTCGTCTTCCCGGGTGGGGTGTAATGCCCAGTTCCCCATACCCGCCGGGCCGGAATCCTTCTCCCCCCGGGCCATTACGGACAGCCTTTCGAACCAGGAGGGGTTTCCGGTATCGGTCAAAAAAAGCAGGCCGGTGAACCCGGTCCGGATCGCTCCTTTCCGAAAGGCCGTTTTCAGGTTTTTGAGGGCCCGATCGAAAAAATCCCTGAGGTCATAACAATCATAGATATGGACATGGGCATCGGCTACGATCAGAGAGGTGTCCGAGGGAGCAAACTCTTTCTGAAATTCCAAATCAGGATCCATAAGCGGCGTTTTCTCAAAATAACCGTCGGGGCTTATCCAATTTTAACCTTTACAAAAAATTCTAATAAAACTATAAAAAACTATCGCTACTATGTCATTTATAAGGGAAGTTTGCAACTGGTTTGAGGAGAAGCGTTGTCTCGGGATCGTGCCTGCCGATGCCCCCTTCCTTCCAATAATTTCAGAAAAGGATAGCTTAGGTGTGCGGGATTTGTGGATTTAACTGGTCGGATCAGACCCTGGGCGAAAGGCTTTGCCGCCTTTTAAAACACCGGGGCCCGGACCAGGAAGGCCTTTTTACTGCCGAGGGGATTACCCTGGGGTTTCGTCGTTTATCCATCATCGACCTTTCCGAACGGGGCCGTCAACCTATGACCAATGAGGACGGTTCCCTGGAGCTGGTATTCAACGGGGAGATTTATAACTTTATTGAACTGAGAGAAGAATTAATTTCCAAGGGCCATCGCTTCCGGAGCCGATCGGATTCCGAGGTCATTCTGCACAGCTATGAGGAATGGGGAGAGGCCTGCCTGGATCATTTACAGGGCATGTTTGCCTTGGGGCTCTGGAATGGAGTAAAAAAAGAACTTTTGTTGGCCCGGGATCGTTTGGGGATCAAACCGCTTTATTATTATTATCAGGATGGGAAACTGGCCTTTGCTTCAGAGATAAAGGCCCTGCTTCAGATCCCGGAGATAAAACCCCAAGTCAATCTGCAGGCCCTTTATTTTTATCTGGGCTATGAATTTGTTCCCAGCCCTTTGACCATGTTTGAAGGGATCCGGAAGCTGTCTCCAGGACATCTCCTCCTCTACTCCAATAGGGGATTGGAAGAAAAACCCTATTGGGACCTGAAGCCCCCACGGACCGACCTGAGCCCGATCCAGGCCGTGGAAGAAATGCGCAGCCTTTTGAAAGAAACGGTGCGGAAGCACCTGATCAGCGATGTCCCTCTGGGGGTCTTTTTGTCCGGGGGATTGGATTCCAGCACCCTGGTGGCCTTGATGCGTGAATTGGGGGTGGATCCCCTGAGGACCTTCTCCATCGGTTATCCCGATCCCTCCTTCAGCGAACTCCCTTATGCTGAAATCGTGGCTCAACGCTTTAAAACAAAGCATACGGTCCTGATGATCCCCGAGGTTACCCTGAAGGATCTGGAGGAAGCCGTCTGGCACCTGGATGAACCTATGACCGATCTCTCGGCCCTGCCCCTTTTCCTGGTCTGCCGGGAGGCCAGGAAACATGTAACGGTTTGCCTCTCCGGGGAAGGGGGGGATGAGATCTTTGCCGGTTACGATCGCTTTAAAGCCAGCAAGGCCGATGCCTATTACCGCCTGCTGCCCCGCCTCCTCCGGGAAAAAGTGATTTACCCTTTGGTCGAAAGCCTGCCCGACCGGCCTCAGAAAAAAGGGGCCGTCAACATGATTAAGAGGTTTGTCGAAGGATCCCACTTGCCCGGGGAAGGGGGGCATCTCAGATGGCAGTATTTTTCTTCTCCGGAACAGGACCGGCTTTTATATAATGACCGTTTTAAAAAACAGGTCCTGATGGATCCTTTTGCGCCCCTGCGGGACCTTCGGCCCCCGCTCTCCTTTGAAAAACGGATCGATCGGGAAATCTATCTGGATTTGCGTTTTAGTATGCCGGACTCGGTTTTGATGAAAGTGGACAAAATGAGCATGGCCCACGCCCTGGAAATACGGGTTCCTTTTCTGGATCACCGTTTCGTAGAATTTGCCGCTTCTTTACCGGGGAACTGGAAGTTGAAAGGCTTTCAAACCAAGGCCATTTTTCGAAAGGCCCTGGAAGGCCTCCTGCCCGATCAAATCGTTCGGCGGGGGAAACAAGGCTATAGCCTTCCGGTTAAGAACTGGTTGCGGGAAGGGCTCAAACAACCTTTGACCACGGTGCTGAACGAATCCCCGGTCATTCAAGACCATATGAATCGGTCCCATATCCGGCAACTCATTCAGGAGCATATGGCCCGAACCCATAATCACAATCATATCCTCTGGGCCTTGTTTAACCTGGGCCTCTGGCACGCTAAGTTCTTCGCCTGACCTGCCGGCATGAAATCAAGATTAAAGACATACGGCCTAAGGCTCCTGATCAGTCTTCTCCTCATTTCATTCCTTATCCGTTTCGTCAACCAGAAGGAATTGACCCATCTTCTAAGCAATCTGTACTGGCCTTACCTGCTCGGGTATTTTGCCCTTAATTTTTTGGATCGTCTGATCATGGCCGCCAAATGGAAAATTCTTCTGGAGGCCAAAGAAATCCCCTGCTCCTGGGCAAAACTCATTCGGGTCTATTTTAAAGGGACCCTCTTAGGGAATTTATTGCCTACCTCCCTGGGGGGGGACGCCGTTCGCGCCTATGAACTTTCAAAGAATTCCAAAGCAGGGGTCGATGTCATCTCTTCCATCATCATGGAACGGTTTCTCGGATTTCTTTCTTCGGCCGTCATGGCTTTGATGGTCATTCCATTGCTGTTCTTTTTTGTCCCCGATTTCCCCGGCACCCTTTTGTGGCTTTTGGGCATCTTTCTTTCCGCCGGTATTCTTTCCCTGGTACTCCTTATGCGCGGAGACGGCCCGGCGGCCTTAACCAACCTCCTGGCCAGATTTCCCTGGGCGGCCAAGGTCGCCCAAGTCAGCTCTTCCTTTATCCTCTACCGCACCCAGCCTAAAGCCCTGGGGAAATTTTTTCTCTGGTCCTTTGGGGAACAACTGCTGCCCATCCTGACCATGTACTTTTTGATCCTGGCCCTGGGTCTGCCCCTGCCCTTTTATTATTTGGTTCCGATCATCCCCTTGACCCAATTTTTTGCCCGCATCCCCATCTCCTTGAGCGGGTTTGGAATTCAGGAAGGGCTGTTCATAACCTTCTTCTCTTTTTTGGGAATTTCCACAACCACGGCCTTTACTCTCGGCCTGGCCTCGAATATAGGAAACCTGCTCATCGGGCTTCCAGGGGCTTATTTTTATCTCCGGGGTTCTCGTCCCCTTTCTTTCGGTAAAAATAGACCTTGATTTTTGTTACTACACTTCATAAGCTATGGCAGCCCTCTGGTTAGGGTGTAAGGGTTAGCCGACTGCCGTCTGCTGACGGCTGAAGGCTTCAATCGGAAGCCCCCGATTTCCGGATGGAATCTATCTAAGGAAAAAACTTGGATCTGTCGATTATCATTCCCTGTTATAACGAGGCTCAAAATATCCCTTTGCTTTTCGAGGAACTCCGGAGGGTCGTAAACAGCACCGGCCTTTCTTATGAGGTGATCGGCATTGACGATGGGAGTCAGGACCAAACCTTCGAAGGGTTGAAAAAAGAAATAAGCCGCCTTCCCCGGGGGAAAGCAGTGCGCTTACGGAGAAATTTTGGTCAAACAGCGGCCCTTTCGGCCGGCTTTGATCTGGCCGAAGGGAAGATCATTATTACCCTGGACGGCGACCTCCAAAATGATCCTGAGGATATACCCAAATTGGTGGCCAAGATTCAGCAGGGGTACGACCTGGTCAGCGGCTGGCGGGAAAAGAGGCAGGACCCGTTTTGGTCCCGGCGCCTGCCTTCTTCGGTGGCCAACAGGATGATTTCCTGGGTTACCGGCGTCAAGCTTCATGATTATGGATGCACCTTGAAGGCCTTTACCAGAGAAGTGGCCAAAAACATCCGGCTCTATGGGGAGATGCATCGTTTTATACCGGCGATTGCCAGCTGGATGGGAGTGACCATGGCCGAGGTCCCGGTTCATCACCGCCCCCGTAAATTCGGGCGTTCCAAGTACGGCCTATCCCGAACCATCCGGGTCCTTCTGGATTTAATTACGGTAAAATTTCTGGCAACCTATTCCACCCGTCCGATCCATGTCTTCGGATATTGGGGGATCCTCTCCGGAATGGCGGGATTCGTTTTGGCCTGTTATTTAACCTTTCAGCGCTTATTCCTGGGCATCCCCCTGGCTAACCGCCCCATACTTCTTTTAGCCATCCTGCTCATATTCATAGGGGTTCAATTCATCAGTATGGGATTGCTGGGGGAGCTGCAGGTTCGGACCTATCATGAGTCGCAGGGGAAACCGATCTATTACATTAAAGAGGCTTTTGAATATCCGCTTCCTGAGATGGAGTAACCTTCCAAGAGGCCTGGCTGTCCTGACGGCCTTCTACCTGCTCCTGAGTCCGGCCTACGGGGAACCGCCGAGATCCTCCTTCACCACCCTCTTGAGCAAAGATTTGACCCGGTTGGCCGCCGCTACCAGTTTTTCCCGGACCGACCGTATCTATCTCCATACCGTCTGGACAGGCCTGACCGGCAGTCATGAGGTCAAGGTCCTTTGGATACGGCCCGATAAGAAGGTTCAGGAAACAACGCGCTTTACCTTTTCGGTTCCTCCGGGAAATACCTCCTACCGGACCTGGGCCTGGCTATCCTTCAAAAAAGGGATGCTCAATGTTTCGGGCGGGGAAGTGAAGTTTATCGGGGGCTGGAAGGCCCAACTCTTTCTGGATGGGAAGTTCCTGGCGGAATATCCTTTTTTTATTTCTTAAAAGCTAACCGGAGAGTTTTGAAATTTTCCTCCCCTGAAAAATCCTTAGAACAACCGAAGGGTGGCGCCGACCAATAAAAAAGTAATCAGAATCAGCAGGCCTACGGCGATCCAAGACATGGCATTATAAAGGCGTCCGTTTACGTAGCTCCCCATAATTCTTCTGCGGTTAATCAACATCAAAATAAAAATCAGAATAAAAGGCAAAAGGATGCCGTTGAGCACCTGGGACAGGAGCATAATCAGAATCAGCGGGATCCTGGGGATAAGGATGATCGCCCCTCCGAAAAAAATCATGCCGGTGTAAAGCCACATGAATTGGGGGGCCTCTTTGAAGGTCTTGTTGACCCCGGCCTCCCAGCCCAGGGCTTCGCAGATGTAAAAGGCCGTGGACAGGGGCAGAATGGATGCGGCGAAGAGAGAGGCATTGGCCAGGCCCAGGGCGAAAAGCCAAGTGGCATACCGGCCGGCCAGCGGGGCCAGGGCTACGGCAGCATCCTCGGCGGTTTGGATTTCGATCCGATTGACATGCAGGGTGGCCCCGCAGGAGATGACGATAAAAAAGGCCACCAGCACGGCAAAAAGACAGCCCACGATGACGTCCCAGCGGGCCAGACGGTATTCCTCTACCGGGATCCCTTTTTCGACTACGGCCGATTGTTGATAGAATTGCATCCAGGGGGCGATAGTGGTCCCGACGATGCCGATGAGCATCAGGAAATAATGACGGTCCCACTCAATGGTAGGCCTAAGGGTGCCGGAAATGACCTGGGTCCAGTCGGGCCGGGCCATAAATCCGGAAATGATATAGGAGACATAGATGGCACAGGCCGCCAGAAAAATTTTTTCCACGGTCCGATAGGTGCCTTTGACCACCAGCCACCAGACCAGGAAGCCTCCAATGGGAACGGAAAGGTACTTGCTGATTCCGAAAATCTCCAGACTGGCCGCCAGTCCGGCAAATTCGGCTATGGTGTTGCCGAGGTTGGTGAATAACAGGACCAGCATCATCAGGAGGGTGGTCTTAACCCCAAATTCCTCCCGAATCAGGTCGGAAAGACCCTTTCCGGTCACGACCCCCATGCGGGCCACCATTTCCTGAACCATGATCAGCAGGACGGTAATGGGCAGAAGGGACCAGAGCAGGCTGTACCCGAAGTGGGCCCCGGCCAGGGAATAAGTGGCGATTCCGCCGGCATCATTATCGACATTGGCGGTGATAATCCCCGGGCCGATGATCCCCAGGAAAAAAATAAATTTATTCCGGCCAAGAGAAAACCAGGATCCGCTCATGGGATTAATACCGTTTCAGGGAAGAGGAGGGAAGTAAGATATTCAAAATATCGTCCACCGTGATAACCCCGAGGAGATGGTTTTCATCGTCCACCACCGGAACGGCGATCAGATTGTATTTGGAGACCAGTTCGGCCACGTCTTTCTGGTTGGCCTCCGGGGAGATTTTTTTGGGATTGGGGCGCATGATCTCCTGGAGCGATTTTTCAGGAGAGGCCAGGATCAGGTCTTTGAGTGAAAGGACCCCCAGGAGATGCTCCTCGGTATCGACGACATACACGTAATAAATCAGCTCCGTTTCCGGGGCCTGGCGCCGGATCTCGTCGATGGCCTGGCCGGTGGTTTGTTCGGGAGGGAAAGCCAGGTATTCGGTAGTCATGAGTCCCCCGGCGGTATCTTCGTCGTGTTCTAAGAGTTCCTCCACATCGGCGGCTTCCTCTTTTTCCATCCGATTTAAAATGGCCTTGGCCTTTTCGGAGGAAAGGTCTCCCAGGATATCGGCCGCTTCATCGGGCTGCATTTCATCCAGGATATCAGCCGCCTCTTCCACATCCATCTGTTCGACAATGGCCACCCGCATATCCGCCTCCAGTTCATGGAGGGCTTCACCGGCGGTTTCCTTATCCAAGGAGTCCAGAATGACGGTCCTTTCCTTGGAGGAGATCTGGGAGATAATATCGGCAATGTCCACCGGGTGCAGTTGAGACAGGCCCTGCCGGGATAAGGTCAGGGTCAATTGGGTCAGACCCTCTTCCAGGGGTTGAACATAGCTCCAGGGGATCAGGCTGCCGAGTCCTTTTCTCTCCAACCCGATACGCCTTAAAAGCCCATGGACCCCGACATCCAGCCCTACCAGGCAATATTGATTTTGGAGTTCAGCGAGCTTAATATCATTGACCCGGACCACTTTGACGCCATTCATATCTACGATCTGGCGGTCCAGGAGTTGTTCCCGGATCAGGATCTGGCCTTCCGGTGGAGGAGAAGGAGAAAAAGGGGTCTCCGATTCGCGGACCGAAATCACTTTTTTGTTTAAAATATCACAATATTCCAGGGGAATCAGCCTTCTTTCCTTTTTTTTCCCCACCCATAGGCCGGTGACTTGAGGGAAGGGATTGCCCGGGATGACCAGGATATCCTGGAGCTTGCCCAACTCTTCCCCTTTCTGGTTGATAACAGGTTTGTTGAGTATTTCGCTGAGGAAGATTTCACCAAAAAAAGCCATAGGAAATCCCTGATTCTGATTATTCCCGGATGGGGGATGTTAATGGTTAGGGAAGGTTTATCCGTGACCGTGTACCGGGGGATGCCCTTTAACCCCCCTTAAGGGGTAAGAAACAGAAAAAAAAACAAAAGTCAATAAAAAGTTACCGGGTCATTTCCCCTTTCCATCCTGGAATTCCAAGATTTGTCTTGACTTAATTCGGAACGGGCTATAATGCTAATATCATAGGCGAAGAACGGAAATGAACCGGCTTAAAAGGAACGGACGGCAGAGGAACTGGATCTGGGGGCTTGGTGTGGTTTTCATTTTCTGGGCGGGATGGCTCATGGCCGAGACCCCCGTAAAGACCCTTAGTTTAGAAAAAAGTATCCAGATTGCTTTCAAGGAAAGCCCCGCTCTTAAATCGGCCCAGGAGGGGATTGGGGCCGCCGAATACAAAAAAAAACAGGCTCAAACCGGGTTTTTCCCCAAGTTATCCAGCCAATATAGTTATACCTATCTGGATAAGGAGCCTTTTATCAGGGTCCCCCTCCAGAATTCGATCGAGACTTATCCCCTTACCGTTGGAACCCAGGATAATTACAAGTTTTCCCTGGTTCTGGATCAGCCTCTCTTTACCGGATTCGCCCTGACTCGGGCCTATGAATTGGCCGGCCTGGGTGTTGATATTTCCCGAATTAAATACGAACAGGAACGGCTTTCTCTGGCCTATAAGACAAAAGAGGCCTATTTTAATATCCTGATTACCCAAAAGAGAAAAGGGGTGGCTGAGCAGAGTGTGGTTCAGATTACCGACCACGTCAGGGTGGCTCAACAATTTTATCAAGTCGGGATCATTCCTTTAAATGATCTATTGAAATCCGAAGTGGAACTGGCCGGCGCCAAGCAAAATTTGGTCCGGGCCGAGAATGGTGTCCTCCTGACCCAGGCCGGCCTAAATAACCTGCTTCGCTTTTCTCTGGAGCAGATGAATGACCTGGAGGATATCTTAACCTACCGGCCCTTCTCCAAGTCCCTGGAAGAATGTCAGGAGGAGGCTCAGAGGAAACGGCCGGAGATTAAAGAAGTGGAAACCCAAATGGTGATGGCCGACAAGCAGATCGCCCTGGCCAAGAGTGACTATTACCCTCAGGCCTTTTTCCAGGGCACTTATAAAATGCAGGGAGATACCCCGGCTGTTTCCGGAAGCCCTTATACGGAGCCGACCAACTGGGATGTTACAGCCGGGCTGCGCTGGAATTTTTGGGAATGGGGGCGGACCCATTACCTGGTCCAGGAACGGACCAAACAATGGAACCAGGTTAAGGAGGCCCTGACTCAGATCAAGGATCTGGTCCGCCTGGAAGTGAAGGAAGCCCACATCGGTCTCCAAGAGTCGGAAAAGAACATCGCTGTGGCCGAAAAGGCTATTCAACAGGCGGAAGAAAATTACCGGATCAGCGAGCTTCGCTATAAAGAACAGGTAGCGACCTCCCTGGAGGTCCTGGATGCTCAAACTTTGTTGACCCAGGCCAAAAACAACTTTTATCAGGCCTTATATGCCTATAATCTGGCCCAAGCCCGGCTCACCAGGGCCACGGGGGGCTGGTAATGCTTATTTTCGGGGGAAGGTATGTCGAGAATTTTTAAGGTAAGATATCTTGGGCTGATCATCCTGATTGTAACTCTTTTCTTCCTGCTGGATTATCGCAAGGGAGATATCGGCGCTGCCGATAATGAAAAAACCTTTCAGCGGATCAAGGTGTTTAGCGAAGCCCTCAATGAAATCCAGAAAAAGTATGTCGAGGAAAAAGATGCCAAGGAGTTGATCTACGGGGCGATTAAAGGCATGATGAACACCCTGGATCCCCATTCCGTCTTTCTGAGCCCTGAAGAATTTAAAGAGTTGGAGATCGAAACCACCGGCATATTCAGCGGGATAGGGATCGAGATCACCCTTAAAGACGGCCTGCTGACCGTGGTCTCCCCCATTGAAGGAACCCCGGCCGACAAAGCCGGTTTGCTCCCGGGGGACAAGATCCTGCAGATAGAAGACAAGATCACTAAAAATATGACCTTAAACGATGCCGTTCGATTGATACGGGGTCCGAAAGGTACCAAAGTCACCCTGACTATTTTGCAGGAAGGGGCCAAGGAACCTAAAAAATATGCCATTGTTCGGGAAGTCATCCCCATTAAAGCCGTGAAGTACAGGATGTTGGAAGAGGGCTATGGCTACATCCGTATCAGCACCTTCCAGGATAAAACCGTAGAGGAATTTCAAGCGGGTCTGAAAAAACTGGAGGCCAACAAGGGAGGCTTAAAAGGATTGGTTCTGGATCTCCGGAATGACCCAGGTGGGTTATTGAATGAAGCGGTCAAGGTGGCCGATGAATTCCTGGAGTCGGGCTTGATTGTTTATACGCAGGGCCGGATCAAGGAACAAAATCTGAAATTTTATGCCCATCCCAACAAAGCGCCCCATAACTTTCCCCTGGTGGTCCTGGTCAATGAAGGGAGCGCCAGTGCTTCCGAGATTGTGGCCGGGGCCCTCCAGGATCAGAAGCGGGCCATTATCCTTGGGACCCAGACTTTCGGGAAGGGGTCGGTTCAAACCATTATTCCCCTGGAGGATAACTCCGGTATAAAGTTGACCACCGCCCGGTATTATACCCCCAACGGCCGCTCCATCCAGGCCAAGGGGATAACCCCCGACATCTTAGTCAAGGGCCGGCCCTTGAAAAGAGGAGAGACCCCGGAAAAGGAACCCCGGGTACTCCGGGAAAAGGATCTTGATCGTCATATGGAGGATGAGGGTAAAGGCAAGGAGCCGGCTCCGGAAACGCCGGCTGAAGGGAAAAAGATCCCCGGAGAGGAAGATAAAGATGATCCTCAACTGGCCAGTGCCCTGCATCTGCTGAAAAGCTGGGGGGTCTTTTCCCAGGTCTTTAAAAACGCCACTCCCTAAGTCATACCGGTGGCCCGCCGCAAATCGCCTAACCGTTCGTCCCCCAAAAGGGCCCTCTGGATAAGGGGGCTCCTCTGGTCCATGGTCATAGCCCTGGCTTTTGGGGCCGGTTATCAATACCGGTCCTGGCAGGTTTCCAGGGAACGCCGGGTGGTGCGGTCACCGGTTTATGAGGAGAAGCTCCATCGGGAGATTCTTCCTCCGAAACCGCTCAAAAGCATTCCCCCTCCTCCCTTTGTAAGCACCACGGTCTCACCCCGGGTAGTGATCGTCATCGACGACATTGGCTACCACAAGCAACTGGCCGAGGATTTTATCGACCTGGAGGCCCCGCTTACTTTTTCCTTTTTGCCCCAGGCCCCCCATGCCAAAGAAATGGCCCTTCTGGCCCACCAGAAAGGCAAGGAAACCCTGATTCATTTGCCCATGGAACCCAAAACCTTTCCGGAAGTGGACCCCGGCCCTGGTGCTTTACTGGTCGGGATGGACAATGAAGAGATCCAGACCCAGGTCGGGAAGGATCTGGAGGGCTTTCCCCATATTGCCGGGGCCAATAATCACATGGGGTCGCGGTTTACGGAAGATCGGGAGAAGATGGCTGCGGTATTTAAAATTTTGAAAAAAAGAAAGCTGTTTTTTTTGGACAGCCTGACTACCTCTCATTCCGCCGCGCCGGAAGTTGGGTCGGAACTGGGTATAAAAGTTTTCCATCGGGACCTGTTTCTGGATAATGTTGTGGAAAAGGAGGCTATCCGGCTGCAATTGGAACGCCTGGTTCAACTGGCCCGGACCAAGGGGTTCGCTGTCGGCTGCGGCCATCCTTACCCTATGACCTTGCAGATCCTCAAGGAACAATTGCCCCGCCTCAAGGGGGAAGTCCAATTGGTCACTCTGGCCCAACTCATGTAACCAGAGGTTTAGATGAAACGGATTTTGATAATCTGTTTGGCGGGCCTGAGCCTGGCGCTGGTCGCCCTATCCAAAGGGGCACCCGCTCCGGAGGTTAAGAAGGAAGAGCTTTTTAAAACCAGTTTGCACCACACCGGGAGAGGGATGGCCTACTGGTATGATAAAGCCAATCAGGGATTGGAGACCCTGTCCGATATCCCCTATGCCAAATTGGCCTGTAAAAAGTGTCATGCCCAGTCCTGTGAGGCCTGCCACAAAGCCAATCCCAAAGAAAAGAACCCTGAAAAGCGCCTGGGACCAACCAGTCCGGACCTGTGTTTCAAATGCCATGACCAGTTGGCGGAGATCCTGAAGCAAAACCAAGGCACGGTCTTTGAAGATGTCCACTTTGCCCTGGGGATGCAATGTCTGGATTGCCATTCCTTAGGCGAGATGCACGGCAATGGGAAATCCTATAATTCCCTAAGGCAAGAGGGCGCCCTGGAGACCCGCTGCGAGAACTGCCACGAAAGCCTTTCCCAAAGCACCTCACACCGAAAACATCAAGGGAAAGTGGATTGCCTGGCCTGCCACACCGGGCAGATGACCAACCTGACCAGCACTCAATTCGAACCTCTGGCCAAGGATGGCAAACGGGTGGCCAAAGTTGTGAGCGATTGGATTTTTTTAATGAATTACAATCAGAGGATGACCACGGCGCAGCTCCAGGCCTTTGTCTTGCCTGGAGATAAGACCTTTTTAATGTTCAGGCCTTTTCACAGCCATACGATTATGAAGCAGGGCAGAAAATGCGAGGCGTGCCACGGGGCAGCGGTTTTGGGACAGGCCAAGGAGGGCAAAGTCATCCTGAACCGCTCTGAAAACGGAGCGGTTCAGCAGATCAAGGGAATCGTTCCCGTGCTGGAAAAGGGCTCCTATCAGCTGATGATTGAAAAATATTCCAACGGCAAATGGAGCCCGGTTCTCAATCCTCCGCCTCCTAAAATTCAATACGCCGGGTTTGGTCGGCCCCTGACCGAGAACCAGGTGGGGAAGCTGGCAAAAGTTAAAAGCGAAAGCAAGGAAAAGAAAAAGAGTAAAAGCCGATAACGGAAGAACCCCTTCGGCTCCCCCCCTTTTATGGGGGGGCTGGGTGGGGGTGGTAGATAGATGAGTCAGCCTAAAAAATGAGGTCGAAATAAAGAGGAGTAAATCATGGGGGAAAAACTTCGCTTGTTGATCCTGGGAGGATCGGCAGCCGGGCCGACCGCCGCCAGCACCGCCCGTCGAAAATCTCCTGAAGCCCAGATCACTATCTTGGAAAAAGGGAGTTTCGTCTCCTACGGGGCTTGAGAACTGCCTTATTACATCGGTGATGTAATCAAGGAGCCTGAGGAATTAATCGCCAGGACTCCGGAAGAATTTCAAGAAAAGCAGCAGATCGAAATCAAGCTCAGGCATGAGGCCCTGGCCATTGACCGGGGCACAGGCCGGGTAAGGGTCCTGGACCGCGACCGGGGCCGGGAAATTTCCTGGCCCTATGATCGGCTGATCATCGCCACCGGGGCCCGTTCCCGTAGGTTGAACCTGCCCGGAGAAGAGGCGGAGAATGTTTTTTCCCTGAAAGACATGAGCGACGGTCTCCGCCTCCGCGCCTTTATTGATCGGCAAAAACCGAAAGAAGCCCTGATCATCGGGGCCGGGTACATCGCCCTGGAGCTGGCTGAGGCCCTGCGTCAACGAGGGGTGGCCACCACCCTGCTCTATCGGGGCAAGTTCCCCTACAGCGGATTGGAGCCGGAGTTGGGTCCCCTGATCGTTAAGGAATTGGAGGCCCAAGGGGTCAGGTATATTGGGGAAGTCCACCCTCAGGCCTTTGAAGGGGAGGGCTCTAAAGCCCGGGGGCTGGTAACCGACAAGGGGACCTACCCGGGAGACCTTTTTTTCGTCGGGGCCGGGGTGGTGCCGAATGCTGAAATTGCCGGAGAGGCCGGGATCATCCTCGGCCGGACCGGAGGGATCCGAGTCAACGCTCATATGCAAACCAGTGATCCCTCTATTTGGGCAGCCGGGGATTGCTGTGAAAAGGTTCACCGGGTCACCGGGCAGTCCGTCCTGGCCCCGTTGGGGGATATTGCCAACAAGGAGGGCCGGGTGGCCGGTGAAAATGCCCTGGGAGGCAGCGCCCAATTTCACGGGATCGTCGGGGCCGCCTCAGTGAAGGTTTTTGACCTGGAGATCGGCATGGCCGGCGTCAGCGAGGCCCAGGCCAAGGCCCTGGGCTATCAGGTCATTACCCAGACGGTGGAGGGCCATTCGCGGGTGGGGATTTACCCCGGGGCCCAGCCGACCTTTCTTAAGATTGTGGCTGATCAGAAAACCGGAAAAATTTTGGGTGGAAACCTGATCGGCCGGGACGGGGAAGGCCGCCGGATCAATGTCCTGGCTGTGGCCCTTAACCAGGGGATGACCCTGGAGGAGATCTCGCACCTGGACCTGGCCTATGCCCCTCCCTTCAGCCCGGTCTGGGACCCTTTGTTGATTGCCGCCAATTTATTGAAACGGAAGGTTGAAAGACCCTCCCCTAAGGGGTAGTGCCAGTTCCTTATAAACCATGGAGATGGGGGTCTTGTTCCCCACACTCATATTATGGAGATGGGGGTTTTGTTCCCCAGGACTTTACAAATCAACCGTCATTGCTTTATGCCTAACTCAACAAGGAGCAGCGCCCCAACCCCCCTCATGAGCCGGGAAAAAAAACGCCCCTGGATCCATCAGGTCCTAGTTTTTTTTCTTTTTGCCGGCATCACTTTGGTGATGACTTACCCGGCTGTCCTGATCGGTGACCGGGCCATTATCGGTGACTACGGGGACTCCCTGTTCAATTCCTGGATCCTGGCCTGGGATGTGCATAAGATCACCTCCGGGGAACTTTTATCCCTCTTCCAGGCCAATATATTTTATCCTCATAAAAATACCCTGGCCTATTCGGAGCATATGCTGGGGAATGTCCCTTTTGTCATACCGGTGATCCTATTCACCCAAAATCCTGTCCTGGCCTATAATGTCCTTTTCCTGATCAGCCTGACCCTTTCCGGCTTTACCATGTATCTGCTATCTTATTACTTATCCGGAAACCGTTCGGCCGCCCTGGTTTCGGGATTGATCTTCGCCTATTTCCCCTGGCGCTTTGCCCATCTTTCCCATGTCCAGTTACAGGCCGCTCAGTGGATTCCCCTGACCTTCCTTTACCTGCACCGTTTCGTGAACGAGGAAAGCTATAAGACCCTTTTTCTTTTCACCCTCTTTTTTGTCCTGGAGTTCCTGTCCTGCGGGTACTACGGTCTCTTTCTCTCCATCTTTGTGGGCCTTTTCCTTTTCTTGGATCTAATCACCCGAAGGCCATTCCGGATCTCTCTCTGGGCCAAGCTGGGCCTGTTTGCGCTACTTTCGGGTTTGGTTATTCTACCAACCTATTACCCCTATATCCAGGTCAAAAAGGAAATGGGTTTTGTCCGCTCACTGGGGGAGGTGGTCTATTTTTCCGCTGATCTGGCCAGCTTCATCAGTACCACATCGCTGAATCGCCTCTGGGGAGGAGTAACCCAGTCCTTCTGGAGGCCGGAAGGGGAATTGTTTCTTGGTCTGACCCCCTTATTCCTGGGGTTGGTTGGAATCCTGGTCACCCGGCGAAAAAAAGATCGAAGGATTAAAGGGGAACTGGAAAGATCCTCAAAAAAAATGAAAACCTTGTCCGGGATCCTGAATATCCTGTTAGGTCTATCCGGCGTTATGATCCTGATAATCCTTCTTTTCGGAGGCCTATCCACGAACCTCTGGGGGGTCAAGATCAGTGCCACCAGCCTGAACCGGGCGGTCTGGATTTTCCTGATTCTGATCGGTCTAAAATCGCTTCTCTCTTTCAGGCGGGCTGGAGGCCCCTTTGCTTATCTTCCTTCCTTCACCTATCCGGGCCTGGGTTTCTACTTTTTGATGCTCATCCTTTCTTTTCTTTTTTGTTTCGGCCCCTTTATTCATTTAAAAGGTCGAGAGATATTCTTTTACAGCCCCTATCTCATCCTCTACCAGTTTTTCCCCGGATTTGACGGGCTGAGGGTCCCAAGCCGTTTTATTATCCTGATCGCCTGTTCAGTCAGCGTCTTCGCCGGCTTTGGCCTGGCCTGGCTCCTGGCTCGATCCAGGGTCTTCTGGCAGAAGCTTTTGCTGGTTCTGGCTGCCGTGACCTTTATCATTGCTGAGTATGCCTCCTTTCCTCTTTTCATGGTGCCTGTCCCCACGGGAAAGGAGGTCCCCCAGGTCTTTCGCTGGCTGGCCCATCAGAAAGGGGATTTTGCCATCCTGGAGCTTCCTCTTCCCAGTGAGCCGGCCGAGGTTTGGAAGGAGGCCTTCCGGGTCTATTACTCGACCTACCACTGGAAAAAATTGGTGAATGGTTACAGCGGCTATTTCCCTCCGGATTATGATCTCCTTTATCAGAAAGGATTGAAAGGATTTCCCTCTGATTCCTCGGTGGCCTTTTTAGGGCAGCTCGACATAAAATATGTCATCATCCATTTTGGAGATTATGATCGTCCGGTGGAAAGGGAGCTGGTCTTTAACCGGATAGACAGGTATCAGGACCTCTTAAGGCCCGTGGCCCGATTCGGCTCCGATTTTGTTTACGAGATAAACAAAGGGCCTGGCCGAGCCCAAAAAAGCTGATGAAAAAAACGATCCTGCTGATCCTCTCCCTTTTTATCACCGGCCTTCTTTTTTATTATCTGCTTTCCCGGAGCAGCGGTTCCGATTGGAGCCGGATATTTTTCAATCTCGATCCCCGGTATCTCCTATTCTATCTCTTTCTTTACACCTCGGCCCTGTTCTTAAGAACCTGGCGTTATTCCATAATCCTGGAATCCAGCCGGACCCCGGTCCGGCCTCCTTTCGGAGACCTGATCCTGGTAACCGGGGTTCGAAACATGATGGTTGACTTACTGCCCGCCCGGACCGGGGAAATTTCCTATCCGGTTCTCTTAAACCGGGTGTACCGGGTCAATGTTTATCCCAGCGTAACATCCCTTGCCTACGCCTTTCTTTTCGATTTTCTGGCCTTGGGACCTCTGCTGGGGTTGGCCGGGATCGTGGACAGTCTTACATCCGCTCAACGTTATTCGGGACTGTGGCTTTTTTCCTTTTTGATTATGGCCGTTGGAATCCTGATGATAATCATGGTAGGGCCTATTTTCCGTTTTCTGGGGCAAGGGTTGAACCAACGCTTCCCTGGTTATCTGAAAGGAAGGAGGATACTGCAGCGGCTGCCGGAATACTGCGAGGGCTTAAGCCGGTCCTTCAAGGAACTGAAGGAGGCCGGTATCTTTTGGAAGATTTTAGGCCTGTCTCTGGCCATCCGCGCCTTGAAGTACGGTTACCTATACCTGCTCTTACAGGCCTTTGTTCAGGCCCTGACCGGCTCCGCTACCCCCCTGCCTTTTTTAGTGACCTGTCTGGGCCTGATCGGTTCGGAGGCCGCGGCCAGTCTGCCAATCGGCGGTCTGGCGGGATTCGGGTTCTACGAGGGCGTTCTGGGGGCCGTCTTGACGACCCTGGGGCTATCCCCGGCCCAGGGGGTTTTGCTTTCGTTCGGCATGCACTTTTTGACCCAGGTGGTGGATTATACCTGGGGAGCAGCGGCTTTTTTGATGATTCTTTTCAGGAGCGGCCGCCGTAAAAAAGGGGAGCGCACCTCTTAAACCCATACCCCTTCCTCCTCCCCTCGAGGGTGAGGGTCGAGGGAGGGGTCAGGTGTCCTTTGAATGTTTCCGACTCGTTCGGCTTAGGGGGTCGGTTTAATAAAAATATCCGGCCAGCTATCATTGGCTTTATTATGGGTGAGACGAATGGCTTCGGCAGCCGGCCGGCCCAGTTGCCATAAAAATAGTTCATAATCTTCGACATCAAGCTCGTGGCCGCCGGCACTGGCGCCCCAAATAAGCCATTTCCCATCCCGCGACAGGCGGGGAAAGTATTCATGGCTAAGCTCTCCCGGCAAGTCGATGAGTACACTTTTTTGTGGGCGGGTTAGCCGGGGACGTCAGAATCTGGTTGCCCCCTCTTCCTCCATTTTCGACCCAACACACTTCCCTGCCGTTTGGAAACCAGGTGATCTGGCACCCCTCTCCGAATTTTAGAACATTCTTGGATTTCAGATCCATGACAAAGACCCCAGCCAGCTTTCCTCGAACGGTCAAAGCCAACCTGCCCGATTGATCAGGAGAAAATTCCGGTGTAGTTATTTGGCCCGAAACAGGAGGAAGGTTGCCATCGAGGACCAGGGTCTCTTGACCGGTATCCAGGTCTTTGATCAGCAGCCTGTTTTTCCGAACAAAGCTGATTCGGTGATTATCAACCCATTGGGGCATATTCCCTTCTTTGGCCAACAACCGCTCCTTCCCGGTTGTCAGGGAGAGCAGATAGAGATCCCAGGGATCGAGGTCCCGTCCGGAAACCCAGGGCCTCTGGCTGCGGATAAATACGATCTTTTCTCCATCGGGCGAGAACCGGGGGAAAATATCCACATAGTTGTTATGAGTCAGTTGAAAAATGGCGGCATCAGGCAGGGTCATGATAAATAGTTCGTGACTGCCCGTCCGGCTGGAGGACCAGACGATTTTGGCCTTCAGTTCCTTGGTTTTTTCTCTAATCTCTTCCAGTTGTCCCGGTATTAGCCGGCTTTCCACCCGATCCAGCCACAGGTAGCCGAATTGGCGGAAAAATAGGCGGGGGCCAAATTGATAGGCCAGGGTCGGCCTAATCCGAATAGGCTTATAACCATCAAAAAAACCAACCTTTAATTCTCATGATGACGTCCCTCAGCCTTTTTTTATGATAGCGTCAGGTATTCCCGGTAAATTTTTTGGGCCACCCTCCTGGAAGGGAGGAAAGAGATTTCCCCGATACGCCTTTCCAGATCCTCTTCATATAAAATTCGGCATGATGAAGAGTAGAGTTAAGTTCTTCCCCATTAATAACCGAGTTTGATGTCTTTGCTCATAAGCAGTGATGCACTTGGCTTGGTTTAGAAGAATTCCCATTTTTTAATAAAGTTAGACCGTTCTTTGAAAGCCGTCTAATTCCTCGTCGTCGGCCGGCCCCTGAATCCCGATGAAAAAGAAAAAAGGATTTCTGGGCGTAGAAGAGGTGTTCATCGAAATAGCGATGGATGTTTTTCTCGATAGCTTCCGCCCGGATCAGGCCATGCCGTTCAAATTGCTTCTGCCACCACTCGGTCGGGGCCCAAATCAAATGGCCATTGGCTGGTATGGGCGGGTCGATTATTTCGGCATTGAGATAGTTAAAAGGGTTTCCCTCCGAAAAATTAAGACGGTTTTCCTCCAATTCCAGGGGGAAAATTTCGCCAAAGACCTTATCCGTTCCGATGGCCGGGATAATAAAAAAGAACAGGGCGTCTCTTTCAGACAAGGCCGTCATGGCAGAAATACAATCATGAAGCCTCGCTGGGTGAAGATGTTCCCAGATATCGAAGCCGCAAAAGGTATTAAAGCGCAGCCCCTTTTTATGAAAGGCCTCAAAGATCTCCAGGAGTTCTCCGCAGGCCAGGTTGGGGGCCAGCGGAGGCCAGGCTTTTTCAAGGATATCCCGGCTGAGGTCAATCCCCTGAATCCTGAATTGATTTAAAAGGCTCAGGAGAAAGAGGACATCCCCCCGGCCACAGCCTAATTCCAACAGAGACCTGGGTTTAAGAAAGGCGATGATGGCGGCCATATAAAGGGCATCAAATTTAACCCGCCCTTCCGGATACTCGATATGATTTTTGAAATAGGCGCTGTCGTAGTAGTTGGAGTTAATGATGTTGCTTAAAAGGGTATCATAGTCACGAGTGTCCTCAATTTGGATCAGGTCAACGGCTCGGCCGTCATTGAAGAGTTTTCCATCATTTAGGAGGTTGGATTTAAGGATGCGCATGCTATTTTTTATCAAACAAAGCAGGACTTATAGTAAGGGTAGTTAGGGTAGGGGAGGCTTTCGCCTCCCCTCAAGGACACCGACTCCACGGTCAGTTATTGCGATAAGGAAGGTAACGGTTTATTTCAGCTCCGAGGTACACTGAGGGCAGCGGCTGGCCTTGATGGGAACGACCGAAAAACAGAACGGGCATTCCTTGGTATTGACCGGGGCCGGCTCGGGCTGCCGCTTCAGGCGATTGATCTGCTTGATGACCATAAAGATGGCAAAAGCGACAATCAGGAAATCAATAACGGTGTTGATGAAAAGACCATAGTTGAGGGTCGGCGCCCCGGCCTTCTTGGCCGCCTCCAGGGTCTCAAAGGTTTTGCCCGAGAGGTTGAGGAAGAGGCCGGAAAAGTCCACCTTGCCCAGTAAAAGCCCGATGGGCGGCATCAGGACATCGCTGACAAAGGAGGAGATGATCTTGCCGAAGGCCGCCCCGATGACGATGCCTACGGCCATGTCCATGACATTACCCCGCATAATGAATTCCTTGAAATCCTTAAACATGGTTTCTCTCCTTTCCTGGATTATAGATTTAACTCTTTTTGGAGTACAGTTCCTGGCCAGAAATTGCCAACTTCATTTTTGAGTCATTGTGGAAAGTTTGTCTCTTAGCCCTTTGTCCTGGCCCAATCTCCCTGATTTCTTCAGGCATGCCTATTGGTTAATTTTAGGGTATTGTTCTTTGGTAGTCAAGTTAATGACTGGTCACTATCCCTTTTCGAGGCGCTCTGCCACCCAGACCTTGATGATGGATTACCTGGGCACGCCCAGACGTTTTGATTCCTTATCCAATAGATGGACCATCCATAAGGGAAAATCCACAGTTACTCTTTTTTGCTCCCGGCCGCTCCTCCTGGCTTTGGATAATTCCAGATATTCGGAAATATCCTTGCCTTCGTCAAATCGTTTATCAAATTCCTTCGCCTTCATAGATCCTAATTTCCTCTTTTCTGGAGCGCCTTACCGAAATAATTCTTATTTTTTCACCTTTTTCAGGCAACTCCCCTTCATAACTCCATAAGGTCTTTGCCGACGATGATCCTGCCGTCAAAGTTAGCCCTGGCCCCTTCCATCCACATCTCATCCGTCAAAGTAGGATCATCTGACTTTTACACGAATTTTATTTTCTCCGAATTCAACCACATCACCGGAAAAGATCTTTTTTCGCTTTCTGGTTTCGATCTTCCCATTGACTATCACTTGACCTTCGGCAATCACATATTTCGCTTCGCCGCCGCTTGCGACCATATTTCCGAACTTCAAGATTTTATAGAGCTCAATGGGCTCTTCAGAAATTTCAATTTCTCTCATTTTATTAAGGGTCTCATAATAGTCTTGACATGAAATTGAGGAGCTTGCCTTAAATGGGACCGGGGGGTCTTCTTTTCTGGGTTGTCCACCTTCAAGCCCAAAGCTTCTTTGCCGGGCCAAATTCGGGATCTAATTCAGAGACAGGCCTACACTAATGCCCGAAACGGACTTGAGTGAATGCCCTGCACCTAACCCACTTAGCCGTCCGGGCCGGGATAGGGCGATGAGTTACCCTTTGGACAACCCCAGAAAAGAAGACCCCCCGGTCCCTGTTGGTCACTATTATTATGAGACCCTAATATATTAAACTCGGGCTTTGTGCGTTACTTTTGGCCTCCGACGTAAGGGTAATAGCTTTGAACCACATCCAACCTTCCCAGTTGTCCGCCCCCCAACCATATCTGGATGATCTTGGAGTCCCTGAGGTACTTCTCTACATGGTAGTCGCGGGCATAGCCATAAGAGCCCATGAGTTCCATCGCCCGGTTACAGACCATCTCAGTGACATCGCAGGCATAGACTTTGGCGGCACTGGTGCGGGCCAACAGGTAATCCTCATTAGGATTTCCATATTTCTTTCGATTGTTGAACATGGCCGCAACGGAGAGGTAAAAAGCGCGCGCCGACTCTATGCCGATGGCCATGTCCGCGATCATTGCTGCCTGCAGCGAATGATTCCGAACGGGTTTTCCTCCATAGGATCCTTGTTCGGGTATATTCGATGACGATATCTAAAACGGCCTGCGCATTTCCCAGCGTCATGGGGGCGCTCGTCAGCCGGCCCCAGGAAACATTGTTTCTGAAAAGCTGCCAGTCAATCCCGGGTCCACCGGCTCGATATTCCTTTGGGCACCCTCACGTCGTCAAAGTGGATCGCCGTATTGAAGTCCGTCACCTTCATTCCCATTTTTTGTTCCGGTTTCCCGAAGGAAAGGCCGGGGGTATCTTTGGGCACATAGATGAGGGCCACGCCCTGTTCTCTCTGTTTGGGATCCGTTGTGCAAACAACGCAATAGAGGTCGGCCACGCTGGCTCCGCTGGGCCACATTTTTTCACCGCTAATCACCCATTCATCTCCATCCAGCCTCGCCCTCGTCCGAATGGTAAGCCCCTGCTCGGCCGCATCTTCGATATTGCAGCCTCCGGCCGGTTCGGTAATGGCCAAACATCCGCATCGAGGTGTATCCTCCACAGAACATGGGAATAAATTTATCCATGAGGGGCTTGTTACGGGCGCCCATGGCTGCAGCCAGGCACCAGGGGATAATGAGAGCGTGGAGGGACAGCCCGCTGTCTCCCCGAGATATCTCTTCCGTGATGGCGCAGACCGTGGTTGCCGACCGGATCCCCAAACCGCCATATTCGGAAGAGAAACCCCGCTTCTGGACTCCAAGTTTCACCAGACCTTCATACGCCTTTTCAAAAGCAGCATAGTCTTCATCCAATTGCATGCGAATCGGCATCACCTCTTTATCGATATATTTTCGAATGGATGTCAAAAAGGCCAGATCTTCGTCAGCGGTGATAAAATCCCCATACCTTTTCATCGAAATTTTCTCCTTTTATGTAAGAATTGAAAGACCTTTCTTTGGCCGTTGGTGGCGTGGTCTAACGTTTCGGTCCTTTCGGGCTCTCTTCGGGCCATACAATACCAATTCAACAAATTCTACAACGTCCCGGACTATAAACCCAATGTCCCCTTTTATGGCATCTGACAACCCTGGATGATAAAGCCGCCGGATTTTTCGTCACGTTCCAGTTTGAGGATCCCCTTCGCTTCCGCCTCCTCCAGCAACTGGCCGAAAGACCGGAAACCGTAGTAGGATTCGCTGAAGCCGGGCTTCCGGCGTTTCAGGGTCTGCTTGATCATGGACCCCCAGATCTTCTCCCCCTCTCCCCGCTCCTCCAGCAAGGCTTCATAGGTCTTGACCACCAGATCCCAGGCCTCCTGTTTCTTGTCTTTGATGGGCTGAACGGCTTTCGCCGCAGGGCCTCGGGCCTTGCGGCCGGTCTCCCCGCCAACCACCTGTGGGCGTGGAAGCGGACGGCGAACCAGGTCGTCGTAGTAGATAAACTCATCACAGTTGGCGATCAACAAGTCCGAGGTGGAATTCTTGACGCCCACTCCGATGACGATCTTGTTGTTCTCCCGCAGCTTGCTGACCAGCGGGGAAAAATCCGAGTCGCCGCTGATGATGACAAAGGTGTCCACGTGTCCTTTGGTATAGCACAGGTCGAGGGCGTCCACCACCATGCGGATATCGGCGGAGTTCTTGCCCGACTGGCGCAGGTGCGGGATCTCGATCAACTCAAAGGACGCTTCATGCATGGCCTTCTTAAATTCCTTGTAGCGTTCCCAGTCGCAATAGGCCTTTTTGACCACGATATTGCCCTTGAGCAGGAGCCGTTCGATCACCTTGTCAATATCGAATTGGGCATAGTTGGCGTCGCGAACCCCCAAAGCGACATTTTCAAAGTCGCAGAAAAGGGCCATGTTCTTCGTCTCAGCCTGATAGGTCATAATCTGGATCCTCCCATATTTATTCCTCCCTAAAAGGGAACAGCCTCGCGGCCCCTTTCCATAGAGGCCACCCGTAAAGGACTCCCCCCGTCATCATCGCTGTGGCGGCAATGGGTTAAGGCCTTTCGTACTTCCCTGTCTACCCATGAGAAAATGCGGTGAACCAGGTTCTGGGAACTTGAACGGGTGTGCCCGGCCACCTTGATGATTTCAAAGCCCAGTTCGTCATAGAATTGGTAAAATCGGCAATAAAGGGGGGCGTTTTTTAACGGGCGATTGGTCCTCTTAGAAATGAAAGCCGTGTCCTCCAGTCTGGGTCTTCTCTTCAGCAGACCGGTAAGGCACTGAGAATCGGTATAGACTGCTAAATGCCCCGGGCCGGGGCCCTTTTCTTTTTGATATTCTTCCAAGGCCCACAAAACGGTTCGGACTTCCAGCTCTGTCGAAGAGGTGCCTTCAAATCTTCGCAACACCAACCGTTCGGCAACCTCGGCCCTGGCCCTGTTTTGAGAGGGACCCATTAGAAATGAGGAGGGAACGACCAGATAACCCCCCACCCCGGACCGAAGCTTGGGATGGAGACTCACATCGGTGAACATGGCATCATTATTCATGGGAAAACCGCTTCACGACCTTCGTATTCAGGATCCTTCAGAAAGTATGTCTTTCACCCGGCCCACCACACCGCTTACCAGGCGCACTTTGATTCCGTGAGGATGATTAGGCGATCCGGTAAGGATATCCTTAACCACTCCTTCCGTCAGTTTCCCGGAAGGCTGATCTTGTTTTTGTACCACCCGCACCCGGGCACCCGGTTTAATATCAGCCCGGTTTTTTCCATCCATGAAGTTCTCCTTCCGTTTTTACCCCTACCGCCTTCTCCCCTAAAAAATAAGCAATGTGTCCCCGTAATTTTTTGAATAGGTCTTGTCAACATTACCTTATTTTTACCCTCTTTTAAGGGTAATACCTTTTCTCTGCCACAAGGCACCCGGTCCTCGGCCTAGACATTCCACGAGATCTTTTGTTTGCATATCCCGAAGGACCTTTCGGACCATATCCCGGCTGATTTGCGGGGATTTCCGTTCCAGTTCGGTCAGGGTGAATGGTCCTGAAAAAGAATCTACGGCCTGGCGGGCAAAAAGCTCCTGCTTGCCTTTTGCCTCTCCGAGATCGGCGAGGTACCAGGAGGTAGCGGCAGGGATAGATTTCGGAATGGCAACAAATTGCTTAAAGGTCATCATACAAGATTAGTCCCCTACATACTTGTAATGCCACCCTGGCTCTCGGTTATATTCGCCGACCATGGGCCTTATTGATCTGGGCCGCCCTCAATCCATTCCGCCCTGGACTTCCCTAAACACCGCCTTTTCACCCTTCTAAAGAAAAATCCTAACCAACCCAGGATCAGGCTAATGAAATTTCCTTGGGCGTTTTACTTAAATAATCAAAGATATCTTGCTCCCGCTGCTGGATCTCTAACAAAACCGGTTCGGATATGGCTCGGTATTCGGCCTTTGAATGGACCTTTCTGGTTCCCAAAAGAATTTTTTGCAAATTTTCTATTGTTTTTTGGGCCATTATCAGTTGTTCGTCGTTTTTTATCATGTTAGTATCACCTCCAAGATTCCTCTCCTTTTAAAGTCCTTGGTTATTTGATAAGTTTCCAACCAAAGGCGCAGGACCTCTTCTCCAATATTGGCCTTCGACCAGAAAATATCCATGTGAAACCGGATTCGAGCAGCTGCATGATCGAAAATAACTTCATTATCCGCAGATACTTTTTCCAGATCAAAAGTTTCTTTCATCACCAGCAACATATCAATATCATATGGAGATTCCTTGGAGCTAACAAAACTTCCCCAAACAAAAAGACGATCAAGTTGTGCGGTTGATTTAATAAGTGCCAAAAATTCCTGAAATCTCTCACCAAACCATTTTCTTCTGGCATACTTGGAACAAAAACGCTCAAAAAATTCGGCCTCCCCTACACCCCAATGTCACCAATTTTGAAAGTATTCCATCCCTCCCTGCTCATACCATATCCCCTCCATGCTTCCGCCCGCGACCGATTTCATACCGCGCCTGTTGTTCCCTGATTACGTGCTTTGCTAATTTCTAACAGGTAAACCCCCGGCTTTGCCGGGGGACTCCGAAAGGTTTGACCGTGTGAGGCAATAGAATAGTAAAAACCACCAATATAAATCGCTGAATTTTGCACTCGGAGATTAAACCAAAAATCTTTTAAGAGTTTAAATATTCTGGAAATGCCCATTGGTCAGGAATAAAAATCGTTAAGAAATATACTCCTGAACAAACAAAGAAAGATGGGCGTCTCCACCTTCCCAAGTCTGAATATGAAGTATGTCCCCTTCATGGGACTCATGAAACGGCCCCCTTGGGGGGCTAACAAAGATAAGCCCCCGGCTTTGCCGGGGGTCATTTAACTTTTTCCGAGACGCCGGATCAGGCTGGAGGTATCCCTGCGCCCGCCGCCCATTTTCTGCACTTCACCATAGTAGCCATTAATAATTTCGGTGACCGGCAGCGCGCGCCGTTTTTCTTCGCCTCCTCGAGGCAGATGCGCAGGTCCTTGCGCATCCAGTCCACGGCAAAGCCAAAATCGAATTGGTCGTCCACCATGGTCTTGCCGCGGTTGTCCATTTGCCAGGACTGGGCTGCGCCCTTGCCGATCACATCCAGCACCTGCTTCATGTCCAGGCCCGCCTTGAGGCCGAAGTTGATGCCTTCGGCAAGACCCTGCAACAGACCCGCGATGCAGATCTGGTTGACCATTTTGGTAAGCTGGCCCGCGCCGGCGGGCCCGAGCAGCGTTACGGCCTTGGCGAAGTGGGCAATCACCGGCCTGGCTATCTCGAATGGGCCTGCTTCGCCGCCGCACATCACCGTCAGCGTGCCGTTCTCGGCCCCCGCCTGGCCGCCTGAAACCGGCGCATCGATGAAATGGATGCCTTTTTTTGCCGCCGTGGTGAACAGTTCGCGCGCGATGTTGGCCGAGGCGGTGGTGTGGTCGACGTAAATACTGCCCGCGGCCATGCCTTCGAAAGCGCCGTTTGCGCCCACGGTAATTGCCCGCAGGTCCGGGTCGTCGCCGACGCAAGAAAATACGATGGACGCCCCTTGGACGGCGGCTTTGGGCGTATCGGCCGTCTTGCCGCCATGCTCGGCCACCCAGGCGTCGGCCTTGGCACGCGTGCGGTTACACACGGTGACCTCATGGCCGTTCTTGGCCAGATAGCCGGCCATCGGAAAGCCCATGACGCCGAGGCCAAGGAATGCGACTTTTGCCATTGCCTGTCTCCTTTGTTGATATGTTCAGAGTCGGTCGAGTACGCGATTAGGACCCGGTACGTTGGTGCAGGAATTGCTTCTTTTTGTTAATAGTACCGGCCTCAACAAAAACTCCGGGTCTTTGAATCATTTCCTGCCATATTTAGCCCTGGGCTCCCCGGTTACCTGGAGCAGATTGATCCGGTCCTGGAATAAACAGGACAATTCAATTTTTCCCTTTGTCCATTAACTTGCTGCGGATAAGTTTTACAAATTCGGTCGCCTTGGCAAAAAGGTTTTTGGCTTCGGTTTCCGTTATCAGCCCAGCCATGTCATAGATGGCCTGATTGCGCTTGTTCCGCATGCGGTCGAAATAGGAGATCAAATCCACATACTCTTTGCCCAGGACGATCTTCATAAAGGTAAAGGTATTTTTATGGCCTTCACCGTGAGCCGGACGATACCCCTGAGCAAACATATAAGCCCTGGAGGCCTGGAGGATGGCATTATAGGTTACGGCGAAACCCCAGTCCCAATCTTCGGCCATAATTTCTAACAGGTAAACCCCCGGCTTTGCCGGGGGACTCCGAAAGGTTTGACCGTGTGAGGCAATAGAATAGTAAAAACCACCAATATAAATCGCTGAATTTTGCACTCGGAGATTAAACCAAAAATCTTTTAAGAGTTTAAATATTCTGGAAATGCCCATTGGTCAGGAATAAAAATCGTTAAGAAATATACTCCTGAACAAACAAAGAAAGATGGGCGTCTCCACCTTCCCAAGTCTGAATATGAAGTATGTCCCCTTCATGGGACTCATGAAACGGCCCCCTTGGGGGGCTAACAAAGATAAGCCCCCGGCTTTGCCGGGGGTCATTTAACTTTTCGGACTGTTTTTAAATCCCTGTCCGCTCTGGCCAGGGCCTGGCGGATCTCTTCTGGGGAAATCTTTTCTTTATGCACTCGTCCCGCTTTTCTGAGTTCATTAAGCTCCATGCCTTCCCCCCATGACTGCTATCCTTTCCCCGGCCAGGACCCTGGAAAGGAACCCGCCTTTTTCCTTCTGACGTCTTATAAACTCTTGAGTGGTTAAAAAGGTGTAATTGATGGGACGGTTCAGTTGCCCCTCCGCCTGGCTGATCAACCGGTGCAATTCAAGCTCATCAAGATTCCCCACTATAAATAAATCGATGTCACTGGCAGCCTTGGCATCCCCCCGGGCCTGACTGCCATATATAAAGGCCAGATTGACCCGATCCTCCGCCGGTGACAAGGCGGATCGAAGTACCTCGACCATCCCGGCGGTTTTAATGATCAGACCCTTTAACTCAATAAAAATAGGGCAGTCCCGGTTGACCTGGAAATAAACCTGCCGGCCCTTCTCTGAGCGAGCGATGATGCCTGCCTTAAGTAGTGTTTTTAACTCCCGCTGAACCGATCCCTGCCCGGCACCGGTCATCCGCACGATCTGGCGCAGGTAAAAAGACTCCTCCGGGTTGGAAAATAACAGGGCCAGCACGGCGCGCCGGGTCTTTCCGAAGAGCGCCCCGGAGAGATTTTCGTTCAGGTGTTTAGTACTCATATTGGGTGCGATTGTACTCAAATCGGGAACATAAATCAAGGTTCAAGAAACCCCAATCCATTTAAGGCTTGAGATAGAGATTAGGGCTTACCCAGTAAAGGTTAGAAGAAAATCCAGGTTCGCCCAGCAGACTGGACAGCATAGCTACCCCATGCTCGGTGAAAGCATAGGGCAAATATCAGAACCTTTCTTTTCTTAAGGTTCTAAAATGGTAGCTAAGGGGTCAGGTTCAATAACCAAAAAAAGGCCCTCATCACAGATATTGAGGTAGAGCCTTCAGGTTTCATCCATCCTCCCAGGTTTAAGCTTAGACGAAAAAAAGAAAGGGAAATTAAATAGATAGCCAAGAAATAGCATAGATAATCCCTCTTGTCAACCTAAGTGGAAGCCCCCGGTTGATGATCCCCAGTGCTCTTGAGGCAGTAGGCTAAAGAGGATCAGGTCCCGGTTCCTTACCACGACATTGCCTTTTTCAGGGCCTTGGAAATGCTTTGGCGGAAGGGGGGTTTGAGGATGCCTTTTTCAGTCAGGATGGCGGTGATCAGGGGGTGGGGGGTGACGTCAAAGGCCGGATTGAGGACGGCCACCTGATCGGGGGCCAGGCGTTTTCCGGCCAGGTGGGTGACTTCATCCGGATGGCGCTCCTCGATCGGGATCTGATCGCCACTTTTTAGGCTGGGATCAATGGTTGAGGTGGGGGCGGCGATGTAAAAAGGGATGCCGTGGGCCCTGGCCAGGAGGGCGACGGAATAGGTGCCTATTTTATTGGCCGTATCTCCATTGGCGGCGATGCGGTCGGCCCCGACAATCACCTTTTGAATGGTTCCTTTTTTCATCAGATAGCCGGCCATATTGTCGGTGATCAGGGTGACCGGTATTTTGTCCTGGATAAGTTCCCAGGCCGTCAGGCGCGTACCCTGTAAAAAAGGGCGCGTTTCGTCGGCAATGACCTGGATCCGTTTTCCGGCCTCCCAGGCCGCCCGGACAACCCCCAGGGCGGTGCCGTAGCCGCCGGTGGCCAGGGCGCCGGCGTTACAGTGGGTCAGGATGGTATCCCCGTCCTGAATGACTTTTTGCCCTAAAAGACCCAGGCGTTTGTTGATGGCGATGTCCTCGGAAAGCATGGCCCGGGCCTCTCGTATCAGTTCCCTTTTTAAGGATTCGATATTCTTGGCCGGGCTGCGATCCATCTTCTCCTCCAACCTGCGGACGGCCCAGGAGAGGTTGACGGCCGTGGGGCGGGCCCGAGCAATTTCCCTACCGATCTTTTTCAATTCGGTTTTGAAGACCTCCAGGCTGCAGGCCTTGACGGACCTGGCTCCCAGAGCCAGGCCCATGGCCGCGGCGATGCCGATAGCCGGTGCTCCCCGGATGACCATGGTCTTAATGGCCTTGATGACCTGACGGTAATTGGAACAAACCACATAGGTTTCCCGCCAGGGGAGTTTTCTCTGGTCGATCATGACCACCTGGTCGTTTTTCCACTCGATTGTTTTGACCATGTGCTTGTCCTCAACAGGGGAAAAGGCTTTTACCTAAGGATGTCCCCCTCACCCCAACCCTCTCCCGCGGCGGGGAGAGGGAGAATCAGGGAGAAAAACTGCGTCGTAACCAGTCAAGACGTCATTCCGGAGAAGTCCACCGCTTGCCTGCGCACCGCGGACAGGCAGGAAGGTGGACGAAATCCGGAATCCAGATGAATTAGAAATCCAATTTTTGTTTCAACAGTTCGTTAACGATCTTCGGATTGGCCTTGCCTTTAGATTTTTTCATGACTTCGCCCACAAAAAAACCGAAGAGTTTGGTCTTCCCGGCTTTATAGTCGGCGATTTTTCCCGGGTTGGCCTGGAGGACTTCATCGACAACGGTTTGGATCTGCCCGGAATCGGTCACCTGGACCAGGCCTTTCTCCTCCACAATAACCCTGGGGGCCTTACCGGTGGCGACCATTTCTTCAAAAACCGTCTTGGCGATTTTACCGCTGATCAGCCCCTCCTGAATCAAATCCAAGAGGGAGGCCAGGTCAAAGGCCGAGACCGGACTCTGGTCGATTTCCCACTCGTTCCTTTTTAATTCCTTAAGCAATTCGACCATAATCCAGTTGCTGACGGTCTTGGGTTGGGGATGATAGTCAAGACATTTTTCAAAATAGGCGGCCAGGGACTTGGATGAGGTCAGGATCTGGGCGTCGTATTCCGGAAGCCCGTACTGGCTGATAAAGCGGGACCGTTTCGCCTCCGGCAATTCGGGCAGGCCCTGGCGAACCGTATCGATCCAATCCGGACTTATTTCAAGGGGGAGAAGATCCGGATCGGGAAAGTAGCGGTAATCGTGAGCCTCTTCCTTGCCTCTCATGGATAAGGTCACAGCCCGGGCAGCCTCCCAGAGGCGGGTTTCCTGCAGGACCTCTCCCCCGTCTTCAAGAAGGGCCCCTTGGCGCCGGATTTCGAACTCCAGGGCCTTTTCCACATTTTTAAAGGAATTCATATTTTTTAGTTCGGCCTTGGTCCCAAAACCGGAACGGCCCGGGGGTCGCAACGAAATATTGGCATCACAGCGAAAGCTGCCTTCCTCCATATTGCCGTTGCAGATATCCAGATAGCGCAGAATCTCGCGCAGTCTCCGTAAATAGTCTCCGGCTTCCTCCGGCGAGCGCAGATCCGGTTCGCTGACGATCTCGATCAAGGGAACGCCGGTGCGATTGTAATCCACGTAACTGACCGGCTGGAATTCGTCGTGGATTAATTTCCCGGCGTCTTCCTCCATATGGATGCGGGTGATGCCGATCCTCTTGATGGCTCCGTTGACTGAAATATCGATCCAGCCCTTTTCGGCAATGGGCCGTTCATACTGGGAGATCTGATAGCCCTTGGGGAGGTCGGGATAGAAATAGTTTTTGCGGGCGAAAAGGCTGTAAGAGGCGATGGCGCAATGGGTGGCCAAGGCCATGCGGAGGGTATAGTCGACCACCTTCTTATTTAAAACCGGCAAAGAGCCCGGCAGGCCCAGGCAGACCGGACAGGTGTGGGTATTAGGTTCGGCTCCGAAGCGGGTGGAGCAGCCGCAAAAAATCTTGCTCTCGGTCAGCAACTGGGCGTGTATTTCCAAACCGATCACGGCTTCCCATTCCGCCATAATAACAACCTCTTCTTTTTAGTGCCGGGTGCCGGAGGGCCAGTCCAAAAGCCGCTGGGTATTTTCCCCTAAGATCCATCCTTGTTGTTCCCGGGTTAATCCGGCTTGGTCCAATTCCCTTTGGTAACGGTTCAGGGTGAGCAGGGGATAATCGCTTCCAAAGAGGATTTTCCCCTCGCCTATGATCTTCACGGCGAAGGTGTAAACTTCCGGCCGGTAGAGAAAAGGGGAGGCGGCGGTGTCGAAAAAGGTGTTGGCCAGGACCTCTTTTACCTCTCGCTTCAATAACTGGTACCACCAGAGCCCCCCGCCCCAGTGGGCTAAAATAAACAGCGTTTTGGGGTGGGCTTTAATGAGGTCATACAATTCCCAGAAGGGAAGACGCCCCTTGCCCGGATACCAATGCCCGATCGGTTCATTGACGTGGAGGAGCAGAGGAACCTTCCAAACAGCGGCCAGCCGGGCCAGCGGCTCGATCATTTCTTTCCAGGCCCCGGGAGTTTCAGGACGGTAAAGAGCGATTTCCCCCAGGCCCTTCATCCCGGCCTGCAGACAGCGTTCTCCCTCTTTCAAAGTATCAGGCAGTTCCGGGTTCAGGCAGGCAAAGCCCAGGATCCGTTCCGGGTAACGGCCCATGGCTTCCAAAACATAATCGTTGGAGCGGCGGATCAGGTCCGCCTGGCTCCAGGGAAAGCCGAAGGTAACCGAGGCCTGAATCCGGTCCCGGTCCATGGCCTCAATCAAGCCTTCGGCCGTACTCAGAGGGGCTTTTTTTTTATCCTGATAGAGCAGTTCGAAAGCCGGTTCCCGAGGATAATAACGCTCCCGATCCAGGCAGATTTCAGGAGGGAAAATATGGGTGTGGACGTCAATGATACCCATCCCCCTTATTCCTGTTCCTCTTGTTTTCGGTTTTCCGGTTCCGACGCTTCCCTTTTAATAAACTCTAATTTTCCATCTTCAGGCAAAATATGGGGTTGTCCTTCCAAAACGATGGAAACCTTGTGGCGCTCTTCCAGGCGGGAAAGGTCTTCCCGTTTCCGGTTGAGGAGGTAATGGGCCACCTCGGGTGGAAGGGTCCCGTGAACGCCGGCCACGGTCCCCTTGGAAATTCCCAGCCAGATTTTTCTCAGATAGGAAAGGGCCAGGGCCTCCGTTGAACGGACTTGTCCTTTGCCTTGGCAGGTAGGGCAGGTATAATAGGTCCCGAATTGAATCGGGGGCCTGATCCGCTGCCGGGAAAGCTCCAGGAGACCGAATTTGGAGATACGGGAAACGGTGGTTCGGGCCTTATCTCTCTTAAGATGATTTTTAAGGGCCTTGACCACCTCGTTTTCGTGTTTGGAGCCCTTCATATCAATAAAATCAATGACGATCAGGCCGCCCAGGTCCCGGAGCCGCAATTGGCGGGCCACTTCCTCGGCCGCTTCCAGATTGGTTTTAAAGGCGGTTTCCTCGATCTCCCGCTCCCGGGTCGAACGCCCCGAATTGACATCCACGGCGACCAGGGCCTCGGTGGTGTCGATTACAATATGGCCCCCGGACTTCAGGTTGACCCGATTCTGGAAGATGGTCTCGATTTGATTTTCAATTTGATGCTTCGAAAAGATGGGCCGGGTCTCCTTATACAGTTTGACCTGATCCCGGTACCGGGGTGCGATGATGCCCAAAAAATCCTTGACCTGTATGAAGATGTCTTTGTTGTCGATCAAGACTTCCTGGATATCGGGTGTGAAATGGTCCCGGATGGTGCGGATGGAGAGGTCCATTTCTTTATAGACCAGAGAAGGGGCCGTCTGGGTCAGGGCCCGGTTTCGGATTTCCTCCCAGAGCCTCAACAAATACTCCAAATTATTTGCAAGTTCCTTTTTGCTTTTGCCGCCTCCGGCGGTTCGAACAATGTAACCAAGTTCCTCCGGAACCTTGCACTGGGCCAGGACCTCCTTGAGGCGGGTTCGTTCCTCTTCGGCCTCGATTTTTCGGGAGATGCCGACCTGGGGCTGCCCGGGGGTCAGGACCAGATACCGTCCGGGCAAGGAGATATAGGTGGTCAGGGCCACGCCCTTTTTCCCGGTTTCCTCTTTGGTGACCTGGACCAGAAGTTCCTGCCCGCGATGAATCATCTTCTGAATGGGGGGATGGCCCCGTCTCGGGGCCTCGGGGGCCCCGGCCCCCCCGGGGTCTTCACTGTAATATTCGGGGTGAATTTCGTCGGCCTGAAGAAACCCGTTTTTTTCGCCCCCGTAATCCATAAAAGCGGCCTGCAGGGCCGGTTCTATGTGGGCAACCACCCCTTTGTAGATGTTGCCTCGAATTTGTTCCCGGGTGGCGGTCTCGATATAAAATTCTTCCAGGACCCCGTTCTCAATCAGCGCTACCCGGTATTCTTCCGGATCCAGGGCATTGATCAGTAATTTTTTAATGGTGCCCACGCTTACCTCCTTTTTTCTTTCAGGGCATGGGTCTGCTGTACCTGATACATAAAGGCCTCCAATCGTGTTCGGGTGGTGGTTTGTTCCTGACCGTCATATGAGAGGTTCAAGAAAGGAATATTTTGATGGTCTTCCCGAAAACATTTCAGCAAGGCGTTCACGATCGTCCCCGGCATACAGGTAAAGGGCATGATATTAATCAGCCCGCAAGCCCCCTTGACGACATAATCCTTGGCCTTGCCCAGGCTTAAGATGGCTTCTCCCTCAAAGGAAGGATGCAAATAAGGTTGAGCTCTTTTTAAGGTGGTGCGAATGGAAGGTTCGCTGAAGTTGCGCAGGGCCCCTTCAAAGGTATGATCCAGCGAATGCTCCAGCTTGTGCTGGACCCGCTGGGTCAACAGGAGCTCCAGGAGGCTGGAATAGGCCCGGAAGCGGATAGCCCTTTTAATGGCCATGGCATTGACATAAAGCACCCATTCCGAGACGGTGGGCATCCAGGCCTCCCCTCCCAGGGCCTCCACCTCAAGGACGATATTTTCATTAGCAAACTTGTTGGAACGGACATAGATTTCGCCGACCATGCCGATGACCGGCTTGGAGCCTGGATTTTCCACGGGTATGTTCTCAAAGGCCCGGCGGGCCTCCTGCATGGCCGGGATCAATTCCCCGCGACGGGCGATAGTCTCAGAGATACGGTTCAGGTAAAGCTGGTAAACCTGATCGGTCTCCCCCTTGTTTTTCTCATAAGGGCGGGTCTCCCGGAGTTTCTTCTCCAGGATATCCACCGCCACAAGGCCCTGCCAGCCCAGGCGGGTAAAGTCGTTTCCACCCACCAGACCCAATTCCCGATAGAGATCCTGGTCTTGGTCCGGGGCATAAATGGGCACTTGGTTAAAGCCCAATTCATCCAGGACTAAACGGTGGAAACGATGATACTGGCCGAAACGGCAGGGACCGTTTCCGGAAGGCATAAAAAAGGCGGCCCGATCCGGATCGAAATCCTTTCGATGGGCCCACTTGGCCATATCCCCGGTGGTCAGGATACAGGGGTAGCATTCCTTGCCCGAAGTCAGTTTTCTCCCCCAGATCAGGGTCTCCTGGTCGGAATCCGGGAGGACCTCCGAGTTCACCCCACAGGCTCGAAAGGCCGCTGCAATGGCATAAGAATGGTCCGTCATGGGAGGAATAAAGATGGTCCGGCTGTTTCCCTGGGGCACCCGGACTTCCAGCCTTTTCCTTATGGCGGTGGCCGGGGCCTGCCGGCAGTTTTTTAAGCTGTCCAGGAAGGCCTCCAGGCGGGTAACCACACCGGCATCGGCGCTGTGTTCATCGATCTCGATTTCGAGATAAGGCTTGCCTTTCAGCATATCCCGAAAAAAATGGAGGATGAAGGAATCGGGACCGCAACTGAAATTGGTGATGTAAATGCCGTAGAGTCTGGGATTTTTTTTCAGAATTTCAGCGGCGCTTAAAATCTTCTGGCCGAAACGCCAATAGTGATACTTGGGTTCTCCCGACTCGGAAGGCAGATCCAGGGGAAAAAAATCCATGGGGATGGCCTGGATACCCAGGTCCCCTAATTTTTTGGGTATGTTCAAATTGATCCCGGGGTCGAATCCATTGTAAGGTCGGCTGACCACCATCATGGCGATTTCATGGGGGCCCAACTGATCCATGATCTCCTGGCCTCGCCCGAGCTGCTTTTGAGAAAAGTCCTCCTGGGCGGCCAGGGCCAGGGCCAGGGCCTTGGAAATCAGAAAGGGGTTGATCCCCAGGGAGGTGGTGAGGCTCATCAGGCCTCTCTTCAAGGCCTTATCACCCCGACCGAAAAAGAGGACCGGTTGAATGACCTGGAGGCCTTTTTCCTTAAAGTTGATGGCGGAATGGATCGTATAGGCCAGGGCCTGGGCATAAGGACAGACCACCCCCTGCTGATAATCCGGGCTGTTGGCTTTCATATCCACCACGCTGGGCAGGAAGATGCGGTCCACTCCCTGCTGCATCAATTCCAGGATGTGGCCGTGAGCCACCTTAATGGGCAGGCAGGTTTCGGCGGCCATACATTCCACTCCTTGGTGGATAATGGATTTGTTGGTCTGGCCGGAGATGACCACCTCAAAGCCGAGACTGGTAAAAAAGGTCCGGAAAAAAGGGAGCAGCTCCCTGAAGAACATAGTCCGGGGCAGGCCGATTTTCCCGCGCTTTCCGCCGATATTCCAATCCTTGGGCTCGCCGACCAGCCAGGCCTCCCGTTCGGCAAAAAGGTCGGGGAAGAGGCGTTTGGTTTTCTTCTGGGTGTCGAGATCGTATTTGTCGCAGCGGCTGCCGTAAAAGAAAGGTTTTTCCCCTTCTATGCTGACCTTTTTGATCTCGCATTGATTGGGACAGCCTTTACACTCGAAAGAGGAAAGTTGATAATGGGCCTTGGACAGATCAAATCCCTTGAAGCGGCTCTTTTCCCAGGTCCTTTCCCGCAGGGCCAGGATGGCTACCCCGATGGCCCCGGTGACGTCGTTGTGTTCGGGGACGGTGATGGGTTTTCCGACGATTTTTTCGAAGGCGGCCACGATCCCCTGATTGGAGGCCGTGGCCCCCTGGTAGAAGATCCGTTTTCCGATGCGACGGTCCTCCACCACCTTATTGAGATAGTTTTCCACAATGGAATAACTCAACCCGGCCACCAGGTCCTGATTGTCCAACCCCTGCTGCTGATGGTGGACCAGGTCGGACTCCATAAAAACCGTACAGCGTTCCCCCAGGCGGATTGGGGTTTCCGATTTCAGAGCCAGGTCGCCGAATTCCCCTTTGATGGAAATGCCCAATTTCTCAGCCTGCTCTTCGAGGAAGGACCCGGTGCCGGCGGCGCAGACCTTATTCATCATAAAATCAACGATGGCCCCGTTCTCCAGACTGATATACTTGGAATCCTGGCCTCCGATTTCAAAGATGGTATCGACCTCAGGATCAATAGCCGCGGCTGCCGTGGCTTGAGCGGTAATTTCATTGCGGACAATATCGGCTCCGATAAAATCCCCGGTCAGGTATCTCCCTGATCCGGTGGTGCCGGCCCCTTTGATAATGACCCGGTCTTCCACTTCCAGGCCGGCTGCCGCCAGACCCTGGCGTATGGCTTCCAGGGGCCGGCCGGCCGTCATCAGGTACTGTTTGGACAGGACCCTCATCTCTTTATCGATGACCACTACATTGGTGCTGATGGAGCCCACATCCACGCCCAGATAGGCTTCGATCTTTTCCTTTTCAGCCGTTACCGGGGCCTGACCTTTTGAGAAGGGCTGGATGTAATCCGGTCTTAAAACCAGGGGGTCCAAACGGAGGGCCTCGACCGGATGGTTTTCGATGTAGTCTTGTAAAGGCGCCAAGCCGGCAAATTCAAAACGGGCCTGAGGATCCTCCCGGGTGATCAGGGAGGCCCCGATGGCCCCCATGGAAAAGAAATGTTTCGGGATGATCAGTTCCCCTTCCTTTAACTCCAGGACTTCGGTAAAGGCCCGGCGCACTCCCAGATTGGCGGCTACCCCGCCCTGGAAGGAAACCGGCCGAAGGATATTTTTCCCCTTGGCAATATTGCTCTTCAGATTCCTGGCCACGGCAAAACAAAGTCCGGCGATGATGTCGTAATCCGGCGTGGCCTCCTGCTGGAGATGAATCATATCGGTCTTGGCAAAGACGGTGCAGCGGCCGGCAATGCGGGGGGGGTTTTCGGATTTCAAGGCCAGCCGGCTGAATTCCTCGATGGTCAGGCCCAGGCGGTGGGCCTGCTGATCCAGGAAAGAGCCGGTCCCGGCCGCGCATAAGGTGTTCATGGCAAAATCCTGGATGAAAAGGCGCGCGCTTTCCTCTTTCCTCAGCAGGATTAATTTGGAGTCCTCGCCGCCCATTTCAATAATCGATCGGACCTCGGGGTGGAAGGCTTCTATGGCCCGGGCCTGGGCGATAATCTCGTTAACAAAAGGGATCTGAAGGAGTTCAGCTACCTTTTTACCGGCGGTACCGGTCATGGCCATGGACCGAAGCCGGCCGTCCGGGAGATCCCCTATAAAGCGGCTTAAGACTTCCAAGGCGGTTTCCAAGGGTTGCCCCTTGGTCCGGCGATAATCCTCTTGAATGATTTCTCCTTGGCTATTTAAAAGGACGGTATTGGTACTGACCGAACCGATATCCATTCCCAGGTGAAACTCTTTCATGCCTTTCCTCCAACACCAAACGATTAGGGGTCGCCCAAACGACTTTTTAGCCTGAGTGCTTAGGGTCTTAACCCGAAATCCGGTTTTTGTAAAAAGTCAGCGTTTTGGAAAAACGCGTTAAAATTAAATCCCCTTTACCCGCCCGGGCAGGCAACCTCCGGAAACCTTATTTTACTGGCCTCTGTAAAAGCCCTGCCGGTTAAACGATTCGAAGGTGACTTTGCGGGCCCGGATTAAGCCTTTCAGGAGGTGAACGGTCTCTTCCAGAGAAAGATTCAGGCACTGGGCAATATCCTCCGCGGTGCAGGGCCGTCGGCAGACCATGGCCTGAATCTCGGATTCTACCAGCGAACCTCCGGGCAAGAACCCTTCCCGGTCTTCCCCCGAAATGATTTCCGCCTGAGGTCCCAATCTTTTCTGAATCTCTTTCAGTCTTGAAAAATCAACCGGCCGGGCGTTGCTTTCCAGCGGGGGCCGAACCACCGTATTGAGTTGAACCTTTTCGGGTTTTATCCTTTGTATGATCTCCACCAGGCGAACAACCTGATCGGGGCTGTCATTCATCCCTTCCAAAAACAATGTTTCCAACCAGAGGCCGGATTTCTTTAGTCGGCCGAGGTTCACCAGCCCATCCAGAAGCTGATCGAAGCGCAGGGAAGGGTGGGGACGGTTAATCCGTTGAAAGGTTTCCGGATCGGCTGCATCAAGAGAGGGGAGAACGATATCGGCTTCCAAAACCTGTTCCAAAACCTCTTCTTTATAGAGCAGAGAGCCGTTGGTAATCAAAGCTACCGGCACCGGGGAGATTTTCTTGATCCCTTTAATGAGTTGCCCCAGGTCCGGGTGGAGGGTGGGTTCGCCTGACCCGGAAAGAGTCACATGATCGATGATGACGGAATCCGCAGAGAGTACCCCCTGCAATTCTTGTAAGACGGCCTCCACAGGGATGATGGAAGAGGGTTCGACGGTTTGGGACCCTGTTTTCCCTAATTCACAATAAATGCAATCATAGGTACAAGTCTTGAAAGGGATAATATCCACCCCAAGAGAAAATCCTAACCGGCGGGATGGCACCGGCCCAAAGATGTACTTCATAAAAGGTTGCCCTTAAGTTCGGTTAGTGCTCGAAATATTTCATTTTTTTAATAGTAAGTTTTAAAATGTAACGCACTCCCCCGACCTTGTCAATTCATAATTTGGGTTTCCCCTGAAGTCCGCTGATCTCGGTCCGACACGTGGAAGGGGTTGGTGTCCTGCAAAGGGAGAAAAAACAAGGCGAATGGAAAAAGGAGGGTAGTCTATTCGCTATAATTTTTTATTTTATAGGAGCCGATGAGAAAGAAAAGAGCCGCCTACCCGGTCATAACCAGAATGGCCAACCATCCGGATCCAGCCAGAGAGGTTTTCCTTATTGAGAAATTACCCGACAAGATCAAGACGTTTTATTTCCTTAGGCGGTCTTGCCCTTGACAGCCACCCGAAGAATTTTTAGAATGGGGTTACATCGCGGGGCAACTATGGGAACCATCCGCCAAACCATTATTACCTTTCTTAAGGATCAGGAGATGACGGCCCGGGACCTTTCTCAGGCGATCGGAATCCGGGAAAAAGAAGTCACCGATCATCTGGCCCACATTGTCCGCTCCAACACCCTGGGAGGTAAATTTACCATCCAGCCCGCTACCTGCAGGACCTGTGGTTTCGTCTTCAAAAAAAGGGATCGTCTGACCCCGCCCGGCAAGTGCTTTCTTTGCCGGGGCGAGTCCATTACCCCTCCCCGTTTTTCCATAAAATAAGTGCCCGGCCAGTCCGCTGCGGTGGACCAATGACTTCAGAAGAAACAACCCCATTGGTCTAAGAAACATCAATACTATTTTGGGGATAGTCCCAACGTTACGTGATTCTCAAACCGAAGGGCTTCAGGGGTCTTGATTTCAAGGATTGTCCGAAAGGGTATCCATAGCCCCAACCCGGCCCGAATTTCTAAGTTGGTTGGGAGCCGGGCATTCACCCAAAACGATAAATCGCTTTGGTGTTGGCCTGTTTCTAAATCCACCTATAAACTTCCTGCCCGGGATCAGGCTGCTGATGTTTTGGCGGACAACCTTGAAATCAAGACCCCCGAAGCCCTCCACGAATGGAGTGTTTAAAAATCATGTAACGTTGAGACAAACTCCTATTTTGAGACGGTTAATACCTGAATTTTGCGTCAATAAACTTTAATTTTATTCAAATGCAATAAAAATGGGATCATAAGTAGATTTTTAAGCCAAAAAAATTAACCCAATAAGTGAGAGCAACTTCTCAAAAAGGGCATAAAATATGGACGCTGGGAACCCTACTATTCATGAGGATTTTGGAGAATCCCCCAAATTACTTCTTCATTTATCCGTTTTTTACGTGCAAAATATTTTTTGCACGTAAAATATCTATAATCAACGGTGCAAAATTCAGGTAATATATCAAAAAGTCGGGGTAAGGGCGGTCGAGGTATACCGGCTGGCGACAAAAAGGGGGAAATGGGCCGGCAGCCTTTGACGATGCGTTTTGAGGGCCAGATCCGGATGATTATTATGTTCGGAGAGATGGGCCAGACAGGCCCATTTCAGCCTTTTTCGTGCGGCTGAACCAAGCAATTCAGCCGCTTCCCAGTTGGAGAGATGCCCGCCGGGACCCTTAATACGCTCCTTGAGAAAGCGGGGATAAGGACCTTCGGCCAACATCTCCTCGTCATAGTTGCTCTCCAGTAAAACCCCATCCAGCGAAGAGACGATATCCTGCAGGCCGTTGAAGGGGTGCCCCAAATCGGTGAGAAGGCCCAGTCGCCACCGGTTGACGGAAACGACAAAGGCAACCCCATCGGCTCCGTCGTGAGGGGTGGGTATGGTTTCCAGGGTCACCTTCCCGAATTGCATTTTCCCTCCGGCCTGAAAAGGGCAAACCTTTTCCAGGCGTCCCAGGGGATATTTATCGGCAGCCGCTTCCAGGGTCGTTGGGGTCAAATAAAGGGGGAGCTTGAATTTGCGCTGATACACCCCGGCATAGCGGGCGTGGTCGGCATGGTCATGGGAGATAATGAGGGCATCCGCCCGGCGGATATCCAGGCCATGTCCGGCCAGACGACCCTCCGCCTGGCGACCGCTTATCCCGGCATCAAAAAGCAACCGAACCCCGGCGATTTCCAGATAAATACAATTCCCGTTGCTTCCTGATTGGAGAGACATGAGGAGCATGGCTTTTCCCCGCTATGGCTGCGTCTTTGACCCCGGAGTTTTTTCCTGGGACTGGGTCTTTTTCCTCCGGGCCGTGATAAAGATATAATAAACCATCAAGAGAGGCAGAAGGGCCAGACTCCGATCCAGGTTGCCCTTGAAAAGCTGATAGGTGCTGTAACCTACGATTAGGATGATGACCAGGAGCTGGATTATGGCTGATAATTTGGACATTTTTTTTGGGATTGGATTTTCGTTTAATGATTCCTCTCGCACCTTTCAATCTCCTCCCTTCCTCCCTTAGGCCCAATAGGAACCCCTGTCAAGGTAAATAAGGGGCAGGTCTTTGTCGAAAGGGATCGACAAATCTTTCCTAACAGATAACCGTTTAATATATTTTAATAAAACGTTGTAATGGGGTATGGTCCGGGAAGAAAGGCCCTCTTGTTCGACATAAATGTCGAGATCCGGCCAAGGTTCGGGAAAGGCCTCATCTGTAAAATTATTTGTTATTTAGCCACGTTAACCAACTAACCGGAAGTTGGCACGGGGC
>CAVQFQ010000015.1:0-172407 GCA_963711835.1 uncultured delta proteobacterium | reverse complement strand
TCCTATAATGATCCTGTCAAGAGAAAAAGTATCATCAAAAGAAAAATAATGAATTTAAGCGGTTAAGATTCGGCCTTTTTTTAGGTCGCACTTCTCCTGTACAACTAAGCGACAGGCTTGATGTTTCTGGTTTCCCCAGTGCTCACTCCCGCCCAACGCGGACGAACTTTAAATCTCAGCGTTATCAGTATCCGGCATCCCGCCCGAGGCGGGCACCCATCATCCCTTATCCAGGTTTTAAAGTTTAGTGAGCGGCCCTGATTGTCCCCCTCGAGGTCCGTAATCGGCCTCTACGTTGGTGCCCGGGCTCGCTGAAGGGAATTATAAGTTTTCTCGTTACGCCGGATTTAAATATCGAGGATGGTAAGGCTCCTTTTTCTTCATGATCGTCCAAGCGATGATCAAGAACTTAGCCGACAGCTTGACCCACCGTTTGGTTTTGATCCCGGGTTCTTTTTCCCGCCCTTGCAATTGATCGGTGTAATATTCGATCCAGGGTCGATGGCTGGGTAGAGGCGATCAGAGCCGCCTGGTATAAGGCATAGCGCAGATCGGCTTTACCCTTTTTGGAAATAACCGGGGTCGCCGTATCCGAGGTTTTCCCGCTCCGGTCGGCGTTCAGATCCAAGCCGGCCATCTTGAGTACCTGTTTCCGGTTTTGAAAGCGGAAGGGATTGCCGAGGGCGCCGATCACCTTGGCCGAAACGTCCGGACCAAAGCCGGGGATGGTCAGCAGATACCCATATTCCGGAAACTGCCGGCAAGTCTCCCGGATTTGTTCGTCGGTCGTCTTAATGGTTTCCCGGAGTTGACGCAGTCCGTCCACCATCACCTGGGCCTCAAAGTGGGCCCCTTCCCCCATCTCGCAACCGATGGAGTCGATAGCCAGTTGCTGGATGGTCTGCAAGCGCTGGTGCTGGGCCAGGGTCTTGCGCCCGGGCACTACCCGTTGGACGAATTGATCGAACTCCAAACCGGCCAGTTCGGAAGTGTCCAGGCACCAACGGACAATCGGCTTCCACCTCCGGTCGCCCACTAAAACGGTCCAATTCGGGGAAATACTGGGCTAAGAGGTGGTTCCGAATACGCACCCGATAGCTGTGCTCCTGCTTCTTCAGTTTCTTTTTCAGCGACAAAAGAGTGCGCAGATCCCGGAGCCCCATCTCCGGGTAGTCGTAGTACAGACATTTTCCCTGGGAGATCAGGTCGGCGATATTGGCCGCATCTTTGGTGTCGTGTTTGTCCCAGCGCCCGTCCAAAAGCTCCCGGTTGCGCTTGACCGCTACCCCGGAAACCAGGACCACCATCCGGCCGCATTTAATCAAATGCTCTCCCAAGGGCTTGTGATAGTTGGCCGTGGGTTCCAAGCCAAAGACCACCTTCGGCAGACCCTGGGCCACCTGGATGGCTCTGACCTGGGTCAGCAGCTTCCCAAACCCGCTTAGTGTATTGTCAAAGATCAGTCGCCTAAACAGCGTCTTGCCTGTGGCCGTACCGAAAAAGGCATGGTGCTTCTCCTTGGCCACGTCGATCCCGACGATCAGATACTCCCTCGAACCCCGAATCTCTTCCCTGAGTTGACGAAATTCCTCCAGTCTGCTATGCTCTATTTCGTTCATTGAACACCTCCTGTTTAAGAGTTTGAGTTTGGTGATACTTACTTTTTCTCTTAACAGGAGGTTTCGTTTTTTGGTAGATTATATTATTTTATTTCCTGGCGCAGGCTCGGGAGCCTACCCTCAGGTCTAAGGCCTATATAACGTTCGTGCAGAATGTGCATAGTTAATATTCACCTGCTTAACCATAACGTTCCTTTAAATCGGAAAACTTTTTCCCCAACGAAACCGCTCGAGTAACGCAAGAATTCGTTACTCCAAGATACCGGGCGATCTCCGCCCCTGAAAATCCCAAAAGCTGCACCCCCGCTTGTGATAACTCCCCGCGGGCTTTTACCACCGCAAGCCTCCGACTTCCCGACCGCAATTCCTCTATGGTCACTTGGTTAAAGTCACAGACTTTTTGCGCCAAAACAGACAAATCCTTTGAGGGACGCGGCATCCTAAAATTCCCCTTGGCAAAATCATCCATCTCGGACAAAACCCCTTGAACAAAATCACCTTCTCCTAATATTCTCGCATCGGCAACTTGCTTCTCATTCTGCCCTCTCAAGGCCAAAACCGCAGCACCACCCTCCTAAACTCCTTATGAGCCCACCTCCAACCAGATCGGGCCGCCGTCCAATAGGAATGCCTTCTTGGACAAACTCCCAATACTTCCTTATCCCTTTTCGGCCCTCTCCAAAAAAAGACAAGACACTACCCTCTATCCTGCCATTCTCTCTTCGTCTTCCCAACCAAAACAGAATGCCCCGACCAGGGAGATTGATCCAGCTCTTGCAGATCCTTTACTAAACCCACCCGCAGTAAGTTCAAGTGAATATAACGTACCAGCTCCTGTAAATAATTCTCTTCCTGACAAACGATTGATTTATAACGGTTTTGGAACAAATGTCCGTGCCGCTTATGGCGCTTGTTAAAATTGACCACGTATCCGGTCAACAATTTCCGCATACTCGAGGCTAAAGGACTATTTTGAGTTTTACAAAGAAGATGGAAATGGTTGGGAAGGAGCGCCCAGGCATAAATTTTCATGGCCTGCTTTCCGGCAAGGTCATCCAACCGGGAAACAAAATCTTCCCGATTCTCTATCACTTAAAAAGATTTTCCGCTTTTCGATTCCCCGCCCCATTACATGGTGCAAAACTCCCGGAGCGTTCTAATCTGGCTAATCTGGGCATGGCCTTTCTTTATCTGATTGAATTCGATTCGTCAAGCACTTTCTGCACGAACGTCCCCTTTTTCGACAGACTTGAACTAAATCATGCCGTTGCCGTTTCTAAGTCCAACAAATATCAAGACCCTTTTATCGACGATTACGGTTTGAACTCTTCTGTTTTTTTCAAAATGGAAATTTGACGAGTACAGGAAGAAAGCGATCGAAGACCCCAAACCTGGCCATGTCTGCACGGTCAGGTCCTGACTTGCAATGGTTTCCTGTGCGGCTATCCCTGTCTTAGTATATGCCCCAGGTCCTTAAGGCGTGGCCAAAGAGTAACTCGCCACAGCCCTACCAGTCCCCGGGGGAGGAAGATCACCACCAGGATCAAGAAGCCCCGTAGAAAATAATCCGGTATTCCAGGAGGGATTGGAGGGTTTCCGGGATCAGGGTCATGATGAAGGCCCCGATGATCGGGCCGGGCAGGGTGGCCACCCCGCCCACCAGAAGGTAGATCAGCAGATCAAAGCCGATGTGGAAGTTCGAGGTATCCGGACTGATGAAGCCGTGATAGGAGGCATAGAGGGCCCCGGCCAGACCGGCAAAAAAAGCGCTGACCGTGAAGGAAACCAGTTTGTTGGCCCTGGTGTTGATGCCCAGAGATTCAGCCAGGACCTCCCCGCCCCGGATGGCGGTATAGGTTTTGCCGACCGGGGAATGGATTATCCGGTAAATCAGAAACAGGGTCAGGACCAGAAAAAAGAAAATCAGGTAATACTGGCCGGTCATTCCGGATAAGTTCACCTCACCCAGCCAGGGCAGAACAATGGGCCCCGGCTTGGGAATACTGCTGATCCCCGTCCCTCCTTCGGTCAATCCCTCCCAATGTTCGATAATAATGGTTACAATGATATTGAATCCCAGGGTGGCAATGGCGAAATAACTGCCTCTCGTCCTCAGAGCAGGAAGGCCGATCAGAAAACCGAACAGGGCCGCCGTCAGGCAGGCCAGCGGCAGGGCCAGCCAGAAGGACAAGCCGGCCTTTAACATCAGAAGGGCCGAACTGTAGGCGCCGATCCCGAAGAAGGCGGCGTGGCCCAGAGAGGCCTGGCCGGTAAAACCCAGAATAAGATTCAGACTGGAAGCGGCGATGGACCAGATCCCGACCATGATCAGGAGGTGGATGGGGTAGTTGGCCTTGACCACCAGCGGGATGGAGGCAACCAGGATCAGCAGGATGATAACAGGCCCTTTTTTCATAGGCTAAGGATCTCTACGGCGTTCCTTCGATTTTTTTACCCAACAAGCCCGTAGGCCTGATGGCCAGGACGATGACCAGGACCGCAAAAGCGAACAGGTCGGCATAAACCGCCGCCAGATAACCGCTGGCCAGGCTTTCAATCAGTCCCAAAAGGTATCCCCCAATGACGGCCCCGGGAAGACTTCCCATACCGCCCAGGATAATGACCACAAAGGCCTTGATCAAGGGCAGACTTCCCATGGCCGGATAGACCAGATAGACCGGGGCGACCAGGGAAGAGGCCGCGGCCGCCAAAGCCGTGCCGATGGCAAAGGCCAGGGAACTGACCCGATAGACATTGATGCCCACCAGTTGCGCCCCGTCCCGGTCCTGGGCCACGGCTTCGATGGCCCAACCCCAGGGGGTTTTTTTAATGAAAAGCTGGAGGGCGATGATCAGAAAGGCCGTGGCCGCGATCACCAGCAGGCGGTGGAGGGTGATGGTAATCCCAAAAAAAGAAAGGTTCTGGCGATAGTCTGTCGGAAATCGGTGCCATTCTCCGCCCCAGACAGAGTAGGCGATGCCCTCCAAAAGGAGGAGCAGGCCAATGGCGGCGATGAAGGAATTGATATGAGGCTGGTCGTGGAGCGGGCGGTAGATGAACCTCTCCACCAGGAACCCGATGCCGCCCAGAACCAGCATGGAAAGCACAATGGCCAGCCAGTAATTGATTTTAAACACCGTGACCAGGGTCAGGGAAATAAAGGCCCCCAGCATATACTTGTTGCCGTGGGCAAAGTTAGGGATATGAAGGATGCCATAGATCAGGGTCAATCCCAAGGCCATAAGGGAATAGACCGACCCGATCATGATACCGTTTAGGATCTGTTGGAAAAAAAGGATCATCGTAAAAACGAAGGGTTCAAGGATTCCAGGATTCAAGGGTCCAAGAGGCTGCGCTATTCACTTGCATCCTTGACCCCTCGGCCCCTGGAACCCTTTTTTTAGTTTTATTTAATATATTCTATGACTGCCTTCGGACCCTTCTTATAAACCTTGGCCAGGTACTCCCATTTGCCTTTCACGAAATCGGCGATAACAAAGGTGGAAATATTGTCGCCTTTCTCGTCAAAGGATAGGATGCCCCGCATGGATTCCGGAAAGGGAACCACCTTGGGAAAGGCCTGGCGAATGGCCGTGACATCGGTGACCGTCTGGGCCTTCTCCATGGCCAGGGCGGCCAGCATAACCAGTTCGTGGCCGTTGGCTCCGATGTTCCCGGGGGTAAGACCCGGGGATTTTTTCTGAAAAGCTTCCCTCAGAAATGACATCTTTTTAGGATCCAGCGCAAAGTAAGTCTTGATGCCGAAGAATTTATTGTCAATCTCCTTCCCGGCCAAATCGGCGATTTTATCTCCGACGCCTTCATAAGAGAGAAAATAGCCCTGAAAGCCCAATTCTCTGGACTGCTTGGCCACCAAACTGAAGGGTTCGTCGAGGGTGATCACCAATAAGGCATCGGGTTTCAGGGGCAGGACCTTGGTCAAAATGGGGTAATAATCCGTTACTTTTCGAAAGTCCAGGCCTTCACTGAAAAGGATTTTTTTGCCCTGACCGGTCCAGGTTTTACTGAATATCTCGCCCCAAGCCTTGGCTCCCGGATCGGTATTCCAGAGGACGGCCACCTTCTCGATCTTGGGCTGTATATGAGGGATGGCTTCAGCCATAGAGGTGGCATAATAGTCGGAGGTGCTGGGGATTCGGACTACCAGCTTTGCCCCTTTGGCCGTCGTGGCCGGGGCTGTAGATACCGCGAGCAGCAGGAATCCCTCCTTATCCGCCAGTTCCAGGGCGGCCATGCTGGGGCCGGTGCCCAGGGTGGTTATCATCTTCACCCCACTCCCGAGCAGCCTTCGAACGGCTGTTACCGTCAGGTCGGGTTTAAACTGGTCGTCGAGGGCGACGATCTCAATTTGGTATTTTTTCCCCCCGATAGTCAGACCTCCAGCCCCATTAATTCGATCCGCCGCCACTTCCGCTCCGGTCACCAGATCTTTACCGCTGGAGGCCATGGCCCCAGTCAAAGGGGCGATGACGCCGATCTTGACTTTCTCCTGGCCATGAGCCAGAGAGATCCCTATGAGAAAAATCGCCACCATGAGAACGGCCCCTAAAATTCCAACCGATCTTTTTCTTTTGTTCATCTTCTCTCCTCCTTTTGTAAAAATTCCTGATAATCCTCAGGCCCCCAGATAGGCCTGTTTCAACTTTTCGTTGTTTAACAGATTAATACTCGAATCGGCCAGGACAATCCGGCCGTTCTCAATTACGTATCCCTGATGGGCGACCTGCAGGGCGAGTGAGGCATTCTGCTCGACCAGAAAAATGGTCATCCCTTTTTCGTTAATGTCCCGGATGGTTTCAAAAAGGGACCGAACCACCATTGGGGCCAACCCCAGTGAAGGTTCGTCGAGGAGGAAAAGCTTGGGGTTGGTCATCAAGGCCCTTCCCATGGACAACATCTGCTGCTCACCGCCGCTGAGAGTCCCGGCCGACTGGTGGGCCCGTTCACGGAGGATCGGGAAAAGCTCGAGCACCTCCTTCATCGACTGATCCACCCCTTTCTTGTCCTTGAGACGGGTGAAAGCCCCCAATTGAAGATTTTTTCTGACCGTCATGTCGGGAAACAATTTTCTTCCCTCAGGACAATGGGCAATCCCAAGCCGAACAATTTCGTTGGGGGGCAGGGAGTCTATGCGCCGGCCCTCAAACATTAGGGACCCTGCGTAAGGTTTAAGAAGCCCGGAAATGGTCTTCAGGAGGGTCGTCTTGCCGGCCCCATTAGCCCCCAGCAGGGTGACAATCTCTCCTTTATGAACGGTCAAGGAGAGGTTTTTAAGGGCTAAAAATGATCCATACCGGGTGTGCAGGTCTTGGATATTAAGCAAGGTACTCCTCTCCTAAATAGGCCCGGATCACTTCTTTATGGCGGCTGATTTCCTGCGGGGGTCCTTCGGCAATCTTCATCCCGTGATTCAAGACCACCACCCGGTTGGAGATGTTCATGACGACACGCATCTTGTGCTCAATCAGACAGAGGGTAACCCCCGTGACGGCGATTTTCAGGAAGAGGTCCATCAGAGCTCCCGTTTCCTCTTTGATCAGGCCCCCGGTGGGTTCATCGAGCAGCAAAAGTCTGGGATTGGTAACCAGGGCCATGGCAATGGATAGGCGTTTTTGGGCTTCTCGCGAAATATTCCTGGCCAAATGACTCTTCTCGTCCTGGAGTTCTACAAAAGACAGGATTTCCTCTACCCGGGCCAGGGCTTCTTCTTCTTCCCGGCGGAGACGCCCGGTCCTCAGAAGGGAGTCCCAGAGGCGGCTGCGCATTTGAGAGCGATAGGCAATGAGCAGGTTGTCTCGAACGCTCAACTCCTCGAAGAGGATGGTGGTCTGGAAAGTCCGGGCTATTCCCCGGCGGCTTATCTTATAGGGCGGGAGATGGGTGATGGGGTGGTTCTGGAAAATAATTTCTCCCCTGGAAGGACCGAGGATGCCGGTCAGCAGGTTGAAGAGGGTTGTTTTCCCGGCCCCGTTGGGGCCGATGATGCTCAGGATTTCTTTCTCCTTGACATCGAATTCAACCTGGTGGATAGCCGCTAAGCCGCCGAAGTTCTTACTCAGATTTCTGACTTCCAGAAGATGGCTCATTATCCTTGGCTTTTACTTTAGCAGTTAACCAGTCGAAGCAGCAACGAATTACACCATCAATATCAGGTATCTGGTATCCGGTATCGGTCTCTAATGCATAAAGCTGCCACCGGTAGCGCAGATGGTCTGCCCGGTGACGTATTCGCCTTCATCGGAACAGAGAAAGACGGCTATATTGGCAATATCCTGGGGGGTTCCTTTTCTGGGGTAGGGGATGCTTTCCTGCATCCGCTTGATCTCGGGCTCGGGATAAATGCGGGCCAGAAATTCATTATAGATAAACCCGGGGGCAATGGTGTTGGCGGTGATATAATTGGGAGCTTCCTCCATGGCCAGACAGCGGGTAAAGGCCATGAGGCCGGCCTTAGCGGCGCTGTAATGGGACTGGCCGTCTTTTAAACCCAACAATCCGGCTACGGAAGCCACGTTGATTATGCGGCCGAATTGATTTTGGATCATCAGTGGCAATGCCGCCCGGCAGGTGTAAAAAGTGCCCCGGAGGCAGGTATTGATAACCAGGTCCCAGTTTTCATCGGTCATGTCCACCACCTTGGACAGGCGGTTGGTGCCGGCGTTGTTGAAAAGGATATCGATGCGGCCGAATTTTTCCTGAGCGGTTCGGAACACTTCTTGGACCTGGGCAAGATTCGTTACATCCAGTTGCAGTCCCAGCGTTTCAACGCTGAATTCCTTTTGAATGGTCTCGGCCATGGAAAGAGGCCTTTTGGGGTGGGCATCGGTCAGGACGATTTTGGCGCCTTCTTTGGCCATGGCCTTGGCTGTGGCCAGGCCGATACCGGCGCCGGCGGCCGCTGTCAGTAGAGCCACTTTATCCTTCAATCTCATCCAGTTTTCTCCTTTCCCTGGGACAGGGCGGTAAAGGGGTTGACGGTTAGGGGGATAAGGGGTCAATGATCACGGCACTAATTTAATTAAAAATATAATCAAAAAAAAACGGTGTCAAGGAAAAAATAACCGGGACCGCCGAAAATCAGGATCCGTTAAAATCCTAAACCGGAGGTTCGAATTTTTTCGAAACCGACTTATTTTGTTCTTGACAGCGTTTTATAATTTCTATTATCGTATAAATCAAGAAAATTTTATCTATTATATGAAATAAAATAATTTTATCGGAAAACAGCCATGAAAGCCGTTTCGGTAGAAACGATTGTTGACGGCATCGGGGACCGGATAAAACAGTGCCGGAAAGAAGAGCGCCTGACGCTCAGTCAATTAGGGAAGAAGGCCGGGGTTTCCCAGGCCGCCATTCACCGGATCGAAAAAAAAGAGATGATTCCGAGCATCACCATCCTGATGAGGATCGCCCGGGCTTTAAACAAGGGGATCGGTTTTTTCACCCAGGAGGACAACGGTTTTTTCCATTTTAAAGAACGGGTTGAAATGGTCCGGAAAGATCACCGGCGGGTTTTGACCAGTCCTTCAGGATCCAAGATGGAAGTATTGGCCATGTTTCTGGAAGAAGGCCGGATGGAAATCTGTGTCTTTACTTTCGGTCCCAAGGCCAGGAGCGGGGTCCGGTCCGATGCCCATAAGGGCGAAGAGCTGTTTTTGGTCCTGGAAGGGGATTTATCCTTTGTTATTGATGAGGAACTCTATACCCTGAGTGAAGGAGACAGCATCCATTTTAATTCGGAAAGACCTCATCGCTGGGAAAATGCCGGAGAGGGGGAGTTGAAGGTCCTTTGGGCCATGACGCCTTTGCCTTTATCCTCCCTGGAACGCTGGATACCCTAAAGGCAGGGGTCTGGGATTCAAGTGAAAAACAAAAATTAGACCTTGGGACCCTTAATTATCGGGAGGTTTACTATGGATCTGGGATTGAAAGGCAAGTCCGTTTTGGTCACCGGCGCCGGACGGGGGATCGGGCGGGCTATTGTACTGGGTTTCGCCCGGGAAGGAGCCCGGGTGGCGGTAAACGATTATGTAAAGGATCGGGCTGAATCCGTCGCCCAGGAAGCGAGGGTCCTGGGGGCCGAGGCCGTTTCCTGCCCGGCGGATATTACCCGGTATTCGGAAGTCGCAGCCATGGTCGGGAAAGTTTTGGAAACCTTCGGAGGCATCCAGGTGCTGGTGAACAATGCCGGAGTGGGCGATCAGGGAAAGCGGTTTGCCGAGCAGAACCCCGATGACTGGGACCGCGTTCTGGGTATCGGGCTCAGGGGGACGATCCATTGCAACCACGCCGTGATCGGAACCATGATCGACCAGAAAGAGGGAAGGATTATTTCCATTGGATCGGATGCCGGAATAGTGGGGGAACCCCATATGACGGTTTATTCGGCCTCTAAAGGGGGGATTATCGCCCATTCCAAGGCCCTGGCCAGGGAACTGGGGCCGCACGGGATTACGGTCAATGTGGTTTCTCCAGGGGCTACGGAGACCGAAACCACCCTGGAACGGAGAAAGGAACGGGAAAGGAGCCTGGGCAAGGAAAAGGCCGAGGCCTTGCTTCAGAAAATACTAAAAGCGTATCCCTTGCGCCGGTTTGCCCGGCCGGAAGAGATTGCCGACATGGTTGTTTTTCTGGCTTCCGAAAGGGCTGATTTTGTCACCGGGCAGGTGATCAGCGTTAGCGGCGGCTACTGCACCGCTTAGCAGACGGATCAAAAAGAACATTACCGCAAAGACGCAAAGGACGCAAAGATGTTTTTTGAATTGACGGATGAACAGCGGATGCTCAAAGAGACGGTCCACCGTTTTCTCGAAAAAGAGATCATTCCTATTGCCGGGGCCTTGGATCGCCAGGGGCCTTTCTCCAAGGAGAAGGCCCATGAGCTGCTTCAAAAGCTTATCCCTTTCGGATACCTGGGAAGCACGGTTCCCGAAGAAGCGGGCGGTTCCGGATTGACCTTTTTGACCTACGGCCTGCTCATCGAAGAACTCCGACGGGCCTATGCCTCTTTAGGCGGCGTGGCCGGCATCAGCGCCAGTTCCGCCCGGACGATCCACCGCTCAGGAAGCGCCAGGCAAAAAGAAAAATATCTTGGCCCTTTGCTCCGGGGAGAAATAATCGGCTGCTCCGGGATCACCGAACCGAATGCCGGCTCGGATGCCGCCGGTATTCAGACCCGGGCCATCCGTTCCCAGGGCGGCTATATCCTTAACGGAACCAAGATGTGGATTTCCAATGGCACCATCGCTGATATCGTCATTGTTTACGCCTCGACGGAACCCCAAAAAGGACCCCAAGGAATTTCACGCTTTATTGTGGACCGGCAGGAATCCCCTTTTCTGGCCAGAGAAATTCATAAAATGGGGGTGCGTTCCTTTCCCACCGCCGAACTGGTATTCGAGGACTGCCTGGTGCCGGCAGAGGGCTTGTTGGGAGAGGAAGGCGAGGCCTTCAAAGGCGCCCTGCGCAATATTCAGATCGCCCGCTGTTTGGCCGCCGTCTCCGCCGTGGGCATAGCCCAGGCCGCCATTGAGGCCTCCATCGCTTATGCTAAACAGCGTACCCAGTTCGGCAAGCTTATCGCTTCTTTTCAATTAATCCAGGAGATGATTGCCGATATGGTCACCGAAAATGAAGCGGCCCGCCTTCTGGCCTATCGCAGCCTGGATCAGATTGACCGAGGCGGTAAGTTTATGCTCGAGGCCTCCATGGCCAAATACTTTGCCACCGAGGCGGCCGTCCGGATTACCTCCAAAGCCATCCAGATTCACGGCGCCTACGGACTTTCCGAAGAATTTCCGGTAGAGCGGTACTTTCGGGATGCCCGGGTTTACACCATTCCGGACGGGACAACGGAGATACAGAAACTAATTATCGGGAGGGAGATTTTGGGAGTATCGGCCATAAGCTAAGATACAAGATACTGGATACTGGATGCTTGATACTGGATGAACTGAGGAACGAATGAACTATAAAACCTTGGAGGTTTGGCAATAGGGAGAGTATTTATGATTTGGTTTTTATCAAGTATCGAGTATCCAGTAACCAGTATCGTTTCTTAAGAAAGAGGATCTATGAATAAAGAAGAGAATGTGGTTAAAGGTAAAGTCCCAATAAAGGAAGGCCTATTCCCTTGGCCCTTACCGGAAGACGGCAGCGCCCGTCTGATCGGCAGCCGCTGCCAACATTGCGGGCAAAGTTTTTTCCCCAAACGGCTCCAGTGTCCGGAGTGTCGGGATAAGGGAAGTATGGAGGGGATTACCCTGAATCCGCAAGGCAGGGTGTACACCTATACAATCGTTCGTCAAGCACCGCCCGGTTTTCAAGCTCCTTATACTACCGCCCTGGTAGACCTTCCCGAAGGTGTGCGCCTGTTTACTCGGTTGACCGAAAATAATCCTGACCAGATCAGGATAGAGGGTTCAGTAGAACTTACTTTCGGGCCCATCGCCAAAGATAAGGAAGGGAATGAGATTATTTCATATCTTTTTAGACCGGTCGAGGGGGTTTGAAGAAAAACGGATACTGGATGCTGGATACTTGATACGGACTAAAAAAAATCGAAATTCGAAATCTCCTTGATTTGATAATTTGTACTTGTTTCGAAATTCGTGCTTCGAATTTCAAATTTAGAGGTATTGCTTATGAGGAATGTTTATGTGATTGGCGTCGGCATGGTCCGATTCGGAAAGTATCCCGATCTGTGGGTCGAGGAACTGGGGCGACAGGCCATTCAGGCAGCCTTGCAGGATGCCGGTCTTGATCCCCAACGGCTGGGGGTGGTCTACTGCGGCCATTCCCACCAGGGCCGGGTGGCCGGGCAAAGGGCTTTGAAACAGGCCGGAATAGTAGGTCTTGAAGTAATTAATGTCGAAAATGCCTGCGCCGGCGGATCGACCGCCTTTCGCCAGGCCTATCTGGCCATTGCCAGCGGGCTTTATGATCTGGCCCTGGCGGTGGGGATGGAGAAAATGGGTGGCGGATTGCTGCCGGCCAACCCGGAAGATCTGGATGGTCTTCAGGGGCGCACCCTGCCCGGGCATTACGCCATGAAGGCCCAGCGGCACATGTTTGAATATGGAACCACCGTAGAGCAGATGGCCATGGTTTCGGTCAAGAGCCATCGCAATGCCTCCCTGAACCCCCTGGCTCAGTATCAGGAGGAAGTGACCCTGGAGCAGGTGCTGAACTCTCGCCTCGTAGCCGACCCGCTGACACTTTTGCAGTGCTGTCCTGCCGGCGATGGAGCGGCTGCTGCCATCCTGGCCTCTTATGAGGAGGCCAAAAAATTCTCCAAACCCTTCATTCGGGCGGCGGGATCAGCGGTCCGCTCCGGCAGGTTCGTGAAAAGCGGTGAGGATATCCTTTCCTCTCCCTTGACCCGGGAAACGGCCAAGGTGGCTTATGACATGGCCGGGATTGGACCTAAGGATGTGAATGTCTGCGAGTGCCACGATGCCTTCTCGATTGCTGAAATCCTTCATTGTGAAAATCTGGGTTTCTGTGAAAGAGGGGAAGGGGGCCGGATGATCCAAGAGGGTAAGACTGAGATCACCGGTTCTATCGCTGTGAATCCCAGCGGCGGCTTGCTTTCCAAGGGGCATCCCTTAGGCGCTACCGGCATTGCCCAGGCGGTTGAGGTGGTTGAGCAGCTTAGGGGCCAGGCCGGTAAACGGCAGGTGGCCCAGGCCCGGATTGGTCTGACGCATACCCTGGGCGGTGCCATACCGGAATTGGAAGCCGGGGTCTGTTCGGTGCATATATTCATCAGAGATTGAAGGATTTCCCAGTTGGTTGAACGCAGGCTTTATCATTGAGCATTTCAAGCACGAAATCCGAAATTCGAAACAAATCTAAAATTCGAATGAACAAATGATCAAAACCATTCTAATTTTGTAATTTTGGCTTTGGTCATTGGTGTTTGTTTCGGATTTCGATATTCGAATTTCGAGTTTCCTCCTCGGGAGGTGGTTGTGGAAGGATATGACGACATCCTGAAGCAGGTGATTCCTCTGAAGCCCTGCGAGGGGTCGAGTAAGATTCGAGACCTCAAAGAGGCGGTTGCCCAATATATCCAGCCCGGTATGGCCATTCATTTCGGCCAGGCCAGCGTGCGCTGGGCTACGGCTATCATTTACGAAATTGCCCGCTGTTTCTGGGGCCAGTCCCCGGAATTTACCCTGATCGGCCTGGGGATGAACCACCCCACAGCGGTTTTCCTTCAGGGCCGGCTGGTCAAAAAGCTGATCATCAGCTATTGCGGCGATTCCTATCCTACCCCGGGACCGAATGCGGCCTTCCAAAGGGCCTATCGCGATCGGTCTGTCGAATTCGAGAACTGGTCTATCCTGACTCTGTCTTTGCGGCTCAAAGCCGCAGCCATGGGGCTCCCATTTCTTCCTACGCACTCCCTTAAGGGCAGTACCATGGCCGGGGAGAATCATGAAGCCTTCCTGGAAATTGAAGATCCTTTCCATCCCAAGGAAAAGGTAGGTCTGGTGAAGGCCTTAGTCCCGGATATTACCATTTTGCACGGGGCAGTAGCCGATCCTCACGGCAATACCATTTTGTTGCCGCCTAATGTGGAAAATGTCTATGGGGCCATGGCCAGCCGAATGGGGGCACTGGTGACGGTGGAAAAGATCGTCTCCACGGATTTTATTCGTAAGCATTCCCATCTGGTCAAACTTCCCGGTCAGTATGTGACCAGCCTTTCGGAGGTTCCTTTCGGGGGGCACCCCAGCAAACACCCGCAGCAGGGACTGGAAAAATTCGAAGGCTACGGCGAGGATTATGAATTTATCGCCGAAGCCAAGAAGGCCGCCCTTAAAGAGGATACCCTCCAGGCCTGGATCGACCATTGGGTCCTGGGCTGCCGGAGCCATGAGGATTATCTGAGTCGTCTCGGCCATGAACGATTGCTGTATCTTAAAGGCAAAATCCATGAGAATTCCTGGGAGGTAGAATTCCTTGGCCTGAAAGAAAGGTTATCCGACAGCCCGAATTATACTCCCATTGAAATGGCCATCGTGGTGGCCGCCAGGATCTTGCAGGAAAAAATCAAAGGCTCCCAATACCGAACCCTCCTTTGCGGGGCCGGGATGGCCAATCTGGCCGGCTGGCTGGCTTATTATCCATTGCAGCAACTGGGAATGGATATCGATGTTATGGCCGAGGCGGGCATGTTGGGTTATGCCCCGCGGCCCGGGGATCCGACTACCTTCAACAGCCGCAATTTCCCCTCTTGCAAGATGCTGACCGATGTTCATCATATCATGGGCATCATCATGGGCGGTGCCAGGAATCGATGTCTTGGCTCTTTGGGGGCCGGCCAGATCGACCGCGTGGGCAATATCAACAGCACTCAGGATCCTGAAAGAGGGCTCTTTATGGTCGGTTCAGGGGGGGCGAATGATATCGCCAGTTCGGCCCAGGAGGTCCTGGTCACTGCTTTGCAGAAAAAAGACAGTTTTGTGGCCAAGGTGCCTTACATCACCAGCCCCGGGAAAAAAGTTAAGACCCTCGTTTCCAACTTGGCTGTTTTTGAGAAGTTGGAAGACCAAGAGGAATTTTTCCTGACCGGCCTCTTTCCCGGATCTCAAGGCCTGGGAAAAGAAGACGTCGTTCGCCACATCAAGGATCAATGCGGTTGGGAGCTTCAAATGGCCAAGAATCTGCGCTGGATTGAACCCCCCAATTTACAGGAGTTGCGGTTACTAAGGATTTTCGACCCGAATCGTTATTATTTGGGCAAGCTCAAAGCTCAAAGCTGAAAGCTCGATGCCGATTATAATGGCAAAAGGCATTTTCCCTCTTTGAGCTTTGAGCCTTAAACTTTGAGCTCTTAATGAAAAGGAGGAATTAATATGAAGGCAATAGATATTCATGTCCATTTTTCTACGGCCGAAGGGCGGAGGAAGTCCGGTATCTATGGAGATGCCCTGGAGAAATATTTCAACACCAAACTCGAAGTCTTGAGCGAAGAGGAAATGGCTAAGGTCTATCAGGATCACGGTATCATGGGGGTGCTCCTGCCAACCGATGATGAAACGGTCACCGGCCTCAAGCCCATATCTCATGAGTATGTGGCTGAAATGGTCCGTCGTTTTCCCGAGACTTTCATCGGCTTTGCCGGTGTGGATCCCTGGAAAGGTAAGGCCGCCATTGAAGAACTGGAAAGGGCGGTCAAAGAGTTAGGGCTTAGGGGGGCCAAATTTCAGCAGGCCGCCCAGGCCTTCTTCCCCAATGACCGGCGATTCTATCCCCTTTGGGAGAAATGCGTCGAGCTGAAGATCCCGATCCTTTTTCACTGCGGGACAACCGGTCTCGGGGCCGGCATGCCGGGAGGCTTAGGGATCAAACTGAAATATGTGGACCCTCTGCCGATCGATGAGGTGGCGGCTGATTTTCCGGAATTGACCATCATCTGCGCCCATCCGGCCTGGCCCTGGACGGATATGGCCATTGCCATGGCCATCCATAAGGCCAATGTCTATGTGGACCTCTCCGGTTGGTCTCCCAAATATTTCCCGCCCCAGCTCACCCGGGATATCAACAGCCGACTCCAGAATAAGGCCCTCTTCGGGACCGATTATCCCTTTATCAAGCCTGAGCGATGGCTGCGCGATTTTGAGCAGCTTGAGCTCAAGCCGGAGGTGCGGCAAAAAATTCTTTTAGAAAACGCCAAGAAGGTACTCAAATTAGCCCCTTAATTTTCACCCCCACCCCTCCACCGCGGCGGACTCCCCCATCTTAGGGGGAGAGGAGGTATCCTGATTCGTCATCCCGGTCAAGGGCGGGTAGCGACCGCGAGCCGGGATCCAGAAGCGACCATAAACCTGGTTTCCTGACTGAGCCACGTGCGGCGGGGCAGGCAATAGGAAATTATCAATGAAGACAATGCTAAACCATATCCGCGTCCTGGATCTCTCGCGCCTTATTCCCGGGGCGTTTTGCACCCAGCTTCTGGCCGACCTGGGTGCCCGGGTCTTGAAGGTGGAAGAACCAGGCCGCGGCGATTATATGAGGCACATTAATCCTTGGGGCTTCGGTACGGTGAACCGGAATAAAAAAAGCCTGTCCTTAAATATTAAACACCCCAAGGGCCGGAATATACTTTTAAAGCTTATAGAAGTTCATGATGTCCTTTTGGAAGGATTTCGTCCCGGTGTCATGGAACGATTAGGGTTGAACTATAAAGCCGTGAGCGGTCACAATCCGGGACTTATTTATTGTTCTCTAAGCGGTTACGGCCAGGAAGGCCCTTATCGTTTGAAAAGCGGTCATGACCTGAACTATTTGGCTGTTGCCGGCATCCTGGGTCTCACGGCCAATCCGGATGAGCTTCCGCATCACCCGCCTGTACCCCTGGCAGATCTGAGCGGGAGCATTATGGCCAGCCATGCCATCCTGGCTGCCCTCCTTGGGAAGAGTCGGTCCGGAAAGGGGTGTTATCTGGACGTAGCCCTGATGGATGCACCTCTCTCTATGATGTCCATCCGTCTGGCCTACGGCCTGGGAACCGGCAGAAAGACCCATGATGAAATAATCCGCAAAGGGGCCTATGATGTCTATCAAACCCGGGATAAAAGGTTTATCACCTTGGGAATCATCGAAGACAAATTCTGGACGAATTTATGCGGAACCCTGGAACGGGGGGATCTGGCCATGGATCCGCGGTTATCGACTGACCGGGGGCGTTTCATCCACCGAAACGAAATTCGGGCCATACTCGAACCTATTATAGTTGAAAGAGATCTAAGGGATTGGCTGGCGCTTTTTGAAGCCGGAGATGTTCCGGCCGCCCCGGTCAACCGGCTCGATGACATCGAAGAGGATCCCCATATCCGTCATCGGGGATTGCTCTTCGATCTCCCGGATGAAACCGGGCAACCTTGCAAACAGGTCAAATACCCGGCCCTTTTCCCGGGTCAAAAAGAATGGCCGGATCAATCTCCACCGGCCCTGGGGGCCCAGACCAGGGAGATCCTGAGTGAATTGGGAATTGGGGAGGAAGAAATAAAGGCTTTAAAGGAAGAGAAGGTGATTTAAGACAAAGATACTGGATACTCGATGCTGGATACTTGATATTGGATACTGGATGAACTGAGGAGTGAATGAGTTATAAAAGCTTGGAGGTCTGGAAGTTAGCCGGAGAACTGGTAAACGAGATACATGAAATGACGCTTACCAAATTGCCCAAGCGAGTTGTTTTTTATCCAGTATCGAGTTTCCAGCATCAAGTATCCAGTATCGGTCATTTAGAAAGGAGAACGTTATGGACGTTAAGGAAGCTGTTCTGGCCAGAAGAAGCATCCGGGCCTTCAGTCCGGAGCCGGTCCTCCAAAAAATCCTAAGGGACATCATGGAAAAGGCCCTCTGGGCGCCCTCTTGGGGAAATACCCAGCCCTGGAAGTTCACCATCGTAGGAGGGGAGACCCTGTATAAAATCAGAGAGGAGTATGTCCGGCTTCTCCAAAAAGGCACCCCTTCAAACCCGGATTTTCCTTTTCAAACCACCTTCAACGAAATTCAGACCGTTCGCTACAAGGGCCTGGGGAAAAGTCTTTTTCAAGCCTTGGGTATTGCCCGTGAGGACCGGGAGAAAAGAGAGGCCTACAACCTGGCCATGTCCCGCTTTTTTGAGGCCCCTGGTCTGATTTACCTCCACTTTGACCGGGGATTCAATCCCTACGCCCTGATGGACGGCGGCATCATACTGCAGACCATCGCCCTGCTGGCTGTGGAACAGGGGCTGGGGACCTGCATCCTGACCCGGTCGGTAAGTTATCCGGACGTGGTGCGGCAATTCGCCGGGATAGCTTCGGATCAGGTGCTGGTTATGGGCCTCGGGATCGGCTATCCCGTTCCGGATCACCCAGCCAATCTCTTCCGTAGCCAACGTGGGAAGACGGAAGATTTTATACGATGGGTTGATCTTTCCTGAGGAGATAAGACCCCCTCCCTTACACCTTGAGGAGGGGGGAAGGGTGGGGGGGATTTGAATCGGACCAGTTGACCATTCCTAACCTAAGGGAGAAAATAAATGAATGAGTCCATCCAAGGAAAACGCCTGGCTGAATTTCATTATCTGGTCGAGCAAGCCAAAATTCGTGAACTGGCTGAGGCTATCGGAGATCCCAATCCGATTTATCGGGAGTCAGGGGAGGCCCGTGCCGAAGGGTACCCTGAAATCATAGCGCCGCCTACCTTCGGGACGGCCATCAATCTCTGGGGAGGGTTGGGCTTTTCCGAAATCTGCAACCAGTTGGGGGCCAACCCCATCAGGGTTCTTCATGCCGAACAGGACTATGAATATTTTGAGCCTGTTTGCGCCGGAGAGACCCTGCAATGCACCATGACGGTGGCTGGTTTCCAGGTCAAGGAAGGTCGTGCGGGGAAAATGCACCTGGCCGTTTTGGAAACCATGGCCTTCAATCAGAAGGGCCGGAAGGTGCTGGTGGGGCGTTCAACCATTTTAGAAAAACTGGCGGAGGGATAATGGCTAAAGCGATTGTTTTTGAAGATCTGAAGGTCGGTGACCAGATGCCTCCTCTGGTCAAAGAACCCGTCACCCTGGTACAGTTGGTCCGATACGCCGGCGCTTCGGGCGACTTCAATCCCCTGCATTATGACCCGGCCGTCGGCCAGAAGGCCGGGTTTGGGGGAGTCATTGCTCAGGGGATGCTGATTATGGGATTCGCAGGCCAGGCGATCAGCGCCTGGATCCCCAATCGTTATCTGAGAAGATTCAAGGTCCGGTTTTTAGGGCTTACCCGACTCAACGAGGTGATTACGATCACGGGGAAGGTCGTTGAAAAGCGGGAACCTGACCGTTGTATCCTGTGCCAGGTAGTGGCCAAGGATGAAAAAGGGGAGCTTAAACTCAAGGGAACTTTTGAAGCCCAGCTTCCCCGCCTGTAGCCTGGGAGACCGACCATGAGCTTATTATATACCATCAACCTGGGCAGTATGATCAGGCGGACCGCCCATAAGATGCCGGAACAGGCAGCCCTGGTTTCTCAGGAAGGGACTGCCGTGACCTATGGCGAATTGGATCGCCTCAGCAATTGCTTTGCCGACAGTTTGATCCGGATGGGCTTTGGAAAAGGGGATCACATTGCAACGCTGGCCTTAAACTGCAATGAACTGCTGATTGCTTTTTTCGGAATTTTCAAGATAGGCGGCATCCTGGTTCCGATAAACGGCAGGCTGGCCCCGCCGGAAATGGCCTGGATACTGGACCATTCCGAGACCGTAGCCCTGGTCTTTTCCAAGGATTTTGAAAAGACGGTAGGAGCGATCAGGCCCCAGCTTACCAAGGTGCGGTCCTTTATGATGTTTGAGGAGCCGGCTTCGCCTGAAACCGACAGCTTTCAGGCTATCCTGCAGGACGGAAAAGATAAATTCCCTTCATTGGAAATTCTGGGCGACGATAAAGCCATGATTGTTTATACCGCCGGGACGACCGGGCGGGCCAAGGGGGTGGTGCTTACCCATAATTCCACTATTTGGAATTGTATCAACTGGGCACATACCGGGACATTCCGTGCCGGTGATAGGGTCTTACAGGTTTTTCCGCTCTATCACGTGGCGGCTATCGGGAACGTCTTCACCAACTTTTATCTGGGTGCGACCATCTATCTTAAAAAAACATTCGATCCTAAGGATTGCCTGGAAACGATCCAGCGGGAAAAAATTACCCGCTGGGGCGCCGCACCCACGGTTTATAATATGATCCTTCAGGTTCCTGAAGTTGACCGGTATGATACCAGTTCGGTTACCCTTTTGGGGTCCGGTGCGGCTATCATGCCTGTGGAGACCCTGAGAAGGCTTAAGGAGATTTTCCCCAATGCCCTGATATTTGATAATTACGGCATGACCGAGGCCTCCGGAGGAATCACCACCCTTACCACCGGCGATTCCCACCGGAAGACGGCCTGTGTAGGCAAACCGCTCATCGGCCTGGAAATGAGGGTGATTAATGAGCAGGGAGAGGACCAGGCCCCTGGAGAAATCGGGGAAGTCGTCTTTCGTGGGAATAACCTGATGAAAAGTTATTACAAAGATTCTGAGGCCACGGAAGAGGCCATGCGGGGTGGCTGGATGCATACCGGGGATCTGGGCCGCTTGGATGAAGAAGGATTCCTTTACATCGTGGACCGCAAAAAGGATATGATCATAACCGGGGCCGAAAATGTCTTTCCCCGGGAGGTGGAGGAGGTTCTATATCTTCATCCTAAGATTGCCGAAGCGGCCGTTATTGGTGTGCCTGACCCGAAATGGGGGGAAGCCATCAAGGCGGTGGTAACCCTCAAGGCCGGGGAGTCGGCTTCGCCCGAGGAAATCATCGGTTTCTGCCGCCGGCACATCGCCGGGTTCAAGTGCCCCAAGTCGGTGGACTTTATCGAGGCCCTGCCTAAAAACCCGGCCGGCAAGATACTCAAAAGGGTGCTCCGGGAGCAGTATGGGAAATCAGTAACCTACTAACTAAAGGGTTCAAGTGCCCAAAGGGTCCAGGGTTCGAGCGGAATAATCGGCACTTGAACCCTTTGAATCCTCGAACCCTTGGACCCTTTATAGAATGAGGTTCCCATGAACTACGAGACTGTATTATTTGAAAAAGAAAACGGCATCGGCATAATTACCCTCAATCGTCCTGATCGGATGAACGCCTTGAGCCGGCAGCTAAAGGAAGAGGTCTGGTCCATATTTGAAAGCTGGGAAGGAGATGATGAAATCAGGGCAGTGATCCTGACCGGAGGGGAAAAAGTCTTCAGCGCCGGAGCGGATATCAAAGAAAGATCTACGGTTCAGGTAACACAGGCCCAGTTTTACTCGGCTCAGAAAAAAAGCCAGGAATTTTACACGCGCATCGAGCAGTTTGAGAAGCCGGTGATTGCCGCGGTCAGCGGTGTAGCCCTGGGCGGGGGCTGCGAACTGGCCCTGGTTTGCGACTTGAGGATCGCCTCGGAAACGGCTCGCTTTGGTCTGCCGGAGGTGAAATTGGGCTCCATGCCTTCAGCCGGGGGGACTCAGAGGCTCCCGCGCCTGATCGGGGCGACCAGGGCCAAGGAAATGCTCTTCAGCGGCGAATTTGTCGATGCCCGGGAGGCCTACCGGATCGGGTTGGTGAATAACGTTGTGCCGGTGGAAAAGCTTATGGAAGAGACCACGGACCTGGCGAAAAAAATCATTAAGAATGCCCCGCTCGCCCTTAAATACATTAAGAGGGCGGTAACCGTCGGTCTGCAACTGGACCTGGCCTCGGGTCTGGACTATGAGGCCCAATGCTCTTCGATCCTATATGCCTCCGAAGACCGGAAAGAAGGCCTGAGGGCCTTCGCTGAAAAAAGAAAGCCGGTTTTTAAAGGGCGGTAAACAAATTTTATCTGGACTTTGCGTAAAAAGAGTAAATTGGAAACCCCTACCGAAGAAATGAGCGCTGCGCCTAATCAAATCGGATCGATACACATTAAAGGGATGGCATGGTAATTAAGGCGATAGTCCCGGTTGTTGTATTACTTCTATGGTCTGGATTGGGCGCGGTGGCTATGTCAAGCGGGTGGGAACGGTTTCCCATACTGCCGGGTGCCATCGAGAAGCCCTGTGGGGAAAGCGAGGAGGGGATCTGCAGGGAGATGCCGGCCCTCAGGTTGGAAATCAGATCGGCCAAAAAAATCGAGACCCTGGTAGAAGAACTCCTTTCTGCTTTCCAGGAAGAAGGGTTGGAAGATGAATCGGGTTGCCGGAACACCCGAGCCCCGCTATCAAAGCACCAATGGTAAAAAATTTGATCTCCTTTGGGCGGTTGAGAAAGCCGGTCGGGAGTAGGGACCTGAAAGGCCGGGACGAAACCGTTTATCATATCTTTTACTGGAAGGTTTTAGGGGATTAGATCCATTTGTGATCTTATGGCAACGGTGAGTGATATGGACCACTTCACCTTGCCTAAACTAATCAGCCTTTGATTGATACCCTGCTGATGCCTTCAACTGAACTAAGCTTGGCAAGTAAACCAGAGAGATCCCCTCTGTCGTCCACTGAAACAGTAAAAGTGTAATTAAAAATATTACTAACCCGGTTGTATTCATAATTGATATTTTCGATAGACGCCGTTGCCTCTTTTAATACCTCTTCGATTATTTTTTCTTTATCGGCACTGCCGGTGGTGATACCGACATATTTATATAATTTCCTTTCCATTTTTTGTTCAATTCCCCTTAGGACCCATAGAGAGATCATTGTAATAAGGGTTGCTATTATAGCCGGGAGATAAAGTCCAACACCCACCGCCAAGCCGATAGCAGAAACAATCCAAAGACAGGCTGCGGTCGTAAGGCCCTGGACAATAAATCCTGTTTTAATAATAACGCCAGCGCCCAGAAATCCTATTCCAGTGATGGCCCCAGCAGCCACCCGAGAGGGATCAATTCTTATATAGTCGGGATTTTGTTTGGTTAGATAGTGAAAGTCAACAGAGACCATCATGATAAGGACCGAAGCTAAACAGACGATTAAATGAGTCCTGAAACCGGCAGGCCGACCATGAGTATACCGTTCAAAGCCGATTATCCCACCCAGAAGGGCTCCGAGAAGCAACCTAATTACCATTTCCATTATTCCGGTCATGGGTTTTCCTCGCAGGAATTGATAGAATTTACTTAGAGTTAGGATCGATATTAAATTGGAAAATTAAAAGCGTCAAGGAAAAAAAGGGATGCCGGAGCTTTGTATATGACTGTTATAAAACCCCTGCACCTGCTTTGATAGAAATAATTATGAACAACAAATAGGCGGTGTGTGTTTGACAATTACCGAGCGAAATATTTTAAGAACGGCTTGTATAGCACAACACCATTACAGGAAGAAAGGTCCATAATCAAAAGAATAAAAGGGGACGTTCGTGCAGAATGTGCTTAGCTAAAGCTTACTCACTGGAATTGGGGTTATTTTCTTTGCATCAATTTTTTGTTCGAAATTAAAGGCATATTTGTAAAGCTATCACTTCAACCGGCCGATTGGCCGTGGGGCTTACTTCAACAACAAAGAAAGGTTAACTTCACACAAACGGGTGAAAGAGATTCAGGGGAAAGCCCACGGGGATATGTAAGTGTAAGTATAGGCGAAAGTTTTGGGAGAAGTCAAAGGCTTTTTAAAAAGACATTCGGAGCTGGGAGTTCGGCGAAGAAAGACAAGGCGGGAGAGGAAAAGCTCACAGCTCATAGGGAAAAAGCCGTAAGGCGGTGGGGCGTGAGAGCGGAAAGGAGTGGAACGGCTTAAGGCGTTCAGCGTTCGTTGTTCGGCGAAAAACAAAGGACTTATATCACCGCAAAGGCGCTAAGGCCGGAGCTGCGGAGTCCATGGGGATCTGCCCTCGGGAAACTTAAGAGATTAGGACGACTCCCTTATCGGCGGTAGGTCCGGAGATTTTTGGTTTGAGAGGGATAATGGTCCGTTCAATCTCCGGCCACTTTTGACGCTTAGCCAGCCTAAGATCGTATTCCGATTGAAGATTCAGCCAAAATTGGGCTTCAACCCCAAAAAACCTCTGTAACCTAAGGGCGCTATCGGCTGTAACAGCCCTTTTGCCGTTGACAATTTCACTGATCCGGTTAGGTGGAACCCCGATATTTCGGGCCAGGTGATTAATGCTGATCCCTAATGGTTCCATAAAATCTTCCCTGAGGATCTCCCCGGGCGGGATCGGTTCAAGCAGGTTATGATGACTCATAAAAACTACACCTCACTCAATGGTAATCAATAATCTCAACCTGATAAGCGTTTCCTTCACGCCATTCAAAACAAATCCGCCATTGGCTGTTAATGCTGATGGCATAGCGGTTCTTCCTATCCCCTACCAGGGAATGAAATTTGTTCCCTGGATTTAGCCTCAAAGCTTCCAGCGTCGGTGCGGCCTGCAAGACCAAGAGACGCTTTCTTGCTTGACGTTCAAAGGCCTGAAAACGGCGGATCCTGCGATCATTGAATAAGGCTTCCGTGTCACGGCAAGAAAAGGACTTGATCATTGTCGAAGAGTATTACGTGAAGCGTAATATGTCAACGGAAAAATTTGGCAAGGGAAGGTGTTCGGAGTTCGGGGAAAAAAAAACAGGTCAGCGCTAAGATGCTAAGGCTACAAAGATTACTTTTGATTCTGTATGGCTGCGAAGAGCCTTGCCGTACTCCAGCGAGACCTCATCACCCCAAGTGGATGTGCGCCACCTACCCCCCAAAACCCAACTCCTTCAAATTTACCCAGACTCTAAAACCGGCCATCGCTGCCATTTCTTTTGGCAAGTTCATGCCGATGCCATCGACACGTTTATCATAACTTGCAAAACCTCTTTTCCTTTTGTGGGAATCATATTTCTCAAAAAACTTTTTGTGAGAAGAAAATGGTTTATTACTTCTCACAAATTATTTTGCGGGCCGTATACTTCCCTGTATTAAGTTTCATCCCTTATTGCCCTCATCTGCTTTTCAATAAACCGTTCCATTTCTTCCTTTTCCGGCAAATTAAACTGAAAGTTGGAAATGAAAGGCAGGGGTGATTAATAAACGTGCCCATGAATCCAAACAACATCGACACGTAATCGCCACGTGTCGATGTCATCGACATGTTATTTCGATAGCAGTTCATACAGTTTCACATTTAAATCATGGGAAGAAGACCGTAAGGCGTGAGGCGCAAGACGGGGGAAGAAAAAGACGTTCGGAATTCGATAAAATTGGAAATTGCATCTGTAGCCCCCTTGTGCTACAATTCTCTCAAAAAACAAAGATTCGAAGGAGGGCTTAAAATGAGTAAAACGGCAACAGTCAGGGCCAGGGTAGAGCCGGAGCTAAAAAAGGAAGCCGAAGACTTGCTCGGGAAACTGGGTTTGTCGGCCACACAGGCCATTGCTCTTTTCTACCGCCAAATTGCCTTGCGCCAAGGGCTTCCTTTCGATGTAGTCATTCCTAATCAGACCACCTTGAGGACCTTTAAAAAGACCGATGCCGGAAAGGACCTCATGGTTTGCAAAGATTCTGAAGACCTGTTCAAAAAGTTGGGCATTTCATGAGAATCCCAGTCTATACCAGGCAATTCGAAAGGGATATTAAGAGGCTTAAAAAACGCGGCAAGGATCTTGAAAAGTTTAAAATCATTGCCCATTCACTTATAGGAGGCAAACAGCTCGACCCGCTTAACCGGGATCACCGGCTTGTTGGAAATTATGCCGGCCGACGGGAATGCCATATCGAGGCGGATTGGTTGCTTATTTACTGTTTGAAAGAAGATCGGATCATCTTTGAAAGGACGGAGTCTCATGCCGATCTTTTCAAATTAGGATAGTCTCCCCTAAGATTTCGGAAGTATTATTTCCGTTTTGGGGGCGAAGCGATCATGTTAGCTGAAGATGCAGTCGCAGTAAGGCTGAGGGTAGGTATATTCAGATAAATCGAGAGATGGCAAGGGGTTTTTATTAAAACGTTCGGAGTTCAGAGTTGGGAGTTCGGCGAAGAAAAACAAGGCGGGAGAGGAAAAGCTCATGGCTCACAGCTCAAAGGAAAGACAAGGGCGATGACGGCAGATCATAGCTGATAGCTCAAGGCTCAAAACTTTCTTCGGCCTTCGGCCTTGGGTGCGCGATAGCCTCGATCGGATTTTTCATTGCCGGCCACTCACCGGCAATGAAAAAAGAGAATCTCTGTGTTCTCGGCGCGCTCTGCGAGAGATTGTTTTTATCTTTTCCCGGGTTTCGGATTTGGTTGCGGCTATGCCGCGCTGAGGATGACTAAGTTACCTGCTGTTTGAACCCGCGGCTTGCTCAATGACTTGGATGGTCTGGCGGGCGATTTCTAATTCCTCATCGGTCTTGATGACCAGCACTTTAATAGGCAGCCCATCCCTCTGAATTTCGGAAATGCTTCCCAAGGAAGCGCGATTTTTACCTTCATCAACACCAATACCCAGGCCTTCCAGGCCATCACAGATCTTTTGCCGGATGACCGGTGCATTTTCCCCGATGCCTCCGGTGAAGACGACGGCCTCCGCCCGGCCGAGCACCGCCAGGTAGGCGCCGATGTATTTCTTAATCCGGTAACAGAACATCTCCACCGCCAGCCGGGCCCGGGTATTTCCTCTCTCCATCAGTTCGATGATTTCCCGCAGGTCGTTTGACCCGCAAAGCCCCTTGAGCCCGCTGCGGGAGTTGAGGAGCCCCTCCAGTTCCTCCGGGGTCGTCCCGGTTTCGCGCAGCAGGTAAAAGTGAAGGGCCGGATCGATATCTCCGCATCGGGTCCCCATAATCAGGCCTTCCAAAGGGGTAAGCCCCATGGAGGTATCTATGCTTCGGCCCATTTTAATGGCCGTGGCGCTGGCCCCGTTGCCGAGATGCAGGGTGATCAGGCTGGTTTTCTCAAAGGGCCGGCCCAGGTGCCTGGCCGCTTCTTTGGCCACATAGAAGTGGGAGGTGCCGTGAAATCCGTACCGGCGGACATGATGCTTTTCATAGAGTTCATAGGGAAGGGCGTAATGATAGGCCTGGGGCGGAAGGGTCTGGTGGAACATGGTGTCGAAGACCGCCACCTGGGGTACCCGGGGAAACGACTTCCGCAGAATCTCGATGCCCAAAAGGTTGGATGGATTATGAAGCGGGGCCAGAGGGATGAGCCTTCGGATAGCCGCAACAACCTGGCGCGGTAATCAGGGTCGGATCCTGGAACAAATCGCCGCCATGAACCACCCGGTGTCCGATACCGAAAAGATCCGATTCCGAGGCGATGTTCTTATCCCGGGCATTCACCCGGCCGATCAAAGCAAATCCGCCGGCGTGATCGGCCACCTCTTCCATGGTTTCGGATGTGATAAAAGCCCCGCTTTCAGAACGCCGCTTCAGGCGAAGTCGGGTATCCGGACTGCCGATTTTTTCCAGCAGCCCGCTGATGAGCAGCCGGCAGTCCTTTCCTGCAAAGACCTCAAACTTGATGGAGGAACTTCCGCTGTTGATGACCAGTAGCTTCATGATCCGCCTCTTGTTAGGCCTCCCTTACCTGCTGGGCTTGAATGGCCGTGATGGCGATGGTGTTGACGATATCGGCCACGGTGGCCCCCCGGCTGAGGTCGTTGACCGGCCTGTTCAAGCCCTGGAGAACGGGGCCGATGGCCAAAGCGCCGGCGGCACGCTGCACGGCCTTGTAGGCGCTGTTCCCGGCATTGAGGTTCGGGAAAATGAAAACCGTGGCCCGGCCGGCCACTTCGCTTGCCGGCATCTTGACCCGGGCCACTTCGGAGTCGATGGCCGCATCATACTGGATGGGGCCTTCAATCTTCAGGTCCGGAAAACGATTCCTGGCCAGCCGGGTCGCCTCCCGCACCTTTTCCACCTCCGGCCCTTTCCCTGATTCCCCGGTGGAATAAGACAGCATGGCCACCCGGGGTTCGATGCCGAAGGCGGCGGCTGTGGCCGCGGCATTGGCCGCAATATCGGCCAACTCCTCAACCGTGGGATCGGGGTTGACGGCACAATCCCCATAAACCAGCACCCGGTCAGGCAGGCACATGAAGAATATGCTGGAGACCAGCAGCGTACCCGGCCTGGTTTTAACGAACTCCAGGGCCGGCCGGATGGTGTGGGCCGTGGTATGAACCGAACCGGAAACCATGCCGTCGGCCTTTCCCTGGTGGACCATCATGGTGCCGAAATAGCTGACATCGGCCAGGGTGTCAAAGGCCATTTCCCTGGAAATGCCCTTGTGCCGGCGGGCTTGATAATAGGCCTCGGCGAACTCTGCTCTCAATTCGGAGGTAGCCGGGTCGATGATCGGCACCCCTTCCAGGGAAAGGCCCAGGGCAGCAATCTTCTGTTTGACCTCATCGACCTTTCCCAGCAGAGTAAGTCGGCAGGCCTTATGCAGGAGGGTGATTTCAGCCGCCCGGAGGATGCGTTCCTCTTCACCTTCCGGCAGCACGATATGCCTGAGCTCCCGGCGGGCTCTGTTCAGCAGTTCGTGCTGGAACATGAGCGGGGTCAGGAGCTCCGACCGGGATAGGGCCAGGCGTTCCAGGAGGAAAGACAGGTCCATTGAAGATCCGATCATTCCGGCGGCGGCCGCCAGTTTGCGCCGGTCTTCGGTGACCAGGCCCGGTTCGACCCGGCTGGCCTGAAGGGCGGTTGTAAAGGTGTCGGTGGCCACGCTCAGGACCGGCGGGCTGGACTGGGACAAGTCGCCGAGAAGCCGCATGATCTGGGGGGCCGGTTCCTGACCCCCCGAGAGCAGGAGCCCTGCGATTCTGGGAAAAGCCCGGGACTGGTCGGCGGCCAAAGTGCCCAGGATGATGTCGGAGCGGTCGCCGGGTGTAATGACCAGGCTGCCTTCCTCCAGGTGATCAAGAAAATGAGGCAGTTCCATGGCCGCCACCTTAAAATGATGGACCAGACCGTCGAAGGCCTCCGGTTCGCCGCTTATTCGTTCGGCTTTCAGGGCTTGCGTGATATCCCGAACGGTCGGCTTCTCCAGCAGGGGGTGCTCCGGCAGGGTGAAAATGGAATAAAGTCCTCCGAGGGTCTGCTGAAGCCTGGCGTCGATCTCCTTCTTGTTGTCGGGATCGACCCGGTTGACAACGAAGGCCAGCAGATCGCAGCGTTTTTCTTTGAGGGTTTCCCCCAGGCCCTGGACGGCCTGGATGATTATGTCCAGCGGTTTTCCAAAGCCCTTGACCACGGGCATGACCGGCAGGCCAAGGTGCCGGGCCAGGTCGGTATTGAAATCGAACTCCAGCATCGGTGCCGCGCTCCGGTAGCCGGTACCTACCACCAGAATAAAATCACAGCGGGCTTCCAGGTCCTTGTATTTTTCCAGGATGAAGGCGTACAATTCCTCCCTTTTCTCCTGGGTCGTGATCAATTCCAGGGCCTTCCGGTGGTTTACCCCGTAAAGGTCTTCATAGGGGAAATGGCCGCCGTACCGATCAGCCGTAAAGGCGATCAGGGGGTCCTGATCAGGGCCCTCGGCCACCACAGGCCTGAACAAGGCCAGCGGGTGCAGCCTGGTGGAGACAGCCTCCATCAGTCCGACGGCCGTGAGGGTCTTGCCGCTGCGCGGTTCGCTGCTGAGCAGATAGATGCCCCGGCTCATTTCTTTGCACCTTTGCGGTGAAATAGTTAGGCTTTAAACATCGTCGTCCCGGTTGAGCGCAGGTCGCTTACCGCTTGTTTGACCCGCTCGGCCATGGAGGCTTCGGCCTCGTTCAGATAATGACGGGGATCGTAGGCCTTTTTGTTCCCCACTTCACCGTCCACCTTCAGAACCTCATTATAGTGCCGGTACATATGGTGCACAATGGCCCGGGTGAAGGCGTACTGGGTGTCGGTGTCGACATTCATCTTGACCACGCCGTAATCAATGGCCTCATGGATATCGGCCAGTTCCGAGCCCGATCCGCCGTGAAAGACCAGAAAGAAACGGGCTTCCTCGCCATAGTGCTTGACGACCGCCTCCTGGCAGTCTCGCAGGATGGAGGGTTTCAATTTGACAGCCCCGGGCTTGTAGACGCCGTGCACGTTTCCGAAGGTGGCGGCCAGCAGGTAGCGGGCCCCCTTTATTGAATTAAGGCGGCGGGCTACCTCCAGGGTATCTTCGGGGGTGGTGTAGAGCTTGGCCGAGGCCTCGGCCTTGATGCCGTCCTCCTCGCCGCCGACCACACCGGCCTCGATTTCCAGGATCAATTCGCTTTTATGAAATCGCTCCAGAAGCTTTTGGGAGATATCTAAGTTGTCTTTCAGGGGCAGGGCACTGCCGTCAAACATGTGGCTGCTGAAGAGGTTCGGCCTACCGGCAGCTCGGCGTTTTTCGGTCTCCTCCACCAGGGGAAGGACATACTGGGCGAGTTTGTCCGCCTGGCAGTGATCGGTGTGCAGAGCTACATAGACCGGGTAGCGTTCGGCCACCCGGTGGACATGGTCGGCGATAGAGACCGCTCCCAGGAACATGTCCTTGACCATGGATCCGGAAGCGAAGGCCGCCCCGCCGGTGGAGACCTGGATGATTCCGTCGCTCCGGCTTTCGGCCAGCCCTTTCAAGACGGCGTTAGCCGTGGTCAGGGAGGTCACGTTGATGGCCGGGTAGGCGAAGCGCCCTTCCCGGGCCCGCTCGAGCATCTGACCGTACCTATGATAATCGGCAACCGGCATGATTTTTCCTTTCTTATCAGGAAGAATTTTTTCCGATTCGCTCCATCAACACCACGATGGACCACGGTTGAACCAGGTAGGTCTCCCCGGGAACGGCCGGGGCATTGGCCCAACTGCCGATGTCGTCAGGGGGCGCCAGGGAAGTGTCGATCCAGCGGTGCCAGGCCTTTCCCTGCAGGTTTTGAACCGGCGGCAGTTCAAAGGCCAGCGGTTCCCAATAGCCGTTCAAGATGATGTGGGTCAATAACCGCCCCCGCCGGCTCCAGGCCGTCAAGGCAATGCTGTGGGAGTCGGGACCCCAGTCGGGTTGGCTGAGTTTGATCCCGTGCCACTGAATCCGGGCCTGACGCAGGATTTGGCTCAACGAAACTTCCCGGCTCGGGTCGAAAGCGTCCCAACGCAACCGGGCCGCGATCAGATTCTTAACGAAACTATGCACGTCGGCATGTTGTTCCAGGCGGTTCCAGTCCAGCCAACTGATTTCATTGTCCTGGCAATAGGCGTTGTTGTTACCCCCCTGGGTCTGCCGCATTTCGTCACCCATGAGCAGCATGGGGGCCCCTATGGCCAGAAGTGTCACGGTTAGAAAGTTCTTCACCTGGCGGTTGCGGAGTTTTTCAATGTCCGGATCGTCCGTAGGGCCTTCCACCCCGCAATTACAACTGAGGTTGTCATTCATCCCGTCCCGGTTTTCCTCGCCGTTGGCTTCGTTGTGTTTCTGGTTATAGGAGACCAGGTCATTGAGGGTAAACCCGTCATGGCAGGTGATAAAATTGATGCTTTGCTCCGGCTCCCGGTCCTGATGGCCGTACAGGTCCGGGCTGCCCAACAGTCGGGAGGCGACCCGGGAAACGGCGCCGCGGTCCCCTTTCATGAAACTCCGAAGGTCATCCCGGAATCTCCCGTTCCATTCCTTCCAGCTCTCCCCGATGAAGCTGCCCACCTGGTAAAGACCGGCCGCGTCCCAGGCTTCGGCGATCAGCTTGGTTCCAGCCAGGACCGGATCGGATTCGATGTCCCAGAGGACCGGCGGATTGGCCAGGGGTTGGCCGTTTTCATCCCGGGTGAGGATGGAGGCCAGGTCAAATCGGAAGCCATCCACGTGCATTTCGTTGACCCAGTGGTGCAGGCTGTCGATGATCATTCGTCGAACGATGGAGTTGCCCGCATTCAGGGTGTTGCCACAGCCCGAGTAGTTGGCGTAACGGCTGTTGTTTTCTTCCAGGATGTAGTAGGCCCGGTTTTCCAATCCCCGGTAGCACAGGGTTGGGCCGTATTCATGCCCCTCCGTAGTATGGTTATAGACCACATCCAGGATCACCTCGATCCCGGCCCGGTGCAGGGACTTGACCATATCCCGGAATTCATCCAGCGGACCGAGCGGGTCCCGAAAGGAACAGTAGGCCCCGTGGGGGACAAAAAAACTCACTGGGCTGTAGCCCCAGTAGTTTTTGAACCCGGGGGGCGCGTCCTGGTCGTCGAACTGAAAGACCGGGAGCAGTTCCACGGCGGTAATGCCCAGGTCCTTAAGGTAGGGGATTCTCTCGATTAAACCAGCATAGGTGCCCCGCTTTTCTTCCGATACCCCTGAACTGGGATGGCGGGTAAAGCCGCGGACATGCAGTTCATAAATGATCGTGTTGTAAAAGGGGCGGCGAAGCGGCCTATCCCCCTCCCAGTCATAAAGACTCAGATCGGCCACCACGCTTTTAAGGGCGACGGCAGCGTTGTCCCCGGGAAGGCTGGCGGCCAGCCGGCTGTATTGATCCGGCATCGCCAGGGCTTTGCCGTAGGGGTCGAGCAGGACTTTCTGGCCATCGAAGCGCAAACCGGTTTCCGGCTCAAAGGGACCAGAAACGCGGTAGCCGTAGATCTGCCCGGGCCGGAGGCAGGGTACGAACACATGCCAGTAAAAGTAGGTCCGGTTCATCGCCATATCCAAAGAGATGATTCGGGAAGGCCGGGTATCGGCGGCGCGGTCAAAAAGGAGCAGCTCCACCCTGTCGGCATTTTTAGAATAGACGCTGAAATTGACGCCTCCGGACAGAACGGTCGCCCCGAGGGGGAAGCTGCTGCCGGGATGCGTTTGGGATTCGTTCATCTCCCTACCTTGACTGTAACAGTTTAACCCCTATTTTATCCGGTGGTTATGGAGCGGTCAACTTGAATTGCAATACAGGGCCGCCTGAGCCGGAGCTAAAAAAGGAGGCCGAAGATTTGCTCGGGAAACTGGGTTTGTCGGCCCACAGGCCATTGCTCTTTTCTACCGCCAAACTGCCTTGCGCCAAGGACCTCCTTTCGATGTAGTCATTCCTAATGAGACCACCTTGAGGACCTTTGAAAAGACCGATGCCGGAAAGGACTTCATGGTTTGCAAAGATTCTGAAGACCTGTTCAAAAAGTTGGGCATTTCCTGAGAATCCCAGTCGGTACCGGTTACTTGTATCGGTCCTACTTAATAAGCTTCTTGCCTATTTCCCAGGCCGGAGCCACATCGGGTCCCACGGCGGCGTACATTTTCCGCGGTTGGATAAGCAAGATTGGATTTATCTTGGCCATATCGGGGGCCCCATCGGTAAGGTACTGGTCCTCCGAGTAAGCGGCAACGATCTCCCCGATAAAGAGCTGTTCCATGGGCAGCTCAACGGTCTGGATAAGCTTGCACTCAACACTGAAAGGGCACTCCTTGACCATCGGCGCCGTTTTCAGCTTTCCGTAGAAGGTCTCGAAGATGGCCGATTTGTCATATTTCCGGCCCGATACGATCCCGCAGTAGTCTACTTTCTCCGCCATGTTTGTTGAAGGAATGTTGACACTGAAGGTCCCGTTCTCAGTGATGCCCGAATTGGTGTAGTGGTCCTTGTTCATGGCCACCATTAGGTAGGCCGGTTTGGGATTTACCATGGTGAACCAGGCCACCGTGAGGTAATTTGCCTTCCCCCCCACGTTCGCCCCTACCAACGAACAGGGCATGGGGTAATAGAGCCGCTCTGCAGTCACTTCGATCTTTTCCATTGAGTTCTCCTTTCAGCCTCGCTCCGGACAAGAACCGGGACGTTGGTGCAGGACGTCGCTTGAGTGAGTCACGAATTCATACCGAATGGATTCAGGCTTTTAATAAGTCTCTTTTTGCACGATAATGCCTGGCCCTTCTATAAATCATCCCCATAATCCGAAGCGCCGCCTTCTTCTCCTCCGATCCCTTCACCCTTTCCCTCGCCTTGCATGGCTTCGTCCACCATTTGGTCGAAGTCCTCGCCGCCGAATTCCTCGCCCATCTCCTGGCCCATTTTTTTCATCCAGCGGGCCATGCTTTTGGGATCGTTTTCATCCAGGCCCCCCAATTTGGAAGGATCGGCCAGGCTCTCCATTCTGGCTTCTTCGGATTTGATGACATTGACTCTGGAAACGACCCGGGTCAAGTTGGGACCTTGACATTTTTTGCAGCGCAACTCCGAGAGCTCCCGCTCCAGGTTCATGATCAGGAAGGATGACCTTTTACGGCAATCCAGGCATTCATATTCATAAATCGGCATCGCGTACACCCTCCAAAATAATTATTTTGCCACAGACAAAGGCTGAACAGGGTGGGTATGCGGCTAATAACAGCCTCCTCACCGTCCTTTTAGAAAGCTTTCAATCCGTTTCGGGCTCCAATCCACCGGACAGCGAACTACCTGGCCCCCTTTGCTTTCGAAGAGCAGGTGACCTTTTTCCTGACCGAATTCGAACAGGGACTTGGTAATCTCCACATCCTGCCGGCAATAGCGGATCAATTCCTCCCAATTCCCTTCCCGAAACCATTGCACGGCCAGCAGTCCATTACCGCCTTTCGGCGCCCCCAGGGTCTTCCGGGCGATATGGTCCAAGGTCAGGCGAAATCCCAGACACTTAAAAACCTCCTCCAGCAGATCCAGGGTCGGCAGGGAATCAAAATTAAAGGAGGAATAGGCCTTCAAGACACCGTAATCAAAGTTTTTGATATTAAAACCAACCAACAGATCAAACTGCTTCAGATGCTCGATGAGACGGTCGGCTTCTTCCTCCCGATAATGATGGTAACCTTTATCCCCGGAATCATAGACCACTCCCACCGAGAGGCGCATCAGGTGCTTATTTCCCCACCCGCCCACCTCTTCAGCCAGCCGCTGGGTTTCCAGATCAAAAAATCCCAACCGAAGGGGGTTGATTTCCTGAGGCTTGGAGCCGATTTTTTCGGGTTCACCTCCATCGGAAGCGGTTTTCTTCCGGGGCGCCTTAAGGGGCGTCTGCCCCAGGAGGAGTTTGGCCAGGTAGAGGGCCCCCTGTTTGTCCAGGGGTTTGTTTCCCGAACCGCACTGGGGGGAATGAATACAGGAAGGGCAGCCTTCCTCGCAGTCGCATTCCGAAATCAGCAGGATCGTCTTTTGCAACAGGTTTTCAATAATCTCAAAACCTCTCCGGGACAGGCCCACCCCTCCGGCATAGCCGTCATAAATAAAAATGGCCCCTTTGCCTACCTGGGGATGGCGCGGGTAACAGATCCCCCCGATATCCCCGCGGTCGCAGAGGGCATAAAGCGGAAAAATGCTGATGGCCCCGTGTTCCAAGGCATGGAGCCCGCCCATAGTATGAAAGTTAAAGGCCTTCATCTGATCCTGAAGGGCATCTTCGATCTCAATCCATAGGCCCTCGGTTTCAAAGGTCTGGGGCGGTAACTCCAGGGGGTAGACGCCCAGGAGTTCCTGGCCGTGGATGGCCCTTTTCTCATAACCGGTAAAGGTCTCGGTCACCAGAATCTTTCCGAAATGGATCAGAAAATTCCCCACCGGCCTGACCTTTTCCTGTTCGATGATCTCGGTCTCTTTCTGGGCCACGATCCGGGTATAATAATTGGCTTCCTGTTTTTTGACATAGACGTTCTTCTCGAACAGGTCCAGCTCTTCCACCAGATAAGACTCGGCCCGGTGCAGGTAAATTGCCCCGGGATGGCATTCGCGAAAGGCCCGCAGCCGGTCCAGGGTCCCGACGACCTCCCCTTTTTTGCCCCTCAAAATGGTAAAGGCCTCTCCGATGGACCGGATATTCACCTCCCGCTGAGGATTCCGCTTGGAGGAGATCCATTCCTCCCCCCGGGCACTCAATAAAAGACGCCCTTCCTTTTCCAGTTCTCTAATCTCCCGGAAATGGTGCTCGGGCCGGAAGAAAGGGTCCTCCCGAAGAAGAGGCGATTCTGCTGCGGCACAGGGCAGGTGGGCCTTCAGGATCGGGGTATTATCCGGGTCCACCACCGCCGTCTCAAAGCCCCGTTCAAAAAAATCCTCGGGGTGACGGATAAAATACTGGTCCAGGGCATCGGGTTGAGCGATCAGGATGATGGCCGATTCCCTCTGGGTCCGTCCTACCCGGCCGCCCCGCTGCCAGGTATTGATAACACTGCCCGGGTAGCCGACCAGGAGGCAGACATCCAAACTCCCGATGTCGATCCCCAGCTCCAGGGCGCTGGTGGAGATCACCCCCAGCAGCTCACCGGAGGCCAGCTTTCTTTCGATGGTCCGCCTTTCTTCCGGTAAAAATCCGGCCCGGTAGGAACTGATTTTCCCTTTCAGGGTCGGGACCATCTGTTCCACCCAGGTATGGATCAGTTCGGTGACCTTCCGGCTCTGAGTAAAGAGGATGGTCTTTTTACCTTTGGACAAACCATAGGTAAAGAGCCGGGCCCCGATGACCGAGGCGCTGATATCCGGATTCAGGAAGAGGAAATGTTTGGCCGAAGAGGGGAAGCCGCTTTCCTTGACCACCTGGAAAGACAGACCGGTCAGGGCCTTGGAAAAGACCTCCGGCTGAGAGATGGTGGCCGAGCAGAGGATAAATTGAGGAGAACTCCGGTAGAGGCTGCAGATGCGCTGCAAGCGCCGGATAACCTGGACCACATGGCTGCCCAAAATACCCTTGTAGGTGTGGGCCTCATCCAGGACGACCACTTTCAGGTTCTGGAAGAATTCCTTCCATTGTTCGTGATAAGGCAGGATGCCCAAGTGAAGCATGTCGGGATTGGAGATGACGATGGGGGGCGGTTCCTGACGGATTTTTTTTCTGTTGGAGACCGGCGTATCCCCATCGTAGATGGCGCTCAAAGCCTTCCGGGGCACGGGCAGGAAAGGCCCCCATTCCTCAATGGCCTTTCTCTGATCCTGCTCCAGGGCCTTGATGGGGAAAAGATATAAGGACCGGGCCTGAGGATCTTGAACCATCTGCTGCAGGCTGGTCAGGAGATAGATCAGGGTCTTGCCGCTGGCTGTGGGTGTGGAAACGATGACCTGCTCACCCTTTCGGATGGCTTCCAGGGCCTCCACCTGATGGCTGTAGAGCCTGTGGATCCCTTTTTTGATCAGGGCCTGTTGAAGGGCCTGGGGCAGGGGAAAGGAAAGGTCCCCCCAGTGGGAAGGCCGGGCCGGAATTTTTTCGTGGTGGCAGATGAGGTCCCCCAAGGGAGTGCGTTTAAGCTGATTGATGAATTTGTCCATATCGTGCGAGGTTCTTATAAGTGGGCCAATCCCAGTTGCCTTGCCGCCTGAGAAAGGTTCTTGTCGAGTGTCCAAAGTCTTACCTCGCTCAGGACAGCAGACGCCAGAAGATGCATATCGATCAAACCCAGCCCTTTTCCCATCAGACGACGATCATCAATGAACCCCATCACCTCGTCATGTTCTGCGGCGACAACCGAAGGCAGAGCCCGAAGCAGCGCCAGGATTTCAGACCGGTTTTTCAGGTTCCCGCAGGCCAGTTCACCAATGATGAAGGGATGGCAGACGATCCGACCTTCAGCCAGCAGCCCCTCCAGGCCGATGTTCCCTGCCCTGAGATGAGCCACCCAGACAGAAGTATCAACCAGGACCATCTTACTTGTCAGCCGATCTCCGGCGCGGAATTCCCGCCAGTTGCCTTTCCGTACCTCCCAGTTTGGCCAGCCTCTTGGCGCTCTCCTTGGCTATCAGGGCCTCCAGCCCCAGCATGACCAGGGCCGTTTTTTCCTCAACGCCGGTCAAGCGGGAGGCCTTCTCCAGCAGCTCGTCTTTTATGTTCAGTGTCGTCCTCATCCCCGCCCCCATTCCATATTCAGATCTATATGCATTAATATGCATCAAAGATATGCCGGAGTCAATGGGTTTTTTCGGATGTTTTCCAACCGCCGGCCTGATTCTATTTTAATTGACTTACTCTTTTTTTGTGTTAGATAGGGAGGATACCCAACACCAGCGATCCACCGGTCCGTAAAGAAAGGAGCTTCAAGGCGACTCCCCTATGGCCTTTACCATCAACCTGGCAGGTGAGATTACCCTCCAAAATATTGAAGGCCTTCATGGGGAGCTTTTGGCTGCCTCCAAGGCATCGGGACCGGTAACCCTTTTCTGTCACCAACTGGCCTACCTGGATACAGCGGCCTTTCAATTGTTGCTGTCCTTTAAGAAATCCCTTGCAAATCATTCCCTTACATTTGAAGCAGTTCCTCCTGCCATCCTTGAATCGGCGAAACTTTTGGGTCTGCATTCTTTTCTTAAAATGGAGGATTAGGCGATATGCCCCCACCTGTTTTGATCATAGACGACTCTCCCACTCTCCGGGCCTCCCTTAGTTTCTGTCTCCAGAATGCCGGTTACCAGACCCTTGAAGCGGAAAACGGCCAAGAGGGTTTGGACGCCCTGGCGCATTTAAAAGAAGAGGGCCGATCCATATCCTTAATCATAACTGATATCAATATGCCGGTTATGGACGGGATCCGGTTTATCCAAGAGGTCAAGGTCACTTCCTTTCGTTTTATCCCGGTGCTGGTTCTGAGCACCGAAACCCAGCCGGAGCTGAAAGAAGAGGCCAAGAAGGCCGGGGCTGCCGGCTGGCTGGAGAAACCCTTCCGACCGGAGCAGTTGCTCTGGGTGGTTAAAAAATTCATCCGGTAGACGAGATTGGAAGACAAAGAACTCTTAGAGATTTTTTTCTCGGAAGCCGAGGAGCTGCTCCAGCGCATTGAGAAAAACCTTTTGGCCCTGGAGGAGCGGCCTCATGACCCTTCCTTCGTTCAGGAGGTCTTCCGAGGGATTCATACCCTCAAGAGCAGTGCGGCCATGGTGGGATTCGACTCCCTCTCGGAATATGCCCACTTGCTGGAAAACCTTTTGGAAAGGCTTCGAAGCGGTCGGCTGGCTCCATCCGCCGCCCTGATTTCACATCTCCTCAACAGCCAAGCCCTATTGAAAACTATGGTCGAAAGGGCCTTCCACGGGAAAGAACCGATTGAACCTTCTGAACTGGAATCACAACAGGAAAAATTAAACCGCTTCCTCGGCCTCGAAATAAAGGAAACCTCCCCGGAAGCCGCGCTGCCTGGTCTCAAAAAGGAAATTCCTCAGAAATACTACACCATTTCCGTCTTCTTTAAAGAAGATCTTTTCTTTTCCGGTCAGGACCCCTTGATGCTTTTTAAGGAACTTCAGGAGCTGGGTGAGGTCCTCAAGGTGGAAACGGATCTCTCAAGGGTTCCGGGGATTGCGGAAATCGATCCCTTTTCCCTATATTTGTCCTGGGGAATCCTTTTCCGTACTCGTCAGCCTCTTTCCAGCTTGGAAGATGTTTTCTGTTTTGTCCGGGATTCCCACCGGATTACTATAACAGAGGTCACCGATAACTTCCCGGAAGGCGTTGATGTTTCTCTGGCGGACCAACGGATTGGAGACCTCCTCCTAAAAGAAGGTTACATCGATTCCCATGATTTACAGGAGGCCCTGGCCTCCCAGAAAAAGATCGGCGAGGTCCTGGTAGATCAAAACAAGGTCTCGGCCCAATCCCTTTCACAGCTCCTGAGCGATCAGGAGAAAAGCCGGGATTGGCTGCGGAAATCGACCATCCGGGTGGCTACCCAGAAATTGGATCTCCTGGCCAACCTGGTGGAGGAAACCTCCGTCAATTTCTCCAGAATTTCTCATTTGGCCAATCAAACAGAGACTCTCTCCTCTCGTCTGGTACTGGAAGAAATGGAGGGTGTGGAAAAAACCTTGAGAGAGATTCAGGAACAGGTGATGCGGGTTCGCATGTTTCCTTTGACCGGAACCTTCCAGCGCTTACACCGGTTGGCCAGGGATTTGGCCCTGGAGCAAGAAAAAGAGATTCGCATCGAATTTGAAGGAGAGGAAACCGAACTGGATAAGGACCTGATTGAGCAAATCACCGATCCCTTAAAACACCTTATTCGAAACGCCATCGATCACGGCCTCGAACCTGCCGAGGAGCGGCGGGTGGCCGGGAAACTCCCCCAGGGTACTTTGGGAATGAAGGCCTTTCAACGGGAAGGCCGCATTTACATCCAGGTTCGAGATGACGGCCGGGGCCTGGATGAGGAAGCCATCTATCAAAAGGCCTTGAAATCCCAACTCGTCACTCCCGGATCCCGTCCTTCCGCGGCTGAACTGCATCGCTTCATTCTCCTGCCTGGATTTTCCACGGCTAAAGTTGTCTCCCAGATATCCGGCCGTGGGGTCGGGATGGACGTGGTTCGCGAGCAAATCCAGCGCTTCGGGGGAACAATTACCATTGTCTCCCAGCCGCAGCAAGGGACCACCATCACCTTAAGTTTACCCTTGACCTTGTCCATTCTGGAAGGACTCCGGATCCGGATCGGCCAAGACGCCTACCTCCTGCCTTTGTCTTCCATCGCTGCGGCCTTAAAAATCCGGAAGGGTGATCTGAAAACCATCGAGGCCAAAGAAGCCCTGCTGCCCTTTGAGGGGGAATATTTGCCGGTCATTTTTCTGGAAAACTATCTGGCCGGGCCACGAGTAACAGCCGGGAACATTGGGGAGACCGATAAGATCGGCTTGGTCCTCGACAGCCAGCGACGCAGGTTTATTGTCCTGGCCGATCAAATTCTGGAGACCCGCCAGGTGGTCATCAAAGGCCTGGAGAGTCATTTCCGCTCCATACCCGGTATTTCCGGAGGTGCCATTTTGGGCGATGGCAGTGTCTGTTTGATATTGGATATTTACGGATTGGATCGCCTGATCTTTGGTGATTAGGATTTGGAATACCTAGATCCTGGATCCGGGATCTGAGATATAGGATGCGGGATAGCGTAAGGTTGTCATGATTGTCACATTAGAAAAACCGTTATCAAGGGGGATGAAATGGGCTGGTTGAATCTAAAAAAATTTCGTAAAAGCCTGCGTTTTAAGATCTTGCTTCTGCTGGTTATAACCATCGGGTTGCTGGTTGGTTCGCTGCTCTTCTATTTTAATCGTCTCCATTATCAGTCGCTAATCGCCCGCTACTCCGACTTTGGCCACGACATACTTTTAAACACCCTGGCCTCCATCCGCCACCCCATGGCCAAAGGGGATATGGATGGGGTGCGAACGCAATTTGAGGCCCTGCAGAGCACGAACCAGAATCTGGATGGATTTATCTTCCATCCCAACGAAACAGCCGTCTATGTCGATGAACCCGAGAATTTCAAAAAGCCCCTTTCGGAGGTAATCACCAACCCCGACCTCTATCAGAAAATTAAGGCCTCTCTGGCCCAAGGCACTCCCCTGCCGGGAGGGCAGCTTACCTCCTTAAAGGGCAAACGATTTATCGCTTCCTTTCAGCCGATCCTGAACGAGCCGGCCTGCCATCAGTGCCATGAACCCAAGATAAAAGTACTCGGCGGCCTCCTGATCACCCAAAATATCCAGAAAGATTACCGGGCCGTCCAATCCTCCAGCCGCTGGATACTCTATTCAGGTGTCTTCGGGCTTCTGGTAATCATTGTTACCCTCTATTTTCTAATGTACGCCCTTATAACCCGCCGCATCCGGACCCTGCGGGAGCGGGCTAAAGAGATCGCCCAAGGCAATCTGGAAGTGACCATCCCTCCCCAGGGAGAGGATTCCATCGGCCGCCTGGCCGACCATTTGAACCGCATGGTCCAAAATTTAAAAAACCAGATGGAATACGCCAACAGCCTCAAATTCGCTATCTCGGATCCTTTCTTTATCGTCGATCCCGAGATGACCATCACCTATATCAATCCCATAGCGGCCAAGATCAGCGGCTTCTCCCCGGAGGAAGTGGAAGGTAAAATGAAATGTCACAACGTCTTTCGGTCCGATATCTGTGATACGGACTGTTCGGTCAAAAAGGCCCTCCGAACCGGGGAAGCTACCACCGGCATAAACCTATCATCCGTCACCAAACAGGGCAAGGTTATGCACATCATGGTCTCTGCCGCCCCCCTTAAAGACTCCAAAGGGAATATTTTAGGGGCCTTCGAGACCTTCCGAGATACGACCAAGATCGTAGAAGCCGAAAATCAGATTAAGGAATCGGCCCGGAAGGAAGAAGCCCAACGCAAGTACCTGGAAGAGCGGGTTGAGAAGCTGTCCCTGGCCCTTCAAAAAGCTTCTGAAGGAAATCTTTCCCTGCGGGCGCTGCTGGAGGGCAAAGGGGATCTTATGGATCAGCTCTCTTCCCGGGTCAATGAGATGTTTGATAAAATGGGTGAACTGATCGCCCAAACCAAGGGAGCTGCCCTGGGAGTGGCCCAATCGGCCAGCCAGATATCATCCGGGAACCAGGACCTCTCCCAGCGAACCCAGCAGCAGGCCAGCACCATGGAGGAAATCAGCGCCACTATGGAAGAGATGGCGGCTTCCATCAACCAGACCGCCGGCAATACCCAGCAGGCCGAGCAGATGGCCAAAGAGGCCGTCCGCTTTGCTCAGGAAGGACACCAGGTCCTGGAAAAAACCCATTCCTCTATGGATCAGGTCTCTCAGGCCAGTCAGAAGATATCGGAAATCATCACCCTGGTTAATGAGATCACCTTCCAGACCAACTTATTGGCACTCAATGCCGCTATTGAGGCCGCCAGGGCCGGCGAACACGGCAAGGGCTTTGCGGTGGTGGCCCATGAAGTCCGAAATTTGGCCCGCCGCAGTCAGGAGGCGGCCAAGGAAATCCAGGCCCTGATCCAGGACAGCCTGGACAAGGTCAGTTCGGTGCATAAATTGGTAGGGGATACCCGTCTCAGTCTGGAAAAGATCCAGACCTTAAATGAAAGATTGTCGGACCATATCTCTCATATTGCCGTCGCCTCGCAGGAGCAGTCTAAAGGCACCGAAGAAATCAATCAGGCCCTCCTGGAACTCCAGGATATTGTCCAGCAAAATGGCTCTCTGGTTGACGAACTGGCCTTGTCCAGCCGGATGTTGGCCCAGAATGCCGGGGCCTTACAGATCTCCACCGAAGGCTTCATCCTTCCCGAGGAGATGGAAAACCAGGTGCCGGAATTTCATTCCGGGTCCTTGGGAACCCATACCCCTGTTAAACCCCGGAATAAAAGGGGAATCGCCCCGGCAGTGAAACGACCTTTGCGGGAGGATCTGGTCAAGAAGGGCAGGCTGCAAGAGGGTCCGGCGGGTGTAAACGACTTGGATCTTGAAGAGGGTTTTGAGGAATTCTAATCTGAAAGGAGCCGGGGCATGGCCGAAACCCTCCAATACATCACTTTTTTTCTGGATCATGAGGAATACGCCTTGGAATTATTGAAAGTCAAGGAGATCATCGCCTATCGTCCTTTGACCCGGGTTCCCCGCCTGGGAGAATTTATTAAAGGGATCTTGAACCTGAGGGGAGTGATCATACCGGTCTTTGATCCCCGTAAAAAATTCGATCTGCCTCCGAGGGAAAATGATCCCCATACCGTTATTATCATCGTGGAATTAGCCGGGAGATTGATGGGCCTCCTTGTGGATGCAGCCCACGACGTCTTGGATCTGACCGCCGAGGAAATCCAGGCTCCGCCCGCATTTTCAACCCCCATCCAGAGCGCTTATATCAAAGGGATCGGGACCAAGGAATCCGGGTTGGTCATTCTTCTGGATGCCGATCGGCTCCTGAGTGACGAGGAAATCGAAGCCCTGGATAAAACCGGTTAGCCCTAATAACGATGCCCCTGTCTGCCCCTTTAACCATCAGCCATAAGGCCTTTAAGATCTTACAAGAACTGATTTCTCGTGAAGCAGGGATTAAACTCTCCGATTTCAAAAAAGTCTTTTTGGTCTCCCGGTTGACTCCCCGCTTAAAGGCCTTGGGATGCACCAATTTTAACGAATACCTGGAGGTCCTGACCGACCCGGCCACCCACGGCCGTGAAGTAGGTCAGTTAATCAACCGCATTACCACCAATGAGACCCGCTTTTTCAGAGAAAAGCATCATTTTGAATTTCTGACCCGGAGCTACCTTCCCACCTGGACCGAGTCCGGATCCTTTATCCGGAAGCTCTCCCTCTGGAGCGCCGGTTGCGCCACCGGAGAAGAGGCCTATTCCTTGGCCATGACCCTGTCCGATTTTGCCAGGAATCGCCCCTCTCTATGGTTTAATATCTGGGCCACCGACATCGATCAGGAGGCCCTTCACAAAGCCCGAAAGGGGGTCTATCCTGCCAAAACCGCCCAGTCGATCCCAACCGATTTTTTAAAATCTTTTTTTTTAAAGGGGATCCAGGAACAGGCCGGTCTAATCAAAATTCGTCCCTCCCTTCAAAAACAGATTGCCTTTGAATCCTTCAACCTGCACCGGCCGGCGGCTGTCCGCCGGGGACCTTTTGAGATCATCTTCTGTCGAAACGTCCTGATCTATTTTCAGCCGCTGGTTCGAGAAAAGGTAGCGCATTTTTTTTATCAAAACCTCCGGCCATCAGGGCTTCTTTTTCTTGGCCACAGCGAAAACCTTTTGGAGCTGAAAGAACTCTTCAAACCTCTTGGGAAAACAGTTTATCAAAGGATACCCTGACCCTTTTACCGATCATGCGCCAAGGATTTAGTTCCAAATTCAATCTCCCGGTTTGCACCCTTGGTCCGGGGGAATATTATGCCGCCAATCAGCCGGAGATCATCGGAACCTTGGTGGGATCCTGCATCGCCGTCTGTCTCTTCGACGAAAAGACCCGGATCGGGGGTTTGAACCACTTTATGCTTCCCGGGATCATATCCCCGGAAGATATCCTCTTAAATGAAATCGGCCGCTATGGTCTTTTTGCCATGGAACTGCTGATCGGGGAAATCATTAAAAAAGGAGGGGATCGGAAGACCCTCAAAGCGAAATGCTTCGGAGGCGGCCAGGTGCTCAACTTTCGTCATTCGGACGGTAATATCCCCGATTCCAACATCCGCTTTGTCCGGAAGTTTTTTGAGTTGGAGAATATCCCTTTGATCAAAGAAGATGTAGGCGGATCCTGGGCCAGAAAAATCTATCTCTTTATCCCGGAAGGACGTATCCTCTTAAAACGTCTTCCTTCCTTACCCCAAGAGCTTCTCCAGGGGGAAGGAAAATATAAAAGCCGGTTGTTCCAGAGAAGGGTCGAACCTCCGTCACTTACATTATTTTAAGAGGTTGATAGAGGAGATGGCGTGAAAAAAATACATGTCCTGATCGTTGACGATTCATCCCTGATGCGGCAGTGGCTGGCCCGGATCCTTTCGTCGGATCCGGAGATTGCTCAGATCTCAACCGCCCAGGACGCTTACGAGGCCGGAGCCATCCTCCAAAAGGTCCGGCCCGATGTCATGACCCTTGATGTGGAAATGCCCGGGATGGACGGGCTCACTTTTTTAAAAGAGGTCATGGCCTCCCGCCCCATGCCGGTGATTATGGTCAGCGCCTATACCCGAGAAAATTGCCAGACAACCATTCAGGCCCTTTCTTCAGGCGCCGTGGATTTCATTCCCAAGCCAAAGCCGGGCGACCAAGAAGAAAGGGACACCTTCCCCGACCGGTATCTAAGAAAGGTCAAGGAAACGGCTCAGGCGAAAATCCTTCCCCTTACCGAACCCCTTCCCCCATTTCAAGGAAGGCCTTCTTTCCACCCTTTGCTTTCAGTAGGGAGCCAGCCGTTTCCCAACCTTATCGGCATTGGGGCTTCCACCGGCGGGACCCAGGCCTTGCACCGTCTTTTTTCTCATTTCCCGGCCATGTTGCCGCCTATCGTTATCGTCCAGCACATGCCTTCTCCCTTCACGGCCGCCTTTGCAGAACATCTCGACCACATATCCCCATTATCGGTTCGGGAAGCCAGGGACCAAGATCGGTTAAAAATGGGAGAGGCCCTGGTGGTGCCCGGTGACAGTCATGGACGGGTCGCCAAAGATCGGTCCGGCTACTGCCTTCGTCTAAGCCAGGACCCGCCGGTTAATCATCATCGTCCGTCGGTGGATGTCCTTTTTTACTCACTGGCCGAGGCTGCGGCCGAAAAAGGGGTCGGCCTTCTTTTGACCGGCATGGGGGAAGATGGGGCCCGCGGCCTCCTGGCCATGCGGAACCAGGGGGCCAAGACCTTGGTCCAGGACCAATCTTCTTCTACCGTCTTTGGCATGCCGCAGGCCGCCATCAAATTAGGCGCGGCCCGGGAAATTGTCCCCTTGGACAAGATACCGTCCATACTCATGAAGTTACTTGGGTCAGCTTAAGCCGGCTATGGCAGAGGGTTGTGAGGTCATGAGCAAAATACTTTTGATTGATGACAGCCGTTTAATCACCGAATACGGGAAAAGGATCCTGCTCACCAACGGGCATGAGGTCATGACTGCTGATTCGGGAGAGTTGGGTCTGGAGATTGCCTTGCGGGATCATCCCGATTTAATCCTCCTGGATGTCATCCTGCCCGGTCTGGACGGCTATGAAGTCTGCCGGCGTCTGAAAAATATGGACTCCATCCGGGATATCCCGGTGATTATGCTCACCTCCAAAGCGGAGCCGGCTGATAAGGTCAGGGGGTTGGAATTGGGTGCGGTCGATTATGTCACCAAGCCCTTTGATGCCGGAGAACTGATGGCCCGGGTCAACACCCAGCTGAGGATGAAAGAACTCTATGAGGCCCTGCAGGAAAAAAACCTTCAACTTCAGGACCTGGCCAATCGGGATGGACTGACCAATCTTTATAATCATCGTTTCTTTCATGAATACCTCAATCGTGAAATGGATCGGATAAGGCGGTACGGCGGTATCCTTTCTTGTATCATCCTGGATCTTGATTTTTTTAAAAAGGTCAATGATACCTATGGGCATCAGGCCGGGGACATGATTCTTAAAGAGATGGCCCTTATGTTAAAGAAGAGGATTCGGGAAAGCGACCTGGCGGCCAGGTATGGAGGGGAGGAGTTTGCCCTGGTCTTGTTGCAGACCGAAGTGGAAGCCGCCCTATTGGTGTGTGATCGTCTTAGAAATGAAATCGCCTCGACCGCTTTTTTGATTGGCGATTCTTCAATTCACGTCACGGCCAGCTTCGGGATTTCTTTCTACCCTTCACCCGGGATCAAAGAGGCCAATATTCTGGTGGCCGCTGCAGACCAGGCCCTCTATCAGGCCAAGACAGGGGGGAGGAATAGGGTAATTTTGTTTAATGCCGACAGATTCAAAAGCGTTGACACGTGATTTTTTCCGGTATCCGGTATCGGGCTAAGCCAGCCAGCGTTTACGGCGTTTGTAGTGTTTGACGTCCCGGTAGCTTTTCTTGCCCACATCGGTCAGACCTAGATAGAATTCCTTGATGTCGGCATTTTCCCGGAGCTTGTCCACGGTATCATCCAGCACGATCCGGCCGGTTTCCATGACATAGCCGTGATGGGCGATATTGAGGGCCAACCGGGCATTCTGCTCCACCAGGAGGATGGTCACGCCCCGCTCCTGGTTGATCCGTCTGATGATTTCAAAGATCTCGGCCACCAGGAGCGGGGCCAGACCCATGGAAGGTTCATCCAGGAGCATTAGTTTGGGGCTGGCCATCAGGCAGCGGCCGATGACCAGCATCTGCTGCTCTCCACCGCTGATATAACCGGCCAGGACGCCCTTCCGTTGTTTCAAACGGGGGAAATAGGCATAGACCATCTCCAGGTCTTCCTTCATCTTCTTGGAATTTTTATTGGTATGCCCTCCGGCAATCAGATTTTCCTCGACCGTCAGATCGACGAAGACCCGCCGGCCTTCCATGACCTGGAAAATACCCAATCGGACGATCTTTTCCGGGTAGAGTCGGTCAATTCGCTGGCCCCGGAAGGTGATGGAGCCGTCGGTCACTTCCCCGTCTTCCGACTTGAGCAGGCCGGAAATGGCCTTGAGGGTGGTGGTCTTCCCCGCCCCGTTGCTGCCCAGGATGGTGACGATCTGCCCTTCCCCAACCTGCAGGGACATGCCCTTCAGCACCAGGATGACGTTGTGGTAAATGACTTCGATGTTATTGACGATTAATAAGGGTTCCATGGCTTCGCCAGCTCTTAGCTGATAGCTCATAGCTGAAAGGAAAGGCTTTTTTGCTATGAGCTGTGAGCTATGAGCTAATTATGCTCCCAGCCGTGAATAGGCCAGGGTCTCTTCTCCCAGATAGGCCTGGATGACCTCCGGGTTGTGCCGGACTTCCTCCGGCTTCCCTTCGGCGATTTTCCGGCCGAAATCCAGGACGCAGATCCGGTCGCTGATGTCCATGACCATGCCCATATCGTGTTCGATCAGGATGATGGTCACGCCCCATTCCTCATTGATATCCAGGATGAAGCGGGCCATATCCTCGGTTTCCTCCAGGTTCATCCCGGTGGCCGGTTCGTCCAGTAAGAGGAGTTTGGGCTTCATGGCCAGGGCCCGGGCCAGTTCCACCCGTTTCTGAAGTCCGTAGGGCAGGGTATGGACGGTATGCTTCCGGATGGCCTCGATCTCCAAAAGATCAATGATCGTCTCTTCGATTTCCTTGCGCAGGATCAATTCTTCCCGGCGGGTTTTTCCGTAATAAATCCCTCCCGAGAGAAATCCTGATTTTAAATGGATATGGCGGCCCAATTTGATGTTGTCCAGAACGGTCATGTGGCCGAAGAGTTCCACGTTCTGAAAGGTCCGGGCGATGCCCAACCCGGCTATTTTATGAGGTTTGATCCGGGTAATGTCGCGGCCCTCAAAAAAGATCCGGCCTTCTTCCGGGTGGTAAAAACGGTTGATACAGTTCAACAGGCAGGTCTTTCCGGCCCCATTGGGACCGATAATGGCAAAGATCTCGCCCTGCTTCACCCCGGTGGTGACCCCGGAAAGGGCGTTGATCCCTCCAAAGGTCAAGAAAAGATCTTCCAGGATCAACTGATATTCCTCGGAGCTATAGACGGTTCCGGTGGGCTTCATCCCTGGTCTTTTACCTCTTTAATCCGAACCCGGGTCTTCATGCGGAACCCGGTCCCGTCCTGATAGCGGATATCGGATTCCACCGGCAATTCTTCCTGGTCGCCGTAGAGGGCCTCCAGAAGGACGGCATACCGTTCGGCCACGAATCCCCGGCGCAACTTACGGGTTCGGGTCATTTCATCATCATCAGCATCGAGTTCTTTATACATCATGACAAAACGCTTGACCCGGGCTATTTTCGGCAGAGAACGGTTGATCTGCTGGATCTCCCCGGCGATCAGTTCGTAGACCTCGGGTTTCTGGGAGAGATCGGTAAAGGTCGTATAGGTCAGTTTGTTGTTTTCGGCCCATTTGCCCATATTGCCCATATCCATGATGATCATGGCCGCGATATAGGGACGGTCTTTGCCCACCACCATGGCTTCGTTGATATAAGGGCTGAATTTCAGCTTGTTCTCAATAAGCTGGGGGGAAAACTTGCTGCCGTCGCCCAGGCGCATGACGTCCTTCTGCCGGTCGATCATGATCAATCTGACCGTCCTCATCCAAGATCCCCTCATCGCCGGTGTGTACCCAGCCTTCGGAGTCGATAGTCTTCCGGGTGGCCTCTTCATTTTTATAGTAGCCCTTGAAAACCGTCGGCCCCTTGATCAGGATCTCCCCGGCATCCGAGATCTTGAGTTCCACTTCCGGCATGGGCGAACCGACGGTATTCAATTTGACGCTTTCATTGCGATGGCCTACGGCCAGTCCGGTGACTTCGGTTTGCCCGTAAAGCTGCTTGATGTTGATGCCCAGGGCCATAAAGAAATTAAAGACCTCCGGCCCGATGGGAGCACCGCCGGTATAGACATTCCGTAAGTTGGTCAGGCCCAGGTAATTCTTCAGCGAGCGGAACAGGAGCAAGTAACAGAGCTTGTCCAGCAAAGAATAAAGGGGCCCAGAGGATTTCCCTTTCAGGCGGAATTCGGCCATCCGGTAGCCAACCGGCATACAGATTTTATAGAGGAAGCGTTTGATCCAGGTCGCATCCTGTATTTTAACCTGGATGTCGGAACACATCTTTTCCCAGTGGCGGGGAGGGGCCAGCAGGAGATTGGGCCCAATATCCCGGATGTCCTGCGAAACCGTTTCCACCTTTTCCGGGAAATTGATGGTCACACCCTTATAGAGATTCCAGGCCACCGCAGTAGCCTGTTCTCCCACCCAGGGCAAGGGCAGGAAGGATACGTGGTTGTCGGTGGGATAGGCCGGATCCACCTGGTCGAAATTTTCGATCATTTTAATCATATTCAGATGGGTCAGCATGACCCCTTTGGGCATGCCGGTCGTCCCCGAGGTATAGAGGATCATGGCCACGTCTTCCGGGCCGACCCTATCCAGAAGTTGATCAAAAAGCCGGGGATCCTTTTGGTCCGCCTCCCGGCCCATCTCCATAACCTGTTTGAAGGGAATGAGCAGGGGATGTTGGTAACTGCGCATCCCCTTCAGGTCATCGACGATAACTTTTTTGATCTTGGGGATGTCGTCAATCATGTTCAGGATCTTGTCCGTCTGTTCCTGGTCTTCGACCATGACAAAGACCGAGTCGGATTGGTCGATGATGTACTGGACCTGCTCCAGGTGGCTGTCGGGATAGATGCCGACCACGGCCCCGCCGAGGGCCTGGATGGCCAGCTCTGAGTAAAGCCATTCGGGGCGGTTGTCGCCTATGACCGAAAGCTTGTCTCCGGTCTCATAGCCCAATTCCAATAAGCCCAAGGCCAGATAACGAATGCGATCGTAGTACTCCTGCCAGGAGACGGACTGCCAGATCCCGAACTCTTTTTCACGCAGGGCCACTTTCAATGACCCGAATTCCCGGGCATTGCGTTTCAGCAAGCCGGGGAGCGTGTTAATATGGATGGCCGTACTTGTCATAAAAATCTGAGTGTTCGGGGCAAGAAGGCGCAGGGTGCAAGGCGCAAGGAAAACCAAAGAAAAGCTTTCCCCACGCCTTGCGCCTGACGCCTTATGCCTTACGACTCTTACAAATCCAGACTAATCCAGTCCGTAATCGGGTCGAACTTCCCGGTCTTGGAATTCCCCCGGACCACCCGGCCCACCGGGATGCTGTTGCCTTTGATGGTCACCGGCGGCATCAATCCGCCCACATCAAAATTTTTGATCGACTGCAGGGCTTTGACCAGGCTGTCGCCGGTCACCGGGCCGGCCTTGTCGGCCCGCTTGAGGGCCTCGATCATCAGGGTAGTGCCCATGAAGACCTGCATATAGGCCTGGGTGCGGAATTCCGCGTGTTTAGGGTTGTGCTTTTGATTCCATTCCCGGATTTTTTTGATCATCGGATACTGATCCTGATAGTAGAAAGAATAGGCGGTCACCCCGATGTACTCATCGGCCAGGGGACCCAGCAGGTCGAGCAGTTGTTTCTCCGTGGACCAGAAGGTGCCCATGAACTGGCATTTCAACCCGTAATCCTTGGACTGTTTAATGACGTTCTGGATGGGATCAGCGATATAACCCTGGAAAATACAGAATTCCACGTTTTTCTGTTTCATGTTCAGGATATTGGTGGTCACGTCCACCCCGCCCGCCTTGACTCACCTCCTCAGCCACTACTTTCAAACCTAATTTCTTGGCGTACTCCCGGGCGAAGGGTATGGGCTCCCGGCCGAATTCGTAGTCGCCGTAAAAAAAGGCCACGTTGGCTCCGGGTTTTTGTTTGGCGATGTAATTGAGCAGCACGGCGAATTGTTCGGCATAAGTCGGACCGGGAATAAACATATAGGGATTTTCTTTGGGGTTGGCCGCTACGTCGGTGAAGGTGTAGGCCGAGTAGAGTACCTTGTAGCGATCCTTGATTTCCGGCCCCAGGGCCTTGGTCATACCGGTACTCTGGCCCCACATGATCTGGGGCTTGTACTGGGTATAGAGGCTTTTAAAGGCCGCAATGCCCACGTCATCCTTGTATTCGCCGTCCTTCCAGAAATACTGCAGTTTCTTGCCGTTGATGCCCCCGGCCTCGTTGGCCATGTCAACGGCATCCTTCATAGCATCCTGTCCGTGAATGCCGGCAAAGGCAAACCGACCGGTGAAAGGATGGACCGCCCCCAGGGTGTAGGTTTGCTGGGCCTGGCTGATTTGATAAACGCCCAGGAACATCACCATCATCATGACGACTATTAAGGCTTTCTTCATAACAAATACCCCCTCCTAATTTAATTAATAATAGTTGTTCTCTTCAGAATGACAGATAAACCAGGATCCCTTGAATCCCCCCTTTCGTACCCCCACCCCGCCCCCCCTCTGTGGGGGGAATTGGGAAATGGCGGTCATCCCTAATAAGAAAACGGCCAAAGTCGAAAAAAGCTTTTGAATCGGTTCCAGAGTTCCGCCAGGCCATGGGGTTCAAAAATCAGAAAGACGATGATCAACCCGCCGAAGACCACATCCTTCATCGGAATGAAGATCATTTCATAACCCGGGGCCTGCATTTTTACCACCCCGGCGATGAAACTCAGGAATTCCGGAACGATGGTCATAAAAACCGCTCCAAAAATTGATCCCAGAATACTTCCCAGACCCCCGATAATAACCATGGCCAGAAACTGAATGCTCAGGATGAAGGGAAAATGTTCCGGCGTCACGACCTTAAGGAAGCTGACCCAGAGAGCGCCGGCCACACCTGCGTAAAAGGAGCTGATGGCAAAAGCGCTCAATTTGTATCGCAGCAGGTTAATCCCTATGATTTCCGCCGATAAATCCCGATCCCGGATGGCCACAAAGGCCCGGCCCATGCGGGAGCGCACCAGGTTCCGGGCATAGGCTACGGCCAGGACACTAAAGAAGAGAGTGATCCAGTAAAATTTTTTTTCCGTAGAAAAGATATAACTCCCGATCTGGGGTGGGGGTATATGGATGCCGGTAATGCCTTTGGTCATGGATTCCCAGTGGACGAAGATAAATTCAAGGATAAACTGCGAGGCCAGGGTGGCGATGCACAGGTAGAGCCCTTTGACCCTTAGTGAGGGAAGCCCGATGATCAGTCCCGCCAGGGCTGAGACCAGCCCGGCTAAGGGAAGCGACAGCCAGAAGGAAAAGCCCAGTTTGGTGATCAATATGGCCGAGGTATAGGCACCGACCCCGATAAAGGCCGAGTGCCCCAGAGAGATCTGTCCGGTAAAGCCGGTAAGTAGATTTAACCCCACGGCCCCGATAACGGCAAAACCGATCATGTTGGCCATGTACAACAGGTAGGCATTGGCGATAAAAGGAAAGACCAGGAGGAAAACGAATAAGAGGGCCAGGAAGACCTTGACGAAAAAGGACTGGAAGATGGCATCGTCCTCAATATAGGTTTGTTTAAAGTCACCGCAGCGCATTTTTAAGACCCTGATACTCGATAAAGGCGAAAAACGATACTGGATACTGGATAACTACAATAAGTCACGTCCCTGTTGGAAAGTAATATTTGCCGACCCCGCTGTTTGTATTCATCAAGCATTGTTTTTGTTTTTATCCAGTATCCAGCATCTAGTATCCGCCTTTTTAAACCCGTTCAATCAGCTTCTTACCGAACAGTCCATAAGGTCGGAAAATAAGAATCAGGACCAGGATAAAGAAGGGAGCGACATTTTTTATTCCCCCTCCCACTAAGGGATCGATATAGAAACCGGCCAGATTTTCCAGGACCCCGATGATAAACCCGCCCAGGATGGCGCCTCCGATGCTGTCCAATCCGCCCAAGATGAGGACGGCCAGGACCTTGAGCCCGATATCCCCCATGTAGACGCTGATGCCGGTTATATTGCCGATGACGATCCCTCCGATCACCGAAGCGATGGCGCCGAAACTCCAGGCCAGGGCGAAGACCCAGCGGACGTTGATGCCCATGGATTGAGCAGCCTGCTGGTCGTTGGCCGTAGCCCGCATGGCCACCCCGGTCCGGGAAAATTTAAAGATGAACAGAAAGACAAAGGTCCCGATAATGGCAAAGATAAACCCCCAGAGCAGACCGGAGGGAACGATCGCAAAGCCCAGGTTGAGCGGTTGGGGGGGGAATATCTGCGGAAAGTTGCGAAAGACGGGGGTCCAGACCATGTACATGATCCCTCGCAGCATCACACCCAAACCGATGGTGACCATGATCACCGAAATAACCGGCTCGCCGATCAGCGGCCTCAGGATGATCCGTTCCACGGCCACCCCCAAGACAAAGGCGCAAATCAGGGTAACCAGGAAAGCCACATAGAAGGGGGCCTGAAATTGGGTCAGAACGGTCAGACAGAGGAAGGCCCCTAAGGTCATGAAATCACCCATGGCCAGATTCAGGACGCTGGTGGCTTTATAGATCAGCACAAAGCCCAGGGCGATCAGGCCGTAAATCCCGCCGGTAGCCAGGCCGCTGACGACGATTTGCAGGATCATTTCCATCAATTAAACCCGTAAGGTGCGAGGCGCAATGAAGTTTTTACAAAAAAGTTGTTTTTTATTCGGGCGTTGGAATTCTGAAGCTATAGCATACCTTTATTATAGTTGCAAATACCTTTTAAACCCGGGCAATTTCCTCTTTCCCGAGAAAGGAATGGGCAATGGAATCATTTGACAAGGCACCCGATCCCGGATAAAGTTTTTAGAATTGGACGAGTCCCTGATTGCAACCCGATTATTGAAAGGAGGGCCAGGAAATGCCGCATGTAATCGTGAAACTCTATCCCGGAAGAACGGAAGAGCAGAAAAAACGCCTGACGGAAGAGATAACCAAGGACGTCATGGAAATTCTCATCTGTGAGGAAAAGTTAGTGACTGTGGCCTTTGAGGAAATTGAAAAAAGCGATTGGCCCGAGAAAGTTTACCGGCCGGATATCATGAACCATCAGGACCGTCTCTATAAAAAACCGGGTTATAACCCTTTTGAATAAAAAAACCTTATCTAAGCCAAACCGATAAGATCCCTAAAATGAAAGGGCAAGGGGAACATCTCCCCTTGCCCTTTCGACTAATGGAATGGGAAAAGGCGGATTAAAAAAGAATCCGCAATCCTAAGGCGGCCCGCCCGTACTTGTCATAATCGCCCATCTGGTCAAAAGCCGAACGGCCTTCCAGGAACAATTCAAAATTAGGGCCTTTAGAGGAATTTGTTAAGGGGAGCCCGATTTCCAGGATCAGATCGGCTTTGGAATCCTGACTGGATGACCATAACCCCACTCCGGCCCCCAGGAAAAATTTTGAGACCGGGTAATAAGTGAATAGAAGATCCGCCAGCAAGGCCGGGTGGTCGTCCTCTCCGTCGAGCAAGAAGGCGCCCCCCACTAAGCCGGTTAAAGCCAACTGATCGGTAAACTTGTACCTGTATCCCGCCCGGGCCAGTCCGAACCAGGACGGGTCTATCCGGGCCATCAACCCGATATCCCCGACGAAAAAGCACTTTTTAGCTTCCGCCTTCGGTTTTTCAGGTTCCCGGTCCGGCACAGGTGTAACCGCAGAAGGGGCAGCGGCTGCTGGAGTTTTTGTCTCCGGTTCTTTTACCGGGGGGGCCTGGGAAACAGACGGCGGAGTCGGGGCCACGGTCTTGGGGGCCTCGGAGGGTTTGGGCGCCATGGTGGGCGCCGGGACCTTGGTTACCTCGGTTACCTTTAAGGTGATGTTGAGACAGATTTTAGGCAGGATAAAATCGTAATCATGATCGTTATGTCGAACCACGACCCGATAGGCCTCAAAGGGGGCTTTGCCGGCCCAGATCCGATCCCTGGTGATCCGGACCTTTCCTTTTTTCTTGTAAATCATCCACTGCAGCGTCTGACCGGGCTGGATGCTGACCGTTTCCGGCTTTTGGGCCTGGAGCTGTTTCATAAAAGGCTCATAAAGCGCCTCCGCTCCGGCCTGGGAAAAACCCAGTTTAACATCCTTTTTTAACCGGGTAAGGATCGGAAGCACCTGGTCCGCTTTGAGCGCTTTGGCCTTAAAAAAGGGGGCTGTTCCCAATTTTTTTATCGACGTACCGGCCTCCAACGGCTGTATTCCCCAGGCCAGGAAAAGAGAAAAACCGATTAGGGCACAACCTATTTTTTTTGTTTTCATCTTTAAATCCTCCATAAGCGCATAATAAAAATTAATTATAAACCTTTTTGCTGCCGATGGAAACAAAAAACACCCGGATCATCCAATAACCCAAAGTCCGCAGGCCGTTCCTGATTAGCCTCCAAATTCTTCCTTGACTCTGCTATTCCCCTAATTTATTCTTTTTATCCGTAAAAAATTTGTATCGTTCAAAAGTGGTACCATTATATTTCTGATACCCGATGGAAGGGGACCGGGGGTCTCGATTTCAAGGTTGTCCACCATAAACGCCTCACTTTGAAACCGGGCTGGAAGGTTGACGATAATGCCTTAAATAGGCCTACACCAAAGCTGTTTGTTCGGTTGGGTGAATGCCCGGCTCTAAACCAACATAGAAATCTGGGCCGGATTGGCGGGAAGGATCACCCTTTGGACAAGCCTTGAAATCGAGACCCCCGGTCCCCTGGTTAGGCCATAATGCGCTTATCCCGAAACTTTTGAACGATACCAAAAAATTATTGGCCGGTTTTTCGCTCCATCCGAAAAACCCTGAGGAGGAATACACTTTGTCTAAAGTCATGATTCATCCGGCTGCCTATGAAAATGTCCGGCCGGCAGTAGAGCGCGCCTTTGAACTCTTCCCCCTGGACCTGCAGGGGAAAAAAGTCCTGATAAAGCCCAATGTCCTTCGGGAATCGGAGGCCGAAGAAGGGCTGGTGACCCATCCGGCGGTCCTTCGGGCCGTAGTGGACCAGGTCGAAACCATGGGACCGGCCTCTATCGTGGTGGGCGACAATCCGGGACTTTTCAGCTATGGGGCCAATGAGGCCAGCTTTAAAAGAACCGGTCTGATGGATGCCGCCAAAGGCTATTATCGGAATATCGGAACCGATTCGGTGCAGGTTGATTTCAATCCCGCTTTTATGCCCAGGGTGAGCCTCTCCCGTATCATCCTGGAAGCCGATATTATCATCAGCCTGCCGAAGTTCAAAACCCACGGCCTGACCGTAGTCACCGGGGCCATAAAAAACAGTTACGGTTTTTTACCCGGAGCCCAGAAAGCCAAGCTGCATAAAGCGGCCGGCAGCCCCGAACGATTCAATGACATGGTGGTTGAGGTCTTCCGGCTCCGGGTACCCGATCTCTTTCTGGTGGATGCCGTGGTCGGCATGGAGGGCAACGGTCCGGCGTCCCCTGACCTCAGAAATATCGGACTGATCCTGGCCTCCGACAACGCCGTGGCCCTGGATGCGGTTATGGCGGCCATGATGGGCTGTGAACCGGGGCGGCTGCGGTTCCTGCAAAAGGCCAAGGAGGCGGGCCTGGGGGATTACGATATCAGCACCATCGAAATCCTGGGAGTGCTGAAACCCGTGCCCGATTTCAAGCTTCCTCCGCTGGGTGGCGAAGCGATTCTTTCCGATACGCCTATCCAAGCCATGTTCCGAAGCCGATTACTCTTGCGCCCCCAGGCCGATCCGGCCTTATGCACCGGTTGCGGCACCTGCGTCGAGCAGTGTCCGGTATCGGCCTTGTCCATGGCTGACGACCTCCCTCGCGTGGACGCCGAGACCTGCATCACCTGTTTTTGCTGTCAGGAAATTTGTCCGGAGAAGGCCATCAGTCTGAAATAAATGGTCTCTCAGGTGCGGCCTTTTTCAGCCCTAAAGGAGTGGGGGGAGCCAAGTCCTTAAAGGCGTCATAAGGTAAACCGCCACTTGCAGAACAGTTCCTCGGGATGGGGATCCGGAGGGGCGAAGAGACATTCAACCCGAATGGCCGGATCGATTTCATGGGCAAAGCTTTCAAATTCTCCTTTGTGCATGTCTTTACAGACGAACTCATTTAATCCCCGTTTCAGCCGGGCCTCCTGGGTGGCGCAGTGGGGAACGGTGATGATGACCTCATCCTGCTTCGCCTCGATTTCATAACCGACCAGGATGGTCCAGGGGAATAGCCTCAGGGCCTTGACAAATCCCTGGAGGCCCTTATCCTGGATGTCAAATCGTTTGATCAGATCTTTGGCCGCCATCCGCGGAACCCGGGCCCAAACCCTTTCGTTGATCCGTTCCGCTGTGGGCTGGTCGAACTTCTCGGCCACATAAAGAAACCAGAAGGCATCCACCACCCGGTAATGCCAAAGTAAAAATTCCAGGTAACTTTTCATCTGTGTGTTATCCATAGATTCAAAAACGGTCAGGTCCATTGGGCCTCCTTTACGGGGAATAGTTGAACGAAGTTAAAAGAAAAGCGATCCACCTTTCCGCCTTGGCCATCCCCATAGGGGTTTGGCTGGTCTCCTCCTCAACGGCTTTGTGGGTTCTGGGCCTCATCGCATCCCTTTGGATTACCGGGGATGCCTTGCGCTTGATTATTCCTTCCTGGAATGAAAAGTTGAGCCGCATTTTTAATCCGGTAATCAGGCAAAAAGAAAAGAAAAAATCCCTGACCGGTTCCAGTTATTTGTTGCTTTCGTCCTTTTTGTCAGTGGCCTTCTATCCCAAACCGATCGCCGTCTTAGCCTTGACCTTTATGATCCTGGGCGATACGGCGGCTGCCCTGGTCGGTTCCCGCTGGGGCCGCATCCCTCTTTTCCCTGGAAAATCCCTGGAGGGCAGTCTGGCCTGTCTGGGCGCCTGTATGAGCTATTGGTCTAGCTCTCTCCCTGGTGCCTTTCTGGAAAGTCTTGATCGGGGCTGTCGTGGCTGCCGCAGCAGAAGCCCTGCCTTTCGGACCGGACGACAATCTGACCATGCCCTTAACCTCAGGGGCGGTCATGACCCTCCTCTGAGCCGAATTGTATCCGGTGATTTCGTCCGCCGGCCCTACATCAATCCCCGATAGTATCCCCCATCAACCTGAATAGTGGTCCCGGTGATATAGCCGGCTTTTTCCGAAGCCAAAAAAACCACCAGATCGGCCAGTTCCTCCGGCCGGCCCATCCGTCCCATTGGGATCTGGGTCTCCCATTCCCGGATCACCTGGTCGGGGGCAATGCCTTTCCGTTGAGCAACCACTTCGGAAAGTTCTTTAACTCGTTCCGTCAGGGTGAATCCGGGACAGACATTATTGATGGTAATGTTGGCTGAAGCATAGGTCGCGGACAGGGTCTTGGCCAGACCGACCAGTCCGGAGCGCAGGGTGTTGGAAAGGATCAAGCCTTCGATGGGTTGTTTAACGGCCACGGAGGTCAGGTTGACGATCCGGCCGAATTTCCGTTGCTCCATTTCGGGCAAAACCGCCCGGATCAAAACAACCGCGCTCATCAGAGTCAAATGAAAAGCGTTCTCCCACTGCTCGTCGCTGATCTCGCTGAAAGGCAGGGAGGGAGGGCCCCCGGCATTGGTGATCAGGATATCGATCCGACCGAAATAGTCCAGGGCTTTTTTAAAAAATTGGCCGGCCTCTTCAGCCCGCGACAGGTCCGCGGCCAAGCCTAAGACCTCGACGCTGTTTTGGTTTGAAATCTCCGAAGCGGCCTTCCGGATGTTTTCCTCGCTCCGGGAGCAGATGGCCAGTCCGGCCCCTTCCCGGGCCAGACCTTCGGCCACGGCCCGGCCCAAGCCTTTGCTGGCCCCGCAGACCAGGGCCACCCGGTCTTTCAATCCTAAATCCATATCCATCTCCTCATGATCCCGGCACCGGGTATGCTTATTTCTCCCTATCGGGTAGATTGAGGATTCGCCGGGCTTCGCTGCAGGAAGCGACTTCCCGCCCCAGAAGTCCGGCCAGGGCTACCGCCCGTTCCACAAAGCGGGCATTGGAATCGGCTTTCAGCCCGCGGCTCAGGTAAAGGTTGTCTTCAAAACCGACCCGGATATGTCCTCCCAGGAGCAAGGCGTGGGTCGTCAAAGGAAGTTGTAATGGTCCCACCCCCATAACGGACCATTGGCTTTCTTCGGGCAGCCGGTTTTTCATGGCCAGGAGGCCTTCGATGTCGCCATAGATACCCCAGGGCACACCCAGACAGAGTTGAAAATAGGCTGGGGGATCCAGCAGGCCTTGCCTCAGCAGATCAACGGCCTGGCGGATATGGCCCAGGTCAAAGACCTCCAGTTCAGGCTTTACTCCGGCTTTACGTATCTCGACGGCGGCCGTTTCCACCCAGTCCGGGGGATTGACAAAGACCCGCCCCTCCCGGAAATTAAGACTGCCCACATCGAGAGAACACAAATCGGGCTTCATCTCCAAGGGCATGAGACGACGGCGGCCCACATCCGGTCCGGTCAGATTGAAGGCGCTGGTCGTCAGGTTGATGAGCAGATCCGTTTCCCCCCGGATGCGTTCGACCACTTCGGCAAAAAGCGCTCTTTCAAAGGCGGGTTTCCCGCTCTGCGGGTCTCGGACGTGGATATGCACGATAGCCGCCCCGGCCCGGCAGCATCGCAGGGCCTCAGCCGCAATTTCAGCCGGGCTGTAAGGGACATGGGGATTTTGCTCCTTGGTAGGAGACGCGCCGGTCAAGGCTGCGGTAATGATTAATTTGTCCATCCGGCATTCCTTTCTTTTCTTATTGTTAATGGATACGGCCTGGTTTTGCAATATTTTCCTGATTTAAAAAGGCCTTGACAGGAAGATTATAGGATGTCCCCTCGATCTATTTATCTTCTTGACTTGCTTCACAACAATTTTATAACCTGCCCTCAATTAGGAATAATTAATATCGGAGGAAGGTTATGAAATTTCCATTTCGTTCTCTAACTGTTTTATTGGTCCTGCTGGGGCTAAGTGCCCTATCGCCACTGGCCGCACCAGTAGAAGCGGCCTCCTGGACGAGCCTTAACCCTATGGCCACGGCCCGCAGCGGACACACGGTTACGCTGCTGCCTAACGGGCAGGTTCTGGTCGCCGGTGGGAGTAACGGCAGCTTTTTAAACAGCGCCGAGTTGTATGATCCGGCCACCGGGACCTGGAGTCCGACAGGCGCCATGTCGGGCTCACGCGGTTCTCACACGGCTACGCTGATGCCTAACGGCAACGTCCTGATAGCCGGTGGGTACAATGGGAGTAACTCGCTTCAGAGTAGCTGAAATCTACGACCCGGCCACCGGGACCTGGGGTCCGGCAAGGAGCATGAGTAATATACGTTACGGGCACACCGCCACCCTTTTGCTGAATGGCAGGGTTTTGGTCGTTGGGGGCTGGACCGGGAGTGACTATCTGTCCGGCGCTGAGATCTACGATCCGGCAACCGATACCTGGACCCCAACAAGCAACAGTATGACTACCTCCCGTTACGTACACAATGCCACGCTTTTATCCGACGGGAGGGTCCTCGTTACAGGTGGCTATAACATGCTTACCGGTGGGGGTTCTCTGAACAGCGCCGAAATCTATGATCCGGCAATCGGACCCAACGGTACCTGGACCGAAACAACCTTTCTATCTACTGCTCGGAACTATCATACCGCCACGCTTTTACCGAACAACAAAGTTCTGGTTTCCGGGGGAACTACCAATACTGGCTGTTTAAACAGCGCCGAATTGTATGACCCGGTCGCCAAGACCTGGACGCCAACCTCGAATAATCTGAACGCTGTCCGAGCCCTTCATTCGGCCTCCATGCTGCCCAACGGGAAAGTCCTGGTAACGGGGGGATATAACAGCCTCAGCCCCCTCAGTCCTTTGGCCAGTGCCGAGGTCTTTGACCCGGATACCGGGCTCTGGAGTTCTACCGCCAGCCTGCCTGTCCCCATCGGCCAACCATCGTCTACCCTACTGCCGGATGGTCGGGTCCTGAGCACGGGGGGGTATAACGGGATCTCGGGTTTGGACGGACGTCGAAATCTATAAATCATGCGGAAGGGGCCTGGAATAGCACGGGAAGCCTGTCGAATGGAAGGTATTATCACCAGGCGACGCTACTCCCTGATGGGAAAGTCCTGGTTTCGGGCGGGGCTAATGGCGGGACTTCAATGGACAGCGCCGAGCTTTACGATCCGGGTGACGGCACCTGGAGTGAAACCGGCAGCCTGATTTCCTCACGGGCCGAACACACGGCTACCCTGCTGCCTAATGGCAAGGTCTTGGTAGCCGGGGGGTATCTCCATTACATTAACGACGTCCGGTCAAGCGCCGAGCTGTATGACCCGACAGCCGGGACCTGGAGTGCGACTGCCAGTATGGGAACCCCTCGCTACGGTCATTCGGCCACGTTGCTGTCGAACGGCAAAGTACTGGTGGCGGGGGGAACCAATAACATGAGTAATTTTTGGAACAGCTTGGAAATCTATGACCCAGCCTCGGGGACCTGGACGGCAGCACCCACCACTCTTAATAGTACCAGGGCTTATCATACAGCCACGTTATTGCCAAGTGGCAGGGTCCTGATAGCGGGGGGATGGAACAGCAGCACGCTGGATACGGCCGAGATTTTCAATCCGGCTTCCGGGAATTGCACCTTGACGGGGAACCTTTCGACGGGCCATTACAGTCAAACGGCTTCGCTTCTGCCGAATGGCAAAGTCTTGATAGCCGGAGGTTGGATTGGTAGCAACCCCTCCTCGAGTGTTGAAATTTTCGATCCGGATACAGGAATTGGGACCTGGAGCGCCACGGGCAGCCTGCTAAATCCTCGCGCCCTGCACCGGGCCACGCTGCTTCCAAACGGAACGGTCCTGGTGACCGGGGGGTTTGGGAACTTGAGTTACTCCGAAATCTATAGCCCGGCTTCAGGAACCTGGAGTGCCACCGGCGATCTGAATACCGGCCGGCAACATCACTCCTCCACGTTACTTCCGAACGGAAAAGTGCTGGTAGTCGGAGGTGACGTAGCTGTAATGGAAGGAACAAAGGTCTCAGAACTCTATGATCTCGGCCTTGGTTTTTCTGAATCCTGGCGCCCCACGGTAACCGGCGCCACCTCGCCTTTATTCCCGGGAAGGCAGCTTTCGGTGACCGGGACCGGGTTCCGGGGATACAATTTGGCCGAGGGTTCCGGCGGAAACTCAATCAATTCGGCCACCAACTATCCCCTGGTTCAGTTGTACCGCCTGGATAACCAGCATGTCCGCTGGCTTACGCCGGATCCCAACAATCCCTTCACGGATACCGCCTATACCTCGACGGCGGTCACCGGTTTTCCGTTTGGCCACGCCTTACTGACCGTCTTCGTCAACGGCATCCCCGGCGAGTCCCGGATAATTCTTTTAAAAGATTTTTATCATCTTTACCTGCCGTTACTGCTAAAAAATTCCTAAAGCCATGGCGGGCCCGGAGGACTCTCGAAGTCCTTCGGGTCTGAATAATTTTCATCGCCTCCCGGTTAATTGCCTGGGCCACCTCCGTAGTCCCCACCCTCAACTACCAGGGGATCTCGGCCAAGGGAAGCCCCCTTGTTATTTTCTCCCGAAGCCCATGCGCAGGGCGCCGTCCAATCGAATAAACTCTCCATTCAGATAAGGGTTCTGAATGATATGGCTGGCCAGAGAGGCGAATTCGGAGGGCCTGCCCAAACGAGCTGGAAAAGGCACCTGCTGGGCCAGACGGTCTTTGATTTTGTCCTCCATTCTGGCCAACATGGGTGTTTCCATGATTCCCGGGAGGATGGTCATGATGCGGATGCCGTTGGCCGCAAATTCCCGGGCCAGGGGCAGGGTCATGGAGACTACCCCGCCTTTCGAAGAAGAATAGGCGGCCTGTCCGACCTGCCCGTCAAAAGCCGCGATAGAGGCGGTATTGATAACCACCCCTCTTTCCCCTTCCCCATTCGGCGTATTTTCCATCAGGGATGGGGCCGTAGCCCGAATGACGTTGAAGGTCCCGATCAGATTGATCTGGACGGTTCGGTTAAAACGTTCCAGGGGCATGACCCCTTCTTTGCCGACAACTTTAACCGATCCGCCTATGCCGGCGCAGTTGACCACAACCTGAAAGGCGCCGAAGGCTTCCTTTATTTTCCCAACCACTTCATCCATGGCCTTTTCCTGGCTGACATCGGCCTGGAAGAATAGGGCTGTCTTCCCAAGTTCGGCGGCCAGGTGTGCGCCCCTTTCCCGGTCCATATCCAGCAGGGCCACTCTCCCGCCTCCGTGAACGATGGCCCGGGCCGTGGCTTCGCCCAATCCTGATGCCCCTCCGGTAATAATCGCGGTGCTGTTTTTTAGTTCCATAAATTATTCCTTTCTTAAAGTAAGAGGGTCCAAGGGTTCAAGGGGCCGAGGGTTCGGAAACGTTTTTCTTCCCTTTTAACTTGAACCCTTGAATCCTCGACCCCTCGAACCCTTGGAGGTTTTATTTTTTCCGGGTGCCGTCCGGGTTGTACTCGTACCAGCCCTTGCCCGTCTTGCGGCCCAGGTGGCCGGCCAGGACCTTCTGTCTTAGAATGGAAGGGGGATAGAATCGGGTATCTTTCTCCTCATTATAGACATTGGTGTAGGCCATGAGCTGAACTTCCAGACCGACCAGATCCGAGGTTTCAAAGGGTCCCATTTTTCTTCCAAAAGCCAGGCGTATTCCTTTGTCGATGTCTTCCGGAGTGGCCACTCCCTGCTCCACCAGCCGATAGGCCTCCATATTGGAGAGCATATTGATCCTATTCAGTATAAAACCGGCGATATCCCGGTGGACCATGATCGGTTCCTTGCCGATGAGGCGGATAAAATCCCCGCCGGCTTGAAAGGCGGCCTCACTGGTGGAAATCCCCTTGATGATTTCCACCGCCTCCATCATCGGTACCGGATTGAAAAAATGGATTCCGACAAAATTTTCCGGCCGACTGACCGCCGCAGCAATTTCACTGATCGGGATAGCCGAGGTGTTGGAAGCCAGCAGGGTCTTCTCTCGTACCAGGGGATCTATTTTTTTAAAGACCTCATGCTTGACCTCGATTTTTTCAAAAACGGCTTCGATGACCAGGTCGACCTCGGAGGCCGCTTCAAAACCGGTAGAGGTTTGGATTCGGGCCATAACCGTCTCCAGGTCTTCCTTAAGTTTACCCTTCTCAATGAACTTGGAGACGGACCAACGGATATTTTTTACCGCTTTATCCAGAACTTCCTGCGAGACATCGGAAATAACCACCGAAATTCCTTTTTGGGCGCAAACCTGGGCGATACCCATGCCCATGGTCCCGCTGCCAACGACCAAAACCTTGTTAATTTCCATTTGATATGCTCCTTTCGAATTTAAGAAAGAAATTTATTCAAAGGGCCTGAGAGTTAGGCTAGAAGCAGTTCGAAGCCCCTCTGTCCTATTTTTGGCTCAGGTATTTCTGATTTGCCAAATTTTTTGGGCCGCCTCTTGAGCTTCCTCCATGATTTTTCCGACCAGATCGGTAATGGTCGGCGTTTCCCGCAGTCTTCCGACCACTTGACCGCAGGCAAAAATAGCCTCCTCGCTGCCGCTTTTCCAGGCCGTGGCGGTTATCTTGCCGCTGATATAAGGGATCAGTTCTTCGAGGGGGGTTCCTTTGCCTTCCAGCTCCAGAACCTGTTCCGCCCGTTTGTTTCTCAGGACCCTTGCGGCGCTCCCGATAGACTTCTGGATTACGACCGTATCGGTTTCCTGGGCCTGAACCAGCTTTTCCATCAGGGCCGGATGAATCGGGCAATCCCGGGATAATAAAAAGCGGGTTCCCATCAAAACCCCGTCGGCCCCCAGGGCCAAGGCCGCTACCAGCGTCTTTCCGTCACAAAAGCCCCCTCCGGCGATGAGAGGGATGCGAATCCGATCCGCTACCTCCGGGATCAAAATCAGGCTGGTAACTTCCTCCATGCTGGGATGGCCGCCGCATTCCGTCCCGACTACAGCCACCATATCCACCCCGACTTTTTCTGCCTTGACAGCATCCCTGATTCGGGCGCACTTGTGGATATGATAAAAATTCCCTTCCTGGATGTGCTCCCGGTAGGGACCGGGATTGCGTCCGGCCGTTTCCAAGATTCGAATCCCCTGGTCGGCCAGGATATCCAGGGTGCGCTCCACCGGCAGGGGGAGGAGGCTGGGAAAGAGGGAGATATTGACCCCGAAAGGTTTGTCGGTCAGGTCCCGGATCTTTTTGATCTCCGCTGTCAGGAGTTCTTCGGTTGGAAACATGGCCGAGGCCAGGCAGGACAAGATGCCGGCATTGGCGCCGGCGGCCACGAACGGGCCATCGCTGATGTTCATCATGGTCCCGCACTGAATCGGAAATTCCACACCCAGGTGCTCGGTAAATCGCGTTTTAAACATAGGCCCTCCTTTAATGATCGTGTGTTAATTTATTGCGAACGACTTAAATAGGGTGACATTATGCGGGGGTGAAGCATTTCCAGTCGCTCCGACCCAGGCGGACTAAAATCTCCCCTGCCCCACAGGGGAATTCGTTCTATTCCGGTCATCGGTCAGGCTTCCCTTTTCGCCGGCACCTTAAACAGAAAAAGACACACAGCCACCAGCAGATAGCAAAAGGCCGAGATCGGACAATTGAGCACATAGGACCCGGTCCGGTCGGCAATCCAGCCCCATAAGGTGGGGCCGAGACCCCCGATGATACCGTGGCCCAAGGTTAAGATGCCCATGAGCGTCCCGACGATCCGTCGGCCGAAGACATCACCCAGTAAAGGCGTGTAGAGAGAAAAAGGGGCGCTGTAGCCGAAACCCAGCAAGAGAATAAAAACAATAAAAGACCAGCGGTCGGTAATGATAAACCAGCCCAGAAGCCAGACCGCTACCGTGTAAAGGGTGAATAGAATAAGGACCCGTTTTTTCCCTAACCGGTCTCCCAGCCAACCGGCCAGGATGCGCACCGGAATGGAGGGCAGGGTGAGGGCGGCCAGGATAAGGCCGGAATTGGCTGCCGGAAACCCCAGATCAACCCCCCAGATGATTACGTGGCCTAAGATCCCCTGCATGGGGATACCGGTAATGGAATAGGCCAGAAAATAATACCAGAAATTCCGGTCCCGCAGGGTTTGACGGGTGGTAAACCGGCCGGGTTCTTCAACCCCCGCTAAGTCTGCGGAGGATTCATCTGAGGGAGAGGGGTTTTCTCCGTCGGGCAGGAGTCCCATGGATTCGGGACTATTGCGGATTAACAGCCAGGCCGTGGCCATGATCAGGCTGCCCATGGCACCCCCGGCGATCAGACAGGCGCTGCGCCAGCCCATTCGGGCGCTCAGTTGGCTGATGATCGGAGGCAGGAAGGCGAAGCCGATCACCGTGCCCACCGTTACCACTCCGGTAGCCAGGCCGGCCTTATGGATAAACCATTTTCTGACCAGGGCGGTGTTGGGAACGAAATGGGTCATGGAAACGGCCGCCGCCAGGATTACCCCGAAGACCAGGTAGAATTGCCAGATTTCCTTTACCAGGGAAAGCAGAACCAGGCCGGCTAAGGTTAAAAAACCGCCCAGGAAAATGGTGGCTCGGCCGCCGAGGCTGTCCACCATCTTACCGGCCAGAATGGCAAAGAAGGCATAGATCCAAAAATGGAGGGTGAAAGCCAGGCCGATGGTTTGCCGGGACCAACCCGGGTCCTGCATCAGAAAAGGGAAGAGGGCCGTCAGGATATATCTCCCCATGGGTCCGAAGCAGGCGGTAATAAATAATCCGCCGATCACAACCCAGCCGAAGAAGATCCGGGAGGATCGAGTCCGGGAAGGGGGGCCTGGCTTCATTTTCCTCTGAATCGGGGTTTTCGTTTTTCCAGAAAGGCGGAAATACCTTCCTGTTTATCTTCGGTGGCGCACAAGGCCGCAAAGGCCTGGTTTTCCAGATCCAAGCCGGTCTCCAGGGAATGATCGAAGGTTTGGGAAGCCGCTTCTTTAGCGGCCCTGATCGCCAGGGGACCTTTGCTGTTGATCTGCTCGGCCAAAACGAGGGCGGTTTCCTTTAAAACCTCATAGGGAACAACTTCCTGAACCAACCCAATTTCCAAGGCCTTGCGGGCCGGAATGGCTTGACCGGTCAGGAGCAGGAAATTGGCCCAGCCGGGACCTACGGCCCGGGGCAGGCGCTGGGTACCGCCGGCCCCGGGGATCAAACCCAGGTTGACTTCCGGCAGCCCCAGTTTGGCATGATCGGCTGCTATCCGGAGGTCGCAGGCCAGGGCCAATTCCAGACCGCCCCCCAGACAAATGCCGTTGATGGCGGCAATGACCGGTTTTTTAAAGGAGGCAATCCCGCTGTAAAAGAGACGTGCCCCTTGAACCCGTTTAAGACCGCTTTCCCGGTCCAGCTTTAAAAGGCCGGGGATATCGGCCCCGGCGGCAAAGAATTTCTCTCCGGCCCCGGTGATAATCACGGTCCAGACGGCCTCCTCTCCGGCCAGCATTGAAAGTTTGGTTAAAAATTCCTGCCGGACCTCGGGGCTGAGGGCATTGGCCGGAGGATGGTCAAGGGTCAGCAGGCCAATTTTTTGAATGATTTCCAGATGGACCAAGGCCATGGTTTCCTCCCGGATCGGTTAAATTTCGATCCGATGAAATATTTACTTGACAATTTATTCAAGATTTAATTAATTTATTAATTAGATTTTAGAATTTACCCCTAATTAAGGGTCCTTGTCAACGCTAAAAAAGGCGCTTCTCTTTAATCCCAAAAAGAAAGGGCGAGATTCATGAGCAATACCCCCCTCTTACTGGAGCGGGACCACGGCCTGGCCAAAATCACCCTGAATCTCCCGGAAATCCGAAATGCCTTGAGCCTGGAAATCCGGATGGAACTGGCCGGCTTGTTTAAAAAGCTCGGCGACGATGAATCGGTCAAGGCCGTTATTCTTACCGGCGCCGGCAAGGCCTTCTGTTCCGGCGGCGATATCCGGACCATGGAAGGGCTAACCCCGGTGGCGGCCCGGCTCCGCCTCAAGAAAGGCCATGTCTTAATTAAGACCATGCGGGAGTTGGAAAAGCCGATTATCGGGGCGATCAACGGGGTGGCCGCCGGTGCCGGGGTCAGCATCGCCCTGGCCTGCGACTGTTTAGTGGCAGCGGAAGAAGCCTCTTTCGCGGTCACCTTCAGCAAGATCGGATTAGTCCCGGATCTGGGATTGTTCTATCTCCTGCCCTTGCGGGTTGGTCTTCCTAAAGCCAAGGAAATCATGTTCATCGGCGATCCGATCGGCGCCCGGGAGGCGGAACGGATCGGTCTGGTCAATCGAGTGGTTCCGGCTGAAGCGGTTATGAAAGAGGCTTCGGCTCTGGCAACCCGTCTTTCCCAGGGGCCGGGTCAATCGCTGGCCATGATCAAGACGGCCCTGAACCATTGGCCGGCCGGCCTGGATTCGTTTCTGGAAATGGAATCCACCATGCAGGCCGTGGCTTTCAGCAGCCGGGATTTCGAGGAAGGCCGAACGGCTTTCCTGGAAAAAAGAAAACCGGTCTTCAAAGGAGAATAAGAGGGGATAACCTCGTACAAAAGACCTTTGTTCCCCCTCTCCCTCGACGGGAGAGGGATGGGGTGAGGGTAAGGAAGCATCATGGAGAAGGATCCGTACGACAGGATTAGGGAAGAAAAAAATCGCTGGACCGAGACCCTCCTGAAAAAGTGCCGGGGCGACCGGCAGAGCTCCGATTGGGGGGAGCCGATCGAGGTGCTCTATACCCCGGATGACCTGTCGGGGATGGATTATGTGAGCGACAGCGGCTTTCCGGGTGAATATCCCTTTGTCCGGGGGGTGCACCCCAATATGTATTTGGGGCGAACCTGGACCATGCGGCAATATTCAGGGTTCGGGACCGCCGAAGAAACCAACCAACGATTTAAACAACTGCTGCAATACGGGCAAACCGGTCTTTCGGTGGCCTTCGACCTGCCGACCCAGATCGGCTACGACTCCGACCACCCTATGAGCGAGGGCGAGGTGGGCAAGGTCGGCGTTCCGGTGGATTCCCTTCAGGATATGGAGATCATCTTCAAAGAACTGCCCCTGGACCGGCTATCCACCTCCATGACCATCAATGCCCCGGCGGCCGTTCTTCTGGCCATGTATATCGTGGTGGCCGAGAAACAGGGGGTCCCGGCCGAAAAATTGCGTGGTACCATTCAAAATGATATTCTGAAGGAATACACGGTCCGGGGGACGTATATCTTCCCGCCTCAGCCCTCGATTCGCCTGATCACGGATATCTTCGCCTTTTGCAGTCAACAGGTCCCCCTCTGGAATACCGTGAATGTGGCCGGCTATCACATGCGGGAGGCCGGCTGTTCAGCCGTTCAGGAAATCGCCTTCAGCTTCTCCAATGCCATTGCCTATCTGGACGCCGGTCTGAAAGCCGGCCTGGACATTGACGCCTTTGCCCCCCGGATCAGTTGGATCTTCAATACCCACAACAAGCTCTTTGAGGAAGTGGCCAAATATCGGGCGGCCCGGAAGGTCTGGGCCGATCTCCTGCGCGATCGCTTTAAGGCCCGGGATCCCCGGTCCTGGATGCTGCGCTTCCATACCCAGACCTCCGGGGTAAGCCTGACCGCCCAGCAGCCGGAGAATAATATTATTCGGGTGGCCTACCAGGTCCTGGCTGCGGTGCTGGGGGGGGCGCAATCGATTGCGGCCTGTTCCTTCGACGAGGCCCTGGCCCTGCCGACGGAAAAATCGGTGCGGCTCAGTTTGAGGACCCAACAGATCATCGCCCATGAAACCGGTGCCACCGATACCGTGGATCCCCTGGGGGGCTCCTACTATGTGGAACACCTGACCCAAAAGATGGTCCGGGAGATCAAGGACCTGATCGCCCAGGTGGACGATTGGGGGGGGGCGGTGGCCGCTGTTGAAAAAGGGTTTATCCAAAGGGAGATCGAAGAGCGGGCCTATACCATCCAGAAGGAGATCGAGGAGAATAAAAAGGTCGTCGTGGGCTTGAATAAATACCAGGTGGAAGAGAAACTGGATCTCCCCCTGTTTAAATCCGATCCCGAGTACGCCAGACGTCAGAAGGAAAAGCTCAGACAGCTCAGGGAAACCCGGGATGGGGATCGGGTCCAATCCGCCCTGATGGCCCTGCGAAAGGCCGCCGGGGAGGAGGAGAATCTCATGCCCCTGTTTCTTGAGGCCGTCAGGGCCTATGCCACCTTGGGGGAGATCTGCGGGGTTTTAAGGGACGTCTTTGGAGAATACCTGCCGATTGAGATGATGAAGTGACCAACCGGATGGCCAGGATCACCTATGCGGGCTATCAATCATATTAAAGGTCTCAAAATAATAGTGACCAACAGGGACCGGGGGGTCTTCTTTTCTGGGGTTGTCCAAAGGGTAAATCATCGCCCTATCCCGGCCCGGACGGCTAACTGGGTTAGGTGCAGGGCATACACTCAAATCCGTTTCGGGCATTTGTGTAGGCCTGTCTCTGAATGTGATCCCGAATTTGGCCCGGGAAAGAAGCTTTGGGCTTGAAGGTGGACAACCCAGAAAAAAAGACCCCCCGGTCCCATTTAATGCAAGCTTCTCAATTTAAGGTCATGACTATTATGAGATCCTTAATTAGTGGCTTGTCCTGGCTCCTTTATCCCAACGTGTTGGGGGGAGAACCATTTTTTATAACATGGAGGAAACCCTATGAATAAAGTTGGAATAGCTTTGGCGGGATGTTACCTGCCTACGTTTCGCCTGGAGCGCGATATCATTGCCAGAAACTGGGAACGGGGCTCCCTGGGTGGGGAGCGAACGGTAGCCAATAATGACGAGGATGCCATCACCATGGCTGTGGAGGCCTCTCGAAATTGTCTCCGGAAAACCGAAAGGGGAGATCTGGATGGCCTCTATTTCGCCACGACCAGCGCCCCCTATCAGGAAAAGTTGAACGCTTCTATGATGGCCACCGCCCTGGACCTGAAACGGGAATTCACAACGGCGGATTTTGGGTTTTCCCTTCGGGCCGGGACCGGGGCACTGAAAGCAGCCCTGGACGCGGTGGCCGGCGATTCGGCCGGAAAAGTGCTGGTGGCGGCCGCCGACTCCCGCCTGGGGTATCCGCGCTCGGACCAGGAGCAGATCTTCGGCGACGGCGCCGCTGCCTTACTGGTCAGCCGGGAGGATCCCTGGGCTGTTTGTGAAGGAAGCTACTCCATCTGCAATGAGATGCATGATGTCTGGAGGAATCCGGAAGATCGTTTTGTCCGGACCTGGGAAAGTCGGTTTATCCTGACGGAAGGCTACACCAGTCACATGGTTGAAGCCGTGCGGGGCATTTTGAAAAAAACCAAGCTGGAAATCAAGGATATTTCCAAGGCCATTCTCCCCGCTCCGGATCTTCGCACCCACAAGGGGTTGGTGCAGAAACTGGGCCTTGACATCAAAACGCAGGTCCAGGATCCCCTGATCCAGTCCGTGGGCCACTGCGGCGCTGCCCAGGCCCTGATCATGCTGGTAAACGCCCTGGAGGAGGCCCGTCCGGGTGAGCTGTTGTTGCTGGCCAATTATGCCGACGGGGCCGACGCCTTGATCTTCAGGGCCACTGACCGGATTACCCAGGCCCAGCAGCAGAAGAAAATAAAGGAATTTTTAAACCAGAAACTGATGCTGACCTCCTATGCCCGATTTTTGAGCTATAAAGGGCTGGTTGAGGCCGCCCCCGGCGAGCCCTTCCGGCTCTTCCCTTCGGCCACGGTGTCCTGGCGGGATCGGAACAGCGTCCTTAAGTGTCACGCCAGTAAATGCCGGGAATGCGGGACTACGACTTTTCCGGTCCAGCGCATTTGCGTCCACTGCCAATCAAAAGATCAGTTTGTCGAAGTGCCGATCTCGGAAAGCGAAGGGGAAATCTTTACCTTTACGCTGGATAACCTGGCCGGAAGAAGTGATGATCCGGTCGTGGTCCAGGCTATTGCCGATATGGGTAAAGAAAAAGTCCGTTTTTACGGCATGATGACCGACTGCGTTCCTGCCCAAGTGAAAGTGGGGATGCCGGTGAGTTTTACCTTCAGAAGGATCTACGACGGGATGGGCATCCATAACTATTTCTGGAAACTGAGACCGGCCATTAAAAGTTGAATACCAGTTTTTAACCGTTGATTATTTTTTACCGTGATGAAACAGCAAGTTAGAAATGGATGAATAAATTTCGAAGCACGAAGCACGAAATCCGAAACAAACTCAAATTTCTAAAATCCGAATAATACAAACTAAACGTTTTGAATTTAGATTTTTGGTCATTTCGATTTGTTTCGAGTTTCGGATTTCGATATTCGAATTTCATTAATTAAAAATTCGTTCGGATTACGGGAGGCAAATTCTTATGGGTAGCATAAAAGATAAAGTAGCCATCATCGGGATGGGCTGCTCCAAATTTGGAGAACGATGGGACAAAGGAGCTGCGGATTTGGCCATAGAAGCGACCTACGAGGCCTATGAGGACGCCGGGATCGGTCCCAAAGACCTGGAGGCCTGCTGGTTCTCTACGGTCATGGCCCCGATGGGCGGGACCTCAGGAACGATCGCGGCCGACGGCTTGAAATTAGGGAATATCCCAATTATCCGGAATGAAAACTGGTGTGCATCCGGCCACATCGCTCTCCTGGAGGCCTGTATGGCCGTAGCCAGCGGCGCCTATGATCTGGTTATGGCCTTAGGGGTGGAGAAGCTGAAGGATACCGGATACCCGGGTTTGGGAACCGGCCGGGGTATGCATCCGGTCTACGAGGCCCGGAGGACCTCCCCCGGCTCTTTTGGATTGATTGCCCAGCGCTATTTTGAAACTTACGGCCTGAGCCTTGAGGAAGGGAAGACGACCCTGGCCAAGATCGAGGTTAAAAACCATGCCAACGGCAGCCTCTGTCCCAAGGCCCATTTCCGGAATCAAATCACGGTGGAAACGGTTCTCAAAGCCCCTATCGTAGCCTGGCCCCTGGGCCTGTTTGACTGCTGCGGGAACAGCGATGGCGCCGCCTGCGCCATTATTACCACGGTAGAGAGGGCCAAGAGCTTTCGGCCGGACCCGATTTACCTTAAAGGGTTCGGTATCTCCACCGACGCCCTGATGCCGCACTTCCGGCCGGGATTCAGTTGGATCAGTTTCGATGCCCTGGTCAACTCCTCCCAACGGGCCTATCAAATGGCCGGAATCAAAAATCCCCGGGAGGAATTGAGCCTGGCCGAGGTGCATGACTGTTTTTCCATCACGGAGCTGCTGATTTATGAGGATTTCGGATTCAGCCCCCGCGGCCGGGCCAAAGAGGATGTGGATGCCGGCTTTTTTACCCGGGAAGGAGGGCTGCCGGTGAATGTGGACGGCGGCTTGAAATGCTTCGGTCACCCCATTGGGGCCAGCGGACTGCGCATGAATTATGAGGTGTATAAACAATTGCAGGGCAAGGCCGATTTGCCGGAAAGGCAGATCAAAAATCCCCGGCTCGGTTTGTCCCATACCTTCGGAGGCCCCCCCCAGATCAGCGCTGTGGCTATTTTGGGCAATGAATTAGGATAAAATGCCGTCCAAGGTCTGAGGGGTTCCAGCAGGGGTTTTAAATATGATCGATTTCGTCAGCAGGTTTGATAAGGAACGGTTGGGGATCGCCAACCAGGCCAGACGAACACCTGAGAAGCCGGCCCTGATCATGGGTGAGAGGGTGGTGACTTATGAGGAGCTGGATAAAAAAACCAATGCCCTGGCCAATGCCCTTATCAATCTAGGTCTGTCGCCCGGCGACCGCCTGGCCATTTTGATGCACAACAGCCCGGAGATCCTGATGGCCTGGAGTGCGGCCGGGAAGATGGCCGCCATTCCCATTGCCTTGAATTATCGCTTCAAGGAAGACGAACTGGCCTACATCATCAATGATTCCGAATCCAAGCTGTTGATCCACGGCGATGAATTTGAGCCTGTGGTGCAGGCGGCCAAACCGAAGCTGGCCGATCCCAACTTAATTTATGTCCGTTGCGGCAGCCGACCGGTGCCGGGAATTTCGGATTTCTACGATCTGATAAGCCGAAGCCCGGACGACTCGCCGCAGATCGATGCCGGGGCCTTTGGGGTGGCCCCTTCCCTGATCTATACCTCGGGAACGACCGGTCGGCCCAAAGGGGTCATCCGAAACAGCCGCAACCGTTTGAACAGCCTCATGGGCTATGCCTATCAGTTTGAATCGACCTATGAAGACGTCCACTTGGTGGCCGGGCCGTTGTATCATGCCGCCCCTTACGGCTGGGCCGCTTTTTCCCTGATCCTGGGTAACACCGTGGTGATCATGCCCCGGTTTGACGCCGAGAACTTTCTATCGTTGGTTCAACAATACCGGGTGACCACGACCTGGATGGTCCCGACCATGGTTAACCGGATGATGAATCTTCCCAAAGAAATTAAAAATAAATACGACCACCGCTCACTTCGAGTGATAACCGTCGGCGGGGAATCGTTTCCCTTCCCGGTCAAAAAATGGGCCGTCGAATTCTTTGGAGAAGGAAAAATCTTTGAATTTTTCGGGGGCACCGAGATCAGTTGCGCCACCTATCTGCGTCCGGAAGACCAGCTTCGAAAACCCTGGAGCTGCGGGAAACCGGCTATCGGCAATGAGATCCGTTTGCTCGATGTCAATAAACAGGATGTGCCTCCGGGCCAGATAGGCATCATGTATGTCAAGAGCCCATTTCTTCTGGACGGCTACTATAAAAATCCCCAGGCCACAGAAGCCAATTATCATGAAGGCTATTTTACCGTAGGCGATATGGCCCGGATGGATGAAGAGGGTTATTATTACATCGTGGACCGGGCCGTGGATATGATCATTTCCGGCGGCGTCAACATCTATCCCGCTGAAATCGAGGAGGTCCTTTACAACCACCCGGCCGTCAACGAAGCGGCTATCATCGGCGTTCCCGACCCCGAATGGGGGGAAAAAATTGTCGCTTATATCGTCCCCAAAGAGGAGGGCCGGATCACCGAAGAGGAGATCACGGCCTATGTCGGGCAAAAACTGGCTTCCTATAAGAAACCCCGGGAGGTCTATTTCGTGAAGGAGCTACCCTTTTCCCCTTCAGGCAAGCTGTTGAAGCGGGTTCTCCGGGAGACATACACCCGGCAGACCCCAAAACGGTAAGGCCAACCCTTTATTCCGGAGATGCCTTCTTCCATGGCCAAGCAAAACAAACTCATGCCCCTTTCGGAAGCCATCGGGCACTATGTGCAGGATGGGCAGACCATCTATTTCGGCGGTTTTCTTCAACAGGAACCCTTTGCAGCGGCCCATGAGATTATCCGTCAGAGGAAAAAGGACCTGACGATTTCCAAGTGCGCCGGAATGCTTTTGGCGGATCAACTGATCGGGGCCGGGGTGGTTAAAAAGCTGATTACGGCCTTTTGCTGGAATCCTCTTCCGGCGCCCACCCATTGTTTCGTCCGGGCCTTGACCAAAGAGGCCCGAACGGGTCTGGAACTGGAAGAATATTCCATCCTGGGACTCAATCTGGCCTATTTGGCCGGTTCCATGGACCTGCCCTATGTGGCGACCAAAACCATGCTGGGGACAAGCTTTGATGAAAAAAACCGGCCCCCCGGCCTGACCAATCGGCTTCGGTTTGAAAAGTCTCCTTTTTCCGGGGAACGGGTTTGCCTCATCCCGCCCATCAAGCACGATCTGGGGATCCTTCAGGTTCAGCGCTCCGACTCTTTCGGCAATGCCCAGGCCTGGGGGATGCTGGGAGACACGCTTTACGGGATTCAAAGCTGTGAAAAAATCATCGTCTGTGCCGAGAAGATTGTCGAGACCGAGGTCATACAACGGGACCCTAATCGAACCCTGATCCCAGGTTTCCGAGTAGCGGCGGTGGTTGAAGAACCCTGGGGAAGCCACCCGGCCTCCATGGCCGGATGTTATGATATGGACTGGCTTTTTTCAGCCCACTATGAGCGCCAGACCCGGACCGAAAAGCTATTCGAGGCGTTTTTACAAAAATGGGTCCTCGGGGTGGACAACCGCCGGGGCTATCTGAAGCTGCTGGGAACGGAACGGCTGCAGGGCCTTCGACCTCAGGAGTACTGGTCCGATCCGGTGTCCTATGGGAAGTTCAGTACCTATTTTGAATTGAGATAAGAGGCCATGGCACCCTTTACACCCATTGAACAGATGATTGTTACGGCGGCCCGATTAATCAGGAACGGCAGCGTCCTTATGGTGGGAACCCAGTGGCCGATCCTGGCCGCCCTGCTGGCCAAGAGCCTCTGGGCCCCGGATTGCGCCATCTGTTTTGAAGGAGGGGTGGTCCTGGAGAGTCTCCCGGAGCGCACGCCTCTTTACACCGCCGATCCGGTGATCAATTCCTGTTCCGTTCTCATGGGGAATTCTCTGGAGACCCTGGGCATGATTCTTCACGCCGGTCGAGCCGATATGGGACTTCTATCAGCCGCCTCGGTAGATCGCTATGGGAACATTAATACGACCTGCATCGGGGAGTATCATTCCCCGAGGGTCCGGTTCGGGGGAAGCGGGGGGGCCAGCGATTTTGGCAGCCTAGCCACGAAGACGGTCATTATCCTTGAGCATGATAAAAGGCGGTTCCCGGAACGGGTTGATTTCATAACGACGCCGGGCTATCTAACCGGCAAAAAAAGTCGCCTCGAAGCAGGCCTGAAACCGGGGACCGGTCCCTTTGCTGTGGTGACCACACTCGGCCTGTTTCACTTCGATGAAGAAGGGGAGATGATGCTGGCCGCTTATCAACCGCTTTCCAGCATCAACGAAGTGAAGAAAAATGTGCAATGGGACTTGAAAGTGGCCGATCCGATCGGACCCCTGGAACCGGCGACGGAATTGGAATTGAAGACCTTGCGCAGCCGGATCGACCCGCAGGGGATGTTTCTCCGGGAGGCCCGTTTAATGAAAGGAAAAGAGATCATCCTGTAAGGAGAAAACATGACCTTTGAACATATCCTTTATAAAAAAGAAAACGGGATTGCCCGGTTGATCATCAATCGGCCGGACAAGCGCAATGCCCTGAACCGGGCCGCCCGGCTGGAAATGCTGGAGGCCCTGGAAGATACCATCAGGGATCGTGAGCTGAAGGTCCTGATCCTTTCCGGGGCCGGGGGAAAAAGCTTTGTGGCCGGTTCGGACTTGAATGAACTGGCCCGGATGAATCCCCTGGAGATGGAGCATTTTTCGGCTACACTGGCCCAGCAATTTTATCACCGTTTCGAGCAAATGGAAAAACCGGTCATCGCCATGATCGACGGTCTATGCCTGGGCGGCGGCCTGGAGTTGGCTATGGCCTGCGACATTCGGATCGCTTCCGAGTCTTCCCGCTTCGGCCAGCCGGAGATATTTCTGGGGTTCATGCCGGGCAGCGGCGGCACCCAGCGTCTTCCCAAACTGGTGGGTCTGGGTAAGGCCAAGGAACTCATCTTCACCGGGAAGATGATTGATGCTCCCGAGGCCCTCAGGATCGGGCTGATCAACCAGGTCACCCCGGTTGATCAACTGGAAGCGGTGGTTCTATCCATGGCCCGGCAGATCGCCGAGCAGAGTCCGTTAGCCATCAAATGGGCCAAAAAAACCATCAATGCCAGCCAGGAATTGGGGCTGACTATGGGGTTGGCCTACGAGGGCCTGGCCGCCTGTCTCCTCTTCTCCAGCAAAGACCGGGAAGAGGGGATGAAGGCCTTTCTGGAAAAACGCAAGCCGATATTTAGAGGAGAATAAAAGAAAGTAGCTCACCGCAAAGGCGCAAAGGGCGCAAAGAAAAAAGTAATAAATACTTTGCGTGCTTTGCGTCTTTGCGGTGAGTAATCAAGGAGGATAAACCTATTATGGATTTTGAGTTAAGCGAAGAAAACCGTATTTTTCGGGAGGCGATCCGGGAATTTGCCCAAAGAGAAATCGCCCCCCTGGTGGAGGAAGCCGAAGCCAGCCACACCTTTCCTAAACAGCTTTTTAAAAAGATGGGCGACCAGGGATTCCTCTGTCCCCGGTATCCACTGGAATTGGGCGGAGGAGGCGGCGACAAGATCACGGAATGCATCATGGTCGAAGAGCTCTGCCGAATAAATCCCGGGATCGCCAGCGGCCTGATGGTTCAAAGCGGGCTGGCCACCGCCCCGATCTATCGCTTTGGTTCGGAGGAACAAAAAGAAAAATTTCTGATCCCGGCCATTAAGGGGGAAAAGATCGGGGCTTTTGGTCTAACCGAGCCCGATGTGGGTTCCGATGCCGCGGCCATAAAAACCAAAGCCGTTCGGGACGGCGACAGTTATGCCATCAACGGGACCAAGATGTTTATTACCAACGGCCCCATTTGCGATTATGTGATCGTGGCCGCCTATACCGATCCAACCAGAAGGGGAGAAGGGATCAACCTCTTTATCGTCGAGAAAGGGACCCCCGGCTTCACGGTCTCCAGGAAGCTGAATAAGGTGGGGAATTGGTCGGCCGAAACCGGGGAGCTGGTCTTTGAGGATTGCCGGGTCCCGGTCAAGAACATGATCGGGGAAAAGGAGGGGGGCGGGTTTGCCCAACTGGCCGACACCCTGGTCTCGGGCCGCATCACCTATGGAGCCCGCTCCATCGGCACGGCCCAGGCTGCCTATGAGTTAACGGCCCAGTATGCCAAGGAACGGATCCAGTTCGGGAAGCCCATCAGCAAATTCCAGATCAACCGTTTCCGCCTGGCCGAGATGGCCATGTATGTGGATATCATGCGCTCCTATACCTATCGGGTGGCCTGGATGTATGATCAGGGGAAAAAGGTCCGCAAGGAGTCCTCCATGGTCAAGCTCTTTACCTCGGAGATCCTGCAAAAGATTTTGGCCGATGCCATGCAGATCCACGGCGGCTACGGCTATATGATGGAGTATCCCATCCAGCGCTACTGGAGGGATGGGAAGCTGTTTACGGTCACCGAGGGCACTTCCGAGATTCAACACCTGGTGATTGCCAACGAGTTGGGGCTTTAACCACTTTTTAAAAAGTTAACAAGTTGGAGGAGGATTTCAATGGAGTCCATTTTTTACACCTCGGAAGAGCAAGCCTATGCGCAGGAGGCCAGGGCTTTTTTTGAAAAGGAGGCCGGTCCCCACGTGAAGGCCATGGACCGGGAGAATAAATATCCCTTTGAGTTGTTGAAAAAAATGGGCGAACGGCATTATATCGGCGTTCGCTTCCCTGCGGAATACGGCGGCGGGGGCAAGGATATGCTCCATGAGGCCATCGTCAATGAGGAAACCGCCGCCCAATCCTATGCCCTGGCCTGCGCTCGGAGCGTCCCCCATCATTGCGCCTTTATCATCAACAACTACGGGACGGAAGAACAGAAGAAAAAATATCTGCCCGGGATCTTCAGCGCTCAAACCATTACCTCCGAATGCATCACCGAGCCTACCTGCGGTTCCGATGCGGCCCGGATGAAGACCCGGGCGGTCCGAAACGGGGATCATTACCTCCTGAGCGGGGAAAAACGCTTTCAGGCCAGCGGGGGCGTAGCCAATCTGTTTGTCGTCTTTGCCATCACCAATCCCGATGTTCATCCCACCCAGGGGATGAGCGTTTTTGCCGTGGAAAAGGGGGACCCGAATATCATCGCCCTGGAAGAGTTCGACACCATGGGCTGGCGGGGATTGCGGATCGTTTCGGAACTCATTTTCAACAACGTCAAGGTCCCGGCTGAAAATTTGATCGGCCGGGAGAATCAAGGTTTTCCCATCCTGATGGATATGTTGAACAGCGAGCGGATCGTCGTCGCCGCCGGATTGGTCGGCACGGCCAGAAGCTGTTATGAAATAGCCGTGCGCTATTCCATGGAACGCTACGCCTTTCACCGGCCGATCCGGGAATTTGAAGCCATCAGCTTCAAGGTGGCCGAGATGGCTACCCGGATCGAAGCCGCCCGCCTCCTGCGCATCAAAGCGGCCCGGATGATGGATGCCGGCCAGGAGGTGGTCAAGGAGGCGGCCATGGCTAAGGTCTTTGCCGCCGAAAACTCCTTCTGGGTAGCCAACGAGGCCCTGCAGATCATGGGCGGGATCGGATTCACGACCAAGATGGACATCGAGCGCCATTTCCGGGATGCCCGGGGAGGCATGGTGGCCGTAGGCACCAATGAAATCATGAATCTGGTCATTCAAAGGGAGATCTATAAGGAATTTTTGAAAGCATGAAGGAAGAGCATAGTGTGTCCAAAAGGACGGCGGGCATGAAGGATGAATGGCTGAGCCGGTTGAAGACCCAACTCCAGGAAGGTTCCCGGCTCAATTTCTATGGAAAGAAATTTGAGCAGGCCGGTCTGAAGGCTTCCGATATAAAAAGTTGGGATGATTTTAGAAGGGTTCCCTTTACGACCAGCAAGGAAATTCTGGGCGAACTGCAGAAAAAACCTTCCGAGTGCTCCTTATTCCTGCCCGGGGTAACTCGAATCAATTTTTCCCCTTCGGGCAAGGAGTTGTATCCGGTCTATAATACTCAAAATGACCTCGATCGGATGCATCGCGTCTGCGCTCAAACCTTGGTGGCAGCAGGTGTAACAAAGGACGACATCTGCGCTGTCACCTTTGGCTACCACCTCTTTATCGCTGGGCTGTTTTACCAGAATCAATTGGAGTATTACGGAGCCAAAGTCATACCTCTCGGCCCCGGGGAATCGGAGCGGGCCGTGGAGGTCATCAACCGTTATCAGGTGACGGTTCTGATTTCCAATCCTACCTTTGCCCTGAAGCTGGCCGAGATCGGGATCCCGTCGGTCCGGCTGCTGTTCGTGGGCGGAGAGCCCTTTTCCTCGGTGGAGGGTTACGCGGATAAAGTTCGAGCGGGTTTTGGGCGTGACCTCGGGATTATTGATTCCTACAGCATGGCCCTATGCATGCCCATTGCGCGGAGCTGCCGGTTCGACCAGGGGCTCCATCTGATGGAAGATTTTATTTATCCCGAAGTAATCGAGCCGGATACCGGGTTCCCGGTCCCTCCCGGTGAAAAAGGAGAGCTGGTTCTGACCCACTTATACAAGGAGGCGGCCCCCTTGCTCCGTTATCGCACCGGCGATCTGACCTTTATCCGCGAAGAAAGCTGCGCCTGCGGCCGGCCGCTGACCATGCCGAAGGGGATCCTGGGCCGGACCGATGAAATGCTTAAGATCAAAGGGGTCAAATTCTGGCCCTCCCAGATCGCTCCTATTCTTCAGAGTCTTCCCGGGGCCGGGAAAAATTACCGGGTCGTTGTCAGCAATCCCCAGGGAGTGGACAGGCTGACCCTGCTGGTTGAAGGCCGGGAAGGCCAATTGGATTTGGAAGCCTTGTCGAAAAAACTGAAGCGGGAGACCCTGCTGGCTTTCAACGAAATCATTGTCTCGGACGGCCTCACCGGGGGGCCGGTTGTCGAGGACCAACGCCGGGGGAGAACCTTCTGATGAAGGGCCTCCCGCTTTTATAAGGAAACCTATGCCCGACCTGCGCCTTATCCAGACGGACTTCAGCTACGCCGATTTTTCCACCAGTGTCTCACCGGCACTGGAGAAAGCCCTGGAAAAAGGGGAATCGCCGAACACCGTTGTCCTGAATATTTTCCGGGAAGGCAGTTTTACCATTGGGGTCTTGGAAGACCCCGAGAAATCGGTGGACTTGGACTATTGCCGCCGGGAAGGCATTATGGTCCGGAGAAGACAAAACCCGGGCGGTGCAGTCTGGGGCCCGGCCGGAGGCGGCCTGATCGTTTTCTATCTTAACACCGCCGACCCGTGGGTGCCGCTCAAGTCGGTTAAAGAGGCCTTTCAGAAAGGGGTGCCGGAATTGGCGGCTTCTCTCAGCCGCCGGTTTTCCATACCGGCTGTCTACCGGCCCTTAAATGATGTCGAAGTGAAGGGAAGAAAATTAGTCGCCACCTCCGCCCGGCTTGAAAACAGCATCCTGACCCTTCGCTATGTGATTAATCTGGTGCCTACCGACCGGGACATCCTGGACCGGGCCATTCGGGTGGCCCCGGAGAAAATTCAGGACAAGAAAATAAAAGAGATCGGAGCCCGGTTTACCTGCCTGGAAGCCGAGGCCGGAAGAAAAATCAGCGAAGCGGACCTCGACGGGCTCCTGGTCGAGGTGGTGGAAAGGACCTTCGGCCCGGCCCTGCACCTGAAGCCCGGCGAATTGACGGATTCGGAAAAAACCTATGCCGCGGAATATCAGAAAGCATTTACCGCCGAGGCCTGGTTTTACGCCAACTCGGAACGGCTGCGGTTTGCCGCTAAACCGGCCGGGGCGGTGGTCAGTGAGGGGCGGCACAAGGCCCCGGCGGGCCTGATCCGGGTGACCCTGCTCATCCAAGATAATCGGATTCAGGACCTGATCATCACCGGAGATTTCCATCCCTCCCCCTATCAGGTGATCCAGGATATGGAAATGGCCCTAAAGGGTAAAGCCTGCGATCCGGAACCGGTCGGCCTTGAAATAAAAAAGCTGTTCGAGCGTCCCGATGTGGAGATCCCGGGGACGACGACGGATGATTTTATATCGGCCTTTAAAAGGGCTTTGCCATAACTTTGAGATAGGCCAGCAAAAAACGGCCTTTTGAATCCCCCCTGGCCCTCCTTTCCAAGGGGGGGGATTCTATTCCACAAGTCTCCTTCCTTTGTTAAAGGGGGTTGGGAGGGACTTTTTAGAGATTTGGAATCGGGTTATCGGAAAAACGTTTTAAGAATTTTAATTAAAGGCGGACAAGATGAAAGGTTTCAGAGGGAGGAAAAGTTGGAAGTTTTTCTTGACAACCCTCTCAAGAACTAATAAAAAATCTAATTAAATTTCTAAGCTCTTTCTTAAATAAAAAACGACCGCCTTATACGGGGCGCGGCCGGCCCGAAAAATAAACCCCAAAAACAGTTGTTGGGTCAATATACTTGGCAGTTAAATTATTCCAATCTTCCTGAGCGAAGAAAACCGTTTTAACTAAAAAGGAGGACCTGGCTATGAAAACACGACAAATCAAGGGGGGATTTTACGGTCTCCTGCTTCTGGGTCTGGTTATTGGCGGCCTGTTGTTACCTTCCCAATCGTTTTCAGCGGAAAAAGTGCTTAAGATCGGGGCGATTTTTCCGCTTTCGGGAAAGGCGGCCATGTGGGGCCTGGCGGCCCAAAAAGCGATCACCATCAAACAAAAGGAAGTCAACGCCCAGGGCGGCATTAATGTGGGCGGTGAAAAGGTCCTGATCGAGATTATCTGGGAGGACGACAAGTACAATGCCGCCGCCGGTCGTATGGCCGCTGAAAAATTGGTCAACCGGGACAAAGTCAAATTTATTCTGGGTTCCCAGTCCTCGGCCGTGCTCCTGGCAGCCCAACCCATCACCGAACCCAACAAAGTCCTCTTTTTCCTGAATTCATATTCCAAAGAGATCCTTTCTCCGGATAAACCCTACAGCTTTCGCCTGGTCCTGACCTCCAATGAGATCCTGCCGTCCATGTATGCCTGGGTGGCTAAAAACTATCCCAAAATTAATACCGTAGCCTTTATCGAACCGAATGACGTCACCGGCTTGAATGTGGAGAAGGACTGCCGGCGGATTGCGGAACAACATCAGTTCAAAGTGGTTTTTTCCCAGTTTTATGAACGGGGCATTTCCGATTTTTATCCCCTTTTGAACAAACTGATCCTGACCAACCCGGACCTTATTGATGTGACCGGGGTGCCGCCGGGAGACCAGGCCCTGATCATCAAACAGGCCCGGGAGCTTGGCTATAAAGGGAGGACCTTTGCCGGGACGACCCTTGATCCGGCGGAGTTCTGCAAGATAGCCGGCGTCCAGAATGCCGAAGGGCATATTAGCAATACCCACGACCTCCTGGGGGCCTTTGCCAGCGAGGCACAAAAAAAATTCCACGATGATTACATCGCCTTTTACGGAAAACCGTTTGATCCGGTGACCCCCAAGTACCATCTGTATCTGGACATCATGGTCCAGGCCATTGAAAAGGCCGGCAGCCTGGATACCGTCAAAGTCAAAGAGGTCCTGGATAAGACCCCGGAATGGAAAACGCTTTTCGGGATCAGCCGATTCGCCGGCAAGGACTATTACGGAATAAACCGTCAGATCGTTACGCCGGTGTATATTTCCGAACTGCAGGGCGGCAAGTTGAATAACCGGGGCGTGATGTTGCCCATGATTCCATTGATGATCGGCTTGGGGATGACCTCTTCCTTTTTCATTCAAATTGCCGTCAATGGCTTGATGCTGGGGCTGACCTACGCTTTAATCGCCTCGGGCTTCAGCCTGATATACGGGATCATGCGCCTGTTGAATTTCGCCCATGGCGAATTCTACATGTTGGGGGCCTTTGCGACGTACCTGCTCTGCGAGCGGCTGGGATTGAATTATTTTTCGGCCCTGATCCTGAGCATGGTCCTGATCGCCATCCGGTGGGGGCATCGTCTATCTCGTTTTCTTCCGGCCCTTCGAGGACAAGCACGATCCCAGTCTGGTCATCGCGGTCGGGGTGGCCATGCTGATCGGCGGTCTTTCTCTCCTGGTCTTCGGTGAGAAGGACCAGTCCGTCACCCCGGTTTTTTCCGGGGTGATTAGAGCGGCCGGAGTCACCCTGTCGATGGAGAGGCTCTTTGTCATCATAGCAGCCATCCTTTCTGATGGTAGCCTTGACGGTTTTTATAAAATTTGCCCGGGTGGGCCAGGCCATGAGGGCCGTTGCCCAGGACCGGGAAGCGGCCGCCCTTCAGGGGATCGGGCGTAACTTCGACCTTCGTGACCTGTATGGCCGTCAGTTCGGCCCTGGCCGGGGCCGCCGGCTCGCTTTTGGCCCCTCTTTTTGTGGTCAATCCATTTTTGGGGATGCATGCCATGTTGAAAGGCCTGGTAGTGGTGGTCATCGGGGGCTGGGCAGCATCCCCGGCGCCATTCTCGGCGGGCTGCTGCTCGGGTTTGTCGAAAGCATCGGCTATACCTTCTTAGGGGGCATTACCGAGATCCTGGGTTTCGCCATCGTCATGCTGGTCTTACTTTTTAGACCGCAGGGGCTTCTTGGCCATGGCTAACAGTTAAAGAGTCCCTTCTACTCCTGATCTCCTGGTGGTTTTTCCGATCGTTACCCAGGACCCCTACATCCTGAGTATCCTGATCACAGCCGGTATGTGGTCCGTTTCGGTCTGGGGGGTTCGGTTGATTATGTCCACCGGTCAGTTGACCCTCGGCCATGCCGCCTACATGGCCGCCGGGGCCTATGCCTCCGCTCTGCTGGTCATGAAGGCCGGCCTTTCCTTCTGGCTGGCCTTCCCCCTTTCCGGACTGGCTGCCGCCTTCCTGGCCCTTCTGATCGGCTATCCCACCCTGCGTATCAAGGGGGTTTATTTCTCTATCATCACCTTTGCCTTTGCCGAAATCATCCGCCTGGTCATTGTCAATTGGCCCGGGTTTGCTGGGGGGATCGGGCGGGATTCCCGGTATCCCGTCGCCGACCCCGGTATTTTCGATTTCCTTCGGCAACCGGATTCCCTTCTACTATCTCATCCTGGTGATTTCCGGGCTGACCTACCTGGTCATGGTGGCCATTGAACGAAGCCGGATGGGCAAGATATTTTCCGCGATTCATGAAAACGACATCCTTTCCGAATCCATCGGAATCAACCTCATGAAATACAAACTGATCGCCTTTTGTCTGGGGCTGCTTTCCTGGCCGGTATCAGCGGAAGCGTTTATGCCCATTATCTTCAATTTTACCAGCCCGGAATTCTTCACCATCTGGCAGTCGATCTACTGCCTGCTTTTTGTCATTGTCGGGGGAACCGGCAGTGTCCTGGGACCGGTCTTGGGGACTTTTTTTATGACCCTGGTGCCTGAAATGTTGCGACAGACCAAGGAGTATGAACCCGTAGTGTATGCCGTGATCCTGATCCTGGTCATGTTTCTTTTGCCGGGAGGACTTATCACCCTGCCGGCCCGGATACGGGGGAAAATCAAGAAGGGATAACCGGGGAAAAGGAAAGCGGACCTTGATGCTCCTTACAATTGAAACCATAACCAAGAACTTCGGCGGGTTGTCGGCCCTCCAGGAATTGAGCTTGGAGGTGAAGGCCGGAGAGATCCTGGGACTGATCGGTCCGAACGGATCGGGCAAGACCACCCTCTTTAATGTGATCAGCGGCTTTCTGCCGCCTTCAACGGGCAAGATTTTTTTTAACGGGGAAGACATCACCGGTCTTTCGCCCGGACCGGATAGCCCGGAAAGGGCTGGTTCGCACCTTCCAGGGAAACGCTCTCTTTATGCAGCGATCGGTCTGGGACAATCTGATCATCGCCCATCACCTGATGATCAAGGCCAATTTCTCGGATTGCTTCTGAACCGAAGCCAAGGCCAAGTCCGACGAAGCGGCTGTCGCCAGGAGCGGTCTGGAGATATCCGGACCTATCTCGATCTGCTGGCGGTTAAAGACGAAGCGGCCCAGAATCTGCCTCATGGGTACCAACGGGCCTTGGGAGTCGCCATCGCTCTGGCTGCCCAACCCCGCCTGTTGCTTTTGGATGAACCGCTAACCGGTATGAATCCGGAAGAGTCCCGCAGTTTATCGGATTGATCCGGGGATTGAAGGGGAAAGGGATCGCCTTGATGGTAGTCGAACATGACATGAAGGCCATCATGGAGTGCCAGTCACCGCATGGTGGTCCTAAATTACGGGCAGAAGATTGCCGAGGGAACCCCCCAGGAAATCCAACAGCAATCCTCTGGTGATCGAAGCCTACCTGGGAAGCGAGGTTGGGATGAGTGACCGGACTGGTTGTCCGTGCAAAACCTGCGGGTCTATTATGGAACGGTCTCCGTCCTGAAAAGGTATCTCTGCTCAGGTGGAGGCTGGGACCATCGTGACCCTGATCGGAGCCAACGGGGCCGGGAAAAGCACCACCTTGCGGGCCATTTCCGGATTGATTCGGCATCGCAAGCGGAGAGATTTTATTTGAGGGAAAGAACATCAACGGCCTACCGCCGCAGGAGGTTGTTCGAGTCCGGAATTGCCCATGTTCCGGAAGGAAGAAGACTATTCCCCTTTATGACCGTCAAGGAAAACCTGATGATGGGGGCCTATGCCGGAGGAAGGATAAAAAAGAGATCCAAGCGAATCTATCAACCATTTATGAACACTTCCCTATTTTAAGGGACCGTCAAAATCAACGGGCAGGCAGCCTGAGTGGTGGGCAACAGCAAATGTTGGCTATCGGCCGGGCTCTCATGTCCAATCCGAAGCTTCTGCTCTGGATGAACCTTCCATGGGTCTGGCGCCTCTCATGGTTAGGGAAGTAGGCCGGATTATCGGCGAGATAAATCGTAAGGAGGTGGGCATTATTGTGGTGGAGCAAAATGCACAGATGGCCCTTCGCCTGGCCCATCAGGCTACGTACTGGAAACCGGTTCCATCACCCTTCAGGGAAAGGGCTCGGATTTGATTCAGAACGAGCATGTGAAGAAGGCCTATCTCGGCGGCTAAGTTGCAGGGCATTGAAAAACGCCCATACAGCCCGCGTTTCGCGGGATAGCCCTCATCCTCGTCATTCCTGCGTAATTCAACGTAGGTTTCATTCCTCGGAATTTCGGGTGCCTTGAATCCGGGCATTTTTGATCAACATGGGAGGTTGGGCTTTTTCGAAATCCGTAAACATTCTCTTTTCTTGTGATCACGACAAAGAAAATTTCGGAAAAAGAAAAGGAGGCATGATGAGAAAAGTCGCCATTGTGGGAGCGGGAAGCACCAAATTCAAGGCCCGCTGGATCGACAAGACCTATTACGAGCTGGCCTTTGATGCGGCCAAGATGGCCCTGGAGGATGCGGGCTTAAAACGCCAGGACATCGATTGCGCCGTGTATGGGATCTACAATGATTTTTTTCAGCGCCAGTATCAGCCCGATGCCTTTGTCCATGACTATCTGGGGTTGGGATTGAAGCCCATGGTCAGGGTCAATTCCGGCGGCGCCACCGGGGGAGCGGCCCTGCGAATCGGCTATTCCGAGGTGGCCAGCGGGTTATATGATATCTGCCTGGTCCTGGGGGTGGAAAAGTGTGCCGACGCCTATAACTATGAACTCGAGGCCGCGACCCCGGAGGTGCTGCGGGCGATCCTTTATACGGCCGACATGACCTATGACAACCCGGCCGGCCGGACGGCCGCCTCGGGGTTTGCCCTGGCGGTGGTGGCCCACCGGGAAAAATACGGCAATCCCACCGATGAACAGATGGCCAAGGTTTCCATCAAAAACCATTTCAACGCCACCAAGAACCCCATTGCCCAGTCGCCGGCGGTTCTAACGCTGGAAGAGGTGCTTAATTCCCGAAAAATAGTCGAACCCTTTCGCTTTTACGATAATTGTCTGTATACCGAAGGGTCGTCGGCGGTCATCCTGGCTTCGGAGGAAGTGGCCCGAAAATTAACCGATAACCCAATCTGGATCAGCGGATTGGGCTGCTCGGTGGATTACGTTATGCCCGGCAATCGGGACAATATCTATACTTTTGAATCTTCGAGGCTGGCGGCCCAAAAGGCCTTCAAAATGGCGGGAATAAGCGATCCGCTCAAAGAATTGGACCTGGCTGAACTCCATGACGCCTTCACCGGAACGGAAATCATGGCCTATGAAGACTGCTTCTTTTGCGAGGAAGGGCAGGGCGGGCGCCTGATCGACGAGGGGGTGGTTATGCCCGACGGGGAGCTGCCGGTCAATCTGAGCGGAGGCTTGATCGGCTGCGGCCACGCCGTGGGGGCCACCGGCATTATGCAGACCTATGAAATTTACCTGCAGCTTTGCGGCCGGGCCGGTGAGCGGCAGGTCCCAGGCGCCCGACGGGGACTGGTGCAAAGCATCGGCGGAACCCTGTGTACCTGGACGGTTTGCCTGGTATTGGAAAGGGGGAACCAATCATGAACGAGCAGGAACGAGAGAAGTGGTATCGCTACCATCATGAAAAATATGGGATTCCGGTGGAGTATCTGAAGCGGGAGTTCGAAGAGGAATTATCGGGCCGCATAGCCATGGACCAGCCGCTCCAGATCCCGGACAAGATGGAAGTCCTTTACAAATATTCCTATGGGCAGCAGTCCCGGTTTTTTCGGGAAATCCGGGAAAATAAAAAAATCTACGGGGCCCGATGCCCCGAATGCAGCAAGGTCTATTGCCCGCCCCGGGGCCATTGTTCCCTGTGCTACCAGCCCACCGAGTGGGTCCCCCTGGAAGGAACCGGCATCATCAAGGCCTTTACGGTCCAGTACTACACGACCAGCTCCTTTATTAAAAAAGTGCCTTTTGTCTGCGCCTATGTCCAACTCGACGGCAGTCATTTTCTGATGATGACCAACATGGAGGTGGAGGACGTGGCCAAGATCAAGGTCGGCACCCGGGTCCGGGCGGTCTTCCGGGAAGAACGACACGGAACCATTACGGATTTCTATTTTCAACCGATTGATTCTTAGCTCGGACTAATTGATACTGGATACTGGATGAAAAAGGAAAAGGCAGGTCTTGTTTTTTATCCTGTATCCAGTATCGTTTTTTGTTTTCATCCAGTATCCAGTATCCAGTATCAGTAAATTAAAGGAGGATCCCTATGGGACGCAAAGTCATCATTACGGTGGCGCCGACCGGGAGTATCCCGACCCGCAAGGATAACCCCCATCTTCCTATCACCGCCGATGAGGTGGCTGAGGAAACCCGGCGGGCTTATGAAGCCGGGGCTTCCGTGGTTCACCTTCATGCCCGGAACCCGGATACCGGGGAACCCACTTCGGACCCCGCCGTTTTTCGCGAGACCCTTTCGGCCATCCGGGCGGCCTGTCCCATCCTCACCCAGATCACGACCGGAGGCGGCGCCACGACCCTGGGCCTTTCGGCGGAAGACCGCTTAAAACCGGTTGAAGAGCTGAGACCCGATTCGGCCTCCCTGAATGCCGGTTCCATGAATTTCGGCCGCAAGCTTTTTCCCAACACCCCGGATATGCTGGAACAGTACGCCCGGCGGATGAAAGAGCTGAAGGTCATGCCGGAATTTGAAATCTACGATCTGTCGATGATCCAGAATGTGGATTTCTGGATCCGGCAGGCCGGGATTCTGGATCCGCCTTATCAGATGAGTTTTGTCCTGGGCGTCATGGGCGGCATCCCGGCCACTTTTAAAAATCTTTTAGCCCTGAAGGAAAGTCTCCCCTCTGATTACACCTGGCAGGCCATCGGCATCGGACGGCATCAGATCCCCATGGGGATTATGGGCGTTCTTCTGGGGGGCAGCCTGCGGGTGGGTTTCGAAGATAACCTGTATTTGTCCAAAGGGGTTTTGGCCAGGAGCAATGCCGAACTGGTGGAAAAAGCGACCCGAATCATAAGGGAACTGGGTCACGAGGTGGCGAGCGTGGAGGAGGCCAGGAATCTATTACCATTATTAAATAAATAAATCGTTAAACAGATAGCTGATAGCGTAAGAGGAGATGTTGTCATGGAAATGACTCTTGGCGAAGCCTTCGCCCGGTCGGCCAGAAGGTTTCCCAACAAAATAGCCTGCATGGATGATGAAAAGGGCCTGACCTATGACCAGCTCAACCGGCGAGTGAATCGCTGGGCCCAGGCCTTGCTTGGAATGAGAAGTACCAAGGGACGGCACGTAGCCACTTTGGCCAATAATTGCCTATCCTTAATGGAGGTCTATCTGGCCCACCTAAAAGTGGGAGTAGTAACCACTCCCTTGAATTCAAGGGGAACCTTGGAGGAAATCTGCTACCAGGCGGATTTTACGGATTCTGAGATACTCATTTTTAACGAGGAGTTTTCGGGTAAAGCCGAAGAGATCCGATCCAGGCTGCCTCAGATCCGACAATTTATCTGTATGGGGGAAAAAGTCCCCAAATTCGCCCAGAGTTATGAAGCGCTTCTCCAGAAGAGCACCGAACAAGAGCCCCTGGTTGACCTGGCGGAGGAGGATGAGGCCTTTATCATATTTACCGGCGGGACTACCGGGACTCCCAAGGGGGCCATTCTGACCCATAAGGGGCTGGTCTGGAACAACATCTGCGTTTCCATGGAAAACCAGAGCCCCATGCCGGAAGACAAGATCTATTATCCTATGCAGATGTACCATACTGCGGCCCTGAGTCGTTTCTTAGCCTATATGTGGGCCGGGGGAACCTTTATCGGCAGCAAGGGCTTCGACCCGGACCGCTATCTGGACGTGGTGGAACGGGAAAGAACCACCTTTATTACCGCCAACCCGACCATCTTTAGGATGCTCCTGGAGGCCCAGAAGAAGCGTCCCCGGGATACCTCCTCCATGAAACGCTGGTTGTGCAGCCAGGGATTTTTGCATCAGGACCTTAAGGAAGAAGTGGAAAGGGTTCTCTGGCCTCAAGGGGAGCTGTACGGTTCCTATGCCCTGACCGAGGCCTCTCCGGCCGTTACGGTTCTCAAACCCTGGGACACCCCGCGGGAATGGGGCAGTATCGGGCGGCCTTATATCTGTACCGAGGTGCGCATCGTCGATGAAGCCGACCGGGACCTGCCGGTCGGGGAGGTGGGGGAGATCATCGTTCGCGGGCCGACTGTTTTTAAGGGGTATTACAAACATCCGGAAGAAACGGCCTGGACCCTTCGAGGCGGCTGGCTGCATACCGGCGACCTGGGCAAGTACGATGACCTGGGATACCTCTATATGGTGGACCGCCTGAAGGACATGATCAAGACCGGCGGACTCAATGTGTATTCAAAGGATATCGAAGAGGCGCTTTCTCTCCACCCCGGCATCGCCGAGGGGGTCGTTATCGGCGTGCCTCATCCCAAATGGGGGGAATCCATTCGGGCCATTATTGTGCCGAAAAAGGGAGTTCAATTGACCGAAGAAGAGGTCATCGACCATTGCCGCGGTCACCTGGCCAGCCACAAGAAGCCGACCTCAGTCCTATTTGTCGAGGAGCTGCCCAAAGGGACCTTCGGCGGCAAGGTGTTGAAGCGGGTCTTGCGGGAAAAATATGGGAAGGCCGAAAAGGACAAATAGAGAGGGATTAATTTAACCTATAGGATGAAACTATGCCGGCTATGTATTTTGACGACTTCCAGGTAGGCCAGGAATTTGTGACCAAGGCCAGAACGGTTACCGAAGCCGATGTGGTCAATTTTGCCGCCTTGTCCTGGGATACCAATCAGCTCCATACCGATCTGGAATACGCCAGGAAGACCCCCTTTGGGGAGCGGATTGCCCACGGGATGCTGGGGATTGTCATCCACTCCGGACTTTCCCAGATGCTGGGGATCATGGAAGGCACCATCATCGCCTTTATGAACATGACCTGGAATTTCCATTTGCCCATCCGTATCGGGGATACCATCCATGTGGTTCAGCGGGTCAAAGAGATGCGGGAGACCTCCAAACCGGATCGGGGGATCCTGATTTTTGAAAAAGAACTGATCAATCAAAAGGGAGAGAAGGTTCAGACAGGCAGCACCACAACGCTCATGGCCAGGAAAAAAGGGGTGCCTGAAAGGAAATAGTATGCCTGACGAATCGAAACGGGGACCGCTGAGGGGATTAAAGATTTTGGATTTTACCTCGCTCCTGCCGGGTCCCTATGCTACCCTGTACCTCGCCGATATGGGAGCGCAGGTTTTGCGCGTCTCTTCAGGATCAAGACCGGACCCGCTGGAAGAAAGGCCCCCTATTGTTCCCGGCACAAAGCTTTCGGCTTTTTCGGCCTATCTCGGACGCGGCAAACAGACCCTGCATTTAAATCTGAAGACCCCCCGGGCCGTGGAAATTATTCACCGGCTGGTTGCGGATTACGATATTGTCATTGAACAGTACCGGCCGGGGGTCATGGCCAAATTCGGGTTGGATTATGAAAGCCTGAAACAAGTGAATCCGGCCGTCATTTATTGCGCGCTGACCGGCTATGGGCAATCCGGACCCCTGAGCCGGAGAGCCGGCCATGACATCAACTATCTTTCCCTCTCCGGATTGTTGTCTTATTCGGGCCGGAAAGACACGGGACCGTCCTTGATGGGGATGCAGATCGCGGATCTGGCCGCCGGTTCGCTCAATGCCGTAATCGGGATACTGGCGGCCGTTATCAACCGAAGGGAAACCGGGGCCGGACAGCAGATCGATATCTCCATGACCGACGGCGTGATGGCCTTTAACGTCCTCCACGGGACCTCCTTTCTCCTGGACGGGAAGGAGCCGGCTCGGGGAGGGGAACGCCTGAACGGGGGATCCCTCTATGATTTTTATGAAACGAAAGACGGCCACTATATGAGTCTGGGAGGATTGGAACCCCAGTTTTTCAAAGCCTTTTGTGAAAAGATCAACCGGCCTGATCTGGTATCCGGCGGTATCGGGCCGAAGGATGTCCAGCGGGTCAAGTCGGAAATCCGCGACCTTTTTAAATCTAAGACCAGAGACGAGTGGGCCGAACTCTTCCAGGAGGCGGATGCCTGTGTGGAACCGGTGCTCGGTCTTGGGGAAGCCTTGAACAGCGAACTGGCCCAGGCCCGCCGGATGGTCATTGACCTGGATCTTCCGGAGGGTGGGAAGATCAAACAGATGGCCAATCCCATTAAATTCTCGCAGACCGGGCAGGAACGCCCCTTGGTCGGAGTTCCTTCGGGAACGCACACCCGGGAGATCATTCTTGGATTGGGTTATTCCGAGGAAGACTACCTGACCATGGTCCGGGAAGGAATTTTCAGCTAAGCCCTTCGGGGAAAATAAAGACCAAAAAAGTCTTTGACGGGAACGGCGGCCCGGGAATAAAATAATAAGTTGACGAAGACTCACACAGATAAAAAAGGAAACCATTCAACATGAAAATACTGCTGGACAGGCTGCTTTCCGACGAACACCGCATGGTCCGGGAAACGGCCCGGAAATTCGCTGAAAACGAATTGGGGCCGATTGCCCATGAAATCGACGAAGAGGAAAGGTTCCCGATCGAAGTCTTTAAAAAGGCCGGAGAACAGGGGCTGATCGGTTCGACCATTCCGGCCGAGTACGGGGGAGGCGGGGCCGATCTCCTGACCAATGCCCTAATTAAGGAGGAGTTTTGCCGAGTGGCGGCCGGTTTCGGTATGTCGGTCAATATGTGCACCACCAATTTTTGTTATTTTATTTCCAAGTACGGGACCGAGGACCAGAAAAGGCGCTACATCCCTCCGGTTATCCGGGGCGATGCGCTGGCGGCCTTCTGCCTGACCGAACCGGAGGCCGGGTCGGATGCCCTTTCTTTGAAAACCAATTATCGCCAGGAAGGGGACTATCGCCTGCTTAACGGCTCCAAAACCTTTATCACCAATGCCCCGATCGCCGATTATTTTATTCTCCTGGCCCGCAAACAGGGCAGCCGGGGCGCCCGAGGGGGCTCCCTGTTCATCCTGGAAAAGGGGATGAAGGGCCTTTCTACGGGAAAGCCGTTCAAGAAGATGGGGATGCGCTGTTCGCCCACCGGCGAGGTATTTTTGGATAATGCCTCGGTTCCAAAGACCCAGATTGTAGGCCGGGAAGGAGAAGGTTTCCAGCTTCTTTTTGAGGTGCTGGATGAGGAGCGGATCCTGGGGGCTTCTACGGGGATCGGGATCGCCCAGGCCTGCCTGGAGGCTTCCATTAAATATGCCAAGGAGCGGGTCCAGTTCGGGAAAGCGATTGCTTCTTTTCAATTAGTCCAGGACATGCTGGCCGAGATGGCCGCCCGTTTGGATCTGGTGCGCCAGTTTACCTATGCCTTATGTCCTCTGGTGGACCAAGGGGTTAAATTGACCAAGGAAGCCGCTATGGCAAAATATTGTGCCTCGGAAATGAGCGTTCAGGCCGGGCTGAAGGCTATTCAGATTTTTGGCGGTTATGGGTATATGCGGGAATATCCGGTGGAGCGCTATCTGAGGGACGCCAAAATGTTGGAGATAGGCGGCGGTACCTCCGAAATCCAAAAATTGATTATAGCCCGGGAGCTTTTAAAATAGGGATAGTTTCAAAGTTATGTGATTCTCAAACCGAAGGGGAAGCCTCTTAAAATCTTAAATCACCCCAAAGGACTTCAGGGGGCAAAATTTCAAGGTTGTGCCGCCTATCGGTCAGGAAGCCGTTTGATCCCGAGGCGTCTGTAATCCGGAAAAGAAAGGTGGTGAGGTTCAGTACATCCTAATCAGGGATAGCCCTTTTTGCGGCCTGAGAGCCGGAGATTAAACCTAAACATAAATCTTTTAAATATCTTGCGTCGGAGGTGTAAGGCATGAAAATTTTCAACACGTGTATTCGAGGATTGCTTCTTTGTTTACTGCTTACAGGTCTTACCGCGGGGCCGGCCAGCGCTGCCCCGGCCAAACCGGCCAAGCTGCCGGGGATGATCGTCTGGAGTTCCTACGATGTTGGTTCGGGGGGGTTTATTCAGGCCGGGGCGATGGCCAATGCCCTCAAAAAACAATTCGATGTCAAAATCAGGATCCTCCCTTCGGGGACGTCTGTGGGCCGTCTGACGCCGCTAAAGACCGGGGCGGCCAAATATGGATTTCTGGCCGACGAAACCTTTTTCGCCCTGGAAGGGACTTATGAGTTTGCCAGTTATATCTGGGGACCACAAGACCTGCGGGTGATCATCCAGCATCCTTCGGTCATCAGCCTGGCGACCGCTGCCAAGGCCGAAATCAAAACCCCGGCCGATTTCAAGGGAAAGAGGGTGGCCTGGGTCATCGGCTCTCCGACCCTGTATGTCAAGGCCGAGGCCTTTTTGGCCTTTGCCGGATTGACCTGGAAAGACGTCCAGAAGGTGGAAATGCCCAGCTATGCCGCCGCCTTGAAGGGGCTGATCGAAGACAAGGTGGATGCGGCCATCGGCATCCCAACGGCCTCGATCATGTATGAACTGGAAGCCTCCCAACGGGGGATTTACTGGCCCGAATTTCCGGCTTCCGATAAAGAGGGTTGGGCCCGCATCAGAAAAATCGCGCCCTGGACCTTTCCAGGGAAAGATGACCGCGGCGCCGGTTTGAAGAAAGGACAGCCCCGGGAATTGCCGGCTTATAACTACCCTCAGATCGTAACCTACGCTAAGACCAGCGCCGACGAAGTCTATGCCCTGGTCAAGGCCCTGGATGAGACCTTCGGACTGTATAAGGACGCCGATCCCGTTATGTCGGACTGGGCCCTGGCCAAGGCCGGAAAAACCCCGGCCGGAGCGCCTTTCCACGAAGGGGCCATCCGCTACCTGAAAGAAAAAGGGATTTGGAAGGCGGAGGATGAGCAGTGGAATAAAAAAATACTCGCCCGGTCGAAAAAAATCCAGCAGGCCTGGGGCAAGGCCATAGAGGAAGCTTCGGAGAAAAAGATCCCCGAGAAGGAATTCCCCGCCTTCTGGCTGAAAATGAAAAGTGAGCTGGTCGGGGAGTAGATTTCGTGACAACAAATCCCTCTCAACCCCCCCTTTCAAAGGGGGAAGTTACCCCTTCCCCCCTACGTGGGGGAAGGGTGGGATGGGGGGTCGCTGTTTTTTGTTTGCGAACCATCAAACCCCCGGCTCTGTCGGAGATCGGGTGATTTAACTTTAGGAAGCGAGATAACCAAAACATGGCAGCGATACAAAGGTTTCAAAAGCAGGGCAAGATCTGGAATGTAATATTTACCCTTTTCGCAGCGGCCGGCATCTTGCTGGCCATCAATCAATTATTCAATCTGAGTCTGTTCGGGATCACTCTCCTGGAAACCTCGTATTTTTATTTGATCCTGGCGGTTTATTTGTCGTCCGTCTTTATCCTTTTTCCGGCGGGGAAGACGGCTCCCCGGGACCGGGTTCCCTGGTATGATGCCCTGCTCTTTGTTGTGACCGTGGTCACAGGAATTTATTTCGGCCTTCATGGAATGGATATCATCCAACTGGGTTGGGAATTTGATGCCCCGACCCTACCGACCCTTTTCAGCGTGTTGATGTGGTTCTTAGTCATGGAAGCGGTGCGGAGATCTACGGATATTTACATGCTCATCACCTGTCTGGTCCTTTCCCTATATCCTCTTTTTGCCATCTATATGCCCGGTTTTATGCAGGGCCAATCCTATGATTTCCTGACCACGGCCCGGCTCTACACCATGGGCCGGAACGGTATCATCGGCATCCCGATCGACGTGGTCTGCTCCCTGCTGATCGGGTTCATGGTCTTCGGCATAGTCCTGCAGGCTACAGGCGGGGGGAATTTTTTCTTTCAGTTGGCCCAATCGCTCTTAGGCCATACCCGCGGCGGGGCGGCCAAGATCAGCATCCTGGCCAGCGGCTTTTTCGGCATGATCAGCGGCAGCACCACCTCCAATACCCTGACCATTGGCGCGATGACCATCCCGGCCATGAAGAGTACGGGCTTTCCGGCCCATTATGCCGCAGCCATTGAGGCCTGCGCCTCCACCGGCGGCCCGATCATGCCGCCGGTTATGGGGGCCGGGGCCTTCATCATGGCCTATTTTCTCAATGTGCCTTATTCCTATGTGGCCATCGGGGCTCTTGTCCCGGCCTGCCTTTACTACTTAGGCCTTTTTGTCCAGGTGGACGGATATGCCGCCAAGGCCAAGTTAAAGGGACTGCCTAAAAGTGAACTGCCCTCCTTCTGGAAGACCTTGAAAGACGGCTGGTTTTATATCCTGGATATCCTTTTATTGATCTATTTGCTGCTTTACATGAACTGGGAGGGAAAGGCCCCCTATTATGCCAGCGGCGTCCTGGTCCTGTTGGCCATGATCAGAAAAGATACCCGGCTGAACTGGAAGAAATTTCTTGAACTGATCGCCGATATCGGCCGGGTAACAGCCCAGTTGGTGGGCATCCTGGCCGGCGCCGGCTTGATTATCGGCGGGCTTTCGGTGACCGGGGTGGCCCTGGCCTTTTCTTCGGAGCTGGTAGGGGCGGTCGGAGACAATACCTTTTTGATCCTCCTGACCGGGGCCTTTTCCAGTTTTGTTTTGGGCCTGGGGATGACCATCACGGCCTGCTATGTCTTCCTGGCCATTGTCATGGCTCCGGCCCTGATCACCCTGGGCATCGACCCTCTGGCGGCCCATCTGTTTGTCTTTTATTGGGGGGTCCTGTCCGAGATTACGCCGCCGGTAGCGCTCTGTGTCAGTGCGGCCGCCGGATTGGCCGGCTCCAACTTTATGCAGACCGGCTGGACGGCCATGCGGCTGGGGGCCATCAAATATATCGTCCCTTTTTTCTTCGCCTATAATCCGGCTCTGCTCACTCATGGGACCGGGTCCGAGGTCTTTCTGGCGGTTTCCTTTGCCGTTATCGGCGTCTTTTACCTGGGGTCGGCGCTGGAGCGGTATCTCTGGGGCGTTGGGGATATTAATCTGATTTCGTCGGCTTTGTTCATCCTCGGCGGGCTCCTGACGGCCTTTCCCGAACTGATTTCCAGCCTGATCGGAGTGGCCATAATAATTGTCGTGCATGGGATCAATTATCTGAACTTCAGGAAAAAGAATAAAGGGGAGCAAACGCTTCAGCTCGCCGGCAGTTGAAGACCTTTATCCGAAGCGAACCCGACCCCTTGGGTTTTCTTACAACTTGTCGGAAAAGAACCAAAAATAAAGTTTGTCCCAAGGTTACGTGATGTTAAACACTCCATTTTTAGAGGGTTTCAGGGGTTTTGATTTCAAGGTTGTCCGAAAGGGTATCCATAGCCCCAACCCGGCCCGAATGTCTAAGTTGGTTGGGAGCCGGGCATTCACCCAAGACGATAAATAGCTTTGGTGTTGGCCTGCTTCTAAGTCTACTGATAATCTTCCTGCCCGGGTCAGGCTGCTGGCGTTTTGGCGGACAATCCTTGAAATCAAGACCCCTGAAACCCTTCGGTTTGAGAATCACGTAACTTTGGGACTATCTCCAAAAATAAAAGGCATCCGGAATGGATGGGCGTCAAAACAGGCAGGGCGGGAGTCGCCGGGGCCTGGAGAACCTTACGGCTTTCAGGTTCCGGGAGTTGCATCCTCAGGTCCTACTGGGGACGGCCAGTGACCGCTATGCGGGCTGGATCGGGCAGATCTATGCCCCGGAGCGCTATCAAAACCGCCTATCCAAGCGTTCCAAGAGCTTCAAAGATAAAGCCTTTGTCGAAGAAACCCTGCCGGTCGACAGCCTGGAGGAGTACTTCGAACATTTTTCCATTCTGGAGATTGATTTTACTTTTTATCAACTCCTGCTGGATGAGAATGAAAAACCGACTCAAAACTATTTTCTCCTCAAGAAGTACGGCAGCCATTTAAAAGAAAAGGACTCCCTGTTCCTCAAGGTCCCGCAACTCATTACAGCCCGAAAGGTCCATCAGGGGGCTCAGTATGGGCTTAATGAAAACTACTTAAATCCGGAACTCTTTACCCGCCGGTTCTATCAACCGGCCCGGGAGATATTAGGGCCGAAGATAAGGGGATTCATCTTTGAACAGGAATACCATCGCCGTCAGGAGAGGATTCCTATTGATGAACTGGCCGCTTCTTTAGCCCAATTTTTTGAATCCATACCCGCGGATGACCGTTACCATCTGGAGCTGCGTACCGAAGCCTACCTGAGCCTGCCGGTTTTCAGCCTGATGAGAAGGCACGGCCTGGGGCAGGTGTTGTCCCACTGGACCTGGCTGCCGCCGCTCGATAAGCAGTTTGATAAATCCGGGCGGAGGTTTTTTAATGCCGGAGGCCAGGCGGTCATCCGTTTGATGACGCCCATCGGCCTGCGCTATGAAGAGGCCTATGCCAAGGCCCATCCCTTTGACAAACTGGTGCCCGGCCTGCTTCAGCCTCGGATGATCGCCGATACGGTAAAATTGATGTGGAAAGGCATTGCCGAAGGGATTCAGATGAACGTCATCATCAACAACCGCTCCGGCGGCAGCGCCCCCCTGATCGCCCGGGAATTGGCCGGCCAATTCCTGGCCGGCCGGTAAGGCTCCCGGGAATAAGGATTTGTATAAGTTGGGGTCAGGTCATCATGGGTCATCAATGATTTTTAAGGATAAGACCGGGTGAAAAAAATGAGGTCAGGCAAGGATATAGGTTCCCTGCCTAACCCCGATCTGATAATTACCGGTTAGAGAATGTCCTTCAGCTCTTCCAGAAGACCTTTCAAGGCGTTCTCAATATCAGGAGCTGCTTTTTTCAGGGGCGCCCTCGGCTCGCCGCCGAAATAGCCGACCATGTCCATGGCCGCCTTCAGCCCGCTTATGCCGTAGGCAGCAGTCACGGCCTTGGCCATGGGCGTGAGGCGGTTCTGAAGCTCCCTGGCCTCGGTGTTCTTCCCCTCATTATAAAGATCTATGATACCGGTGCACAATTGGGGGAGAAGGTTGGCGACCGCCAGGATTCCACCGACGGCACCCACACACAGGGCTGGGAAAAGCACCGGAGCGGAGCCTACGAAAACGTTAAAGTCTCTGGTCGACTGGTGGATAATCTGGCTGAGCTGATCGATATTGCCCGAGCTGTCTTTGATGCCGATGATGTTCGGGTGCTGAGACAGCCTGGCAACCAGGGGCGGCTCCATGTTGATCCCCGTAAATTGGGGCACGTTGTAAAGGAGAACGGGGATACGGGAAGCCTCGGCCACCGCTGCGAAATGGGCATAGAGGACCTGCGGCGTCATGGAACCCTTGAAATAGGCAGGCGTCACCACCAGGGCCAGGTCGGCGCCGAGACGGGCCGCTTCATTGGTGAAACGGATGGTCTCAGACGTAGACTCCAGACCGGTACCTACCAGCATGATCTTTCCCCTCGGGATGGCCGCGCGGGAAACCTCGATTACCTTCATCTTTTCATCTTCCGTAAGATAGACAGCCTCCCCGTTCGATCCCAGGACGAGGTAGCCGGAGAGTTTGGTCCGGTTCCATAACTGGAAGTTCTCTTTCAGCTTGTCATAGGCCACCGCTTCTCCATGGAAAGGGGTGGTGATGGGTGGCATAATTCCCTGAAGTTTCATGGTTCCCTCCTTTTCTGATCTTTAGTTCTCATCGTCGTTCGGGACATATGAGGATTGGGCACCGACTCTTGACTCTACTCCTTTTTCAAAAACAGTATAACCGAAGTGAAAACAACCCCCCTTTTTTGACAGACCAGGTGAGGTGTTTTGTCCTTTTCTTCGGGAAGCAGGGAAGGGTGCTCCAGGGCAAAGCGGGGCAGTTCAAATACCGGGACTTGAATCAATTTCATCCCGGAAGGTTCAATAATATATCGGATCAACTCTTCGAAGCGGAAAAATTCGGCGTGCTTTTTCCCATTCAGAATGACCTCGGTGGCAATGACCAGCAGACCTCCGGACTTTAAAACCCGGGCCATTTCCCGGACGGCCTTGGCCGCTTCCTCGTGGCCGCCGAAGTGCTCGATGGACGACAGAGAAAAAACCAGATCAAAAGACGCGTCTCCAAAGAGGAGTTTCCGCCCGTCCATTTTAAGGAAGGTCAATTTCTCCGGATTGAATTCAAAAGGGGCATAGGAGGAGCCGTTTTTCAAAACGGCAGGGTCCCCTTCTTTTTCGGCCCAGTTGCCTTCATAAAGGTCCGTGGCCACCATCTCCCGGCAGTGATTGGCCAACCAATAGACAATCGGTTCATGCCCGCAGCCCACTCCCAGGAACCGTCTTTCCTTGCCCAGAATGCCCAATAAGGAGCAGCCGAAAAGGGTCTGAACCCACTCAAAGGTTTTTCGGTGCATGCCCTGGAAGGACAGGCTGACGACTCTCAGCCCGGCCTGGAGCCTTCTCCATTCCGGGTCAAGCCACTTTCCGGGGTTGACCAGCTCAATCAATTGCTTCTCCCGGTAAGGAGAGGGAGAAACAAAAGGCAGGAAGGGATCCGGCGAAGCTACCTGAATAAAATCGAAAAAGGCCTCGCTGGCATCGTACTTTTGAAAACGGGAAGCAAAGGTTTTTTGAAATTCAGCCGAAAGAAAGAGGGCCTCCGTCACCTGCTGTTCGGTCATCCGGCCTGACACAAGCTGCTGTTTAAAATAGTCCCGCCCCGAGGGATCGGGATTGCGGTTGAGCACGACCCGATAGAGGGTATCCAGAAAAGCCTCTGCCTGGGGATCGGCCGGAGTCCTGGTAAAAAATTTTCGAAATTGTCCCAAAGTTACGTGATGAAGTCCTCTATGATTTTTAAAGGCGTCAGGGGGTCTTGATTTCGAAGTTGTCCAAAGGGTGATTCGTAGCCCCAATCCGGCCCTTATCTATAAGTGAATTTGGTGCCGGGCATTCACCCGGTCCAGCAAATAGCTTTGGTTTTGGCCTGCTTCAAACCTAACCTTGACACTTCCAGCCTGGTTTCCAGCTCTGGACTTGGGGGTGGACAATCCTCGAAATCAAGACCCCCTGACGCTTCAGAAACGGATTTTGCGCCTCAAGAAAAATGCCCCCAGAGTAAGAATCACGTAACTTTGGGACACTATCAAATTTTCAAAGGAATACGATCAGGATCTCCTGGGTACGGGTGGATGGGTTAATCGGCCTTCAAAGAATCACCCCGGCCTAATCTTTCGAGGCCGACTTCTTTGATGTGGGCGCCGATGTCCGGAAAACGCTCCAATAAATATTCAAAGACCTCTTTGTCGAGGATGTAGAGGTCGCAGTAGGTAACCGCCCGGACTGAGGCGCTTCGGGGTTGATCGCTGAAGAGGGCGATCTCGCCGAAAAAATCCCCGTCCTGCAGGGTATTAATGACAACCCCTTCTTTGGTTAAAACGTCCAACCGACCCCTGATAACAAAATACATGCGTTTGGCTTTCTGGCCGGCCCTGAATATAAACTCTCCCGGGGTATAGACATCGGGTTTCAAATTTAAAGCCACTTCGCCGATAAAACTTTTTCTCACCCCTTTAAACAAAGGAATTTTTTCCAGGATTTCGACCTTGAGGTGCATGGCCACTTCGGTGTGGAGCCCTCGGGGCAGTCCGGAGAGGAAAGTCGTTTCATCGAACCCCAAACGCTTTTTCCAGATATAGGCATAGTAGTCCCGGATTCGCTTTTGGAGGCTGGAGGGGATATCCCGGTACTGGACAAAGGCGTTCAACTGGTCCAGGTTGCTGAAATACTGGTTTTTAGCCGGATCCCTTTTCGCCAGGATACCGGCTACATTCCCGATGACATAGCCATAGACACCCACCCCGGCCAGCATCAAAATAATGGAATAGATCCTCTGGGCATTGGAGGCCGGGATGGTCTCCCCGAAACCGACCGAGGTCAAGGTTTCAATAACCCAGTGAAAGGCAGAGAGATAGTTGGTTGCCGGATCTGCTTTATAGAAATTCGAGGCCAGGGCCAGCCAGCCGCAGGTGAGCCAGTGGGTGAGGATGAAAAACCAGAAAGCGAAGAAAGCCAGTTTTAGGGGGTCGCTATATTTTAAGACCTTCTGGCGCCAGTGGTGCAGATACTGGCCGACCCGGAGCAGTTTTAAAATTCTCAAGGCCGATAAGTAAGGAGTACCCAAGAGCATCCCAAAAGGCAGAGCAGCCAGCAGATCAATTGTGAGCCAGATGACCCGCTCTCTTTTCGGGATCTCCCTATGAAGGAGGTGGGTTTCCTCGCCTTGCCGGCGCCAAGTCAGTTGATAAACCAGCACATCAACGGAAAAGATGAAAGTGACCAGGGTATCAAAGCGTTTAAAATCTCCGGATCCAGTGCCCTGAAAAATCAATTCCAGGGGAATATAGACGGCAGCCAGCACCGACGTAAGGGTCACGATCAGGTGCCAAAACCGGGTGTAATCATCTCGCCCTAAAGATCCCAACATGGATTATTCCTCCTCCCCCGGGAACAACTGCCGGATGGAAGGACTATAAAATGGGGAAGGGAAGGGGTCAAGCCTAAAAAGAGGGGAATTGGCTTGCAAAAATAAGTCAATGAGATATCTTGGGAAAAAATGTGATGTTCCGATATATTCAAAGGAGGGTTTCTTGAAATTCAGCCAAAAAGGCCAGGTGGTCCCCGGGTTTTATGTCCTGGGCGTCCCTGAGATGCCTGTCTATCTGTTCAACGGCAAACGGCCGGTTCTTTTTGAAGCCGGACTCAGTTCCCTGGGGCCGATGGTAATCGGCGAGATAAAGGCCTTGTTGGGCCGCCGGACCCCGGAGATCCTTTTCCTTACCCATGTCCACTTTGACCATTGCGGGGCTGCGGCCTATTTGAAGGAAGCCTTTCCGAAGATGGAGATTGCGGCTTCAGCAAAGGCCGCAGAGATTTTGACCCGGCCCAATGCCTTGAACCTGATAGCGCTTCTTAACCAGAACGCCGCTGAAGTACTTCGGCGCTGGCATCCCGGGATTGAGGCGGCCCCCTTTAAGCCTTTTACCGTGGACCGGGTTGTATCAGACGGGGATCGGATCGACCTGGGGGATGGGAATAGCCTGGAGGTCATTTTTACCCCGGGCCATACCTGGGATTCCCTGAGCTATTACCTGCCTGAGCAAAAGATCCTGATTTCTTCCGAGGCGGGAGGCTGTATGGATAACTCGGGAGAAATCATCACCGAATTTTTAGTGGACTTCGAGGCTTATGTGAACTCCATCCAAAGGTTGGGCCGGCTGGAGGCGGATATCTTCTGCCAGGGGCACCGGCTCGTCTTTACCGGAGCGGAGGCCAAAGATTTTTTCCCCCGTTCTCTGGAAGCGACCCGGGCTCATAAGACGATGGTCGATAATCTGATCGAGGAAGAAAAAGGGGATATCGGGAGGGTGGTTTCCCGGATCAAGGCCCTGGAATACGATCCCAAACCGGAACCGAAGCAGCCCGAGGCGGCCTATCTGATCAACCTGGAGGCCCGGGTGCGGCACCTGGCCCGGAAAAAAGGGTATTAACCCCTCCGCAGAAGCCTCGGGTGAGAGAAAAAGGGCCCTTATCAAACCTGATCCCCACCCTGAATATGGAGGTATTTCCCAGGATGTCGGAACAATACCGGATGATTAAGAAACTGGCTGAACCCTATCTCCGGACACGAGAGAATGATATTCATACGGAAATTTCAACGCAATTCGCCTATCGCTTGTTGGAGGCTAGAGGCCGGAGATGAAGACATAGTCATTCCGGCTATCCTGGTACATGATGTCGGCTGGTCACAGGTGCCGGAGGAGCTTCAGTTGAAGGCTTTTGGTCCAAAGGCCACCCTGCCGGAATGGAACCGGGTCCACGAGGTGGAAGGCGTCAGGATCGCCCGGCAGATCCTGGAAGAAGCCGGGGTTGAACTGCGGAAAATAGAAGAGATCCTGGTCATCATCGAAGGTCACGATTCCAGGAAAGAGGGGATCTCTCTAAATGACAAGCTGGTCAAGGATGCCGACAAACTTTGGAGGTATACAAGAGAGGGCGTTGAAATTAACCGGCGGAGGTACGACTATTCTTTTGAGCAGTATCTGGAAAGGCTTCGAACCAAACTGGAAGGATGGTTTCTAACCGACTCCGCCAGGCAGATCGCTGAGGCAGAAATGGCAGAGCGGATCTTGGAGGGTATGGTGCTATTCGGGAAATGATTCTTTGGAAGTTGCCAGCCGCGACCAAGTCAAGCAGTCATGGGTTCAAGTACCGCCTGTTTTATGGTTTGAAAGATGGGACCCCGGCCATTCGTTATGATAATGAAAAGGGAAAAGGAGATCATCGCCACATCGGAAACAGGGAAGAACTTTATCATTTTAAAAATGTTGAAACCTTGATAGCGGATTTTTTGAAGGATATTAAAAATAAGAGGAGGATGAATTGACTGCCAATATAAAAATTCAAATTAAAGGCGAAGAGGAATCCGCCCAAGAATTTATCGAGGCCTGGAAAAACGCTGAGAAAGGCTTGATTCCAAAAGAGCCTATTCAAAGGCTTTATTTCCAGGATCTCCAGACTCTTCTAAGGGTTCTTACCCCTCGGCGATTGGAACTCTTAAAAAGGCTCTATGATCGAGGGCCAATGAGTATCAGGGCGTTAGCCAAGACGCTGAATCGGGACTATAAGAACGTCCATCAGGATGTCCAGACCCTTGAACGGGTTGGGTTGATCTCCCGGACTTCCGAACAAAGCCTATCGGTTCCCTGGGGTCGTATTATGGCCGAAATATCTTTGGCGGCCTAAGGGACGATTTGGATTTTACCCAAGGAATGGCAAATGAAATACAACGAAGAAAAAGTGGATGAGATGACTCTGGCCCTGCTTTATTTGGTCACCTGGAGATCGAAAGGCGAGGACGGAGAACGGGCCTGGAAGGGATTCGCTTGGGAAACCATGGACCGGCTGCACCAGAAAGGCTGGATCAGCGATCCCAAGGGGAAAGCCAAGTCGGTGGCCATGAGCGAAAAAGGCTTCAAGAAGGCCGAAGAATTATTCAAAAAGCATTTCGGGCTGGCGGAAGAATAAAATGGTCAACAACTACATCGGTAAATGGCATATCACTGAAATGGAATTATGGGACAGGGACTTCATTGACATGGAGGTTCCGGGGCACATTACCTTTCAGAAAGACGGCCTTGGCCTTTTCCAATTCGGCGCCGTTCAGGGAGAGATTGATCATCGTCTGGAAAAAATCAATGGGCTGGAACGTTTGGAGTTTACCTGGGCAGGCCAGGATGAGAACGATCCGGTTTGCGGCCGAGGCTGGACCGTGATTGTTGATAAGGAGCTCCAGGGCCGATTATACTTTCATATGGGCAATGACTCCGGTTTCAAGGCCCAGATGGCCGGTACAATCCCAAAACCGAAGGGGTTTAAAAGAAAAAGATAAGTTTACTCAGCAACTACGCTCGGTTGACGGTCGATAAATTTTATAGCAAATCTATGGAGTCGGTCAATGTAGATAACTTTGTAGAGGGCGAAAAAATGGAAAACGAAGTCGAGAAAATTTTGCGTCAATTCCCCGATGATTTTGAATGTCTTAAAAGTTTTAAGCAGTATCTATTTCTTCAAATCATGATGCTCGAAGTTTTTTTGAAAGAAAGGGAAGAAAAATATAAAACATCTCGTCTAAGTGATTTAGATCCAGTGATTTATGGCATAGTAACAGCTGGAAAGGCAATTCTTAATTTAGTTAGCGGAGGCTTTATTACGGAAGGTTATATGATCGCTCGTTCCTTTTTAGAAAAAAGTGTAAATTTTTGTTATCTTATTGTATGCGAAGAGGTTGAGTATAAAAATTACATTGATTATTCAAAACAGAGAATATTAAGATCTTTGTATGCCAAGCAGAAAGCTTATAAATGTATTGGAAAGGATATTCCTCTTCCTAATATTTTTTCTCTTAGCGAAACTTGTGAAGAGGTGAAGAAATTCACTGGGAGAAGGGGTGGGGAGAAAAACTGGACAGAAGTATCTTTATATGAACGAATTAAGGTTATAGAAGATAAAATAAAAATTTTTAATGGGGCGATTTATCTGGCAGCATGGAACTATATTTACGAAGATGCATCCGAGTCACTGCACGGCACGCTTTATGGAGAAATGTATCACACGGGATTGTTTTATGGGATACCTAATAAGGAAGAGGGTTTCAAATATGCAATGGGTTTGGGGTCTAATTTGTATATGCTGTTAGGACTTTTAGTTGATGGTTTGTTTCAGGCTTTATCATCAATAATAAATATAAATTGCTTTTTAGAGGAATCTAAGGAAAATTCTAAAAAAACAATTGGCGTATATTATAAAAAAAAAGCCTTACATGTAGATAGTTAAATGGAATGGGGGGCGCTGGTAAGAAAGTAAGTTGTCATAGTCGGTTTTTTATGGAAGGAATGAGTGCATGCCGAGATTAGCTTGCCTTGACGCGCCTGGTGTTTTGCGCCACATCATGATCCGCGGGATAGAGCGTCGCAAGACGGCGGTTGAAGGAGGGGGGCTATCGCCCAAGAAAATCAGTTAGAGTTAATCCAATGAATTACTTCCAGAACAGCCAATGGACTTTGTTTGCCTCCCTCTAGCCAAACCCTAAGGTGAGGGGATATAAAGAAACTTTAGAATAACTTGTTCGCCGGAATAAAATACTTGACATTTGTTGTTTTAAAGCCACAATATGTTCATGAATGAGTCCAAGGTAGAACTTCTCGAATATTTAACCGAAGACGGAGACAACCCATTCCATAACTGGCTTAATTCACTTAAAGATCGATCGACGCGAGCGCGTATTCGAATTCGGCTGAATCGTGTAAGGCTTGGAAATTTTGGTGATTGTAAGCCTGTCGGGAAGGGTGTGAATGAGTTGCGTGTCGATTATGGCCCAGGCTATCGTGTTTATTATGGGAAATCGGAGATGACAATCGTGATTTTACTATGCGGAGGGTCTAAAAAATCTCAGTCAAAAGATATTCAGTTGGCGCAGGCATATTGGGCTGATTTCCAAAGGAGGACAAAATGGGAAAAGTAACAGAAAAATACGAAAATAATCTTCAAAAAGACCTCCTTGATCCAGTTGAAGCCGCGGAATATTTAAATGCCGCATTGGAAGATGGCTCTCAGGAAGTGTTTTTAATGGCGCTAAAAGACGTTGCGAACGCAAAGGGCATTTCTGAAATAGCCCGGGAAACAAAACTCAACCGTGAGAATCTTTATCGAATTCTTTCAACACAAGGCAATCCAAAATTAAAAAGTTTGAGCTCTGTACTTCATAGTGTTGGGTTGAAACTGTCCGTTGAAGTAGAAAATCATGTATAAGAACTATTCGGCGAACAGCCGACCTCGTAAACTCGGTGGCTGAGTTTTGGCGTTAGCCAGAGGTGATGATGCCGGTTGCATTACAGTTTGATTTGATCAAGGCGATCGTGGAACATGGCGCGAGATCCGGATACGACGACACGGTTGATCCGAGTACCAACCCTGTTTTGCGCAACGCAGGAGTCGCTCTTGTGACGACCTACATCGAGCAACTCTCCCTGCTCGGAATCGTGCGCGATCCGGCACCTCTATTTGGGGCGGAAGGAGGTATGTGGATCGGTTATTGACTCTCAGACCGGGGTCGAGAACTCGCAGCTTCAGAGTCTGAACTGCGACGTGCCGTTGGTCAAATCACTGGTGGACCGAAGACAGAGGTTTCGGAGGCTGTCGCATCCTTGCAACAAGAGTGCAATGAGGCACAGATAAACGAGATCTACCGCGATGACTTCCTAAAGACTCTGGACGAAATTCGGATCTGTTTCGATGAAGGTTGTTTCATCGCCGCTATCGGCCTCTGCGGCAAGATCCTCAAGGTATGCCTGAAGGAAGTCCTGCTCCGGCACAACACACAATGTGATCCAAATGCGGTGGTTGGCACACTGATCAAGTCCATAAAGGAGCGCGTTCCGGGAGAGTACATGGACCCAACGCTCATGAACGTCGTTAACATCATTAATACAAGCCGGATCACCGCGGTGCATGCGAAGGAGAGAATCCCTATCCCATCGCGGGATCAGGCAATCATGGTGATCTTTGCGACGCGAGATGTTGTGCGTCGTAATCTGAGTCACCAAAAACGCCTTGGCTAACAAAGCTATGAAGACGGACAGACATTTCGCTGGCGCTCCATGCTTGCCGCTTATGGCTACCATTAAAGACCAAAGTATTCAACTTGCATTTAAAATATCATTGATAATCTAGTACCAATGTGATACCATTCAATTATGCCTCCAAAAATTAGAGAATATACAAATAAATTAGAATCTGCCGGTTTCATAGACCGTGGCGGAATGGGAAGTCATAGAAATTATAAGCATCCCAAAGGCGTGAATATCACGATCAGCGGCAAGCCAGGCAGTGATGCAAAGCCTTATCAGGAGGTTGATGTAAAAAAGGCATTGGAAAGGATTAAAAATGAAAAAAAGTGATCGGTATTTAAAAATTGTTGAGTGGTCTGAAAAGGATCGCTGCTATGTCGGTCGAGCCCCGGGTTTAATGCTGGGCGGCGTTCATGGAGACAATGAAGTCAAAGTTTATGAAGAACTTTGCCATGTTATTGAGGAATGGATAAAGATATATGAAAAGGACGGAGACCCGCTTCCGCGAGCTACGGCTAAAAGAGGATATTCCGGAAAATTCAATTTAAGATTGGGAAGAGAACTGCATGAACAGATTGCAATCACCGCAATCAAGCAAGGGCAAAGCCTCAATAAATTATGTGTGGATGCGATCAAAAAGGAAATCGGTCTTTAACATCTCACTGCAGCCGAGCGCAAAAAACTGTGCCGGCTGAGTTCAGCGTTGGGCCTCAAGGAGTAGCGCATGAAAGTGTGGATCGTTCTCTTGAAAGGGTTTGCCTACATCTGGTTGGCGGCTGCGGCGGTTTTAATTCTCGTTGGCATCGTGGGCACATGGATGAAAGGAGGTTTCTCGGCTGTGCAAGACCTGTTGAGCCCGTAATCGAAGGGGACGTTGCTGAAAAAAATAACTTTACCAGGTATTGTGGAAAGGGGTCAAGTCGGCTCTTGACTCATGGAAAGTGGGGGAAATTTATAGGACCGGACGTTGGCCATCTTATTCAGTATTAAAATCGGAAAGGGTAGCCGAGGGAAAACAGGCCTCTGAGTTTTAGCAGGTGGGATCATAAATAGCAGAGAAATGTTAGAGGATGAGGGGCACATCTTCAAGGATGATCAAGGAGATGTGCCCCTTGTTTTTTATAGGTTGGGCATCAGGCTTTTGCCCCGTTCCAGGGCGATGCGCCTATAGGTCTCGGCGCCCGATTGGGGGGGCTGGTAGAGTGGAAAAAGTGAAAGTTTGCTTGACATTTCAAGACGACCGGTCTATTTATTTGGTTAACCTATTTAGAAATTGATTATTGAGAGCCATTGATGAAAGAAAATATCAAGAACAGAATTCTTGGAGCGGGTGCTGAGATCATCCATCTGAAGGGATTTCATCATACGGGACTTCAAGAAATACTTGAAGCCGCAGGGGTACCAAAGGGATCATTCTATAATTATTTCAGTGGAAAAGAGGATTTTGGGCTTCAAGTCATCGACTACTTTGCTAATTTTTTTACCTCCATGGTAAAGCAGGTCGTGGAAGATTCTGCCTTAACTCCTTTGGAGAAAATCAATAGTATTCTCGTATGGTTCGTAGAGTTTTTTAAATCAAAAGATTATGCCTATGGCTGTCCCATCGGCAATCTGGCTCAGGAGATGGGGGACTTGAGCCCGGCTTTTCGGGAAAAGCTCAAATCTGCTATGGAGATCATGGTTAATCTCTATTCAGGAGTGTTGGCCGAGGCCCAAAAGGCGGGCGAGATTTCCAAAAGCCTTGATGTTAAGGAGGCTGCCTATTTCCTGGTTAGCAGTTGGCACGGGGCGTTGATCCACATGAAGGCAGTTAAAGGACCGGAACCGCTTGAGAACCATAAGCGGTTCATTTTTAATCATGTTTTAAGGCCTTAAGAAGAGTTGGGTCGAAGGGTAGGGTTAAAATCAATTTCATCATGAAAAAGGAAAAAGGAGGAAAAAATGGCAAGTTCATCAAAACAGGAACTGAAGAAAAAAATCTTGGCCAAGTTTAAGGGACCGACGCTTTGCGCCTTGGCCACCCTGACCGAAGAAGGCAAGCCCTGGGTGCGTTTTGTAACCCCTTTTGCCGACGAAAATCTCACCCTCTGGCTGGCCACCTTCATGGGCTCTCGCAAAGTAGGGCAACTCCGTAAAAATCCTGAGGTCCACCTGGTTACCGGCGTCACCACTATGGAGACGGCTGAATCCTATTTGCAGATCCAAGGTCGGGCTGAAATCCTGACCGATGAAACATCCAAAAAGGCCGTCTGGTTTGACCACCTGAAAAATATCTTCTCCGGACCGGATGACCCCAATTATGTGGTCTGCAAGATCACACCTTACCGGATTGAATACCAGGGAATGGGCCTGGTCCCTGCGGAGGTTTGGGAGCCATAATTCGAAAACCGGATTGGAAACGGCAGTCGAACCTGGCTGGAATTTTTAACCAAGGAGAAAAATCTATTTTCAGCCCTGCTGCAGCGAAAAATTCGTCTGAAGGGATCATCGCGTCTTATGAAGCAGTTTGCCCGGTGTTTCCCGTCTTGCCGGCCGCCATAAGCTTGATCCCTATTTGATGCAGATGGGTAAAAAGACCGGGTAAAAGAGAGGGTAGTGAAAGCCCATGTCCACCAGCCCGCTGTCCACCTGGCTGTCACTGCGCGTGGTGCGGGCGGCGAGGTTCATCTGGGAGGCCGAGCCGCTTCCGGAATCCATTGCCGGGCTGGTTACCGGTTGACCGGCCGCGATCTGGCTCAGGTAATAACCCGCAAAATCCCAACCTCCGGCCCAACGGGAGGGTCCGTTCACGAAGAGCGGATCTGCCGAGATGTTGCCGTTCATTCCGGTTGGATCGGCCAGGCCGCTGTAGTTTGCGGTTGTGTTACCCCAGACATCATTGTTGGAAATGGTGGCCACCCCCGCCAATGGGTTGCCGAATCGCACTCCGTAGGTTTGTCCGGTTATGATATTATTGGTGAGCGTCAGCGTCGTGATGCCATACAATTCCGAGGCAGCGATCCCGTCGGCACCCACGCCCTGTCCACCAACAATGGTATTATTGGTCAGCGTAGCCGTGGCATCGCGCACCCAAAGCCCGGCGCCTCGTTCACCCGCCGAATTATTCGCAATCAGGTTATTATGTAGGGTGACTTGACTGTCGAAGGCGGCGACCAACCCGCCCCCCCCGAACGGTGTACTGTTATTGATGATCTGACTGTGCTGGATCAGCAGAGTGGAATTTTCCACCTGTACACCACCACCACCACCACCAGTTGCGACGTTGTTGCGGACGATGACATCATTAAGTGTCGCCGATGCACCGGCGTATACGGCTACCCCGGCGCCCTCGCTCGCCCGGCCGCCCTGGATCGTAATTCCGTCCAGCGTCGGGGCGACATTGCCTATGATATAAACGACCCGACGCTGATTCTCCCCATCGAGGATGGTCGCATCAGCCTGAAGCAGTCGCCCCACTGCCGGTCCTGTCCCGCCGTCCCAACGCCCGATGAGGGTGATGTTATGATCAAAGCCTATGACTGTCGCGCTGGTATAAACGCCCCAGCGGGCATAAACCGTGTCCCCATCCACGGATTGGCTAAGGGCGGTTTCCAAAGAACAGGGGGCCGACTGGCTGCAGGCCGAGCCGCTGCCGTCCGGTGCGGCAAAGCGCGTCGCCCCGGTGGCGCTGGTTGGCTGGATTAAAAGTAAGGCACCAGTCAAAGCCAATATTACCGTTAGATAAAACCGTCTCATGACTGCCTCCTTTCATTACCCTAACCTTTAACCTGTAAGTGATAAGTGGGTTTTATTTTCTTGACGTTGGTTGTGGATTTTTAAAAGAGGAGGGGCACATCTTCAATGGCGATCATGAAGATGTGCCCCTTGTTTTTTTATATGCTGGGCATCAGGTTTTTGCCCCGTTCCATAGCGATGCGCATATAGGTCTCGGCGCCGGATTGGGGGGGCTGGTAGAGCCGGTCTTCCGGTTTTTTAATCAGCTTCATGGCCTCCTGGGGGCAGGTGGTGACGCACAGCCCGCAGCCGATACAACGCTCAAGCAAAATGGAGGCCTGGTCATCGACCATTTCGATGGCGTCCATCTGGCAGCGGTCCAGGCAGGTCTGGCAGCCGATGCATTCCTCACTATTTACAGCGGCAAAATAATTACTCTGGACAAACTCCGCCGGTCTGGGCTGTTTCTTCAAAGACCGGAGCATACCGCAGCAGTCCCCGCAGCAACTGCACATCCCACCCACCTTCTGGGAATTGAAGGGCTGCATGACCAGCCCGGCCTTTTCGTTTTGCCTGACGACCTCCCTGGCTTCCTCCCTGGTGATGTAGCGGCCCATATGGTTTTCGACATAGTAGTGGGCGTGGGACCCAAAGGAAAAGCAGACTTCCAGGGGTTTGTCGCACTTCCGGTCATTCAAAGTGGACAGGGTCCGGCAGATGCAGGGGCAGAGGGCGATGGTTTCCTGCTGGTCGATGATGGCCAATACATCCTCGTAAGGGGCGACCGGCCACTCGGCGACCAAATCCTTCTGGATCGGGATGGTTCGAAGAATCGGCGTCTTATAGGACTCGATGGTTCGATCGAAGGACTCCTGCATGTATTCCTCCATATCCCGGGCGAACTCCTTATCCATTCTGTTGACCTGGAACTCAAAGATACCCACCACATAGGGAATGGCGGCATAACGGACCAGCTCGCCTTTCCTGGTGCGGAATAGCAGGCCTTTTTTAGCCATCTTTTCCATGAGATCGGCGGTCTGAACAGGGTCCCGGCCCAGCCTTCGGGCCGTATCGTTCGGGTCTTCCAGCAGAGGGGGGAGGTTAAGAAACAATTCAGCCTCCTCTTCGGTAAACAGTTTCTTGAGAATTTTCATCTCCACCCGGCTTTCTGAAACGGGAAAACCCGGTCCCAGGTCGTCCAGCCGTTGTCTCAATCGCTCAAATAATTCCGACATGATGAATCCTTTCTTTTTTTAACAGGCAGGTGTCGGGGATGCGTTAATCGTACCCGAGGGTGGCCTCAAAGTCGCATAAAAATTGATCGAGAAAGAGTTTTTTATCGAGCAAAACAGTTTATTCTGACGATTTTGGCATTGGGGCCAAAATTCACTCTGGGTGAGGTTCGGCATTCAAAAAATTATCGATCAATTTTTACCCTTCGGGAAAGTCTGGGAGGCCGTCCCGCCGCGGCGGGATTGTCCAGGGCTCGCAGTATGCGTATACAGCGTCGCCCTGGACGTCTCGGACCTGCAACCTCCGAAACTTTTACAACCTCGAGGTAAATTAATCACAATTCCCGGAAGAAATATTTTCCCCATCCAGCACCCAGATGCCACTGGTTTTTTTGAAGGTCAAGACCACCTTCTTCTTGGTATAGGTTTTATAATTCCCGCACTCCCAGGTCAGAACCCGGTATTCGGTGCCCTGGGTGGGTACCGTATATTGGTAGTCATTATCAGCATTATGAACAATATCAGAACCGTTGACGGTATAGGTCACGGTTTTTTCCGAGCGTCCCCCCGAACTTGAAGAACCGCAACCCCAGAGAAACAGCCCCACTAAAAGAATAAACAATAAAATTGATCCTGTTTTTAAGAGCTTCATAATAATCTCCTTTCTTTTCCTTTTCTCCGCAGAACTTATTTTGCGATTACATTTTCCGGCAGTCTCCGGGTAAGGATCTCCACCGTCTCCTCCACCATTTCTTCCAGGACCTGGCGGGCAGGCTTGATCTCCTTGATCAGGCCAGAGATCTGGCCGGCTAGACCACCGACGTATTCGTCCTTATTACCTCCGATGAAACTGGACAGCAGGGCCGAGGAGATGAGCACCTGGGTAGGGAAGGGCAGGGGCTCCAGCCCGGAGTTGTCCCAGAGGTCGTGGAACTTGTTATAGCTGGCCCGCAAGGTCTTTCCGGTATAGGCCCGGCTGACCCGGGTGTCTTCATCCGTGGATTCGATGATACGCCGCTTGTTCACCTCCAGGGCCCCTCCTTCATTCGTGGCCAGGAAGCGGGTGCCCACCCAGACCCCGACACAACCCATGGCCAAGGCGGCTGCTATCCCGCGGCCGTCGCCGATGCCGCCGGCTGCCAGGACCGGCACTGGTGAGGCGGCATCGATGACCTGAGGCAGGAGGGCCATGGTGCCGATACGTCCGGTGTGGCCTCCTCCTTCGTGCCCTTGGGCCACCAGCAGGTCAATCCCGGACTGGGCCATGCGCCGGGCGTTCTTTACATTTCCGGTGATGGCCAGGACCTTGATGCCCTGGGCATGGGCCTCCTCTACCATAAAACCGGGATTTCCCAGGCCTGCGCAAAACAGGGGGACCTTTTCCTCGATACAGACCTTGACCGCCTCTAAGGGGCGCATGGTGGTGGTGTCCATCCTGACCATGATCTCGGCTTCGGGGATGGCCATCTCCCGCCTGATCTTCTCGATCCAGTCCTGATGGGGCTTGGGAAGAGTTCTTAATATCTGGCTGAGGGGTAAACCTTTGATCCCCTCCTGCCCCAGACCGCCGCCCAGATCCAGCTTTTGGGGCAGGAGAAGGTCCACCCCGAAGGGCTTGTCCGTTTTGGCCCTGATTTCCCGGATGGCCTCCCGCAATTCGTCCACGGTGAAGCCGCTGCCGCCCAGGACTCCCAGTCCTCCTGCTTCCGAAACAGCCACCACCAGTTCTACCGGCGCGCCGGTGCGTTCCCCAATAAGGGTGGGACCCATGCCGGCGCTCAAGATGGGATATTCTATACCCAACAAATCACAAAGTTTGGTTCTCAATACCCGTTTACCCATAAGACCTCCCAAAATTAATTTATAAATTTTAATACCATTAATCCGGAGACATGACAATTTTAATTTAGAAAAAGGGAGAGGTCGATTATCCCCTGGAAAGAATCAATGGTATAAGTTCACTCAGCAACTTCTTCCCGGTCAGGTTTCAGGAAATCTAAAAGCCTGGTTAGTTTATTATCCAGAATCCTCGAAGAAGTCAACCTGGCTGGAGAGGTCCTTTCGACTTGACCCTTTTTCATTTTTCGTCTTATAATACTGTGATAAAAAAGTTCCCTATCATTGGGGAAGATAACCGTCAAATGGAAAACAAACTTATCATAGGCCTACAGGCCGGATAGCTTCAGAAAGGAGGCATTCTCATGAAGGCAAAAGAAACCGCCGTGATTCTGATTGAATTTCAAAACGAGTTCTGCAAAGAGGGCGGCAAGCTCTATGGCGGGGTTAAGGATGAGATCGCCCGCCAGGGGACGATACCCAACGCCGTCAAACTGGCTGAGGGGGCCCGGCAGAAAGGGGCTGTAGTGATCTATGCCCCCTTTGTTTTTAACCCGCAGTATTGCAGTGAGCATGAGATGAAGGGTATCGTCAAGGCCGTGGCCGACGGCAACGCCTTTCGCGAGGGGACCTGGGGCGCGGCGATTATCGACGAGTTAAAGCCCGCGGCGGGCGACAAGGTCGTCAGCGGGAAGTGCACCCTCTGCGGCTTCAACAACACCGACCTGGGAGAGTTGCTCCAGGGTGCCAAGGTCAAAAACGTGGCTATCGCCGGCTTCCTGACCAATTTCTGTGTAGAGAGTACCTCCCGTACCGCCTACGACAAAGGGTATGCCGTAACGGTCATCAAGGATGCTACTGCAGCCACCAGCCCTGAGGAGCAGAAGTACGCCGAAGAAAAGATCTTCCCGCTGCTGGGACAGACGCTGACCGTGGAAGAGTTTATCGGCCAGTTGGAGCCCTAAGGAGAGGCCGTCCCTAATTCTCAGGGTAAACCAGGGAGTTTGATCTGCCAAATCACTATAGGTGTTGGGGTCAGGTCATCCATGAGTGGATATGGCCTGGCCCCATTTTTTTTCCGGTCTATTCGCAATCAGGATCAAACCTCGAAGGTTCATTTTAAGTCTTTTTCTCCCGGTTCAATAGAAATTTTTTTTCAGGGATTCTAAAAGCCTGATTGGTTTATTAGCCAGAATCCCTGAAGAGGTCAACCTGGCTGAAGAGGCATTCGGCGTTGATGAAAGGATTAGCCATAACCAAAAATATCCTCTATAAAGGATTATACGAAAGCCAAACTTTGCTTGCGGCTATGAGCCGCATTGGGGGGTTTAATGGTTGAGTTCCAGGTTTCGAATGTCGAGCGGGAAATGGAGGTTTACGGGTATGATTCCATGGTCAGGAGCCACTGCCGCAATTGTCACGGCGGCTGCGGGGTCCTGGTCTATGTCAAGGACGGCAGGATCGCCAAGATAGCCGGCGACCCGGATTGCCCCATCAATCACGGGACCCTGTGCAGCAAGGGTCTGGCCTCCACCCAACTCGTTTACCACCCCGACCGGCTCACCTTCCCGGTGAGACGGGTCGGCCCCAAGGCCAGCGGTAAATGGGAGCGCATCTCCTGGGATGAGGCCCTCGACACGATCGCCGAGCGCATCTTGGCCTATAAAGAAAGATACGGCGCCGAGTCCATTGTCTTTGGCTATGGGACCGGCCGCGAGAACGAGGCGGTCATCTACCGCATCGCCAACCTGCTCGGCTCCCCGAATGTGCTTACTGCCGGCCATTTCTGCTATGGCCCGCGGATCGCCACAAGTATCCTCACCTGCGGTACCAACCCGATTGTGGACTACGAAAATCATCCCCGATGTCTCATGATGTGGGGGAACAACGTCGTCATCAGCAACCCCGACTGCTACAAGGGTGAGCCCTTTTCAGTGGCTCTGGATGCGGGCGCGAAACTGATTGTGGTGGATCCCCGGCTGACCCGAGCTGCGGCCCGGGCCGACCTCTGGCTGCCGCTCCGGCCGGGGACGGATACGGCCCTGGCCCTGGGCCTGGCCAATGTCATCGTCAACGAAGGACTTTATGACCGGGAATTCGTGGAACATTACACCCATGGCTGGGAGGAGTTCGTAAAACGGGTAAACGAATATCCTCTTGAGAAAGTCGAACAGATTACCTGGATTCCCCGAGAAAAAATTCAGCAAGCGGCTCGCCTCTTTGCCAACACCAAACCGGCGGCTATCCAGTGGGGAGTGGCCATCGAACAGCAGAACACCTGCGCCGATAACGACCGGGTCCTGATGTGCCTCATGGGCATCACCGGAAACATCGATGTGCCCGGCGGCCAGGTCCTCTTTAAGACCCCTCCCATTCATAATGTAGGCAAGTTCGGGGCTCACGGCATGCTGCCGCCGGAGCAGGCCGAAAAACGATTGGGCGGGGACCGTTTCCGGCTTGCCGGCCGATTTGCCATCATCCAGCCCAAGGCGGTCTGGGATGCCATTCTGACCGAGGAGCCTTACCCGGTGAAGATGCTCTTTTTCATCAGCTCCAACCCTCTTATAACACGGGCCAATGCCCGGGAGGTTTACAGTGCCCTGGAGAAGGTGGACTTCATGGCCGTGGCCGATTTTTTTATGACCCCCACGGCGGAACTGGCTGACATTGTACTGCCGGCCGCCACCTGGCTGGAGATGGACTACATCGGCGATTTCTGGAAGCGCCACGGCCGCCTCCTGCCGCGCCGTAAAGTGGCCCAGATCGGGGAGTGCCGGTCGGACCATGAGATGCTCAACGACTTGGCCCATCGCATCGGCCAGGGGGAGATGTGGTGGGATACCTTTGAGGGCGGTCTCGATTACATCCTGAAACCCATGGGCCTCACCTGGCAGGAATTCAAAAAAATGGACTGTATCCGGGGGGAGGTCAAATATCAGAAGTACAAGGAAACGGGGTTTTCCACGCCTACCCGGAAATTTGAGCTCTACTGCACCAGTCTCGAAAAGATGGGCTGTGACCCTTTGCCCCAGTTCCGGGAACCTCCCGAGAGCCCGGCCAGCACGCCGGAGCTTTTTCAGGAATACCCGTACATCCTGATCACCGGAGCCAGGCAGCCTGGGTTCTTTCATACAGAAAACCGTCAGGTGCCCTGGCTCAGGGAGCTTCACCCGGATCCGGTGTTGGAAATCCATCCTGATGCCGCGGCCAGGGAAGGGATTGTTGAGGGCGACTGGGTCATCATCGAATCCCGGCGGGGAAAAGTCAGACAACGGGCCCGTCTGTTTGCCGGCATGGACCCGCGGATAGTGGCCGCCCAACATGGCTGGTGGTTTCCCGAGAATAAAGATCCCGGCCATGGCTGGGATGAATCGAATATTAATATCCTGACCGACAATGCCTATGAAACCATGGATCCGGCCATAGGAGCAACCAGCATCAGAACGCTCCTGTGCAGGATCTATCCGGAGGAAAAATAAATTTTTTGCCACCGACACACACGGACACCAGCGATTATGCCCAGCGGAATACCCGGAGGAGTTATTTAGTCACGCTCAGATACAAAGGCGCAAAGGACCTGACAGTTAGGGTGGCGGCAGGTCGCCGCCACCCTGTCCAGTCTTTGTCCGTGGCAAAAATAGAGGTCATCCGAACTAAGGAGATAATACGTACTGGTTGTTGATAACCTGGCCTGCTGGGGTTGCAAGACCTGCGAGGTGGCCTGCAAGCAGGAAAATCAGGCCCCTGACGGAATCAAGTTTATCTCTGTCACCGAATCCGGGCCGAAGATGGTCGAGGGGAAACTCGAGTTTGTTTATCAGGTCAACCTCTGCCGCCACTGCGACCTGCCTGAGTGTGTTGAGGCCTGTCCGGTTGAAGCGATCGCCAAGCGCGAGGATGGCCTTGTTATCCTAGATGAAGAAGCCTGTACCGGCTGCGGCCTGTGTATCGAGGCCTGCCCTTATGATGCGATAGCCTTTGACGACCCGGCCGGAAAGGCCCGAAAGTGCAACCTCTGCCATCACCGCCTTGACCAGGGGCTGATCCCGGCCTGTGCGGATAATGTCTGTTTGGCCCATTGCATCTACTTCGGTCCATCCAACCGAGCGGAGGCCATGATAGCTGAGAAAGTCTGGTTGAAAGAACGCCTCGCTGCAGATGCGAAGGGCCGAGGTTTATAAACTTATGGCTGATATTTATATCCACATTGGTGAAATGCTGGCCCGAAACGGGCGCCTGTATCCGGATGAGATCGCCCTGGTGGAACGGAACCCTGCGGAAAAGAGACGGGTAGAGATAACCTGGAAGGAATTCGATCGAAAGGCCAACCGTATTGCCAATTTTCTCCGTGCAAAGGGTATCCAAAAGGGTGATAAGGTCATGCACCTGATGCACAACTCGATTGACTGGCTGATTACCTACTTTGGCATCGTCCGCACCGGGGCCTGGGTGGTCCCGCTTAATTTTCGGTTTTACCAGCGAGGATATCAAGTACTGCGCCGAAATGGCTGAACCGAAGGCTCCTCTTCTTCGGCGAGGAATTCACGGAAAGAATCAATGACCATCCGGAATGAGCTGCCTTGCATGGAGTCCTTTATCTGCGCCGGCAAGGAAATCCCGGCGTATGCCGTTTCCCTGGCCGAGGCCCTTAGCCATTCATCGGAGGCGCCTGTTCCCCTTGAGATCGGGCCGGAGGATCCCTGCGGTCTATATTTCACCTCCGGTACGACCGGCCAGCCCAAACCCATCCTGCTGACCCACAAAAATATGGTCTGTGCCGCTATCGTTGAGAACAGGCACCATGGCCAGACGCACCGAGACAACTTCATACTCATCCCGCCCCTTTACCACACCGGGGCCAAGATGCACTGGTTTGGAAGTCTGATCGTCGGGGGGCCGGCGGTGATACTCAAAGGTGTGTCCCCTGAATGGATATTCGAGGCAGTCAGTGAAGAGAAAGGCACCATTGTCTGGCTCCTGGTCCCCTGGGTCCAGGACATACTGGTTAAATTAGACAGCGGGGCACTGCAACCGGCTCGATATGAACTTTCCCAGTGGCGGTTGATGCACATGGGGGCCATGCCCATTCCGACCGTCCCTGATCCGGCACTGGAAGCGTTATTTCCCGAGGATGGACTATGACACCACCTATGGCTTAAGTGAGGGCAGCCGGGCCTAACTGCGTCCATCTGGGAATGGAAAACACCCACAAGGTAGGTGCCATCGGCCAGGCCGGCTTTAACTGGGAAACACGGATTGTTGATGAAGAGGACCGGGATGTTGTGCGAGGGGAGCCAGGGGAACTCCTGGTCCGCGGCGACGGGGTGATGCGAGGGTATTACAAGAATCCCGAACTGACGGAAAAAACCCTAAAAGGCGGATGGCTTCACACCGGTGATATTGCCCGTCAGGATGAGGAGGGTTTCATCTATCTGGTGGACCGGAAAAAAGATATCGTCATCACCGGAGGGGAGAATGTCTTTCCGGTTGAAGTGGAGGATTTCCTCCACACCCATCCGGCTGTCAATGATGCGGCGGCCATCGGCTATCCGGATGAGCGCCTGAGTGAAGTCGTGGCCGTAGTCATTGACCTGATACCCGGCATGAGCCTGACTGAGGAAGAGCTACTGACTTATTGTGAAAAACTCCCCCGCTACAAGCGGCCAGGCAAGGTGTTTTTCGGCCAGGTCCCCAGAAGCCCAACCGGCAAGATCGAGAAACCGAAGCTGAGAAAGAAGTATTGCGGTTGGGAAGAGACCTTCAAAGATTTAAAATCCGAAATCCGAATATCGAAACCCGAAACAAATTCAAAGGACCAAATTTTAAAATAATTCTGTTTCAAATTTGATGGATTCGTAAAAAGTCGCTGAAAGCCCATTTTTGTCATTCCCGTGAAAACGGGAATCCAGTATTTTTAATTAGTTACGCATGGCCTGGATTCCCGCCTGCGCGGTAATGACGACTTTTTACGAACTTGTCAAATTTACCTTATCAGCCTTTCTCCAGGGCGGCTACTACCTCTTCCCTGACCAATCCCTCGCTTTTAAGTAAAACCTGATTTAATACCTTTTTCGCCTCCGGCCCGCCGATGCGGCCCAGGGCCCAGGCGATCATGGCCGACACCCTTTCGTCGCCGTTCTCCTTAAAAGCCCTGGCCAGCTCCGGGACATAGCGGTCATCCAGGGTGTTTCCCATGGCCCGGGCCACATTCATCCTCCAGCGCCAGAGGTCCTTATCGGACATATAGAACATGTGGGGCCAAATCCGCTCGTTGAAATAGGGGGCATCCATGTGGAGCAGCTTTTCAAGCCTGAAGTCATCGATCATGGCCGCCACCTTCTGGTTCACTGGTAGCTCCCTGGCCAGCCAGGGGGCGTTGCGAGGACAGACATTCTGGCAGCGGTCGCAGCCGTAGACCCAGAGACCCATGGGCTCCCGAAGTTCCGTTGGGGTGAGGCCCTGGCCGAAATAGGTCAGAAACGAGATACATTTATAGGGATCGATATGCCGCGGCCCCTTCAGAGCGCCGGTTGGGCAGGCCGCCAGACAGGTGTTTCGGCACCAGTCCGGACAGCCGACTTCCAGGGTGGGTTCGTCGGGTTCGAAGGCCCGGTCCACCACGACGGCAATCGGCAGGACCCAGGATCCTTTGGCAACAACCTTGCTGGAATAAAAAAGGCAGTTCTTGCCGAAGGTGCCCAGGCCGGCCCGGGCCGCGGCCAGCCGGTGCGGCAGGTGGAAAGGCACCTTGTTTTGAATGCCGTGATCCCGGAGAAAAGCCCGAAAGGCCTTGATCCTGGCGGCCAGACGGTCTTGCCGGATGCGGTCGTCATCCAGGTAGCAGCGTCCGAAGTGACGCTCCAAGGCAGAAGGGGATAGGCCTCTTTGAAATAGACCTCCATCAGGACGATGATGGTCCTGGCCTCGGGCAGGATGTTTTTGGGGTCCGTACCGGCCATGAGATCCAGGCCGGTCTTAAAAGCCCAGGCATATTCCTTGCTGGCGCTGAAGCAGGATCTCCTTTTGGCTTTCAAAAGGTTCGGCGCCGGTGAAGCCCACATCCCCGAAACCCAACTCGTACGCTTTTTCAATGATTTCATTTTTGGTGAGCATTTCTATATTCCTAAAGTGTGGCGTTTATGCAAAACTATTAGTTTTGATCCGACCATTTACGTCGTTGTTGTCTGCCGGCAGCGGTTGAAATCGTTATGGGTTTTTCAGAACGTCATCATGGTTTCCGACAACGCGCAGGAGTATCGCTTCGTTTTCGTACTCCCAGGTCATCCGAATCGACAGGGTGATACTGCACTCAAAGATCCTGTCGGTCCCTTGAACCTTTTTATTTCTCAAGGAAGGATGGTGAGGATTGTTGCTCATCAAGGCGAGTTTCTTTTGAGTTGTCTGTTGGTCATCTTTAGCAAGCTTTTTATAGGATTTTTTAAACCGGGCAGTAAATTTGAATTCCATGCCTTATGAGCCCAACTTCTGTATTAATTCTTTAACGTTTTTGGCTTTCTGGACTCTGCCCTGCTTAATATCATTATCGGCTTCCTTTTCCATCTCCTGCCATTTCTTAGACCAAAACCAGGACTGAGATCTATCTATCACCAGAACGGGTTTGATAATGATTTTGTCGTCCTCCAAAGCAATATCCAGATTATCACCTTCCTGCAATCTCATTTTTTTCACGATTTCACTCGGTAAAGTTACCTGCGACCTGTTTCGTAACTGAGTTATCATACGATCCTCTCCTAATCTGAAATTCGTATATTCAGATTATATAGCATTTATGATTTTGTCAACTGTTTTTGGAGAAGGTGTCATTTGGAGAAGGAAGGGCTCGGGAAATAATCCTAATATCTGTCCGAGGAATATCAACAATGAAGATCGGGATTTTCCGAAGGGTGCAGACGCTAATCTGGTGTTATCTGTCGGTGCGGGCAGGAAAAATCTATCTTTTATAAACATCGCCGCGATTTCTAATCGCCTTTATTTCTACAGTCTTAAATTTGGTGTTAACTTCGTAAACCATTCTGATACCACCGACCTCATATCGGTGTTTCCCTTCGAGTTCGCCGTGCAACTTTTTGATATGAGGACCGAAAAGCGGCTCTCGGCTGAGATTATCGATACACTTGTTTATCCTTTGCTTTGTATCTCTATTCTGTTTTTTATAGTATTTGTCAGCCTCGTGGGAGACAAGGACTTCATACATCTTCTCTAACCTCAGACCACTTTTTGACCCGGCCCACCCTAAAATCCTCGTCGCCTCTCATGATACTGGCTAAGAAATCTTTATCCTTAATAATCTCTTTTGTTGCTTCGAGTTCCTCTTTTACCTTGAGATAGGTAACAAAGTCAGCTACCTCTTTTTTACGTTTTTTTGAGAGTCTTCCAAAATCAGCAAGGATCTTCTCCTCTTTAATAGTTGCTGTTTTGCTCATTTTCTCCTCCCATTAGGATTATTGAATAATTAAAACAAAAAAAAGATGAAACCTTTGGGTGTTAACCTCAAGCACTCTGTTATCTGCCATTATGGGCATTGGAGGCAAATTACTTTAAAATCGTCAGCCCCAAAAATCTATATTTTTCATCAAAATCAAAAATAACTGGGAAATGCTTCAAATCCTTCCTTCTTATCTCCCATGGGAACCCACCGTATCTTTTTCCTCCAGGCCTCCTATCCTTATCATGTAGTCTTATATGAATAAGATGGTCGTCAATATGACATTCGACGTTATTTTCTTTTATGTTAACGATCCTCTCCGCAGCCATATTAATCCCTTTTCCGAATGCGCTCGATTTATAGGAGTTGTGTACATCCACGTTTACCAAAGCCCCATAAAAATCAATTGTATCATTAACGATCTCCGCATCTTTTTGGGTTTCAAAAGTTTTTTTGGAATTGGGTTTCAACTTCACTCCTAATTTTTTGGGCCCCTTTTTGGGTAGCAGGATATGGAAGCCATCGGCCCCTTTGACTTTTCCGCATATTTTGCAGGCTTCCTTCTTATCCCTCGTTTTTTTGTATCCATCCCAGTGCTTGCACTGCAAGCCTAAAAATTCCCAGGCCAACCCGAGCTGTTGATAGATGTTGAAGAAAACCTGAAACTCTTTTTTGCCCATTTTCTCATTGTCTAGAAAGTTATTGTTGACGAAATCCATGCTTTTAAAGAGAGCGTTCAGTTGTCCCGGTGTGACCTCCTAACTTAAGCCTTTCCCTTACACATTTTAGCAGATGGTTCTTTTTTTTCTGCCAGGACTGATAATCCTGCTGGCAGACGCAGTTACTGAGTGAAGTAGGTTTTAGGTGGGCAGGCGCCAGTGAAGACCCGGGAATCTGGCATAATCACGATCGAGGGTAACCCATTCACAGCCTGACTCGATGGCCAGCGCCGCCAGCCAGGCATCCGGCACCAGGTTGCCGCGGGCGTCCGCTTCGAGGCAAAGGCGGGCAAATATTTCCCAATGCCGCTCGCCCGGTTGGATAACCATACAGTGAGGTTGATTCAACAAGATTTCACAAAACTCGAGCACCTCATCCAGGTTGCTCGGTTTGGCAAACACCTTGGGATGAGTGGTAATGCGGATTACACCGCTTAAAACCTGGGGGGCCAACCCGTAACGCGCTTCGCCGTTGACTACGCCATCGAGCCAATTTCGGCAGAGCGTATGATGGGAAGCATCGGATCGGAAGGCCTGGACCAGGATATTGACATCAGGAAGAATCACGGTCTATTCATGACCTCTTCCAGGTCAGCGGATCGGTTAAGGTCAACCCCTGGAAGAACCCCACCGGAAGCTTTAGAAACAGGCAACTTAACCCGCTTCCTTCGGTTGCCCTTCGATTTGGTCAGCATGAGAGTCAGCCCATCTTCGATCAACGACGTGAGGGTGCGTCCTTCATCGGTGGCGCGTTTTTTTGCCCGCCGAAGAAGATCGTCCTTTATTCTAACCGTTGTTCTCATACATAAAGACATACCATAAGAGACATCAATATGTCAACAAAGATTAGGGTGCAGGAAGGCATTGGAGATCTTGGGGGGTGTCCTCTTCAGAGGCGTCGAATTGAAAATGAAATGGGTAGTTGCGCGGCTGTCACTTTAACGGGTCTTCATTTTTCGCAGGCGGATGGACTGGGGGGTGACTTCGACCTGTTCATCGTCGTTGATATATTCCATGGCCTGTTCCAGGGTAAAGCGGCGCGGGGGAACCAGGCGCAGGGCCTCGTCGGTGTTGGCGGCCCGGATATTGGTCAGTTTCTTTTCCTTGGTGATGTTTACCCTTAGGTCTTCAGGCCGCGAATTTTCACCGACGATCAGACCGGCATAGACCGGGTCTCCGGGATTGACAAAGATGGTGCCCCGGGGCTGGAGGTGAAAAATGGCATAGGCCACGGCCTTGCCGGCACGGTCGGAAACCAGGACCCCGTTTGGCCGGGAAGGGATGGCGCCGGCATAGGGCGTGAAGCCGGTCACCAGGGCGTTAAACAGCCCGGTGCCCCGGGTATCGGTCAGAAACTGGCTTCGTAAGCCGATCAGTCCCCGGGAAGGGATCTCGAATTCCAAGCGCACCCGGCCGGAGCCGTGATTGATTATCTTGGTCATCCGCCCCCGGCGGGCGCTCAACTTCTCGCTGACCACCCCCACATACTGTTCCGGGATATCCACCACCGCCAGTTCCAGAGGTTCCATGAGCCGGCCTTCCATTTCACGGGTAATTATTATGGGTTTTGAAAGAGAAAGTTCAAAACCCTCCCGGCGCATCATTTCCACCAGCACCGCCAGTTGCAGTTCCCCGCGGGCGTTGACTTTAAACGAATCCCGATGTTCCGCTTCTTCGACCCCGATGCTGACATTATAGAGCAGCTCTTTGTCCAGGCGTTCCTTAATATGGCGGGAAGTCAGGAGGCGGCCTTCCTTGCCGGCCAGGGGTGAGGTATTGACGGAGAAGATCATGGAAAGGGTGGGTTCTTCCACGGTAATCGTGGGTAGAGGTCTGGGATCCAAGGGATCTCCTAGGGTGTCGCCGATAAAGGCCTCGGCCACCCCGGCCACAGCGGCGATATCCCCGGCCTCGATGAGGTCCTGCTCCTTCCGGGTAAGCCCTTCATAGGTATAAATCTGGCTGAGAAGGGCCAGACCGGCTAATTTTCCTTCTTTGAGAAGGGCTACTTCCTGACGGGGCCGCAATTGACCGCTGACCACCTTGCCCACGGCAATCCGCCCCACATAGTCGCTGTAATCGAGGTTGGTGATCAAAAACTGCAACGGGGCTTCCGGGTCGCAGTCCGGGGCCGGAACAGACTCCAAGATGGCTTCAAAGAGAGGGACCAGGTCGTTGCCCTGTCCGGCCGGATCGTTCAAGGCGATCCCGGCCCGGGCATTGGTATAAAGGACCGGGAAGTCAAGCTGGTCTTCACTGGCTTCCAGATCGATAAAGAGGTCGTAAATTTCGTCCAGAACGGCGTTGATGCGGCGGTCAGGGCGGTCGATTTTATTGATGACCACAATGGGAGGAAGTCCTTTTTCCAGGGCCTTGCCCAGGACAAAGCGGGTTTGCGGCAGAGGACCTTCTGTGGCATCGACTAAAAGCAGGACCCCGTCCACCATGTTCAGGGTCCGTTCCACCTCCCCGCCGAAGTCGGCATGACCGGGCGTGTCGACGATATTTATTTTTACCCCTCGATATACGACGGCCGTATTCTTGGCCATGATGGTGATGCCTTTTTCGCGCTCCAGGTCCAGGCTGTCCATGACCCGCTCGGCTACCTGCTGGTTTTCCCGGAAGACACCGCTCTGCCAGAGCATGGCATCCACCAAAGTGGTCTTGCCGTGATCCACATGGGCAATGATGGCTAAATTGCGCAAATCCTGACGTGTATTCATAGAAGTTGTATTAGCCTAAAAAAAATAGTTTTCACCGCAAAGACCTGCCTGGGGCAGCCAGGCGCTGAGGACGCAAAGAAGAAGAATATTTTTTACTTTCCGCAGAGAGGGTGGAAAGTAAAACGATCTCTTTTCTTAGCAATCTTTACGGCTCGAATGAGTCACGCTGGGGCGTGACGAGTGGGCGGTGAAAAAATAGAAATGGTGGGCAGCGCAACAAGTGAGACGGCGCTCCTGATGATCAGGATTAGTTCCAGACGCCCCGGGGCCAAGTCCCTTCCCGGTATTTGGTTCGGTAGTCACTGCCCACCGTTTAAAATGATAGCAGGGTGGAGATTAAAGGCAAGAAAAATCTTCAGTTAGTCTCCCCAAAGAAGCTTTTTAACGATATCGGCGGCAATCCGGTAGGTTTGATCTTGGCCTGCTTGGCGGGCATTGATTTCGGTCAGGTCCATCCCGGCTAATTTCATCCCTCTACCCAACAAGTCCCTCAGATAGCCCACGACCCGAAAAAGCTGCGGCTCATTGAGGCCCTGGCGGTCCAGGAAGCGCACCCCCTGCAGGGCATTGCCGGCCCCGATGTCCAGGTCAATGGAGACATAAAGGAGGGGAGTCTTGATCTGTTTCAGGACACTCTTAACCTTGGAAGTGTTGAGGACCAGGTCGCTTTTGGTCAGGAGGGTCACGCCCCTGTCTTTAAGCTTGAGGAAATGATCCCTGTAGCGCTTGACCCTCAGGTCCTTGTTGCGGAAGGCCTGTTTGGGGGGATAGTCGCTGATACCGAGGAGAAAAAGATTCCGGGGCTTGATGGACCCGTTTTCGAGAAGGTGGTTGAGAAAAGAGCTGGCATTATAGGAATCAAACCGGTTCCGGATAAAGGGATCGTCCGGATCATAGAGGGTCTGGGGATTGGTTTCCAGATCATACTGGATGATCCCGGCCAGCAGGTCCATGGGCAGGGCATCGGTATGCGAGTCCAGGACGATCAGGGAAATTTCTTCCGGATGACAGTTTTCGGATAATTGGCGATAGGCCCCGCCGGTCAAGGAATGATCGACCGCCAGGAGGCAGGGAAGGTCGGGTAAGATCTCCCTGGCCATGAAGGTCCCCACCTGGTCGGCATAATCCCGGCAGCCGTCCCGATCCAGGAAGGCCACCGCTTCTGCGGTGGAAATGTTTTCCCGGGCTTCAACAGGAGGGAAGGGCAGCAGTCGGCCGGGTACAGACAGAGACCCTTTCTCAATCCAGAGGGTTGGATCGACCTCCCGGCGGATGATTTCCATTATTCCTTCATAGGGGTCTTCAATCCTCCCTTCTTTTTTTTCTATGGTCCGCTTCTCTTCAATGGCCTCGTAACGCTCATCACAGTCCAGGGGACAGCCGAAAAAGACCCATTTTTTGTCAGGTTGGGTTTCCACTATTTTTTATCCCTTCAAATCAAATGATTCCCGAAAGATCCCATTCAAAAACCTAACCAAAGATATTTGAATTTTTTTTTAAAGTTCTGATGAAATGGTGTAGGGGGGCCTTATTTTTTAAGTTGTCCACCCCCGAGCCGTAAGCTTCTTTGCCGGGCCAAAATCGGATAGTGTTTTGGCAGCAGGCCTACACCCAGGCTGGAAATGGGCTGGGGTGAATGCCCTGCTATAAACTAAACTTAGTTATTCGGGCCGGACTAGGGGCTCTTAGTTACCCTTTGGACAACATAAAAAATAAGGCCCCCTACACCTAATTTTGGAAAGTCAGAAATAAATTCTCAGGGTAAAGTTGTGAGAATCTATTCGCCCGGGCTTTTCATCGAAAAGGGATTTGGGACGATCCGGCCCTGGTATTGCCGGGCATGAATCTGGGCCTCTTCCATTCCGGCGAAGGCATGGAGGTCATTTTTCACCTCCGGGACCGAGATGACCCGGCTGCGGACATAGACGGCCTGCCGGGAATCGATGGTTTTGCCGGAGGTTTCATCCGCCACCAGGATTTCGGCCGCCACCCCGGGGTTTAGCCGATGCCACTGGGCCGCACAATAAAGGGAGCAGAACTTTTTTTTCTGCCGGTCGGTCCGGATGATTTCAACCCGGTAGGGAGTCCGAAGCAAGGTGCCGTCAAAATCACACCGCTCCGCAGTCACCCGGTCTTGGTTTTCCACCCGAGACAGGCTCCCCCAGAGGGCAATCCCGATTACCGCTGCAAAGAGAACTGCTCCCCAAATCATCTTTTTTCTATTCATAGCTTCCCTGGAGACGAAAAATAAAGATGCAGCAGGATCATGACGACGGAGGCGGCCAGGCTCAGGGCGGCCAGGGAAAAAAGGGACCGCATGTACCGGGGCATATAGGCCCGGGCTTCTCCTGTGCGGCCGGTCCAGGCCAGAATCCAGGCCCAGCCGGGGGCCATGGTCCCCAGGATAAAGAGCAGGAAGAGGACGATCGAATCCGGCACATACTGCCAGAGACAATAGAGGCAGTGATGAAAAGGAAGCCCCATGAAACGGGGAGCGAAGCCTTCGATGTGCACCAGAAGAAAAAGCAGGGCATTAAGGGACGCCAGAAGGGCCAGGCCGGTCAGGAACAGGATCCCGCCTTTCGGCCAGGGATCCCATTTTTTCACCCAGGCTAAAAAGGCGGTCAGCCCGATCAGGAAAACGGTCAGGGCAAAAAAAGCGGTTTCCAGCAGGGTCTTATACCCGGCTCCCAAGAGGGATTGCGGAACCGTGGAGGAAGGCCGGTCCAGGATATCCGTGACGGTGGTACAACAGGAAACCAAAACGCTGGGCGAAAGGGTGAAAAAAAGGACCACTTCTCCGGCCGCTTCGACCAGGATAATGACCGATAGTATTGACAGGAACAGGAGCTTCCGGCCCAGCAACGGCCCGGTTTGGGTCGCCCGATCCAAGTGATGCATCAGGAGCCAGGCGCCGATCAAGAAAACCCCTAAAGGTTTCATGAACTCCAGAAAACGGGTCAATAGCTCCCTGACCTGGGTCACTCCGAAGATGCACATGGCCCCGTTCACCTGGGGGATGAAACTCTGGAGGGTCAGATAAAACAGGGGCCAGTTGATAAGCCGGATAACCAGAACCACCACGGCCACCGAGAGCATCAAATAGGATCGGTCTTCCAGGAGGGCCTGCTCCTCCGGGGTGGTCCTCTTCCTCCAGCGCAGGTAAAGACGGAAGGAGTGTATTCCGGCCCAGGCCGTAAGCCCGAGGGTGAGAAGACCGATGAAGATTTCCGTGATGCTGAAGACATTAAGGATCATAGCGTTTAGATTCTATCACACTTAGTCTGAGAAATTGTCTCCATCTTTCCAAATGACAGGCGTTGGGGGGTCTTATTTTTTTGAATTGTCCAAAGGGTGACTAAGAGCCCCCAATCCGGCCCGAATAGCTAAGTTTGAGTGAGAGCAGGGCATTCACCAACGCTCATTTCCAGCTTGGGTGGTGGCCTGTCCCGCCAGGCGGGACTCATGGCTTTGGGGTGGACAACCCAAAAAATAAGACCCTCCAACACCATATCATCAAGACTTTAGAAAAAATATCAAATGGTCTTGCTTAGACCCTATGCATCGTCTCCTGCAATGTACCTCTTTTCAGATAAAAAAGGGCTTCAGCCAGATCCTGAAAGACCGGGTCATGGGTGGCAATGAGGATCGTCTTCCCATTTTGTTTCAAATCATTCAGGATGCCTAAGAGGGTTTCAACGGCCTCGGCGTCTATATTGGAGGTGGGTTCATCAGCGATCAGGATTTCCGGATCATTGATCAGGGCCCGGGCGATGGCCACCCGCTGCTGCTCCCCGCCGCTCAGTTCCTCCGGGGTATGATGAATCCGATCGGCCAAGCCCAATTGGCCCAACAAGTGAGCAGCCCGGTTGAGACGATCCCGGTGGCCTATCCCAACCGGGATCAAGGGGTAGGCCACATTTTCCCAGGCCGGCAAACGGGGTATCAACTGGAAGGATTGAAAAACAAAGCCGAAGGTCTTTCTCCGAAGGCGGGACAGGCCCACATCGGAGTATTGGGTGATGTCGGTGCCCTGGAGGCAAATTTCTCCGCTCGTAGGCCGTTCCAGGGTGCCCAAGAGGGCCAGTAGAGTGGACTTGCCCGAACCTGAGGGACCGTACAGAACCGACAAGACGTTTGCCGGGATGATCAGATTGATATCCTCCAGGGCCCGGACTTCCGTTGATTTACCGGCATTATAATATTTACTGAGATGGCGGGTCTGAAGAATTGGTTCCATGTTAGGCAGCGTATCCTTGTTAAGAGACTAATGCATGGCCTGGTAAGGGGCTTTTCGGGAGCAATACCAGTTAAAAATGAAACTTCCCCCCAGAGTGGTCAGTAGCGCCAAGAAAAGACCGGCCAGGCTCCACAGGGGAAGATAACGTGTCGGGACGTCAAAACCCGGGACCAAACCCACTTCGGCGATCAGGAATTGCGCCAGGAGAAAGCCGTTGGTTAATTTCATCCAGGCCATGGAAGCCAGGGTGGCCAGGGCAGTGGCTGAAAGACTAAGGATGGCGTATTCCAGGGCCGCCAATCTCAGAATTTGTCTCCGGGTCCAGCCCAGGGCCTGCATCAACCCGACCTCCTGGGCCGTGACCGGGGTGCCCAGTCCGCTGGAAATAAGGAGGGCGGGAACGGCCAGGACCCAAGCCAGTATATAAAAAACAAGATAGATGCCTCCACGGAAACCGAAGCCTTGGGAAAGGTGTTGTCCGGCTTCCGTCCGAGTGTGGGAACGAAGGGGAGGGCTGACAGGCAGTTCCGAACGGGCCTTTTCCACGAGGAGATTTTCTCCTGACTCCCGGAAGCTCGATGCGCTGGTCCGAATCTGGATTTCCGAAAGCAGGCCTTCCATCCCGAAGAAGGCCTGGGCATCCGATAAGGACATGAGCAACAGATCGGAGTCCCAAAGTCCCAGGGGGGTAAGAAGACCAACCAGCGTAAAAAGTTTTCCAGGATTGGCAGTAAGGGCGAACTTGACCCCGGGTTGGAGATTAAACCGTTGAGCCAGTCGCTGCCCGATGACCACCTCACCCGGGTTTTTAAAGATCCGCCCGGCCTGCAGCAGCGGAGAAAGGCTGTCGGGAGGCCGGTCCAGGCCGGCTACGGCCACCAGACGATTAACAAAATAGGTTCTTCCTAAAACCCGGCCCTGAACCTGGAGGCGATCACCGAAGGCAGACTGTTTTAACAGCAGGAGGTCGGTTTCAGCAATGGGACCGGACCCTCCATAATAATCCCGATTCAGGTAAAGGTCGGCCCCGTACAGCAGGGACATATCGGCCTGCTGGCGGAGCCCTTCTGAAACGGCCAAGGCGGTAAGGAACGGAAACAGGATGGCCACCAGGCAGAGGGTCAAGGTGAGGCTTCGCTCCCAATTCCGGATCAGGCGGCCGCAGGCGGCCTCGATAAAGTTAGTGAAACGGGAAATGGCCTGCTCCTCCCTTAAGCTCAAGGGGCTGCTTTCGCCGCCTCCGGCCACGTTTTTTGAAGTAAAACCCACTCATTCCTGGGCCGCTCCTCAAAATAGGTTATGGTGGCGGTTCGATCCGGACCGTAGGAATACCCGCCTGGAATGGGCCAGGTAATCGAATCATCTACGGCCATGGCCCGGGGGTCGTAATTGATGAAATTCCAGATGGGGCTGGCAATAGCCCCCATTCCCAATCCGGACAAGCCCTTTTGGAAAAGGACGAATTCTTCGGTTTTACGGGTTTTCCAGGTTTGCTGATCCCAGACCATCAGGGTCATGGTCAGAAGGATTAAGACCCCCAGGACCAGGAGTACTGTTTTTTCAGGTCGGAACATAGGTTATCACTGCTGCACTTGCTTTTTCCAAATGGCCAAGGCTTCGTCATAGGTTACTACCTGGCCTCCAAAACCCCCGGCAAAATTTTCCGCGTTCTTCCTGACTGAAAAAACGATGAAACCCGGGGCCATATCGGTGATCACCGAGCTTTTAAACACATAAAAGGCCTTCCGGGCATCGACCGGGCGGTTGCTTAAAAGATCGGAGGCCAGGGCGGACTTGAATTTATCTTTAAAACGCAAATGGAGGGTGAGACCGCACTGGGCGCCGCAGGTAATGAATTCCTCCCTCTCCGTCGTCGTGACCACATAGCGGGTGTGGGGATACTTGGAGACGTCCATTCCGCAAACGATACAGCGTTTGACCTCTCCGGCCTGGACGAGACCGGCCATAACCATAGATAAACTGATTAGGAAAATGCCGAAAACAATTTTTTTTGCCGCCATGGTATCACTTCCTCTTATTGACTGTCTCATAATTGTAACTACCCGGAAGAGGGACAAGACGATTGCCGTGGCCAGGATTGTTTTTTTCAAGTCAAGATGGATCTCCTTTCAAAAATAAAAAACGGCTGCTTCTTTAATTATGCATGGCCTGATGAGGCGGAACAACGGCCATCCTCCAGGTTGAATACAGGCTTCCCACCAGGGTCAATACCAGAGTCAGAAACAGGGTCAGTAAAAAAGGCACGGGAAAGGTCTGGGCCGGCACGGAAAAGGGAGGCAGGATAGCCCAGTTGGCGATAAAAAAGCGATTAAGGAGGTAACCGTTACCGGCTTTAAGCCAGAGCTGGGAGAATAAGAGCAGCCAGGGAAGGCTGAACAAGGCCAGCAGCACATTCTCAAACCCCACCAGAATCAAGACCTCCTGGGTCTGCCAGCCCAGGGCCTTGGCGATCCCGATTTCCTGTTTTCTGCCGGCCGAACCCAGGCCGGTGGTTACCAGAAGGATGGGGAAAGCCAGAAAAAAAGCCAGGGTATAAAACCCGCTAAAGACACCGGCCCTGGCGTCAAATCCCTTGAGCATATAGCTTTTAATTAAGGACCTGGTCTGGACCCGCAAGGGCGGAGATCCTTCAGGATTCAGTTCCTTGATCTGGAGTATCCGCTCAGCCAAGGGGATTTCATAACCCGGACGGCAGGTGATCAGGAAATCGCTGGCCAAGTTGGGAAGTTGGAAGAGGCGGGCGGCGTCTTCAAAGGAAAGGATGAGCAAATCGGACTTCCAGGGCTGGATGGCGGAGCTGAAGATGCCCGACACCTGAAAGGTCTGCCCCGGGTTTCTGGATAAATAGAAGCGATCCCCCGGTTTTATCGCGAATAGGCCGGCCAGATTTTCTCCCAGAATAACCTCACCCGGCCCCTGAAAAGTCCGGCCCTGAACAAGGCGAATCGATGCCGGCAGATGCGTAGGGGAAATGCCGAGGACGGCGAGAAAAAATTTCTTCAGGTAGGTGCGGCCGGTGACCCGGGGAATCACCTCGACCACACCGGGCAAGGCCGCCAAGGGTTTTGCAAATGAAAGCGGAATCGGTGCGTTGGAACCGAATTGGTCCCGGGTGACATAAATGTCGGCCCCGCTGTCAAGCAGCAGTCGGGTTTCTTCTTTAATCCCTTCCGAAATGGCCATGGCCGTTAGAAAAGGCGTGAGGAGGGCGACCAGACAGAGGATGACCACCAGGCTCCTGACGGGATTAGCCAAGATATTTTTAAGGGAAGAGATCAAAAAATTGGTGTAAATAAGAGGCCGCCTTTTTAGGTGAAATTTTTTTCAAATCCTTTCCAGTCGTCGAAGGCTTCGGATCCCCTTTCGGACAATCCTTGAAATCAAAACCCACGAAGCCCTTTAGGGTGTTTTATTATTTTAAAAGGCTACCCTTCCGGTTTGAGGATCACCTAATGTAGTGTTTCCCTGTTCTCTTTGCAGTGTCCCTCTGCCGTCATACCCGCGAAAGCGGGAATCCAGGTTGAAAGACTGGATTCCGGATCAAGTCCGGAATGACCAGGTTGTAACGTAACGTGATTGCGGATATACTACCCTATCTTAGGGACTATCTTTAAAATTAATCTTAATTCCTTTTTCTTGTCAAACCAAAAGATGGTTCAGGAACCTATTCCCGTAAAATAGGTCTTCAGCACATCCTTCAATATTTTTTCTTCCAGAAATACCTCCCCGACCAGGATCTCCCTGATTTTGCCTTGCCCATCGATCAGGAAATTGGTGGGGATGGCATAGACTCCGTAGCTTTCGGCCATCCGGCCCTCGGGGTCCAGGAGAACCGGAAAGGTCAGGTCCATCTGGCCGATAAAGGCCTCGGCCACCTGAGCACTTTGCTTGACGTTCACGGCCAGGACCTCGAACCCTTGGTCCTTCAGGAGCCGGTAGTATTTTTCAATGACCGGCATCTCAAAGCGGCAATAGGGACACCAATCGGCCCAGAAACGGAGGAGAATGACTTTTCCGCGGGTTTGATGATCCAGGGACCAGGGCCGCCCTTTCAGATCCAGGCAGGTGAAGCCGGGCGCCCGGGTGCCCAGGCCGGGCAATTTGGGTGTCTCCGATTTTCCGCCACAGCAGGTTAAAAAAACAAGACTCAAAGATAGGAGTAGGGCCAGGAGGCCTTTCGTAGTCATTCAGTTTCCAAAAATCCCTTTGTACAATTCCTCCGGCTTGGGGGGCACCCAGTTCTCGGGAACGCAACAACCCAAGGGCTTAAAAAGGGTTTCCCGGTGAATCACCCCGCCGGTTTGGGTATCCACGAATACGGCATAGCCGCCGACCACGGAAGCGGGATGCAGGGCCTTCTGAGGAAAAAAATTAAAGGCATAGACCTTGAAATAGCGGATGGCTTGGGGGGTTCTGACGGGATAGACCAGGATGTTCTCCGCCAGCAGGGTATAGGCCTGTTTCTTGAAGTCCGGAACCTGGCCTGCCCCGATTTTTAGGGCCTGATCGCGTGAGATGCGGGTCCCTTCCGGGAGGGCTACCTGGGGGTAGAGCAGAGCCCCAAGAGAAAGAATTTTTCCGTGTGGGTCAATGGAAAATCCCAGGGAGGATTCATAGATAATCCATCCCTTAACGGTCTGCCAATAGCTGACGTACCAGGTCCCGCCGACACGCTCGGCCGCTTTCAGACGGAGCTCATCCGGTTCTATTTGAAGAAATTTTTTATATTTTTTTGCCAGCAGGGGGCCGGTCAAGGTGATTTGGTTTCGGGTGAGCTTGGCAAACCCTTTGATTTCCAGCAGCGGGGCACCCGCGGCCCGCATCGTCAAGGGCAAACGGGTCAGGGAGTCCCTTCTGACGGTTATCTGCCGGCCTTCAAAGCGGAGGGTTTCCGGGTTTTTCCCGGCGCCTGAGACCTCCAGCCCGGTACCCAGCAGAACCCCGAGGATTAGATAACAAAAGGTCAGCGGCGCTGTGGGAAAGCATCTAAACCTTAACACTCAGGTAACGTTCCTGGATCTCGGGAGCGGCTTCCAGTTGGGCCGGGGTCCCCTCATAAACAACGGACCCTTTTTCCATGATATAAATCCGGTGACAGACATCTTTGAGGATCTTCAGGTTTTGTTCCACCAGCAGGATGGCCATGCCTTTTTGATTAATGGCCTGGATGGTCCGGCTAATTAACTGGACCAGCAGGGGCATCAAGCCCTCGGTAGGTTCGTCGAGCAGAATCAGCTTGGGCTTGGTGATCAGGGCCCGTCCCACAGCCAGCATCTGCTGTTCCCCGCCGGAGAGGGTACCAGCCTTCTGTTTGACCCGTTCCTTTAAACGGGGAAAATAGTCAAAGACTTCCTCCAGCTTGTCCTGATCCAGGGGTCCTTGAACAATCGGAATCTTTAAATTTTCCATGACCGTCAGTTTGGGGAACAGATGCCGGCCCTGGGGAACATAGGCAATGCCCTGGCGGGGTATTTGATAAGCCGGCAAACTGGTCAGGGTAGTTCCGTTCAGGGTGATCGTTCCGCTTTTAGGTGGAACGATTCCCATGATTGACTTTAAGGTGGTACTCTTACCCACCCCGTTTCTCCCTACCAGCCCGGCCAACTCTGTCTCCCGGACCTCCAGGTTGGTATTGTGCAGGACGTGGCTCTTGCCATAGAAACAATTGACGTCTTTTAGGTTCAACATGTCAGTTTCCCAGATAAACCTTTTTGACTTCCTCGTTGTTCTTTATTTCCTCCGGCGTCCCTTCGGCCAGGATCTCTCCATAGTGAAGGACCGAGATGCGATCCGCCAACTCCATGACCACCCCCATGTCATGCTCGACCAAAATGATGGTCTGCCCGGAGAGCATGGCGCGCATTTTCCTGACCAGGGCCATGGATTCCTGGGTGTTAAGGCCGGCCGTGGGTTCATCCAGCAGGAGCAGGTCAGGACCTGTGCTCAGGGCAATACCCATCTCCAGGATGCGCTGCTCGCCGTAAGAAAGCTCGGAACAAACCAGATGGGCCTTGTCTTGCAGCCCGGTCAGTTCAAGCATTTGTTCGGTTTTCTCCCGGACGTCCTTCCAGGCGACGGCCCGGATAAAGGGATTGAAAAATTTTTTTCGGGATTGAACGGCGGCCCAGATATTTTCAAAAACCGTCAGACCTATAAAGAGGCTGGTAATCTGCATGGTCCGCGAAATCCCCCGATGAGAGATCCGGTCCGGGCTTAATCGGGTAATATCTTTGTTCTTAAAGAGAATGCGCCCGGAGCTGGCCAGATAAATCCCGGTGATTACATTGAGAAGGGTGGTTTTTCCCGCCCCATTGGGGCCGATGAGGGCCCGGAGTTCGCCTTTGGAAACAGCCAGGCTGGCCCGGTCTACAGCCAGCAGCCCCCCAAAAGACTTGCTGACGTCCTCAAGTGCAAGTAAGGTGTCCATGGATAGCCGGCTCCTTTATTTTCCCTTTCGTTGGATCAATCCTACCAGGCCTTTGGGGGCCACCAAGACCATAAAGACCAGGACAATCCCGATAACCAGGTCCGTGCCCTGCATGTAGTCTACCAAATAATGTTCCAGCGACATGATGATACCCGTTCCCAACACCGGGCCGAACAGGGTCCCCATGCCTCCGACAATGGTATAGACCACCGCATGGCCGGAGATCCCCCAGTGCAGAAAATTGGCCGAGGCGTATTTCAGGGTGATTCCGTACAATCCTCCGGCTACGCCGCTCAGGCCGCCGGCAATCACAAAGGCCAGCAGCTTATAGCGTTGGACATTGTAGCCGATCAGGCGGGCCCGATCCTCGTTCTCCCGGATGGCGATAAAGACTTTTCCCAAAGGGGACTGCACCATCCGTCTCAGGAGCAGGAAGCAGAGGGCCACCACCACCAAGACCAGATAATAATTGGTCTTGATATTCATGAAATCAATTTTTAACGGACCGACCTGGAGTGGGGTGAGAGGGACGGTCAAGCCGTCGGCGCCCCCGGTCAGGGAGGGCCAGGTTTCCCCGATGGTGCTGCCGATCAGGGCAAAGATCAGGGTAATGATGACAAAATGGATCCCGGACAGTTTAACGGAAAAATAGCCCACAAACCAGGCAAAGAGCATGGGGACAATGATGGAAAGGAGAAAGGCCGGCCCGGGTCCCAGCCCGAATTTTGAAACGGGGATGGCAATGCAATAGGCCCCCAGACCGAAGAAAAGGGCTTGCCCGAAACTGAGCAGGCCCGTATAGCCGAAGATGAGGTCAAAGGAGACGGCAAAGAGGACCCAAACCATCACTTCGGTCAGGAAGGTTTGGTAGAAGAGATCCATAAAAAAAGGCACAGCGATCAGGACTATGAGTACCAGCGAGAAACCCAGGATAAACCCGGTTGATTTTTGTGGATGACTAGACACGACCGACCTCTATTCTCCGAAAAGCCCCTGAGGGCGAAACAATAGGACGATGATCATGAAGGCCAGAGAAAAGACCGTAGCCATGGCCGGTGGAACGAACAGTGAGCCTACCCCCTGGATCAGGGAGATAATAATGGCCGCCAGGACCGATCCCTCCAGATTGCCCATGCCGCCGACAATGACGATGATAAAGGCCATGATCAGGATTTCCCGGCCCATCATGAAATCCACATAGACAATGGGGGCCGCCAAAACTCCGGAGAAGGCCGCCAGGGCCGATCCCAGGACAAAGGTCCACATATAGACCCGGTTGACTGGAATCCCGATGGCCACGGCCATCTCCCGGTCCTGGACCACGGCCCGCATCCAGAGCCCGTACTTGGTTTTGTTTAAAAGAAACCAGAGGGCGATCATGACCCCGATTGAGATAAGGGCGATCACGACCCGCATCAGGGGATACTGTAGTTCAAAAAGCTGAAAGCGGCCCTCAATGGGGATATTAATCCGCCGGGGGGTGCCCCCAAAGGTCATGAAGACCAGATGCTGGACGGCCAGCATGATGCCGAAGGTGCAGATGATGGTGATAATGGGCTGGTCTTCAATGGTCCGGAGGAGCCCCCGTTCCATGGCCATCCCGATCGCCCCGACGACCACCGGGGCCAGGATCAGGGCGATCCAGAAGTTGCCGGTCAGGTCAATAAGATACCAGGCCACCACCGCCCCCAGCATGTAAAGGACCCCGTGGGCCATGTTGATGATATGCAGGAGGCCAAAAATCATATTCAAGCCCAGGGCGATCAAGGCCATGATCATCCCCCAGATCACCCCGTTTAAGACTGCTACGGCCAGATTGGAAATCACGATTCCGCATCCCTCCGGTTTTTAAATGCTTATACAGCCCAATCCAAGAATCTATTTTTAACCCTTTTTCAAAGGGGGATGAAAGGCTCGACCTTCTTCCTGCCTCCATCCACCCGGGGCGGACGGGGCAGGAAGAAAGTTTTGGTCAATGGATCCGATTTGATAGGCTAAAGGCCTATATTTTCCCCCTCAGATCAACGGTCGGCTCGTACATCAGTTTTTCTTTGGGGATGCGAAAGAGGACCTTCAGTTTAAGATCGGGAGTGACTTCGGAAATATAGTGGTCATGGAAACCCTGATGGTCTTCTTCGCGCATAACCAGATCCCCCTGCGGGGCCCAGGGGCCGGCCTTGATTTTCATCTTGACCACGGCCTTGATGAAATCGGCGTTTTTAGAAGCGTCCTTCCAGCCCGTCTGCTCCACGCCCTGTTTGATCATGTAAGCGGAAGTCCACATGGACCACATGTGGGAGTGGGCCGAGGTGATCTTGGGATCTTTGGTGTCTCTCCCATCGTCGGTTACCCCAACGGCCTGGCGGTAGGCCCGTTCGAAAGGCTGGAGCTCTTTCGGCACCTGGTCGAAATGACGGGGATGGTATTCCTCATAATAGGCCCCGGCGGATTCTTTTCCGACCACATCCTGGCCGATGCCCTCGGTGCAGCAGATGACCGTAAAGCGCTTCATCTTCTTGTGGAGGCCCAGCTCAACGGACTGCCGCATGACACCCAGGGCGGCCGGGTTGAGGAAGGCCGTGAATAGAACATCGATGTCGGGATCGATCTTCTGCAGGAAGGGTACGAAATCCTTGGTGGTCTGCGGGGCCCGGATGCCCTGGGCCTTACCGCCGGCGGCCATGACCCTTTTCCCGAATTCCTCCTCCAGAGAGTGGCCCCAGGCATAGTCAGCCACCACCAGGGCCCATTTCTTGCCCAGGTTTTTGAAGGCCCATTCCCAACCGGCCATGGCCTGCATCAGGGCATGGGTATGAATACGGATATAATAGGGAACGGCGGCCTTCCCGGTGAAGGCCGCCGTCATGGCCCCGCCGCTGAAATAAGGGATCTTGTACTGCTCGGCAATGGGGAAACAGGCCATTTGGACGCCGGAGTGGATGGAGCCCATGATAAAATCCACCTTGTCTTCCAAAATCAATTTCTTAAACATCTGGGCCCCGTGGGCGGGATTGAATTTGGTGTCGTAATCAATGAGTTCCACCTTGCGACCGGCAATGCCGCCTTCGGCATTCAGTTTGGCGACGGCGGCCTTGCCGACTTTGTCCAACCAGTAGCCGTATTCGGTGGCTCCGACCGTCAATTCCTGAATCATGCCGATCTTGATCGGTTTTTCCGCTCCATAGGTAAAGGGGGTAAAGACCCAGGAACTCAATCCCAGCCCCGCAGCCCCGGCCGCGCCGGCCTTGAGAAAGTCGCGGCGGGAAAGCCCATTAGTAACCTTGCCTTCGGATTTTTTCGACTCCATATTATCCTCCCATGGTTGATGTGAATGGTTGACGACTCTTTGCTGGAGACTTACAAAAGGATGTTCTTCAAACACCTCCTTCCCAATTGACTAAATCCGGATGTTCCCTGAATTACAATACCTGATCAATCAGTTCAGTCAAGTCATAGAGCTTCATCGAACTGCCGATTCCCTGGGAACCCTGGTTCAAATTATAATAGCAGAAAGGACAGATGGAAACCATTTGTTCAGCGCCGGTTTCCATACCCTCCTGAATGCGCAAGGCGGCATTGCGCTGGGCCCAATCCGGGAAACCGGTCATAACGCCGCCGCCGCCGCCGCAGCAGTAGGAATTGGCCCGGATCCGTTCCATCTCGACCAGTTCCAGCCCCGGGATGGCCTGGAGCAGTTCCCGCGGCGTGTCATAAAGGCAGTCCGCCTCATCCAGGCTGATATAGGCACCGGCCCAGAGCTGGGAGCCGTCCTTGTCAACCAGGAATTTGGTCAGGTGCCGGCCGGAATGGCACGGGTCATGATAGGTGACTTTCCAGGGCAGAGATTTGGTAAATTTCAGTTTGCCGGCCTTAAAGAGGTCGTTGAGAAACTGGGAGACGTGAATGATCCGGATGCCTTTCATCATTTCATCGTATTCTTCGGCCAGGGTGTAGTCTTTCAGGATGGCCCGGTAGCATCCGGCGCAGGCGGTGACGATGGTTTCCAGCCCCCGTGTTTCATGCAGTTTTTTGAAGTTTTCCAGATTGGTTTCGGCGATCCGTTTGAAGGCCTCGGCGTCACCCAGGCGCATGGCCGTGGAGCCGCAGCAGAGTTCGTTTTCTCCCAGAATGCCGAAATCGAGACCTAATTTCTGGAAGATCGAAGCGGTGGCCTGGGGAATGACCCGGGCCGGCACATTGTAGGCGCCGGTGCAGCCGACGAAATAGAGGATCGGGGCCGGTTCCTTATTGATGTCTTTAATAGGTTGTTTCTTTTCTTTCTTTAAGGCCCGGGTCCAGTCCATCCTGACCCTCCGGGGTCCTTGATAGGGGTTGTCGTAGCTTCGCAATGATTGGGCGATGACCTTCTGGGCCGGCAGGGGGCCGGCCCCAGCCTCAACGGCCTTGCGCCGCAGGGCTTCGAAGATCTCGGGGATATAGGGTTTGTGGTCCAGCTGGCACTGGGACTGACAGCCGGCGCAGATGGTACATTTATAAACGGCATCCACCAATTCTTCATCCCATTCCAGGTCGCCGTTCAGGATGCCCCGGGCAAAGGCGATTTTCCCCTTAGAGGCCATAAAGCCTTCAAAACCAAACTCGCTGCCGGAGGGACAGATGTCCCGGCACTTGGCGGGGGGGCCGTAATCATAAGCCACTTTGCAGGTACCACAGGCGGTGCAGCGCCAGATCGCATCTTCAAATTCTTCCAAAGCGGGTATATTCCAATTCATAGTGTACCTCCTTAATAGCTAATAGCAATCAGCTTTCAACGTTCAGCCAAAACAAAGACAAATCGTTTTCTGAATTCTTTTTAAGTTGAAAGCTGACCGCTAATCGCTGTCAGCTTCTTTTTTATTTTAAATCCCCAACTTCCCCGGATTCATAATGTCGTTCGGATCCAGGAGGGTCTTTATCTTTTTCAACAACATCAGATACCCCGGATGGGCCCGTTTATTGATCTCCCGGGCGAAATCCACCGGTGGCTTATAGGGCATGCCGCCGTGGTCCAGATCGACCTTTAAGCATTCCACAATGGCATGGCGTGCGTTTTCCGTTTCTTTAGGGCTCTTCTTGTTAAAGGGGATCATGGCCCGGAGCATGCCGTAATGGACGCCCCGGTACATGCTCATGCGGACCGAAGGAGAGAGGTTATGATCGATCAGGAGCTTTTTCCAGTCCGTATAAACCGGGGCCCATTTGTTGGCCGGAGTAAAGGTGCCCGGCCAGGAGATGCCCCCCCCGCCCATCTTGCAGTAGTTTTTCGTAGAGCCGACGATCTGGCTGGGCAGTTGGGTCCGGGCCCGCAGGGCCTCTTCCGGGTACTGGGTCACCTTGAGGGACGTCCCTTTTTTCTGTTCCTCTTCCACGACCCGCTGCCAGATCTCTTCCCGGGCTTCCTTTTCCTTTTCGGTGAAGGAATTGGTGTTGGCAAAACAAAACCATTCGCTGGCTGTGTCCGGTTTGGGTTTGTACGGGTAGGGGATAGGGACCTGGGCCAACCACCAGGAGACGGCCGTCAGATCATCACAGATCTCATAGGTGCTTAGATTCATCATGTAGGAGACCATGTCTTCGACATTCTCGCAGGAGACGGTGAAGACCTTGAGGACCGGCGGGATGGGATGGACGGTAATGCCCAACTTGGTCACCACCCCGGTCGTACCCAGCCAACCTTTGAAAAGTCCGTCCATCTGAGGCATGGGCAGGACGCTGTGCCAGGCCTCGGGGTTGATGGCGCAGGACCCGACCCGGACCAGTTCGCCGGTGGGCAGGATCACTTCCATGCTGGTGATTTCCTGGCTGTTCAAGCCGTAGCGGGCATTCAGGCCTCCAATACCGTGGTTAATGGCGCAGGAGGAAACCGAGGCTGAAGGCGGTCCCACGGGCCAGCCGAAACGCAGGTTGTGCTTATAAAGGGCGGCGGCCAACTGAGCGTGGGAAACCCCGGGCTCAATGACGGCGTAATGGGATTCGGTGTCAAGCTTGACGATCTTGTTCATTCGTTTCAAATCCAGGATGAGGCCGCCTCGTTCCGGAATGGTCAGGCCGCCGATGTTGGTGCCGCCGGTGTAAGGCACCACCGGGATCTTTTCCCGGTTGGCCAGTTGCATGATTTTTTGGATTTCTTCCACTGTGGTGGCCATGACCACATAATCCGGCATTTTTGGGGTGACAAAAGACATGTCATAGGAATAGGCATAGCGGATATGCTTGGAAGCCGTAGCATTATCCTTGCCCACAATCGAGGCCAGTTCATTTAAAATGGCGTCTTTGTTGGTAACGTGCATAACCCAAGCCCTCCTTTTCGGGATTGATGAATTCAGAAAAATCGAACATCAGATTTTCTTCATTTTTCAAACACCCTCTTATTTGTTCTCCTCCGGCTCCTTCCTTCACCTGACGACCAGAGGGTTATTACTTCCTGGCAATCGTCCCTTCCCAGGTGCTGATCTTGGTTTCCTTTTTCTCCTCTTCACCGAACCAGCGCGAGGTCACACATTTGGCCTCTGTATAAAAGGCCACCCCGTCCCGACCCATGATGTGCAGGTCGCCGAAAAACGACTGCTTGTGACCGGCAAAGGGAAAGTAGGAGATGGGAACAGGAATGCCCACGTTGACGCCGACCATTCCCGCGTGGGTCCGCCGGGTGAATTCACGGGCGTAATGGCCGTTTTGGGTAAAAATGGCCGACCCATTGGCAAAGGGATTGGCGTTCATGATGGCCAGGCCTTCTTCAAAGTCCTTCACCCGCTTGATGCTGGTCACGGGACCGAAGATTTCGGAATCGCCCACGCTCATCCCCGGCTTCACGTGATCCAGAAGTGTGGGACCGATAAAGTGACCCTTTTCGAATCCGGGAACGACGATGTCCCGACCGTCGAGAACCAGTTCCGCGCCCTCGGCTACTCCCTTGTTGATCCACTCGATGACGGATTTCTTATGTTCGGCGGACACCACCGGTCCCAATTCCGTATCGGGATGGTAGGCGCATCCGACCTTGCGCTCCTTGGCGAACTTGACTAAGTAACCTATGAATTCATCAGCACAGGCCTCTTCCACACAGAGAACCGGCAAGGCCATACAGCGCATACCGGCGCAGCCAAAGGTCGAATTGATAATCCCCAGGGCAGAGCGTTCTAACGCGGCATCGCGCATAACCAGGGCGTGGTTTTTGGCCTCGCAGAGGGCCTGAACTCTTTTCCCGTGCGCAGCGGCCGTGGAATAAACATGCAAACCCACTGCGGTGGATCCCACATAAGAAATCCCCCGGACGTCAGGATGCTTGAGAAGCAATCCCGCTTCATCGCGGCTGCAGGTCACCATGTTCACCACCCCGGGCGGCATCCCGGCTTCGATAAGCAGCTCCAGAACCCGTCCTGCGGTCTGGGGCGTCAAGCTGGCCGCCTTGAGAACAAAAGTATTGCCCATGGTGATGCACAGCGGAATCATCCAGCCGAAGGGGATCATGGCCGGGAAATTGAAGGGTACGATCCCAGCAAAAACCCCCACCGGTTCGCGGTACATGACGGTATCGTGACCGGTGGAAACATTCATCAGGGCGTCCCCTTGCATGAGCACCGGACCAGCGCAGGCCAGTTCCACCACCTCGATACTTTTGAGGATATCCCCTCGCGCCTCATCCAGGTTTTTGCCCAGTTCCATGGAAACCGAAAGGGTCAACTCTTCCAGATGGGCTTCGAGAAGCTCATGGAAACGAAACATCAAGGCGGTTCGCTGTTGTATGGGCTTGCTCGACCATCCCGGGAAGGCCGCTTTAGCCGCCGCCACAGCGCTTTCCACTTCATCAACGGTGCAACAGGGGGCCTCGGCCATAATCTCCCCCGTGCTGGAATTCGTCACCGGCATACATTTGGCGGAATTGGATTCCCTCCACTCGTTGTTGACACAATACTTTAAATGTTTGCCTGCCATACATTATCCTCCCGTATGTTGTCTGTTGTTATTTTATTTATTGTAGCCGAAGACACAACTCAATAATTTTTTCTTTGATGATTTGAGGGTGATTATTACTTACTTTACGGTTTTTCCCTTTGCTTTCAACCCATTCGCCGTTGATATAATTCTTAACCATGGGCACGCCTTTTATCGGTTCTTCAAGAATGGCCATATACGTTTCCTCCTTATGAATGATAGAGTTACTTCAATTTTATTTTAGGTTGGGTCGTTGACTTGAAACGGGATACCATCACATGCTGATTTTTTAAAGGAGCCGCTTTTTTTGGCAAGGACGGCAGGGAGGCCTTCCCGGATTCGGTCCCGGCGGGGCGGGGACCGGGGAATCGGATTTCCGACGGTTCGAAGGGTCTGGTCTCCATGAGGGCGGACATATGACGGTCGACCACAAGCAGGTCCTTGGCCATGGCGGTAGCGGCTCCTTCAGTATCCTTGTGGATGAGACAGTCCAGGATAACCTGATGGGACCGGCACACGTCTTGATAAAACTCAGGTCCTAATTTCAGTTTGGATTTCATCGAACTGAGCAGATTGTCAATAAAGTCCACCAAAAGAATCAAGAGGGTATTATTAGACAAACGGGCCAGATAGCGATGAAAACTTATCTCCCTGGGGACCCCGTTTTTTCGACGCGGCGGGATGTCATTCAGGATTTTTTTTAGGTGCGCAATGTCTTTTTCACCGGCCTTGGCGGCTGCGATCCGGGCTACGGTGGGCTCAATCAGATAGCGGAGCAGGGTAATTTCACGAATGGAGATGTTTTGGAAGTGGAGGAAGTTAATGATGCTGTGAATGGTCGTCCTCATGTTCACTTCAGCAATAAAAATACCCCCGGCCATACCTTTGCGGATTTCAATGAGCCCCATAACCTCCAGGACTCTCATGGCTTCCCGCATGGTGGCTTTGCTGACGTCAAACTGGACCGACAGTTCTTTTTCGGAAGCCAGCCGATCTCCGGGTTTGAGTTTTCCGGAGAGAATGGCGTCCCGGATCTGATCGATAATAAGATCCGAAATTTTACCGGTCTTTTTGGCGGATTGAAACAATGAAGTTCCTTCCAAGCCAGTTGATTTTCCTTTGCCTATCATCGCTCTTACTGCAAGGAACGGCGTTTGTCAAGTAAAATATTATAATATTTTAATTTTATACTTTTTTTCTTGCTTTTTTGACAGGTCGGCGATATATAAAAAAAGACTAAAAAGGTTGAAGGAGAATAACGATGGGAATCAAGATTGATCCGTTGACGTGTACGGGTTGTATGGCCTGTGAGATGGCTTGCGGTTATCATCGAGACGATGCCTTTGCCTTGCTTTCCGCCTGCATCATCGCCTACCGGACCAAAGAGAAAAAAGATTATTACGGAGTGGTGCTTAAGGAGGAGGAAAATCTGGTCATCGCCCGTCCCGAGGGAATGGTAGTTAAAAAAATCGGAGCCATTGAAGAAGGCGGAAAAGGGGATGCTTCGGCCAAGCCCATGCTGCTCCGGGAGCCCTGTGATCTGTGCCAGGACCGCGAAGGCGGGCCCCTGTGCTTGGCTTTTTGCCCGGTGGACGCTATCTATCAAGACTAACTAAAGCTATTGAAATTATAGAATTCGGAATTCAGGAGTCAGAAGTCAGAAGGTAAAAATTGGATTAATAATTTTTTGTTGAAATCGTAAAATGTCGCGATTCCACTCTTATGTCATTCCGGGCTTGACCCGGAATCCAGTGTTTTTAACTAATTCTGGATACCGGCTTTCGCCGGTATGACGGGCAGAGGACTTTTTGAGGGACTATCAGTTTTAGGAACCTAAACGGTCTCAAACTAAGGAGAAAGAGAATGGAATATTTATCCTCCAATAAAATAGCCGTTGTCGATCTGGGGACTAAAGAAATTGTCGAGGAGGAGCTGGATCAAGACCTGGTCAAGGAACATATCGGCGGGGCCGGGATCACGACCGCTCTTTTCGAAAAATATAAGGCAGGGGAACCGGTTGTTTTAGGAACCGGGCTTCTGACCGGCACCCTGGTTCCCGGTTCGGCTTTAGGGATCATGACGGCCCAAAGCCCCCGGACCGGGACCTTGTGCCACGCCCCCTTGACCCTGTATGCCGGTATGGAATTGAAATATTCCGGGTTCGACTATCTGGTTATTAAAGGCCGTTCCCAGCAGCCGGTTTACCTCTGGCTTCATGACGGCATAGCCGACCTGGAACCGGCCGAGGGTCTGTGGGGCAAAAACGTCTGGGAGGCCCTGGAAAGCGTTCGCAAAACCGTGGGGGATGACCTGGTTCAAGCGCTGGTAATCGGCCGGGCCGGTGAACAGGGCTCTGATCTGGCACAAGTCTCCATTAATTACTGGGCCAGCGGCGATCGCTGGGGTTTTGGAAAACTCCTGGGGGAAAAGAAAGTCAAGCTGATTGCCGTCCGGGGCATGGGGTTATTGGAAATTTCCGATCCCGAGGGATTGATTAACCGGTGTCAGGAATTATTAAAAGGGATCAAACAGGGATCATGGAAGGGCAAACAAGGGATAGCGGATCTCCTGATCGCCTTGGGTGAAGGGGATGCCAAAGAGTGGCTGGGCCCTCTGGTTCATCGCCATAAATCCTGTTTCAACACGCCTTATGCCACCAATACCTTTGTTTTCATTGATGAAGATCCGACCTTAACGAAAGAAACCGAAAAAGAAGAACCCGGGTTTTTATTAACGGATTTGTACGGCCTGCTGGGATTCAAGAAGCTGGGCCTATCGGCTGCCGATGCCTGCCGGGTGCTGAAGGACTGCGCCAAGGAAGGATTGGATGCGGTCGCCGTCTCGGAAATCTGCGCCCAGTCGGGGTTAAAGGATTGGAATGGGATCCAGAAGGCCCTTCCAGGGATGAAAGGCCCGGCGGTCTCCTCAGGGGATGGACCATTCAGCGCCTGGGCCCCGCCCCAGCCGATCTTTGCCGATTTTGGTCCGGCTGCCGACGGCAGCCTGCAGGCCCCCTGGTGGCGGAGAAGGCAGGCCCTGGCCTACCTCTTCGGGATCCATCCCATTTTTGCCCTGATGGCCCCTGAGTTGGGAGAAGGGGAACTTCTGGAACTGGCTAATCTTGGGACGGGTCTGGGATTCACCCAGGACGGCTTGGAGCAGGTGCTCGCCAGGCTTATTGGATAGAAGAGAATCGAGTGAAATAATATTTTCAACAAGGATTAGGTTGACATTAGGCGAGGCGTTCCTTTGTGGTCTCCTAAAATTGGGGTCTATGCCGGCAAAGGCTCCTCTCATTCCTGGCTCTGGTTTGTAGATCTTTTCGAGCGCCTGGGGTTCTATAACCAGACCTTGCTCGACGAAAAAGGATTTCAAAACGGGGCCTGGCAGGGTTTAGACTTTCTGGCTGTTTCCGGAGGGGATACCATAACCATGGCCGAAGGATTGGGGTCCATCGGAGCCGTCAGACTGAAAAATTTTATCCAGTCGGGTGGGGTCTATCTCGGTTCCTGCGCCGGGGCCTATCTGCCGCTCAATTCTTCCAAAGAACACCTGCATCATTTCAATTTTGTGCCGGCCAAGATCACCAACCTGATCAAGGAAATACCTCCGGCCGTCAGACTGCCTGAAAAAAGCATCACACCCTATGGCTGTTCCTATCTCTACCATCCTGTCCGGGAAGAGGTGGAGCTGGCGCCCAGCGGCATTCCTCCCTTCGACCAGGAAACCCCTATTCGGGCTCCGTTATACGGTGGACCGGGCATGATCCCTTCCTCCGATTCCAAAGTCCTGGCTCGTTATAAGGCCTTTACCCCCAGGACCTTGTTTTTAGTGGATGAACTATTGGCCAGGCAGACCTTGATCGGCAAGGCGGCTGTAATCCGGGAACCCTTTGGAGACGGGGTTTTCTATCTTTTCGGTCCCCACTTCGAGCACCCCCATTTCTCCTCAGCCAATCAATGCCTGGCCCGGGTCATGGCCTGGGAACAGGGCCATCGCCTCAAGGGGGGGTTGGGAAGTAACCCTGAAAAGGGGGAACAGAGTGTCCTCCAGGGTCCTGAATTAAAGCGGTGGCTCAGGGACCTTAAAAGGGAGATCAGCCATAGCCGCCTGGTGGCCAACGGTCTGGAGACCCTGGATGTCCGCTGGCTGATTGGAAACAAAATCTATGAACCGCTCAAGATCCGGTTTTTCCTGGAAGCCATCTGGGGACGGTTGAACCGTTTGGAGAAAAAAAAGGTTCTTTCCTTTCCCGAAACGGAAAAAACCTATTTGATTGAGAAGGCCCTGGAATTGACCCAGGTTTTGCGAGCCTTGAAAACAAAACTCGATGATGGCCAAGAAACCTTGGCGGAGGCGGAAGGGGTTTTTAAAACCCTGCAGCACCTGACCAGGGCCTTTTTAACGGTTTATTTTTTAACGAAAAAAAATTTTTGAATTAAAAAGGCAAACAATAAATCCGAAATTCGAAGCACGAAATCCGAAACAAGCACGAAGGTCCAAAATCCAAATGATCAAAACAGAAAAAAGAGGCTTGCTGTTGTCTTTGGCTTTCATCTTCCTGGGAAGTCTCTTTTTTCTGAAGGGAAGCCTCTTGTATGCCGGAAAAGCAGAGCCACCACCCACTTCATGGTTTATTGATCTGAGCCGCTTTGCGGCTTCAGCTCATGGCACCCAGAATTGTGAAGCCTGCCACGGTACCATGAAAGAGCTGGGCAAACTGCATCCGGATAGGAAGGATCCCCAGTTCTTGAAGCTCGAGGCTTCCCGGAAATATGATTACAAGCGCTGCCAGACCTGCCACCGGTCCTCTTATGAATACTACCGAAAGGGAGCCCATGCCCAAGCCCTGCAAAAAGAAAAAGAACAGTCGCAAACCCCCACGAATCTGAAAAAAAACCCGGCCCCGACCTGCGGGGATTGCCACGCTTCCCATTATGAAAAGGCCCACAGGTCGCGGCTGGAAATTGGGAGAGACCTGACGGAGGTCTGCGGCTCCTGCCATCAGGCCCAGAAGGTCACTTACCTGGATAATTTCCACGGCAAAGCCGCTGTAAACCTGGGAAACACCAAGGCCGCTTATTGTACCGACTGCCATGGGGCCCACGAATGTCTTTCATTAAAAGACAGAAAAAAGGCGCTTCAGACCTGCCAGCGTTGTCATCCCCAGGCCAATCTGAGCTTCGCCGGCATGGTCATCCATCCGACCCTCGAGGCGGGAAAGGAAAAGAATCCGGAGAAAGAGGCCAAGGTGGCAGTCATCAAACTGATAACCGTCGTCATGGGAACCCTGGTGTTGGTAGTGGTGATCTTTTTCTACGGTCACTCGTTCCTCTGGCTGCTGCGGGAAATACATGAAAAATTAAAGAGACGGCCATGAGATTTCAGAGAGTAATTTTTTTGTTGGAAGTTAGAGGTTGGAGGCTTGAGGTTTTTGCCTCAAACCTAAAGCCCGAGCCTCGGCGAGGACGGTCCTCCAACCGGAGACAAATTAAATAGCGGAAGAACTGTTCATGCAAACCAGCCAGGAAAATAATAAGATCCTCATCCGTTTTTCCGTGCTGCACCGCTTCCTGCACTGGGTGGTGATGCTGGGTTTTATCGGCTTGGGACTGACCGGCTTTTCCCATAAATTCAGCTCCCAGTTCTGGGCTCGAGGGGTGGCTTTCATTCTGGGAGGCCAGGAATGGCTCGGTTACTGGCATCGCTTCTGGGCCGTGATCACCTACAGCGGGGTGGTGATTCATTTGGGCTGGCTGGCCTATTATAAGACCTTGCTCAAGGGCAGGTTAACCGGGCCCCAAACCATCTTTCCCAGGGGAAAAGACCTCTTGGATCTTTACCAGCATATCCGTTATTTCCTGGGGCGGGGCAAGGTACCGAAATTTGATCGTTTCACCTACTGGGAAAAGGTCGATTACTGGGCTATCCTGGTGGGTATGAACACCATGGGCCTGACCGGCCTGGTCATGTGGTTCCCCGAATTTTTTGCCGCCTTTATCCCCGGATATTTTATCAACCTGGCCCAGGTCATTCATCTCTACGAGGCCATCATGGCTGTAGCTCTGAAATTCGTGATCCATATTGTCACGGCTCATCTGCGTCCGGAGATCTACCCCATGGATCGGGTTATATTCAGCGGCCAAACGACCCCGGAACGCATTAAAAACGAACGTCCCGGTGAATGGGAATTCCTGACGGGGGGGTTGAAGGTCGAGGCGGCAGCGGCCGCGGTCGAGGAAGGGCTTCCAGGCCAAGATGAAGCGGCACCTCCAAAAGAAGAGGAATTGAAATCGGAATGACTCTCAAGACGCTGACGGTCTTTTTTCTGTTAATCGGGTGCCTCGGCCTGATCGGAGAGGCAGGGGCCCAGGAACAGGAAATGATGAAGCTGGCCCTGGAAGGCAAGGAAAGGGTCTGCCTGGACTGCCATCGGACTCCCAACATCAACGCCAATGAAGGCGACCGGACCTCTCAGGCCCTGTGCTACGAATGCCATAGCCAGGAGACAGCCCAGAGAAAGGTGGGCCAGACAGCGGTCTCCCTTCAGGTCCTATCCGAGTCCTTCGGCAAGAGCCGCCACCGATTCCTGGCCTGCCTCCACTGCCACACCGATGTGGCCCGCTCCCCCCACAAAACCATAACCGGGGCCCAGTGTCTGTCCTGTCATAACCTGCACGGCGAAGGGGCGGTCCATGATCCGCACCTGCGTGTTTCCTGTCAGGCCTGCCACCGCAAATCAAACGCTGTTTTTCTGGATAAAACCAGCGACCAGGTTAAGCTGGCTCAGGTCAATGAACAAAAGAACCCTATCGGACTGACTGACCACGGCTTGCCGAATACCCAGGACAAGGACTTCTGCCTCAAGTGTCACTTCCCTAATAATACCGTCGGGGCCTCGGCAGCCGTCCTGCCTTCCAAGAGCCTTCTCTGTCTGGTCTGCCATAACGCCCCCTTGGCCATAGGGCATCCTATTTTCTGGATTGCTTTGGTGGTCTTGATTCTGGGGCTGTTGGGCACCGTCCTTTTCTGGTTCAAAGGCAGCGTAGGCGGGGAGGAGCAATCCGGACACCGCAAGTTATCCGCGGGCTCTGAATCCGTCTGGGGCACCCTCTTCTCAAGGGAGATAGGCCCAATTCTCAAGACGGTTTGGTTCGATATCTTCCTCCAGCGCCGGCTCCTCCAGGAAAGCATCAAGCGCTGGTCCATCCATTCCTTGATTTATCTTTCCATTCTTTTGCGTTTTGGACTGAGTCTCTTTACCCTGTTCGTTTTTCGGGTAAGCCCCGGGAGCAATCTGGCCCAGGCCTTGGTTGATAAAAATGTCCCTTTCGTGGCTTTCAGCAACGATTTCCTGGGACTGCTGATCATCCTGGGTTTGTTCTGGGCTTTCCTACAGCGTTTTGTCCTTAAACCTCCTCATGTGCTGACAGAGGGCCAGGACAACTGGGCCTTGGGGATCCTCGGGAGCCTGGTGATCCTGGGATTCATAACCGAAGGGGCCCGCATCCTGATCACTCAAATCCCGAACCAGGTGGCGGTTTATTCCTTCATCGGCTATCCCTTGTCCAACCTCTTTTCCTATATCCCCTGGGATTGGCCGTCCCTGTATTATTATCTCTGGTATGCCCATGCCCTTGTCGGGGCCCTGTTCATCGCCTATTTACCCTTCGGGAAAATGAAGCATATCCTGATCACCCCCTTAACCCTGATTTTGAATTATAAAAGGAAGTAAGCATGACCGAAGAAACCCCAGCCCTCCAGCCAGCGCCGATAGAAGAGGCCGCCAAGGTGGTGGAGATCCCTGTTTCCAATCTGGATATCAAAAGGTTGATTCAGCTTGAGGGCTGCACCCGCTGCGGGGAGTGTCTGAACTGGTGTCCGGTCTATGATCAGGACAGCCGGGAAGTCATCCTGCCCCGGAAGAAAATTCAGGCATTTTTAAGGATTGTCAAATCGCAGCACGGCCTGCTGGCCAAGATCCTGAAGCAGGGAAAAGGGAAAAATCCGCTGATGAAGCTGCTGGGCGCCGTGTTGGGCTATAAAGAAATCGGTCGGCAGGAGATGGAGGAGTTCGTCAAGAACCTCTACGAATGTTCCACCTGCGGGCAATGCCAGGTCGTCTGTCCGGCCAACATCGATACGGTCAATCTCTGGGAGGATATTCGCCGGCTGATCGTCGCCTCGGGATATGGCCCGTTGGACTCCCAGAAGGTCCTGGTTAAAAGCGTCAAAGCCTATGACAATCCCTGGCAGCAGCCCCGGGCCGCCCGTACCAAATGGGTGCGCCGGGCCCAGAAGGACAACGAAATACTGGCTCCGCCCAGAGAAATCAAGAAGACCGGCGGTAAGGTCCTCCTGTTTTTAGGCTGCACCGCCGTCTATGACGTCAATGTCAAACAGATCGCCGTCAGCACCATCAATATCCTGGAGACCCTGGGCATCGACTACGGCTGCCTGGGGGGCGAGGAGAGGTGCTGCGGCAGCGTGCTCATGCGCATGGGCGATAAGGAATTCGAGCGGATTGCCGCCGACAACATCAAACAGATCAACAGTCTGAATATCCAGACCCTGGTCAGTTCCTGTTCCGGGTGCTTCAAGACTATCAAAGAGGATTACCCCAAGGTGGGCAAGTTGAATTTTGAGGTCCTCCATACGGTTGAATTCCTGCGCAGGCAGGTGGAAGAAGGCCATTTGTCCTTTCAGACCCCGGTGGAGAAAAGGGTCACCTTTCATGATCCCTGCCACCTGGGCCGGGCCAGCGGGGTCTTTGAAGATCCCAGGGTTCTGATGCAAGCCATTCCCGGTCTGGAACTGATCGAAATGCCCAGAAGCCGGGAATACTCACGCTGCTGCGGGGCCGGCGGGGGGCTCAAGGCCGGGTTCCCGGACATTCAGAACAAGATGGCCCAAAGAAGGGTGCAGGAGGCCGAGGCCACCGGGGCCGAGGAGCTGATCTCCGCCTGCCCCTTTTGCTATGCCGGTCTTCAGGTGGGCATCAAGGCCCTGGATTCGCCGTTGATTATGCGGGACGTGAGTTATCTGGTCGAGTCCTCCCTGAAAAAGACCTGAGGTCGCGAATGGCCCTAAAGCATTTTTGGCATAGGGGCGGACCGGACCAATTATTAGAGGAAACTCAGGGGGCCTGGGCCGACATCCGGATCTTAATACCTCCAAGGATATGGAAGGCTATTTGGGGGAACAGAGAGGATCGTCCATGAGGCTGAAATTAGTAACCATCAGTTTGGGGGTCTTGGTTCTGAGCTTTCTGGTTCAGGGGTTGCCCGAGGGCGCCGAAAAAAAGCCCATCCGCCTGGCCTACCTTCAGAATGACATCCATCATCTGGCCTGCTGGGTGGCTTTGGAAAAAGGGTTCTATGGCCAGGAAGGTCTGGAGGTCAAGGTGGCCGGAATTTTTAAGGCCGGACCGGAGTTGATGACCGCCTTTTCAGCCGGCGCCCTGGACATGGCCTATGTGGGAGAGGCCCCGGCCACCACCGCCGTGGCCAACAAAACGGCCAAGGTGGTCGTTCTGGCCCAGGTCAATACCGAGGGGTCGGTCTTGGTGGTCCGCAAGGAGCCCCGCTGGCAATCCCTGGCCGATATGGCCGGCCGGACCCTGGCCGTTCCCGGGCACGGCACGGTGCAGGACTTGCTGCTGCGTAAAGCCCTGCTGCAAGCCAAGCTGGATCCGAAACAGGTCACTATCCTGGTCTTAAAGCCGCCGGAGATGATCGGGGCCTTACGGAGCGGAGACATTGACGGGTTCATCGCCTGGGAGCCCTTTCCGGCCAGGGCCTTGACCTTGGAGGCCGGGAAAATCCTGACCCATTCCCGGGAGATCTGGAAGGATCATCCCTGCTGTGTCCTGGTGGCCGATACCCGATTCCTGGAAGCCCAGCCGGAACAGGCCCGGAAAATGGTCAAGGCCCACGTCCGGGCCACCGAGTTCATCGGGCAGTACCCTCAGGAGGCCCGGCAGATCGCCGTGAAATTTACCGGGATGGATGAAAAAACCATCGACCTGGCCATGAAACACGTCCATTATACCTATGCCATCAGCGTGGAAGGGGAAAAAGAATTTGTGGAATTTCTGGCCAGGTTAAAATATATCACCGTGGAAGACAGCCGCCTCTTCATCCAGCAATTTTTGAACCCCCAATTTCTGCCGGAAATGCCCAGGAAATGAAAAAGGAAGGGATCATTGTCCCCGTAGGTTTGATTTTTCTCTGGCAGGTCCTGTCTTCTCTCGAAGTCATTCCCGATTATAAACTTCCTTCGCCCCTGAAAATCCTCCAGGGTCTTAAAGAACTCCTGGTCGAAGGGATGCCCCCCGGGCATCTGCTGCATAAGCACATCCTCTACAGCCTCTACCGGGTAGGTCTCGGCTTTGGGATAGCCGCTCTCCTGGCCATCCCCCTGGGCCTGGCCATGGGCTGGTCGGAGAAACTCAGGAGTTATGTCCGGCCGGTGACCGAAGTCATCCGGCCCATTCCGCCCCTGGCCTGGATACCGATTGCCATTTTATGGTTCGGCATAGGGATCAAGTCGGCGGCCTTCATTATTTTCCTGGGAGCCTTTTTCCCGATCCTGCTGAACACCATCTCCGGAGTGCTCTCCATCAATCCCCTCCTGATCGAGGCCGCCCGGTCTCTGCAGGCCAGGGGGAAGGACATTTTCCTTAAGGTTTTATGGCCCGGGTCGCTTCCTTCCATTTTTGTGGGCCTGAGAATCGGGATCGGGATCGGTTGGATGACCCTGGTGGCGGCTGAGTTTACCGGCATCAGGGAGGGCTACGGGTTGGGTTATATGATCATGACGGCCCGGGACATCCAGCGACCGGATGAGATCATTGCCGGTATGCTGGTCATCGGATTGATCGGATTGCTGATCGATACCGGCCTGAGAAAAACAGAATCGCGCCTGATACCCTGGAAAGGATAAGAGGATTCTCCCTTGGTGTCTAGAATTGGTCGAACTGAGCAAGACCTATCCCGCCAAACCGCCCGGTGCGGAGATCCCGGTTCTGGATCGTCTTTCCGGCCGGTTCGAAGCCGGCAAATTTATTTCCATTATCGGCTCCAGCGGCTGCGGTAAGACGACCCTGCTCCGGATCGTCTCCGGTCTGGAACCGGCCGACTCGGGGAGGGTCCTCTGGAACGGCGAAGAACTCACCCTGGGGTCAAAGAAAGTCGGGCTGGTTTTCCAGGAATACGCCCTTTTCCCCTGGAGGACCACCCTGGAGAACATCCAGTTCGGTTTGGAGATTCAAGGCCTCGGAAAAGAGGAGCGGGAAGGGCTGGCCCGGGAATATCTTTCCATTATCGGGCTGAACGGATTTGAAGAGCACTACCCGCACCAGTTATCCGGAGGGATGCAGCAGCGGGTGGCCATTGCCAGGACTCTGATCATGAATCCTCAAGTGGTCCTCATGGATGAACCCTTTGCCTCGCTGGACAGCCAGACCCGGAACGACCTGCAGGAATTCTTGATGGCTGTCTGGCAAAAACGAGGGGATACGATCCTCTTCGTTACCCATAACGTGGACGAAGCGGTCTTCCTGAGCGACCTGATCGTGGTGCTGTCCCCAAGACCGGCCCGGATTGAAACGATTCTGAAGGTGGAGACCCAGCGACCGAGGGAGCGCACCGATCCGGAATTCAATACCTTGCGACGGACTGATTCTACAGCATCTAAAACAGCAGAAACAGAAAGGACAGGAAGGGCGATCCTTATGAAAATTATCGGCATTTGTTGCAGTCCCCGAAAAGGCAAGACGACCTGCTATGCCCTGGAAAAATGTTTGGAGGCCGTCCGGGAAGCTGCTCCAGGGATGGAAACGGACCTTTTTGAACTGGCCGACTATAGGCTTGGGGGATGTCTGGCCTGCGGTCAATGCGCGAAAGAATGGAAGTGCAGTCAGGAAGATGATTTCGAAAAGATCATAAGGCCGTTGACCGATCCGGCGCTGGTGGGGTTGGTGGTAGCCACACCGGTCTATATGGGTTCCATGACCTCCCAATGCAAGGCCTTTTTGGATCGTTGCGTCTCCTTGAGACGGAACGGCTTTCTACTGCGCAACAAGGTGGGCGGGGTTATTGCCGTGGGGGGAGTCCGAAACGGCGGGCAGAGTCTGACCATCCAGGCCGTTCAGGCCGCCCTGCTGGTTCAGGATATGGTTATCGTCAGCGACGGCCGGCCCACGGCCCATTTCGGGGGGACGGTCTGGAGCGGCCATCCCGACGGTATTGCTGGGGATGCCTTTGGACTGGAGACGGTTCGCAACCTGGGCAAAAGGGTGGCCGAAGTAGCCTTGATGATCCATAGGTAACAAATATTTTTGCCACAGACAAAGACAGGACCCGCTTGCAGCGGGACGGCGATCTGCCGCCACCCTAATCTTCAGCGCCTTTGGCGCATAAAAAGTTTTTCCTCGCGAAGCGACGGAGTTTATGCGCCGCGTTCGATTAGGTCTCGGAATCGCCCGCCTTTGTCTGTCGTGTGTCCGTGGCAAAAAAAATGATCCCAACACATTAACAATGATTAAGTCTAACATAGTTGTCGAACTTCAAAGCCTCGGATTGCGGATGGATCAAAAGGTCCTGGCCAGAAGGGGAGGGGCGGGTCCGGCCGAGGGGGCGACTATCGTGATTGCCGGGCGTCCGGTGACCGTGCCTTTGAGGGGCGCATTTGTAAGGAATTCTCCTTTTTTGGTTGGAGAAGAAAAGGGGCAGTTCTGTTCTTTTAAAAAATGAAGCCAGAGATTGGAACGGTTGAGCTGGTCAATCCGCCGCGGTTTTATCTGGGCCGCACAGTAGACGGTCATTGCCTACAATAAAATCGCCCTCCTTCACGGCCGGGATTGTCTGGCCACGACCGTTAATCAAACCTGCGCTCAACTGGCGATCCGGAAACAGATGCCGTTTTTGCGGTATTGAATTGACCCTTTCAGCAGGTCAGACCTTGCCGGTCAAGACGCCTGAGCAACTGGCTGAGGTGGCCGTGGAGGCCCAAAGCAGGACGGCATTGGCCATGTGGTCCTGACCACCGGCGCATCCGAAAGGCCGGATCACGAAATAAGGATTCTGGCCGCCTGCATCCGAGCCGTCAAAGAAGCAACCGGCCTTCCGGTCCACGCCCAGCTTCTTCCCCCTGATGATCCTGAAATATTATGGGAACTGAAAGAAGCGGGCCTTGATACGGTAGGAATTCACATTGAAAGTTTTGACTTTGAGATTTTATCAACAGCCGCCCCCTACAAATCGGCCCTGGGATTGGAGGCCTATGTGGCCTCCTGGAAAAAGGCGGTGGAGATTTTTGGACCCAACCAGGTGAGCAGCTTCCTGATCGCCGGTCTGGGTGAAAAAGAAGATTCGATCATCGAGGGAAGTGAGCTTCTTGCGGAGCTGGGGGTCTATCCTTTTATGGTTCCCTCTGCGGCCCATTCCAGGTTCCCTGATGGAACAGGAACGGCCGCCGGATCCGGCCCTGATGATCCGCCTGTATGAACAGGTGGCGGAAATTTTGAGACGAAAGGGCCTGCATTCAACACGGTCTCTGGCAGGCTGTGTCCGCTGCGGCGCCTGCTCGGCCCTGCCTTTTTTTGAGCATCAGGAAGAAGGCCTGATTTGCCATCCCGCCCGAGAGAGGTCTGATTTCGATCGGGTTTTTGAAATCCGGCATAACGTCTTTGTGAAAGAACAAAAACTCTTTCAGGAGTCGGATAGAGATGAAGACGATGCTAAGAGCACCTTTTTAGTGGCGACAATGGATGGCCGGGTGGTCGGAACAGTGCGTGTTTTTCCGGTCGACCAGAATGGTCATTGGATCGGCGGCCGGCTGGCCATTGAGAAAGAACCTTTTCGTCACTCCGGCGCCGGAGGATTATTGGTCCATGAAGCGGTCCGCTATGTAAAGAAACAGGGGTGCTCGCACTTCACCGCCCACATCCAGGCCGAAAACGTTCCCTTTTTTTTGCGATCTGGCCTGGAAACCGATAGGGCCGCTCGAGGATTTTCATGGCCATCCCCACCAGCTCATGGAAGCCGACCTGGGCGATTGAATTTTAATGATAGCTAAAATCTAACGAGGTGAATTCTATGAAAGTGTTGGGTATTATGGGTAGTCCCCGGATCGGGGGGAACAGCGATCTGCTTTTGGATCAGGCCCTGGCCGGCGCCGGGGAGGCCGGTGCGGAAGTTGAAAAAATCCTCCTGGTCAAGAGAAAGATTTCAGGCTGCCTGGACTGCAAAAAGTGCAATGAAACAGGCCGCTGCGCCATTGAGGATGATATGCCGGAGATCAGCCGCAAGATCCTGGAAGCGGACGCCGTTATCCACAGCGGGCCGGTTTATTTCTGGTCCATGACCTCGCAGATGAAGGCCTACCTAGACCGCTGGTGCGCCTTCTTCGATGCCCAGTGGAATTGGCATAAGGATTATTATCCCAAAATGAAAGGGAAAGGCATCGGGCTGATTACCGTTTGCGGTGATCTTAATCCCCATACGGCTGACCCGATCGTCCACAGCTTTAAAACCACGGCGGACTTCACCAGGCTCCGCTGGATCGGCGCCGTCATGGCTTCGGCCACAGAGAAAGGGGAGATTGCCAAAAACGAAGCGGCCTTGAAAGAGGCCTATGAACTGGGCCGGAAGGCAGTTGCCTGATTTGGGGGCATCTTCCTTAATTTACCCATGAAGTTTTTTGTTTATTTTGATGCCTATGGCCAGGCCCGAAAATGGCTTGATGAAAAAGAACTCGCCCGGCAATTTGGGAATGATCCCGACCTGTTTCGCCGGGCTGCGGCCCAAGGAGAGAGGGCCGGGGAGATGGGGACGGCCTCAGGGACCGTAGGCGTGCTCAATTTTGGAAGCGAAAAGGAACTTCAGGAGTATCTTCAGTCCCTGGGAGATGAGATTGAGGGTTTTTTTAATTGCGCCTCGGACTCCCGCCCCTATAATTTTTGACGGCTTTGCAAAATGGGCGGGTTTTCTTTCGACAGGCTCTCGACCCTGAGCTCACTGCCGAAGGGAAATCCCGCCTCTACGAACCGTCCTGTTTGGATCATTTTAATCTTGGTCATTCGAATTTGTTTCGGATTTTGGATTTCGTGCTTCGGATTTGGTCGCGGCCAAAGGCTACGCTAAATAAGGTTGCAATTCCTTTCTGAGCCAGTCGGGGACCTCAATTTTCTCAAAGGTATCGGTCTTGACACAGACCGTGGTGTTTTGCCCCTCCACGACAATTTCTTCCGAGGTGTCCCCGCGAAATCCCCGATAGCCCCAGGTGATGGAGGTCCGGCCGATTTGGATTATCCGCACTTCCATATTGATGCGGTCTCCGTACTGGATCCTATGGCGAAAATCGGCTTCCACATGGACGGTGGGTAGGGAGAGATTGCGTTTGTGCAGCACATCGGCATAGTCGATCCCCAGTCCGGAGCCGAAAAATTCCTCAACGGCCAGATGGAAATAATGCATGAAGCGGGGATAATAAACGATCCCGGCATTGTCGATATCGCTGAAACAGACTTTGATGGGGGTGCGAAAGATCATCGGCTGATTCCTCCTTTTGCGAGTCCATCCATGGTAATCAAATCCCGAATCCTTTTCAAGACCTGATCCGTTGCGGGCATAAAATTATTTGACTAACCGGCTTATCTGGGAGTAAATATAAGGTCTTAAAAAACTTTATTTGGAGGGCGTTATGGAAAAACCAGTAAAAACAATTTCTTTAATGATTTTGGCTATTCTTTTTCTGGCCCTCGGGGCACCCCAGGTTCAGGCAGCGGCTATCCCGGCTAAGATCGGGGTCATTTCGTACATCACCGGCCCGGGCGCTGCTTACGGCGAGGCCATTACCAACGGCTTCAAGCTGGCCCGGGATGAACTCAATGCCAAGGGAGAAGTAAAAATTGAGTTAATTATTGAAGATTCTTCCGGCAAGCAGGAACAGGCCCTGGCCGCTGCCCAGAAACTGATCAATTCCCAGCAGGTGGTGGCCATTTTAGGTCCGACCCTGAGTACCGAGATGAAGGTCGTCGGTCCCGAAGCCAATGCCAGCGGGGTGCCGATCATGGGCACTTCGACCACGGCAGCAGGGATCACCCAGATCGGAAAATACGTCTTCCGGAACTCCCTTCCCGAATCCCTGGCCGTACCGGCCTCGGTCAAAAAGGCAGTGGCCAAATACCATCTTAAATCTGTGGCCATGCTTTACGGCAATGACGACGTTTTTACCAAGTCCGCATTCGACTCTATGAAAAAAGCGGCTACCGACCTGGGCCTGAAGATCACCACCATCGAAGAATTCCAAAAAGGCCAAGCCGACTACAAGGCCCAACTGACCAAGATCAAGGCCAGCAAGCCGGATGCCATTTTATGTTCGGCTCTGTATGATGAGGGGGCGGTCATCCTCACCCAGGCCCGAAAGATGGGCATCAATGTGCCCTTTGTGGGTGGAAACGGCTTCAACTCCCCCAAGGTGATTGAAATCGCCAAAGAAGCTGCCGATGGGTTGATCTTGGCCACTCCCTGGTTTGGGGATAACCCCGACCCCAAGGTAAAGGGGTTCGTGCAGAAATTTGAAAAAAACTACGGCAAGAAACCGGATCAGTTTGCCGCCCAGGCCTACGATGCCCTCTACATCATGGCCGAGGCCCTCAAAAAGGCCGGCAAGGCCGACCGGGACAAACTGCGCGATGCCCTGGCCAGCATCCGGAATTACAACGGGGTCCTGGGAAAATTTTCCTTTGATGCCGAGCGGGATGTGATCATGGAACCCATCGTCCTGATCATCAAAGACGGAAAGTTCCAACTGTTCAATTAAAAACAAAAAAGGGTTCGAGGGTTCGAGGATTCAAGGGGTCGCCTGAAATGTTTTATACTTGAACCCTGGAATCCTCGACCCCTTGAACCCTTACCTCAAGGAACAGATCGTTGTTTTTCGAACAACTAATCAACGGCATCACTTTAGGTAGCATTTACGCCATCGTGGCCCTGGGCTATACCCTCGTTTTCGGGGTCCTGGACATCATCAATATGGCCCACGGGGAGATCTTCATGTTCGGGGCCTTTATCGGCATGGTGATCATCACTCAATTTGGGGCCCCCATCGGGCTGGCCCTGGCCGGCGCCATCGTGATTACGGCCCTGATGGGCTATCTCCTGGAACGGTCGGCCTTGAGGCCCATCCGGGGCAGAAAAGGGGCCTCTCATTTGGCCTCCCTGATCAGCACCATCGGGATCTCCATTTTTCTGGAAAATCTGGCCCACCACCTCTTCGGGGCCGGGAATAAACCCTTTCCGACCTCCTTCGGCGAGATCAAATTCGAAATAGGCTCGACCACCATTTATTTGGTCCAGATCGTTATCCTGGCTATTTCCCTGTTTCTCATGGCCGGTCTGTCAACCTGGCTCAAAAAAGCCAAGTCCGGCAAGGCCCTGAGGGCGACGGCTGAAAACCTGGAGACCGCCGGCTTACTGGGCATCGATACCAAAAAAATCATCACCATCACGGTCATGGTAGCCTCTTCCATGGGGGGAATTGCCGGGGTCCTGGTGGGCATGGCTTTCAATTACATCAACAACCAGATGGGCCTGCCCATGGGTTTAAAAGGACTGGCCATTATTATCCTGGGGGGGATGGGCAGCGTCAACGGGGCCATGGCCGGAGGCCTGATCCTGGGCTTATCCGAGACGTTTATGGTGGCCTATGGTCAATCCGGGTATCGGGATGCCATCGCCTTTATGGCCATTATCATTATTTTACTGATTAAGCCGCAAGGTCTCTTCGGGCAGGCTCTGCCTGAGGCCAGACGGTAGAATCCGGGGCCGGATCGTGATCAACCCTTATCACCTGCAAGTCGCCTCTTTTATCCTGATCAACATCCTGCTCGGGATCAGCATTTATATCACCCTGTCAACCGGCCAGCTCTCCCTGGGCAATGCCGGCTTTATGAGCATCGGGGCCTATACCAGCGCCCTCCTGACTTCCAAGCTGGGCCTGCCCATCCCCTTTGGAATTTGCGCCGGATCTCTGCTGGCGGCCCTGATCGGCATACTGATCGGTATCCCGACCCTGCGCCTGCAAGGGGTTTATCTGGCTATTGCCACCCTGGGTTTCGGTGAAGTGGTCCGGGTCCTTTTCATCAATTGGGAATCGTTAACCAATGGGGCCGTCGGCATTGCCGGCATCCCTCATCTGGGTCGAACTGTTCTGGCCCGGTTGCAGAATTCCGGCTTTTCTCCGGATCAACTGGGACTTAAAAATAACGAATTCATCAGCCTGACGGTCTTCGGCATTCTCCTTCTGATAACCGTACTGGTGATCCTCTTTTTCGGGCGTCTGGGACGCTCCCGCGTCGGCCGGGCCTTTCAGGCCATCCGGATGGATGAGAAAGCCGCCGAGGCCATGGGGATCAACACCACCTATTATAAGGTCCTGACCTTCAGCCAGGGGGCCTTGATGGCCGGTTTCGCCGGGGCCTTATTCGCCCATGTGACCGGGTATATCAGTCCGGCCGATTTTACCTACCACCGGGCCGTGGAGATCCTGGTCTTCGCCGTTTTCGGGGGCAGTGAGATCCTCTGGGGACCGATCTTCGGGGCCACCTTCCTGACGATGATGCCGGAATTGCTGCGCTTCGTGAGTGAATACCGTTATATGATTTACGGGGTCTTCCTGGTCCTGATGATGATCTTCCGTCCCCAGGGGTTGATCGATACCGGCTTGGTTCAATGGCTGAAAGGTGGAAAGGACAAGGGAACCGATGCTGCTTGAGTTGCGGGGTGTCGGCAAGGTTTTCGGGGGCCTGGCGGCCTTGAATGAGGTCTCCTTTTCGATGGCCGAGGGAGAAATCCTGGGATTGATCGGCCCTAACGGGGCCGGAAAAACCACCCTGTTCAATTGCGTCACCTCGTTTCTTTACCCCACTTCGGGAGAAGTGCTTTTTGCCGGTGAAAAAATCAGCGGCCTGAAAACCCATCGCATCACCAGCCGGGGCATCAGCCGGACCTTTCAAAATATCCGGCTTTTTGATCACATGACGGTGGAAGAAAACATCATGGTCGGCCGCCATTGCCGGAGCCGGTCCGGCGTCTTTCGGAGCGTGCTCCGGACCGGATCCCAGAGGTTGGAAGAAAACCGAATCAGGGAAAAAACCGACCGCCTGCTTGATCTGGTGGGACTGGCCGGCAGCAACACCACCCCGGCCCTGAGCCTGCCCTATGGCCACCAGAAGCGGGTGGAGATCGCCCGGGCCCTCTCCAGCGAACCGAAATTGCTCTTGTTGGATGAACCGGTGGCCGGCATGAACGAAAGCGAGACCGAGGAGATGACCCGGTTGATCCGGGGTATCCGGGAGCTGGGCATCACCATCCTTTTAATTGAGCATGATATGTCCATGGTTATGAAAGTCTGCGACCGTCTGGTCGTCTTGAATTTCGGCCAGAAGATTGCCGAAGGCACTCCCCAGGTGATTCAAAGCAATCCGGAGGTGATTGAGGCCTATCTGGGCCGGGAAGAGGAAGAAGAGGATTAGGTTGTGTTGCAGGTCGAAGGAATAGAAACCTTCTACGGGAACATCAAGGCCTTGAAAGGGGTGAACCTGGAAGTGCCGCCCGGGGCGATCGTAAGTATCCTGGGGGTGAACGGCGCCGGGAAGACCACCCTGCTTAAGACCATTGCCGGAAGTGTGAGGCCCAGGACCGGCCGGATAACCTTTTTGGGCCAGGATATTACCCGTCTAAAGCCCCATCAGATTGTAAAAAAAGGGATCGCCCTGGTCCCCGAAGGGCGGGCCATCCTGGCCAAAATGACCGTTCTGGAAAACCTGGAAATGGGCGCTTATCACCGGACGGATAAGGAGGTTAAGGGAGATATCGAGCTGGAAATGGAACGGTTTCCCTGGCTCAAAGAGCGTCTGAGGCAACCCGGCGGCTCCCTCTCGGGAGGCGAGCAGCAGATGCTGGCCATTTCCCGGGCCTTGCTGGCCAAACCCAAACTCATCCTGCTGGATGAACCCTCCCTGGGATTGGCCCCCCTGGTGGTGGCCGATATCTTCCGGACCATCAAACGCATCAACCGGGGCGGCACCACGGTCCTGCTGGTGGAACAAAACGTCAAACAGGCCATGAAGATCTCCCATTTTGCCTATGTCCTGGAGACCGGGCGAATCATCCTCAAGGGGGATTCAAAGGAATTGATGAAGGAACCGAAAATAAAAGAGGCCTTTTTAGGGCAGAGGGCCTGAGTTATCACCAAACCTATCCCATCCCCTTCCTATTCTCAAAAAGCCGATTATCCCCCCTCCGCCCGGGCCTGGTTGATCTGGGGCCTGGGGGCCGCTTTTTATTTAATGGGCTTTTATCTGCGGGTGGCCCCGGCGGTCATTACCGATAAACTGATGGCCGATTTTCAGATAGGGGCCGCGGCCCTGGGCAATCTTTCGGCCTTTTATTATTACAGTTACGTGGCCATGCAGATACCCACCGGGGCCCTGGCTGACTCCTGGGGGGCCAGGAGATTGTTGACCCTGGGGGCACTGACAGCGTCCCTGGGCACGCTTTTTTTCGGGCTGGCCCCGAGCCTTTTCTGGGCTAATGCCAGCCGCCTGTTGATCGGCGGATCGGTGGCCGTGGCCTTTGTGGCCATGCTCAAACTGGCCACACACTGGTTCCCTCCCCGCCGCTTTGCCATGATCTCGGGATTGGCCCTTTTTTTCGGGCTGGTCGGGGCCGTCAGCGCCGGGGTCCCTTTAAGGATCTTGGTGGACCTCTTCGGCTGGCGTTCGGTGATGGTGGGCTCAGCCCTGGTCATCTTTCTGATCGCCGCGGCTGCCTGGGTTTTTATCCGCGATGATCCTTCGGAAATAGGCTATATCGGCTTTGCCCCAATTCCAAAAACTTCTCCCCGGAAGTCGCCGGGCCCGGGATTTTTCACGGGTATCCGGGATGTTTTCCGTTATAAAAATACCTGGCTCCTGGTCGCTACCCCCAGCGGGGTGGTCGGGCCGGTGTTGGCTTTTTCGGGTCTCTGGGGCGTCCCCTTTCTAATAACCCATTATGACCTGGCTCCGGCAAAAGCCGCTGCGCTCACCTCAAGCCTTCTGATCGCCTGGGCCCTGGGGGGGCCGATCCTGGGGGCCTTCTCCGACCGGCTCGGGAAAAGAAAACCTATTTATGCCGTTGGCTGCGCCCTGGCCGCAGCGGGGTGGTCCCTGATTTTGTTTGTTCCCCAGCTTCCCTTTCCTCTCTTGCTTTCTTTGCTCCTGCTGACCGGTTTTTCCTCCGGATGCATGACCTCCGGCTTTGCCTTCGCCAAGGAATCGGTGCCTCCGGCCTTGGCCGGCACCGTTTCCGGGATCGTCAACATGGGAGTCATGATCGGACCCATGGTTCTGCAACCGGCCATCGGCTTGATACTGGACCGAAACTGGAAAGGCGAGATTATTCATGGGGTCCGGATATATGACTTAACGGCCTACCGGAAAGGCTTCCTGCTGATGCTGGCTTGGTCCCTCCTGGCCTCCCTTCTAATTCTCTTCACCAAAGAAACCCACTGCCGCCAAATCGCCAAATAATTCCCATTTTTTGTCTCATGACTATTTAGGACGGGTCGGGACGGCTTCAAGCAATAGAAAAATACGGCAATTTGGTGAGCAAAATACAGGATTCACCCTATATACTTTTCCTGATGACCAAATTATAGAATAATCCATGAAAAAGGTTCACGGCCTCATCGGTTTGATTGTCTTGATCAGCCTCAACGCGGCTCTTATCCTTACGGCACCGGACTATGCCGTCTGCAAGGACATTTATCCCGATGAATTCCTGGATGTGGCTCAGGTCTGCCAAATTACGGTATCTCCTGATCTAATGCACCGAGGGCATGTCATGTGCTTTTTCCTCGGCTCCCCAATAGTGATTCATTTCAACAGAGTCGATCTTCTTACCACCTGCCTGCGCTGTTAGCTTCTCAACTTTCCTCCTTCTATCTTTTAAAACAAACGGATTCCGGCTTTGCTATTTTTAATCCTTTTTCCCCTCAACCGGGGAAGGACTAGCCGAAGGCATAGAAATTATGAAGCTGACAACTTGTCGGGAGAAAAGAAGTGAACAAGAAGACCATTGACCCGGAAAGATACGGGATGACCATTTGTCCTCGCTGTGAAAGCCGAGGATATGTCCTTGAACCGAGACGTCAATGTTGTCCGGAATGCAAAGGATTCGGGTTGATAAAGAAGGCTGCGGAAATCGATATCGCTATTCCCAATACTTCCACCGAAGCCTCACCAAAGAGTCATGCCGGACTGGTCCGCTAATCCATAAAAGCCGGACGAGATCCGGAACCCGGAAAATATCCTCGCCCGCCGCCGGCTTTTATCTTTCAACTATCCCCTTTGCCCTACGCCTTGACGGAATATGGTGCCCTCATGGTTGCCAGTGTGCTGAATACTCCTCTGGCTATTGAGGTCAGTATATTTATTCTGCGGGCCTTTGTACGATTGCGGCAGATGCTGTTGACTCATGATGATCTGGCCCGCAAATTGGAAGCCTTGGAAAAGAAATATGACGGCCAGTTCCAGGTGGTCTTTGAGGCCATCCGGCAGCTCATGGCCCCGCCGGTTAGACCCAGAAAGAAGATAGGTTTTTTGGCTAAGGAGCCCAGGGCAAGGTATGGCAAGAAATGATAGGGAGATCAGGTAGTGGAGTGGACGATATCAAAATTATCTGGACGAAGCAACGGCTGCACGAACACCCCCCCGGCCACTTGGTCCGACCCTGGGCAGTGCACCGCAAATATATTGTCTTGACATAAGCCAAGCCGATATGTACAATAATTTCTAACAGGTAAACCCCCGGCTTTGCCGGGGGACTCCGAAAGGTTTGACCGTGTGAGGCAATAGAATAGTAAAAACCACCAATATAAATCGCTGAATTTTGCACTCGGAGATTAAACCAAAAATCTTTTAAGAGTTTAAATATTCTGGAAATGCCCATTGGTCAGGAATAAAAATCGTTAAGAAATATACTCCTGAACAAACAAAGAAAGATGGGCGTCTCCACCTTCCCAAGTCTGAATATGAAGTATGTCCCCTTCATGGGACTCATGAAACGGCCCCCTTGGGGGGCTAACAAAGATAAGCCCCCGGCTTTGCCGGGGGTCATTTAACTTTATTGTAAAATAACTGTGTGTAAAAAGAATGTCAATCCAATGAATCATCTCCAAATTAGTGAAGATAATCCAGGATTCAAGGGGTCAGGGATTCGAGGGTTCAAGAGGAATGCTTAAAAACTAAAAAAAGTTAAAAACTTGGCCGCTCTCCCGGAGACCCCCCTCAATAGGCCTGACGGCTGATAAAAAAAGGCCGCCAGCACCGATATTGTCGGATGGCAGCCCAATCACAAGGGATGTTTTTTAACGCGTTAGATCTGTCGCGTTACTATTCTACCGGCCTTCTATCGGCTCCTAACGGGCCATCAGGGCCTTGCCGATGGTCATGATCTCGGCTTCTTTGGTGCCCTCGTAGATCTCCAGGATTTTGGCGTCGCGGTAGTAGCGCTGCACTTCGTATTCTTCGATATAGCCGTAGCCGCCGTGGATTTCCAGGGCGGCATTGGCGCAGAAGACCGCGGTCTGGCCGCCGAAATACTTGGTCATGGCGGAGAGGGTAAAGTCGGGACGGCCCTGATCGATCAGCCAGGCGGTCTTGTAGACCATATTGCGCAGGGCCTCGATGCGAATGGCCATCTCGGTCAGTTTGGCCTGGGTCAACTGAAAGCTTCCCAGGGGGGCGCCGAAAACGGTGCGCTCTTTGGCGTAGCGGACCGCGGCATCCAGGCAGGCCTGGGAAAGTCCCAGGGCCTGGGCCGAGACCATGGGCCGGGTGGTATCAAAGAAGTGCATCAACTGATAGAAGCCCCGGCCTTCGCCGCCGACCAGATTCTCCTGGGGGACCCGCACCTCCTCATAGCTGACCTCGGCCGTGTTACTGGCCCGGATGCCGAGTTTGCCATGGATCTTGTTCCGGGTCAGGCCCGGGGCATCAGCGGGAACGATGATCATGCTGAAGCGGTTATGCCGCTTCTCGTCAGGGTGGGTCAGACACTGGGTCACCAAAAAATCGCAGATCGAGCCGTTGGTGATGAACATCTTGTTCCCGGTGATGATGTAATCCTTCCCGTCCTTAATCGCCCGGGTCCGGTATCCGGCCACGTCGGTCCCGGCGTCCGGTTCGGTATAGGCCCCGGCGCTGATCTGCTCGCCCCGGCAGACAGGTGGAATGTAGGTTTTCTTCTGCTCCTCGGACCCATAGGCGAAGATCGCCTCGCACCCGAAGCAGGCGGTAATGATGCTGGTGCAGTTTCCCATGTCCACCCGGGCCAGTTGTTCGGTCATAACGACCGTACCCAGGCTTCCCACACCGGCCCCTCCATACTCCTCCGAGGCCCAGGGGGCCACCAGGCCGTTTTCGGCGGCCTTCCTGACCACCTCCCGGTCGTATTTTTCCTCGGCGTCGCATTGCCGGGCGATCGGGGCCAGTTCTTTTTGGGCGAATTTATAAGCCATGTCGCCTGAGCATCCTCATTTCTTCGGTCAGATTGAAATCCATCTCTTTCCTCCTTTATCGGGGTTCGGCACCCTTGCTGGTGTCTGACCCCTTTTGGTTCTGAATAATAGGTGGTTCTTAATTTGGATATATTATGGAAGATGCGTTCTGTCAAGTGAATCAATCGGGTTGAAAATCCCGTTTGACTTTTATCCGGGGCCTGACTATCCTTCCTCCTCAATG
>CAVQFQ010000014.1:0-57366 GCA_963711835.1 uncultured delta proteobacterium | reverse complement strand
GCGGCAAAAAGCCGCCGCTCCCCTTAGCCTTGTCTTATATGACGAGGAGGTTGTCCAAATGGACACATTTATAAGCTATTCATCTGACATCAAGAAAACGGCTGGAAAAGTAAAGGCTTTCCTGGCTACCTACGGATTCAATTGTTTCTTAGCTCACGAGGATATCCCACCCCAGACTGTCTGGCCAGCTGAAATCTTAAAGGCGCTTGAGAAATGTGACCTATTCCTTCCCCTGCTTACTCCTGAGTTCACAACATCCTTTTTTTGCCAACAAGAGACAGGTTTGCATATTGTAGGAAGGTGGAAATCTTGCCGGTAATGATATCTAAGGCTTCGATGGGAATGATAGCTGATATGCAGGCGGTAAGGTTCAATGAAAATGAAATTGAAAAATCCTGTTGGAAAATCGTTGAACATGTCGCAAAGAATACCTCTTTATCAGAACCGGTACTTGATGCATTGATCGACGAGTTCGGTGAAAGCGCCTCTTACGGTGATGCCTGCGAACGGGCCGCAAAGCTATTAAACAAGTTTAGTTTTACCCGTCGTCAAGATAGGGAAATTAGGAAGCACATAAAGAACATTTCGCAGATTTATGAAACCAAGAAAGCTCGTGGCGATATCTTCGAATTCATGAAAACGCATCAAACCGTCTTCAACGATGAATTCATTGATTGGTACGACGGAAAATCAAGAACTCATATGAGATAATGGATATACTGATTAGTCATCAGGTGTGGAGTTCTTCTAAGATGTAATGCTGGAAATAACTGATCATTGATCAGAAAACGCAATATAACCAGTCATTAAAGCGGGACGTTCGTGCAGGGATTGCTTGAGGGCTTATAGGGAATGGGTTAATAGATAACCATGCCAAGGTTAGCAAGGTTAAATACCCCAGGGGTTTTGCCTCATGCCATGGGACAGGTTGAGAGGCGTGTTATCCCGAGGTGACCGATGGGCGGGCCTGTCGAGGTCCCGCAAACAAAATCATGGATTAGACACGAAGACGTTATTATAAATAGCGGGCTATATTTTATGCACGTTCTGCACGAACGTCCCCTTTTTCGGTTGCACCTGACGCCCCCTCGTACAAATAAATTTGTCCTCGGTTCCGCAGGTGAACCGGCGCCCATTAGGCAGTAAATAACAAAGGAGGTTCTTATGTCTTTACTTTCTAGACTTTTTGGCAATAATCAAGGTAGTGAAACCAAGCAAACAACAAATAGCAAAGAAAAGGGTGTGGGCACAGTTCAAGCTGAGAGAGCAAGGCTGACTAGTGATAAAACAGTTACAGTGTCTGATGATCCCAAGGGGGTAATAAAATTCATCTCCGACCTAAAAAATAAGGATGGTCGTATACGCCTAAACGCCATACAAGAACTGGGAGACTTGGGTGACCTTAGAGCTGTTGAACCACTCATCGAAGTATTGAAACGCGAAGATGAAGATCAACGCATTGATTATTTAATTCGTTCTGCAGCAGCAAGTTCTCTTGGGACATTAAGAGATAAAAGAGCTATAGAACCACTTATTCTCTCATTGGATGATAAAAGTGAAAATATTCGATACGAGGCAGCGCGTGCATTGGGGGATATTGGTGATAATCGAGCTGTTGATAAACTAATAGCAGCACTCAAAGATAATGAAGGTGCTTGTCGAAGATGGGCAGCTTATGCTCTGGGAAAAATAGGTGATCAAAGGGCAATTGAACCCCTTAAAGCAATAATTGCAGACAATAATGAATACGTCCGTGAAGAGGTGCAGAATGCGCTTAATCAGATTGGTGGAGTAAAAGTAGAGGAAACAATGGATATTTTTAAAGCAGCAGAAAAAGGTGACACCAATGCAATTAAAGAATACCTTAATAACGGCACTGACATCAATGTAAAAAGTGATACATTTGGTTTTACAGCTTTAATGTGTGCTGCCCGTGAAGGGCATAATGAAACCGTAACATTACTAATTACCAAAGGAGCCGATGTAAACGTTAGGGATGAACATGGTATGTCAGCTTTAATGTTTGCTTCAGCGCGAGGACATAAAGAAATTGTAGAATTTCTTCTTACTAAAGGAGCCGATGTAAACGCTATGTATTATTTAGGTGGCTGGACAGTTTTAATGCAGGCAGTTAAGGAGGGGCAACCAGAAATTGTAAAACTTTTACTTGCAAAAGGAGCTAATGTGCACACTTTGGACAATGGTGGCAGGACAGCTTTAATGATGGCAGTAGAGAATAGGCAAACAGAAATTGTAGGACTGCTCAGGCAAGCTGGGGCTCAACGATAACACGGAGTTCTGGAAACAACTCGCTAAGCGGCGATTTTCTCAACCAATTCCAAAAGGAGTAACTATGGCATTCCTAAGCAGATGGTTAAAACCAAGTGTCAAACAGCTTAAGAAAAAGGGAGATGTAGACGGGCTCGCCAAAGAGCTTCAAGCTCGACTGGAAACGAAATCACTACTTAATCTGCAAGAGATTCCGATGATAATTTCACACCTCAATAGGTTAGCGGATCACAGAGGAATCGAATTCCTTCCTGACTACTTCCGAGCCATTCTATGTAGCGAGGCGACCTCAGCAGAATTGCAACGACTCGGGTTAGCAGCGTTGCAATCGGTTGGAAACAAAGCAGATGCCAGCCATCTTGATGCTCTCCATAAGATTGAAACCTCACTGGATACAACGCTAAACGCCCTAATCGAGGTTGAAACAGCGGCTCCGACGTTAACCCAATTGCAGGTTTACACACAAAAGAAAGCCGTCCTGAAGGAGCTTCGCCAAGAGATTACTACACTCTTGTCGAATGATTCATTTGTTGATCCGAGAGACAGACAAGTCTATAAAACTCTAAAGATCGGAAATCAGGTGTGGATGGCTGAAAATTTGAATGTTGAAACCAAGAACGGAACTAAGAAAATACTTGGTGTATTTTTAACAATAGACAGAACTTCATGGTGCAATGAAAACAAGCCAGAAAATTTAAAACGGTACGGCAGGCTATATACTTGGGAGGCAGCGATAAATGTTTGCCCGCCTGGTTGGCATTTGCCCACAAAAGAAGAGTGGGAAATACTTTACATGTTTTTGGGCGGTAATGGCAATAGAGTTTATAATGCAGTAAAAGAGGGCGGTAGTTGTGGTTTCAACGCTTTGTTGGCCGGTCAGTGCTACGATGATGGAAAGTTCTCCGACATTGAAAATATTGCCTTCTTTTGGAGCTCTACAGCCTACAGTGATGCCGATGCGTGGCATTTCAACTGCTGCACCTACCCCAGAACAGCTACGATAAGCCATAGCTATCGCAAGTGTGGTTATAGTGTTCGGCTTCTTCGGAACTGATAATTTGCAAAGTTATAAACAATTAGGGAATATATGGGGGGTCAGACCTACGCAATTGACAAGCCGTGAAGGGGCAGGAGGACGTCCATAGAATCATGATAATGCCCAACCAGGCAAATGCACCCGATCGCTTGCTCTCCGGGTGATTTTCATCGTTAGGCGGCACTTCAAAATATTATTAGGAGTCTATTTATTATGGCACAAGAACAAATTAGGGAGATTCATATTTACATCCATGATGGTGGAGTTTTACCTTCCAATACTGAATATACGATAATTAATTCTTTACGTCCAGCTTGCTTATCGCAGACAATCATGCCTAAAATAATCATGCATAATGTTAGAGGTGAATGGCCATCGCATATGTTTTCTTATGCTTTCGCTAATTTAATGGGTCAAGGAATTAAATTAACAGAGGCAAATGGTTTAGTAGAAAACGGGTCAGCATTTGGCAAACAAATATATGTCGTTTATTTGAAAGAAGTATTAGCAACACAGATCAAACCACAACAATTTGTTGAAAGTGTCCGAATAGAAGAACGAGAAAGTCCACGCACTTTAAAATCAAAAAAAAAGGGCACTGCAGTACTTCTCGCCGTTTTCCTGGGTTTCTGGACTTGGTGCTACACCTACAAGAAAGACCACTTGAAATTCTGGGTAAACCTTGGTCTTTTTGTGGTCTCGATAGGTTTCTGGACACCGGTCGCGTGGATTTGGGCCATCTATGATGCATTGAGGCGTCCAAAAGAGTTCTATGCCAATTTCAATCTATCGGTAATCGGCCAGGCATCGAGTCTTTCAGTCCAAGCAAAGGCTCCTCAAGTTCATATCGTACTGAATGAACTTAACATTGGTGTTGGCTCTTCAACAATAGGACGAACGTCCATGAATCTGCCAAGACTGCCCCCGCCTCCTGCTTGGTCTCCTTCCACCATCACCGCACTTCTCTTTGCCACCACCCTGCTTCCTTTGATCGGCGTGGTTACAGGACTGATCGCCTTGATTAAGGCGAAGACACGTTCCCTGGGAGTATTGTTTTTGGGATTATCGATCACGTATTTGATCACCTGGATCGTTTTCACGCCCATCGGTGGAATACTCTTCTGTCTGCTATTCACTTGCATCATCGTGTTTTCACGGCCACCCAAATGCGGCCATTGCGGCCAGACGCTGCCGAAATATAAAGGGCCGACCAGTTTCCGGCACGCCTTGTTGGGTGGTGGAATTTGTCCATACTGCGGATCCGAGGTTGACCGAAAAGGTCGGGTTAAGATCGGTAAAAAGCAGTCCACAATTCAATCAAGCGAAAGTCAACCAAAACAACCGAGCCAAACACCACCCACTACACCAAGCTTTGTGGTGTCAGAAGTTCGCGAGTTGCCTTTGCAGAATTTGAGTGTCAGTTATGAAGGCAATCCCTCAGAAATAAGCCAAAGTTATTCTCATGGTCATCAGAGTTTAGAACCCTTGCTTGATAACATAACTGGCATTGTCAATCGTGACAAGGCAATGCTGTTTTTCAAAAAACTAAACATTGACGCTCCTGGAGAGTACAGCAGCCCTTATGAGTTATTCAAAAGCACAATTAGCCTGATTACAATAGGCAGTGGAAAAACCACACTTAAAGCTTGGGCAATAACAGAACAATCCTTAGGGGCTGGCCCTAACGTACTGGTGGTTTTTATTAGCAACCCAGCAATGCCAACAACTTTAGTGTGCTGCAGAATAGGACCAGGGATTTATCTGGCTCGTTACGCAAATGGAAGTATTCCTCAACTGTTAGGACTGTAACATTGAGTACTCGCCTAACCAATAAGGATTGAGACGATCCTGAAAGGTCGTTTCAATCCATTGTTCAAGAAGCCCGGACGAAATTTTGAAGAAGTAATATAGGGTAAAGGTTCGAAGTGGGAGAAGCTGGGAAGTAGATCAGAGGGGGGGTAGTCAGATCCCGAAGGCCGGAAGAGGACAGGGAAAGTGCTTTAAGAAAGTACACCTCGTCATTGGTTCACCGATCATTTAGAAGAATCAATTGGTTTTTCAGACTCAGGACATAGAGGTCCCTACCGCTTTAGTTCTTTGACATTTTGGGTTTAAGAAGAAGGGTCTCAGGACAGACCGTTCAAGAACTGTCCAAGGTCAATTGAGGCGTAAGACCCGGGATGAAGGATACGAGGTATCGGAGGGTACCGCCGCAGTTGGGACAGATTGGGGTCTTGGGAGGGCTTTCGGGATAGTCGGGCATCTCCAAGGAGAAGGCATAGGCCATTTGGATGAGGGTGGAGATTTTTTCGAATGGGACGGAGCAATTGGGGTTCATGAAGCCGTAATAGCGGATTTTCATGAATCCGGTGGGCAGGACGTGCTGAAGGAAACGGCGGATGAACTCCAGGGCATCGAGGGCCATAGTCCGTAACCGTCGGCTGTGGGGTTTGGTGTATCGGAAGAAAACGGTGTTGTTTTCCACCTTGATGATGCGGCTATTGGAGATAGCCACTTTGAAGACATAAGGGGCGAGGTATTTGAGGCTGGCTTCGGAGGAACCGACGGCTTGAGAGTTGACGTTCCAGTCGAGCTGCCAGACCTCAGGAGGGATTTGATCGAAGAGGCCGGCTTTTTTCATGGCCTCGCGGAACTTGGCCTTAAAGATTTTGGAGAGGGCTCTGACCGGGAGATAAAAATCGATCCTGGAGGGATGCCAGAGACTGTCGGTGGTGGAGAGGGCGCCGCCGGGAACGATGTAATGGATATGGGGGTGATACTCCAAGGTTCGTCCCCAGGTATGAAGGACCCCGAGGAATCCCGGAAGATCACCGCCGATGTACTTTTCATCCGGAGCCAGCTTCTTGATGGCCTCGGAGGAGGCTTTGAACAGGGCGGAGTAGGCCACCCTCTGGTTTTTGCGGATAAAGCGGCGAAGCTGTTCAGGGACGGTAAAGGTGATCATGAAATGGTGTCCGGGAAGTTGATGTTTCATCTGTTTGTCCAGCCACTGCTGGATTTTATGATACTGACAAGTGGGGCAATGGCGATTGCCGCAGGAGCGATAAACCAGATGGGACTGGCCGCATTTTTCACACTGGTATAGGACGAGGCCGCAGGCGTCGGTACGACAGCCGATGATGGCCTCGATGACCTTGACGGTGTATTTTGGGCATAGTCTGACCGTAGCGCTCCAGGTACTGGGGGCCGAAGGTTCGGAAGATCTCATTGATGGTGGTCATGGTCTAAGCCCCCCATCACCTGATTGATCAACTGGCAGGCATCCTCCTGACCTTTTTGAGTGAGATGCAAATAGACCATGGTCGTTTCCAATTGGCCATGTCCCATGTATCTTTGGATGACCCGCAGGTTGACGCCGGCCTCGAGAAGATGAGTGGCATAAGAGTGCCGGAGGGTATGAACGGAGACCATTTTTTTGTGGATTCCGGCAGCAAACTTGGCTCGACGAAAGGCCCCCTGGACACTGCTTTTGGCCATAGGAGTCTTAGCCTCCTTGGACCCCTTGTCTGGTTCGGCCGATGGCCGGGAAGAGAAGAGCAGAATGGCGGTGGGTGACCCAATAGCGACGAAGCAGGCTAAGGGTGGATTGGGGTAGAGGGACGTAGCGATCTTTGGCGCCCTTGCCCCGGTGGACATGGATCATCATCCGATCGCTGTCGATATCGGAGACTTCGAGATAGAGTCCTTCCTGAAGTCTCAGACCGCAGGAGTAGACGGTGGAAAGATAGGCATAGTTCTGGAAGGTTTTAACCTGAGCCAGGAGTTTACGGACTTCTTCAACGCTCAAGACGGCCGGGAGTCTTCGTTCGGTTTGGGCTCGGAGGATTCCGAGGATGTGCCAGTTGCGCTGGAGTACTTTTTCGAAAAAGAAGCGTATGCCGCAATAGCAGATCCGCATGGTATTGGGAGCCCACTTATCGACGTTTTTCCGTTGAAGGAAATAATCCTGGAGTTCCTGTTCGCTGATGGAATCAGGAGTTTTGTCATAGAACTGGGTGAGCATGCGGACGGAGCGGGCGTAGGCTTCCTGGGTGCGTTCCCCTTTGCCGTTGAGTTGAAGGGCTTGGATCGTTTTGTCATACCAATTGGTCATCATGATACTTCTCCTTTCTCATAGGATGGATTTCCCCTTTCCATGAGGAGGGGTTTTGAAGTATCATACTGGACTAAATGGTATGGGTCCTATTGAATGGACTTCTGAAGAGATTCTTCAGGAAGGATTACGAAGAAAGGGTTCTGCCGCACAGCGGCTTACTTGAACCATGCACTGCAGTGGACGACGGCTAACGGCGTGCCACTGAATTCGTTGTTGGGCTAAGAAGAATCGTCGCCTGAGGGAGAAGGGAAAATGGTAGAGTTGAGGCCTGTGGCACCACTCATATATGGCAATAATAAATAGGGCAGAATGCTCCTGCTATGTGATATGCAGAAAGCTTAGAAAAAGGTTCTAACATTATTTTAAGATATTGCAATGAAAAAATGAAAGTGAATAATCAGTTTAAAAACCTTATGTGCGGAGTCGCAGGAATTTATCATTACAAGGGATTGGGAAAACCTGTTGACAGGGAACTCCTGATGAAGATGACGTTGGTCCTCAGACATCGTGGTCCAGACGATTATGGATACTATATTAATGACTCGATTGGAATAGGGTTGGGCCATAGAAGGTTGTCCATTATAGATCTTTCGTCGGCTGGGCAACAGCCAATACCAAATGAAGATAGCAAGTGCTGGATTACCTATAACGGTGAAATATATAATCACAAGATTTATCGTAGAGAGTTAGAATCGAGAGGACATTTATTTCGTGGTACTTCGGATGCAGAGACATTACTGCACCTATTGGAAGAGAGGGGGCCGGCATGTTTGGCTGATTTGTATGGAATTTTTGCTTTTGCCTTTTGGGACGAGAAAGAACATATTTTAACACTAGCAAGGGATCCTCTTGGTGTTAAGCAATTGTATTATTATGATGACGGAACGAGCATTATTTTTGCAAATGAAATCAAAGCCATACTCGAGTTTAATAAAGAATTATGTAAAATTGATAATGAAGCCATCAATCAGTACCTCCATTTTCATACAACTTTGTTCGATAAAACCTTTTTTAGAGATATAAAACAACTACGTGCGGGTGAATTTTTACAGATCACTAGAAAGGGAGATTTACGAAAGATTTACTGGCAGGTCAAAAGTTTCGAATCAAGAGGTGGGTCACCTGAGGCGAACGTAAAGATGTTGAGTGAGCAGTTGGCTCTAGTGATTGATAGTCAATTAATGGCTGATGTACCCGTCGGTTCTTTTTTTAGTGGGGGTATAAATTCAAGTACGGTGGCGGCATTTGCGAAGCAAGCCGGCAAGCCACCAGCTTGCTTTGGAATTTATTTTAACGATAAAAGTGTTATTGATGAGCGGCCATTTCAAGAAGCGTCGGCAAGAAGCCTTGGTTTAGAACTACATTTAACAACTATAGATGGCTCAACATTTCCTGATGATCTAATGCGTTTAATTTATTTTCAGGACGAACCTGTAATCGGTGCTGCGATGTTCCCAATGTACTACGTGAGTAAACTAGCCTCAGACCATGTAAAAGTTTGTCTGGGAGGCCGGGAGCCATGAACTTTTTGGTGGGTATGCGCGGTATGCTTTGGCTCACCCTATCCATATATTTAAGTCATTATTAATGGGCTTGAAAGTAGGAGCTGATCAAAGCACGAAAAATAATCTAGTTAGAGGAAATCTTTTAAAGCAATTGGCCAACACCCGTAACTTGAAACGGCTAGCACACAACTTTTTAACCTGTTGTAATTGGCGTAAGCATTACTTTGAAAACTTTGCGGTGGTCCAGGAATCGGTATGGCAGAAGCTTTTCGAAGACAAGGAAATGATCTCTCGCAATCGCTGCCAGATGATTTTCAATGAAGTTATTTCAAAGTCTCCTGCAACCGACCCTGGTAATAAATTGATGCATTGGGATATGCAAGCTTTTTAACCGGCTTATTTCACCAAGATGATCGAATGAGCATGGCATGTAGTTTGGAGTCGCGAGTTCCACTTGCAGACCCTCGAATGGTACAATTTGCTTTTGAAACCCCCTTCGATCTGAAATTTCGAGACGGAGCCTCAAAATGGATTCTTAGAAAGGCTATTTCTGAAATGGTTCCAGGAGAAGTCTTAAATAGAAAGAAAGTAGGCTTTGATACGCCGGCTGAAGTCTGGATGAGGGGTAAACATTATGGATTTGTTAAAGATTTATTACTTTCAACTAAGTCACGCTCTCGTGGAATTTTAAACTGGAAAAACGTAGAAGCTGTTTTGAAGAATCATAGTCTACCCCTCTGGTTTGATGTGATTTGGAAACTAGTGTGTATCGAGGCGTGGGCCTGTGTCTTTTTAGATGGCCAATTACCAATCAAAATAAAATTGGATTTTAATGCCGAAATGCAAAATGTTAAAATAGGTGTTTGAATCAGACTGTTTGCCCATGCTGGAGTTTATAAAGTGACAAAAAATGTTCGAGGTTTTAAGAAAATATTGGTTTTTTCATGGAAAAATTGGAATCAGGTTTATTTACAAGCATGAGGCCGTATGAATAGCCCAAAAAAATGTATTGAATTAGGGTTGCACCCGGTATGGTTATTATGCCGAGAAAACAATACCAGAGGGCCGTTCCGATGCAGTCGAACCTGAATTTTGCACCGTTGATTATAGATATTTTACGTGCAAAAAATATTTTGCACGTAAAAAACGAATAAATGAAGAAGTAATTTGGGGGATTCTCCAAAATCCTCATGAATAGTAGGGTTCCCAGCGTCCATATTTTATGCCCTTTTTGAGAAGTTGCTCTCACTTATTGGGTTAATTTTTTTGGCTTAAAAATTTACTTATGATCCCATTTTTATTGCATTTGAATAAAATTAAAGTTTATTGACGCAAAATTCAGGTAGAAACTATCACAGAATTAATGGAAAAAAACTTTAAAAATGGCCATCTGATCCGAAACAACCAAAATAGCATCCACTTCGTATTGAAGCGTATTAGAGAGAATATCCCGATTTGTTATTGTAAAACTTAGGAGTCCCCGGCAAAACCGGGGGTGTCGCTAACAGAAATTATAAGAGAATGAAACCCATCATCGACCTGGTTGCCGGGACCCGCCCTAATTTTATTAAATTGGCTCCAGTTTTTCGGGCCTTTTCGAAGAGCCGCCGACTACAACCCCGGATTGTGCATACCGGGCAACATTACCAACGGGAACTGGACGCCGTTTTTTTTGAGGAGTTGGAAATCCCAAAACCGGAAGTGCATCTGGGGGTGGGTTCCTGGACCCATGGCACCAGACAGGCCCGTATCCTGGAGCGTTATGAAACCCATCTATTGCAAACCTCCCCCCTGGTCACTATTGTTTTCGGTGATGTGAATTCCACGGTGGCCTGCGCCCTGGCGGCGGTGAAGCTGGGGATCCCGGTAGCCCATATTGAGGCCGGACTTCGCTCCTTTGACCGGACTATGCCCGAGGAAATCAACCGCCTTTTGACCGATGCCATATCGGAGGTTCTTTTGTTTCCGAGCCTAGCGGGGTGGAAAACCTAAGACGCGAAGGGGTGAACAAGGAAAAAATCCATCTGGTTGGAAATGTAATGATTGATACCCTGCTCGATGAAATAAAAAAGATTGAAATTCCCCTCTACCTTGAAAAATGGGGGCTACAACCAAAAAGGTACGGGCTGGTAACTCTTCACCGCCCTTCCAATGTGGATGATCCTAAAATCCTGGGGCATTTGCTTCAACTCTTTTTGGAATTGAGCGAGGAAATCCCAATGATCTTTCCAATCCATCCGAGGACACGGCAGGCTATCCGCCGCTTTGGGCTAGATAAAAATATTTTCTCATCAAATCGTTTTTTTGTTGTAAATCCAATTTCTTATGGGAAAACCTCGCCCTAATGGGCCAAGCAAAAATGGTCCTTACCGATTCCGGTGGCATGCAGGAGGAAACGACGGTATTGAAAATCCCTTGTCTGACCCTCCCGGGAAAACACTGAGCGCCCGATTACCTGGAGTTAGGGACCAGCCGGCTAGGTGGGATCGACCGGAAGCACATTCGTCGGGCCTTTACAGACGTAATAGAAAACCGCTGGCCCAAAGCAAAAAAGATCCCCCTCTGGGACGGCCGAGCCATGAGCGAATCACCGCTATTATCTTCAACTAGTAGAACCCAAGCGACTTAACCTAGATGGGGTTATCGGCCAAAAAAGTATTTTTTAATATGGAAAACGTATGGATCGGGCTGGTTGCTTTATCGACTACGATATGCCGCCCAGATGCGCTTCGGTCTGATGGAGAGAAAAATACCTGTCGCGACTTTGGGAAGAGCGGAATTTATCCCAGTACTTAACCGACCCCCTCCTGGCTGACCAAGAAACCTACCATAAGTACCGCTTGGAAAAATCTCCCAGGTTCCTCTTTAAACCCCAATCTCGTCAAGCGTTTGCTCCCTATTTCCAAAATTGGGATGCCGATTGTTTAGTACCTGCGCTGATAGCCGAGGAAATTGAAAAAGGAATTTTTTTTATTTTTTTAAAAGCTATGCCAAGGCGGGCTTCCCCCCGGATTGGCATTACAACCCTTTTACCAATCAGCGGGCTCCAAAGGACCGACACTGGAGTCGCATCAGTGATTTCGGATTTGGCGATATTAAGGTCATCTGGGAATTAAGCCGTTTCTCCATTCACCTACCCGTTGGTGCGGGCCTATTGGCGGACCGGGGAAGAGCGGTCCCCGGAAATATTCTGGAAGCTGGTCGATGATTGGGGAAACCAAAACCCTCCTCAGAAGGGACCGAATTGGAAGTGTGGCCAGGAAGTCAGTTTCCGGGTCATGGCTTGGTGCTTCGGCCTTTATGGGTTCTTGAACAGCCACTGTACAACGGCAGACCGTGTGACGATGCTGGCCAATATGATAGCCGTTTCCGGGGAACGCATCGAGGCTAATATCTATTACGCTCTCAGCCAACAGAACAACCACGGCATCAGTGAAGGGATGGGCCTGTGGACCATAGGGTTGCTATTCCCGGAATTTCAGCAGGCCGAACGATGGCGGCAAAGAGGAATGGAAATTCTGGAAACCCAAGGGCAGGAGCTGATTTACAATGATGGTTCTTATGCCCAGCATTCGTTCAATTATCAGAGGTTGAGTGCTTCACGATTACTTGTGGACGCTGCGATTGGGAGAATTGAATAATCAGCCTTTCAGTCGGGAACTTCGGGAGAGGGTGGTCCTATCGGCTGAATTTCTTTTTCAACTGATAGATGAAAAAACCGGCCATCTGCCAAACTATGGCGCAAATGACGGAACCTTGATATTGCCCTTAAACAATTGGACTACCAGGATTATAGACCGGTGACCCAGACCGTGAAATTCCTTGGTCGAGGGTGGCGCTGCCATCCGGACGGGCCTTGGGATGAAGATTTATTGTGGTTATTCGGCCCCCGCAGCCCTCAAATCCCCCGTAGAGTCCTCAATTAAAAGAGATCTATCCGCTGAAAGGGGAGGTTTTTACACTCTCCGGGGGAAAGAGGGGTTTATTTTTATCCGCTGCGGGATCTTTAATCATAGACCGAGCCATGCCGATCTGCTTCATGTGGACTTCTGGTGGAGGGGACAAAATATCGCTCTGGATCCTGGCACCTTCAGCTACAATGCTCCAGATCCCTGGAATAATGTCTTATCCGGGACTGCTTTCCACAACTCCGTTACCGTTGACAATCGGGACATGTGGACCGGCTAGCAAAATTTCTCTGGCTCCCTTGGGTACACGGTGGATTGGTAAGGAGGAAACGATCGCGTCTCGGGGCAATTGGCTTTCTGGGAGGGAGAGCATGACGGCTACCAATATTTAAAACACACTGTCAAATACTGTCGAGGCATCCTTCAAATAGCCGATGGGGCTTGGTTGGTCCTTGATCGACTTAGCAGTTCGGGGGCCCATCATACCGCCTCCATTGGCTCTTTGCCGATCTGCCTTACCAATGGGACGATAATTCAGGTCACCTGATTTTATCGACACCGGAAGGGCCTTTTTATGTGCAAACAGGAAGTTCCAAACCAAGCACAATCTACTCACTCATTCGAGCCGATAAAAATTCTCCTCGGGGGTGGAAAGCACCTTATTATGAGGCCCGAGAGCCGGCTATTTCACTTGAATTGACGGTTCGGGAAAGAAATATCCTTTTTTGGACGTTGTTAACTCCCTTATCTCGCAAGGTTTCATTCAAGAACGGGCACATTTCAGTTCAGGGGCCGGACTGGCTGTCAGATGTGGTTCTGAACTCCGGGAATAGGCAATCCCTGGTATCATCTGTTACAATTTCAGGCAAAATCGAAGAACATTTGGACCTAAACTAACCTGGAATCATGAACCTGTTACTGATCCATCAGGCCTTTGTGTCACCGCGGGAAGCCGGCGGGACCCGTCATTTTGAACTGGGCCAATATTTAAAGTTGGCCGGGCACCGGCTGACCATCGTAGCCAGTAACATCAGCTACCTGACCGGACGTCCGGTAGCGGAAGAACCTTAAGGTTTGGAGGGAGAGGGTGGATCGGTAAGGGTGCTGCGCCCGCCAGTACTCTCCGCACGTTGCACAAGAGTTTTGTCTGGCGGGTGGCTTCCTTTTTCAGCTTCATGGTCACCTCTTTCTGGAAAGGTTTGAGGTCAGGGCCGATAGACCTGGTTATGGGCACATCCCCACCTATTTTTCAAGCGGTCTCCGCCTGGTTGGTGGCCTTCCTGCGTCGCAAACCATTTTTGCTGGAGATTCGAGACTTATGGCCTGAATTCGCAATCGATATGGGGGTCCTGACTAATCCTTTTTTGATTTCTTTTTCCCGCCGACTGGAGCGTTTTCTTTATGCCCGCGCCACCCATATCCTTATCAACTCGCCGGCCTATCGCGACCACCTGACCAACAGAGGTATCCCGTCAGCCAATGTCAGCTTGATACCCAACGGGGTTGACCCGAAAATGTTCGATTCGCAGTCCGGGGGGACCAGATTCGCCGGGAGCTGGGACTTAATGGTAAGTTTGTGGTAACCTATGCAGGGGTTTTGGGGTTGGCCAACGACCTGACCACCGTGATCCGGGCGGCGGAGCGTCTGAAGGAACGACAGGATATATTTTTCTCTAGTGGTAGGGGATGGAAAAGAGCGGTCTAATCTAGAGGTCATGTCGAGGGGTTACACTTGAAACAGGTCGTATTTACAGGTGCCCGTCCAAAATCGGAAATGCCGGAAATTCTGGCGGCCTCCAATGCCTGCCTAGCCATTCTGAAAAATATACCCATGTTTTCCACCACCTACCCGAATAAAGTCTTTGACTATATGGCCGCCGGTCGCCCGACCATTTTAGCCATTGACGGCGTAATTAGAAAAGTGATCGAGGAATCTATAGGTGGCGTTTTTGTCCCACCGGGAGATGAGAAAGCCTTGGCGGGAGTCATAAAGACCCTCGCGGATGATCCGGATCGTTCTCGGGCGATGGGGTTGGCGGCCCGTGAGTATGTTGTTAGGCACTTTAACCGCAGGGACCAAGCTGAGCAGTTTAAAAGGCTAGTTGAAAAGATGGCTAATCCCAATTAAACTGTATCGGCATTTTATCCCCGACTAGGAAAAAGTATGTTGGACCTTTTGCTTACCCTCCGACGATTTTTTTATTCTTGCCTTTTTGGGGTTTAATTGCCTTGCTTGTTCTTGTTTCTATGAAGACCCCCCCCTCTTGTTTATACAAACACGTTCGGGGCTAAGTGGGAAACCCTTCAGGCTTGTAGAACTTCAGGACCATGAATAATGATATAAATGAAAAAGGAGAACTTTTGCCGGATGATCAACGGTTGACTAGAGTAGGACGTCTATTGCGCAAACTGAGCTTAGATGAACTGCCCGGAGCTATTGGAATGTATTAAAGGCGAGATGAGTCTGGTGGGGCCAAGACCTTTGTTAATGGAATACTTGGATCGATATACACCGGAGCAGACCCGACGCCATGAAGTTAAGCCGGGTATCACGGGGTGGGCGCAGGTAAATGGTCGCAATGCCATTACCTGGGAGGAAAAATTCAAACGGGATGTCTGGTATGTAGATCATCAATCGTTCTTGCTTGACCTTAAAATTATTTTTATGACTATATGGAAGATACTAAAACGGGAGGGGATCAATCAGTCCGGACAGGCGACCATGGAAGAATTCAAAGGATCTTCAGTTCATCATGAATAAAAAAAATCGTTTTGATCACTGGGAATACCCGCTGATCGAAGAAAACCGGCCGACAAAATATCATTGGATAATTCAACATGTGGACAATTTTCATCTGGGGCATAAAACTGATATCGGCGCCTTTACGTATATTAATGCCCAAGAGGGCGTAGAGATAGAAGACTATGTCCAGATCGGTGCCCATTGTGCAATTTATTCCGTCTCCACAATCGACAACAAAAAAGGGAAGATCGTTCTTAAAAGAAACTGTCGGGTGGGCAGCCACTGTGTCGTGATGCCTGGTGTAACCATTGGAGAAAATTCAATTATTGGTGCTTGCAGTTTTGTTAATCGAGACATTCCAGCAAATGTCATTGCTGCAGGCTCCCCGGTCAAGGTGATCAGGAATATTCCTATTCAAGATGAATGATCTTTACCCTATTCCCCGACTATACCTTTCCCCCCCCCACCTCGCCGCCCTTGAAAAGAAGCTGCTCCTGGAAGCCTTGGAATCGAATTGGATTACCACGCTGGGCCCCCAGGTAGATGCTTTTGAGTCGGAAATGGTGGATGCGATCGGTGTTGGATACGCTGCCGCTTTGGCCAGCGGCACGGCCGCCCTGCATCTGGCCTTGATAATGCTCGGAGTGCGCCAGGGGGATGAGGTCTTCTGCTCGGACCTGACCTTTGCCGCCACAGTCAATGCGGCTGTTTACTGTGGGGCCAGGCCTGTCTTTATTGACAGCGACCGCGCTACCTGGAATATGGATCCCGGCCTTTTAAGTAAAGAACTGGATAGGGCAGCAGCCAGGAAAAGGCTACCCAAGGGGGTTACCGTGGTGGATCTCTATGGCCAGTGCGCTGATTACGATGCCATAATCGAGGTGGTTGACCGTTATCAGGTCCCATTAGTAGAGGATGCGGCGGAGGCCTTGGGTGCGTCCTACAAAGGGAAGCCGGCCGGCAATTTCGGTGAGATGGCCGTACTTTCCTTCAACGGCAACAAAATCATCACCACCTCGGGCGGCGGGATGCTGCTTCCGATAAACGGGAGTACGTTGAGCGGGCTCGGTTCCTGGCAGCACAGGCCCGCGATCCGGCCCCTCACTACGAACATTCGGCAATCGGCTACAACTACCGCATGAGCAACCTGCTGGCCGCCGTAGGGCGCGCCCAGCTTCAGGTGTTGGAAATGAGGGTGTCGGCTAGACGGAAAATTTTCGATATCTATCGGAACCTTTTAGGAGATCTGCCAGGTGTCGAATTCATGCCTGAGGCCCCCTACGGCAGATCCAATCGCTGGCTTACTGTGATCTTAATCACTCCAAAAGAATTTGGGGCGGACAGGGAAACGGTCCGGCTGGCCCTGGAAGCAGAAAATATCGAATCACGGCCGGTCTGGAAGCCTATGCACCTGCAACCGGTTTTCAAGGACTGCCGGGTTGTCGGAGGAGAGGTGAGTGAAGATTTATTCGCCCGCGGCCTTTGTTTGCCCTCTGGGACAGCCATGACGGAAGAAGATTTAGAAAGGGTGATAGGGGTTGTTCGTTCCTGCCATAAGTAAAAAGGGAAAGGCTGCTTTTTAACGAAAAGGTAAACATACCCGAACTTAGTTATTCCAATGGGTCAAAAAGAAAAAGGGACCCTATTTACCGATATCGTCTCAAGGACAAAATCGGTAAAATAACCAGACGTGAAAAACACGGTGCATGAGGGATCTCCTAATAACTATCTAAAGCCTTCCAAGCAATCAGCCGGTCTTACCGATATCGTCTCAAAGATATTTTCGGTAAATTTTCGAACCACCAACCCGCTATCCATAATTCCAGCTTTACCGATTTCGTCTCAAGGACAAAATCGGTAATATCCATTTACCCCTCATGCTTATGGTCGGGACCCTGCGACTATTAGAAAAAATTGGCCTATTTTTTCCCATTAAAGCCGAACAGATTTTACGCCTAAATGAAGATAAGGTGTTTGATTTTAGCAAGGCCCACGATGAGTTCGGCTATTCTCCGATATCTTTTGAGGAAGGCATCGGTCAAGAGATAGAAGCGATGCGTTTGGCGGGTCTGATATGACCCCGACTGTTTTACCGGGGATGGCCGGAGATTAGAAAAAGAAACCAGAGGTCAGAGGCGAACTTAAGAATATTTTATTGCCATTGAACGATTATATGTTATATATTGCGATAAGAATGAAATATATTAAGTAACGATTGCCGGGATGGAAAAGGAAAAATTAAAGGAACTTCTAGTCGACCACAAACGTCATTTCCTCTCCCGAGGGAACTTGGTCAAAAGGGGAGTTCAGAAGGAGATCGAGCCCTTCATCCCCCAGCGGGAAATCATCGTCATCACCGGGGTCCGAAGAAGCGGGAAGTCTTCGCTTTTGAGACTGATCTGCGGAGATCTCCTTGATAAAAAAAGGGTTTCCGAAGCCGACATCATGTACCTGAATTTCGAGGATGAACGCTTTGTCTCTTTTTCGGTCTCCGATTTCGAAAAGTTGTACGAGTCCTTCCTGGAATTGGAAAATCCCCGGGGACGGATAGTTCTCTTCCTGGATGAAATTCAAAACATACCCGGCTGGGAGCGATGGCTGAATCGTCTCTACGAATTCGAGGCGGCCAAGATATTCGTAACCGGTTCCAACGCCACCTTGCTGAGTTCCGAAATTTCCACGGCCCTGACCGGTCGAAACCGCCAGGTGGTCACCTGGCCTTTCTCTTTCAGGGAATTTTTAAATCTGAAGGGGCTTGAAATTCAGCCCAGAGACGTTTTTGACCGGAAGAAAAAAGCCGCGATCAAAAGACTTCTGGAGGACTATATCTATCTGGGCGGTTTTCCGGAAGTGCTGAAGCTGGGCGAGACCTCTCTTCTGACCCAATACTTTCAGGACATCCTCTACCGGGATGTGATCGTCCGCTACGGCATCAAGCATATCAAGGAAATTAAGGAGCTGACCCTGTATCTGGCGGCCCATCCGGCTACGGTGCAGAGTTATCAACAGTTGAGTCGTTTCCTGGGGCTCGGAAGCCTGAACACGGTCAAAAGCTATCTGGAGGCGCTTGAAAACGTCTATCTCTTCTTCTCCACTGATCTCTTTGATTATTCAGTCAAGCGGCAGATTTATAATCCCTCCAAGATCTACGGCATAGATCCGGCCCTGCTGGGTTCCGTCAGCTTTAAATTTTCCAGTAATCTGGGGCGGCTTTTGGAGAACTTGGTCTTCCTGGAACTTAAACGAAGGGGAAAGGAACTCTATTATTGGAAGTCCCCCAAAGGTCGGGAGATCGATTTTATTGTCAGAAAGGGGGCGGAGATCGAGGAGGCCATCCAGGTATGCCTCACCCTGGAGGATGCCAAAACCCGGAAGCGGGAAATGGAGGGACTGCTGGAGGCTAAAGAGGTGCTGAAACCCCAGCGCCTCACGCTGATAGTTCGGGAGGAGGAAGTAATCCCGGAAGGCGACCGCCGGGGGATCACTATAATCCCTCTCTGGCAATGGCTCCTTTCAGAGAAATTGACAAATGGAATTATCTCATGAAGATATTATAGTTACAGGTTCAAAAGGTTTCATCTACCGATACCGTCTCAAGGACAAAATAGGACACTATTTTTTCTCGGCACGACGCTGTGCCGAGAAAACAGTCTGTCACTTCCGCGAACTTGGATAATGTCCGTTTTTATCCCGGTAATCAGGTCCGCCTTGAGCGGACGGGCGGTTCCAAAGGCCTTAAGTTTTTTTAACCGCCCGTTCCTCCGCTGGGGCGGAGTCACTTGACCACTACGGACGACTACCGGACGAAAGGGGATATTTTGCCACCGCGACACTGCGCTGGCAAAAAACGCCGCCGCCTACGGCGGCAAAAAGTGTCCCGCTGTCATTGATTTCCGTCGGTTCTTTTATTTATATTTTGGGTGATTTTTGTAGTGGGGACAGCCAACCTTTACAACTTCATGGATGCCATAAAAGGTATGGCCGGAATTGCCGGGGCCTGCGGCCTGGTTTTAATGGCCGAGTGGGAAGAAACGATCCGAGAAATGCGGGCGTGAAGAAGATATTTGATTTAATCCTTTGTTATCCGTTTTTATCTTTGGCTAAATACGATTTGACAGGTTGTTGCCTAACTGTTATCATATTTTTGGTGAGTGTAATCACTGACAGGAGGCCTATATGGTAAGAACACAGATACAGTTACCGGAAGAACAGGTGGCCATGCTGAAAAAAATGGCCGTAGCCCAACATAAATCAATGGCTGAGATTATCAGGCAGGCTGTTGATTTTTTTGGCAAGGCACAGCAGGGGGGGGGAGATAGGCAGCGTCGGAGAAGAGCGATGGCGGCTGCCGGACACTTCAGGTCCGGCGTTAAGGACCTGGCCGTTTCTCACGACTCTTATCTAACAGAGGCCTTCGGCGAATGAGTATTTTTATCGATACGTCGGGATTCATTGCGGTCCTGGACAAGGACGACGCGAGTCATACCGAAGCAGTAAAAATTTGGATGGATATTTTGACGTCCGAGGAAGACCTTGTAACAACCAACTATGTTCTTGTGGAAACATGCGCCCTCGTGCAGAACCGTTTAGGCTTGACAGCGATAAAGGTGTTTCAGGAAGATATTGTTCCTGTCCTCCGGATTGAATGGATTGACAAAGCTGTGCATCAGGCTGCCATGGGAATCATGCTTTCCGCTGTGAGGAAAAAGCTGAGTCTTGTTGATTGCGTGAGTTTTGAAACCATGCGGCTTTTGGGGGTTACAACTGCCTTCACCCTTGACAAGCATTTCAAAGAACAAGGATTCGTGTGTCTTCCCGCCTGATTACCTGGTGCAAAAAAGATTAGAAATGGCTGGATCAGAACCCAGGGTCTTCATGTTCGGGTGGAAGGGCGCCCCCACCGCTTCAAGGCCAAAGGGGATGATCACAAATAATGGTAGGCGTAAGTGTAATGGGAGTGAAACATTTGGGACTAACTGCCGTTTTAACCGCATTGATTTTTTGGTTTATCCTTTTCTTGCTGGCAACTAGGCTAATAAGGCATAAACTCAAACCCATTCCCCTCCCATCTTAATGCCTTTACCCATTTCAGCTCAAAGCAGTTTTGGGTAAAAAGGTCTTTTTTTGCCACCCGTTCTCCGTCAAGGCGGATCACTTGACCACTACGGACAACTACCGGACGATATTTTTTCTCGGCACGACCCTGTGCCGAGAAAACAGCCTGTCGCTTCCGCGAACCTGAAACAAACGTCCCGTCGGGCCTGCCCCGCGGAGGGAACCGAGGCGGGGGCCGCTCTCTTTATCTTGCCAAGTACTTCACTTAGTGGTATAGTACAAAAAAGATGATTTTTAAAACTCGTCATTTTGCACGGTGGGCGCGAAAGTCCGGTTTGTCCGATTCGCTGCTGAAAATGGCTGTTCTCGAAATTCAGCGAGGGTTGCTGGAGGCTGATCTTGGCGGCGGGATTGTGAAAAAGCGCATTGCTTTGCCGGGGAGAGGCAAGCGCGGCAGTACGAGAACATTACTGGCGACAAACCGGAATGACCGATGGTTTTTTGTATTTGGTTTTGAAAAGAACGAACGTGTGAACATTTCAGAAAATGAACTGGCAACTTTGAAGAAGCTGGCAAAAGACCTTCTTGGCCTGACAGCGGTGCAAATTGCTGTTGCCATAGGAGAAGGTTCTTTGGTGGAGGTCGAACATGAAGCGTGAACAAGCATAAGAGCCGCCTTTTAGGTGCGGTTCATGAAACTGCCCGTGACCTGCATAAACTCGGATTTATAGATAAACGCACGATGCGTGAGTATGACGTGTTGTGTGTTGAACCGGTTTCTGCTTATTCAGCAGAACAGATTCGTTCCCTGCGGGAACGTTATCGACTCAGTCAGGCAGTTATGGCGTCAGTGCTCAATACCAGCCTTTCCACCATTCAGAAGTGGGAGATCGGAGATAAGCATCCCAGTGGACCGTCTCTCAAACTCTTGAACATTCTTAGACCGTAAGGGACTGGAATCGATAATTTGAAAATCGACTTTAAAAAAGGGGACAGGCTGGTTTTTAACAAAATTGCATTGAGCCGAGAGGGGCACTTATCCATTTCAGCTCAAAGCAGTTTTGGGTAAAAAGGTCTTTTTTTGCCACCCGTTCTCCGCCCTGGGGTCCACTTTTTCTACTTGACTTGGTTTATTAGTTAGTTTAGTCTGAACCCATGATTAAACTTAATATCCATGAAGCCAAAACGCATCTGTCTCATTATCTTGAAGAAGTGGAGCAGGGAGAAACCATCATTCTGTGCAGAAGAAACCAACCCGTGGCCGAAATCCGGCCTCTTCCTGCTCGTCGGCAAAAGAAGCGGCCCATAGGCTTGGCCAAAGGGAAATTCAGCGTTCCGGTCTCTTTCTTCGATGAGCTTCCGGTTGACATAACTGCGCCATTTAGTGGTGATGAATAAGCTTGAAGCTTCTTCTCGATACCTGCACCTTTCTGTGGATTGTGTCCGGCAGTGCCGACCTATCGGATAAAGCGCGCCATCTTTTTACGGATCCTGAAAACGAAGTTTATTTAAGTGCTGCCTCTGCCTGGGAAATCATTGTTAAAAACCACATTGGAAAACTGCCCTTACCCGGACCAGCGCAGGACTTTATCCTTAAGTGGCGCCTTCGTCACCATATAAAATCAATAGCCATAGATGAATTGTCCGTAATTCAGCTCGTCCATTTGCCGGAGTATCATAAAGATCCATTTGATCGGATACTTATCTGCCAGTCAATTGCCCATAGTCTGATCCTACTTACACCCGATCCGCTTATAACAAAATATCCGGTAAGGGTTGAGTGGTAAAGAGCCCCTCGAATTTCCATATCATTATAGAACATTTAAAAGGGGACAGGCTGGTTTTTAACAAAATTGCATTGGGCCGAGAGGGGCACCTATCCATTTTAGCTCAAGGCAGTTTTTAAGTAAGGTAATCATAATCAATACGTTATAGGCAATTAGGGAATTTTATGGTATATTGTTTATGCTTATGGATCTTGACATAAAAAGATAAGGAGTTTTAATAACCATGAAACATAAACTTTCCGCTCTGCTTGTTCCGTTGGAAGAGGGTGGTTTTATGGCCCGATGTGAACGGATCAGGGCCACGGCCACCGGGAATACACCGGAGGATGCCCTCCAGAATTTGCAAGAGGCGATCTTTGAAATGGTCAAAGAGTATGGAGAAGAAGAGATCTTTCAAGTGACGGTGCCGGGAACGGATCTGCGTCTTATCGAGGTCGCTGTTTGAGCAGGTTCCCGGAATTGAATCCGAGGCAATTCCAACGATTTCTGGAGAACTTTTCCCTCCCTGGATCCCTTGTTTTCCGGAATAACAAATGGATCGGACTTACCCGGACCCGAAAGCCTTTTGTGGTTCATGTCAGGCACGGAAGTACAAAAAAATATCCGGCTCCCCTGGTGGAGGCCATAAGCAAAGATCTGGATATTTCTTTGGAAGAATTCCAACATTGGCTTCAGGGAAAACTTTGATAATACCTTCAACCAGACCCGAAGATCCGTCAATTTCCCTCACCCCAAAATATGAATTTCTCCAAATTTGACCCCAATTCTCTCCTGGAATAAAATGCTATGATCTGTGCTTATAAACCTCGAAGTTGCATAAAAATTGATCGATGAAGTATTTTTTGTCAATTAAAACGGCTTGTTCTGATGATTTCAGCGCCGGTGCCAAAAGTCACCCCAGGTGAGGTTTGGATTTTAATAAAAAATCGATCAATTTTTACCCTTCGGGAAAGTTTGGGAGGCCGTCCCGCCGCGGCGGGATTGTCCAGGACTCGCAGTATGCATATACGGCTTCGCCCTAGACGCCTCGAATCTGCAACCTCCGAAACTTTTGCAACATCGAGGTAAAGGTGATGAAGATTGCCGTGCTTAAGATATTTAAAAAAACAAGATGGCTTCTAATCTTTTCAATGGCGGCGGTTTTTATCTTGGCAGGCTTAAGAGCTTTTACGATGGCCGGATTATGGGTAGCCGAAGCAGACCGACCGGGGAAAGTGGATGTGATTGTTTGCCTGAATGGCTCGGAAAGGGTAAAAAAGGCAGCGGAACTTTATCATCAAGGCCTGGCTCCAAAGGTCATCCTAACCGCCGGGAAGGACAAAAAGGACCTGGCCCAATTGGGAATTCCGGAGAAGCATATAGCTCTGGCCGAAGGGCCAATGACTACGTATCAGGAAGCCCTGGCTGTGAAGGCCATGCTACCTTTTTCCGGAGTACGCTCGGCCATCGTGATCAGCGATCCGTATCACCTAAAACGGGTCCGCTGGACTTTCCGGCAGGTCTTAAAAGACTCTCGGGTAAAATTCTATTTTGTTTCCTCGGATTTGCCTTGGGAAGGGCAGGGCTGGTGGCGGGAAGGGCAAAGCCGAGTCCCAGTGGCTTTGGAAATCAGCAAAATAGTCTATTACCGGCTGGTCCATGGCCTGATGGGCCTGGACAATGATCCTCCCTGGACCTTAACCCTAAAACACCGTTATGAAAAATTCTTGATTAAATGCCTGGCCTAAAATATTTATTAGAACGGATTACGCGGTTATGGCTTAGGCCGCCTCCGGCAAGAGATGGGGTTGCCCTTAAGGAAAATCGCTTAAGAGCAAAAGAATTGTCTGCCGGCGCCGGCCCCGCGGAGGGAACCGAGGCGGGGTCCCGGTAATCAAGCGAATCACGCCAAGGCGTGATGAGCGGGCGGTTCCAAAGTCTTTTAATGCTTTTTTAACCGCCCGTTCTCCGCCAAGGCGGAGAACTTGACCACTACGGACCTGAATAAACATTTTGCCTCCGCGACTTTGCGGAGCCAAACCCGTCCCCTCAGCTTTAACCGCGTCATCTACCGATTTCGTCTTAAGGACAAAATCGGTAAAAATACGGGCTGCTTTTAACGATGAAAAGTTTGCCACGGATGGGGCGGAATACGCGCTCTAGTTTGGACTTTCCACCAGCTAAAAAGTAATCCCCCCACGGATCCAGACCGACTTATGAAAATCAATAAACATATTAATCAGAAGGTTGCCATAGCTTACCCCGCTTTCCGAGCCTCTTCCCAGAGGTTGGTTTTAAAAGCCAAAGATTCTATCAGCGAACCCATCATAAAGCGAATTATGGACCTGTTTTTTGCTGGAATCATGATTGTTCTGGCCTTTCCGGTGTCAATGGCTATTGTCCTGGCCATCAAGATTGAGGACGGCGGGCCGGTTTTTTATCGTCAGGCACGCTGGGGGCGGAAAGGCCGGAAATTCCGGGCTTTAAAATTCCGGACCATGGTGGCCCATTCAGATCAGCTCTATGGCATCCGGCCGGCCGAAGAAAACGATCACCGGATCACCAGGGTTGGGCGGTTGTTGCGAAATATGGGATTGGATGAGTTGCCCCAAATTATCCATATCATAACCGGGGAAATGAGCTTTGTCGGTCCCCGGTCCCTGGCGGTTGGAGAAATCATAAAGGATGAGAACGGAAAAATCATTCGTTACGAGGATATGCCTATTTTCTGGGAGCGGCTGAAGGTCCGCCCCGGTCTGACCAGCCTGGCCACCATCTATCTCCCCAAGGATTCGTCCCCCTATCGAAAATTTCGTTATGACCTCCTTTATATTCGCAAGCAGTCATCCTGGCTGGACCTTCGACTTATCTTATTATCCTTTTGGATCAGCTTTCAGGGTAAATGGGAGACCAGGAAGAACAAAATATGACCTTTAATCCCTCTTCATGGAAAAAACGCCTTTGGGCTCCTTTATTAACCAGGCAGGTCCGGTTCCTCCTGGACATCCTGATCTTAGGCGGAGCCTTTTATTTGGCCTATCAACTCCGGTTTGAATTTAATCTTTCCGAAAACCAACGGGCCTTCTTTTTCTGCCAACTGCCCCTGGTTATCTTGATCCAATTTGGGGCCCTGTATGTGAGCGGGGCCCATTCCTTTATCTGGCGTTATACCGGCCTGCAGGACATCCGGGTTTTTTGGAAGGCCGGAATCGTTTCGGTTCTTATTCTGTTAATCCTGCGATTTGCTTTGCCGGATAGTCTGTCGGATTGGCGGGTCCCTATTTCCATTATTTTGATCAGCTCGTTGTTGGGATCCGGCGGCACCCTGGGGTTACGGATTCTGCGCCGCCAACTTTATGAAAATTATGAGAAAAATCATATTGGGGGTGTCCTAAATTCGCAAAAGCGTATTCCCGCCCTTCTGGTAGGCGCCGGGCAAGCAGGGGTCCTGGCCGTCAGGGAAATTCACCGAAGACCGGAAATGGAGCTGGATATCAAAGGTTTTGTGGATGATGACCCGGGAAAAAGAAGGCAAACAATTCACGGGGTAGAGGTCCTCGGGCCGACCAAGGACCTTCCTTATTTGGTCAATAAGTTTGGTATTGATCAGGTAATTATCACCATTGCCCGGGGATCCCGGACAGAACTCAGGCGGATTGTTAAAATCTGCGAGGAGATCTCGGTCAAGGTTCGCATTATCCCCGGCCTTTATGAAATCCTCCAGGGAAAGGTTCAGGTCAGCCAGATCCGGGATGTGGAAATTGAGGATTTGTTGGGACGGGAACCGGTGCACTTGGAGGAAGAGATTGTCGATCACTTTTTAGCCGGGAAAAAGGTTATGGTCACCGGGGCGGGGGGTTCTATCGGATCGGAGCTCTGCCGCCAGATCGTCAAGTTTAAACCGGCCAGTCTACTGCTGGTCGAAAGGGCTGAATTTGTCCTTTTTGAGATAGATCGGGAACTGCGCCAGAAATGGCCGAAAGTGTCCATCGTCCCGCTGGTCGCCGATATAGGCGATAAGCAAAGAATGGGTTCCCTGTTTGCCCATTATGGTCCCCAAGTCCTTTTTCATGCCGCCGCCCACAAACATGTGCCCATGATGGAGCTTAATTGCTCGGAAGCAATAAAAAACAATACCTTGGCCACCTGGTCTTTAGCCCAAACGGCAGGAAAATTTGGGCTGGAGGTTTTTGTGCTTATTTCCACCGACAAGGCGGTCAACCCGACATCGGTCATGGGGGCTTCCAAACGCCTGGCCGAATTAGTGATCCAGAACATGAACGGGCATTTTCAGACCCATTATATTGCCGTCCGTTTTGGTAATGTCTTAGGGTCTTCAGGATCGGTTATTCCCATTTTCCGGGAACAGATAAAAAAGGGTGGACCGGTTACGGTAACCCATCCCGATATGGTGCGCTATTTTATGACCATCCCCGAAGCCAGTCAGTTGGTCCTCCAGGCCGGGGCTATGGGGGAGGGCGGGGAGATTTTTGTCTTGGATATGGGGGAGCCGGTTAGAATTATTGACCTGGCCAGAGAAATGATTAGCCTGTCCGGTCTGAAGCCCTATGAAGACATTGATATCGTTATGACGGGATTGCGGCCTGGCGAGAAGCTCTTTGAGGAATTACAGAGTAGTGCAGAGGGTCTGACCAAGACCCGCCATCCCAAGATCTTTATCGGCCCCATTAAGCCCTATACCGAACAGGAGGTCCATACGGCCTTAGAAAAACTGGCCGAACTTTCCACCAACGGCCAACTAAGTGAACTTCGAAGTTACCTCAATCAAATCCTTCCCGAAGCCCGCCTGACGATTTAATCCTCCACCATTCCTTTCTTCCAATAATTCCACGCCCTCCTTTTTCCTGGTGGTTTCAAATGGTAAAAACATCTTTTTGGCACGGATTTCCGGATTTCCGGATGAAGACGAAGGGATCGGCTGACCGCCGTCCCCTTGCAACCATTCCGCCTTCGGTCGAGGCCGGTATTTCAGAAATCGAATTTCCGATTCTAAAACATCCGTGTCCATCCGTGACAAAATTCATTTTTCTTTGCCCATTAACGTCAATGCTCTTTGGAGATCCTGTTGACCTCTTTTCATCCGACACCCCCAATAGAAGTAGCTACTATAGAGATTAAGGTAGCTACCTTAAGGAGGAAAGGGTATGATCACGACAGGCATCAAGGAAGCCAAGAACAACCTCAGCCGATTTCTGGCCCAGGTAAAAGCCGGTGAGGAAATCCTAATCACCGACCGGGGGAAACCGTTCGCCCGGATCGTCAGGAAGACCGGGGGAGGCGAACCCTGCAAGAAACCCTGGCTCCTTTGATCCGGAAGGGGCTTATCGCCTTGCCCACCCGTAGCCTGGCCAAAGATAATCTTACACCCCTTCGGCCCCCGGCAAGCCTGTTTCTGAAATGGTCCTCGAGGACCGGCGATGATCCTCTATCTGGATACGAGCGCCCTAGTAAAGAGATACTTTCGAGAGCCGTTTTCCGACGAGGTTGTCTTGCGCTGGAAAGCAGCCACGGAAATCGTTATCTCCTCCGTGGCCTATGCCGAAGCCCTGGCGTCGTTTTATCGCAAGAAAAGAGAGGCGGGTTTAAAGGAGGCGGTAGCCCGAAGGGTAATCGAGGCCTTTCGCCTGGCTGGAAGAGCTTCATCCGGATCAAGGTGAACGGCGAACTGGACGAATACCTGGATAGGGCTCTTGCAAGATATCCTTTGCGGGGTTTTGACGCCATCCATTTGGCTTCGGCTGTTTTAGTGCGCGAGGGTCTCCGGAAGGATATCCTTTTTGTTTGTTTTGATCAGGTGCTGGCCCGGGCGGCCCGTAAGGAGGGGTTCGAGACCTTTCCTCACAATTCCGGATAATAGACCCCCTGTCTGCAGACACGCCCAGTCGATTACCAGGCCCGGCTTAGAGGCGTTCGGGGGAACTTGAGTCCGAAATCATGGAAAGAATAGACCAGGCGCTGAAATAGGAATAGGCGGATCCTCGGCTATTCTTCGGATGAGACGTTGCTCATTCCCCGCAGGCTGGCTGGGGATCCCTGGCTCATGGACAAGGATGGCAAGGCATTTTTCGATCCCAGGAGGAAGTATCCGGTCAAGAACGCCGTGCAATGCTCGGACCTGATGAATTTGTACTAAGTAAAAAAAGGTTCGGGGGTTTGAGGGTTGAGGGTTCGAGTGGGAAACAGGGGTTAGGGTTTCAACTTAGTCAGGAGTAGCCGGAATTGGTCATAGACGTCTCTTCGGTGGCCGACATAAAAGACATGGACAACCCTCTTGTCGTCATCAACGGTGTATATGATCCGGAACCTTTTGGGTTTGAAGGATTTGAATTCGGCGAGTTCATCCTGCAAATCATCGCCTGCATAAGGTTCGTGCCGAAGTTCGTCTAAGGCGTTTCTAATGATCCTCTTGTTATCGGGATGCAGCCGGGAAACCCATTGCGCCGCTTCAGGAGTGAAACGAACCCGGTATTCCTTCATTGTTCGAAAATCTCATCGAATTCGACCCATTTCCCCTGGTTGGCCTCACTGATGGATTTTCGGAGGGATTTCATGGCCTTCTCATCGGAAAGGATGTCGATGGTTTCGATGAGCCCTTTAAATTTTCTCATGCTGATCAGCACTGCCTCCGGAACCCCGTTTTTCGTAATGGCGTAGGCATCGTCGGAGTCCTCGAGTTTTCGGATTAAGTTAAGAAGGTCGCTTTTGGCTTTTGTGATTGAGATGTAGTCCTGGATGATTTGCATATCGGTCCCCCGTTAATTTTAATGGTCATTATACTGACCATTAAAATGTTGTCAAGGGTAAATAAGGGGCCCGATTAAAAAAGGGAACAGGTCCGTCCTTCCTTTATCCCTTCTTTCTAAAAACCCTCCTGAAGATAGTAGCCACATTTTTTAAGGTATGATCCAGGTCAAAGAGATTGGAAAGTTCCCGGGGGCTGAGCCATTTTTGAATCCTGGGGTCTTGTTGGAGCAGGGCCTGAAAGTCTTGATCCCCGGCCCAGACCTGCATGGCGTTTTCCTGGACCACCCGGTAGGCCTCTTCCCGGCTAATGCCTTTGCGGGTCAGGGCCAGGAGGATGCCTTCGGAAAAGGGCAGGCCCCGGGTCAGTTGGAGATTTTTTTTCATCCGCTCGGGATAGACGATCAGGTTCTTGATAAGGCCGGTCAGACGGGCCAGCATATAATCAAGCAGGGTCGTAGCGTCCGGCCCGATGACCCGTTCGACGGAGGAATGGCTGATGTCCCGTTCATGCCAGAGGGCCTGGTTTTCCAGGGCCGCCAGGGCGTAGCCCCTGATCAGCCGGGAAAGGCCGGTCAGATTTTCCGAAGCGATGGGGTTTCTTTTGTGGGGCATGGCCGAGGATCCCTTCTGGCCTTTGGAAAAGTACTCTTCGGCCTCCAGAACCTCGGTGCGCTGCAGGTGCCGGATCTCAACGGCCATCTTTTCAATGGAGCCGGCCAGGACCGCCAGGGTGCAGAAATACTCGGCATAGCGGTCCCGCTGCACGATCTGGCTTGAGGCCGGGGCCGGTTTCAGCCCCAGATGCCGGCAGACATGGGCCTCGACCTTGGGGGAGATATGGGCAAAGGTGCCCACGGCCCCGGAAATTTTCCCTACGGCTATGGTTTCCCGGGACTGTTTGAGGCGCCGGTAGTTCCGGCCCATTTCGTCATACCAGAGGGCCAGCTTCAGGCCGAAGGTAATGGGTTCGGCATGGATGCCGTGGGAGCGGCCGATCATGACCGTTTTCCGCTGGGCCAGGGCCTGCTTTTTCAAGACCGCCTGCAGGCCCTTCAGGTCCTCCAGGAGAATATCAACGGCCTCTTTCAACAAGACGGCCATGGAGGTGTCCAAGACATCGGAGGAAGTCAATCCCAGATGGATGTGGCGGCTGGCCGGGCCGACCTGTTCGGCCAGGTTGGTCAGGAAGGCGATGACGTCGTGCTTGGTGATTTGCTCCAATTCCTCGACCCTTTCTACGGAGAAGCGGGCCCTTTTTTTAATTAAGGCCAGGTCTTTGGGAGGAATAAGGCCTAATTGAGAGAGGGCCTCGCAAGCCAGGATTTCCACCTCCAGCCATTTCTGGTATCGGTTTTCAGGGCTCCAAATGCGGGCCATCACCGGACGGGTATAGCGCGGGATCATAGTTACCTCCTGTGTAGGCTGAAATTTTCAAGCTCAAAGCCAATGCGTCTTCCCTAGGCCTTGGCGAGCGTTCATCTCTGGGTAGAGATAGAACACCACCTTTGTAAATTTTCATAAACAGACCTTGCATGTCAATTAAAAATTGGTTATTTTGTAAAACTTTAGGTGCTTGAAAATTGGTCAAGGCTAATTTTTCTTGACACGGATTTCACGGATAGACACGGTTGCGTTATGAAAGGGATTGGCCATATTGCCAATCCCTTGCCTTCCGGCCTCCGGCGGGCTGGACGATTTTTCCCTCTGCGGTCCTTCCGCAGGAAAAAATAAAGCACCTGTGAAATCCGTGCCAAAAGTTTTATAACAAGCTAAATTGAACCATTATTTTGAAAAGATACCAAAAACATCTAACAAAAACCGCCGAGGTTAAGGCGAGTTGGGCTCGCCTTCGGCGAATGACCTGATTGCATGAATGACGCTTTTTGGAATGACGAAGTCGGCCGTCTCTCCCGACCGGGGTTTTCCCTAAAAAACGTGATCCAGGAGATCCGAACCGGCCAGCTCCCCTTAAGCCTGAGCGGTCTCCAGGGATCAGCGGGACCTTATTTTTGTTATGAAACCTGGGCCAAGGTCGGAAGGCCCTTAATGGTGGTTTGCCCGGACACGGAACAGGCCCAACGCTTTTATCACGATCTGCTTTTCTTTGCCCAACGAGAAGAGGAGGAAAATCCCTTCCTGCGAGCGGATCCAATCCTCTATTTTCCGGCTTATGAAGAGCGCCATTTCCGAGAGTATGTTCCCCAGTCCGATGTTTCGGCCCAGCGGATTGCCTGTCTCTACGCCCTTCTGACCAGGCCTGGTGCCGTCCTCCTGGTTACCTCCTTGCCGGCCCTGATCGCTCCGGTTATACCCAAAGGGGTCCTGTCCGGCAACGTGGACTATCTGGCCCGGGGGGAAGAACTGGAGCGCGAGAAGCTGTTGTCGGCCTTGACCCGTTGGGGTTATTTCCCGACACCTCTGGTTGAAGAACCGGGTGACCTGAGCCTTCGGGGCGGGATTGTAGATCTCTTTCCGCCCTTATATGCCCGTCCGATCCGAATCGAGTTTTTCGGGGACCTGGTGGAATCGCTGCGGGAGTTCAATCCCGCCACCCAGCGCTCGGTCCGGGATCTGGAAGAACTCTATCTCCTGCCTATCAGTGAAATCATCTGGGATCCGGGCCGGATAAGTCAGGCCCGGGAGCGTCTGGCCCAAGCAGGGCTTGAGGATTGCCTGGAGGAAAAAGAAAAGGCCTGGCTCAACCACCGCTTAGATCAGGGAGATCCCTTTGAAGGGGCGGAACGATGGCTGGCCTGGTTTTATGATCAACCGGGGTCTCTGAAGGACTATCTGCCGCCGGAAATACTTTTGATCTGGAATGATCCTTTGAATCTGCAGCAGGCTTTTCCAACCCCGGATCCCGAAAAGTCCAGGGTTTTTTTTGAAACCTACCAGGGGATAGACCAGGTCTCTTTGGAAGATCTTCCCCTGGAGAGCGCGGATTGGCCGCTGGGGGAACGCCGAACAGTCCCGGCCGCCAATAACCGGGAAATAAGCCGGCTCCTTCATGACCAGGTCTCATCCAAGGATGCCGTCAAGCAGTTGGGGGAACTCCTGACCAGCTGGCAGGATCTGGGTCAGGAGGTCTGGCTGGTCGTTTCTCAAGATCCTCAAGCCCGGAGGCTGCAGGAAATTCTTTCTTTTTACCGGATCGAGGCCGCTTACCATCCGGAACATAGGCACCTTTTCGGTAGCCAAAGGGCCTCCCTTCAGATCATGACCGGCCGGCTCTCCCAGGGTTTTCGCCTGGCCGATCCCCCCCTGATTTTTCTGACCGAAGAGGAGATCTTCAACCCCAAAAAAGAATCGCGAAAGAAGGCCCGGAGAGACAATGTAGAGGCCTACATTACTTCCCTGGACGACTTAAAGATCGGGGAACTGGTTGTCCATCGGGAGCACGGCATCGGCCGCTACCAGGGCTTGCGCTTGCTCCGTCTCAACGGCTGGGAAGGGGAATTTCTTTTCCTGGAATATGCCGAGGGGGATAAGCTCTATCTGCCGGTCGATCGCATCCAGGGAATCCATAAATTCGTCGGACTGGAAGGACAGGTTCCTCCCCTGGATCGTCTGGGCGGCACCACCTGGAACAAGGCCAAGGCCCGGGTCAAAAAGGCCGTGGAAAAGATCGCCCGGGAATTGGTGGACCTGTATGCCCGGAGAGCCCTGGCCAAAGGGTTTGCCTTTTCTCAGCGGGACCAGATGTTTAAGGAATTTGAGGCCGCCTTTGCCTACGAAGAAACGCCGGACCAACTGCGGACCATTGAAGAAGTGTTGAGCGATATGGAATCCGAAAAACCCATGGACCGTTTGGTCTGCGGCGATGTGGGCTACGGCAAGACCGAAGTCGCCCTGAGGGCCGCTTTCCGGGCGGTGCTGGATGGAAAGCAAACGGCCTTCCTGGTTCCGACCACGGTCTTGGCCGAACAGCATTATCAAACCATGAGGCAACGTTTTGAAGGCTATCCGGTGGAAGTGCGCATCCTGAGCCGCTTTAAAAGTCCCAAAGAGCAAAAAAAAACCCTGGAGGAGCTGGCGGCCGGGCGGGCCGATATTGTGATCGGAACCCACCGTCTGCTCCAGAAAGATGTTCATTTCAGGGATCTGGGCCTGATGGTCATTGATGAAGAGCATCGTTTCGGGGTCACCCACAAAGAGCGCCTGAAGACCCTGCGGACCCAAGTCGATTGTCTGACCTTGACCGCCACCCCGATCCCCAGGACCTTGCAGCTTTCTTTGACCAGTATCAGGGATCTGAGCACCATCGAAACACCGCCGGAGAATCGCCAGTCCATTCGGACCATCATCAGCCGATTTGATGAAGACAAGATCAAAGAGGCCGTCCAAAAGGAACAGCAGCGGGGAGGCCAGGTCTTTTTCGTCCATAATCGGGTTCATAATATCCAGGCCATGGCCCATTACCTGAGAAAAATCCTGCCTGGGATCAGGATCGGTGTGGCCCACGGACAGTTGCCGGAAAGGGAGCTGGAAAAGGTCATGCTTCAATTTGTCAATCGGGAGCTGGACCTTTTGCTCTGTACCACGATTATCGAGTCGGGCCTGGATATCCCCACCGCCAATACCATCATTATCAACCAGGCCGACCGTTTCGGCCTGGCCCAGATGTATCAGTTGCGGGGCCGGGTGGGGCGTTCCCGGGAACGGGCCTATGCCTACCTCATGATCTCCGGGGAAAGCAGCCTGACCCGTGATGCCCAGAAACGTTTAAAAGTCCTGATGGATTACAGCGAATTGGGCTCCGGCTTCAAGATCGCCCTTCATGATCTTCAAATCCGGGGTTCCGGAAATCTGCTGGGCACCAGTCAATCCGGTCATATCGCCGCCGTGGGCTATGAAATGTATCTTCAGATGCTGGAGGAGGCCATTCAGGAGTTCCAAGGAGAAGCGCCTATCGAGGACTGGGAACCGGAGATCCGGATTCAGGCGCCGGCCTATATCCCCGAGGGCTATGTTGCAGATCCCGGCCATCGGCTGTCGATCTATAAACGTTTGGCCTCGTTAAAGTCCGCGGAGGAATTGGAGTCCATGGAAGGCGAGTTGAGCGACCGCTTTGGAAAGATGCCTCCGGAATTGAAAAACCTGTTGGCGGTCCTGTTCACCAAACAAAAGATGAAACGCCTGGGCCTTGAGAAGCTGGAGGTCCTGGGGAAAGAGGTCGTTCTTTCTTTTTATCCCAAAGGGGCCTGGGACCCAATTAAACTGGTGGCCCTGATTCAGAAGAACCCCAAAACCCATCGTTTTATCGGAGAAGGAAAATTATCCATTTCCGGACCGGGGGAAATCCGGGAATTGGGGGCGGTCCAGCCCCTTCTGGACCGTCTGGGCATCCTGCTGAACTGAAACCTGAAGGCCGGCTCTAAACAACCTTAGAAATCTGGGCCGGATTGGCGGGAAGGATCACCCTTTGGACAAACCTTGAAATCGAGACTCCCGGTCCCCAGTCAGGCCATCATGCGCCAGTGCCCTAATTTTTGAACGATACTAAGAAACTATTTGTGGGCCGGTGCCGGCTTGGGCGCTGCTGGGGAAGGGGCTGGAGGGGCCGGTTTTTTAGGGGCCTGGCTTCTCAAATAAGTGCGCATTTTTTTGTCGGCTTCGATGACCTCTTCCATTTCAGGGCCGGTGATCTGATAGGAGTAACCCCTTTTGTTGTCGTGTGAGAGGCGAATCTGCAGGGTTGTGGCCAGGACAAAGACCCCCAGGGAAACCAGGATCCCATATTTCATAGCTTACCTCCTCTTAAAGAAATTTTTCCCGGGCTCCCAGACTGACCTCGGAAAGCAACGACAACAGAGTCTTGGAGGTTTCTTCGGTCAGGAGGCCCATACCGCAGGCCGGGGTCACTAAGGCCTGCCGGATCAACAGGTCCCGGTCCACCCCTTTTTGAATCAAACCATCAAAATAGTGCGAAAGCCGGTCCAGCAGAGAAAGGGCGGATTCGTGACCGCCGGTGTCGGAGGTAGGCACGATACCCCAGGCGACGGCCTTATCCTTCCGGAGGAAACGGTCTATCTCTTTAGGATAAAGTAAAAAGGACTCCCCGAATCCATAGGCATCCAGATTGAGGATATCCACATCCAGGGAAAGGAGCAAAGACCAATCGGTATTGCCGCAGCAGTGGAGACCGATCAGGACCTCTCCATACTCTCGTATCAAGGAAATGGTTTGATCCAGGATGGATAAAACCTCGTCCCTGGAAAGGGGCGTAAAGGCCGAACCATATCCGGAGAGGGAAGGTTCATCGAGAAAGAGAACGGCTTTCATCCCCAGGGTAGTTATCCGTTGCATTTGATATCCGGCCTGGGCAGCCAGGCCCTTGATGACGGCATCCATGAGCTCAGCGTCGTGGATCAGGAAGCGCTGGCCCTCCAGTTGGACCCCCAGGCCCAAGGTGACCGGTCCCACGATTTGTCCCTTGACATGGGTCGGTGGCGAACTCAGGGCAGGGAGTTGTTTCATTAGCGTATAAAAACCGGCGGCAAAATCCGGGCGCAAGGCAAAAAAGGAATCGTCAGGGGCTAATAATTTTTCATAAAAGAGAAGCAGGGCCTGGGATCGGTCGCAGGAGGGATCGTAAACCAGGCCTTTATTTTTTAGGTCAGGTTCCAGACAGGGCAGGGGAGGGCTGTATTGGATCAGCATCTCTTCCCGGGGATTCAAGCGGACTAATTGAGGCCAGAAGGGAATGAGTTCATGCCGGGAAAGGATCTCCTGACAGGCCTGCTCGGGAGAAAGGAAAGGCAGGCTCCCGATCCCGGTGGCCGAAAAAGGGGCCAGACCTTTCCATGGCTGCCGGGGAAGGGTCATTTTACGCGTTCGATATAGGTGCCGGTGCGGGTATCGACCCGAATCTTGTCTCCTTCGGAGACAAAGAGAGGGACCTGGATGACGGCCCCGGTTTCCAGGGTGGCCGGTTTGCTGCCGCCGCTGGCGGTATCCCCTTTAAAACCGGGTTCGGCCGCGGCTGACGGCCAGTTCGACAAAGGTAGGCAGCTCCAACCCGATCGGTTCCTTGTTATAATAAAGGATTTTAATGGTGATGCTTTCCTGTAAAAATTGGGACTGTTCCCCTACCTGTTCCTTGGTGAGAAAGACCTGGTCATAGGTGGCATTATCCATAAAAACAAAATGCTCCCCATCCCGGTAGAGGTATTGCATCTCCTTTTCTTCCAGATCAGGACGTCCGACTTTCTCACCGGAGCGAAAGGTCTGGTCCACAACCCGGCCATTGATCATATTTTTTAGTTTGGTCCTGACAAAGGCCCCTCCCTTGCCGGGTTTGACATGTTGGAAGTCGACCATGAGATAGGGCTTGCCCTCCAATTCGATTCTAAGCCCTTTGCGAAATTCAGCCGTTGAATACATAGAAATTTATCCGGACCTCCTTTGACAGGCTGATGATCGGAAAAAATCAGCCTCTTTCTCTTTTTAGTTGATTCACCCACTCGGTCAGGGTGGGTATCACTTTGGATTCGATCTGGTATTCTTCCTGGGGTTCGCTATCGGTTGGAAAGCGCAAGAGCGTGTCGGCCATAAGGAAAGCCCATTCCGACAGGGACTCCTTTTCGCTTTTTTTAGCCAGCTTTCCGATTTCCTCCAAATAGGGGGCCAGAAGACTCAGGTTTCTGGTTACGGCCTCGAGTTCGGAAAAGGCATCCAGATCCTGTTTTGAATCCAGGTGGGCTAAGGTCAGAAGGAGCCTGATTTCCAAATTTTCAGGGAAATAGGTCAATCCCAGACGACAGATCTCCAAAGCATTTCCGGTCTGTTGGTGGGTCCTGAAAAGTTTGGCCAGTTCGACTAAAAAGGGAACCGAGGGCTCCACTTTAATGGCCAGGGGATAGTCGCCCTGCTGTTCCGGTTCGGTGCTGATGACAATGGGATTCTTCTTCATCGGACCTTCTCCTTTGGTTCGGCTTCCTCTAAAAAAAAGATAATTTCGTCGGCCTTGACCAGCCCAAACTCCTTCCTGGCGCATTCTTCTAAGTAAATGGGGTCGGTTCGAAGCCGGGTAATCTCGCGGTACATGGTTTCATTGGTTCGATTCATCTCCTGGTTGGAACGGGTGAGGGCCTCTCTTTTTTGAGCCAACTGGTTAAGTTGCTTGAGCCCCTGATAGCCGCTGGTTATTAAAAAGAGGAATCCCAACACCAGCAGGAGGGGGAAAACCCAAAGCACTCCTTTCGGGTATCGATTAAAAAAAGGCATGGCGCGGAGGCTCTCCCAGGATCCTTTGGTGGCCTTTAGGGACTCGGATTGCTTTTCGGAGTTCCCAGAAAAAACGCTCATAGCTTTCCCGGCCCCTCAGCATATCAAAATAGATGTCCATAATAACCGGATATTTTTTTAAAAGCCACCAAAAAAGTCCGGAAAAAGCATAAACCCATTTAGCCAGGCGAAGGGTATAGGCAAATTTCGGTAGAAGGGCCCGGAAGCCGAGACCTGTTATTTTCATAGGATAAATGGCTTGTTTGGTCAAGAAGATTTGATACTAAGAAACAAATAGGTTATAGTTGATAAACTCCTTAAAATTCAGGTCACCCGCGAAAAGGGTCTTGGGGTCATCTTGTTAAGGATTTTCCACCCCAAAGGCAACCCTTCGACAACCAGGCAGGAAGTTTAAAGAAAAGTCCCCAAGCAGGCCTATACCAATGCCATAACCCTGCTTGGATAAGTATTGGGTTCCAAATCCTTTTAGAACATTGGGCCGGATTGGCGCATTGGATTTCCCTTTGGAAAATCCTTAAAAGGATGACCCCAAGACCCAGCGTCTCGATTGAAATTATCGACTTCAACTTGGTTGACTTACTTAACTTTCCGGAGCCAGTCAGGGTCTATAACAAAACCGGGTCAGACGAAATGGGAGACAGGGAGGGCTTTTATGAAAAACAGAACCAAGCGCATGATCCTTTTTTCTTTGGTGATTCTGGGTGGTTTGCTGGGGTTGATGACGCTCCTTCAAGCCCAGGATGGCCTGTTTTGGGTGGATAAATTTTCCACTGAAAAATCCACCGAAGGGCTCCCCGTGGGTTGGAAACTGGATCTTAAATCCGGTGAGCCGGAGATCGCTGTGGAAGAATTGAAGGGGAACTATTTTGTGCATTTCAAATCCGATAAGGCTTCTTTTGGATTGAGGAAGGATTTTAATCTGGATAGTAGGCAATATCCCATTTTGAACTGGCAATGGAAGGTGACCCGATTACCGGAAAAGGGAAATTTCTTGAATAAGAAAACCGACGATCAGGCGGCCCAGGTCTATGTCCTTTTCCCCCGTTTTCCAGCCAAATTAAACACCGAGGTGGTCGGTTATCTCTGGGAAAGCCATCCCAAAAATAAAGGCTTGGAAGGGGAGAGCCCGGCCTGGTCCAAGTCCAAAGTCATCATTCTGGAAGCCGGAACGGAAAAATTGAACCAATGGGTTTCCGAGAAGAGAAATGTCTATGAGGATTATAAACGATTATTCGGCAAGGAACCGCCTAAAATAGGCGGCCTTTCCCTGTACATCAATACCCAGCATACCCAGGGAGCGGCCGAATCATTTTTTGACCAGATCTATTTTTCCAAAAATTGAAGCCGTTAGGCCTCCGGTAGCGGCCAGTCTTTCTCAGCTACCGCTTTGAATAACCTCCCGGGCGATCTGCTGAAAGGCCTGCCAGATGACGGAGTCCTCGTGCCCTTTAAAGAAAGGCAGACCGGCATCGGCCTCTTCAACCAACCTGGGATCAAGGGGAATACGGCCAAGAAAGGGAAGGCCCCATTCCTTGGCCAGATCCTCGCCGCCGCCCTTTTTAAAAAGGGTGATCTCCTTTCCACAATGAGGGCAGGTCAGGCCGCTCATATTTTCAATGATTCCCAAGACAGGCATTTCAACTTTATTTAAGAATTTAAGGGAGCGCCTGACATCCCGAATCGCTACCTGTTGCGGGGTGGTGACCACAACGGCCTTGACGCCAGGGATGGTTTGGGCCACGGAAAGAGGTTCATCCCCGGTCCCGGGCGGGGCATCGATGATCAGATAGTCCAGGGGTCCCCAGTTTACATCCCCCAGAAGCTGCCGGATGGCGCCTCCTTTGCGAGGACCCCGCCAGATGACGGCCGTGTCCTGATCGCCCACAATCGAACCCATGGAGATCACCTTCAACCTCGGGCCGTAGAGGAGGGGAACCAAGGAACCTGCTTCCGATTCCAGATGCTGTTGGGAAAGGCCCAACAGGCCGGGGATGCTGGGCCCATGCAGGTCGACATCCAATAGGCCGGTGTCCTTTTCCAATTCAGCCAGGGCGACGGCCAGATGAACGGAGACGGTGCTTTTACCTACCCCGCCTTTACCGCTGAGGACCAGGATCTTATTCTTGATCCGGGCCATGGTTTCTTTGATTTTGGCTTTTTTTCCAAAGAGATCAGGCCGGTCCATTTCTTTTCCTCTTTCCCCTTATGAATTCGTCCATGCTGCCTGATCGGAATCCTTTCAGATCCAGGGTTACAGTGCCAAAACCCAGTCCGGAAAGGTGGGCCAGGAGAGCAGCCCGATTCTTCTTATCCAAGACCAGAGAAAAATTTTCCGGAAGGACCTCCACCCGGACCAGCGCACCGTGGACCCTTAAGCGCGTTTCCTTCAAACCCATTTGATGCAAGAAGGCTTCCCCCTGGGCCAGGCGTTTAAGTAAGGGTCGGGTGATCGGCTGCCCATAGGCGATGCGGGTAGCCAGGCAGGGGGAGGAAGGCAGGTCCCAATTGGGCAGACCCATCTCTCGACTGGCCCGGCGAATTTCCGCTTTGGTCCAACCGGCTGCGGCAAAGGGGCTGATTACCCGGGCTTCTCTGGCGGCCCGGATCCCCGGGCGGTAGTGCCTTAGATCATCAGCGTTGGTCCCATCTAAAAGATAGGGCAAGCCCATTTTTTTGATCAGGCTTTTCCCCAATCTGAAACGGTGTTTTTTGCAATGGTAGCAACGAGAAGGGGGGTTTTTCTTAAAACGGGGGTCTTGATATTCCCGGGAGGGGATCCATTTTAGAGGGAGGTTTAAAAATCCGACCAACTCCCGGATTCGAGTTATTTCATCAGAAAGTAATAAAGGAGAAATAAAGGTAACAGCCAGGGGAGGGCGGTCCCAGGCTTCCCGAGCCAGGGCCAGGAGGAGGGTGCTGTCTACGCCTCCGGAGAAGGCAATGGCCCCCGGTTGCCAGAAGGAAAGCTGCCTGATGAGGGTCTTCCTCTTGGAGGGCAACAAGATGACGAGGGATTAGTCGGTTGAAGAAAGGACCCGATGGCCTTTTTTCTCCAGGGCCTGAATAATCGGTTCCAGAAAACATCTTTTCAACCGGAAAAGATAGGTTTTTTTCTTCCCCCGGCCCAGCATGCCGACGCTTATGATCTCGCCCCCATTTTTCTGGATTAGACCGGAGGCCTCTTCAAAGGCCTTGGGTCTCTCGGCCAGATGGATTTCGAGCCGGGAGCTGGCTTGCAAGACCCCCATTAATTGAATAAAGGCCGCCAGAATGTCCGGTGTGGTCAGGATACCGACCAGTTTGCCCTGATCCACTACCGGGAGCCCTCCGATTTTATAGCGGTAAATCAATCGGGCCGCTTGCTCCAAAGAGGCCTCCGGTTCAATGGTGACCGGGGTTTTAATCATAATCTGATCGACCTTTATGCTTTTTATAAAAGAGGGGATCATGACCTGCCGTAAATCGCTTTCCGTTACCAGGCCCGCCAGTTGCCGGCCTTCGACCACGGGCAGGTGTCGAAATGAATATTTTTTCATTAAAGAGAGGGCTTCAATGGCTAATGAACCCGGAGAAACCGTCACCATTTTTTTGACCATCCAATTTTTTACTTTCATAGGCCCTCCTTAGCCTAATCGGCGCCTGGGTGTCTTATTGTGATTCGATTGGATTCCTGAAAAAGATTATAAATGAGTTCATTCAATTATTCAAGGATGGCTTCCTAAAAAGTCAAAAAGGGCAACCGTTCCGGGATTAGAGGAGTTGACTTTTAGAATGAACTATTATAGGGTCACATCCAGGAAGGGGTTGGAATCGACCATGAAAACCAAGTTTATCTTCGTCACCGGCGGGGTCCTTTCCTCTTTAGGAAAAGGGCTGGCCTCCGCTTCCATCGGCGCCCTGCTGGAATCCAGAGGGCTGAAGATCACCTTTCAGAAGTTGGACCCCTATATTAACGTGGATCCGGGAACGATGAATCCCTTTCAGCACGGTGAAGTCTATGTTACCGATGACGGGGCGGAAACGGATCTGGATCTGGGCCACTACGAACGCTATACTTCGGTCCGGTTGACCCAAAACAACAACTTTACCACCGGAAAAATCTATCACTCCGTTATTACCAAAGAACGACGGGGGGATTACCTGGGAGGGACCGTCCAGGTTATACCCCATATCACCGAAGAGATCAAAAACAGCATCCTGCTTATCGCCGACGAGGCCGATGTGGCCATCATTGAAATCGGAGGGACGGTTGGAGATATTGAAAGCCTGCCCTTCTTGGAGGCCATCCGGCAATTTAAATCGGATATCGGTAAAGAGAATGTCCTCTACATTCATTTGACGCTGGTTCCCTATATCAAGACGGCCGGCGAGGTCAAAACCAAGCCCACCCAGCACAGCGTCAAGGAGCTGCGCAGTATCGGTATACAGCCGGACATATTGCTCTGCCGGACGGAACACCTCCTTTCCCCGGAAATCAAGGCCAAGATTGCTTTATTCTGCAATGTTGAGAAGGATGCGGTCATTACCGCCAAGGATGTGGAGAGTATCTATGAGGTCCCCCTTTTCTTTCATCAGGAAAGGCTGGACGACAAGATCGTCGAACTTTTGAACATCTGGACCCGCTCCCCTCGCCTGGAGGCCTGGGAGGCCCTCAATGACAAGATTAGAAACCTGACTACCCCGGTTCACATCGGGATCGTCGGGAAATACATCCACTTGCGCGAATCCTATAAAAGCCTTAACGAAGCTCTCTTCCACGGTGGGATTGCCAACGATTGTAAGGTCATTCTTGATTTCGTGGATTCCGAGGAAGTGGAGAAGCAGGGTCCGGAGCTTCCCTTGGCCCGGGTGGACGGCATCCTGGTCCCCGGTGGCTTTGGCTACCGAGGGGTGGAAGGGAAGATCCAGGCCATTCGGTTTGCCCGGGAGAAAAAAATTCCCTTTTTCGGAATCTGCCTGGGTATGCAATTGGCGACCATTGAATTTTCAAGAACCATAGCCGGCTTAGCCCAGGCCCATAGTACGGAATTTATGCCGGAGACCCCTCATCCGATCATTTACTTGATGCGGGAGTGGTTCGACTATAAGGCCGGAGAAATACGCCGCCGGGACGAGGCCTCGGAAAAAGGCGGCACCATGCGCTTAGGCGCTTATCCCTGCCGCTTGACTCCGAATACCCGGGCTTTTGAAAGTTACCGCCAGGAGGAGGTCTTTGAGCGCCACCGGCACCGTTATGAATTTAATATGGCCTATAAACAGCCCCTGGTGGAAAAAGGGTTGATCTTAAGCGGGCTCTCTCCGGATGGTTCCCTGGTGGAGATCATAGAGCTGCCTGACCACCCCTGGTTTTTAGGATGTCAGTTTCATCCCGAATTCAGGTCTCGTCCTATGAATCCCCACCCCCTTTTCAGGGAATTTATCCGGGCTTCCCTGGAATATTCTCAAAGGACCTAAACGAGTCGTATTCTATTGAAAGAGATACGTATTGGAAAATGGTCTGTCGGACCCGGTTCTCCCCTGCTCCTGATCGCCGGCCCTTGCGTCATTGAAGATGAAGCCACAACGGTGGCGATTGCCCGGGAACTTCAAGAGATTTCCCGCCGTTTGAATTTCCCCCTGATCTTCAAAGCCTCTTACGATAAAGCCAATCGCACCTCGTTAGACAGCTATCGGGGCCCGGGATTGGAGGCCGGGTTGGACCTCCTGGATTTTATACGGGCCCGCTATGATCTCCCTGTAATTTCGGATGTCCATCAGGTCAGTGAAATAAAAAGGGCGGCCCAGGTCCTGGATGTCATCCAGATACCGGCTTTTCTCTGCCGTCAGACCGATCTGCTGCAGGCGGCCGCTCAGACCGGCCTGCCGATCAATGTTAAAAAAGGGCCTTTCCTCTCTCCCTGGGATATGCGTTCCGTGGTCCGGAAAATTGCCGAGTCCGGTAATTCGCAGATCCTTTTAACCGAGCGGGGGACCAGCTTCGGCTATAACAATCTGGTGGTGGATATGCGATCTTTAGCGGTTCTTTCCGGCCTGGGTTATCCGGTTATTTTTGATGCCACCCATAGTGTTCAGCTCCCCGGTGCAGGCCCGGGGATCTCCGGCGGAGAGCGGGAATTTGTCCCCTGTCTGGCCAGAGCAGCCGTGGCCGCCGGGGTTCAAGGAGTTTTCCTGGAGGTGCACGAGGATCCTCAGAAAGCCCTCTGTGATGGGGCCAATTCCTGGCCCCTGGACCGGCTGGAGCCCCTCCTTCGTTCCCTCCAGGCGATTCACCAGGTGATTTCCGAAGGAGGTCTGAGGAACCAGTGAGGTTAAAGGAAGAGGCCCTAATCTCTAAGGCCCGCATCATTGATTTGCTCTTGCTGGACGTAGATGGAATTCTGACCGACGGGCGCATTCTTTATGATGAAAAAGGAAAGGAAATCAAGGTCTTCCATGTTCAGGACGGCCAAGGGATCCGCTGGTTGTTAAAAGCCGGAATTCGGGTGGGGCTCTTATCCGGCCGTTCTTCTCGAGCCGTTGAAACCCGGGCCCGGGAACTGGGTATTTCCTTATTATTCCAGGGAGTAAAGGATAAGAAAAAACTGTTTCCTAAACTGTTAAGACAAACCGGTCTTCATCCCGAATCGGTTTCCTTTATGGGAGATGATTTTATCGATTTTCCCCTGCTAAAAATGGTGGGTTTATCCGTATCGGTGCCCAACGGGCACCCTCTGATTCAAAAAGAGGTCGATTATGTTACCAAAGCCCCAGGGGGCTTCGGAGCTGTTCGGGAGGTTTCGGAGCTGCTTTTAAAGGCCCGAGGGAAGTGGCCGGCCCTACTTAACCAATACGAATTTCTATAAAATCCTTTCAGGGAAGTCAGGTACTCATTGACCCTGCCCGGGGATTGGGCTATAATCATTTTTTTGTCCCGGCATGAAAAAGCTTAAAAATATCTTAGGAATTGGAATTCTCTGTGTCATTGCCTTTTGGGTCGGGCTTTATGCCTTCAGGACCCAGAAGCCGGCCCTGCTACCTCAGGGCGGACCAGCAATCGCTAAAGAACCGGGGAGCGTCGGGTTAAAGGAAATTAATTTTGTCCAGGTCCGGGAAGGGATCAAACTCTGGGAGCTAAAGGCCGAGGCCGTTGAATACCAGCAGTCCCAGAACCTGATCGCCTTTAAAAAAGTGACCCTGACCTATTTCCCTAAGGAAAGCAAGCCGCTTACCTTGGTCGGAAATTTCGGAAAGCTGGATACTCAGAATAAAAATGTGACCATTGAAGGGGAAGTGGTCATCTCCAGTCAGGAGGGCTATGAACTTCGGGTGCCCTCCCTGCAGTATCTGGATTCCAGAAAAGAGATCTCATCCGAAGGGTCGGTCAGCTTCACCGGCCCGCATCATAAACTGGAAGGCCAGGGTATGATTATGAACCTTGAATCCCAGAAGGTTAAAGTCAAGAGCAAGGCCCGGATGACTTTTTATCATTCTTTCTTTTCCTCCTGAGACGCAAGGAGGTCAAAAGGTTCCCGGTTGAACGCCGGCAAACCGGGGCCGTTAGCAACGATTCCAGGCAACGGCCTTTTTAAGGCCGAAGCCCGACAACAAGGAGGAGGCATGGCCCAATTCGTACGATGGCACCTGCTGTTTTTGTTCCTGGTGATTTCAATCAGCGGCATCTTTCTATCCGCGCCCCTTTGGGGGAAGGATAAGGAAAATCCGGAGGCCAGCCATCCCATCACGGTGACTTCAGATACCCTGGAAGCGGACAATAAAAACAAACAAGCCACCTTTAAGGGCAGTGTGGTGGCCAAACAGGACCAGCAGGGCAAAGACCCGATTTTTATTTATTGCGATACCCTGATTATTTATTATACCGAAGAGGGGGATAAAAAACAGGGGCCGCCTCCCAAAGGAGACAAAAAAGCCCTCAACCAGCAAAACCGGGTGGATAAAATCGTGGCTACCGGCCAGGTCAAGATCGTTCAGGGCAAGGATGTCGCCACCGGAGAAAGCGCAACCTTTTATAACCCGGACCAGAAAATTGTCTTGACGGGAAATCCCAAGGTTTGGCAGGGGAAAAACCTGATTAAAGGGGAGGAGATCACGGTCTGGATCAAAGAAAACCGCAGTATGGTGACCAGCAAGGGCTCCAACCGGGTTCAGGCTGTGATCCATCAGGAACAAAAATAGGTCCCGGCAAAATGAAACAACTGGCTGTCCGGAATTTGGTCAAACTGTATCACGGCAAGGCGGTTGTGAACCAGGTCAGCCTGGATCTAAACGAAGGAGAGATAGTCGGTCTTTTAGGTCCTAACGGAGCGGGGAAGACCACCACCTTTTATATGATTGTGGGCCTGACCCGCCCCAATTTGGGGAACATCTGGCTTAATGGAACCGATATCAGCGAGTTGCCTATGTACCTCCGGGCTCGAAAGGGGATCAATTACCTGCCCCAGGAGCCCTCGGTATTCACCAAGCTGACGGTGGCCGAAAATATCATGGCCATCCTGGAGACCCTCGACATTACCCCGTCGGAAAGGACGGAACGTTTAGGGGAGCTGCTCAATGAGCTCAAACTGACCTCTCTGGCCTCCAATAAGGCCTTTTCCCTTTCAGGCGGGGAACGCCGGCGGGTGGAAATAACCCGGGCTTTGGTCACCTCGCCCTCTTTTATTTTATTGGACGAGCCCTTTGCGGGCATTGATCCCTTGGCGGTCAACGATATCCAGCACATTATTGTTCAACTGAAAAATAGACATATCGGGGTTCTCATTTCCGACCATAATGTCCGGGAGACCCTCTCGGTCTGCGATCGGGCTTATATCCTAAACGAAGGGACGGTCCTGGAAGAGGGGCCCCCTCAAAAAATCGCCCAGAGCGAGACCGCCCGCAGAATATATCTGGGAGAAAATTTCCAGTTACCCTGATGGCCTTAGAGATCAAACAACAACTCAGACTGTCCCAACAGTTGATTATGACGCCCCAGTTGCAGCAGGCGATCAAGCTCCTGCAACTGTCCCGGCTGGAGCTATTGGAGACCTTGCGTCAGGAAGTCGAGGCTAACCCGGTCCTGGAAGAAGTTTTTACCGAAGAGGATGAGCCCGGGTCCGGGGAAAAGACAACGGAAGGCCCCCCGGAGAATACGATAGTCTCGGGTGAAGTCAAGCGGGAACAGCAGGCCCAGGAAGAGATCGATTGGGACAATTATTTGAATGACTATTATGTCCCCCGCAGTGAGGACCAGTCCGAGGACCGGGAAGCCCCGTTTTTTGAGAATCTCGTTTCCAAAAAGCCTTCCCTGGCCGACCAGCTCATGTGGCAACTCTCTTTGTCCACTTTTTCTCCCCGGGAAGAAAAAGTGGCGGCCGAAATCATAGGCAATCTTGATATGAACGGCTATTTAACCGCTTCACTGGAAGAGATTTCCGCCTTGACCGATCAGGAGCCGGCTTTCACGGAGACGGTCCTGATGAAAATTCAGGAGTTTGATCCTTTGGGCGTGGCCGCCCGGGATCTGAAGGAGTGCCTTCTGATTCAGGCCCGTCATTTGACCGGGGAAAATACCCTGGTGCAACAGATCATTCAAGATCACCTGCACCAGTTGGAAACAAAAAATTACGGCGCCATTGCCAAGACCCTGCAGCGTCCCCTGGAGGAAATCCATCAAGCCGTCCAGATTATATTGCAGTTGGATCCCAAACCGGGCCGGCTCTACAGCGACGAAGAGCCCCAATATATCAGCCCCGATATTTATGTCTATAAAATCGGGGAGGAGGTGCTTATTGTCCTCAATGACGACGGGATGCCCAGGCTGCGCATCAACTCTTTTTACAAGCAGACCTTGGGTCAACGGCAGACCGTGTCCAGTGAAACCCGGGAATATATTAAGGAGAAACTTCGGGCGGCCATCTGGCTGATCAAAAGCATCCATCAGAGACAACGCACCATCTACCGGGTGGCCGAAAGTATTTTTAAATTTCAGCGGGATTTTTTGGACGGCGGGGTTTCCTGTTTAAAACCCCTGATTTTAAAGGATGTGGCCGAAGATGTGCAAATGCACGAATCGACTATCAGTCGGGTAACGACCAACAAATACGTTCATACCCCTCAAGGGATCCTGGAGCTTAAATTCTTTTTCAACAGTTCCATCGCCGGGGCCAACGGGGAGTCGATCGCCTCGGAAAGCGTCAAGGAGAGGATCCGGCAGTTGGTCGGTGGGGAGGATTCGCTTCATCCTTTAAGCGACCAGGAGCTGACGGATCTGCTCTGGAAAGAACAGATCCATATCGCCCGCCGCACCGTAGCCAAGTACCGGGAAGGATTGGGCGTCCTCCCTTCGAATAAACGAAAAAAAATTTCCTTTTCCCCTCGGGAGTCCTCTCCAAAACCTCTGCTATTCGATGAAGGGCCTCCCGATTGAGTCTATTTCCATAAGAGTTAAGGAGGGTTTATGCAGATTTCCGTTTCCTTTCGTAATTGCGATCCGTCGGACCATTTGAAAGAGTATGCCGAAAATCGGATGGGTCGTCTGAAGAAGTATCTGGAGGAGCCGATTGAGATTCATCTGGTTCTTTCCATCCAGAAATTTCGTCATACAGTGGATGCCACGATTTCCTCCAACGGCGTTAAGATCAAGGCCCAGGAGGAGACCGGGGATTTGTACTCGGCCATCGATATGGTCCAGGATAAGATCGAAAAACAGGTTAAACGCCACCGGGACAAAGTCAAAGATCATAAGCCGGAAGCCAAACCCAAACAGGCTGCGACGGGAAGCCCGGCCGGCGAAGAAACCGAGCCGGAGGAACAGGGGCCTCAGATTATCAAAGCCGAAGGCAACTTCGCCAAACCCATGGATGTGGAAGAAGCCGCGATGCAGCTCAAGTTATCCAACAGCGAATTTCTGGTTTTTACCAATTCCAAGACCCGGCTGATCAACGTCTTATACCGGCGCAAAGATGGAAATTTCGGGTTGATAGAGCCGGCCCTTTAGACGGGGCTTGGGGACCGGACCGGGACCCACAGGTCTCGGAGGAGTGTGGGTGCCTAAAAAAATATGAAAATTTTTCAATATCTGAAACCGGATTTAATCATTCCGGATCTAAAAGCCCGGGGCAAGGAAGAGGCCTTGCGGGAATTTGCCCGGGCCATTGCCCTCCAATGCCCGGATAGTACGCCCGAGGAATTATTTCAGGTTTTAACCGATCGGGAGCGTCTGGGCAGTACCGGGATCGGCGAGGGCTTTGCCATCCCCCATGGAAAATTAAAAAAGATCCCCCAGATTATCATCGCCTTCGGGCGTTCTCGGCCGGGAATTCCTTTTGATTCCATGGACGGCAAACCGACTCACTATTTTTTTATCCTACTGGCCCCGGAGGATTCCGCCGGTCTGCACCTGAAGGCCCTGGCCAAGATCTCCCGTTTTTTAAAAAATAGCGCCTTTAAGGAGAATCTGGCTAAAGCAGCCGGGCGTGAAGATATTGAGAGAATTATTCAGGAGCAGGATGATTCGCTCTGAACGCTGATTTGTCCTCTTATGAGGAACGGTTTTTCCGGGCCCAATGAGGTTGATTAGGAATCCCGGATCCGGGAGGTTGGATGCCTCAAAAAACACGGAAAGATATACGGTTGGTCGTTATTACCGGCCTTTCGGGGTCAGGGAAAAGTACCGCCTTAAAGGCCTTTGAGGATATCGGTTTTTTTTGTATCGACAACCTCCCGGCGACCATGTTGCCGCGTTTTCTGGAGTTACGAGACCAGATATCCCGGGAGGTCCTTAAAATCGCGCTGGTCATGGATCTCAGGGGCAAGGATTTTTTAAGCCAATTCCCCAAAATATACCAGGAAATCAATCAAAAGGGCTATGCCATCGAGATCCTGTTCCTGGAAGCCGATGAAGACGCCCTGATCCGCCGTTTTAGCGCCACCCGGAGGCATCACCCTCTGGGGGATCATAAAATTCTTTCCAGCACCATCGCCTTGGAAAGGAAAAAAATGCAATCGATCCGGCGCCTGGCCACCACCTGTCTGGATACCACCTATTTCAACGTCCATCAACTGCGGGAGGAAATCCTGCGTCTTTTTTCCAAGGCGGCTCATCCCCACCAGATGACCCTCAATCTGGTATCCTTCGGTTATAAATACGGCTTGCCCAAAGAAGCGGATATGGTTATGGATGTCCGTTTCCTGCCCAACCCCTTCTTTGTCCCTGAATTAAAAGAATTGGACGGGAATCAGAAACCGGTGATTGACTATATTATGAAATGGAAAGAGACCAAGGCTTTCCTGAGGCAGTTCTATAAATTGATTTCCTTTCTTTTGCCTCACTATCAGAAGGAAGGGAAATCTCAGTTGACCATCGCGGCCGGCTGCACCGGCGGAAAACACCGTTCGGTGGCCATCATCAACGCCCTGGCTGATTTTTTAAAAAAACAAAAGATGCTCCTTAATATTCGCCATCGGGATATCCGCTTAGATTGAAGGCTATCGGACTCCTCCATCTCGAGGTTCGAAAAATGGCTACTGCAGGAAGGGAAGACAGCGCATGATCGGAATTGTTATCGTAACACACTGCCACCTGGGCCAGGAATTGATACGGGCCGCCGAATTTATCCTGGGCAAAATTACCCAGGCTGAAGCCGTCTCGCTGGATCCCCAGGATCCGGCCAAAAGGCTTCGGGAGAAGGTTGTGGCGGCCATTGCGAAAGTGGACACCGGCCAGGGAGTGATTATCCTGACCGATATGTTCGGTGGGACCCCTTCCAATATCAGCCTGACTTTTTTATCCGAAGGCCGGGTCGAAGTGGTGACCGGGGTGAACCTGCCGATGTTGATCGGCTTGTCCTCCAAGAGGGAGGGGAAATCCCTGACCCCTCTGGCCCAAGAGATCAAAAATTACGGACTGCGAAGTATCGCTTTAGCCGGAGAAATCCTGAAAAAAGAGATCTGATGCCCGGGGTTCTTCCATGATTCTTCGGCCGGCCAAGAAAATCGATTTACCGGAAATCCTGGCCATTGAGAAAAGCGCTTTCCCTTATCCCTGGTCGGAAGCCATTTTTCGTTCCGAGATCAATCGCCTTCCGATCAGTTTGTATGTCCTGACCAAAGAAGCCACGGATCCTGCCCGGGGCTATCTTTGTTTTTGGCTCCTGCCCCAGGAAATACAACTCCTCAATATCGCGGTCCATCCCGACTGCCGGCGCCAGGGCCAGGGGCGTTTCATGATGGAGGCCCTGCTGAACAAAGCCCGACTGCAGGAAGTCAGCCATATATTTCTGGAGGTTCGTCCTTCCAACCGAGCCGCCATCGGCCTCTATCAGGTCCTGGGTTTCAAGACCCTCTACCGCCGCCCGCGCTACTATGCCTCTGAGGGGGAGGACGCCCTGGTGATGCAGTGGGCCGGTTAAAATCTTTGTGACGGTTAAATCAGATCGGGCCGGGCTCTCGAAGCGATAGAGGAAAGGGTATGATGAAAGGAACAACGAATAGCAATAAAATGGGTGTATCCACGCCTCACGTGCAAAGGTAAATTTTAATAAAAAAGGCAGAGCCATTTCTGACTCTGGTTTTAGTGACGATCCGGTTATGGGCAGCCCCCATCAACTCCTCCCCATTTGGAATTAGGACCATCCAGAGAAACTGTTGAACACTTATTTTTTTAAAAGTACAGGAAGAAGCCCTCAAGTTTCCTCGAAAATTACCTCCCCGCTCCAAATTTAACGATGTCACCTACGAATGCTTTGCCAGGATGGCATGGAGAGCTAACGATTACGGATCGAACTGTGCAAAGAGGGCAGGTTAATTTCTGAATCCTGCCCTCTCCTCTGAGGGGTTCAATAGGCGTTTCCCGCTAAATCCTCACGACGACTTCAGGACCAGCGGCAGATAGATTTGGAAATGGCGAAAATCGGTAACCACCCCGTAGGCGGTGGGTCCGCTGCCCCCCTTTAGGCTGATCCAGCCCACGTTCTCCCCCCAGGCGTAACCGGCAAAGGCCCCGGTCCGGGGTCGATGGTCACCCCGCCGCCGGTGGGGGCAAAGTTGATCCAGCCCACGTTGGCGCCCCAGGCATAGCCGGCTAATCTGCCACTGGGATCGCGGTTGACGCCGTAATTGGTGGCGTCGGTGTTGGCATAAGTATAGGGACTGCTGCCGGTGTGGGTCCCCAGTCGTATCCAGCCGACATTCTCGGCCCAGATAGTTCCTTCCAGATGATCCCCATACACGGCGACATCTCCGCCGACGGTGGGGTTGAAATTGATCCAGCCCGCGTTCGCACTCCAGGCCCATTTGGCCGTAGGGTCCATATTCGCGGCTGAACCTATCTGGTACATACTTAGCAGGACCAGGACAGAGGCCGCAAACAATACTCCGCGTCCTATCCGTTTTGGTGTGGTGTAGATCATGTAAAATCCTCCCTTGCTTGTGAGAACACCCGATTTATACCAAAAAAAATGTCCGCAACGCGGGTCGGGGGCATAGCCCCCTGTACCCCCATAAAAGATCAAATAAACCAAAGAATCAAAGAACCCAATCATCTTCATTGCCCGCCACTGACGGGCCACACGAAGAGGGTGCTCGTCTTAGTGGCGTTTTCCACGTGGCCGTTGCCAAGGTACACGTACCACGCGACGTCCGTAGCGCCCGCGTTCGTAGTACTCGACCAGTAGTTATTCCACTGGACGCCGGTGAACGACGGATCCCCCGCGACCCACTGCCCGGTCCCGGCCGCATTCGATAATGCAGGAAGAATATAGGCAAAATCGATCAGACTCTGAAGTTCCTTGACATTGGGCAGGCGCCATTGGCCCGCCGTAGAACCATCGGCTACACCGCAGGATCCGCCTGCCAGATTATTGGCGTCACTCAAAGCCTCCGCCCAGGTTCTCAACTCCAAAGCAATTGGCATTCTTCAGCCAGATCAGCCCCGTCAGGTTGTCGGTCACCGTGCCGTTATTGTTATCCTTAAACCGCGGGATCGGCCAGACCACCCCTTTTTGAAGGATGCCATCATCCCCTGTTGCATACGACGTGGTCTGCCCGGTCTTGGGGACCGGAGCGCGTAACCCCACCAGGGCATAAATATCATCTAACGTGTGCATTGTGCGAGGCCGTCGGCCCGCTGCTCGGATCGGTGAACGTGGTCATCTTGGTGGCTATTGCGCCATTGTTGATACGGTTATAGATCTGCTCCAGGGTGTACATCTGTGAACCGGCCGCAGTCGGTCCCACGCTCGGCTCCAGGCTCCCCGCCAACACGACTGCCGCCGAAAACAGCACTCCCATGACAACGCCCACTACGATTCCTGTCCACCTGCTCTGGTTACCCATTACGCTCCTCCTATATGCTATTTTATGTTTTGAGTTTCAGATCACCTTTTCCCCTCCCAAATCTTCCCCAAAATTCCTCCTAACAACTTCGCCCTGCCGTATTAGCGACCTTTAGCCAAAGGTGGAGTCCCAGGGATAATTGGTCCCTCCTTAAAGCAGGGATATTAGGAAAAGTCAAGGGCTTAAAGGTTGCTCTGGTTACTAATCGGGGAGAATGTTTATTAGATTCGAAGAATGCACGAGCTTAAATCTCTACCCGCCCTTTATTAAAGAGTAGCGGTTGAAATTATGCAGGGATGGCCAAAATTAGAAAACAAGACTTCAGGAAGAACTAAAGTTCTTATAATCGCCCGCCTTGCTCCTGGTCAGGGAGGGGGGTCATTGGTCACAAAGGGGAGAGGAGAGGGCAGGTAAGAAAACCCTCGCTGCCCCCTATAATAGCCCTCCCGATATTCCCCTCGTTTCCCGCTTTCGGCACTATAAAATTCAAAGGCGCAATCCGAATTGATTGCGCCTTTTTCTTTTTCCCCCCTTGGAATCACAAGTCTTTTACTTTCTTGACCAACTGCCTCAAATCCATCCCAAAAAATTTCAGGAATCATAGAAATCAAAATCAAAGAATTACCTGATGTTACAATCCCTCATTCAAGGATTTCGAAGGAAACTACTTTTATGGCCGAGATATTATTCATGTAGGGAGGGATAAGCCTTCCTGTAAACCCGCTCTCTCTTTCAGGACTTGAATTAATTGCCAAGACAACTCAAGATCAATCTGTATTTCCGAATTTAAGGCGCTAAAGGTCGGTTTTGAGTTTTCCCTTGCGCTCAAGATCCTTCAAGACGAACCGCAGTTCGCCGTAGGATACGTCTTCGCCCAAAACCTCTTTGGCCGGGGTCAGTCCCTGGTATTGATTGCCCTGGAAATAGGCGGCAATACGGGCCGCCTTTTCCGGTTCCATCAGGCGTTCGAGGCCCAATTTTCCGGTTCCGACAAAATGGGCCAGATGGCCTTCGATAGTCGATAAGGCCAGGCCCCGCGCCGCAGCCACTTCGGCTGCGCTCCGGCCTTCGAGAAACAGCCGTAATGATTCTTCCCTGGTTTTCGGTTTATCTTTTTTAATACTGGCGGGCTGGCCGCCTTCGTTTACCTGAACCGCTTGAGGTGCGGGCAGGTTGTGCTTTAAGCGGTATTGGCCAACCAACTGCAGGATTTCAGCCCCCAGGGTTTTGCCTTTCTTGCCTTTCAAACCCTTGATGACGCAGAGTTCTTCACTGGAAGCCGGAAGCCTTTCGGAAATTTCGGCCAGGGCCGTGTTGTGGAGCACCCAAAATGCCGGCCGCCCGGCTTCCTCAGCCTTGGCGGTGCGCCATTGTTTAAGCTTGGCGTAAAGCTCCGGGTGGCTGAGAATGTCTGGATGCCGCCCCCTGGTCTTCTTTCAGACGGGCCGGTTTGGCGGCTGTTCCCTGGAACAGGGACTGGGCACGCACGTTGAGGAAATCGGCAAACACGATGCCTGATCGGCAGGCATTGAGGCAGTACAGTTTCCCCGCCGCTTTCTTGAACACGGCCTCCAGGGCCTTTTGCAGGGCCTTGCGCGCTTCGCGGTTGTCGGTTTCAACCGAAACGGCCTGCAGGGGTCGGGTCACCAGGGATTCGATTTTCCCGATAAAATAGTCGGCGGCCATGCTTACCCGTTCCTGAAGCAGCGGACAGGTTTCAAGGTCGGCGGCCTCTCTGATGATTTGCCGGCGCTGGACGGTGAACTTGTCGGCGACTCCGGTTATCTCCGCCTTGACGGCTTCTACAGTGCGCCTGAAAAACAGAGGGGTGACACCCGCCAGTATGGTTTTGTACTCGTTGGAGATTTTCAGGCAGGAAAACAGACAGCCTAACAGGGCCGAAAAGTCAAAGAGTTCATCAAGCAGAACCACCTGATAATCCCGCCTGGCCTCTTTAAGTTGATCTTGATCCGGGGCATTTTGTTCGATGTGGCGGGTAAATTCACCGACGACGGCGCTGCTTTTGATGCTGCGGCTTTCGATGGGGGTGCTGAGCACCAGACCCTCGAGGGTCCGGCAACGGCTCAGAGCCACATAGACCTGGCCATCGGCAAAGGCGGCTCGGGCATCGATGACGGCTTGGTCAAAGGTAAGCCCCTGACTCTTATGAATAGTGATCGCCCAGGCCAGTTTGAGGGGGAACTGGATGAATTTGCCCGATTCGGTTTCTTTAATCTCCCTGGTCGTTTCGTTCAGTGTGTATTTAATGTTTTTCCATTCGGCGGGTTCGACCATGATCGGTTTGGTATCGCCGGGGCATTTGACAATCAGCCCATCCTCGGTGATGTGTTTAAGCTGGCCGATTTTGCCGTTAAAAAATAACTTTTCGGGAGAGCTGTCGTTTTTGACGAACATCACCTGGGCCCCGGGCTTGAGCACCAGTTCGGAAGCAGTCGGAAAGGCATAGGGGGGAAAATCACCTTCCACCCGGGCCTCGAATCGTTTCTCTTTGCCGGGCAATGCGGCCAGCCGGGCTTCGTTGATTTTCTGAGCCTGAAAATTGTGGGTGGTCAGGGTAATGGTGCCTTCAGGGGTTTCTTTGGCCAAGGCCGGATTGCAGCGTTTATTCAGGGCGATCAGGTCGGCCTCATCCATCCGGTTTTCCCGGACCTTGGCCAGCAGGTCGATGAACCGCGCATCGCTTTGCCGGTAGATATGCTGCAGTTCGATACTCACAAACCGGTTCTGGGCCAAGGCCTGGCTGCTGAAAAAGAACATCGTCTGGTAATGGCTGCGCAGGATTTCCCATTCGTCGTCTTTGACCACCGGGGCCAGTTGCTGTAAATCGCCGATCATCAGCAGTTGCACACTGCCAAAAGGCCGGCTGCCTCCGCGGAAGCGGCGCAGAACAGCATCAATGCCGTCAAGCAGGTCTGCGCGTACCATGCTGATCTCGTCGATGACCAGCAGGTCAAGGCTGCGGATGATATCTATTTTTTGCCGGCTGAAGCGGTATTGGCCTCCCGGCCCGTCGCCGCCGGATTCCATATCCGGTACCAGGGGGCCGAAGGGTAACTGGAAGAACGAGTGAATGGTGACCCCCCCGGCATTGATGGCCGCCACCCCCGTGGGCGCCACCACGATCATCCGCTTGGGCGATTTCGTTTTCAAGGTATGTAAAAAAGTTGTTTTGCCGGTGCCGGCCTTCCCGGTTAGAAATACGTTCCGGCCGGTGTACTGCACATATTCGAAGGCCAACTGAAGCTGCCGGTTGTCGGGGGTCTCTGTCATTTGGGCAATCAAGAGGAAGGATTTATTTGTTTAATATTTATCACGACTCATACCTGCGGTTCTCATCTTGTTTTTGATGATTTCGACATCGATCTTTTCATATTCTGGGATCAGATAGACTTCCCGGGGCCAGAGATCGAAGGCCTGGTTTAAATCGTCCAGGGTGCCACCGCGGAACCCGGAGAGAAAATCGCCCCGGACGGGTTTTAAATTTGTGATTCGGATGTCTCGTTACCAGAAAAAAGGTCTTGCCCTGTTAATGCTTTTCAGGTCCTCGACCTTCACCTCGATGACGTCTCCGGGACCGGTTGTCCCCTGGCGGTTGACGTGAAAATTCGGCTTGTTGGGGAAAAAATTCTGCGTGGTGCCCTTCAAGGTAGGCCCGTCGCGATACCGGACAACGATCTTGGATGGTTCCATGGGGTTCCCGCCCTTCGGTTCGAAGCGACCTGACCTCGGTTCATTCCACCAAAAATATCAACGGATGACAAATCACTTGCGTCGCCGGAACACGAGGGACAAGTCGTCCAGCAGCGAGTAGACGACCGGCGTCGCGAGCAGCGTGAGCAGAAGCGAGAGCGTCTGGCCGCCGATGACGACGACAGCGATCACGCGTCGCTCCTCGGCACCCGGGCCGGAGCCGACGGCCAGCGGGAGCATGCCGGCTACGAAGGTGAGCGTCGTCATGAGGATCGGCCGAAGCCGGTCCCGGTTCCCCTGGAGGATCGCCGAGGCCCGGTCCATCCCGCCCGTGCGCAGGCTGTTCATGTGGTCGATCTGGAGGATGGCGTTTTTCTTCACCACGCCGAACAGGACGAGGATCCCGAGCGCCGAGTAGAGGTTCAAGGTGTTCCCCATGAGCCAGATCGACAGCAGCGCAAAGGGGATGCAGAGCGGGATGGAGAGCAGGATGGTGAAAGGGTGGACCAGGTTCTCGAACTGGGAGGCGAGGATCATGTACATGAAGACGATCGACAGGGCAAAGGCCCAGACGAACTCGCCGAACGTCCGCTCGAGCTCCCGCCCCCGCCCGGAAACGCGCGTGGTGTAGGCGGTGGGCAGGTTCATCGCGGCCACCGCGGCGCGTAGCGCCTCCAGCCGGTCGGCCATCGCGAACCCGGGCGCCACCGAGGCCCGGAGGCGAACCTCGCGTTGCCGGTCGAGACGGTCGATCCTCGAGGCGCTCGGCACCCGCTCGATCCGCGCCACGCTTTCGAGCTGCGCCACCCCTCCACCCTCCCGCGAGACCAGGAGCCGCCCGATCGTCCCGGGGTCGGCCCGGTCCTCCTCGCGGAGCCGGAGCGTCACTTTGTAGTCCTCGTTGTTGGAGGGATC
>CAVQFQ010000013.1:0-85628 GCA_963711835.1 uncultured delta proteobacterium | reverse complement strand
TATATAGGTCTTAAATCTGAGAGTAGGCTCCCGAGCCTGCGCCAGGAAATAAAATAACATAATCTACCAAAAAGCAAAACCTCCTGTTAAGAGAAAAAGTAAGTCTCACCAAACTCAAACTCTTAAACAGGAGGTGTCCAATGAACGAAAATGAGCATAGCAGATTGGAGGGGTTTCGTCAACTTCGGGAAGAGATCCGGGGATCGAGGGAGTATCTGATCGTCGGGATCGACGTGGCCAAGGAGAAGCACCATGCCTTTTTCGGTACGGCCACCGGGAAGACGCTTTTAAGGCGATTGATCTTTGACAATACTATTGAGGGATTTAGGAAGCTGCTGACCCAGGTCAGGGCCATCCAAGTGGCCCAAAGTTTGCCGAAGGTGGTCTTTGGCTTGGAACCCACGGCCAACTATCACAAGCCCTTGGGAGAGTATTTGATTAAATGCGGCCGGATGGTGGTCCTGGTTTCCGGGGTAGCGGTCAAGCGCAACCGGGAGCTTTTGGACGGGCGCTGGGACAAACACGACACCAAAGATGCGGCCAATATCGCCGACCTGATCTCCCAGGGAAAATGCCTGTACTACGACTACCCGGAAATGGGGCTCCGGGATCTGCGCACTCTTTTGTCGCTGAAAAAGAGACTGAAGAAGCAGGAGCACAGCTATCGGGTACGTATTCGAAACCACCTTTTAGCCCAGTATTTCCCAGAATTGGACCGTTTTAGTGGGCGACCGGAGGTGGAAGCGATTGTCCGTTGGTGCCTGGACACTTCCGAACTGGCCGGTTTGGAGTTCGATCAATTCGTCCAACGGGTAGTGCCCGGGCGTAAGACCCTGGCCCAGCACCAGCGCTTGCAGACCATCCAGCAACTGGCTATCGACTCCATCGGTTGCGAGATGGGGGAAGGGGCCCACTTTGAGGCCCAGGTGATGGTAGACGGACTGCGTCAACTCAGGGGAACCATTAAGACGACCGACAAACAAATCCGGGAGACTTGCCGGCAGTTTCCGGAATATGGATATCTCCTGACCATCCCCGGCTTTGGTCCGGACGTTTCGGCCCAGGTGATCGGCGCGCTCGGCAATCCCTTCCGTTTTCAGAACCGGAAGCAGGTGCTCAAGATGGCCGGCTTGGATCTCAACGCCGACCGGAGCGGGAAAACCTCGGATACGGCGACCTCGGTCATTTCCAAAAAGGGTAAAGCCAATCTGCGCTATGCCTTATACCAGGCGGCTCTGATCGCCTCTACCCACCATCGACCCTGGATCGAATATTACACCGATCAATTGCAGGGGCGAGAAAAAGAACCCGGGATCAAAACCAAACGGTGGGTCAAGCTGTCGGCTAAGTTCTTGATCATCGCTTGGACGATCATGAAGAAAAAGGAGCCTTACCATCCTCGCTATTTAAATCCGGCGTAACGAGAAAACTTATAATTCCCTTCAGGCGAGCCCGGGCACCAACGCAGAGGCCGATTACGGACCTCGAGGGGGACAATCAGGGCCGCTCACTAAACTTTAAAACCTGGATAAGGGATGCTGGGCGCCCGCCTCGGGCGGGATGCCGGATACTGATAACGCTGAGATTTAAAGTTCGCTATTGGTGAGCACTGGGGAAACCAGAAACAGCAAGCCTGTCGCTTAGTTGTGAAGGAGAAGTGCGACCTAAAAAAGACTAAAATCGCAACTCGTTAAAATCGTTATTTTTCTCAAAATGAAATATTTCCTCTTGACAGGAAGAATATAGGATGTCCTCCAGTAAACTGCACTTAGCCAGAAGAATGATGGAACTGCTGTCAGCTATAACTCGTTTCATGGGCAGCAAGGGAATGTATTCAATTTAATACAAACGTACACGAATGACCATGGCCTGTCAAGTTTAAAAAATAGGGCGAATTGAATCATATTAAATGTTACCAAGGGGGTTAAAACAAAGGGATCGTTGACTCATAATTAATGTTACCGAGGGAAAGATCTCGGTAGGAGGTAAAAATTATGAGTCCCCGATCGAAAAATGAATACCTGGAGGCTATTTCTAAACGGTATAAAGATGCCACCAAAGCCCAAAAGCAAATTATTTTGGATGAATTCTGTGCCGCTACCAAGTACCATCGAAAACACGCTAATCGCTTGCTCAGAGGCTTTAAACGTTTTACCAAGCCTCAACCTAAACCGAGAGGCCGGAAGCCTGTCTATGACTCTCCTGAACTCTTAAAAGCTTTAAAAAAGATCTGGCTGGCTGCCAATCAGCCCTGCTCCACCCGGCTTAAGGCCTCGTTACCTTTATGGCTTCCCAGCTACGGCTCAACCTTCGGGGAACTGCCGGTCCCGGTCCGACGGGCCTTGGATACGATCTCGACCGCCACCATCGATCGGCGCTTGAAATTCATCCGCGTCCAGTATAAAAAACGAGGGCGCGCCACCACCAAACCCGGCACCCTCTTGCGAAAACAAATTCCCCTAAAAACCAACCAGTGGGATGAAACCCGGCCGGGGTTTTTGGAAGCTGATACCGTGGCCCATTGTGGAGACACCGTAGCCGGAATGTTCACCTATACCTTGGACTGACCTGCGTCGATATCGCTACAGGATGGACCGAACAACGGGCGGTCTGGGGAAAAGGCGAAACCGGGGTCCTGGATCAAATCCGTAAGATCGAACAGTCCTTGCCCTTCCCCTTGCTCGGCTTCGATTGCGATAATGGCTCCGAATTTTTAAACCATCATCTCCTGAGACACTTCACCGAAAGAAAAAAGCCCATCCAATTTACCCGTAGCCGCGCCTATCATAAAGACGACAATGCCCATATAGAACAAAAAAATTGGACCCATGTCCGCCAGTGGTTAGGCTATGATCGCCTGGACAACCCCCAGGTCGTCCCTCTCCTGAACAACCTCTATACCCAGGAATGGCGTCTGTTTCATAACTTCTTCCTGCCCTCAGTAAAACTGCTGGCCAAAGAAAGAATTGCCTCAAAACCATCCGGAGGTATGATCGCCCTAAAACGCCTTACCAACGGATTATGGAATCCCCGCTGGTACCGCCGGCTATTAAAAAGCAATTAATCGCCCAATTGAAAACCTTGAACCCTTTCCATCTGAGAGCAGCTATTGAAACTAAACTTAAAAAAATCTTCCAGACCCAGTTCCGGAATGAACAGCTTAAGTCCCCTCGCTCCGGTAACATTAATTATGAGTAAACGATCCCTCTTCTGCTATCCTTTCAGTAACATTTAATTATGATTAAACTGGAGGGACGCCCTCATATATTATGCCCTGAGGAGTGAAGCGGGAATAGCTCATAGGAAAGAGGCATTAGTGCCGAGGTGCTGCAGTGCTGCGGTACTATTGAAGCTCATAGCGGAAAGCTGATAGCTCAAAGGAAAGACGAAGACGATTTCTCACAGAGTGCGCGGAGGGCAATAAGAGCTCATAGCTCGTAGCTGAAAGCTGAAAGGGAGGACGAATTCACCACAGAGGACGCAGAGGAATTCCTTTTTTTCTTTTTTCGGGAGGTGCCGAAAAAGAAAAAGAGGCCTGCCGCTTCGGGGGTGAAAGACTTTTTTGGCACGGATTTCACGGATTCCACTGATGCTTTATTTTCCCCCTGCGGAAGGAGCGCAGGGGGAAAATCATCCAGCCCGCCGGAGGCCGGAAGGCAAGGGATTGGCAACATGGCCAATCCCTTTCATAACTCAACCGTACTGCGACTTCATTCCATAGGGCAAGCGGGGCAGGCACGGACAAAGGCGGACGATAAGATTTTTGCCCAGCGGATCCCCGGGTTACATATTACCGGGGCAGGTTTCGCCGAGCAAAAGCTTGCCAGCCCTTATGGGCAAAAAACTTCGGAATTTGGAGAAGGAGATCTTTGAAGTGAGAAGGGTGGTTATCTTAGGCGGTTTCCTTGCTTTCTCTGAGCAGGCGTTTGTCCTCGACCCGCATGGTCATTTGGATGGCGTCGAAATATTCCAGCAAGGGAATAGTGTATTTGCGGGAGGTCCGGGTCATTTCCTTGAATTCCGGGGTGGTGATTTCTTTTTTCTCTCTCAGCCACTGGACCAGTTTTTTCTTTAATCCTTCGATGGCCTGACTGTGGAAATATAGGTCCTCCTTGACCTTGATCAGCTTGCCTTCCTTGACCATCAAATCAAGGACTTCCTTGGGATTCCCCTTAGGGTACTTTTCCACCAAATCTTTAAAGTAGGGAGGCTCCAGGCCGCTTTTGAGATAGATATTTTCAATGGCATCCCGGGCGGCCTGCTGGTCTTCCTTCAGTTGCACCGTGTGGCTTTTAAGCCGGACCAGCTCCTTTTCCTGGACCAGGATCCCTTGGTCGGAGAGGTGGTTGAGGATGAAATTAAACAGCTTGGCTTCTTTGATCTGGGGCAGGCGGGATTTCAGTTCCTCCTTCTGCAATCCGGGTTTCAAAGGATTGGTCTTATGGTATTCCCTCAACAATTCTTCAATGGCCTTCAGGAGTTTGGAAAATTCCTCCTGATGAACCATAAAACGATTTTCCTTATCCCACTGAATCAACACCCGATGGGAAAGGAGGTCTTTCAATATTTCATCCAGCTTTTTAGGGGGAACGGCCAGGACCCGGCCCAGCTTCTGCCGGGACATCCCCATGGCCCCGGCCAGCAATACCTGGAGGGCGGTCTTTTCGGAGTCCGAACCCGATTCCAGGACCCGGAGCTGGCTGGCCACCTCGGCTTGCAGGCGCTTATGCTTTCCCGGAATCACATTCAAGACCTGGGCTCCGCCGATAGTCCGGACCGGGGAATAACTTCGGATAACAGCCAGATCCCCGGGCAAGAGGGCCACCAACTCGGTCAGTCGAAGCTGGCAGAACTGGGATTCGCCGGGCTTAATTTCTTCCCCTTCCAGCAGAACCACCCGGCCCATGATCTCGCTGGTGCCGCTGTGGAAACGGACCTGGGCCCGATTTTTCAGGGGCCTTTCAGCGGACTTGAGCATAGTGATGCGGATGTCCAAAAAGGAGGAAGGAAATAATCCCAGAGGGCTGGAGACGATATCGCCTCTATTGACGGTCGCTTTCTCAATGCCCTGAAAATTGACGGCCGTCCGCAAGCCGGCCCGGACCTGCTCCGTATCCTGATTATGGACCTGGATGCCGCGGACCTTGGCCTGAATCTCCTGGGGATAGATGGTGACCTGATCGCCCACGGAAAGGCTGCCTGAAATAGCCGTCCCGGTGATAACCGTTCCAAAACCCCGCATGGTAAACACCCGATCCACGGGAAGCCTGAAAATCCCTGCTGAAGAGCGCTCCTCGATCTCGGCGGCTAATTTCTCCAGTATGCCGATCAGTTCCGGTATCCCCTGACCGGTGGTCGAAGAAACCGGTACCAGGGGGACTCCTTCCAGAAACGTGCCTTTTAGGAACTCCTTAATATCTTCCTGGACCAGATCCAACCAGTCCTCTTCGACCATATCGATTTTGGTCAAGGCCACCAGGCCCTTCTTAATCCCCAACAGCGTGCAGATATCCAGATGCTCGCGGGTCTGGGGCATAATCCCTTCATCGGCGGCAATGATCAGGGCCACCAGGTCAATGGTGCTGGCCCCGGCGACCATATTCTTAATAAACCGCTCGTGTCCCGGCACATCAATGATGCCCAAACGCTGGCCGCTGGGCAGATCCAGATAGGCGAAACCCAATTCGATGGTGATGCCCCGTTCTTTTTCCTCTTTGAGACGGTCGGTATCGATCCCGGTCAAGGCCTTAACCAGACTGGTTTTGCCGTGATCAATATGTCCGGCGGTGCCGAGGATAATTTGTTTCATGAAAGTCCCTTCTTCGGAAAATTGGCTTCATTATCTTCCCTTTACCCCTAAAGCCTGTCAAGCTTAAAAAATGGGTCCCGGCTTGATATTTGCGAAAGGTTTTAGTACTATGGTGCCCATGGAAAACCATACTTATCAAATACCAAAACAGGAAAGAGAAGCCATTAAACACCAGATAGCCGCCAATCTTCAGAAGAGGCCGGAGATTCTATTTGCCTTTATTCATGGGTCTTTCCTTACCGATCGTAGATTTAGGGACATCGATATAGCGCTCTTCCTCGAACCCATTTCCGTCTCATCCCTGAGGTATGAACTTGAAATCGAGGCGCAGATGACCCGATTGGTGAAAAATATTCCCTCAGAAATTCGCCTTCTTAATCAAGCCCCGCTTGCCTTTAGGTATGCCGTGATAAAGCAGGGGGAGTTGTTGTTTTCAAAGAAGGATGAGGTAAAAAGCAATTTCATTGAAAAAACAATAAATGACTATCTCGATTTTGCCCCATTCCATCACAGGTATCTAAAAGAGGCCTTGGCCCATGCAATACGATCTTGACAAAGTAAGAAAACTTACTTCCGAAATTAGGAATGCCCTGCATCGCCTCGAGGAATTGAAGGAACTTCCGGAACCCAATTTTTGCGCCGACCCCCACAAAGTTGGCAGTGCCAAGTATAACCTGATCGTTGCTATCGAAGGGGTTGTTGATTTATGTCACCATCTCATTGCAAAAAACGGCTTCCGTACTCCCGAGGATTATGCAGATACCTTTAAGGTCATGGAAGAAATTGGAGCTATAGATGAGACCTTTGCTCTCGAACTCACTCAAATGGCAAGGTTTAGAAACCGGCTGGTCCATATTTACTGGGACTTAGATGATTCGGAGATTTTTAGAATCATCCAAGAAAGATTGCACGATATCAAAAAGTTCTTAAGCCTTTATGGCGCGTTTATTCAGGTTCAAGAATTGTCATGAAATTTTCGGAAGCCAGGCAGGGCAGGGTCTTTATAATCCGGTTGGAAGACGGGGAAATTCTGCATGAGACGATTGAAGCGTTTGCCGAAGCAAAGAAAATCCGGGCGGCGACCTTGATTGTTTTAGGCGGGGCGGATAGCGGCAGCCGTTTGGTGGTGGGTCCCCGAGACGGGCGCGCCAGACCCATAATACCCATGGTTCATGAGCTGGCCGATGTCCATGAAATCGTGGGCGCGGGAACTCTCTTCCCGGACGAGGCCGGAATTCCCATCCTGCATATGCACGTCGCCGCCGGCCGGGAGGAGGCTACGGTAACCGGCTGTGTCCGAACAGGTGTTAAGACCTGGCAGGTAATCGAGGTGATCCTCTTTGAACTCCTGGATACTTCCGCCTTGCGCAAGCTGGAGCCGGACCTGGGATTCAAACTCCTTGATCCCGGCAGAATTTAATTTTTGAGATAGTCCCAAAGTTAAGCCATCCATTCGTCGAGGGTTTCAGGGGTCTTGATTTCAAGGATTGTCCGAAAGGGTATCCATAGCCCCAACCCGGCCCGAATTTCTAACTTGGTTGGGAGCCGGGCATTCATCCCGCGGAACGCGGGACTTTGGTGTTGGCCTGTTTCTAAACCCCCCTATAAACTTCCTGCCCGGATTCAGGCTGCCGGCGTTTTGGCGGACAATCCTTGAAATCAAGACCCCTGAAGCCCTTTGGGGTGATTTAATATTTTTTTAAGACTATCCCTTCGGTTTGAGAATCACGTAACCTTGGGACAAACTCTAATTTTTCAGCTTTTCCAAAATCTCCAAGGCTTTTTTCACCAGGCTATCGACCGTGAGTCCGAATTTCTCGTACAGGGTTTTATAAGGGGCCGAGGCGCCGAAGTGATCCAGACCGAGGACAGCTCCTTCCGTTCCGACATAACGATGCCAGCCCTGGGTGCTTCCGGCTTCGATGGCCAGTCGGGCTTTTATCCCGGGAGGCAGAACCTGCCGGCGGTAGTCCTCGGACTGCTCTTCAAACAACCTCCAACTGGGCAGGTTGACCACCCAGGTTTGAATTCCCTTCTCCTGCAACCGGTCTGCTGCCTCCAGGGCCAGCGGGATTTCGGATCCGCTGGAGATAAGGATCAATTCGGGTAGGCCTTCCCCGCTTTTCCGGAGCACGTAGCCCCCCTTGGCTAAACCGGAGGCTGGGGCCATCTGGGTTCGGTCCAGGGTGGGCAAGTTCTGCCGGGTCAGGATCAGGGCCACCGGTCCGTTTTTATGCGCCAGGGCCACCCGCCAGGCCTCGGCGGTCTCGTTGGCGTCGGCCGGCCGGATGACCAACAGGTTGGGGACCGCCCGGAGGCCGGCCAGTTGTTCGATGGGTTGATGGGTAGGGCCGTCTTCGCCCAGGCCGATACTGTCATGGGTGAAGATATAAATGACCTTAAGGCCCATCATGGAGGCCAGCCGGATGGGGGGACGCATATAATCGGAAAAAATCAAAAAGGTCCCGCCGTAAGGAATGATTCCCCCGTGCAAGGCCAGGCCGTTCATGATCGAGCCCATGCCATGTTCCCGGACCCCGAAGCGCAGGTTGCGCTGTTCGAAGCCATCCACCCCGAAGTTCTTCGAACCCTTGATAAAGGTTTTGTTGGAAGGTTCCAGATCAGCGGAACCGCCGATTAAATTGGTCAGGCGGGGGGCCAGGGCGTTGAGCACTGTTCCGGAGGCTACCCGGGTGGCCATCCCTTTGGGATCGGCAGGAAAACCAGGGAGATCCTTATCCCAGCCGGCAGGCAATTCGCCGCTTATCCACTGGCGCCATTGGCGGGCCGGATCCGGGAATTCTTTTTCATAGGCTTTCATAAGCCTTCCCCATCTCCGTTCCCTCATTTTTCCCTTCTTGAGGGCCTGGCGGAAACAAGCCAAGACGTCATCGGGCACATAAAAGGCCGGTTCCAGCGGCCAATTAAGATTCAGCTTGGTGAGGCGGACTTCCTCTTCCCCCAAAGGCTCCCCATGAGCCGAGGACTTGTCCTGCTTGTTGGGACTGCCGCAGCCGATGCAGGTGCGGACGGCAATCAGGGAAGGCCGGTCTGATAGGCGCTGGGCCTTTTTAATGGCCTTGGTAATGGCGACTAAATCTTCGCCGTCCTTTACCTGCTGGATATGCCAGCCGTAGGCCTTGAAACGGGCCAAACGGTCTTCGGTAAAGGACAGGTCCGTGCTGCCCTCAATGGAAATGTGGTTGTCGTCATAAAGACAGATCAATTTACCCAGCTTGAGATGCCCGGCCAAGGAGGCGGCTTCATGAGAAACCCCTTCCATGAGATCGCCGTCGCTGGCCAACACATAGGTGAAGTGATCCACCGGAAGGAACCCGGGCCGGTTGAAATGGGCGGCCAGGAATTGTTCGGCCATGGCCATCCCTACGGCATTGGCAAAACCCTGTCCCAGAGGGCCGGTGGTGGTTTCCACACCCGGGGCATGGCGGTATTCAGGATGCCCGGGAGTTTTGCTGCCCCACTGGCGAAAGTTTTTGAGGTCTTCCAGGGTCAGGTCATATCCGGTCAGAAAAAGCAGGCTGTACAAAAGCATGGAGCCGTGCCCGGCGGACAAAACAAAGCGGTCCCGGTCGGGCCAGTTCGGGTTTTGAGGATTATGCTTCAGAAAGCGGGTCCAGAGAACGAAGGCCAGGGGGGCCGTCCCCATGGGCATTCCCGGGTGCCCGGAGCTGGCCTTTTGTACGGCATCGACGGCCAGCATGCGGATGGTGTTGATACAACGGGTTTCCAGTTCGGTTGCCGGCCCCAAAGGTTTGGGTAGAGTGGCTTCACCCATAAGGGCATCCTCCAACTTTTTAAAAAATCAGTGGAATAAATTTGAAAGGGGTAGGTCCTTTAAAAGGTTTTCCTACCCTATTTGAGAAGGCAAGGGAAGTAAATTATTTCAAGAAGCCTAATTTTATGGAAAAACGGGCGGTTGTCCTTAATTAGCCCAAATTTCCGGAATTTTTTTTCAGCAGAAAACTAATCGGTCCTGCCGAGTCCAATCATAACCCCTGGCAGACAAAAAACAATTTGACATGCCCTCGGTATGCAGGGGAATTGCTCGTTTTTATCGGTCCCTTACATCAGGTCATAGCCGGTGTCCAGTTTGGGTATCCCGGCAATCTTACAGGTGGTGATAGGATCCGGAAACTGGATATATTCACAGGCCTTGGGCTGATGGACATTGGTGCAAACGGCCCGGACTATGGGAACCGAATTGAACCTTTTATAATAGTCACGAATAAATTGTAATATTTCCAACTGCTCCTTGTTCATCGGACAGGTTTTTCCGACCCCTTCTCTTTCAGCTAAAGCACAGGCCACTTTTTCGGTCCAGTCATCGAAATTTACCAGGTATCCTTCCTCATCAACCGTGATCTTTATTCCTTCATACTCGAACGCAGGCATAAGTACCTCCTTTATTCTTTTTTAAATTTCTTGATAATTTTTGGAATGAATAAGGAAAAAACAAACAAGGCCACCGAAAGAAAAACCTTTCCCGACAGGAGTTGCCCCCAATCCCCACTGGCCCAAACCTCTTTTATGGTTCCAACAAAAAAAGTAAAGACAAAGGTGCCGACGAGGATACCCAGTAAGGTACCCCAAAAATAATCCCAAAAACGGACCCGGGTCAGGCCCATACCAAAATCCATGGCTGTAAAGGGAAAGTAAATCAGCCGTAAATAGAGAACGGTGGCAAAACCATTTCGTTCGATGGCCTCGTCATATTTTTTGAGTCTATCCCCGATAACGGAAGCGGCAAAATCTCTGCCCAAATATCGGCCGATGAAAAAGGTGACTGTGGCCCCCAGGATGGCCCCGGCCAAAACATAGACGAATCCCCAATAGGCCCCAAATATGGCCGCCCCTACGGCGGTTATTAGAGTACCGGGTACAAAAAGACAGATGGCCAGGGTGTAGATGAGAATAAAAATCACCGGTGCCCAAATGCCCGAGGTATCCAAAAACTGTTTCATTTTTCCCACCGTCAGGAATTCCTTGACGGGGGTATAACGAACCACATAAACAGCGGCCAGGATGAAAAGGACAAAAACAGCCGCCTTGATGACCGCGCCCCTGGATCGTTTGCCGGACGTTTCCTTTCCTTCTTTCATCGGTTTGCCCTTAAGGCCCAAAAAAGGCCTTGGCCACATTCCCTTTTTATTGGTTCAGCTCTTCAATTTCCGCTAAAGGGCGAAATGAGGTTTGAAGGATTGCCTCATGAATCCATCTTTATCAGAAAGTCCGATCAGATGGAAGGTCCTTCTCAGGAACAAGCATTCTTAGATCTAACGGCCAAAAAGCCGTCCCAAGACCCCTTTCTTTTCAGGTACCAGTTCCGGAAGCCCGAGGTGTTTCCGGATGACATTCTCAAGCTTATCCTCGGCCACATCGGATCCTTCGACAACGATTTCATCGTCCACCATCACCGCCGGAGCCGTCGGCAGATCCAGTTCAAAGTATTCGTCGGTCTGGTATTCGGCCCTTGGTTTGGAAATAACCTCGGTCTCAAGTTCATATTTTTGGCCCAACCTGGGCATCATGGCCTGAAAGTGCTTTCAAGGCTTGCCATTAGGTTCATTCATAAAGCAGCGGACTTTTACCATGTTTTTCTCCTTTATCAGGAAAATTATTTTCCGGCCTCGGCCATATGTTTTAAAAACCGGTCCGGGGGTAGATAATCCACCAGCCGGAGTCGGCGCTGTTCCTCCCCCTGCGGGCTTAAAAATACGATAGTGGGGACTCCCTTAACTTCATACTGTTTTAACAAACGCTCATAGAGAGGGTTTCCCCCCTGGGTCAGGTCCACCTTGATCATCATGAATTTCTTGGCGGCTTCTTTCACTAGCGCAGGATCATGAAAGGTGATCCCTTCCAATTCCCGGCAGGGGGTGCACCAGGTGGCATAAAAATCGATAATGACCGGTTTTTGGGCTTGCCGGGCCTCCATGAGAAGCTTATCTGAATAGGTCTGCCAGGACACTCCAGGGCCGCGCAGGACCCAAGACCCGATCAAGAAAGTGGCTATGACCATGCCGGCCAGCCCCGCTACGGCCTTGAACCAGGTAAAGGCCTTGAAGGTCGCCTTGGTCTTGTCCAACCATCCCAGATGCAAACCGGCCACGAAAGCTACCCCGGCCAGCAGGATTATCCCCCCGGTCTCAGGTAAGAGAGGCCTGATAAAATAAGCGGCCATGCCCACCAGGACCCAGCCCATGAGCTTGCGGACCCAGAGCATCCACTCTCCGGAACGAGGAAGTTTCTCGATCCTACCTGAAAAAATGGCCAAGAGAAAAAGGGGCAGTCCCAAGCCCAGACTGAGGGTGAAAAAGATGATAAATCCCAGCCAGGGAGAGCCCATACCGGCCACCCAGGTCAGCAATCCTAAGACAAAAGGACCGATACAGGGGGCGGCGACCACACCAAGGGTCAAGCCCATGAACAGGGTCCCGAAATAACCGGTATAAGACTTCGAAGCCATCCGGTTCAGGCCCTCAGGCAGACGCAGTTCCCAGAAGCCCAAAAGGCTGGTGGCGAAAAAGACCAGAATGACGGCCACGACGATCAGGACCACCGGGTTCTGGAGCATGGCCCCCATAAGACCGCCGGTTAAGGCCGCTACGACTCCCAGGATGGAATTTGTTATAGACAAGCCCACGATATACAAAGACCCATGCAGAAGGAGCCGCCCTTGTCCCTGTCCGCTCCGGCCGCCGAAATAGGAGACGGTAATGGGGATGAGGGGATAAACGCAGGGCGTCAGGTTGAGGGCTATGCCTCCGGCGAAGATGCCCAATAAGGTCCAGACCATGGCCCAGCCGTATAGGGGACCGGGGGTTTTGGGAGGGGAGGTTCCTTCGCTAAGGCCCGCGGGCTGGCTTTCGATGGGGAGCCCTTTTGCCTGCCATTCAGGGTATCCGTAAGGATCCCGAAAAACATTCGAATATCCCAGTTGCACAGCCACCCGGGCTGCTGAGTCGCTGCGGACTCAGGTCAAACCGGCTCAGTAAAAGACAATGAAACGGGTCTTATCCCTTCCCAGGAAGGTTTCCAGGGGCTTCTGCTTTCGCCACCTGGACCAGGCCGTAGGCTCCATGGGAAAATTCAGAGCCCCCTTGAGATGGCCGGTGCGAAATTCCCATTCCTGGCGGGTATCGATTAAAAGGATCCCCCCGGGCTCTTTTTGATAGCGATCCCATAAGGCGTCGGTCCGGATAATCGCGTACCCGCCCAGCCTGGCTTCTCCAAGCACATCCTCCCAGGTGGCTTCTTTCGGGGTCACGGCCCGGTTGGTAAACCAGAGAGCGCCTATTACCAGAGCCACCAGTACCAAGGCTATGATGGTAATCTTTTTGTTATTCATGGTTAATTCCCTTTTTACCAACCGGCTGCTTTTTTTATATTCTTCCTTCCCGTTTAAGCTTGGTAATTAAAAAGGTTATTCCCGAATGAGATAATCCCAGAGCCGGGGCCAAAACGGTAGGATCCTGGGTACCGGTTTTCCGAACCTGCTCGATGACCTCGTCCTCCAGCTCCTCCAACCAGTCTTCGAACAAAACCAGGATCTCGGGGTCGGCTACGGCTTTCAGTTGTTTGGAATGGGCCACTTTCTCCACCAGGCTCTGGCACATATGGGTTGGATCGACACCTTCGTCCATGCATTCGGCCAGTCAGAGATGGACCAGACTGGCTACCTTGTCGGAATTGCTCTCATCCACCAGGCCCATTAAAAATTGCAGGCGAACCTCTTCCCCCACTTGTCCGAAGACTTCCTTTAGCAGGGGAGCGATTGCCTCCAGGGCCTCCAGGGGCTCCAGGGTTTGGAAGATTTCTTGAATGGTTGTCATGGGTTCCGCTCTTATAGGGTTAAAAAGTTGTTCTGGCTGTTATCAACCCGGTGGCCAGTTTTTCCAGAGACCTAAGGAGTCCGATCACTTCCGGATTGGTAATCTCATAATAAATAAAAGGGCCGTTCCGCTCCACCTGGACCAGAAGGGCCCTTTTCAATTCCTTCAGGTGATGGGAAACCAGGGGTTGAGAGAGATCCAGTTCCTCGACGATACGGGAAACCGATTTTTTCCCCTGGTTGAGGCAGAAAAGGATGCGCAGGCGGTTTTCATCGGAAAGGCATTTCAATAGAAAGGCCAGGCTGTCCAGACGTTCTGTTCCCAAGGGAGATCCTTTGTTTTTCATCAGGTTATGAGTCAGACTTTTTACAAAACTTGATTTGATAAAGGGGTGATTTAACAATATCAATATATAAACACTTATTAATACATTTATTAAAAAAAGTCAAGTTTTGAGTTCGTCCCAAAATTACGTGATTTTTAAGCCATCCATTCTTCGAGGGCTTCAGGGGTCTTGATTTCAAGGTTGTCCGAAAGGGTATCCATAGCCCCAAACTGGGATCCACTCCGCAGGAGTGGGACTGAGCATTGCTTTGGATGCGAAGAACCCGGCCCGAATTTCTCGGTTGGTTAGGAGCCGGGCATTCATCCCGCGGAACGCGGGACTTTGGTGTTGGCCTGTTTCTAAACACCATTATAAACTTCCTGCCCGGGGGCAGGCTGCCGGCGTTTTGGCGGACAATCCTTGGAATCAAGACCCCTGAAGCCCTTCGGTTTGAGAATCACGTAACTTTGGGACTATCCCTAAGTTTTGATTGGATGGGTGGAAATAATTTTTTTGGGGACTGTTGTTAGACCGGTTTTTTCCAGAAGGCCATGAGGCCGTCCCGGCCGAAGGAGATCTGGACCAGTTCCCAGCCTTCCCGACCTTTACGGTTCAACAGGTCGGTTAATAGGCCGATCTGGTCCCGGGGGACCTGGTCCACATGTGCATTCTCCCTGCTCCGAGCAAAAATAGACCAGTTGGAGAAAGGATTCGGCTGGATGGACAGTGATTTGGTATTCGAAAGAAGTCATCGTTTCTCTCCTATGGGGTCTCTGGGGCAGTTTTCTGCCATTGATCCCGGTAGTGGCCCAAGGTCTTTAAGTGGGCCTTTTCTTCATCAGCTAACCGGTAAAGAACGGCCCTGACAGCTTCTGCGTCACTTTTTTGAGCGAAGCGCAGATAGAGATCGAGGGCCTGAGTTTCAATCATCATCGCCAGATCCAGGACCCCGGAAGGGGTCGAAAGAAAGGACCGGTTTTCCCTGCGGAACTCCTCGCTCCTGAACCCCCCTTCCATAAGGGAGGCGGGTCTTTCTTCCTTTGGCTCAGCCTCGGACCGGCTTGCCAACCCTGGTAACAGGTCCATTAACAGGCGCTGATGTTTTCCCTCGGCAGCGGCCAAGGTTCGGAAGAGGTTCAGCAGGGCCTCTTCCAGCTCTTCCCGGGCTGAATCCTGGTAGAATTCCTTTAGGGTTTTCTCCAATCCGTAAGCAATGACAACCATCTCTTCCTGACTTTCATCACCCCGGATCAGATCCAGATTCAATTCAACCGGTCCCTTGGCTTTCAGACCCTGCCAGGCCTGGATGCCGCCTTTGAGGTTATAGACTTCCTGGAAGCCTTGTCCGGAAAGGAATTGAGCCGCCACGCGGCTCCGGCCTCCCACGGCTCAGTAGATTATGATGGGCTTCGAGGGATCCAGCCGGGAGAAGGCGTCCGCCAAATCCGGAAGCGGGATCAGAATGGCCCCGGGCAGGTGTTCTTTTTCGTATTCACCGGGTTGCCGGACGTCCAACAGGGTATAGGAGCCCTCCGCATGTGCGGCGATAAAGGATTTGGCCTCATCGGGTTCCAGGGAAGCGGTCGGTGTAAAAAGTTGTTTCCAGCGCATCAAAGATCTTCCTGGATAGGTTTCACCGGAAATGAGATTGATGGGTGTCGCATCACTTATTGTTTTTTTATCATCCCACCATTCCGGAAAGTATCCAGTCCCCCGAGAATCAAAAAAAAGCCTGCCGCTTCCAGGGGGAACAGAGCTCAGCGAATAATTGCCCAGGCTATTTGTAGTGGCAGAGCCATATAATGCTTCTAAGGTGGCGTCGTCATAGACCTGGACCTTTACCCGGGGTATCCCGGTTCCCGTAGCATCGGTTATCTTTCCGGAGATAATCGCTGAAGAGATCAATTGGCAATTTACACCAGGTGTGGAATTTGGGGCATTTACCCAGATCCAGTCGGCGCTTTCAAAAGTCCGGCGGTCATTAAACCAGGTTCTTCCGTAATTATATTTGGAAAACGAAATCTTGTACCTTCCCGAAGGAATCCCCGCCACCGAAAATGCACCATCCGTAGCTGAAAACGCGTTGGCTACGATATTTTGGTATTCATCGAACACTATAACACTGGTTGATCCGGGGGTGGTTGTGCCGGTAATGGTTCCACCCGGGATAAGTTGGGCGTTCATATCGGCTTGGGTAATGCCGGCAGTCACTGGAACCCAATCGGCCTGGTTAAAAGTGGACTGATTGCCATACCATTGGTAGGCCAGGTTGGACCCCGAGGGTCCTTTGAAAAGTAGCTTGTAGTTTCCGGAAGGCAAACGCTTCAAAGAATAGATTCCGCCGGCATCCGTTGCAGCCGAAGAAACTTGTTTTTGATTCTGGTCGTAGGCTGAAATGATAGCCCCATTAATCGGATTATTGGATTCGTCTCTTACGGTCCCGCTGATAATCCCACCTTCGGATAGCATGCAATTGGCGCTGGTAGCGGTTCCGGCGGTGACCGGTACCGGGTCAGCCGTTGAAAAACCGGTATGGTTATCCCACCACTCGTTCAGATTATTACTCACGCTGCTGGCATCCCGAAATAATAATTTGTAAGTACCAGGGGGAAGATTAGAGATGATATAGTCTCCATTACTATCCGGACTTGCGCTAGCAATCCCGCGCTTCCCATCAATTTTTTGACCATAGTCATAAACAGAGACGGAAACGAATGGAACTCCGGCGTCATTTGGCCCGGTCACTCGCCCTGATATTTGCCCTCCCCCGGTTGTTGTCATCGTGGCGTTAATATCGGTAACCGTATTCCCGCTGATAACAGTAACGGGGGTCCCCCCCACAAAATCGGTAACCGTATTCCCACCGGCACCAGTAACGGGGTTCGCTCCCGAAAAAGAAGAGGCGCTGTTCCACCATTGACCTACATAGTTGTTACTGAGTCCTCTGAAGAAAACCTTATATATGCCATCAGTAAAAACCATTAAGGAATATTGCCCATTGGAATCTGTGGTATTGACTGACCCAGTAGAAACGTATCCAAAATTTACCTCAAAAGCGTCCACGTAAATCCCGGGAATTGGATCTCCGGTTCCGGTATCTCTAACGGTGCCTTGGATATATCCCAAGCCTTGAGCTTTTACTTCAAACGCGTAGCCTCCAACTATAACCATTATAACCAGCCCAATGTAGAATAGTTTATTGACCCGTTGCATCGGTTCTTTTTTCTCCTCCTTCATTCATAAGATTATATTTAAACCACCCTATACTTCCTAAAGTCTTATTGAGCGGTTCACCATAGTCCAAATTTTTTATGGAAGTCAACAATAAAAAGGAAAAGGACGATGGCTCAGGAGAGTCTATTTGGATGGTTGAAGGGGAAAGTGCAATTGGCTGTGCGAAATTTATCGAACTGGACGGGTAAAGGGCATGACCAGGAGGGGAAGGAGTTTCAATTTCTCGATCTTTGAATAGGCCCCCATACCGATCCGAATATTTTCCTGATCACAATCCCGGACCAGCGTCCCGAGAAAACGGTCCCAGAGGGAGAAAATGGTTCCGTAATTGGCATTGCGTTCCTTGATGACCACGGAATGGTGGATGCGGTGCATGGAAGGCGGCACAAAAAAGATCCAGAACAGCCTCTCAAACCCGACTGGGACCCTGAGGCTGCTGTGATGGAACTGGGCCGCCAGGACAACCAGGGAATCATAGAGAAAAATTCCCAGGAGTTCGGCTCCCAGGAGATAAATCAATCCGATCCGAATAATGGCTGACTGGGCCAGTTCTCCCAGATGAAAGCGGGTGGCCGTGGAGACATCGATGTTCAGGTCGCTGTGATGGACGCGATGGAAGCGCCAGAAAAAGGGGACTTCATGGTTCAGGAGGTGCCAGATGTAGAGCATGAAATCCATGAAAACGATGGTGGCCGGAACCCGGGCCCAATAAGGCCATTGCAACAGGTAAAGAATCCCCAATTTATTCCGGGTGACGTAAGCGACCATGCCCAGGATGGAGGCGGTAAACAGAACCTGCAGGGCCAGGCTGTTAAAGAGGGTCAGGGCCAGGTTGGTAGTCCAGCGTTTGAACTTGGACACCGAAGGGAGGCGGTAGGGGAGGAGCAGTTCCAGGATCAGGAAAAGGAACAGAGCCCCCCAAAAAATGACCAGCCTCCAGAATTCGAAGGTATTCATTGCGGGCATCACCAAAATCCTCAGGGCAGGGCAAGTGTTTTCTTCAGTTCTTCCACATCGGTAATCGGCTGCCGGCAGGCGTATTGACGGCAGAGAAAAACCCTGGGCCGGCCCGTTTCGGCCTGCATGCTTTCAACAAAGGGGGCGATGGCGGAGAGAGGTTGGCTTTCCGGACCGTCTGTTTTCAGCAACAGGACTTTGTTCGGCAGAAAGACCTGCCGGATGATTCGAATGATCTCTTGGGTGGCGGCTTCCTGAAGATCCCCGGCCACCACGATCTCTTGAGCCGGACCCAGGGCGAAGTCCAGGGCGCACAGGAACTGGGTATAGGCCATGGGAAGAGGGGCCACATGGGAAGAAAAACAGCCCGGCATTTGACCGGCCTTTTCTTCCAAATGGGGGTTTCCGGTGATTCGGGCCAGGCGCAACAGATTCAGGAAGACGACCGAATTTCCGGAAGGGACAGCCCCGTCTGAGATGTCTTTTTCCCTGGCAATCAGGACCTCGCCGTCTTTGGGGGTAAAGAAGCAGCCCCCTTCTTTATCGTCCCAGAAGAGATCGAGCATGATCCGGTTGAGTTTAATGGCCTCCTCCAGGAAAGAAAGATCAAAGGCGGCTTCGTAGAGGTCCAACAATCCCCAGATCAGGAAAGCGTAATCGTCCAGAAATCCGGATTGGGCCAGATGGCCGTCCCGGTAGCGCCGGTAAAGCCTCCCTTCGGGGTCCCGCATGTGTTCCAAAATAAATCGGGCCGACCGGGCGGCTGCTTCGGCCAGGGCCGGCTCGTTCAGGGCCTGGGCTCCCTTGGCCAGGGCGGCGATCATCAGCCCGTTCCAGGCGGTCAGGATCTTGTCATCCTTCAGGGGATGGACACGGCCTTCCCGGAATTCAAATAGGGTCCGGCGGGCCTGTTCCAATCGCCTCTCCAGATCGGCCTGTTCCATTCGCTCTCGACGGGCGCATTCGGTTAAGGAAAGCGGAAGGTTGGGGATGCTTTTCCCCTCAAAGTTGCCCCCTTCCTGAATGTCATAACAGCGGCAGAAAAGGCCCCCGGTTTCTTCTCCCAGGATTTTTTTGATTTCCTCCAGGGTCCAGACATAGAACAACCCTTCCTGCCCTTCACTGTCGGCATCTTCCGCCGAATAGAAACCGCCTTCGGGTGCGGTCATGTCCCGGAGCACATAGGTAAAGATCTCCCGGGCAACCTGGGCCTGAAAGGGAGCCTGCCAGGACTGAAAGGCCTCCAGTATAGGCCATGGCCAGCAGGGCCTGGTCGTAGAGCATCTTCTCGAAATGAGGGACCAGCCATTTCTCATCCGTGGAATAGCGGTGAAATCCCAGTCCCACCTGGTCAAAGAGCCCGCCGGTGCGCATGGCTTGCAAGGTTTTTTCAACCATCTCCCGGGCCCGGGATTCAGGATGTCGCCGGTCCCAGCGGATCAGGAAAAGGAGATGGTGCGGGGTTGGGAATTTGGGGGCCTGACCGAATCCACCCAAGCGGGTGTCGAAAGACTTCAGTAACTGCCCGTATCCCGCTTCCAGGGTATCCAAGCCCGGGAGGGCAGCGCTGCCCGCCGCTTCCACCCGGGATTGAATCGACCGGGTGACTTCCTGCCCGGCTTGCAGCACCCGGGACCGGTCCTTTTCCCAGAGGGCGGCAATCTGTTTCAAAAGTTCGCTAAAACCCGACATCCCCAGGCGGCTGGTCCGGGGGAAATAGGTGCCGGCGAAAAAAGGTTGGCCCTCCGGTGTCATAAAAATCGAGAGGGGCCAGCCTCCCCGGCCGGTCAGGGCCTGGCAGACGGTCATATAGACCTGGTCGATATCGGGCCGTTCCTCGCGATCCACTTTGATGGCCACATAGGCCTGGTTGAGGAGTTCGGCCACCTCCTGGTTCTCAAAGGATTCATGGGCCATGACATGGCACCAGTGGCAGGTAGCATAACCGATGGAGAGAAAAATGGGCTTGTCTTCCTGCCGGGCCTTTTGAAAGGCCTCCTCCGCCCAGGGATACCAGTCCACGGGATTTTCGGCGTGTTGGAGTAGATAAGGGCTTTTCTCGTTAATCAGATGGTTGGACATGGTCCTGGTCCTGATGGCTTACCCCTTCGCCCCTCCCCATTCTCGCCCGCTAAAAATCAGCCCGCCGGGGGACCGGGACTCCGGAGAAAACAGCCCCAGCGGCTTAAGGAAGGCCGTTTTTATTTAGAGAACGGACATATGAAAGGGGCTATATTAGGCCCTGATTAAGGGGTGATACTTCCCGCACTGGCCTCCAGTGTGCACTGGGTAAAATCGATTTCCTGCTGGCAGCCCTTGCAGGTGTGTTTTTTGTTGAATTCATCCGAAAAAATTTCAGTTTCTCTGCCGCAGTTGGGGCATTTGCAGCTAAACGATTTGAGATTTTTGAATTGCTGATAACCGGGACAATGTTGGGGTGTGGTCATTAATGCCTCCCTATTCCCCCACCTTCCCCTTAGAAGTTGGAAAGGGAAAAACGGGGGTGATTATTTTAAGGTTAATTAGTGCTGCTTTCCTTAACAGCCTTTACTCCCAAGTCAAAGGCCTCTTTAAGGGCGGAAGGATCCTCGGCAATTTTTCCTTTTCCCTCCACCCCCCTTATAAAAATACCTCCCTCATAGCTCTTGTCAAGCGCGTCAAAAAAATACTTGGCCGTCAGCTGAACCCCGTCGAAGAGCGATTTCCCTTTGGTGGCTCCCAGGGCGATGAGATAGCCCCGGCCATGGTCGTATCTTTTTCTCTGCTCCGGGGTTTTCTCCAACATCCTTTTAGACCACATGGCTTGAGAGCGGTCCACCAGAGCCTTGGCCTGTGCGGGTATTCCATAAAAGAAGATAGGAGAGGATAAAAAAACAATATCGGCCTCCCAGAGCAGGGGATACACTTTTTCCATCGCATCCAGAATAACGCACTTCCCTGTTTCATCACAGCCGCCGCATTCCCGGCAGCCGGAAACCTCCAGGTCACGGATATAAACCTTTTCGATCCGCGCCCCGGCGGATTGAGCTCCGTTCAAGACCTTGTCCAGGAGGAGATCGCTGTTGCCCGCCTTCCTGGGACTGCCGTAAATGCCCAAGACCATCATTCCGGGGCTTCCTCTTCAGCTACTACCTGACCTCTGTGCTTGGTTCCGCACATGGGACAAAGGATCTCAATCTCCTTTTCGTCGCCGATGAATTTTTCCCGGAGTTTTTCCGGTCCTAAAAAACTAACATCACCACAAGCGCAGGCCGGGCATTCCGCCCGGACCGTATATTTTTTTTTGGACATCCGCGTTTCCTCCCTTCTTTTTTTATTTCAGGCGCTCATCGGATCCGCTAAATCCGCATTCCGGGATATAGCAGGTTACATTCACGAACTCGCATTTCTCATTGCAGGAAGGGCATTTTTCCGGGGGGGCCTGGGCCTTAAGGGTGTAGCCGCATTTGCTGCATTTCCAGTCGTTCTCGTTCATCACTCTCACCTCCTGGTCCTATTTTTTCGATAGCTTCCGTTATCCATTCTTGAATGGGTTTTTCTTTTAATAAGCCTTGTTCAAATATTTTAATCATCCCCGGTCCGGTGCGCAAGGCTTTTAGAAAGGGAAAGGCCTCCCCGGCCTTAAGCTGTCCCAGGGTCCAGGCGGCCGTGCCCTGCATGGTTGGGTTGGTATGGTTAAGGGCCTCCAAAAGGAAGGGAAGGGCTTGTTGTTTTAAATCCGGTTCCAGATCCCCGATGCGGCCCAAGGCCCAAACCACCCCCAGGAGCAATTGGTCGTTTTCAAGGAAGCAGCATTTTTCGGAGAGATAAGCCACCAGCAAATAACCGTATTCCCTTCTCAGGGGAGGCGTAAGGGCAATAATTTCTCCGAAGGCCTCCGGCATACCCCAACCGATGCCTCCTGATTCTTCGTTAAGATTCCAGAGAAGTTGCCTGAGAACCTTTCTGGCCCGTTCCGGGTCCTGGGAATATAAACCGGCCACGGTCCGGCCTAAGGCCGAAACGGCTCGCCACTTGATGGTCTCATCCAGATCCGTGACCAGGCCGATCAACCCGGCGGCTGTCCTTCCCCCGTGCTCCCGGGCCATCAAGGCCAGGGCCTGGTAATCTTCCCGGGCCAGCAAGGTCCTGATGGCGCTGATAAAATTCATAATCCGGCTTTGACTATTTATCCAGCTTTTCCAATTCGGCCGCCAGGTCTTCGAGGCGGGGACGTTTGTTGATGTCGTTGACGTTGATATAGCGGATCAGCCCCTTTTTATCGATCAGAAAAACGGCCCTCTCGGAAGTCCCGTCGGTGCGCAAGATCCCATAACGATCGGCTACGGCCCCGTGGGGCCAGAAATCCGAAAGGACCGGAAACCAGAGTTTGCCCATCTGGTTGGTCCAGGCAAAGAGGGTAGGAATGTTATCTACGGTGATGCCCAGCAGGATGGCCTCTTTTTGTTCAAAAAGACCCTGAACGATATTATAGCCGGGCCATTGATCGGAACAGACCGGGGTCCAGGCCGCCGGTACAAAAGAGAGGACCACATTTTTCTTTCCCCGGTACTGACTCAAGGTAATTTTCCCCCCTGAAACGGCCGGAAGGCTGAAATCCGGGGCCGGATCTCCCACCTTGACTTTTAGTCGGCTGTCAATGGGCTTTAGGTGCCCGACATTATAAATATTGCCTTTGTAGGCCTCGGAAAGGGTTTGCGCCCAGGAGGGGCAGGCCAGACCCGAGACCAGCAGGATAATAAACAAGGTCTTGGTTCGATTTTTTTTCATGGGACTACCTCCTATTTCAATTCCGCCAGGGAGATTATCTTTTCCAGAAAGGGCCTGGCTCCATGTATGGATCCCAGTTCCGAAAAAATGACCTGAGGGCTCCGGTCCTTTTTAAATTTCAGGGCGATAAAGTAAGGGGTCCTGACTTCCCCTAAGGCATTATGAAATGTAAAATCCTGGTCCGGAAGGAGGGGGAAGGGGATCTGGTATTTATTTTTGAAGATATTTACCTCGAAAATGGAATTGCCGGCGCCTAAGCCGAGCAGCTTGATTTTGCCTTTCAGCTCCGGGTTCTCCTCGATAAGCCGGTATAACTCATTGACGGTGGGAGCCTCCACCTGACAAAAGGGACAGTACATACTGAAAATCTCAATAATGACCACCTGGGCCTTGATTTGGGAAAGCTTGAAGGTCCCGTCCCCGGTGAGTCCCAGGTAGGCTTTTTCATCAGGACTTTTGGGAACCGGCAAGGTCAGGGCCGGCATAGGATCGCCTTTGGCAGGCGGGGTACCGGCCGCCGGGATGGGAGAGGCGATTCCCAGAATAGTTATGAACACCAACAAAAAAAAGATCTGTTTTTTCATTTGCACCTCCTGTGATGCCCGATGCCGAATACCTGATTTAATCCAAATAACAATTGATCTCAAAAGGGTTTGTATTAATCGGGCCTCGGGTCTCCGGCATCCGTTATCGGGTTTTTTATTCTTCGGGACTAAACTGATCCTTCCCTACCCCGCACAACGGGCACAGCCAGTCATCGGGAAGATCTTCAAAGGCCGTACCCGGGGCGATCCCATTGTCCGGGTCGCCTTCCGCCGGGTCATATACATAACCGCAGACATCACAAACATACTTTTTCATTTCTCGGTCCTTTCTCATCGCCTTTTTTGACTGCTTTTGGTTTCAACCATTTCAGCCAGCTCCTGGATGGTCTTGCTGAGGTACCACCGGCCGTCGGCAAAGGCCCCGTAGTCGGCCCCCATCATGGCCGAGGCGTAGCGGGTGGAATTGGCATAAAAGAGCCATTGTTCGGCCCATTTTCTTTCCAGGGCTTCATTGAAAAGGCTGTCCTTTTGCGCCAACCCTTTGGCCAAACCCTGGTCCCAGGCCGAAATCATGATCCGGGTGGCGGTTAAGGTCAACTGGTTGGTGGTCTTGATGGTATTCTCCAGACGACGGAAGTGTCCTTCGACCCAGCCCTGGCTGTGGCAGGAGAGACAGACCTTGGTCATGGTTTGCCGTCTCCTACCCTGCTCCTTGGCGTCAATCAGAAAGGAAGCGGCTGATTCCCCGGTCAGTTCCGTAGGCAGGGGCAAGCCGGCTTTATTTTTTATTATCGAGGTATCGGGCGACTTAGGATGGGCATGGGCATAGATCAAACCAAAAAGCCTCCAGGGCAGGCGGTCATTCATCTGGTGGGTCCTTTCGGCCACTACCTGGCCTTCAGGGTCTGTCGTCAGGCTGACATGGCAGGTGGCGCAGGTGGGGCCGGTAAGGTCTTTCCCGATCTTCCAGGGGACTCCTTTAAAATTCCAATCCTTTCCCAGGGAGGAGAAGATATTGCCGTGTTTGCTGACCGAATAAACTTTGTAGGCCGGGACATCCGGTCCTGTGTGGCACTGCGAACAGGTATAGGGCTTTCGAGCCATCTCGATGGAAAAGGCATGGCGGGTATGGCAAGCCGTGCAGGAGCCCAGGGAGCTATCCGGATTGACCCTTCCCACACCCTGATTGGGCCAGCCGCTTAAAACGGGAAATTCCATTTCTCCCTGGGGGGTCTCTTTCTTTTTTAGACCTTTAACCGTTACAATCGTTCCGTGGCAGTGGTAGCAGGAATCATAGCTGGTTTCCAAATCCGGGGGGCTGTGGGTGATCTTCCCGTCTTTATAGGTCTTGGGGCCATTGACTAAATCAGCCAATCCCCGATAAACCGGGTTGTGAGCCAGATTGCCGTAAGCCCGGGACATAATATTTTGACTGTATTGTTTGGCCTCCAGGGCATGACAGGTGGAACAATCGTTCGGGGTAACGACCACATAAACCCTAAACCCATTATGCTCAAAGGAATCCTTATGCCGGTCGGCGTTCTGAGTATGGCATTCCGCACAACCTACCACGGAAGAGGCGTATTTCTCGGGGACCTTCTCACTGGAGACTTTTCTTTCGAGCCGGCCTTTTTTTATTCCTTCCCTGGGAAGGACCTGAGAATGGAGACTCTTCTTCCAGTCCAGGGTGATCCCCGGGGTGGCCGTGACATGGCATTCCAGGCAGGCCTTGGTATCTTCGCTGATAAGATCCGGTTTTTTGGAGGAATTGGCAAAAACGGAAACCCCGATCAAGATGGAAATTAGAAAGAGTCCGACGGCCGCTTTTTTCATGATTTTCTCCTTATTGAGGCTGACCTCCTGAAGAGCCCCCCAAATCGTCTCCCCAGCCAAGGCGGGGAAGGGCAGCCTGTTTGACAACCATCCTTATTGATAGCTCTCCATAATCTCCTGGAGGAGTTTTCCATCACCTTTTCGACCCACCAGGGGGCCGGCCTGTAATTGCGGAAAATGATCTTCGAAGGTCGGTTTTTCTTTCCGGAAGATGACCCCCAGAGGGATACGGTCCCCCCATTCCAAAGAAGTTTTCATGGCCCCGGCCCAGTCGATGGGGTCGTAGTCCGGCGGCAACTCATAGCAGCGTTTCTTATACCAGCCAAAGGTATTCACCTTATTGAAAGAAACGCAGGGCTGGAGTATATCGATCAGGGAAAAACCCCGATGGGCCACGGCCTCCTGTATCAGCCGGGCTAAGTGATCGGCCAGGCCCGAGAAGCCCCGGGCCACAAAGCCGGCCTGCATGGCCACGGCCACGGCTATTGGATTAAAGGCCTCCGAGGGCGCTCCCTGGGGCTGGGCCTTGGTTACCATCCCTTCGTCGCTGGTCGGGCTGGCCTGCCCCTTGGTCAGACCGTAGATCTGGTTGTTATGAACCAGCAGGGTCAGATCACAATTTCGCCGGATGGCGGCCAGAAAATGGTTTCCCCCTTCACCGTAAGTGCAACCGTCGCCGCTTTCAACCAGGACGACCAGATTGGGATTGGCTGATTTGGCGCCGGTCGCCACCGGCAGGGATCGGCCGTGAAGGCCATTGAAAAGATTGGCCCGTAAATAGTGGGGGGCCTTGGCGGCCTGGCCGATGCCTGAAACAAAGAGGACCTCATGGGGTTGCAATCCCAAGGCTACCAGGGCCTGCTTGACGGCTTGCAAGATGAAAGGGTTGCCGCATCCCGGACACCAGGCTGTTTCAAAGGTTCCGTAATCATCCAGGGTGACCATAATTCAGTCCTTTTGGTTATCTTCAATAATGGATCGTTTCGTTTGAGGTTAGAGGCAGTCCCTCCACCTTAAGGGTTTGTAGGCGGTCTAAAATATAGTTTGCCGTGATGGGCAGCCCGTCATAACGAAGAATCTTTTGGTCTATGGCATAGCCGCTTTCCCGGCGAATCAGCCGGGCCAACTGGCCGAAGGCATTCCCTTCCACGGCTATGACCCGGGCTGCCTTTTCCAGGAGGCCTGAGAAATGGTCCGGGACCAAGGGCCAGATCTGTGAAAAATAAAGAGCCCCGACCTTTTCTCCCTGGCTTCTCAAAATCGAAGCCGCTTCCAGGACCGCTCCCCTGCTGGACCCCCAGGTTACCAGAAGGATCTCCGGATTTTCATCCCCCCAAAACCCGGGAGGCCTGACCTCCCGGCGGATCCCTTCCAGCTTCCTCAGTCTCTTTTCCACCATCTGCTTCCTGACGGAAAGATCTTCGGTAATATGACCGTCCTCGGTGTGTTCATCACTGTCGGCCACCACCAGGTGGGGGCTCTGCCCCGGCAGGAGGCGGGGTGAAACTCCGGTAGGGGTGATAGCGTAACGTTGGTAGGGGAGGGAAAGAGGAGCGGTATCGGTTCGGGGACCGAAGGAGGGGAGATTCCCCAGTTCAAAAGGCTCCAGCGCGCGGTAGGAGTCGGCCAGAAATTGATCGGTCAGCAGGAAGATCGGCGTTTGAAAGGCCTCAGCCAGTTCAAAGGCCTGGCGAGTCAAGTGGAAACATTCTTCAATGGTACCCGGGGTGAAGACGGCCCTGGGAAACTCGCCATGACCGGAGTGCAAAACAAATTCCAGATCGGCCTGTTCGGTCCGGGTAGGCAATCCCGTGGCCGGGGCGGGTCGTTGTCCGACGCAAATGACGACCGGCGTTTCGGTCATGCCGGCCAGGCTGACCCCTTCCACCATCAAGGCAAACCCTCCGCCCGAAGTACAGACCATGCTGGGGGCCCCGGCATAAGAGGCCCCAATAGCCATATTAACAGCGGCGATTTCATCTTCGGCCTGTTCGACAATGATCCCCAGTTTAAGGGCTTGGGCGGTGACGGCCAGGGCGATGGAGGTGGAGGGGGTCATGGGGTAAAAGGATAGGAATTTCAATCCCGCCGAGAGGGCGCCCAGGGCAATCGCTTCATTCCCATTCATCATCAACCGGGCCGGGGAAGGGAGTTCGGCAGGAGCCAGCCTCGGAAAGAAAACATCCTGCTTCTCCGTCCACTGGTAGGCCTTCTGCAAGGCCTGCCGGTTTTCTTCGGCCAGCTCGGCCTTTTTATGGCCAAAAGTATCATCCAGCGCCTGGGACAAGCTTTCTTGACTCAGCCCCAGCAGGGCCCCGGCCACCCCCAAAGCCAGGACATTGGCCACCCGGCCGGATCCCAATTCCTTAAAGGGGACCTTCAAACCGGCCGGACCCTCACCCTTAAAATCGCTGTCCAAAACGATGAGCCCACCAGGCCCCATTTCCTGTCGATGAAGGGAAGTGGTTTGGGAATCCAGGGCGATCAGAAGATCGATCGTTTCATCAGGGGCCAGGATTTCCTTAATCCCGGTTCGGATCCGAAAGGTGTTATGACCTCCCCGAATGCGGGATTGGTAATCCTGGGTCACCAGTATAAAGTAACCCTGGCGGACCAGACTCTTGGCCAGCAACTGGCCGAGCGTTACCAGCCCCTGTCCGGCTTCACCTCCGATAACGATATGAAGGGAATGATCCGCCATGCCGCCGATAGTGCCCCTGTACTGAATGCGCTGTCTTTATTGTTAATAATTTATTGAAAAAAGGCCGGCCTGCTTATGACCCGTCCAGACCGGCGCGTTCTTTTTCAATAAACCATCCTTCGGGATCCGTGAGATAGTACCGGGTATCCTTCAAAGCCCGAAAATGCTCCTTCTCTTCCTGGATCATTTTGTAAAGAAAGGCCTTTTCCATCGGGTCAACGGCTTTAAGCAGATGGTCCTCATAAAATTTTACCCCGGCCGATTCAAAATCGAGGGCGATATCTATGGCCTCCAGATCACTGGTTTCGGCCTTGATTTTTTTCTTTTCCTGCGCGGCCAGATTTCGGAATAAGTCGCCCAGGGTTTTTGAGGGCCCCTTTAGCCCTTCCCAGTTCCTGGTCCAGCATTGGCCTGAGGAAAGGGTGTCGTGGATCTGCCTGATTCGTTGCCCATGGACCACCTCTTCTTCGGACAAGGAGCGGAAGATTTCCCGGCACTGAGGGTTCCGGCAGGCTTTGAAGGCCTTCTCGTAAAAGGCCTGGCCCTTCTCCTCCATTTCCAGGGCCGCAGCCAGCATGTCCAGGGAACATTGAAGGGGATCAGTCATTTTCTTAAGCCTTCCATAATCCATGAAGATTACAATACTCGCGGGCCGTTATCGTATCGGCCGAAAAATCAAAAACGGCTTCAGGGGTCCCTCCGGGCTTCAGAAAGGCCCGGTAGGCTTTCTCATCGGCCAGTACTTCAATCCATTCGATATAATGTTTTTCTTCCATAGGATGGGCCACGCTACCCACTTTGACCTTGAAACCGGTTGGGGTTTTTTCAACCACCGGAAGATGTTTTTCTCTGGCGGCATCCACGGTATTTTCCACAAAAAGTTTCATCGGCTGGCCGCAACAAACCAGCTCCCCCTTGCCTTCATGAAGCATCTCGACGATATTACCGCAAACTCCACATTTGTAAATCTGTAATTTTTCCGTCATGTTCGTTTCTCCTTTGCTTAAGGTGGTTTTTTTTCTATCGGCTATCCGCTATGAGCTATCAGCTTGAAACCGGGCTTTCCCGGTTTTATGGTTTTACCAATTTTCTCCTAAGAGTTCATAATAGTCCCGTGGATGGTCGCAGGCCGGACATTCATCGGGGGCTTCCGAACCTTCGTGCAGATAGCCGCAGTTAAGGCAGCGCCAGACTACGGGTTTATCCTTTTTAAAGACCTTTCCTGTTTTTATGTTGGCCAAGAGTCCAAGATACCGTTTTTCATGCTGCTTCTCAGCCACGGCGATCGATTCAAAAATATGGGCCATATCCTGAAAACCTTCTTCCCGGGCGATTTTAGCGAAGGTGGGATACATATCGGTCCACTCATAATGCTCCCCGCCGGCGGCTTCCTTTAAATTTTCAGCGGTAAGCCCGATTACCCCGGCTGGGAACGAAGCCTGGATTTCGACCATTCCTCCCGGAAGTAATTTAAAAATGCGTTTGGCATGCTCTTTCTCCTGGTTCGAGGTTTCCTCAAAAATCAAGGACATCTGAACATAACCTTCTTTTTTAGCCTGGCTGGCAAAATAAGAATAACGATTTCTGGCCTGCGATTCCCCGCTGAAGGCGGTCAGAATGTTTTTTTCAGTTCTTGAGCCTTTTAATTCCATGGTTAATTCTCCTTTCTTTTTTCTTTATCTTTAAGAGGCCGCGTTCAAGTCCGGCAGGATCGACCGGACCGTTCTTTTTTTCCAATTTGCAGGATGGACAGATTCCAAAGAACTCCAGGCGATGGCCGAGTATTTCATACTCGGGATCCTGGGGCAGAACTATTTCCCATTCTTTAAACGGGTGGATTATAATATCCTTAACCAAACTGCAAGCCAGGCAGCGGAGGTGATAATGATTCTCCGTATTTCCATCATAACGCCGTTGGGTGCCGGCTAAATCCAGCTTTTGGATGAGCCCCTTTTCCGATAGAAGTTCCAGGTTTCGGTAAATAGTTCCAAGACTTATCCTGGGTAAACGTTTCCGCACCAGGTCATAGACCTCATCTGCCGTAGGATGAGAGCAACTCTTGCAGATTTCATCCACCATCACCCGGCGGGCCTTGGTATCTCGCAATTTGTCTGGTTCATTCATGGGGTAGGGGGTCCGCCTCAAAATTTATAAATAAGAACCATTATTATTTATTAATGCTTCCGTCTCAAATGTCAAGATCTAAGCTGAAAGGAAATGAACAGGCAGAGGCGATTCAGGCCGGCCAGTGGAGGGCCAAGAAATCCAGACTCTTTCTGACCCAATCCTCCTGATGGGCTTCCAGGGTGATATAGGGACGGAGCTTTTTTTCTTTTAAGAGGCTAAAAAAATAGAGGAAATCGATAGATCCCTGGCCCAGGGCCAGGTGATCATCGGTGCGTCCATGGTTATCGTGGAGGTGGAGCATGCCCAGGAAAGGTCCCAACCGATCGAGCCAGTCTTTCAGATCCGTCCGGCTATAGATTCGATGGTGGCCTGCGTCCAGGCAAAAACGGCATAAGGGAGAGTTCAGCCCCCGGAAAATGGCCTCCAGGAGGCTGGGATCTTTTTCATAAACATTTTCCACCATCAAGGGGGTCAGGCTATTTTCCAAACGGGAAAGGAGGTGCTTGAAAGAACAGAGGCTGTTTTCCAGCCAGTGCTTTTGCTCATCTTCGTAGTGGCGGGATTCATAAGCGGCGTGACAGACGATCCAGCGAGGCCGGAAAATGGAAACCAGTTCGATGACCTGTTCCATCCTCATCAGAGAGACCTCTCGTATTTTGGGATCGATGGCCCCTAAGGAAAGATCCAGGAAGGGGGCATGAAAGGAGCAGGCCAAACCGGCCCCGGATAGTCGGCCGGCCAAATCCTTAAAGTCTTCAATTGGGTTGACCTCCAGGACGTCGGCGCTGAGACCGATTTCAACCCGGAGCTGATTACTTAGGATTAACGGCAGGTATTGATCCCTCAACAGGAAAAAAGGGACACTGACGTGGACATCGCGGAACGGATTTTCCATAGATAACCTGATCCCCTTATTTGAGTTTATCCCAACGTTACGTGATTTTTAAGCACTCTATTCTCAAAGGGCTACGGGGGTCTTGATTTCAAGGTTGTGGTATCACAGCTTCAGAGAAGAAGCCAGGGAAAAATCGAAATCATGACCGTTGACAGAAGGCGGTGAGCCCGCTATAAAAAGAGCTAATCAAAGAGTGTTGAAATTTATTTTTCAATTCTCGAAGAAATGGTGGTGGTGGGTCACATTTTTTTAAGTTGTCCACCCTAAAGCCATAAGCTTCTTTGTCGGGCCAAAATGCGAAAAGTGTTTCGGCAGAAGGCCTACACCCAAGCTGGGAATAGGCTGGTGTGAATGCCCTGCCCTCAAATGAACTTAGCTATTCGGGCCGGATTGGGGGTTCTTGATCTCCTTTTGGACAACAAAAAAATGTGACCCACCACCACCCCTGATATGGAAAGGTTAGAGAAAAATTCGCAGAAGGACGTGTTCAGGAATCTATGAAGAAGACTCTCTTAGCCCCTCTTCTATCCGCCTTCATCCTTCCCGGAATGGGTCAGATCGTCAATAAGGACTATCGCAAGGGAGGATTGTTGATCGCCGGAGTCTCCCTATTGTTTCTGGCCTTGTTTGTTATGATCGTCATCGACTTAAACCGGGTTATCCTGACTCTGCCCGGGGATGTTTTTGAAAAAACCCCGCCTTCTTTTTCTTTTATTGCCGAAACCCTTTCCAGACAGTCCCATCCGGGACTTTACCTGGTGCTGCTGTTGTTGGGACTGGTCTGGGCCTACTCGATATGGGATGCCTACACCGTGGCCAGAAAAAAGAGTTAGGAGGGTCCTGATGCGCCAGTATCTGCTTGATGAAATCCCTGCCGGGCCAATGACGGCCATCAAGGCCTATCTTAAGGAAAGGACCCTTTCCTCCACTTTAGACGAAATTTTTTGGCTGGAGCTTCCCGAGAATCTGCTCTCCCCGCTGCAACGGGAGCATAAGGCCTGCGGACCCCATTATCTGGCGATCGAGATCGGAAAGGGATTTATAAAATTCGAATGCCTGGTTCGGTCTCAAGAAAAATTCCGCTGCGACTGCATCCAATATGCCACAGCCCCCCAAGAGGCCTTTCTGCTCGAATTCGCCCATTCCCTGATCCGGGATCTGCAATTAACCACCTAAACAAAGATCTTTAAATTTTTTTCTAAAGTCCTGTCCGACCCTACTTCTGGACCCAGGCCCCGTCTTCTTTCTGGATCCACCAGCCCGGAGCGGCGGCCTGCTGCCACTTATCGGCAAAAATGCGCTGGACCTTGGTGATTTGGTCGGCAGAAATATTCATGGACTTAGCCACTTCCTGATAGAGGGTCCGGCGGTCCCGATTTTCCGCCTCCACCAGAGACTTAAGCTCCGTCCTTTCCGTTGGGGAGAGTCCCTTGGTTTCTCTGACCTCCAGCAGGCCTCGCCGCCCTTCCCCAATGGCTCCTTTCTGGAAAAATGGCGCCAGCCGCGGAAACCGGTCTTTTATTTGACTCTTAAGATTCTGGATGGCCGGGGTCGAAGCCTCGGCTTCCCTTTGGGCATAGGCCAGGCCCCGGTGCGCAACAAGGGCGGCCAGGACCTCCCATTTACTCTGAGGTCCTGAAGGATTGGTCGGAGCGGTTTGATCCTTTTTCCGGATCTCATCCACGATTTCCCCGGCCTTCTTTTCCACTTCCCTGGCCGGAAAATAAACATTCACCGTGACACAAGCCATCATGAGGGTTAAGGTCCAAAAAGGGAACAGGATTTTTATTTTAGCGATTCTCATGATTTCCTCCCGGCGGATGATTTCTTTCCAGCCGTTTTATGCGTTCCAATATATCAGAAAATTCGATTTCATTGTCGGGATTTTTATTAATCACATCGATCCCGGACCAGCCGGATTTACGGACCAGATATTCCACTCCCTCTTCAATAATGGTTCCTCGAAGCTGCAGGCGATCTCCCCGGAGCCTGCAGGAAATGCCGATGGATCCGTATTCGTATTCCCGGATCCAACGATTGATCCCCCTGCTCAAGACATCCAATTCTCCGGATCCGGTTCCTAAGAGACTGATATTTTCAACGGCCTTCAGAGTGATTTTTTTAGGGACCGCCTTAACCTCTTCGGTCCGCAAGGTAAGATCAAAGCCCTCCAGTTGGTTGTCGTACACGGAAAGATCGTTCACCGTACCCTGAATATAGCCGGTTACCTGGCCGAAGGAAAAAAGACGGGTGATCGGTTCCAGGTTGAGGTGGCTGAAGGAAAGGTCGGCCTGTATCCGGCGGTCCCTTGAAAAGGGCTGACTTATGGCCCAATGGGTTCCTTCCACCTGCCCGTCGAAAAGCTCAGCCCTTAACACCCCCTCGAAAGAGGCCTTTTCCGCTGAGACCACCACCGAGTCAAAGGTTCCGTTTAATTTGGCCGAGACTCTCTTATTAGGGAAAAGGCGATCCAGTTCCGCGTCCTTTAAGAACAGGGCCGTGAGAAGGGTGGGTTTGGTCAAGAGATGGTCCACCCGGAGATCCTTTAGGGTCGCCTCCCCTGCCCATAACGAAAGGGTTATATCACCCGGGATCTCAAGGCGATCGGATTCGGACCAGACCGGAAGGGTAAGCCCCCGGGCCGATAGTCCCGGTCCCTGGAGGTCTCCAATCCGGAGGAATCCGGTTTCCGGTGGAAGAGGGCTTTTTTCAGACCGGTCGGAAGAAAACTGAAAAGGCAGATCGAAGGCCAGATCCTCCAGATAAAAAGAAGGCTCCCGGGTTGTTATTTTCAGACCGGGGCTGGAAATCCGTCCCTGCAGGCTGTTATTTTTATCGGTCTTGCCCACCTGGAGCCGAGCCCGGAGCGATCCCTGGAGAAAGACCTTTTCCAGGAAAGGATGTTCCAGGGCCAGGGGACCGGCCACCAGCAGGGGGTAGGCCGTTTCCGTAGGCAGCTCATTGAGTTCCAATGATCCGGCATAGGTCCAATTCGGGAAGAGGAAGGAAATGAGGCCTGAGGCCTGGAGCTTACCGATAGGGGCATAGTGCAGGTCCAGGGAGCCTTCCAAGCGGGAAGCTGGGGAGCTTCCCGGGATTTGTTCAATCCTTCCCCTGAATTCGGCTTGAAGGGGATCCCGGTTGAAAGGGAAGATCCAGGGGGCCAGGGCCAGGGATCCGGCCCTGATCTGCTGGGTCCCGGTTATTTCCCAGCGTCTTTCCCTCGGAAACCATTGGCCTGAAAGAGACACCTCGGTCTGAAGATTTTCCGCTTCCCACATCCGGTCCTGGCCGCCGGCCTGCAAGGAAGGGGGTTTTAAAGCGAGTTGAAATTGCACCGCCGCCGCGGTCCGGTCCCAATACCAGGTCAAGTCCCCCTGTCCCGGTATTTCATCGGGAAAGATCCGGGCCAGGCCGGGTGAAAAGAAGCCGGAAGCCTGTCGGATCGGAAAATCCCTGGAATAGGCCCAGCCCTGGGGGGCCGGCCCCTTGAGGGGCTCAAAAAGCAAATGACCGCTGAATGTCCCCCAATTTTTGGTTTTTAAGGAGATGGCTTCGATTCTAATTTGCCGGCCCTTGTCCAGGATTTGGGCGTTGAATCGCGTTTCCGGGTTGAGGACCATCAGGGAAACGGTTGGGAAGCGCCATTGACATTGATCCGACCGGGCTTGCACCCGGGAAAAGGAGAGATCGGGAAAGGAGCCCTGGAAAGGGAGATCGGCCTCCAATCCGGGAGTCGAAATAGGAAGGAGATCCAATCTGGTCTGAACGGTCCGGATCCGCCCGGCTACCCGGGGCCTTTTCAAGGGTCCGTCCAGGGTCATCCAGCCTTGGGCCAGACCGGCTATTTTTCTATCACCCCAGAGCATCTCAAAATCGAGGCCGTCCCAATCGAGCCGGCCGCCCATAAGGTTTCCTTTGGAGGGGTCGGTTTCGATTCCCTGAAAGGAACCGGAAAGAGCGACCTTTCCCGAGGCCCGAAAGGACCCTTTAGGACCGGACCAATGGAACCTGTTTAGAAGGACCTGGGAGCCGGTGGTTTGAAGGGAGGCTCCTTCCTTCTTGAAGTTCAGGGTTCCAGATGAGCCGGTCAGGGTCAACCCTTTTTCGGCAAGGTGAAAGTCCGAGATCTTTAACGACCCGTTCCATCGTGGCTGATCGGGAAAATCCAGGAGCTCAATGGTTCCCCTGGACCGCCCCCTGAAATGGATTTTTTTTAAGGGAAGGTCCGCTTTTATTTCTTTTACCTGATACTGGAGTTTACCGCCCTGGTCAGGGGAAAAAGAAATCAGAATGACGGTCCCCGGGGAAAGGTGAACCGTGGTGCTTCCCAGAAGGATCCGGCCTTGAAGGTCGGATAGTTCCACCTGTTCCAGGTCCGGTAATTTTTTTAAATGCGCCACCCAATCCCATTTTTGTTTGGTTTCAGGCAGCCTGGCGGAAATGACCGGCTGCCAGACGGCGATGGTTTTTATTTTTATTGAAGGCCAGGGAAGATTTTCTTCGGCAAAATACCAATCCAAATCGACTTTGGCCTGGGCTGCGGTTATCTCCCAGGTCGAAGGCCCCTTTTTATAGTTAAGGGAAAGACCTTTCATCTCGAAAGCCAAGTCTTTCAGGGTAAAAGAGACCTCTTTCACCTTGACCTCCAGCCCGGTCTTTTTTTTAAGATAATCCGTTACGGTTTCGGTTACCCAGGAAGAGCTGCAGGAGGTTAAGGTGAGAAACACCAAGAAGGCGGCCGAGAAGAAAGCCTTCCGGAGGAAAGAAAAGAGAGGACAGGCGGCCACTGAAGGGCTTTCAGGGGATCAACCGAGGACGAGTTTAATGCCCTCGGTATTTTTTTCGATTTTGTCCCCCACCGAGGTCCAACAGGCGGCGCAGAGGTATTCGTACTTGTCTCCTTCCGGTAAGACCAGAAGCAACCGTTTCCGAACCGGCATGGCTTGACGGCATCGAGGACAGTAAAGTTCAGTGGCTTCGAATTGGTCGTATTGGGCCGGGGCTTTCTTCCGTCGCACCGGGGCCCGGAAGGCAGGATTAATTTTTTTCTGGTTCATGGTCAGTGCCCTTCAGGTTAAATTTTCTTATAGATTAAATTAATGAAAACAATATCCTTTGTCAAGAGGGGCTCTCCCGGCCGGGGGCCCTTAAGGCTTTTAACTTGAACTATTGGGCTAAATTGAATATAAAAGATAAAGTTTGTCCCAAAGTTACGTGATTTTTAGCCACTACATTCATAGAGGGCTTCGGGGGTCTTGATTTCAAGGATTGTCCGCCAAAACGCCGGCAGCCTGAACCCGGGCAGGAAGTTTATAATGGGATTTAGAAACAGGCCAACACCAAAGCGATTTATCGTCTTAGGTGAATGCCCGGCTCCCAACCAACTTAGAAATTCGGGCCGGGTTGGGGCTACGGATACCCTTTCGGACAACCTTGAAATCAAGACCCCCGAAGCCCTTTGGGGTGATTTAATATTTTAAGAGACACCCCCTTCGGTTTGAGAATTACGTAACTTTGGGACTATCCCAAAAGATGTAAAATAATCAGGAGGTCGCGAAAAATGAAGATCAAGAGGATCGCCCATATCGGCGTGGCCGTAAAGGACACCGATCAGGCTAAAACCTTATACCAGGACTTGCTTTCTTTGCCGGTTTCTCACGAAGAAATGCTGGGCGAACTGAAGGTCGCCTTCGTGCCCATCGGGCAGACCAATGTGGAGTTGGTCCAATCCACCGATCCGGAAGGGGTCATGAATAAGTTTATCGATAAAAAAGGGGAGGGGATTCATCATATTGCTTTCGAGGTGGACGATATTGACCAGGCTCTGGAAGAATTAAAGGCCAAGGGGGTTCCCCTGGTGGATCAACAAGCGCGGCCCGGTGCCCATCAAGCCAAGATCGCTTTCCTGCACCCCAAGGGGACTTTTGGGATACTGATCGAATTGGTTCAGTATTCGCATTAAAAATAAAGGGTCATCTCCAAAAAAGTTGGCGATGATAGAAGGATTCGAGGATTCAAGGGTTCAAGGATTCAAGGAGAATGCTTAGGAATTACATGGAACGCCCTTCCAAGGTTAACTTCGGTGTTCGGAGGATCGGGTATGTGGGATTATACGGAAAAGGTTAAGGAATATTTTGAAAGCCCCAAGAATATCGGGGAAGTCGAAAACCCGGATGGGGTCGGTGAGGTGGGTTCCCTGGCCTGCGGCGATGCCCTCCGTTTGACCTTTAAATTGGACCCGGATAAGCGGATAAAGGAGGCCAAATTCCAGACCTTCGGCTGCGCCAGCGCCATCGCCTCCTCCTCGGCCCTGACCGAACTGATTATCGGGAAGACCCTCGCAGAGGCCGAGAAGATCACCAATAAGGATATTGCGGCCTTCCTGGGAGGACTGCCCAAGGAAAAGATGCATTGCTCGGTCCTGGGCGAGCAGGCCCTGTCTGCAGCCATAGCCAATTATCGCGGGCTGGCCAAACCCAAGGAGGAAGAGGGGGAGATTGTTTGCGAATGTTTCGGCGTCACCGATAAAGAGATCGAGCGGGTTATCCGGCAAAACAATCTCCGGACCCGGGAGGAAGTAACCGATTATACCAAGGCCGGAGGCGGGTGCGAAACCTGTCACGATAAGATCGAGGTCATCCTGCAGCGCATTTTGAAAGAAGAAAAACCCCTCCGGGAAGCCTCGGCCGGAAAGGCGGCGGTCCGCCTGACCAATATCCAGAAAATGAAGCTGATCGAGGAAACCTTGGAGCGGGAAATCCGGCCGGCCCTCAAGGCCGACGGCGGCGATATCGATTTGATCGATATCGAAGGCAACAAAGTCCTGGTGGCCCTGCGCGGGGCCTGTTCCTCCTGCCGGGCCGCCGAAGTGACCCTGAAGGACTACGTGGAATCCAAGTTCAAGGAATTCGTTCATCCGGAGATTACGGTGGAGGAGGTCAAGTCATGAAAGTCGTTTACCTGGATAATAACGCCACCACCCAAACCGCTCCCGAGGTCGTGGAGGCCATGCTGCCTTACTTCGGCACTTTTTATGGAAACCCCTCCAGTATGCATACTTTCGGCGGACAGGTAGCCAAGGATATCCAGAAGGCCCGGGAAGAAACGGCCGCCCTGATCGGGGCCGATCCGCAGGAATGCGTTTTTACCAGTTGCGGGACCGAGAGCGATAATGCGGCCATCTGGGGGACCTTGAATTCCTATCCCCAGAAAAAGCATATCATCACCAGCCGGGTGGAACATCCGGCCGTGGGGAACCTGGCCACCTATCTTTCCAAAAGGGGCTATAAGGTGACGGTCCTGCCGGTAGACCGGGAAGGACGGCTGGATCCGGAACAGGTGGAGGCGGCTATAACGGACGACACGGCCCTGGTCAGCATCATGTGGGCCAACAACGAGACCGGGGTTATTTTCCCCATTGAGGCCATAGCCCGGCTGGTTAAATCGAAAGGGGTGGTTTTTCACACCGATGCGGTCCAGGCTGCGGGTAAGATCCCGATCGATCTTTCCCAGGTTCCCATCGATCTTCTTTCCATCTCGGGGCACAAACTGCATGCCCCAAAAGGCATCGGCGTGCTCTACATCCGGAAAGGGACCCGTTTCACCCCTTTCATCATTGGCGGTCACCAGGAAAGAGGGCGCCGCGGAGGGACCGAAAACGTCCCCTATATGGTCGGGTTGGGGCAGGCCTGCGGGCTGGCCCTGAAGAACCTCAAGGAGGAGAATGAGAGGATCCGGAACCTCCGGGATACCTTGGAACAGGGGCTGTTGGAAAAGATCCCCAATTCCATTATTAACGGCCATCGGAAAGAGCGGCTTCCCAACACCTTGAGTATCAGCTTTGAATATGTTGAAGGGGAATCGATCCTGCTTCTCTTGAGCAACCTGGGAATCTGTGCCTCCTCCGGTTCGGCCTGCACCTCCGGGTCTCTGGAGCCCTCCCATGTCCTTCGGGCCATGGGCGTCCCCTTCACGGCCGCCCACGGGTCGATCCGTTTCAGCCTGAGCATCTATAATACGGAGGAGGAAATCCAATACGTCCTGGAGTATCTTCCCCCGATTATTGAACGCTTGAGGGCCATTTCGCCCTTTTGGAAAGAAGGAAAGAGCCGGGCGGCCGGGGCCTGCCAATGAGGAAGACGGAGGCCGGTTTCCGTTCAGGTGAAAAGATTACCTCGCGACACGTGAGAGTGGGGCACTCATGACCTTTCCCGTTTATACCGTTATCATGGCCGGGGGCCGGGGGACTCGCTTCTGGCCCAGGAGCCGGACTAGGCGGCCCAAGCAGCTTCTGGATATCATCGGTCCCAAGACCATCCTGGAGCAGACCATCGACCGGGTCCTGCCCCTGACCGACTGGGACCATATCCTGGTGGTGACGGAAATATCCCAGGCTGAAGCCATCAGAAAACTTTTGCCCGATTTGAGAGACCGTCATCTGCTGGTCGAGCCCTTAGGGAAAAACACCGCCCCCTGCATCGGCCTGGCGGCCATGATCCTTTCCAAATGGGATCCCACGGCCTCGATGGCCGTCCTGCCGGCCGACCATTACATTTCCCGACCGGAAGAATTCCTGAAGACCCTGAAGGCGGCCCTGCAGGTCTCGCGGGAGGGGGATTATCTGATTACTTTAGGGATCAAACCTACGGCCCCGGAGACGGGTTACGGTTATCTGGAACAGGGGAAAAAAATCAGGAAACTCCAGGGCCGGGAGGTGCGGCAGGTCAAGGCCTTTCATGAGAAGCCCAACCGGGAGAAAGCCTCGGCCATGCTGAAGGCCGGCACCTTTTTTTGGAACAGCGGCATGTTCATCTGGTCCGTTGCCTCGGTCCTGAAAAAAATGGCCCAGTTTACCCCGGATTTATACCGGGAGTTAGCCGACCTGGAAAAGGCCTTCAACCGGCCCGTCTGGGACCGGGCCCTGCGGGCGGCTTATGAGAGGATGGAAAATATCTCGATTGATTATGCCCTGATGGAGCGGGCCGATAATGTGGTTATGCTGGAGGGCGATTTCGGCTGGAACGATGTGGGCAGTTGGGAGGCGGTCTATCAGTTAGAGGCCAAGGACGCCCAGCAGAACTGTTTCAAAGGGACGGTTTATACCATCGACAGCCGGGGCTGCCTGGTCCATAGCCCGGATAAAATCGTGGCCCTGGTGGGGGTGCAGGATCTGGTCGTGGTGCACACCGGGGATGCCATTCTGATCTGTCCCCGGGAGCGTTCTCAGGAGGTCAAGAAGGTCGTTGAACTCCTGGAGAAAGAGGGCCGGGAGGATTTGTTGTAAGGATGAATCCACAGATCTTCAGAGAATACGATATCCGGGCCGTGGTCGGTAAGGAGTTGACCCTGGAAGAGGTGACCGTCCTCGGGAAGGCCATGGGAACCTACCTGGGCCGGAAGGGACAGCAAAAGATTTCCCTGGCCCGGGACGGGCGAAACAGCTCCGCCCCTTTCCGGGAACATCTGCTGAAAGGGCTGTTGTCCAGCGGTTGCCAAGTTATTGATATCGGCGTCGGCCCCACTCCGCTTATGTATTTTTCCATCCGCCATCTCCAGACCGACGGCGGGATTATGATCACGGCCAGCCATAATCCCCCCGAATATAACGGTTTCAAGATTTGCAGCGGACCGGATACCATCTTCGGGGAAGAGATTCAAAGCCTGCGGGCCATCGCCGAGAGAGGGGATTTCCTTACCGGGGAAGGCTCCCTGTCTTTTGCCGACGTGGTTCCGGCCTATCAGGAGTTTATGCGCCGGGACATTCAGATAGCCCGGCCCCTGCGGGTCGGCATCGACGGCGGCAACGGGACCGGGGGCTGGCTGGCCCTGCCCATCCTGAAGCAGATGGGCTGTCAGGTGTTCGATTTGTATTGCGACATCGACGGCTCCTTTCCCAACCACGAGCCTGATCCGACGGTCCCGGAGAATGTAAAGGAGTTAATAGAGTTGGTGGTCGGCAAAAAGCTGGATGTAGGGCTGGCCTTTGACGGGGACGGCGACCGCCTGGGGGTAATCGACCATACCGGGGAAATCATCTGGGGGGATCAGTTGATGATCCTTTTTGCCCGCGATATTTTAAGGCATAATCCCGGGGCTACTTTTCTGGGAGAGGTCAAATGTTCCCAGAATTTTTATGAGGACATCCCCCGCCGGGGGGGCCGGGCTGTTATGTGGCGGACCGGCCATTCCCTGATCAAGCAAAAAATGAAAGAGGTTAAGGCCGTTTTGGCGGGCGAAATGAGCGGCCACCTCTTTTTCGCCGATCGTTACTTCGGCTTTGATGATGCGGTCTATGCCTCCCTGCGGCTGCTTGAAATCCTGTCCAAGACCGAAAAGCGCATCCCTGAATTGTTGGAAGGATTGCCGAAGACCTTTTCCACCCCGGAAATCCGAGTGGTCTGCCCGGAGGAGAAGAAATTCATGATAGTGGAAGCCGTTAAGGCGGAACTCGCCGGCCGCTTTCAGATCATTGACGTGGATGGGGTCCGGATCCAATTCGAAGACGGCTGGGGGTTGATCCGTGCCTCCAATACCCAGCCTGTTTTGGTGCTCCGCTTCGAGGCCTACTCCCCGGAGAGGTTGGAGGAAATTCAGGGACTGATCGAAGGGGTGCTGGATCGGGTCAAAAAGGATTTGACGGACTGATATGGCGGGTTGGATCGAAAGGTCCGAAACGTTTATGGCCCTGGCCCTCGAAGAGGCCGAAAGGGCCTTTCAGGAAGAGGAGGTACCGGTCGGGGCGGTTCTGATCTCCGATGCGGGTGAAAAAATAGCTTCGGCTTTTAACCAGCCTCGAAGGATGAACGACCCTACGGCCCACGCCGAGATCCTGGTCTTAAAACAGGCCGCCCAGGTCCTGAAGAATTACCGGTTGCCGGGAACCACGCTGTTTGTCACTATCGAACCCTGCCTGATGTGCGCCGGGGCCATTATCCAGGCCCGGGTGAAGAAAGTGGTTTTCGGGGCTTTTGATCCCAAGGCCGGGGCCCTGGGGTCTCTGTATGATGTCTCACAGGATCAGCGTTTGAACCATCGTTTTGAGGTGGTCTCCGGGGTCCTTGAGAAAGAATGCCGGGACCTGATGCAAAAATTTTTTAAATTACAACGCGACAATAATCTATAATGCTTCATGAATAACACCCATGTCCCGCGGGTTTCAAATCCCCGCCTTTTTTTCTCCCTCGCCCCTTGGGGGAGAGGGTTGGGGTGAGGGGCAAAGGGCATTTGACTTTCAAAAAACGGAGAGGTACCGAAGCGGCTGTAACGGGGCCGACTCGAAATCGGCTGTACGCCCAAAAGGTGTACCGTGGGTTCGAATCCCACCCTCTCCGCCACAAATCAAACAAAATTTAGCTCTTCCCCCAACTTTGTCGGCAGTCACCAAAATTTCGCCACCGAAGAAAAAGTGAACTGGAAAAAATTAATCACTCTGGACAATCAATTCCAGGCTGATCTCCTGACCGATGCCCTGGGAAAGGCGGCTATCCCTTTCTGATTTTGGAGACATCACCGAATAGGCCGACCCTCTTAATAAATCCGCGTGGCCCCCAGGGTTGCTCCCATAAAAGGAGGAACAACAATGAACGGATTGATGCAGGATTATCCCCTTTTAATCTCTTCACTGGTTTCCTTCGCCGACCTGTATCACGGCGACGTGGAGCTGGTATCACGGACCATCGAAGGTCCGCTGCACCGCTATAATTACCAGGAGAGCCATAAGCGATCCAAACAGTTAGCCAAGGCCCTACTTTCTCTGGAAGTCAAACCCGGGGACCGGATTGGCACCCTGGCCTGGAATGGATACCGCCATTTGGAGCTCTACTTCGGGGTCCCCGGCATGGGTGCTGTCCTGCACACCATAAACCCGAGACTCTTTCCTGAACAGATCGCTTATATCGTCAATCACGCCGAGGATCGATATATCTTTGTAGATTTACCTTTTGTCCCTCTTCTTGAATCTATTGCCGACCGGCTTACGGCCATCAAGGGATTGGTCATCATGACCGACGAGCCCCATATGCCCAAGACCACCCTCCCTAATTGCTTGTGTTACGAAACTTTAATCGGGAAACAAAGCGATGAGTATAATTGGCCCAGGTTCGACGAAAACACGGCCTCCATTCTGTGCTACACCTCAGGAACAACGGGCAATCCCAAAGGAGTCCTCTGTTCGCATCGGTCCATGGTCCTTCATAGCTTCTGTGTCTGCACCGTAGACGCCTTGGGCCTTTCCAGCGGAGAAGTGGTCTTGCCCGTGGTGCCCATGTTCCATGCCAATGCCTGGGGCGTACCCTATGCCGCGGCCATGTGCGGGGCCAAAATAGTTTTCCCCGGGGCCAGGGTGGATGGAGAAGCCATCTATGAGCTTCTCGATGCTGAAAAGGTGACCCTGACCTTAGGCGTTCCCACCGTATGGTTGATGCTCCTGCAATACCTCCAGACCGCCGGCAAGAAACTGCCCTATTTGAATCGGGTCGTGATCGGCGGCTCAGCGGCCCCAAAGACCATGATCGAAGTCTTTGAGCAAGACTATAACGTCCAAGTCATCCACGCTTGGGGCATGACCGAGACCAGTCCTCTGGGCACGACCGGCAACTTGAAGCCCAGACATGCTATCCTGCCCTATGAAGAGAAACTTTCCATTAAGGCTAAACAGGGACGGGCTATCTACGGGGTTGACCTCAAAATCGTCGACGGTCAGGGTCAAGAACTGCCTCGGGACGGCAAGGCCTTCGGACATCTCATGGTCCGGGGACCATGGATCGCCAACGGCTATTTGAAGGGCGAAGGCGGCCAAATCTTGGACAACGAGGGGTGGTTCGACACAGGAGATGTGGCTACCCTGGATCCGGACGGATACATGCAGATTACCGATCGATCCAAGGATGTGATTAAGTCGGGTGGAGAATGGATCAGCTCCATCGACCTGGAAAATGACGCCCTGGGACACCCGGCTGTGGCCGAGGCCGCGGTCATCGGAGTGATCCACCCCAAGTGGGATGAGCGTCCCTTGCTGATCGTGATTAAGAAGAAAGGGGTGGCGGTCACTAAAGAGGAGATCCTCGACTATATGCGAAAAAAGGTGGCCAAATGGCAGGTGCCGGATGACGTGGTTTTTGTGGACCAGCTTCCCCATACGGCCACGGGCAAACTCCTCAAGACCAAGCTTCGGGACGATTTCAAAGACTACAAACTTCCCTAAAGGGTGAAAAATTTTCCGGCGCCCTTGGAAGGCAGGACAAGGACAGCTATTTTTGGCTCACCGGACGTAGAAAAGAACTTATTATTCGAGGGGGCCACAATATCGATCCGGCGGTCCCAGAAAAACCTTTGCAGAACCTGCGCCCGTTTTGGATCACCCTGGCTCTGCAATATTTTAAGGATCTTTTGGATAGGCTCCGGTGATTTCACTTCTAAAAATTTTAGCGTCTTTAAAAATAAAATCCATAAAAAAATGAGGGGAACCCCTCCCGTATAATGGACAAGGTATGGCTTTAGAGATAATATGCCCATTAACCTCCTTAGCCATCCCTGTTCTTTCTTCTTTTTTCTCCTTGATCTCTTATTTAGCTTATTTTATACTTCTTTCCATCCCGAAGGAATTTTTCTCAAATTTTTAACCGGTTAAAGATCTTATGGACTAATTTTTTGGGCGAGGGACCAATGTACTACCCTTGAACGACATTTCCTCCTCTGTCCCACTAATCCGTCTTCCCACCCATCACCCAGGAAAGGAGCCAGTCTATGAAATGGGTCTCCCCAAAAAAACCGCTTCAAACCCCCCGGTTCTTCCTGGTTGTAATCGGCCTTCTTTTCAGTCTGACCCTCCCGGATATCTCCGACAGCCAGAATAGCAAAACTTTTTATGACCCCAATGCAAGGACCTTCCTTGAAAAGGGGAGGACCTTCGTTGAACAGGGCAGATATCCGGAGGCCATTGCCGTTTTGACCAAGGCCCTGGACCTGAATCCCAGGTTGGCCCCGGCTTACAACTGGCGGGGATTGGCCAAAAGGAGAAACAAGGACTATGACGGGGCCCTGGCCGATGTGTTGCGGGCCATCGAACTTAATCCGCAGTATGGCTTCGCTTATTACAATCGGGGGACACTCAAGGAGTGGCGGCGGGATTTGGACGGGGCTCTGGCCGATTATGAAAAGGCCATTGAACTGATCCCGAAGGGAGATACAGTGCCTATGAGTCTCGCCTATTCCCAGCGGGGTTATATAAAAATCGTTAAGGGAGATTTGAACGGGGCGATGGCCGACCAGCTCAAGGCCATCGAATTGAATCCCAGAAACGAATATGCTTTCTGCCACCGGGGGATCATCAAAGAAAAACAGGGCGATCTTAACGGTGCCATGGCCGATTACAACCAATCCCTGGCGCTGAATCCCTCCACCAACATCCGGGCCTACATCTCCCGGGGGATGCTGAAGACCAAACAGAAAGACCTCGGCGGGGCCCTGGCCGACTTGAATAAAGCCATTGAAATCGACCCGAAGATCAGTCCCGGGTTTATCCACCGGGCGGCCGTTAAAAAGGAACAAGGGGATCTTGGCGGGGCCGTCGCCGACCTGAATCAGGCAATCAACCTGGATCCCACGAATCCGGTGGCCTACAATAATCGGGGCTATCTTAAACTGTTGCAAAAGGATTACCCCGGGGCCCTGCAGGACGTCGACCGGGCCATTGCCATGGACCCCAAGTCCTCCATGGCCTATAAAAACCGTGGGTTGATCCAGAAAGAAAAAGGAAATCTGGAGGGAGCCATCGCCGATTTCAACCAGGCCTTGGGCCTGGATCCCCAAAACCGGGTGGCCTACCTGGGCCGGGGTGAGGCGAAGGAAGGTCGGGGGGACTCGGCGGGAGCCTTAGCCGATTATCAGAAAGCCCTGGCTATCGACCCGGCCAATCTCGAAACCGCCAAACAGGTGGAAGCCCTGAAATCAAGAATGGCTTTAGAAGCCCAGTCTAAACCAAGGGCCACCGAAACGGCGCTGAAGAAATCGGCCCCTCCGGCTAAGCCAAGGCCGGGGAAAATAGACCAACTGGATCAGATGGAATTTTTGCCGTTCTTTGGCCCCAAGTAATATTCAAATCCCGTTGGGGACGCAAACCAAGACCTTATTAACCTCCCAAGAAAACCTCTAACCTTATGGAGTCCAATATGAAATGGAAATTCCAAAAGGTTCAAATTCTCTCCGTAATCCGGAGAGATAGCCAGCATGATGAATTCCCCTATTTCTGTACAATCTCAAAAATGTCATGATATGCAGATAGCCTAAAATGAGTTGTTAAGAAAACTGTCAAGAGATATTGTGTTATTTTAAGGAGTTAATTGATAAAGATCATGAGGTGAATAGGCAATAAGAATTGGTATTGCATAGATCCATGAAGGGAACCCTTTGAGTTGTGAAGTTATACGGAAACTATAGAATAATTTGTTAACCCAGTATAGGTGAGAAAATAAAAACATGGCCCTCAGAACCATAGTCCCGTTTACTTATTCAGCATTCAACGCTAAGGCTGGGGAATCAATTCTTGCTATCATCAATCACTTCAAGAAAGGCGATCCTGACTTCTGGCGGAATACATTAAGGAGACATTCTTTTCGGGGGCATGATTATCAGTTCGGTGAAAGAACCAGGCTTAAATTCAACAAGGCCCTTTCCTCCTGTCCAGGAAAAGATGAATTATTTGATGTGGCCAACAAAATATTGGATTGGGGAGGCATGGCCCCTCTAACGAGTCATATGAGACAAGAACTTGAGCCCAGTCTTTCGTCTTTGAATCTGCTCTCTGGCGAGGAGGCTATCGATCTTCGGCAACTGTGCGTGGAAAGACTTGCATCAATTACAAAAGTTTATGAAATGTGGGACCTTGATAATTGGGTCATCTACGACTCTTATTGCGCAAGAGGACTGCAATGGCTAATCAGCGGGATTTGGAACTCACTGGGTTACAGCCAGAATGAGAGTCTATTGAAATTGCCGTGGCCACCGGGGAGAGTAGGTTCTCCAATGACTGGTTTTCCAAGAGCGGCGGACACAGCACCTAATCAGAAAAGGCTAGGGTTTATCTATGGGTCCTGGCTCTGCAAGGCTATTGCCGAGCGCCTTACCAGTAATGACAATGACGGTTTCCAATGGCGACCGTATCATATAGAAATGCTTGCATTTCAGCCTGGGCATGAAATCTAGTGAAGATAAGGCAAAGGGTTAACAAGCGGTTGAAGATGGATCGGCAAATCCGCTACGCTCCTTTACCGCCCACTTAACCGCGGCATTAGAAAAGTTATGTTGAGCACACTATGGTCTTGAATCATCACTTCTGGACCCGGGTATTCCGGCATAAGTTTGTGCCACAGCTTCGCGCGATTGTTGAGGCGCTGGAGAAACGAATGCTGCCAGCGTTTGCTGGGATTGAGGAAGAGGCCCGGGCCATTTCTGAGGAGACCTGGGAAGCGTTCATGTCTGCGCCTGGAACTGGGGACGAGGATCCTTCCGACTTTGCTGAGGCCGCCGAGGAAGCTGGGATTTCCCACTATATGTTGATAGACGGCATTCGCCAGGGCATGATTAATCTCTTCGCCGCCGCCCTTTACCACATATTCGAGCAGCAAGTCATGTTGTTCCTCCGCAAGCAGGTTTTGGATTTACATGACGAGAATAACCCCAAGCTTTTTCAGATAAGTGAGTTTCAGAAGCGCCTGAAGGCGTTGGCGATTGATATCAAAATGTTTTCCTCATGGGCAAGAGTCGACGAGCTACGACTCGTTTCGAACACGGTGAAGCATGCCGAGGGGAAATCTGCGAAAGAACTTCATCAACTGAGGCCAGATCTGTTTGAGCACCCCAAAACAATCGGGCTCGGTCTTTCCTTCGGCAAGATTGTACCGCGTGTGTTCCTTCCGCTTGTTGGCGAGGATTTGTATGTCGCAATAACGGACGTACAGCAGTACCGAGATGCGTTGATTGATTTCTGGAAAGAACTGGGTGATGCGATGAAACGTGCCTAACCCCGGCATCAATAGAAACGCCCAACGGCGTCGCCGTTGGGTTCCCGTCGCGCTTCGCACGACCGGTGCCCGGTTACCCCGAACGTTGGGATTTATTGAAAGGGATCAAAATGAAAATACCTATTGATCAGCTGATTGCTTGGGCTTTAACGATCATTTCCACCACTCTATTTATTATCGAAAAAAGAAGGAATTCCAAGAAACCTTTGTATATGGCATTACAAGGTATGTTAAAAGCAATATATGCAAAATTTAAATATCACAATGCAAACTTTGGCTTTCTTGCTGATGCTAATTTAAGAAAGATTGATCGTAAGGTTTCCTTAGAGGAGCATATGCTTTATGTGCAAATGGTAACTTCCGACTATGAGTCTTTGATGGAAAGTTTGGTTGGTCTTATGAAGTCGCTGGAAATTGGTAACGACGAAGTTTTTGACAAAGAAGTTTTTACTGGCCATAAAAAGAATTTGGAAGAATGGCAAAATAAAATGATAGAGTTGACGAAACATAATAAAATAGAAGAAAAGTCCTAATCTCAGATTACTCTCCACCGGATCGCAGTTCCTCAATTTCCACAAGGAGGTGACAAAGTAGTTGTGAAGGCCAAGAAATCCCTGGAAACCTATAATAACGCTCATAGCCAAGTCCGTGGAAAATGATACTCAGTCCGAGGCCTAATACCGGCCATTTAAACCAGAGATATTCTGCCTCTCTCGCCTGCCAGTAAGCTTCCCTTTTAATGATAATCCTATACCCGTCTTTCCTGATCTTTCTTTCCTCCTGTGAGTTGACCTAGTCACCTGATCTCCGGCAGAGCCGGAGGCTTGATGTTTGTTGGCCCCTCGAAGGGGCCTGATCGCAAACAAAAAACAAGATGCTTTTTAAATCCCCCCCGACCTCCCTTTTCCAAAGGGAGGAGAAACCTCCCCCTTTGAAAAGGGGGAGTGAGGGGGAATTGTCAAACTCTGGGGGTCCCCCGGCAGAGCCGGGGGTTTACCTAACAGTAATTAAACCCTCTATGCCTTTGACCGGCCGGCGATTTCACCCTGCCGGCCATTTTTGTCCCGAAGGACGATCAGAAAGGTTCCGATCACCCCGGCCAGGAGAAGCCCGATATCCTCCCTGATCCCCAGTTGCAAGGCAGCCATAAACCCAATAAGAGACCAGATCAACGTGGGAATGGGGACGCTGGTAAGAAAGGATTCATGAGAAGTAATTCGATTTGAAGTAAAATAATAAAATATGCTGTTTCCAATATCCGGTAAATACTAGAAAAAATTATTGTGAGAATCATCATTATTTCGAAAACCAGGGTTACTTCACAGGAATCAGAAAGTAAGTTGACGTAGGCGGTTTTTTGTGGAATGAATGAGTGCATGCCGAGATTAGCTCGTCTTGACGCGCCCGGTGTTTTGCACCACATCATGATCCGCGGGATAGAGCGTCGCAAGATATTCCTGCCAAACGATTGGGGATAAGTGCTCCTGGGGTCGGGTACGCGGTTGAAAGAGGGGAGGCTATCGCCCAGGAAAATCAGTTAAAGTTAATCAACTGAAATACTTACTTTCTTACCAGCGTCCCCTTTTCACTTTTCACTATCTGATCCAATTGTTGGATCGGGAATGAATGACAATATCACTTTGAACACTGAAGGAGGGGCATATGAGCCTCAAGGAAATTGAAGCCAAGATCAAGAAGCTGGATTTAAAGGAACGGGCAGCGCTTGCAAAGTGGATAGTCGAGAGCCTCGACGATCTGTCCGAAGCGGAGATCGAGGCATTGTGGGCTGAGGAGGCGGAACGCCGCCTGGATGAGATGGAGCAAGGACAGGTGACTGAGATACCGGCCAAGGAAGTACTTCGCCGAGCGCGGACTGCCATCTCGTGAAACTGCTCGCTTTCCATCCCGATGCCGACGCGGAGGTCACTGAGGCGGCGCAGTACTACGAGGTGCGTAAGCTTGGGCTTGGTTCGGACTTTATCGGAGAAGTGGAACGAGCACTCGACCAGATCTTGACGAACCCTGAGGCTTCCCAGCGAATCGGAAGGAGAGTGCGGAGGAAGCCTTTGTGGCGGTTCCCCTACAATCTGATCTACGCTGTTTATCCCGATCGAATTCGAATCGTAGCGTGCGCTCATCAGAAACGGCGACCTTTCTACTGGCGAAAGCGACTAAAGGACAGGGATGAGCAGGGAGGCCCAACAAGTCGCTCAAGCCGATGCTCGTACCTCGCACGGCTGAGCTTAGCACATTGTCCAGTTTTTGGGGACCACCTCAGGTAGGCCTCCCTCTTATTGATAATCCTTTACAAGTCTTTCCTGCTCATCTTTTTTCCTCCTGAACCCTTTAGGTCCTTGAACGGCCGGCGACTTCAGCCGGCCGGCCTTTTCTGTCCCTAAGGACGATCAGAAAGGTTCCGATTACCCCGGCCAGGAGAAGCCCGATATCCTCCCTGATTCCCAGTTGCAAGGCGGCCACAAACCCGATAAGAGACCAGATCAACGGGATAATGACCAGGTATTTGGGCAGAGGCTTTTGGGTCCAGAGAAGCAACCCAAAGGTGAAAATAGTGGTCGGGCAGGGGGCCACCCCAAAGACGGGACCCCTTGGATAGCCATGACCGGCCAGGGCTCCCAATAAGGGATAAATGAGCATGGCATAAAGCAGGCAAAGGGCTCCAAACAGGGAATAAAGAGAAAGTTCCCAACGAAAGGTGATCTTGTTTTTTAATACCCCGCCATGGAAAAAGAGGAGGCCCTGGATGAGGAAGATGGCGCCAAAGAGGTAGGCCGCCTTGTTGATGGGACTGAAAAAGATAAGGTGATAAACCGCGCCGTTCATCAACCACATCAGGGAGAGAATGCCGGCAATGATCCTGTCGCCGGAGACGGTCCTTCTGAGAACCAATATTACGGCCAGGGCGCCGAGAATATAAGCGACGATTTGAGCCGGCCAGATGGACAGGTTGTAGGTTTGAAAAACATTTAAAAACTGGTCGATGGTGAATGGCAATTTCATGTGAGTTCCTCCTCTATCCAGATAGAATGATTATTAACGATCTCAAAATAATATCGACTAAAAAGACGATCTCTCACAGAGCGCGCAGAGTCGCAGAGGTTCTATTTTTTCATTGCCGGTGAGAGGCCGCCAATGAAAAACAGGCTTGGCGCTGTCGCGCACTTATGGCCGAAGGCCTGAGGCGGTTTTTGGCTGCCGTCCTTCTCAACGGCAGTCAAATAAAATTATCTCTGTGCTCTCTGTGAACTCGAGCGACCGAAGAGAGCGGGCGAGAGAAAAATGATACATCACGTAACAGGTAAATATAATTATGAGACCGTTAATAACAAGGCCGAATTCTTTGAGGGAGTCGGCCAGTCCGAGGCCGAGGGCGCTTCCGTTCCGGGAAACCCGGCCGGTGACCCAGTGGAGATGAAGGCGGAGTTCCGTTTCCAGCGAGAGGTGATGAAATAAGTCCGCCATGATTCCTCCCATTGCCTTGTTTGCCGGTTTAATATAGCTAAATTGGTGCCAAATTTCATTAATTAATGAAAACAAAAAGTTAAAAAATTACAAGACTTGGAAGGGGGGAAAATTGGGGGCGCGGCCCGGAATTTAACGGATTGCTGGAACAAATAGTCCCAATGGGTTATAATCGGGTCAATTGAGAAGGAGGGCAACCATGGAACAGAACCGGCTTCTTCAGGAAAATCAGTTTTCTCACTCCCGGCTGGTGGATCATCCACCTCCTGGGTATATCGGCCGTTTACACCATCGGTCATCTACTCTGGAGGGTGCCATGATCAAATATTTTTTACTCTTCACGCCCGGCTGGTGGATTCTCCACTTAGTTGTAATCGGGTTTACCTTGTATCTGGGGCATCTGGTCCGGTTCCATTTTTAAAAGGGATCCGAGCCGCGCCGGCAGACCTGTGCCTGAAATAAACATACATTCCTGGATTCCGGGTCAAGCCCGGAATGACAAAGGAAACTTCCCAGGCGGCGATCACCCGGCGAACCCCGGGGCAGGCGCCGGGGTCAAGACTATCAAGAAAGGGGAGCAGGATCATGAATAGAAAAGCGCTTCTGGCGGCCCTATTTTTGCTGGCCATATCAGGACTGATGCTCCATTACCGAATCCACTATTTTATGGTCCCCGACAAGCTTCATCCCGGGTCTTTCCTTTTTAACGGGACCCGCTTTCTGGCTTTTATCTTCCCGGCCCTTGACGTCATCGCAGTGACGGCCCTTTTTGCTTTTCGCCGTACTGCTGTTTACGGGTATCTCTTGAACGGGCTGATCGTCATCTACGGCACGGTCTTTATGGCCCATTTCAGTATCGCGGAAATCATCGCCAAGGCCGCGCCTCCGAGTACTTGGATTTTGAAATCGACCCTGCCGGACATCGGCATCGCCTGGGGAGATTTTTTTGTAGGCAAGGCGCTCTATGACTTTTATCTGAAAAAGTAATCATTAACAGGATGCGGAAAAACCCTTTTTTACAGGTTGCTCAAAAAGGTTCAGATACAAGGCGCCCTAAATTCCTCGGAATGAGGCGTAGATTAGATCTACGTCGCAATGACGAGGGATGAGGGCAATCCCGCGAAGCGCGGGATAGATGGGCCTTTTTCAGCAACCTGTTAATAGCGAAAGGAGGATTTCAATATGCCGATCTTCATGATGTTCGGAAAGTATTCCAGTGAGTCGATAAAAGGAATTTCTTCCCAAAGGACAAAAAAGGCGGTTGCCATTATTAAGAAGAACGGCGGCACAGTCATTTCCATGTTTGCCGTGATGGGGGAACACGATCTGGTCTTTACCCTGGATTTCCCGGATGCCGAAAAGGCCTTTGCCGCCTCGGTGGCCTTAAATAAGTTGACCGGCATCTCCTTTGTGACTTCACCGGTGGTCGAAGTGGAGAAGTTTGACCGGTTGATGTCCGGGATTAAGGATATGTAGGTCCCTGACCGGGCCTATTTCACGGAAATGAACTGGAAAAAATTAATCACCCTGGACAATCAATTCCAGGCCGATCTGCTGACCGACGCCCTGGGGAAGGTGGCCATCCCCTTTCTGGTCCGGGAATATAAGGATACCGCCTATAACGGGCTGTTCGTGACCCAGAAGGGTTGGGGGACCGTTATGGTGGATGAAGCCCGCTTGGGGGAGGCCGAAGGGATTGTCAGGGATCTCTTCGATCAAACACAGGGGCCATTCCTGAAATAAAGGCCACCGATTCGCGGCATCTTTCAAACCAAAACCACGGTTTGATCATTGGGAATTTCAAACCGGCGCCGGCAGCGCGGATTGGGGCAGGTCAGGAAATCGTCCACCCGCACCAGATAATCCCGAGCCTTGGCGAACTTGGCCCGGTCCCGTTCGTCGGCGCCGGGCGGCAGTTTGGTCTTTTTGGTCCGCTTGAGCCAGCGGACCGGGAACTCGGCTGTCTGGCGGCACGTCGGACAGGTATAGCCGGTTTTTATCGTCTCAGGGGCCTCCGTGTAAAAGTTTCTCTCGTCCATGGCTCCCGATTGCTTTGGCCTGCCTATTTCCCCTTTTTCTTTTCCTGTTTGGCTTTCTTCTTTTCTTTGGCCGTCTTGGCGGGCTTCTTTTTTGCGTCCTTCTTTGAGTCCATTGATTTTGCCATCGAGTCTCCTCCTTTATTCCGGTTGGGGGCGTTGACAAAACGGTACCCATTTCCCCCCAGCCCGTTCTGGTTTTATGAGACTTATTTTATGCCAAATTTTTTAAAAAAGTTAAAGTAATTTTTTCATCAAGATCCTAAGATCCCCCACAACGACCTGAAAGGCCGCTGGGGCAATCTCGGGCATTAAGGAAAGAGTTTGACTTAGTCAAGGACTTAGTCTATATAATCTCGTAAGGGAGGAAGCCATGGTAAAAAAAGTAAATATTCATGAAGCCAAAACCCACCTGTCACGGCTCCTGGGTCAGGTGGCCAAAGGGGATGAGGTGGTTATTGCCCATGCCGGAAAACCGGTGGCGCGATTGGTGAGCTTTGTTAATCGACCTGCCAAGAGGGTGGCGGGAACGGCCAAGGGGAAAATAGTCATTTCCAGGGATTTTGAAAAACCTCTGCCCAAGTCTCTCCTAAAGGCCTTTGGATCATGAGGGTCCTGCTGGATACCCATGCCTTTCTCTGGTGGATCACCGATGATCCCAAGCTGTCTCCACGCGCCGGGGAGATAATAAAAAATATGGATAACGAAGTATTTGTGAGCGCCGCCTCGGGTTGGGAATTGGTGATTAAGACGCAATTGGGCCGTCTAAAAATTTCGGAGAACCCGGTAGACTTTATTTGGGAACAAATCCAATTGAATGCTTTTCAAAGTTTAGCCATCCGGATGAAGCATGCCTTGCAGATTTTTTCCCTCCCAGACCATCACAAGGATCCTTTTGACCGTCTGTTAGTAGCCCAGGCGCAGTTGGAAGAAATGCCCATCCTGACCGCTGATCACCAGATCGCCCGTTATGATGTGGCGGTGATTTGGTAAAAAGCCCCTGGCCGGGAAGTAAAATCAGATGGAATTAAAGGGGTGTCTTCTTGTAAGTTAGAAGTGTTTAACAGAAAAGGAGGTTGCCGATGAAAAGATGGGTCGCAAGAGGGTTGCTAGTCGCTTTTGGTGTGTTGACTATTCTGAATCCGGTTGCCCAGGCGGCCTGGTATTATGTGGATGGAGCTACTGGCAGCGATTCAAATAGTTGTCTTCCTGGAGATCCGTGCAAAACCATTCAGGCGGCCATTAATAAGGCCGGAGAAAATGATGGGGTTTATGTCCTGGCGGGAACCTATTCCACCGCGGCTAACGGCGAAACCTTTCCCATAACGATCATGGATAAGGCTTTGTACCTGGAAGGTTTTTCCTCGGAGGTGGCCATCATTGACGCCTCTTCCAGCAACCAGAATGTTATTGAGGTTTGGGGTGGAAATAAGTTTGTCTTTATAAAAAATTTAACGGTAAAAAAAGGGATAAAAGGGATAGATCTCATAGGGTCTTCCAACCTCTTCCCCATCAGAGGTTATGTTAACAACTGCAATATTACCGAAAACACCTCCACGGGGATTTTCACTCAAAACGTTACCCAGTTTTCCATTTCCGGTAATTTTGTGACCTTTTCAGGAAGCGGAGGGGCAGACGCCGGGATTAAAAATTATTATTCGAATCCGAGCATCATCAACAACGTCATTGCCGGCATCAACGGCAGCGGTATTTTTAACGACAGCGCCAGCCCGTCCATTGTGAACAACACGATTTTTCTCAATTACGGGGGAGGCGGAGTCGCCAATTTCAATTCCAGCAATCCCCAGATAACCAACAACGTCATTACTTCCAACGGCACCTATGGAATCCATGCCGATGCCACCAGTGCACCGGTTAACAGCACCAATGATGTCTGGGCCAATGCCTGGGGGAATTATTCCGGCGCCTCTCCAGGCATCGGGTCTATTTCAGCCGATCCCCGATATGTGAGCTTCTTCGATTTGCATCTCCGGTGTTCCTCCCCGGCCATCAATGCCGGGGACAACGCGGCCTCCTCAGGTGTATCTGAAGATAAGAATGGGGATCCTCGAATCGTTGGGGGAAAGGTGGACCTGGGAGCCTATGAACGGCAGACCCAACTTTATTGCCCCACCTATCTTCCTATAATCTTAAAAGAATAAGCGAAGAAAAAAGCAATCTCAGGTGGTCAGGGGTTGGGACTTACGTGACTGTCTCTTCTTCGGGTTTTTTCATTTCCACGATTTCTTTCTGGATATAGGCCAGCATGTGCCCGTGGAGGCGAAGGGACAGTTTGCAGAAGGGGCAGGTGAGAACCGCCCCCTCAATAAATAGTTCCAAGGGGTAGTCGGTTACCTTGGCGCAGATGGGACAGGAAAAGGGATAGGCTTTCTCTTTCATTCGCAAATTTCTCCCACTAAATCGTAAGGATGGGCTTCGGTGATTTTAACCATCTGGATTTCGCCGAAGCGGGGCTGGCCCCGGGTAAGATAGATCACCCCGTCCGCCTCCGGGGCCTGAAAACGGGTCCGCCCCTGGATCAACAAATCGCTTTCCGGGCTGAGTCCGGTGACCAAAACAGGCTCCAGGGTCCCGATCCGAGCCTGATTTTTTTTAAATGATATTTCTTTTTGCCGTTCCATTAAGAGATCAACCCTTTTTTGACTGATTTCCAGGGGTACTTGATCGGCATACTGGGCGGCCGGCGTGCCTTCCTCCGGAGAAAATGGGAAGACGCCCAGGTGATCGAATTCAACTTCAGTGATAAAATTGAACAGCTCCTGAAATTCCCTTTCCCCTTCGCCGGGGAAACCGACCATGACCGTTGACCGCAGGGCCGCCTGGGGCAGGAGGCGACGGATTCGAGAAATCAGGCCCCGTAGCTTTTTACCCCGATAAGGCCGATTCATCCTCTTCAGAACCGCATCACTGATATGCTGGACAGGGATATCCAGGTAAGGGCAGATTTTCCCTTCCCCGGCCATCAAATCCAGCAAGGGCCGGGTAATCCTCTCCGGCCGGAGATAGAGGAGCCGAAGCCAGGCGAGCGATTCGATCCGGATCAAGGCCTTCAGTAAGGCCATCAGAGAAGAGGAGGGCCTCAAATCAGTTCCATAAGCCGTCGTATCCTGGGCCACCAGGTTCAGTTCCCTGACCCCTTGCCCGGCTAAGTTGTTTGCCTCCTGGAGCAGGATCCCTGGATCGCGGCTTCGGAACGGTCCCCGAATCGACGGGATGGTGCAGTAGGCGCAAAAGTTGGAGCAGCCTTCAGCGATTTTTAAATAGGCCGACCCTTTGCCCGTGGTCACGGTGCGGCTGAGAGGTCCTGCCCAGAGCCGGGGATCGGGTCTCAGGATCATCGTTTCGCTTTTATCCCCGGCCAAAAGAGCCAGGACCTGATCGGCGATACCTACAAACGATTCGGTTCCCAAAAAAAGGTCCACTTCAGGCAATTGGGCTATTAAGGATTCCCGATAGCGTTGTGGGAAACAACCGGCTACAGCCAACACCCGGCATCGGCCTTCCTGTTTCAACCGGGCGGCCTCCAGAATGGTATCGATGCTTTCCCGGGTGGCCGATTCAATAAAACTGCAGGTATTGACAATGACGACCTCGGCCTTTTCGGGGTCCGGGGTCAGGACCAGGCCCCGGCTTTCCAATTCGTGGAGCATGATCTCGCTGTCCACCTGATTTTTAGCGCAGCCCAGACTGATGAAATAGAGTTTCTTTTTCATCCTCCAACCTCAGGCCTCTTACGGTTATTCCTCGTCATCCAAACGACCGGACCGTATAGGTATCGATGGCTGAAAACATAACCAGGTAGAAAAAGAGCCATACCGGCCAGAACCCCCAAGGCGACCGCCGCTGTTTTTCCGTCCGGCCTTCAAAAAATCCCAGGAAGGCGACGATAACAAAGCACTCCACGGCAAAGGGGGGAAATCCGAAAAATCCCAGGATGGGCATTTCAAACAGTTTTAACTCCCCCACCCAGGGAACGGTGTAAACCCACTTGGCGCTGGCCCAGTAATTCCAGAACTCCCAGAGCAGACCGCAGATCATACCGGCCAAAGGAAGTTGGAGGAGATTTTCCAATTTTCCCTGTTCCAGGTCTTTAAGAAGAGAAGGCCGGTGGGTTTGATAATTGAACGGTTCCAGAAGGAATATAAAGCCCAACCAGACCAGGGGAAAGAAAAAGGGCGGGACCATCAAAGGTAGAATCAGACAGAGGGACCCGATGACTATGAGAGGCCGGAACCAGGTGGGACGGATTTGAACCGGCCGCAGACGGCCTTTTTTGAACAGGCCCAAGGCTGCCAGTAGTTCTTTGGTTTCAAAGATGGCGGGAAGAACGGTCCCGTAGGCCACGAAATAGCCCGGCCAGCGCAGGAAAATGGATTTGGGGACCCCGATGTAATACCAATTTTTCAGTATCAGGTTGAACCCTTCGAAAATGAGCCAGATAAAAACCGACCAGGGAAGCAACTGAAAGAATTGCCGAGTCCGGTTGATGATCAGGGAATGTCCTTGGATTCGGTAAATCAATCCGTCCACGGTGACCACATAGGCCCACCAGATAAAGGAATAAAAATAGGTGACAATCGGCTCAATCTGCAGGAAAAGGGCGGTCTGGAAAAACAGCAGAGCGCTTATTCCGATCCAGAGATGCCCTCCTTTTTTTAGGGCTGCCTTTATCATCCGGCGCTCATCGTTCATCGATTAATTTTTGAGTTTGTCCCAACGTTAAGCACTCCATTCGTCGAGGGCTTCGGGGGTCTTGATTTCAAGGTTGTCCGCAAGGTAATCCATAGCCCCAACTGATCCACTCGCAGGAGTGGGACTGGCATTGTTTTGGATGCGAAGAACCCGGCCCAAATTTCTAAGTTGGTTGGAAGCCGGGCATTCATCCCGCCGAAGACGGGACTTTGGTGTTGGCCTGTTTCTAAACCCCATTTTAAACTTCCTGCCCGGGTTCAAGCTGCCGGCGTTTTGGCGGACAATCCTTGAAATCAAGACCCCCGAAGCCCTTTGGGGTGATTTAATATTTTTTTAAGACAATCCCTTCGGTTTGAGAATCACATAACGTTGGGACAAACTCTAATTTAAGGCTTCTCTTCGAGGGACTTTCGAATCTTGGGCAGGGCCTGTTTAGCGGCCTGGATCCCGGCATCCACCAGCCGCTTTTTCTGGGAAAAATCGGTTAGGCCCACATCGCCGACGTTGGGCTCGATGAGAACATCATAGTCCCGGCACTTATAGCTCACCAGTTCACGCCCCATGATGTTGATGGACTGCAAAATAACATCGACCAGGGAATTGATCTGGGGGTTCTGGATGTTTGTCTGGATATTGACCGCGATAATGATATCGGCCCCTCTGGCCCGGGCGACGTCTACCGGCAGATTGTCCGTTACCCCGCCGTCCACATACATCCGGCCGCCTAATTCAAGGGGTTGAAAAATGCCCGGGATGGAACAACTGGCCCGCACCGCTTTGGCTACCGAACCCTTTTCAAAGACCCAGGTACCACCGCTATTCAGATCCGTAGCTACGGCATAGAAGGGGATTTTCATCTGTTCCAAGGTCTTGGCTCTGACTTTAGTCTGGATGAATTTTTCCAGCCGCTCTCCTAAGACCGGACCCATTTTGGAATACAGCACAGAGTAATCGAAGATATCCTCTTTCTCGATGGTAAAGGCCAGCCATTCCAAATTGAAGCTGTTGGGATCGGAGGCATAGAGGGCCCCGATCAGACTTCCGACGCTGGTGCCGACAATCATATGTATCGGGATCTTCTCCTGCTCCAAGACCCGGATAACCCCCACGTGAGCGAATCCTCGGGCCGCCCCGCCTCCCAAGACCAGGGCCACCTTGGGCGGTCCCTTGCGCTCTTTGGCGACAGGGATGGTTCCGCAGCCCCCGAAGCCTATAACACAAATCAGTAGTATGATCCCTATGGACTTTGGAAATTTCATTAAACAATCCTCCTGCTCATAAACCTTTATTTTACCACAGACCCTCTTATGCTCGCGATAGCGATGACGTGGTTAGGCCAGGTCCCTCATAGCGGGGTCTGGCCTAAAAATGGTCCGTAGTCGTCCGTGTGTGTCCGTGGCTAAAAATCAAACCGAAACCAGTTTCAAATCCCCCCAAAGGCCGATTTGATCTCCGACGATGATCAAGACCCCCTGCACCTCCGGGATGGACTGGGCCCAGGCCAAGGCGCCGGATATATCCTTCCTGGTCCGGACCCGATTGGCGACGGCCGTGGCCAGGGCATCGGCTACGATGGCCGAAGAGGAGCGAATAGTAACGGCATCGGCTTTGCCGAAACTCAGGGAATGGCCCACCGTACCTGAAGAAGTGCAAAGCCCTACCGGGGTCAGGGTGGGCTCCATTTCAATTCCCAGGCGTTGGCTCAAAGCCGAATCGCCGGCAAAGATACCTACCGTCAAGGGTTCGCTGCTGGAGATAAAAAGATCCCCGCCATTTTCGATGATCAGGTCGGACGACAGAGGCAGAAGATCCTGCCCTACATATTGGGCTATGGCGCCGGCCACAGCCGCCATCGGTCCCACCCCGGCGATTTGACCGGCCAGCAGCATATCCCGAATAATGGCCGGGGCCAGGGGATCAGAGGGAAGAGGCGCCAGGGCGTCTTTAAATTCCGGCCTCTGCCGGATATAGGTTTCGACGGTATGGCGGTGTTGAAAAACCCGCTCATACCCTTCTTCGGAAAGGTCTCTTTTAGCCCGCACCCAGAGATCGCTTTCCTTGACCTGGATAGTGAAGGAGATCCACTCTTTTGAACTGGGCCGGCTTCGATAAAAACGTTCTTGATAAACAGTCATGGATAACTATTAAGGGTCTCAAAATAATAGTGACCAACAGGGACCGGCGGGCCGTGAATCGAACCGCTTGCCGGTTTTCCGCAAGACTTCAGGGATATTGGATTTCCAGGACAAGACGACCGGGAAGATGGTTAAGTTCTTTTCGTAATCGGGAGGAAGGCCGGATCTTGTAGGCCTCCGGAAGGTTTAAGAGAACCTGGCTCTCATCAGGCAGGGCGGCCCAGATTTGAACCGGACAGAGACCCTTATGGGATAAAAGCAGATGAGACAAATCCTGAAGCTGGGATCGGCTGAGGTCGTCCAGGGATATTTTAATAATCGCCTGCTGGGCTAATTTTTCTTCGGCCTCAGCCAGGAGCATCACTTCATTGGCGATAATTTTAATTCCCTTCTCATCCTTGGTGGTCAGACCGCTGATCCACAGGGGACTTTCCTCCTTCAATACGGGAGAGCATTTCCTGAAGGTATCGGCAAAGATAATCACCTCGCAGGTTCCGGTCAGATCTTCAATCGTCGCAAAGGCCATGCGCTCCCCTTTTTTGCTGTTGATTTCCTTCAAAGCGGCGGCCATCCCGGCAATGCGGATGGTTTCTTTGTCCCCGAAGTCCGGGAGGGATTGAAGATCCGTCGTCTTCATGGCCTGCAAAGCCTCGGTATATCGGGTCAGGGGATGCCCGGTAATGTAAAAACCGAGGATCTCCTTTTCATAGGCCAATTTCTGACTCTCCCGCCATTCTCCCAAAGCCGGGAGTTCCACCTCGGGCATGGAAAAGGCCGGCCCTCCTTCCGCAGTCAGGGCAAAAAGACTAAACTGGGCCTCGGTCTGCTCCCGTTGAACCTTCTGGCCGATCTCCAAGGCATCAGGCAAAAAGGCCATCAAGCTGGAACGAGCCGCCCCCAGGGAGTCAAAGGCCCCGCATTTGATCAGGCTTTCCATTACCCGCCGGTTGACGCGGCGCAAATCGACCCTCCGGCAGAAATCAATCAGAGAATGGAACGGTCCCCCCTTTTCCCGGGCCTCCAGGATAAACTCGATGGCCCCGGCCCCTACGTTCTTAACAGCCGCCAGCCCAAAACGGATCTTATCCTCGACCACCGTAAAGTCCATCTGGCTTTGGTTGACATCCGGAGGAAGAACCACCATGCCCTTCTCCCGGCACTCGGCGATATATTTGGTCACTTCCGTGGAATTTCCCATCTTGCTGGTCAGCAGGGCGACCATGAAATCCAGCGGGTAATGGGCCTTGAGATAGGCCGTTTGATAGGTAATCATGGCGTAGGCGGCACTGTGGGACTTATTAAAACCATAGCCGCCGAATTTTTCCATCAGATCAAAAATGGCATCGGCCTTCTTTTGATCAATCTTTTTCTTCCGGGTTCCTTCCAGGAAACGGGTCCGCTGCTGGGCCATTACTTCCGGAATCTTTTTCCCCATGGCCCGCCTGAGGATATCCCCTTCCCCCATGGAATAATCCGCCAGGAGACCGGCGATTTGCATCACCTGTTCCTGATAGACAACGATGCCATAGGTTTCCTTCAAGATCCCCTCCAATTGAGGCAGCGGGTATTCGACCGGCACCTGACCGTGTTTCCGCTTGATATAGTCGGCGACCATGCCGCTTTCCAGGGGACCGGGCCGGTACAGGGCGATCAGGGCTATCAAGTCCTCAAAGGTCCGGGGTCCGATCTTGACCAGGAGTTCTTTCATACCCGAACTCTCAAGTTGGAAAACCCCCGAGGTATCTCCCCGGTCCAGTAATTCATAAGCGGCCGGATCGTCCAAAGGGATCCGGGAGAGCTCGATGGTCACTCCATGGGTGCGTTCAATCACTTTGAGGGCATACTGAATAATGGTTAAATTATTGAGCCCCAAAAGGTCGAATTTGATCAAGCCCATTTCCTGAACGCATTTCATGTCATACTGGGTCAGCACCTCGCCTTTGGGTCCTTTGTAGAGGGGAACGGAATCCGGGATAGGGTGGGGGGAGATGACCACCCCGGCGGCATGGGTGGAGGCATGGCGGGGCAGACCTTCCAGGGCCTCGGCCACGGTCAATAGCTGACGAATATTCGGGTCCGATTCCTTGAGTTCTTTGAGCCGGGGTTCCATCTCCAGGGCCTTACTCAGGGTGATGTCCAAGACATTGGGAACCAATTTGGCAATCCGATCGACCTCCCCGTAAGGGATATTCAAGGCCCGCCCCACATCGCGGATCACGGCCCGGGCCTGCATTTTCCCGAAGGTGATGATTTGAGCCACATAATCCTGGCCGTATTTTTCAACAATATATTTTAAAACGTCATCCCGGCCCTCAACGCAAAAATCCACATCGATATCCGGAAGTTCCTTTCGTTCTACGTTCAGGAAGCGTTCGAACAGAAGACCGTAGGTCAGGGGATCGATATCGGTAATGCCCAGAGCAAAGGCCACCAGGCTGCCGGCACCGGAGCCCCGCCCCGGTCCGACCGGGATCCCTTTTTCCTTGGCAAAACGGACGTAATCGGCCACCACCAGGAAATAGCCGGAAAACCCCATGGAAGTAATAACGGTGAGTTCCTTCTCCAACCGGTCGCGGTATTCCTTGAATCGATGGGGGGGGAAGGAGGGATCCGTCTTTTCCTTTTGAGCCAGACGCTCTTCCAAACCGCTTCGGGCGTTTTTCCTTAACCGCCCGTCCATGGTTTCTTCCGGCGGCAGGGGGTATTTGGGAAGGAACGAGTTTCCAAAAGTCAATTCCAGATTACATCGTTCGGCGATGCGCAAGGTGTTTTCCAGGGCCTCAGGCAAATCGGCAAACAAGGCCTGCATCTCTTCCGGGGATTTGAAGTAAAGCTGGTCGGTGGAAAAACGCATCCGGTTGGTATCTTCTACGGTTTTCCCGGTCTGGATGCAGAGCAGGACATCATGGGCCTTGGCTTCTTCCCGGGTCAGGTAATGGCAGTCATTGGTCGCGACTATCGGCAGGCCTGTTTGACGATGAATTTCAAGGAGACCCCGGTTGACGATCTCCTGTTCCGGGATATCATTTTTTTGAAGTTCCAGGTAGAAGCGGTCCTGGTCAAAGATCTCGGCCAGTTCCTGGGCGGTCTTGAGGGCCAGATCAAACTGGCCCCTGAGCAGGCTATGGGGTACCTCCCCGTGCAAGCAGGCCGACATAGCGATCAGCCCTTTGTTATGGGCCCTCAACAACTCCTTGTCTATTCTGGGTTTGTAGTAAAAACCTTCAAAGTTGGCCAGGGTTACCAGCTTGACCAGGTTGCGATACCCTTTATCATTTTTACAGAGCAGAACCAGGTGGAAGGCATTTTCCTGGTGTGGAAGCGATTCTTTTTGGAAGCGGCTTTCCGGGGCGACATAAATTTCGCAGCCGATAATCGGTTTCAGTCCGTATTTTTGGGCCTGTTTATAGAAATCCACCACTCCGAAAAGGTTCCCGTGATCGGTGATGGCGATAGCCGGGATTTTGAAGGCCTGGGCCTTTTCACACAGGGCTTTGAGACGGATTTCTCCATCCAGCAGGCTGTATTGGGTATGGGTATGCAGATGGATAAAGGTGGAATGAGGCATGGTTATAAGGGCTTATTCCCACTCGATGGTGCTGGGAGGTTTGGACGAGATATCATAAACCACCCGGTTGACCCCTTTGACTTCATTGATGATTCGATTGGACAAATGGCCCAACAGGGCATAAGGAATCCGGCTCCAATCGGCCGTCATGGCATCCAGGCTGTCGACGATGCGCAGGGCAACCACGTGTTCATAGGTGCGTTCATCCCCCATAACGCCCACGGTTTTGATTGGCAAAAGGACGGCAAAGGACTGCCAGACCTTGGTATACAGGTTGGCCTTCCTCATTTCCTCCCAGACAATGGTATCGGCTTGGCGCAAGATGTCCAAGCGCTCCTCGGTTACCTCCCCCAGAATGCGGATGGCCAGACCCGGTCCGGGAAAGGGCTGGCGGTTGATCATTTCTTCCGGCAAACCCAGGTTGCGGCCCACTTCCCGTCCTTCGTCCTTGAATAACTCCCGCAAAGGCTCAATTAATTCCAAGCGCATTCGCTCCGGAAGGCCTCCGACGTTGTGATGGGTCTTAATGGTGGCGGAAGGCCCTTTGAAAGAAACCGATTCAATCACATCCGGGTATAAGGTGCCCTGGGCCAGAAAGCGGACCGGTCCGATCTTTTTGGCTTCGGCTTCAAAAATGCGGATGAACTGATGGCCGATGAGGGTCCGTTTCTTTTCGGGATCGATGACCCCTTTCAATTTTTTCAGGAAGATCCGGCTGGCATCCACGTAAACCAAAGGGATATGATAATGGCCCCGAAAGACCCGGACCACCTTTTCGGCCTCGCCGCTGCGCAGCAGACCGTTGTTGACAAAGATACAGGTCAGTTGCCTGCCCAGGGCCTGGTGGAGCAAAACGGCCACAACCGAAGAATCCACCCCGCCGGAAAGGGCGCAGAGGACTTTTTCTTTTCCAACCTGTTGCCGGATCCGGGAGATGGTTTGTTTGATAAAGGAAGCCGGGGTCCAGAGGGGCTTTAAGCGGCAAATTTTAAAGAGAAAATTTTTGATGATTCTATTCCCGGCCGGGGTATGGACCACTTCCGGATGAAACTGAACCCCGAAGACGGTCCGGTTTTTGTTGCGCATGGCCGCCAAGGGGGCATTTTTACTTTCGGCAATGGCCCGGTAGCCTTTGGGAAGCCTCTCGATGCGGTCCCCGTGGCTCATCCAGACCGTTCGTTGGGCCGGCGATTTTTCTTTGTCCAACCCGAAAAAAAGGTCCTCATAATCCAGCCATTGGATTTCCACCCGGCCGAATTCTCTCTTGGCCGAACGGCCGACCCGGCCCCCTAACTGATGGGTGATCCACTGCATGCCGTAACAGATCCCCAGGATGGGGACTCCCAATTCAAAGATGGCCGGGTCGCTCAAGGGCGCCCGGGCATCATAGACACTGGCCGGGCTGCCGGAGAGGATGATCCCCTTGGGATCAAAAGAACGGATCTGGTCCAACGGCCAGTTGAAGGGATGAATTTCGCAATAGACCCTTGCTTCCCTGATCCGTCGGGCGATGAGTTGGGTGGTTTGTGACCCGAAATCGAGGATCAGAACTTTTTGACTGTGAATGTCCATGGTTTCCTTAAATTACGTTCGGCGTTCGTCGTTGTTGTGAGTTCAGAGTTCGGGGTTCAGGGTTCAGTATTATTCGGCCAACGACGCTCACGCTCCCTTTTTCCTCAACTCCAAACTCTGAACGTCGAACGTCTTTTCCTATTCTAAACGATAATTCGGCGCCTCTTTGGTAATGATCACATCATGGACATGGGATTCCCTCAAGCCGGCCGGTGTAAGGCGAATGAAGCGGGCCTTCTTTTGCATCTCCTTAAGATCCCGGCAGCCGACATAGCCCATCCCGGCCCTCAAGCCTCCCACCAACTGGTAGACGGTATCGGCCAGGGGACCCCGATAGGGTACCCGCCCGACAATCCCTTCAGGCACTAATTTGGATTCCGTCTCATAGTCGTCCTGGCTGTAGCGGTCGCTGCTGCCGGCCTTCATGGCCTCAATCGAACCCATGCCGCGATAAACCTTATAGGTCCGGCCTTGATAGAGGATGGTTTCTCCCGGGCTTTCCTCGGTCCCGGCAAACAGGCTGCCGATCATAACCGAGTCGGCCCCGGCAGCCAGGGCCTTGGTGACATCGCCGGAAAATTTAATACCTCCATCGGCGATGAGCGGCACCTTATATCGTTTGGCCGCTCGGGCGCAGTCCATGATGGCCGTTATTTGGGGGACCCCCACTCCGGCTATGATGCGGGTGGTGCAAATGGAACCCGGGCCGATCCCGATTTTGACTCCATCCGCTCCGGCCCGGATCAAGGCCTTCGTTCCTTCCGCCGTCCCTACATTCCCGGCCACCACCTGCAATTCGGGAAATTTTCTCTTGGTCTCCTGGACCGCTTCGATCACATTTTTGGAATGTCCGTGGGCGACGTCGAAAAAAACGGCATCGACCTCAGCCTGGTGCAGGGCCTCGACCCTTTCCAATTGATCCGCTCCCACGCCGACGGCGGCCCCGACGCGCAGCCGACCCCGATCATCCTTGCTGGACAGAGGGAATTTTTTGATTTTTTCGATGTCTTTAATGGTGATCAAGCCTTTGAGATTTCCCCGATTATCCACCACCAAGAGTTTCTCGATCCGGTTTTTATGCAGTAGGGCCTTGGAGGCCTCCAGGGTAATACCCACCTTGGCGGTAACCAGGTTCTCTTTGGTCATGACTTCGGAAACTTTTTTGTTTAAGTTGGTTTCAAAGCGCAGGTCCCGATTGGTGACAATACCGACCAGTTTCTTCCCTCGGACAATCGGCACGCCGGAGATGCGGTATTTTTCCATGACCTCCAAGACGTCATGAACGCGCTGCTCGGGGTTCATGGTTACCGGATCGACGATCATTCCGCTTTCCGACTTTTTTACCTTTTCCACTTCCATGACCTGGTGTTCAATCCCCATATTCTTGTGAATGATGCCGATTCCCCCCTGGCGGGCCATGCTGATGGCGGTTTGGGATTCGGTGACCGTATCCATAGCCGCGCTGATGATGGGTATATTGAGCTGAATAGAGCGGGTCAGCACGGTTTGGACCTTCACTTCTTTGGGCAGGACCATGGAATGAGCCGGTTCGAGTAACAGATCGTCAAAGGTCAATCCCTCCCGTATCGGATTAGTCTCTTTGGGCATGAATTCTCCTTTCAACACCATTAATTTTTCCTTAATAACGTCGAACGTCGAACGCTGAACGCCGAACCCTTTTCCAATAGAAGTCCTTCCAGCAATCCGGCATCGCTAACCTGAAGGTCGGCTTTAGAAAAAAAATCCAAAATTTCGAGGAGCAGAAGAAGGCCGGAAACGATAATATCGGCCCTTCCGGGTTCCAGGCCGGGTAGCTGCGCCCTTTCCGCCAGGGGCAGCCCCAATAGTTTCTGAGCTAATTCGGAGAGAAGCCCCTGGGTTAAAAGGGTGCCGTTGATTTGATCCGGATCATAGACCGAGAGGCCTTTCACCATAGCCGCCAGCGTGGTGACTGTCCCGGCTGTCCCAACTAAGAATTCGAGTCTATCACTTTTGAAACATTTTTTCCTGAGAATATTTCGGCAATACTCTTTAAGATTTTCGGACTCCATGGCCGTCGGAGGGTTGGAAGCCAGGAACCTTTCAGTCAGCCCCACGACCCCGAGAGGCAAACTGACCCGACTTTCCATTTCTCCCCGATCCAGAAAAACAAATTCCGTGCTCCCTCCCCCGATATCGAAAAAACACCCTTTCCCCCGGCCGGGTTTGATTGCCGAAAGGATGCCCGCGGCCATCAACCGCGCCTCTTCCGGACCGGAAATAACCGTCATTTCCAGGCCCGTTTCTTCCGTAACCCTTTTCAGGAAGGATCGGACATTTCGGGCTTCTCTGAGGACTCCCGTTCCTGCAGCCCGGATTGGGGCTGCCCCCTGCCCATCAACCTTACTTTTAAATCTTTTTAGAACCTTGAGAGCCGCCTCGATAGCCTCCGGAGAGATGAGGCGATCCGGATAAAAATTTCTCCCCAACCGGACGATCTCTCGATCACGCCAGACCGGTTCAAACCCTGTTCCCGTTTTTTTAGCGATTAAAAGACGTAAGGTATTGGAACCAATATCAATGGAGGCGATTTTTTTCAAGGTGGTGACCGCACCAAGGCTGGCGGCTGCCTTTGACTTTTGGGCTTTTTATAACAAAACGGCTTTCCTCTTTCAAGGGAATAGTTTAAAGGGAAAGGAAGCGGGCCAGCCTCCTCAGGGGAGAAACCTGTTAAAATTGTTGACAAACACCCGAAATGGTTTTACGATATTACTATCGATAGAAAAAAAGGAGGACAAATGGGAACAACGACCATATCTCCCAAATACCAAGTGGTTATCCCGAAAGACATCAGGGAAAAACTTAACTTAAAAAGCGGCCAAAAGATGGTGGTTGTTTTTAAGGGAGGTATTATTCATCTGATTCCTGAAAAACCGCCGGAATATTTCAGAGGTTTTTTAAAGGGCATGGATAATAAAAATATCCGTGATGAAAGAGATAGGGCATGAAACTGATAGATTCCTCAGGGTGGATCGATTTTTTTATTGAAGGTCCCCGGGGCTCGGAATATGCAAAACATCTCAAGGATCTGACCCGGATCATAACCCCAACCATTGTCCTGTATGAAGTCTATAAAAAAATCAAAAGAGACAGAACCGAAGAGGAGGCTTTATTGGCCGTATCTTTCATGAATAAAACCCAGATAATTCCATTAGAGGAAAGCATTGCTCTTTTAGCGGCCGACCTGAGTCTTAAGTTTTCTCTACCCATGGCGGACGCCATTGTTTATGCCACGGCCGTTCAAAAGGATGCTAAGGTGATAACCAGTGACGCAGATTTCAAGGATCTGGATGGAGTGGTTTTTATCAGCTAATAACCGACTATTTTGACCAACAGCTATTTTAAGGAAATTCCATGAAGCCTGCTGACGACTTAAAGAAGACCCTCTTCCGAATCCACGAAAAAGGCTACAAGGCCTACCAGGATATTGAAGGGCATTATCTGTTTTCCCAATATGAATTGTTTATAGACCGGGTCCAGGCCGATCCCTTTGCCCCGCCTTCCAGGATCCGTGTTTTGATATCCTTAAAAAAATGGCAGATCCTGGCCGATCTCTGGGAAAGCCGGGTGCGGCGGGTGGCCTTTTGCGATTTCATCGGCCGTCAGGTTCAGCAAGCCATCCGAAACCAGGCCGGCAAACACCGGGGCGCCGGTCGAAACGGCGGGATTGCCATCGAGGCCGGAGGGGCCGAAATTCTGGAACGGTCCGCGGTCGTGGTAAAGGAGGGAACCCTGGAGCTGCGTTTAACCGCCGGGCTGCCGGCGGTCGGCAGGACCGTCATGGGCATGGAGGCCGTAGCCCTTTTCTTTGATGATCTGCCTAACATACTCCAGCAGGGGGTGTTTCATCTACCCAGCCTGGGTCTGGAGGTTAAACGTTTTGTGGATGCCTATGAGGATCAGGAAGGGCTGCGAGCTGCTTTGTCGGAAAAGGGGCTGGCGGCTTTTATTCCCGATGGGGCGATCCTGCCCAGGGAGAGCGGCATCAGCACCCGGCCTTTGACCATGGGGGTAGTTCCCTTCAGAACCCCGCCGGAACTTTCGGTTTCATTCCAGTTGCCCCACAAGGGTTTGCTGAAAGGCATGGGAATACCGTCGGGAGTAACCCTGATTTGCGGGGGCGGCTTTCACGGAAAATCCACCCTGCTGAGGGCCCTGGAACTGGGGATCTACAGCCACGTCCCGGGCGATGGCCGTGACTATTGCGTCTCCGATCCCCGGGCCGTAAAAATCCGCAGCGAAGACGGCCGCGGGGTGGCCAAAGTCAATATCAGCCCGTTTATAAAAAGTCTGCCCCTCTTCAGAGATACGGTTCGCTTCAGCACCGATAATGCCAGCGGCAGCACCTCCCAGGCAGCCAATATCATGGAAGCCCTGGAAATGGAGGCCAAGGTGCTGCTCATCGATGAAGACACCTCGGCCACGAATTTCATGATCCGCGACCGCCGCATGCAGGAACTGGTTCAGAAGGCCCATGAACCGATCACCCCTTTTATTGACAAGGTCCGCCAGCTTTATCAGGAGCACAGGGTCTCCACCATCCTGGTCATGGGAGGATCCGGGGATTACTTTGAAGCGGCCGATACCGTCATCTGGATGAACAACTACAAACCCTTTCTGGTAACCCAAGAGGCCCGGGAGATCGCCGAACGTTTTCCGGTGCACCGGCTTGCGGAGGGCGGCGAATCCTTCGGAGACTTCAGCCCCCGTCAGCCTAAGCCGGAAAGCTTTGATCCCAGCCGGGGAAACAGAGAGGTTCGTATCGAGGCCAAGGGAAGGTCCAGCCTCATTTATGGGGAGCAGGTCATCGATCTTTCTTCTGTAGAACAACTGGTCGAGACCGGGCAAACCCGTTCCATCGGCCGCCTGATCCACTTATATGCTTCGAAATATTTGGATGGGAGCAGTAGCCTAAAGGAAGGACTTGAAAAAGCCCTGGCCGAGATCGAGGAGAAAGGGCTGGATGGCTTGATGCCCTATAAGGTCGGAAACCTGGCCAGGCCCCGGCTTTTTGAGATCGCCGCCGCCATCAACCGCCTCCGCAGCCTGCAGATCAAAATAAAGCTATAAAAAGCAAAGTCTGAGTCTGAGGGCACGTTGGTGCAGGAAGTGCTTGGAGGAGTTAAATCAAAAGGCAAAGTGTAAGGTATTGCCTTGGTGATAGCCTCCGGTTGAAAGACGATCCCCAAAGTTTCATGAAAAGAGCCGACGTTATACGAAGGAGGCATCAGCCCCGTATGGGCCGGACCCCGAAAGCCGAACTTCAGGCTATCGGGCACTTTCCAGCTTGAGGTCTTCGTCCTTCAGATAACCCAATTCACCTTCGTAGATGATAGTCCTTGTCCTCCGGGCAATGACCTCGGGATCCACTTCGATTCGGGCCGCACCGGTTTCCATGGCGCTTCGAGCCACGGCTTGGGCTACGGCCGGGGGGACTCGAAAATCCATACTCTTGGGAATGATATAGTCGGGACTCAATTCTTTTTCGGCAATCAAACCGGCAATGGCCCGGGCGGCTGCAATCTTCATGGCCTCATTGATGGTTCGAGCTCTGACATCCAGTGCCCCGCGGAATACGCCGGGAAAGACCAGGGAATTGTTCACCTGGTTGGGATAATCCGAGCGGCCGGTAGCCATGATATAAGCCCCGGCTTCCCGGGCCGGTTCGGGAAAAATCTCGGGCATGGGGTTGGCCAGGGCAAAAATGATCGGGTCGTTGGCCATGGACTGAACCATCTCCGAATTCATGGCCCCGGCTACGGAAAGGCCGATAAAGACGTCCGCCCCTTTAAGCACATCAGAAAGGGTCCCCTTTTTCCGCTCGGGATTGGTCTGTTGGGCCATTTCTTCCTTAATCCAGTTCAACCCTTCCTGGCGTCCCGGGTAAATGGCTCCCCGGGTATCACAGAGGACGATCTGCCGGAGTCCCATTTCAAGGAGCAGTTTGCTGACGGCAATGGCCGCAGCTCCGGCGCCGTTTATGACCACCTGGAACTCTTCGAGCCGGCGCCCGGAAAGCAGGGCCGAATTGAGCAGGGCGGCCGCAACCACTATGGCGGTGCCGTGCTGGTCATCATGAAAGACCGGGATGCCCATCTCTTCCTTCAACCGCCTCTCGATGTAAAAACAGCGGGGAGCGGAAATATCCTCCAGGTTGATGCCGCCGAAGGTGGCTTCCATCCTTTTGACGATTTCCACGATTTCATCGGCATCCTGAGTGGCCAGGCAAATGGGAAAGGCCTCCACCCCGGCAAAGGTCTGAAAAAGAATGGCCTTGCCTTCCATGACCGGCATAGCAGCCTGGGCGCCGATATTGCCCAATCCCAGGACGGCGCTGCCGTCGGTGACGATGGCCACCAGGTTGCCTTTGGCGGTCAGCTCATAGACCAGTTCCGGGTTTTCCCGAATCAGGCGGGCCGGTTTTTCGGCTAAAGGGGGCAGATAAAACTGGCCCAGGATGTAATTGTCGCGAATGGCGATTTTATTTTTGATCTCCAGCACTCCCCGGTAACGCCGGTGCAGCTCCAGAGATTCCTCCTTGAGGGATTGTTTTTTTAATGAAGGAGGCGGAACCGGCCAGTGGCCTTCATAGACATAACGCCGGGTGTTCTCGGCAATTTCATGGGGATCCACCTCTCCTTTGGCTTCCCCGGTTTCCAGGGCGGCCCGGGCGACCGCCTCGGCGATGCGGGGGGCGACACGGAAATCAAAGATCTTGGGCATGACGTAATCGGGAGACAACTCCGACGGGGAAATGCAATCCGCCAGGGCCTGGGCTGCGGCCAGGGCCATGGTGCTGTTGATATTACTGGAGCGGCTGTCCAGCACCCCCCGAAAGAATCCAGGAAAGATCATGGCCACATCCGATTGATTGGGGAAATCGGCCCGGTTAAAAACCATGACCCGGGCTCCGGCCCGGCGGGCTTCTTCGGGCATGATCTCGGGGGTGGGCGTCGCCAAAGCAAAGATGACCGGATCCTTGGCCATGGTGCGGACCATATCGCCGGTCAGGATGCCCCCAGTTGAAAGGCCGATGAAGACGTCCGCCCCTTTAATGGTCTCGACTAGACCCCCTTTGACTTTCTCCGGGTTGGTTTTTTTAACGATTTCCCATTTGGCCCAGCTCATCCCTTTTGGGCGGTATGGGTATAAGGCGCCGTCCCGGTCGCAGACCACGACATTCTTGATGCCGGCCGTTACCAGCAACTCGGCGCTGGCCAGGCCGGCCATGCCGGCGCCGTTGATGATAACCCGGGCGGCCGGCAGGTCTTTGCCGACGAGCTTCATGGAATTGATCATGGCTGACAGGGTGGGGATGGCCACTCCGAGACCGTGGTTGTTGAAAACCGGGATATCGGCTCCTCTTTCCAAGTGGTCGGCAATAGTGAAGCTCTGGGGGCTGGCGATATCTTCCAGGCAAAAGGCCCCGAAGGTCGGGGTTAAGGCCAGAGCGGTATCAATAAATTCGTAGGCATCCCTGGTTCTAAGACAGAGGGGAATGGCATCTACGCCAGCGAAGGTCTTGAGAATAACGGCCTTGCCCTCCATGACCGGCAGGGCCGCTTCGGGCCCGGCCTGGCCCAGACGAAAGAGCCCGGAACCATCCGTCAGGATGCCGACCGTGTTTCCCCGGCAGGAGAGCGTATAGGATTGAAGCGGATCCTGGGCGATTTTCAGACAGGGTTCGGCTACGCCGGGGGTGTAAACCAGGCTTAAGATGTTGGCGTCTTTGATGGGGATCTTGGAAGTGATTCCAATAACGCCGCGATATTTTTTTCGATAGGCCAGGGCCTCTTCCCCGGCTCCGTTCTCAAACAACATGGCCAGTTCTCCTTAAGAAAAGCTCATCGCTCGTCACTCATAGTTATTAAGGGTCTCAAAATAATAGTGACCCCCAGGTCCCATTTAAGGCAAGCTCCTCAATTTCATGTCAAGACTATTATGAGACCCTTATTAACGGCATATTCGAAATATAAAAGACTCTATTTTGGTTTAATATATTCAATCTAACCATCATTAAAAATTGTAAAAGGTCATGTCCTGACTTAAAAGGCGGGCCCCATTTTTTCGGATGACCGCCATATTTTCCAGGCGCACCCCTCCCCAACCGGGCAGGTAAATCCCTGGTTCAATGGTTACCACCATTCCAGGCCGGAGAAGGTCGGCTTTAAGCGGGTTGAGGCTGGGGATTTCATGGGTGGCCAGCCCTACTCCATGCCCGAGAGAATGCTTGAAGTATTTTCCATAACCTCCTTTTTCTATTACAGATCTTGCAAGTCCGTCCACTTGTCTGGTATCCATACCGGAACAGATTCCTTCCTGAGCCTTGACCTGGGCTTCCCGTACCAGTCTGTAAACCTCCTTAAAACGCTCCGAAGGTTTTCCCAGGAAAACGGTCCGACTCATATCCGAGCAATACCCTTGCCATTTCGAACCCAGGTCGAACAGAATGGGTTCTCCGTTTTTTATTTCCCGGTCCGTGGATTCGGCATGGGGCAGTGCGGCCTGTGGGCCGGAAGCCACAATCGGTTCGAAGGCCGGGTCATCCCCGCCGTGAAGGTGAATGAGCTCCTTTATCCGCCAGGAGATCTCCTTCTCGGTTTGGCCTGGTTTTAACCGGCTAAGGACCTCCTGGAAAGCCCTTTCGGTAATCGCTAAGGACCGCTCTATGGCCTTCAGTTCCGAAGGATCCTTCTGGGCCCTTAGGCCCTCCACCAGATGGAAGGTCGGCACCAGGGTGACCGGGGCCCGCCCTTTAAGAAACAATTTTTTCAACCTGCGGTAAAAATGATAACTGAGGGCAGGACTTTCAAAGGCCAAGCGTTTTAAAGGGGGAATGCGCTTCTGCAATTCCGGCCAGGACCCTTCCAGTCCTCCTCGATAAATGAAAGGCTGGAAACCCCTGGCCTGCTGAAAGGCCTCCATTTCATACCTGGGGTCGGTTCCGAGAATGGCCAGGTCCGGCCCCAGGATCAGGAACCCGGAAGATTCGTCCAACTGGGGGTCGGAGGGCCTAAAGCCGCTTAAATAGCGTCGATTTTCCGGTTGGGAAATAAAGATTCCGGAAAGTTCTTTCTCATTAAGAGTCGCCAAAAGGTGATCAATCCTTTTCCGGCGGCCGGCCGGAATGGATGAGCGATCGGGCATTTTCTGCCGCTCCTTTCATTTTTAAAATTAGGGATAGTCCCAAAGTTACGTGATGAAGTCCTCTCATGATTTTTAAAGGCGTCAGGGGGTCTTAATTTCGAGGTTGTCCAAAGGGTGATCCGTAGCCCCAGTCCGGCCCTTTCAATAGCTTGACTTCTTTATAAAAAAGTGTTACTTTAACAATAAATTCAGAGGCGAGACATGAATGGGTATAATTACTTTTCCTCGGGGGAGATTGGCCAGGTTGATAAAGCCCTGGAAGTGGCCGAGGACATTACGTGTAATCATTACCATATTTCCACCAGCAATTGGAAGAAATATGGTTTTGAGGTTTCCAACTTAACCCAGCTCCGGGAAGAGGAGATCACCCCCCATGGTCTGGCCCAGATTGCCCGGTACGTGGTTCCCTTCCCTTATCGAATCCCGGTAAATTATCCCAGGGATTATTACCGGATTTGCCTCCAGGATCATAATATCCTGGGGGTCATTGACCGCCAAGAGGGGATTGAACTGTTTCCGTTACTGGTATATATTCTGACCCACGAATTGGTGCATGTAATCCGGTTCAGGAAATTTATGCAGCGCTTCGAGGTAACTGAAGAAGAGAAGGTTGTTGAAGAAGGCAAGGTCCATCAAACGACCTTCGAGATCTTAAAGCCCCTAAAGGGGCTCCGATTAAACCCTATCCTGGACTCTTACTTGGGCCATCGCTGCCCAACTGAAATTGGACAACTGATTTAGGAGGTTTGTCAAATGCCTATTTACGAGTATGAATGCCAAAAATGCGGCCGCACCCTGGAGGCCATGCAGAAATTTTCGGATTCCCCCCTGACCGAATGCCCCGGCTGTTCCGGGGCGTTGAGGAAATTGATCTCCCAGAGTTCCTTTCACCTCAAAGGGAGCGGTTGGTATGTTACGGACTATGCCCGGAAAGGGTCTTCGGCAGCGGAAGGTGAAAAGGACAAGGCCGTTGACAGTGTCAAGGCCAAACCCGCTGACGGCGCCGAAAAAAATGCCGTCCCCCCGGCCGCCAGCACCCCGGCCAATGGCACGTCTGAAAGCAATTAGGAAGGGAAAAAATATATCCGAGAGAAAAGACCATAGCCGCCGGAGCGGCCATGGTCTTTTTTTTAGAATAAGGATCGCTTCTTGAAAACCAAAACCGGACGTTATATTTGCATCCACGGGCATTTTTATCAACCTCCCCGGGAAAACCCCTGGTTGGAGGCCATAGAGAAAGAAGAAAGCGCTTCCCCATACCATGATTGGAATGAACGGATTACTGCCTGAAAGCAGGCCCTGGGACCGGGGGCCTTATAAAGCCTTTGCCCGTGAAATCGAAATACCACCGGAACTTATTTCCTGGAGGGCGGAATGAGAGCTGAACTGGACACCTTGGTCAGAGGGGACCATTCCGATCCCCATCATATTCTGGGGGGCCATCCGTATAAGCAGGGCTCGGATCAGGGGCTGATCATCCGGGCCTATCATCCCGAAGCCTACCGGGTCACCCTGTTGTGGGACGGCCAGTCCGTCACCATGGCCCGTATCCATCCCGGGGGGGTTTTTGAGGCCGATCTCAAGAAGGCCGCCTGGCCTTTCCCTTATCATTTCCGGTTTCATTTCAAGGACGGCAACACCTGGGAAACCGAAGACCCTTACCGGTTTCTCCCCAGCCTGGGAGAGATGGACCTTTTTCTTTTTAATGAAGGCAATCATCTTAAATTATATGAACGACTGGGGGCCCATCAAACCACCCTGGACGGCGTCTCAGGCGTCTCCTTTGCCGTTTGGGCCCCCAATGCCAAACGGGTCAGCCTGCTGGGGGAATTCAACCGCTGGGACGGCCGCCTTTTCCCCATGCGTTCCATGGGCCGCTCCGGGATTTGGGAATTATTTCTGCCCGGCCTGAGGCCGGGGGCACTCTATAAGTTCGAAATTAAGACCCGGGAGGGCCATCTCCGGATCAAGACCGATCCCTTTGCCTTTTCCATGGAACTTCCGCCGGCCATCTGCGCCAGGGTCTGGGACCTGTCCGCTTACCAATGGGGGGATTCGGGATGGATGGAAAGACGCCGAAAATTTGACCACCGGACGGCCCCGATGTCCATTTATGAGTGCCACCTGGGTTCCTTTCGCAGGGTCCCTGAAGGAGACAACCGGCCCTTTACCTACCGGGAAATAACCCCTTACCTGATCGATGAAATGAAACGGTTTGGGTTTACCCATCTGGAACTGATGCCGATTGCCGAACATCCTTTCGACGGCTCCTGGGGCTACCAGGTTACCGGGTATTATGCCCCTACCAGCCGCTATGGAAGCCCGGATGACTTCCGTTTTCTGGTGGACGCCTGCCACCAGGCCGGCATCGGCGTTATCCTGGATTGGGTGCCGGCCCATTTCCCCAAGGATGATTTCGCCCTGCGCTGGTTTGACGGCACGGCCCTTTATGAGCATGCCGATCCCAAGAAAGGGGAGCACCAGGATTGGGGGACCCTGATCTTCAACTTCGGAAGAAACGAGGTCCGCAATTTTCTCCTGACCAACGCCCTCTTCTGGCTGGATCAATACCATATCGACGCCCTGCGGGTCGATGCCGTGGCCTCTATGCTCTACCTGGATTACAGCCGTAATGAAGGCGAATGGATTCCGAATGTCTATGGCGGACGTGAAAACTTGGAGGCCATTTCTTTTATCAAGACCTTAAACGAACTGGTCTACCGGGAATTCCCGGGTTGTTTCACCGTAGCCGAAGAATCCACGGACTGGACGGGGGTCAGCGCCCCCACCTACCGGGGCGGCCTGGGTTTCGGCTTCAAGTGGAATATGGGTTGGATGCACGATACCCTGCTCTATTTTTCCAAGGACCCGGTTCACCGCTGTTTCCACCATAACGAATTGACTTTCTCCATGCTCTATGCCCATACGGAAAATTTTATCCTGCCCTTTTCCCACGATGAGGTGGTTCACGGCAAGGGGTCCCTGCTGAATAAGATGCCCGGAGATACCTGGCAGAAGTTTGCCAATTTGAGGACCCTGCTGGCCTATATGTATACCCATCCCGGAAAGAAGCTCCTGTTCATGGGCAGCGAGCTGGCCATGGAAAGGGAGTGGGACCACGATCAGAGCCTGGATTGGCATTTAGAGGAAGACCCGCTGCGAAAGGGCTTCCAGGGTTTTTTGGCCGATCTGGGAAAGTTGTACCTGGAGGAGCCGGCCCTCTGGGAATGGGACCATCGCCCGGAAGGCTTCCAGTGGATTGATTGCCAGGACTGGCAGCAGTCGATCGTCTCTTATGTCCGCCGGGCCAAAGAAAGCTGGCTGGTGGTGGTCCTTAATTTGACCCCGGTGCCCCATTTCGGCTACCGGATCGGTGTTCCCGAAGCCCCTTACTACCGGGAGGTGTTAAACAGCGATTCAAGCTGGTACGGTGGAAGCAACCTGGGTAACGGCGGCGTCCTCTATGCCGAGCCGGTTCCTTTTCATGCCTATCCGTATTCAATCCCCTTGACCCTGCCCCCGCTCTCGGCCCTGATCCTGAAGCCCCAGTGGCGATAGAAAATAAAAAATAAAACAGGGTGGTACGTCCGTAAAAAGGTCAATAACTTTACATGACGGCTGACCTTTTCCCGGCGTCAATTTATCTAATTGACTATAGTCCTTGACTATGGTAAAAACAGAGACACTCTAATTCCCTGGAGGTGTTTTTGATGGAGGAAATGATACCCATATCCAAGTTTAAAGCGACCTGTTTATCCCTGCTGGATCGGGTAAAAAAAACCGGCCAACCTATCATAGTTACCAAGAAAGGGGAACCGATTGCCCAGGTGATTTCCCCGCCTGCTCCCCAGAAAACGGCGTCCTGGCTGGGATCTTTTAAATCTACGGGGAAAATTACCGGGGACATTATCTCTCCCGTTATGGAAGAAAAAGATTGGGAGGTTTTGAAAGGGTGAATCTATTATTGGACACCCATATCTGGATCTGGAGCTTGCTGGAACCCGGGCATCTTCGGCCCAAGGTGGTCCGGGCTTTGAAAAATCCGGCCAATGATCTATGGCTGTCTCCCATCAGTATCTGGGAGTTCTTAATTCTGGTTGAAAAAGGAAGGATCGTTTTAGAATCCGAACCTATGCGCTGGCTGGAGAAGGTCTTCAGGCAGGTTCCTTTTAAAGAAGCTTCCATAAATTTTCAGGTTGCCAAAGAAACCCGGTCTATGAAACTCCGCCATAATGACCCTGCGGATAGGGTCTTGGCGGCTACAGCTCTGGTTTATAATCTGACCCTGGTTACAGCAGATGAACATTTAATAGAATCCCCCCGGATAGCCGTTTTACCCAATAAGTAGCGAACAGGGGACGTCCCCTATTTCGCCCATTTTTTTGTTGACTCTCTCCCTCAGCGTATTACAATATAAAAAGAAATCCGGAAGTTAGGCCAAGTTGCTCTGCAGTAAACCTTTATGAGGAGCTACCTTATGGCCCCGCCCATTGGCCCGGTTCTTGCCCATCCATTTCTCTTGTCTTGAAGGATGGACAGAATGACCCCACTCACCCACACGCCGCATACCTCAGGCTGAATTATTCCCCTTTGCTGACAACCAATTCCATTTTCGATGAAACGGTGACCCTCATCCGAAGGCGGCTCGGTTGGACGATAGCGGGCCACTTCGGTAGACGATTGAAAGACAGCCGATTGACGACTCTTGTTACTGTGCGACGGGAACACAAAGAAAGGGCCTGGGAACTCTTTCTCAAATTCAAAGATCAGGAATTCAGCTACACGGACTGCACGAGTTTTGCGGTCATGGAGGCCCTCAAGATCGACACCGTTTTTTCTTTTGATCGAGATTTTCAGATGATGAATTTTCAGGTCTTTCCGGAAACCGCCTGAAGTCTGCATTGGGCAGGACCTTTTCGAATACATAGGGACCGCAGCATGCTTTCTAAAATGGTTGTCCTAAAAGTTTTCCTGACGATCCTCCTGTTATCCCTCTTTATCCAGACAGCAGCAGCTCAACCTGAAACCGTCCTCAAAGTCGGGGTTTTTAATTTTGAACCCGTAGCCTTTATCGATAAGGAGGGCCTGCCCAAGGGCCTCTATATCGATGTTCTTTTCCACCTGGCCGCCAAAGAGAATTGGAAGCTGGAATTCATACCGGGCACCTTGGTCGAAAACCTGGCGCGTTTGGAAAAGGGCGAAATAGATCTTCTGCCGACCCTCATCTATAATGAGGAAAGGGCTAAAAAATTTGATTTTACCAAAGACTTTCTTTTCCTGGACTGGGGCCTGGTTTACCGAAGAAAGGGCAAGGATATTTCAGACATCCTTGCCCTTAAAGGTAAAACCATTGCTGTTCGGAAAGGCAGCATATATACCGAGGAATTTAAAAAACTCTTGGAGCAGTTCGCTATCAAGGCCCGGATCAGGGAAATGAACGAATATACCGAAGTCTTCCTGGCTGTTGAGCGCGGAGAGGTTGACGCCGGGATAAATACTAAGGTCAATGGGTTGGTCCTGGAGGGACGATTCCGCAACATAGAACCAACCACTATCTACTTCTCACCGATGAAAATCCGCTCCGCCGTTCCCAAAGGGCGACATGGATCCATAATTTCCATCCTGGATACTAATTTTGCCACTCTTAAGGTCGATAAAAACTCCTTCTATTACCAGTCACTGGATAAATGGATGGGAGTTTACCTGCGAAAAACGGTTTTCCCCTCTTGGTTGCCTTGGGCCTTGGGCGGGTTGGGTGGACTGCTCCTCTTTTTCTTGGGGGCAAGCATAGTCTTTAGACATAAGGTCAAGGAAAAAACCCAGTCACTTTTGGCCGCCAACCAGGAGTTATTCCGTTCCCAAGAAATCCTGCGTGAAAGCGAAGAAAGCTACCGGACCTTCTTCAGTAACAGCATTGATGCGGTTCTGCTGACAACGCCGGATGGGAACATCCTGGAAGCCAACGAAGAGGCCTGCCGTATGCTGGGATACACCGAGGGAGAATTAAATAAAATCGACCGAACCGGTGTGGTGGATAGAACGGACCCCCGCCTGGCCATGGCTTTGGAGGAACGAAAGCGTACTGGCAAATTCAAGGGCGAACTTACCTTACAAAGAAAGGATGGGACTCGATTCCCGGCCGAAATTTCTACGGCCTTGTTCACAGTTGGAAATGACGCCTTTAGAACCAGTATGATTATTCGCGATATCACCGAGCGCAAGAGGGCAGAGGAGGCACTGGCAAAGAGCGAGGCTCTTCTCAGAGAAGCTCAAGGAGTGGCACATATCGGCCACTGGGAACTCGATACATCCATCATGACACCCACATGGTCCGAGGAAATCTTCCACATATTCGGTCTTGACCCTGAAAAGGACGAACCTTCCTTCGAAGCACACCAGAAGGTTACCCACCCCGATGACTGGAGTATCCTTAACAATGCAGTGACAACATCAATTGCTGAAGGAATCCCCTTCGACATTGAGTTCCGGATACTTCGTCCAGATAAAACTATTCGGTGGATGCACGCGATAGGATATCCAAAAAAGGACAGCGATGGCAGAATTATGAGCGTTTTCGGAACAGCCCAGGATATTACAGCCAGGAAATTAATGGAAAGTGCGTTGCGAGTCAGCCTGGAAAAGTACCGGGTCTTGTTCGAATCGTTTCCACTCGGCATCACTATTTCAGACAAATCGGGCAAGATCATAGAAGCGAATCGCCAATCAGAACAGCTGTTGGGCATCACTCGCGAGGTACACGCTCAAAGGAGAATCGACAGCAAGGAATGGCAGATTATTCGGAAGGACGGCACACCCATGCCCGCCGATGAGTATGCCAGTACCAGGGCATTGCGAGAAAACCGTCTGATTGAGAACGTGGAGATGGGCATTGTAAAGGACAAAGGCGAAATCACCTGGATCAGTGTGACCGCCGCGCCCATACCGCTGGGGGGCTATGGTGTCGCCATCGCCTACAGCGACATCACCGAGCGCAAGCAGATTGAAAAACAGTTAAAGCATTTTCAGGAAATGAAAATACTGAACCTGGTAGTGGCGGGCGTGGCCCATGAGGTCCGTAATCCCCTCAACGCCATCCTGGCCGTCAGCGAAGCCCTTTTCAAGGACCTGGGGGATAATCCCGAATACCAGCCCTATCTCGACCATATCCGAACCCAGGTCAGCCGACTGTCCAATTTGATGAAGGATTTGTTGGAACTGGGAAGGCCTGTACAACTGGATCTTTTCCAGTCCCACTCGCTGGATGAATTAGTAAAAGGTGCCCAAGCCCTTTGGCAGGGCGCCGGTTTTGTTACGACCCATGACTTATCCATCGATCTGCCCGGTGAAGCGAAAAAGATCCTTATAAAAACGGACCCGATTCGCCTCCAACAGGCCCTGCTAAATCTCCTGGACAATGCCGCCCAAAACAGCCCGGAAGGAAGCACCATTGATCTCAGCGTCCAGATATTGAATAAAAAAACGTGCCGCATCCGAATTATGGATCAGGGAAAAGGCATTTCTCCTGATTATCTTCCCCGGGTCTTCGATCCCTTCTTTACCACTCGAAAGGGAGGGACGGGACTGGGTCTGAGTCTGGTCAAAAATTTCGTCGAGTCGCTGGGCGGCCGGGTAGCCATTTGGAACAACGATCCCCCGCCGGGTTGCACCTTGGTGGTAACGTTGCCGATTTTCACTGAAAGAGAGGTATTGATTCATGAAACCCATCATCCTATTAGTGGATGACGAAGCGGCCATACGATTTGGGTTTTCGAAATATTTGACAAAAAACGGCTACCAGGTGCAGGAGGCCGCCACCCTGGCTGAAGCCCAGGAGGCCGTCGCCGGCCAACGATACGACGCCCTGCTGCTTGACCTGGGCCTTCCGGACGGCAACGGTCTGGACTGGATTCCGGCACTGAGGGAGAACCATCCCGAACTGCCCATTATTGTCATCACCGGGGCCGGGGATATACCCATTGCCGTGGAGGCCATGCGCCGCGGCGCCGACAACCTACTGACCAAACCGGTAGACATGGCCAGCCTGGAGGTTTTTCTGCGCAAGACTCTGGAACTGGGTTCCATGAGGCGAAAGGACTATACCGGCCGGCGCCTGGCAAAAACAGATGAGATCTACTTCGGCCAAAGCCCGACCATTCGGAAGGTGGAAGAACTGGCGGCCCTGGCGGCCGATACGGATTCCGTGGTTTTGCTTTTGGGGGAGTCGGGAACCGGCAAAGGGATGCTGGCCAAATGGATTCACCGCCGGAGCAGTCGTAGGGACCAGCCGTTTGTAGAGATTAATTGTTCCGCGCTGAAGGGAGATATGCTGGCCAGCGAGTTGTTCGGCGCAGCCCGCGGGGCCTATACCTCGGCGGTCCAGGACCGGCCGGGCCTGATCGAGGTGGCCGACCGGGGCTCTCTCTTCCTGGATGAAGTCGGGGACATGGAATGGGGCGTCCAGGCCCAGTTTCTTAAAGTGATCGAAGAAAAAAGTTTCCGCCGCATCGGGGATGTCAAGCAGCGCCGAAGTGACTTTCGCTTACTCGGCGCTACCAACAAGGACCTCCCTGAAGAGGTCGCCCAGGGCCGCTTTCGCAAGGAACTTTATTTCAGGATCCAGGTCTTTCCGATCTTGCTCCCGCCTTTAAGGGAAAGGCCGGAAGATATTGAAGGCCTGGCCACCCATCTGCTCCAAAGCCTGGAGGTTCCCGATTCGAAACTGTCTCCGGAAATATTGGGCCTGTTTTGGCAATATCCCTGGCCGGGAAATATCAGGGAGCTGCGCAATGTTTTGGAGAGAGGCCTCCTCCTTTCCAGGGGCGAACCGCTTGCTCCGTCCCATTTCCCCGGGCTGGAAACCATCACCTGGAAGCAGGGTGGTCCTGAAAGGAGGAAAGTCTCGGACGAGGCTGAAGCCCTACGTCTTAAGGCGGTTCTCAAGGATTGCGACGGCGATGTCAACCGGGCCGCCCGGATCCTGGGTATCTCCCGGGCCACATTCTACCGCAAACTGAAACAGCTCAAAACGTAACCTGCCCCGAGAACCGTCTCAGGACCTGAGACGACTCGTCTCAAGATTTGATTATTGAGACGGAGACCTTTACCTCTCTTTATAAGAACCTCCTGAAAAAACAGTACCTTTCCTCAGGAATCCATCCTGGCATCCCTTTTGAATTATAAAGGAATACCGGCCTCCCAAAAAGTTGAAAAAATCATCATGGCCAGTAACAATACCGGCTCTCTGGAAGGTGGATATGGTCAAGGGGAAAACACGCCTATTAATCGTTGAAGATGAAATCGTGACCTTAATGGTTTTTAAGAAATTCTTCTCCACCAATGAAATCGCCGTGGATACGGCTGAGACCCTGGAAGAGGCTCTGGACTGTATCAACCGAAAAAATTATGCCGTTATCCTGGCGGATTTGCGTTTAACCGGTGTCACGGGCGAGGAAGGATTAGAGATACTGAAAGCTGTGAGAAAGAAAAAGTTAGAGACCCAGGTCATAATCATTACCGGTTATGGAACTCCTGAGACCAAAAAGGAGGCCTTTGCGCTGGGGGCCAGCCATTTCTTCGAAAAACCAGTCTCCCCTTATACTTTATTGGCGGCCATGGATATAGGGTCAAATGGAGTCTCAAATGAATGATACCCCTTTGCAGATATTGATCGTGGAAGACGAACCGGCTCATGCCGAAGCCATCCGGAGAGCTATCCAGGTTGCCGGTTTAAAGACCGAAGTCCTGATAGCCGGGACACTTATGGAGTACCGGGAGATGGCCGCGGCCCGCGCTCCGGACATCGCTCTGTTGGATCTGAACCTGCCGGACGGCCGCGCCATCGAGGTCCTGACCTCGCCTGCGGAAAGCGGCCCTTTTCCGATCCTGATTATGACCAGCTTCGGGAACGAAGAGATTGCCGTGGAAGCCATGAAAGCCGGGGCCCTGGACTATATCGTCAAATCCCCCGAGGCCTTTGCCGCGATGCCCCGCACGGTCGAACACGCCCTCCGTGAATGGTCCTTGCTCCAGGAGCGCAAGCAGACCAACGAGGCCCTGCGGGAGAGTGAGGAGCGCTATCGCGATCTGGTGGAGAAAAGCCAGGACCTGATTTGCACCCACGACCTGGAGGGAAAACTGCTTTCCGTCAATGAGGCGGCGGTTAACTTAGCGGGGTTTTCCCGTGAAGCTTTGCTGAACCTGAATTTAAGCAAATTCCTCACCCCTGAGGTGCGTGAACAATTCGGTGCCTATTTGGATGAAATACGAAGAAAGGGCCAAGCAAGCGGCATCATGAAGATAAAAATCGCCACCGGCGAAACCCGTTACTGGGAATATAACAATACCCTGCGGACCGAAGGCGTGGCTGTTCCCATTGTGCGCGGCTTGGCCCACGATGTCACCGAGCGCAGGCTGGCGGAGAAGAAGCTAAAGGAGAGCGAGGAGCAGTATCGCGTAGCCATAGAAAGTTCGAATGACGGGGTGGCTATTATAGAAGGTGAAGCGCTTCGTTATGTCAATCAGAAATATTGCGAGATGTACGGGTTCGAAAAGCCGGAGGAGGTCCTGGGTCGATCATTTACGATAGTGTTGCATCCTGATGACCGCGAAAAGCTTACTGATTACAATCGCCGCCGACAGCGCGGAGAACCGGTACCGTCCCGCTATGAATATAAGGGGATCCGAAAGGACGGAGAAATAGTTTACATAGAGGCCTCTTCAACGCAAATGCCTTTTCAAGGGAAATCCTTATCCCTGGCCTACCTAAGGGATATCACCGATAGAAAAAAAGCCCAGGCCAGGCTGGATCAAACTTTGGAGAACCTCAGGATGGCCATGGGTGGGATCATCCAGGTAATTTCCCAAACGGT
>CAVQFQ010000012.1:0-147775 GCA_963711835.1 uncultured delta proteobacterium | reverse complement strand
TTACCTCCACGGCTGTGGCCCAGGCGTTGATGGATGTAGCCGAGAAGAACAAAGTGATTTATGCAATCCTTGGAGCAGAATCGGATTTCCTCACCGGCAAGAATTTCAATAAGTATACCTTCCGCACCTGCTTCACTACCGGCAACCGCGCTCGCGCCTACGCCGAATTCTTCAAGACCAAGCCCTGGCGAAAGTTCTATCTCATGAACCAAGACTACGCCTTTGGCCATGCCGTGGCTGATGATTTCAAAAAGGTGATCGCCAAGGAGATTCCGGACGCAAAAATCGTGGGAGAAGACTATGCGCCAATCGGCCAAAAGGATTTTGGCCCTTACATTTCTAAGATCCTGGCCAGCGGAGCGGAGATCATTTTCACCGGGAACTTTGGTGCAGACTTGCAAAACCTGATTGTACAGGGGGCTCAGATGGGGATCAAGCTTCCGGTTCGCTACGCCACTTACTTCCTGGATGACGATGTGCAGCTCCCCCAAACTGGCCAGGCGGCGGTAGGAAGTTTTGTGAACAGCACCTACCTGGCATCGATCAATAATCCGCAAAACAAAGCCTTCGTGGAACGATGGCATAAGAAGTTTAAAGATACAGCCCACCCTTGGCCGGCCGCGAATCTTGGGTATGCTTACAATGGCGCGATGTTTCTCTTCGAGGCGATCAAGAAAGCCAAATCCTTTGATGCCGAAGCAGTCATCAAGGCTTGGGAGGGGATGGAGTATGATAGCCTGGTTGGGAAGCAGATCATGCGAGCCTGCGACCATCAAATCATGATGCCCGGGCCCGTCGGCGAAATACAGGCCAAGTCAACGATTTTCCCTTTCCCCTTTGCCGGGACGCCTGTGATGATCCCGTTAGATAAAGTGGCCGTTCCACCTGGAGAGACAGGGAATCCCCGATGTGCCGGAGTTAAGTGATCAGAACTAAATAGAGACAGATTGCAAAAGGGATGGCGGGCTTCCGGCCTCCCATCCCTTTTTTTGCAGATAAATCAAAAAGACGGAGGAGTTCCATCATGAACATTGGAAGGCTTTTGAGTCAACACGCAAAACGGATACCGGATAAGCTGGCGTTCGTTTTCGGGGACCAGCGGTTCACCTACCTGGAATACAATCAAAACGTAAACCGCCTGGCCAACGCGCTTCTGGACATGGGAGTGCGGAAGGGGGATAAGATTGCCACGCTGCTTCCAAACTGTGTCGAGCTGCTCGAAGTTTTCTGGGCGGTAGCCAGGATCGGAGCGGTGGTCGTGCCGCTTAGCACGCTTCTCATGGGGAAGGGTCTCAAGAGCCTCCTGGAGGACTCGGATTCGGTCATGGTGATTACGTATTCGGGCTTCCTAAAAACCCTCGAAGAAATCAGGCCGGAGCTCCATGCGATTCTCCCGGACAGATATATCTTGACCGACCGTGCGGACGTCCCCGGCTACCAGCACTACCATGCGCTCAAGGCCAAAGCCGGCGACCAGGAGCCCCAGTATGTGGAAATCAAAGACGACGACATGTTCAACATCATCTACAGCAGTGGCACGACGGGCCAGCCGAAAGGGATCGTCCACACCCATTTCATTCGCAGCATGTATTGTCTGCTGGGGGCGACGTCTTTTCGGATGACGCCCGAAAGCGTGATCATTCACACGGGCTCCGTTGTGTTCAACGGCGCCTTTGTAACGCTGATGCCATCCCTGTTCCTGGGGGCCACCTACATCCTTCACCCGCAGTTCGATGGCCAGGCCTTCATCGAAACGGTTGAGAAGGAACGGGTAACCCACGTGATCATGGTGCCCGCCCAGATCATCGCGATCCTTCACTCAGAGAACTTTTCCAAGGAGGCCCTTTCGTCTCTGGAAATGATTTGCAACGTTGGGGCGCCGCTCCATCAAGAGCACAAGGATGAACTGAACCGGCGTTTGCCCGGCCGCCTCTATGATCTCTACGGTCTGACGGAAGGCTTTCTCACTATCATGGACAAGAACGACTACGCAAGGAAGCCGACATCGGTGGGCGTCCCACCACCGTTCTACGAGATGCGCATCTGTGATGACACCGGAAATGACGTGCCACCAGGAACGGTGGGAGAGATCGTTGGGCGCGGGCCCGTTCTCATGCCCCATTACTACAAACGTCCGGATCTCACAAAGGAGGCCATACGCAACGGGTGGCTCTTTACCGGTGACATGGGGTATGTGGATGAGGAAGGATTTTTGTACCTGGTGGATCGCAAAAAGGACATGATCATATCGGGAGGCGTCAACGTTTACCCGAGGGATATCGAGGAGATCATTGTTCAGCACCCGGCCGTGCTGGAGGCTGCGGTCTTCGGGATCCCGAGCGAGAAGTGGGGCGAAAGCCCCGTGGCTGCCGTTACGCTCCGCAAAACCGGCGCGGTGACGCCGGAGGCGCTCAAGACATGGATTAACGAGAATGTGGAGGCAAAGTTTCAACGAGTCCAGGAAGTGGTGATCGTGGAATCCTTTCCCAGAAACATCGCCGGAAAAGTGCTCAAGCGGGTCATGCGGGAAGAGTTTGCGACCAAATAGAGGTAGTGCAAACAAGCAGTCCGGTTGGTATTCGGATCGGCTGTGAAGTGAAGTCATCAGGGGACGTTGCCAACTTTTTAAACTTATAAGAGAGAAGTATATGTATAATAGAGCCCCTATCTTACAAAGGGTTAAAATGAGAGTCTGGAATTATCAGAAATGGCCGATAGGATGCCTCCGAAGGAAGCGGGAGGATTCCTTCAGAAGTTGCCGGGTTTAGCAGATATTATCAGAACGCTTAAACCATGAGACCGAACTAACGGTTTCATGGTTTTTTCGGAAGATTGCATTAATTTTAGAAAGGAGGATTATCAGGATGAACGCGAAAAACGCGAAGGGGCTTGCGGCACGAAGGCGCCGCAAGCCCCGGACAATTCCTCCGGAGCGAGAGGGTCTTCACGGCTTTACCAGATAAGGGAAAAGGTTGACCCTTAAGCGCCAAGAAGCTCGCTGATTCTTGTCTTTGTTTCCCCGTTCAGGAAATCCCATAACCCGACTCTTTGCAAAGTCTCAATCGTCGGGATTCCGGAATCGTTCCAGCCGCGTTCCTGATAATAGATCTGGATCAGTTTGCGTAACTGCTCTTTTCTGAAGCTGATCAAGATCTCGCGTTTTTCAGATGTACCCATAACGGTCATATCCGAGAGAGGTTTTTCCAGAATCCGGCTCAGTTCCCCTTCATGATAATCCCTTTCAGCCTCATAGAGCGGGTCATCCGTGGGTCCGATAGCCCGGTCGGGTATCCAGTCGTGTTTTCCGGTTTCTCTGCCATAGACCATGACGTTCATGACCCGCTGCAGGTTAATATCCCGATCCGTCTGTTCGAAGATTTTTTCCCAGGTCAACTCCGTTCCCAGCATCCCGTTATAGAAATCGGCATATATCTCCTGGGAGGCCGGGTTGATGTATTTATCTGTATCCTTTTTCTTTTCGGATTCCGGATTGAAGACATCCACCCAGGGGAGCTTGCACAGACCCAGATTATCATTTCCCAGGCGGACCCGGGGATAGGTGATCAAGGCCCTGGCCCTGGCCTCAAGAGTGGGAAAGGCGCCCAGCAGGTCGACCTTGATGAGCCAGGCCGCCGCATGATGGGCGCCGATATCGCTGGCGGCGGCATAGGAACCCTGCATGGATAACGAGCGGTGCGTCCGGTAAAGAGAGAAGGGAAGCCCCTTGGCCTGCATGGCAAATCGCTCGATCTCTTGGGTTGGAGCCGGCTTTCCTGTCCTCTTGGCATATTTATCCGCTACCCAGTTCATCAACTCGAGCATTCCCCTGCCGGCTGTCTCAGCCAGTTCCGTCTCCCTGCGGGCAATCTGATGGATAAAGGCCAGGGCCGCCTGTTCATCACCCCAGGTTAATTCAAATCCCTCGGTATCCTCTTTGGTCAGATACCCTCTCTGAAAGCATTCCATTAAAAAGGCCATGATGACGGCTACGGTGATGGTATCTATGCCGTAGTTATCGCAGTGCCAGTTGGCCTCCATGATAAATTCGGGATGCCACATGCCGAGGTTGGAGCCGAATCCCGCCGCGGTTTCATATTCCGGGCCGTCAACCCAGACCCTCTCCCGGCGCTCACCGGAGGTCAAGGTCACCCAGCCTCCCTTGGTGCATCTCAGATTGCATCCCGGAAAACAGCCGTCCATACCCTCGATGCTCGAACAACCTCTCCGCATAGGTTGTCCCGCATATCTGCTCCGCCCGAGGGTCTGATCCAAACTGGTAATTGTTCACCGGCAGGGACTGAAAGGCCTCCTTGTTCATGAAGGAGATCAGCCCGGCAGAGCCTTTGCGGTGCATCTGCAGGGAATTCGGATCGACCTCCTTGACCACTTTGTGAAGCTGCGCCCCGGCCTTTTTTACCCTGTTCCAGTCATGGGCCCCGTAGGGATTTTCGCCATGGGGGTATTCGGCCAGGATGACGACCGCCCTGATATTTTTATCCATCATGACCGAACCCAGACCGGTCCTGCCGGCCTGCTTGGTTCGAAAGATGCCCCTGGTTCCATCAACCGGTTTGGTGGGATCATAATAATGGCTGTTGATACATCCATAAGTCGTGCTGGCGGCTCCGATGCCGGTGGTAAGGAAGACCATATCCTTTTTATCATAACCCTGGCTCACGAATCGATCGACTAGGGATTTCTCCAGTTCAAAGACCTGATCAATGACCGGCGACGGGGTCAGGGTTATCTCGTTTTTAAAGCCGTCGATGACGATCATGAGGGCGTTCTCGGTCTTGCCGGTTATTTCCAGGGCATCGAAACCGGCATATTTAAGGTAAGCCCCGAAGTGTCCTCCAAAATTTGAAACGCCGGGTAGGTGCGTTATCGGAGATAGGGATATGGCCATGCATTTGCTGGTTCCGGGGAATTGAGGAATGCCCCCAAGAGGCCCCGGAGACAGGATCAGGGGGTTTTCCGGATCATAGGCGGAGGTTTTTAAGGTTATCCTCCTATGCAGGAGATACAAACCCAGGCCCCGGCCTCCAATAAAGAAGTCCCTTAGCTTCGGATCGAGTTGGTCGACATGGATAGCGCCTGTGCCTACATCTATATTCACTATTTGATTGGCATATCCATGATCAAGATGGGATTTGGTGTATTGCATAAGTTGGTTAATAAATTCCTTTCTGTTTTTTTACAAGCTGCCTTCGGATGGGGCGAGTATAAATTGGGGGGAAAATGGGAGTCAAGTAGAAAATAGAAATTTTCTTTTGACAATAAGTCGGAGATAAATTATATGATATCTAAAAATATTTCATATCTCACCAAAATTGACGATCAAGGTTCAATAATAATCATTCCTTAAATTGAAAAACAATTTGCCGTAGGTTCCTGAAACCTTTTTTCACGACTTTAACGTAACTCAACCTAAACGTTTCAAAAGAAATTAATCCCTTAGCCAACCGATCTGAAAAAATCCCCCTTCATCCCCCTTTGATAAAGGGGGGGCAGGGGGCTGTCCGATACCTCCCCCTCTCTTGAGGGAGGAAAGAAAAAGAAGAAAAAGGGGTCAAATCTTAGATAGTGACATTAAGGCTTATAGTATGATATAGGATACGTTATGAGTCGTCCTTTAAGAATCCAATATCCCGGAGCCTTCTATCATGTGGCCTGCCGGGGCAACGAAAAGAAGGAGATCTTCAGGGATGATGAAGACCGGGCCAAATTCTTGGCCATCTTGAGGAGCTCCCAAAAAATATACCAGGTGAAGGTATACGTCTGGGTATTGATGAAAAACCATTTCCATCTGCTTTTGGAGACCCCCTTGGGGAATCTGGACCAATTCATGCGGCGGTTCAACATTACCTACACCGGTTATTTTAATCGGAAATACCAGCGAGTCGGCCACCTTTACCAGGGGCGGTATAAGAGCCTGCTTGTCGAAAAAGAAACCTATTTATCCGAACTCTCCCGGTACATTCATTTGAACCCCATTCGAACCAAGGCCATGGCATCAAAAACCTCTCCGGAAAAGATGAAGGTTTTGGCAGCCTATCCCTGGAGCACGCTTAAGAGCTATATCGATCAGAATAAAAAATTGGATGGAGTGGATTATTCCTTAATTTTGGCCGAGTTTGGAGGGGATAATCCAACCGGCCGGCGTGGTTATCGAAAAAGGATTAAGGAAGATATCTCGGGAAAATTAGAGCTGGGTGGAAAAGTACTCGGTGGGAGCATCCTGGGTTCGGAAGAATTTATTCAATGGATTAAGGAGGGGTTTCTTAAAAGCGGACTTGACCGGGAATATAGCGGCTCCCGGGAAATAACCCGGTATAAGGCGCGTGGAGAAATCCTGCAGCATATTATGGCTGAAACCGGAAAGACCCTGGAGGAGTTGAAGGCCGCTAAAGGAGATCTGCGTCGAATGGCCATGGAATTGTTATACCGGAAAGGGGGTTTAAAGGGGGAAGAAATTGGAAAAATCTTTGAAGTGAGTTATAATGCCGTAAGCCAGGAAAGGAAAAGGCTGATCGTAAGGATGGCTGGTGACCTTGAACTTAGGAGGAAATTTGAAGCAATTGCCGGAAAGCTGGGCCATTGAACAAACGCTGTGGTATAGTAATCCGGCAGCCTGGATGTTTGGTATTTGTTTGGCAGGGACATAGAATGTCATTATTTAAGATTTGACCCCAATTTTTTCAATTTAAACTTTTTAACCAAAGCAACCAAAGAATAAATCTTTAAAAGGAGGAAAAAATGAAAGCAAAGGGTAAGTTTCAGGGACAATGGATCGTAATGGGATGCATTTTTATGTTTTTCGTTTTTTTAATCGGCCTGCCGCAGGCCGGGGCTTTTGTTCCCCTCAAAGGGGACCTTGCCAAATATGATCCCAATAATCAAACCTTTCCCACTTCCGGGGATACGATCAAGTTCGCCATCTGGGATTCCTTTTCTGGGGCAAACGCCTATCTTGGTGAAGCCTATTATGCCTTACTTGGCTTTGTTGCCCAGGATATCAACTCCCAGGGCGGAATCAAGGTAGACGGCAAGATGAAAAAGGTCGAGATCATCAAGATTGATACCCAGTCGGCGCCTGACCCGGCCAAACGGGCCCTGGAAAAGTCCATCCTGCAGGACAAGATTCTGGCCTATTCGGGAGTGGCCGGCACCCATCTGGCCAAGATCGGTCAGAACCTGTCCAAGGAGTATAAGATTATTTTCGTAAACGTGTCCGCCTACTCCGATGAATTGAACATGCTTCCGGATTTTAATGAATATTATTTTCGAACCTGCGGGTCCTCTTCCACTACCGCCAAGGCTCTGGCGGATTTTTTACAAAAACCGACCGGAAACCAAGTTTTACATCTTAGCCCAGGACTATGTCTGGGGACACGAATCGACTACCGTCTTCAAAAAGACCATAAAAGAAGTCAAACCCAATGCCCAGATCGTCGGTGAAGAATTCTTTCCCCTGTTCGCCAAGGACTTTGCCCCCTATCTGGAAAAGGTCAGGGCCTCCGGCGCCGAGGTGGTTGTCACTATGGCCTGGGGGGCGGATAATGAGAACCTGATCAAGCAATCCAGGCAACTTGGTTTAAAAAGTCCCTTGAACCCCGATCTTTTTATCCCCATGGCCAGCCCTTTCCTGGATGACACCCGTCCCCTGGAGGTAATCGGCGGTCCGGCCGGTCGTGGTCTTGTTCTGTGCACCGATTTTCAACTGGACCGCAGGCTACCTGCTGCTAAAAAATTAAACGACACTCTGGAACAAGCTGTGGAAGACCTGGAAGGCCCCCTATAATACACCGTTATACCAATGGGTAAACGGCGGTTGGTATAGAAACCTCACCGGCTACTACTGGTTCTTCCAAGCTTTACAGAAGGCCGGCAGCACCGATCCGAAGAAGATCATCGCCGCCTGGGAGGGAGACACCTTCGATGCTTTCGGCTGGAAACATTATATGCGGCCCGATGACCATCAGGTTGTCGCCGACCGACCCATTGCCGAAATGGAGTTTCCCAATACCTGGGAACAGCCCAAAAACGCTGCAGCCGGTGTTCCTACTTGGATACCGTCCAAAGACTGCTTGCCCGCTATCGATGTAAAACTCGTGGGACGCGTAACGGGACTTCAAAAACCAGCCGCACCGGCTAAGAAAGTTGAAAAACCTGCCGCACCAGCAAAGAAATAGGGTGTTTTAATGCCCGGCTTAAAGCTCGTCTCCATTTATGTTTGGAGACGAGCTTTAAGGGGAATTATTGAACCGTTTTTAACTGTAAGTTTTAACAGTTCCCTCTTTTGACTTCATTTAGCAGGAGGATATAAAAAAGATGAGCCCATCCGCCATCTTGTATGTTGTCTCAAGCCACTTCATGGCCTGGCCTACGGCATGTTGCTTTTTCTGGTTGCTTCCGGTCTTACCCTGATCTTCGGCATGATGGGGATTCTTAACCTGGCCCATGCTTCTTTTGCCATGTTGGCCGCCTATTTCTGTTTCACGGTTTTAAAACTGACCGGAAATTTTTGGGCGGGATTGCTGATTGCACCGGTTGTTGCCGGTATCTGCGGGGTCCTGACCGAGCGTTTTCTTTTGAGAACCGTACATAAACATGGACACCTGGCCGAACTCCTCATAACCGTGGGAATCATGACGCTTATCATGGAACTCGTAAAACTCTTCTGGGGCACCGAGAGTCTGGTGGTCAAGATACCGGAGGGTCTGGGCGGGTTGTTGAAAATTGCCGGTCTGACCTATCCCGTCTATCGTCTTTTTGTTATCGGACTATCCATCCTGATTTTGGGTTTTATGGCCTTGATTCTCTTCAAAACCCGTTTGGGGAAAATCGTCCAGGCAGCCGTTTCCGACTCAGAAATGGTCAGTGCCCTGGGGATTAATACCCCCCTGGTCTTTATGCTGGTGTTTGGAATCGGGATTTGGCTGGCCGGCGTAGCCGGGGCCGTGGCCGGCCCCCTGCTGACCGTATTTCCCGGAATGGCCGACCAGTTGGGCATGGATGCCTTTGTGGTGGTGGTTGTGGGAGGCTTCGGAAGTCTCCTGGGGGCCTTTATTGTCGCCTTGTTCCTTGGGGAGTTGAATGCCTACGGCATCCAGTTTATTCCCCGGCTGGCCCCGGTCCTGATGTTCGCCTTCATGGCCATCGTATTAGCCTTTAAACCCATGGGGCTATTTGGAGAAAGAGAATGAGGACAAAGCTATATAATTGGATTCTCTGGGGTGTGGTCATCATTCTTCTGGCCGTCTTTCCACATTTGGTCAACTTCTATTATCTCAATCTCTTTATGGCCTTTGCCATTTTCTCCCTGTATGCGGTCACGCTTAATTTGCTCTTGGGCTATATGGGGGTCCTCAGCTTTGGCCACGCCATGTTTTTCGGCACCGGGGCCTATGTAGCCGCCCTGGCCTTGAGGCATATCGAGGGATTTCCCCTGTTACCGACAATCCTTATCGGCGGGTTAGCCGCCGGCCTTTTGGCCTTGGCCTTAAGTCCTTTACTGGTCCGGGTAAGCGGGACCGCTTTTGCCATGTTGACCCTGGCCTTTAGCATGGTCATATTTGTCGCCGCCCTGAAGTATCGAGAGGTAACCGGCGGGGAGGACGGTATTGGGGTAACATCCATTCCGCCGCTCAACATCCCAGGCTTAGTGTCCATTGATATGACCGATAAGATAAACTTTTATTATTTTGCTGTTGTCGTGGTAGCCATCTGCCTTTACCTCTTGTGGTTTTATACCAAGACCCCTTTCGGCAGCCTCATCGTGGGCATCCGGGATAATGCCCTGCGGATGGACTACCTGGGTTTTAATCTCCCGCAAACCAAGGCGATCAATTTGACCGTTTGTGGGGCCTTCGCCGGGATTGCCGGTGCGGTTCACGCCCTGCTGATGAAACTGGTTTCCACAGTGGGCGTATTGGACATAGGTACCTCCTTCAAACCCCTCATGATGGCCTATATCGGGGGAATAGGGAGCTTTTTCGGCCCGATTATCGGCTCATCTGTCCTTCACATTTTAGAAGATGTGGTTATTCGATTTACTCCGCGGATCGGCCTGGTAAACGGAACAATCTTCATCCTGGTGGTCTTATTTGCCCCCCAGGGTCTGATCGGTCTTTTCAATACGGTCAAGGCAAAATGGTTTCAAAAGGAGACGGTTTCATGAATATCCTGGAGACCAAAGGACTTTATCACGACTTCAAGGGGTTGGAAGTACTTTTTGACGTCAACCTGGAGGTTAAAGAAGGAGAGCGGCACGCCGTCATCGGACCCAACGGTGCCGGGAAAGACCACCCTCTTCAATGTCATCACCGGGACTTACCATCCCGACGCAAGGACAGGTGGTCCTTCAAAGGGAAAGATATCACGGGAGCCAAAGCCTCACCAACTATCGCGCCTTGGCATGGGGCGATCCTTTCAGATCACCAGCACCTTTGATCGCTTGACGACTTTTCAGAACATTCGACAGGCTGTCCTCTCCAAAAATGGAATCCGCTTCCAGATGTTTCGCAAATTGGACAAGATGCAGGAAATTACCCAAGAGACCGAAGAGGTCTTAAAACGGATCAATCTGGACAGGGAGACGGGATTTCCCGGCCGGCGTGCTGTCCTACGGGAAGCATCGATCCCTGGAAATCAGTCTGGCCATGGCAACGGACCCGGATCTGGTGCTGCTTGACGAACCCACGGCCGGTATGTCCAAGGATGAAACCCATAACGCCGTCGAGTTGATCCGAAGGCTGACCGAAGGAAAAACCGTGGTCATCATCGAGCACGATATGGATGTGGTTTTTTCCCTGGCCGACCGGATTACCGTTCTCCATTACGGCGCCGATTCTTAAGACCGGGACACCGTCTGAGATACGGCAGGACCAGGACGTCAAGGATGCCTACCTGGGAGATCTGGAGACTTAAGGATGCTGCTGGAAATTCATGATCTAAATACCTATTACGGCGCCAGTCATGTGTTGCAGGGAATTTCGGCCACGATCAGCGGCGGTGAGATTGTCGGCCTGTTGGGGCGAAACGGCATGGGCAAGAGCACCATCCTGAAGAGTATCATGGGTCTGGTAAAAACCAGATCGGGATCCGTGGTCTTTGAAGGCCGGGACATTACGGGTCATCCCCCTTACAAGGTGGCCAGATGGGGTATCGGCTACGTCCCGGAAGAGCGGCGGATTTTCCCCAACCTCTCGGTGCTGGACAACCTGTTTTTAGGCGTTAAGGGAGGGAAAACGACCGACGCCGATAATCCGGACCATTGGACGGTCGAACGGATCTTCCACCATTTCCCCAAGTTGAAAGAGTAGGGCCCATCAAAAAGGACGGTTTTTATCCGGGGGCGAACAACAGATGCTGACCATCGGACGCTCGCTGATGGGCAATCCCAGATTGCTGCTGGTTGACGAACCTACCGAAGGCCTGGCGCCCTCTTCTGGTCAGGGAGGTCAGGGATATCCTGGCCGAGATCAATAAGGCCGGGGTCTCCATTTTACTGGTGGAACACAACCTCAAGGTGGCCATGTCCCTGGCCAACCGCGTCTATTTGATGGGCAAGGCCCACATCGGATTTTCCGGTACCATCGAGGAATTAAATGCCACTCCCCAGGCCCGCGAAAAATATCTGGAAGTTTAAAACCATCTCGCTTTTTTCAAATGTGTAGTTCGCGCAGGCGGGGCCATAGGTGGTCGGGGATAAAATTTCGCTTTGCTCTGCGCTGCGCTGCGATAAGTAACGGATTTCCTCATCCTGGAGGAGGCCCTCTCCCCGCCTTGAACTCCCTCCCCCTTCGACGGGGGAGGGTTGGGGTGGGGGTGAAAACGTCATCCCAGACTCGATCCGGGATCGAGTAGCCTCTCCCCCCTATTCTCACCGCGGAAGAAGGGCGGAATTGCGGGGGACAAGGATGCAGAACCCCGGAAGCCCTATACTGGACAATTTGAGAGACGCATAATAATGCATTGTAGAACCAACACCACGGTCTATTATGAGATAACTCAAGCCCATTACCCCCGGTGAGATCCTGCTGGCCCGAGAATAAAATAAATTCCAACAAAGAAGATCGATTTCCGCTATAATTCGGTGGAAGGAGGGCTATCGAATGGATACCCAGTATACTGCATTAGTAAAACAGCAAGGCGATTGGTGGATAGGATGGATAGAAGAGGTTCCAGGTGTAAACTGCCAGGAGCGTAGCCGCGAGGAGCTAATAGAAAGCCTTCGCGCGACTCTGCATGAAGCTATCGAATTTAACCGTCAAGACGCCATAGCCTCCGCCGGAACTGAATATGAAGAGGAAAGAATTGCCGTCTCCGCATGAAAAGAGCCGAGCTATTGAAACACCTTCGAACCCAAGGCTGTGAGTTCATCAGAGAAGGCCGCCGACACTCCTGGTGGGGCAATCCCAAGTCTTAACAAACGCTCGTCAGTCCCAAGGCACACCGAAACAGACAATGACCTTGCGAGAAAGATATGCAAAGACCTTGGGATAGAACCAATAAGGTGAGTCATAGCCATCGTATTGCTGAGAGAGTGGCTGAAGACTTAAACATGGGCAGCGATGAAGTCTTAGCAAAGGGGCGGCGGAACAGAAAAGTAAAAGCAAGAAGTATTCTGTGTTTTTGGGGTGCAAGGGAATTAGGCATGTCCCTTACAGCGCTATCCAAGGTTTTAGGAATGAGTATTGCTGGAGTGGGGTTTGCCGTGGAAAGAGGAGAGCTCATAGCCAAAAATGGCAATTTCAATCTGATAAACTGACTTATTAAGTTACTGATTCCTGAGAAGTAACCCAATTTGAAGTAAAATAATAAAATATGCTGTTTTCAATATCCGGTAAATACTACAAAAAATTATTGTGAGAATCATCATTATTTCAAAAACCAGGGTTACTTCACAGGAATCAGTTACTAAAGAGCGTCCCGCTTTACGCTTTACACATGGTTTGAAAATTCTTGATCCAAGAGAATTCCTTGCCGAAATAGGAGTAATATCATGAGTGCATTAAGTCTGCGTATCCCAAAGTCTCTCCATGAACAGATAAGACAATTGGCTAAACGAGATGGAATTTCCATTAATCAGTTTGTAGCCTCTGCTGCCGCAGAAAAAATGTCCGCACTATTGACTGAAGAATACATTGAATCAAGGGCCAAAAGGGCGAGTTTGAAAAATTTTCAGAAAGTGCTCAAAAAGGTTCCTGATTCAGAACCAGAAGATTACGATCGGATATAAAAAAATTCTGCAGAACCTGCGCCTGCAACAGACCGCATAGGAGCCGCGGTTGTGCAGGAGTGGCGTTGCCCCTATCGGGTCCATGTCCCGGTCGGTGCCGCCGCAGCGGCACCAACCAGGCCATTGGACACCGATGTCACTTGCTTGCATGGCCTCCGGCCCCGCAAGCTGCGTGCCACGGGTCAACGCCGCATTATGCTCACTTTCAACCAGTAATCATCCTTTTTTTATTCATTCCTCGTTCAACATTAGGTAGGTGAAGGAGAGCAAATTGGGGTGAGGAGCTATCTTGTGAGGAAGATCGATTTGCTTCTTCCTGTAAGGCTAATTTTAAATTTTGGCTTTTTATACTCCATTGCAAACGGTAATCAATTTGTAACGTCCAGCCCTGCAGAGTCCCATTTTCTTCAGAAGACACCCATTGCCCCTTTCATTTCATCCTATTTCCCCCTCTATCCTGTCTTTTCATTATGCTATACTCTTCCCATTAAAAGGAAATTCTTATTAAAAATCACAGAAGGAGGCCCTTCCATGAATGCAGCAGTTATTGACAGTCCCCAGAACGAACATGCCCAGGCATGGTGGTTCCTCGACCTCCTCGTCGTCGAGCACCGTTGCGCCTCCAGCATGGAGACGGTCGTGCTCGATATGACTTTGCCGGTCGACTCCTCGCCGCCGCTGCACGTACACCATTCCCTTGACGACACTTGGTACATCCTCGATGGTAAGATGGTGGTGCGCTGCGGTGACGACGTGTTGGTCGTCGGCGCCGGGTACTGGGTGTCGATGCCGCGCGGGGTGCCGCACACCTTCCGGGTCATCGGTGATCGTGAAGCGCGCATACTGCTCGTGCACGACAACGCCAGCTTCCGGGACTTGATCCGAGAGCTGGGGGTACCAGCCTTGGCGCACGTCGTGCCCGCACAGCCGGTCTTTCCATCCACGGACGAACTCGCACGCGTGGCTAAATCCCACGACCTCACGCCGATCGGGCCGCCGATGAGCGTCGAAGAAGCCGACGCGATTCTCGCTGCCGCACACTGAGCTGCGACCGGCCCGATATGTCGGTCGCGCCGACACACTTGACTCCTCAATTATGAGGATCTTTTGAAAGGATATGCTAGTTCTTTCGTCCCATATCAAACGGGTCATGGAGCGGTATCCGGATTGCGGAAATCTCCTCAATGGCATTACCAAATAAAATGGAAAAATTGCGACCTTGAATGTTTATTGGCTTTCTCCTGCAAACGACACCATATCTGCCCCCCCTATCAGCAGAATCCGATTAATGACCTTGGTGAGGTCGTATCGCACATTTACATTGGTAATCGATAAATTTTAGTCGCACCGACTCCGTTTAGTTGTTGACATCGTTATATTGGGGGTAGAGAGGCAATTTTCGTGAAAATTTGAGAGTTCCTTTCCTGAAAGCCTCAACCGCCCATTCGGAAAAAATAGAAGAGTACCGTAATCGTCGATAAAAAGGCCTTGATATTGGTTGGACTTGGAAAATGACTAAGGCCTGAATCAGCGGAATTATGCATTTAAAAAAAAGGTGGTTGAACAGAAACCGGATAATAGTAAAAAAAGGATATTATCCGGTCTTATAAAAATAACAAATTTAAGCGGTTACTCTTTTTAGAATTTTCTATTTCATTGAACATGTTAAAACTTTTTGATATTATCCAGAAAACTGTTTAATAATTTGTTGGCGCCGACTGCGTCGTCGCCAATGCGGCGTTGCCCCTATCGGGTCCATGTCCCGGTCGGCGCCGCCGCAGGCGGCACCAACCAGGCCATTGGACACCGATGTCACTTGCTTGCATGGGCCTCCGGCCCCGCAAGCTGCGTGCCACGGGTCAACGCCGCATTGGGCATAAGGCCAGGAGAACAAAAGAGGTTAGATAAGGGGGTCAAAAAGGCTGGAAGCCGCCACAACACAAACGGTCTTAACGGACAGAGACTGAAACTATATGCTTGACATACTTCATTAGAAGAGGAGGTGTTTTCAATGGCATATCGTGAAATCTGGCATGAAATGATCATCAAAGCTTCCCCAAGCGAGCTTTACCAAGCGTTGACCGATGTGAAAAAGCTAGCGCATTGGTGGACCACCGAGACGCAGGGGGAATCTGCCGTCGGGAAGAAATTGGAATTCTGGTTTTATGGGAAATTGTTAAAGGAGATGGTTGTAACCACTCTGAAGGTTGATGAACTCGTGCGGTGGCGCGCAACTGAGCGGAGCGATCCTGATTGGGTCAACACCGAAATTGAATGGAAAATCTTCCGCGAAGGCGACAAAACGTTTCTTCACCTTCGCCACTCAAAATGGCGCGAGGATGCCAAAATGTTCCCTCGGACCTCGATGCACTGGGTGCTTTTCCTGCTTAGCCTCAAGGAATTTGTCGAGACGGGCAAAGGCCGTCCGCATCCTTACGACATGCCGGTGGGCCTATGAAGTCCTTCTGAATAGAAAGAGCAAGATAGCGGGGTCAGCCCTTGACAACGGACAAAGAGGAGAATGAAAAGCATTGCCCAACAAAGCAATCCAGCGGACGTCTTGTAGCCGCCGCTGAAAATAACCGTTGGCGCCGCCTGCGTCGTCGCCAATGCGGCGTTGCCCCTATCGGATCCATGTCCCGGTCGGCGCCGCCGCAGCGGCACCAACCAGGCCATTGGACACCGATGTCACTTGCTTGCATGGCCTCCGGCCCCGCAAGCTGTGTGCCACGGGTCAACGCCGCGTTAGCCGTCAGTACATAATGCACGAGGTGAAAATTGGACATGAACATTATTATCCGCAATGAAAACGAGTCGGACATCGACGCGATATCGGAGATCACGAAAGCAGCTTTTGAGAATCTTTCAATTAGCAACCACACGGAACAGTTCATTATCAATGCATTACGAAATGCGAAAGCACTCACGATTTCGCTGGTTGCAGAAGCTGAGAAGAAGGTGGTAGGCCACATAGCGTTTCTCGCCTGTGACCATTTCCGATGGTAGCCCTGATTGGTATGGTCTTGGTCCCATCTCTGTCTTGCCGGAATTACAGAAGCAGGGTATTGGAAAATCCCTGATGCGTGAAGGTCTTTCCTTGCTAAAGACATTGGGTGCAAAAGGCTGCGTACTGGTGGGAGATCCGGGCTACTATGAACGGTTTGGCTTTAGAAGTCTCCCGGACTTGGTTATTGACGGCGTTCCACCACAGTACTTTCTCGCATTGCCGTTCGAGGAGAACAAGATTCATGGTACTGTGGTGTTCCATGAAGGTTTTGCTGCAAACGGCTAACAAGGCGCTGAACCCGATCGTGTCCCTGGCGGGCCACTCCGGGTTAGCTCCGTGTGCCTGAATAAAGAGGATGATCAAATGTCCATTAAGTTGGAAAAAGCATACCAAAAGGAACTCCGCAAAGCCTTGGAGAAATGTCAATTCATCGAAAGTAATAAAGGGGTCTGCTCTTGACTCTTAAGAATGATTTGGACATTAGTGTTGGGGCGAGCCAATCGATATTTCGTTCCAATTAAAAAAGATCAGTGGACGGAAAGCCTGGCGGTTGGGGGAGAGGTTGGGTGCCTCTCGCCTATACCTCCAATTCCCTCAGGCCCTTGATTACCTTTCCTCCCGGATTCCGGGGTAGTTCCGACAAAAAGACCACCCGAGACAAAGGGGTCAAATCTTAGGGGCAACAGGCCCTTAAGGTTTGACCCCCCTTTTTTTTGAAACAGGGGAATCGATTTGGTTATGAGAAAAAAACTTGACCTTTGGAAATGATCGGTATAGGTTCGGCGTTCTAAATGCCCCGGCCATCGGAATTCAAAAAATACGGGCATTCTAAAAGGAGCTTCGAATGAAAAATGGAAAAGTCTGGTTAGGCACGGTTGTTTTTTTACTCTGGTCTTTTTTGGTCCTAAACGGTTGTACTACCATAGGCTCGGCTTTGCTGATCGGCGGCAAGGTGGTCAAAAACTATACCCCAGGAAAAATAGTCATTACCTATGTTCCCGAGGGAAGTTTCCCGGAAGGTTCTCAATTTTTCCTGATTGAAACCGAAGAAGGCTTGGCGGTGTTACAGCAGGACAGGGATGGCCTGGGCGTCATTTATAAAAAACACTGGACCGAAGGGGAATCCGACTATTTCTCGGCGGCCTTTTTCGGCAACGGTCCGGCTTATATTTTTAAGGTCCCTTTCGATCGAAGCAAGGAAGCGGGACGGTATGTATATGAGCATGGCACCTATCAAGGCACCCCCGGAGACCGGATCCGCCCCATGCCGTATAAACCCAAGCCTGCTCCGGATACCCGGCTCCTTCCCCAAAAGGCCGCCTGATTCGGGAAGACTCCAGCCCCGGGCCTAAGCTTCCACCTTCAGGGCCTTTAATTGGCTTTTGACCACCTTGCCCCCGGGATTGCGGGGCAGTTCGGGAAGAAAAACGACCCGGGCCGGCACTTTGAAGTCGGCCAGGTGCTGCCGGCAGTATTCCAGGATTTCCTCGACCGTGGCTTCCGTTTCGGGCCGCAGGACCAGACAGGCCCGGACCACCTCGCCGAAGATGTGGTGCGGTTCGGGAACGACCGCCGATTCCAGGACCTTGGGGTGGGAGTTAAGGACCGACTCCACTTCAATGGAATAAATATTTTCCCCGCCGCGGACGATCATGTCCTTCATTCGGTCCACGATAAAGACATAGCCTTCATCGTCGATCCGGGCGACGTCTCCAGAATACAGCCAGCCGTCAATAATGGATTTCTGGGTGACCTCCGGTTTGTTATAATAGCTCCTGACGATATTGGGGCCCTTGATCAGCAGTTGGCCGGGTTCACCGGGAGGCACCTCCTTGTTCTCCCCGTCGATGGATTTAAGTTGAATCCCGGGGACGGGCAGTCCAACCGAAGGGGCCTTACGGACGGCATCACAGGCCGGCAAAACAGTGGTCAGAGAAGAGGATTCGGTCAGACCATAGGCGTTATAGAGGTCCATGCCGAACTTATTCTTTAGCTCCAGAATCGTCTCTCGGTCCATAGGGGCCCCTCCATAGGCGGCCATCCGTACCGATGAGATATCCCTCTCCTTGATTGCCTCACTGATGAGCATCAGGACATACATAGTCGGGACATTGAAAAGTACGGTGATCTTGTGTTTTTCTATGGCCTCAATCATGTCAGCGGTTTTATAAGCCTTCATGATCACGCAGGTCCCTCCGATAAATAGGAAGGCCACCAGTTGGCTGTTGAGTCCCGTTACATGGAAGAGGGGAACGACAATCAGGGTGATGTCTGTTTCCTTGTAGGTGAGCATCGCCCCACAGTTACGGGCATTGGCGAAAATATTGCGATGGCTCATCATGGCCCCTTTGGGCAAACCGGTGGTCCCTGAGGTGTACATGATGGTAGCGGTATCATCGAGGATTAATGGAGGAATGTCCGGCAAGGTCTTTTCGTTTAGGAGATCTTGAAAATAGAGGGCCCCGCTTTTCTTTTCCTCTCCGGCATAAATAAAATTCTTTACCAAGGGCAGTTCGGCCTTGATCTGCTGGGAAATTTCCCAGAACTGGTACCCAACGGCCATCAGGGAAGCCCCGCAGTCGTTGACAATATAGGTAAATTCCTTGCCGGTCAGCCGGTTGTTGAGAGGAACGGATATGGCGCCGATGGCGGCGCAGGCAAAATAGGCCAGGGCCATTTCATTGCAGTTGGGGAAAAGCAGGGCGACCCGGTCACCCTTTTTGATGCCCAGCTTCTGAAAATGGCAGGCCAACGACAGGGCGCCGGTTTCCAACTCTGCATAAGTCAGTCTCCAGTCATCGCAGATCAAGGCGATTTTATCGGGAAGTCTTTCGGCGCTGGCCTGGAGCATCTCAAATATCAACATAATTTCCCCTCCAAAGATAAATCCGAATATCGAAGCACGAAATCCGAAACAAATTCAAATGATCAAAAATTCAAATGACCAAAACAAAATAATGTTTATACCCAGTAAGCCGACATACTCTAATTCGCTTCTTTGCGACAGATTTTTATTCTCAGGACAAAGTCTCTTTTGCTCAAAGATTCATTGGCTTCAATATAATTTGCTCCAACGGATCCGGAGGATTTGATAAGTTGTTTTCCATCTTCGATATTTGCTATTGTTTTTGGCAGCTCTTTTATAAATTTCCTCACCTTTTTTGCAAACAGAAGAGTACGGTCTTCCAAGTCGTATTGTTTTGAATTTTGATTTTCGGTCATTTGGATTTGTTTCGGATTTCGAAATTCGGATTTCGAATTTCTTGTCTCACCAGATCGTCCAGCCACCGTCGACAAAGATGGTTTGTCCGGTGATGAAGTCGGCGGCCTTGGAGGCCAGAAAGATTACCGTCCCTTCCAGCTCTTCGGGCTGCCCCCAGCGGCCCATGGGCGTCCGCTCGTTTATGAATCGGAAGCGCTCCGGATCATTGCGCAGAGCGGCCACCAGCGGGGTTTCAAAATAGGTCGGTCCGATGGCGTTGACATGTAATATGATGGCGGGCCCACTCCAGGGCCATGACCTTGGTCAACTGGATCACCCCGCCCTTGCTGGAGGCATAGGGGGATTGATTTTCAAGCCCCACGGCCCCCAAGATGGAAGCCATATTAATGACTTTCCCTTTTTGGCGTTCGATCATATTCGGAACTACCGCCTGGGCGACCAGAAAATAGCCCTTGAGGTTGGTATTGAGCACCTGATCCCATTCCGCTTCCTGGATTTCCAAAACCGGTTTACGGACATTGATCCCGGCGTTGTTGACCAGAATATCGATTTGCTTAAAAGTTCCCAGGGCAGAGAGGACTGCTTTCTGAATGCTTCCTTTATTTAGGACATCCATTTGAAATATTTCTGCCCGGACTCCCAGTTGCTCAATTTCATTTTTGGTCTGCTGCAGTTCATCCAGGTTTCTGGCACACAGGGCCAGATCAGCCCCGGCTTTGGCCAATCCTCTGGCCAAGGCCTTTCCCAGCCCCTTGGAGGCCCCGGTGACCAGGGCCACCTTTCCGGTTAAGTCAAAGAGATCCAGCATAATCCTTCTCCTTTTGAAAAATGTTCCGCTCAAGGCCGGTGAGGGGACGGCTCCAGGGGATTTTCCCCATCCCTCCCGTGACTTCGTTGCCGGGTTCCAATATTCCTCTTGAGAGGCATCCGAAAGGTTTCCGGCCGCCTACCAGGATGGCGGATGATTTACCCAGAGAACCTCGACCTCTTCGTCCCCGTGGTTGTGAAACTGGTGGCTCTTGGTGGAATGGAAATAAAAGGCATCCCCTTTTTGCAGGATATAGGTTTTGTTTTCCACGGTCAGTTCCAGTGTCCCTTTGAGTATAAAACCGAATTCTTCCCCGTTGTGCGTGTAACTCCCGCCCGAGCCGCCTCCCGGATAAATGGTCGCCAGACGGGCATCCATTTTTTTATCCGGATCTTGATGGATCAATATCTCGAACAATAATTTCGAACCGGAAACGCTCACCTTTTGTCGATCCTTGTACCGGAGGATTATATCGTCCTGACCTTGATCGGGGAAGAGCTGCACCACCGTGGAACCTAAAGCGTCGGCAATCTGTTTGAGTCTCGAGGTGGACGGGTCCAATTTATCGTTTTCCACCATAGAAAGGTAGGAAGGGGTACATCCTACCACCTCCGCGACCTTTTTAAGGGTCAGTCCCCGGTTTTTCCGCAGTGTTCTGATCTTCTTCCCGATAGATTCCAAAAATGGCGAGTCCTTAAGAAAATTTAAATATTTGGTTAACTTTTAATAAAACGTCTCGGTAAAAAAAGTCAATCAAAAGAATATTATATTAAAAAAATTATTATTTTTCAAAAAGTTAAATATTTTGTTGATCATCGTCCTTTTAATTGTTCATTATTTTTAAATTGCTCTAAAAATAAATTATTGACAAAAATTCAGTTTATTGATAAAAAATTTCAAAATTATATTATATTAGAATTGTTATAAATTTTTGATAGTAGTTAAATTTTCCCCTCCCTTTTTTTTAAAAAAATCAACATACACCGGCGGAAATAGGGGAACGATTAGGCAAGTACTGGTTATAGGAGGAAGCGGTTTCATCGGGTAGACTGCTGAGTAGGTTTCTGGCGGAAAACCATTCGGTGGCGATCATGTCCCGACCCCCTTCCTTTGACCTTCAGGAAACCGGCGGTCGACTTCATTTATCTAAAGGGGACATACGGATTTTTTCCGATGTCTTGAGAGCGGTCCGGGAACCTGGAATTGAACGGATTGTTCATGTGGCCTATACCTTGACGGCCGAAGGAGAGGCCAATCCCTACCAGGCCCTTCAGGTCAACGCCCTCAGCACCGGGAACGTTTTTGAGGCCGCCCGCCGGTATCAATCCGGAGTTGGACCAGTCGCAAGACCTTAAGAAATCCCCGGCCAGACAGCTCCAAGCACCCAAGTCGTAAGGGGCCGATGGGAGGCGCCAACCGGGCAATTTTATCATCGGAGAGGGGGGATAGCGGCCAGGATGGATAGATTGGGAATTTCTGGGAAACAGGCAACGAGTTGATTCATCAAAGCGAAAAGGAGGAATTTATGAAGTCTTCACAAGGCAGGGGAGGGTGGAAGTCTTTTGGTTGGTTCATAATCTTGGTGGCAGGTATTTTTGTTTTCAGCAGCAGTCAGGGAAACGCGGCTCCTCCCCCGATCAAGATCGGGGTCGTTCAATCCATTTCCGGGATGGTCTCGGAATTCGGATTGGATGACGTGGAGGGGTTCAAGGCCAGGATCGAAGAGGTCAATGCCAAGGGAGGCGTGAAAACCAAAGAAGGCTTGCGAAAAATTGAAATCATCGTCCGAGACGACAAGCTAAAACCCGACATCGCTGTTCAGAATGCCAAGGCACTCATGTTCGAAGAAAAATGTGATTTCCTGGTTGGCGGCATCAGCAGCGCCTGTGCCTTGGCCCTGTCTCAGTGGGCGAAGGAAAACAAGGTCCTCTACTGGGTCTGGGATGCCCGGGCCGATGACGTCACCGGTTCCAAAGGACACCCCTACGTTTTTAGAAGTTCGGGAAATACCTGGATGAACGGGCATGCCGCCGCCAATTATTTTAAGGACAAACCGTATACCAAGTGGGCCTATATTCACCCGGACTACGCCTATGGCCGGGACCAGGCTACGGCCTTTTCCAAGGCTATGAAGGCCATGAAACCCGGGTTCACGCTGGTAACCGAACAATGGCCCAAATTGGGAACTACGGATTATACCCCTTATATCACCGCCCTGATGACGGCCAAACCGGAAATCGTCTACACCAGCCTGTGGGGCACCGATGCTATGACCTTCATCAAGCAGGCCAAAGGCTACGGTTTCTTCAGCAAAATAAAGGTCGTAGGCCTCTTCTGGGGGATGCCCCTCCTGAGACCCATGGGTCAGGAAATGGTGGAAGGCGTGTATGTCCTGTCCGAGGCGCCCTTCGACTACCCGGGTTCGCCCGAAAACAAGGCCTTTTACGAAAACTACCAGGCTAAAATGGGCCGGTTTCCCTCCGATTATTCCGTTTTGGGCTATAACGCCGGCAGCTTTATCGTAGCCGGGATTGAAAAGGCCGGAACGGTGGCCACTGAGGCCCTGATCAGCGCCCTGGAAGGGATTTCCGTCAAAACCATCGCTCCGTCTAAGACCATCGCCATCCGGAAATGCGATCATCAATCCGACTACGGGATCGCCGTCGGGGTAACCGTCAAGGATCCCAAATGGCCCTGGTTCGTTTTAAAAGATATTACCACTATCCCGGGCCCGCCCACCATGCCGAGTTGCGAACAAATCCAGGCGGAAAGGGCCGCCGCCAAGTAAGGGGACCTGAGTTACCCTACCGGCTTCTAACCCGGTCGGGCGCCGGCCTCGACCTACCGGAGGCCGGCGCCCGACCTCTGGAACCATAAGGGCACGTCCATGACCGGTGTCGATATCTTATCCCAATTTATGAGCGGCCTGACCACGGCCATGATCTATTTTCTGATCGCGGCCGGACTGACCCTGATCCTGGGGGTCCTAAAGATCATGAATTTCGCCCAGGGCGGCATTTACATGCTGGGGGCCTATACGACCTATAGCTTTGTGAAACTTTTCGGCGGCACCGATGCCGGATTCTGGCTGACCCTGCTGATCGCTCCGACCGTGGTGGCCGCCTTTTTCTGCCTCCTGGAGGTCTTCCTGCTGCGCTGGTTTTATGAGAAACCGGCCTTGTACATCCTATTGATGACCTATGGGATTTTAATCGTCACCTACGATCTGGCCCGGATGCTCTGGGGCTGGATCATCCTCACCGCCCCCATGCCGCCCATGTTCCAGCAGCCGCTGGAAATTTTCGGCCTCGTTTTCCCGCTCTACAACGCTTTTCTGATCGTCATGGGTTTTTTTGTTTTTTTCCTTATCTGGTTTATCATTCATAAGACCAAACTGGGGAAGACCATGCGGGCTGCGGCCGATGACCGGGAAATGACCGCCGCTTTGGGGATCAATGTCCCCTGGGTGTTCACCGGCGTTTTCGGTCTGGGGGCCTGGATTGCCGCCATCGGTGGGGCACTGGTGGCTCCCATGGCCGGTATGGCGGCCGATATGGGGGTGGAGGCCGGGATCATCGCTTTTGTGGTGGTGGTCATCGCCGGGCTGGGCAGCCTGCCGGGGGCGTTGCTGGCCTCCTTCTTGGTCGGCGAGGTCCAGGCCTTCGGGATTCTGATCCTGCCCGAGTTCGCCATCGCCTTTACGTATCTGGTCATGGTGGTGGTTTTAATTATCCGGCCCTGGGGCCTCTTCGGCAAGCCGGTAGTCATTAAATAGGCAGAGGTGACCCATGCCACAGCCAGGGGAAAAGCGGAAGGGAAGAACCACTCTTTGGGTCTTGATCTTGATCATTTTGGCCTTTTTGACCCTGTTGCCGGTCTGGGCGCCCAAGATGTGGCTTCACATGGCCATTCAAGTCCTGATCGTCGCCCTGTTCGCCATGAGCCTGAACATGATCCTGGGCCGGGCCGGTCTGCCTTCTTTCGGCCATGCGGCCTTCTACGCCGTAGGCGGATACACCCTGGCCCTGTTTGTGGTCCGGCTCAAGGCCCCCCTGATCCTGGGGCTTGCGGCCGCCCCCTTGGCCGCCGCCATGCTGGCCGTGGTGATCGGGTATTTTTCCGTCCGGCTCAGCGGCATTCACTTCGCCATTCTGACCATGGGCTTCAGCCAGATCGTCTGGGCCTTCGCCCATAAATGGTACGGTCTTACCGGGGGCGACGACGGGATTACGGGGATACCCATCCCGGCGGCCATTCAGAGCGCCAAAGCCTATTATTATGTAGTACTGGCCGTTCTATGCGCCTGTCTGGCCCTGATCCGAATTATCCAGGGATCGGCCTTTGGGCAGACCATCGTGGCCATCCGGGAAAACCGGGACCGGGTGACCTTCAGCGGCCTAAAGGTCTGGCACCACCAGTTGCTTAATTTCGTCATCGCCGGATTTTTTGCCGGGATTGCCGGCTCCCTGCTGGCCATCTTTAACCGGGCGGTATTCCCGGAGTTCGGCTACTGGACCACCTCGGCCAGTGTGGTCCTGATGTGCATCCTGGGCGGAGTCGGGGTGTTTATCGGGCCGCTGGTAGGGTCGGCCATCATCACCCTGCTGGAACACTATATCTCCCTGTATACCTTTTACTGGCAGTTGGTCCTGGGTCTGTTGATCATCCTTTTCGTCCTCTTCATGCCGGGGGGGATCTCAGGGTTCTTTAAAGACCGGTTCGGCAGCGGAACCGCGCCCCACCGCTGAGAAAGGCGTCCATGTTTCTGCAGATCAAGAACCTGCGAAAGACCTTCGGAAGGCTGATGGCCGTTTACGACGTGAACCTGGCCGTGGAGGAAGGGGAGCGGTTGGCGGTTATCGGCCCCAACGGCGCCGGTAAAAGCACCTTTTTTAACCTCCTCTCCGGATATTACAGTCCTGATGGCGGCGAGATCCTCTACCGGGGCGAGAATCTGGCCAGGCGTTCCGCGGATCAAATCGTCCGGAGGGGGGTGGGGCGGTCCTTCCAGATCGTCAATATCTATCCCGACCTGTCTGTCTTTGAAAGCGTCCAGATGACCCTGATCGCGGCCCGAAAGAAATCCTTCCACCTGTTCTCCCCGGCCCGAAAGATGTTCCGGGAGGCGACCGAAGAAATCCTGATCAAGGTGGGCCTTCAGGACCTGGCCGGGACCCCCGGGGGACTGCTTTCCCATGGCGATAAAAAAAGATTGGAAATCGGAATGGTCCTGGCCAATAATTCGCATCTGATTCTGCTGGATGAACCGACCGCCGGCATGGCCCCCGATGAACGGCTGGGCACTATGGCCCTGATCAACGAACTGGCCGAAAAAGAAAAGCTGACGCTGCTGTTTACCGAACACGACATGAGCATCGTTTTCGCCTGGGCCCGGCGGATCGCCGTCATGGTCCAGGGGCAGATAATCGCCGACGGCCCGCCGGCCCGGATCAAGGAGGACCCTAAGGTCCGCCAGGTCTACTTAGGAGAAAAAGGATGATCCTGGAGCTGGAACGAATCAATACCTTTTACGGATCGAGCCATATACTGTTCGACCTTTCTCTGACCGTAGCCGAGGGGGAGACGGTCTGCCTGCTGGGCCGGAACGGTGCGGGTAAAACCACCACCCTGCGATCCATTATGGGGCTGACGCCTCCCCGCTCCGGCGCCGTCCGCTACAGGGGCCAGGAGATCGCCGGCCGGAGCCCGATTGCCATCAGCCGTCTGGGCGTCGGTTTTGTCCCGGAAGACCGCCGGGTTTTTCCCAGCCTGACGGTCCGGGAGCAGTTGGAAGTGGCTCAAAAAAAAGGGATGGGCGACTGGACCCTGGAAAAAATTTTCGCCATGTTTCCTCAACTGGAAAGGATGCAAAAGCATTTTGGGAACCAGCTTTCCGGCGGTGAACAGCAGATGCTGACCATCGGCCGGACGCTGATGGGCAACCCCGAACTGCTGCTCCTGGATGAGCCCTCGGAAGGATTGGCCCCTTTGGTGGTGGAGGCCCTGGCCGAACAGATCCAGCGCCTTTCGCAAGAAAAAATAACCCTGGTGCTCTCCGAAATGGGCTTGGGGTTGGCCGTCAACATCAGCCACCGTGCCTACGTGATAGACAAGGGGCAGATCCAGTGGAGCGGGACCTGCGAGGAACTCAAAAGCAACGAGGAATTGAAAATAAAATATCTGGCCCTGTAACCGCCGAGCGGATCAACCGCACCGTTTGAAAAGAAAGAACGATGGATTCACTCTATGAAAAAAAACCCTGGTTAAAGACCTACCCCGACTGGATTCCGGCCCAGTTGGAAATCCCGGAGCGGACCGCCCTGGATGACTTCCAGGCCTCGGCGGCCCGGGTGCCGGAAAGACCGGCGATCTATTATTTCGACCAGCCCCTGTCTTACGGGACTTTATCCGCCTTATCGGATGAACTGGCGGTCGGTTTGACCGGCCTGGGCGTCGGAAAAGGAGACCGGGTGATGGTGGTGCTTCAGAATATCCCCCAGTTTCTGATCGCTCTGTATGCCTCCTGGAAAGCGGGGGCGATCGTGGTTCCCCTCAACCCCATGTACAAGGAAAAGGAGCTGACCTACTTCTGTCAGGATTCGAAAGCCAAAATCCTCCTCATCCAGGATGATGTAGCCCGGGGCCTGGATCTGGGCTTTCTGAAAAGTACTTCCGTGGAGCAGGTCCTCACCACCTCCCCTTTGGACTGGGTGCCGGACCCGGACCAGCCGCCTGCGCTGCTGAAGGGGCTGAAGAAGGTGCGCCTCCCCGGAACCCTGGATCTGCTGGAACTCATCAACCGGAATCAGGGGCAGGCTCCGGCCGATCCAGGTCTTTCTCCGGCGGATGTGGCCTACCTCACCTATACCTCAGGCACCACCGGTCCCCCGAAAGGGGCCATGAACACCCACGGGAACATTGTGTTTACTTCCCGGGTCTATCAAACCTTTCTGAGGGTTGATCCGGAGGATGTTATTCTGGGGGTGGCCCCGTTATTTCATGTAACCGGGGAGGTGGCTCATCTGGCCATTGCCGCCCTGGCCGGGATTCCCGTCATCCTGTTTTATCGTTTTGACCCGGCAGAGACCCTGCGGTTGATCGAGCGCTGGAAGGCGACCATAACGGTGGCCGCCATAACGGTCTACATCGCCTTGATGAACCAACCGGAAATCCGCCGTCGAAACCTCTCCTCGCTCATCAAGGCCTACAGCGGAGGGGCCCCGGTTTCGGTGGCAGTGGTGGAACAGTTTAAAGAGCTGACCGGGCTTTCGATCTATAACGCCTACGGCATGACAGAAACCAATTCACCCTCCCACCTGGTCCCTTGGGGCCTACCCATTCCAGTTGATCCCGAAAGCGGCGCCCTGTCCGTGGGGCTGCCGGTTCCCGATTCGGTTGTTAAAATCATGGACCTGGAAGATGGCCGGCGGGAAATGCCCCTGGGGGAAGTGGGAGAGATTGTGGATTACGGTCCCATGGTGGTGCCCGGTTACTGGGAAAAACCGGAGGAGACCCGCCACGCCATTCGGGATGGCTGGCTTTATACCGGCGACGTGGGCAAGATGGATGAGGCCGGGTGGTTTTATCTGGTGGACAGAAAAAAGGATATGATCGTAGCCTCGGGTTACAAGGTTTGGCCGCGCGATGTGGAGGATGTCATTTACCAGCACCCGGCCGTTAAAGAGACGGCCGTAATAGGGGTCCCCGACCCCTATCGGGGGGAAACAGTCAAGGCCTTTGTGGCCCTCAAGCCCGGGATGGAAAGTAAGGTTACGCCCGAGGAAATCATCGCCTTTTGCAGGGAGCGCATGGCCGCTTACAAGTACCCCCGCCAGGTGGAGCTGGTCCAGGAAATCCCCAAAACGTTGACCGGCAAATTTCTCCGTCGGACCCTCCGGGAAAAAGAAGCACCGCGAGCCAACGGCCAGGAAAAGAAGGAAGGCCCTTCGCTTCCGGGATGATTCCAGAGTGAATTCCGCTGCCACGAAGGAATCGTTAGAGCGATTTATCAACCGTCAAAAGGACTTTGAAGAGGCCCGGGTGGAAAACCTTAGGAAAATGCCCGGAGGGGCCTCCAAGGAAACTTGGTCTTTTGATCTATTCGGGTCTTTGGAAGGAAACAAAGAGGTCATTCCGATGGTGCTGCGTATCGAACGGGCATCTCCTCTTCCGGTTTCCATTGATTTAAAAACGGAGTTTTATTTGCTTCGTGAAGTTCATGCCTGGGAAATCCCTGTCCCCCGGCCGTACTGGGTCGGGGAGGAAGACCTAGGAAACCCTTTCTCCATCCTGGAACGGATAGAAGGAGAAACCCTGGTTCGGCGCCTTCAGCGGGACGATCTCTATCAGAAGGCCCGCCGAGCCATTCCCGGACAGCTTGGTCGTGCGCTGGCCCGAATTCATCGGATCCCCCTCAGGAAACAGACCTATGACTTTTTACCATGGAGATCACGCCACAGCTCCCCGGCCCTGAGCGAATTGGGTTTTTATGAGACCCTCCTGGAAAAATTTTCGCCCGATCCCCACCCGGCCCTGGAGTTGGCTATCCGGTGGCTGAAAGCACACCTTCCGTCTCCCAGGGAACAAGTCCTGGTCCACGGGGATTATCGCCTGGGGAATATCGTATATAACGAAGCAGGAGTTCGATCAATCCTGGATTGGGAGTTAGCCCACATCGGCGACCCCCTTGAGGATGTCGGCTATATCAGTGTCCAGGCCTGGCGCTTTGGACAGGAGGCCAAGCCTATCGGAGGAATCGGAGAGCGAGAGGACTTTTATAAGGCTTACCAGGAGGCCGACGGTTTTCCTTTTGATCCCGAAAGGCTCTATTATTGGGAAGTTTTCGGCAACTTAAAATGGGGGATCATTACCATTCTGCAGGCCATTCCCTTTATACAGGGCGATAGCAGCAGTATCGAGCTCGCCAGCCTGGGACGCAAGACCGCTGAGGTTGAACTGCAATTGCTGACCTTGATCGAGGAGAATTAGATTGCAGGATCGTCCCACCAGCGCAGAGTTACTTAAAGGTATCTGTCATTTCCTGGAGTCAGAGCTGGTGCCGGTATTGGAAGAACCTTTGCGGTTCCACACCCGGGTGGCGGCCAACTTGTTAAAAATTATCGGACGGGAGGCGGCCTTGGAAAAGCAATACCTGATAAGAGAAGCCGAGGGTCTCGGCAAGCTGCTTTCTTGCCCGCCTTCCAAGGAAGTTTCCGCGGACTTGATTAAGGAAAAGGTCTCCAGTCTCAACGAGGAACTCTGCCGGCATATCAGGGAGGGGGAGGCCGATACCGGAGCATGGCGGAAAGAGGTCTTGGCCCACCTCCGGGAAACGGTAATCAGGAAATTAGAAATTGCCAACCCGAGGATGATACCCAAGGCCTTGAGCAAGTATTAAAAAGTCTTGAATTTTTAGGAAGGCAAGGTTTCTTGATCTCGGAAACGTCTAACAAAAAGGAGATCCCTTCAATGTCCCGATATCTGGTCCCAGTCGGCTTCGGTCAGATCCAGCCCCGGTTTGCGTATATTGACTCCGGCATTGTTGACCAGGATATCGATTCGGTCAAAGGCGGATAATATCTTTTCCACCGCCTGGCGGACGCTGCGCTGATCCAGCACATCCAGGGAAAAGATCCGGGCCCGCACCCCTTAGGCCTGGACCTGGGAACTGGTCTTTTCCAAGTCATCCAGATTCCGGGCACACAGGGCCAGATCAGCCCCGGCTTTGGCTAATCCTCTGGCCAGGGCCTTGCCCAGCCCTTTGGAGGCCCCGGTGACCAGGGCCACTTTTCCGGTTAAGTCAAAGAGATCCAGGTTCATGGTTGCCACCTCAGACCCCGCTCAGGGATAGCGGCGGGTTGTGATGTATATCGTAATGATATCAGTTAAATTTTCTTGACAGAGCAAGAGACCTTTTGTTAAGAAACTATACAATTAAACCGCAGTTAAGGGCAAGCCTAAAGAGTGGGGGAATTAAGATAGTTTTAAGGAAAACGACCTTATAACCAAAGGGGGTTAATTATGAACAGAAACGAGATGGATCGCCGTAAATTCTTAAAATTGGTTGGTGCCGGTTCCTTAGTGGCCGGTGCCAGTGCCCTCGGTTCCGGGGTGATGGTGCCCACAGGCTTGTGGGCTCAGAGCCCCCAAGATTAAAGGTCCCATCAAGGTCGGCTATCAGGCTGTGCTTTCCGGGACCTTGGCCGGCTATGGGGAGTTCCACAAAATGGGCGCCCAGTTGGCCGTGGAAGAGATCAACCAAAAAGGCGGGATTGCCGGTGTCAAGGTGGAAATTGAATTCAGGGATTCCACCATGAAAGCGGATGACGCCATCAAAAATGCCCGCTACTTTGTAGATAGCTGGGGGGCCGATTATCTGGCGGGAGTGGATTCCTCCGGACAGGCCCTGGCCCTGGCTCCCATCATCGAGAAGTTGGACCGGGTTTTGATGGTCACCCATGCGGCTACGGAAAAACTGACCGAACAGATGGTTTTCAAGAAAGGGATCAAACAGATTTTCCGCATCTGTCAACGCCACCTACCACGATGCCAATGCGGCCGCCTTCATCGCCAAAGACCTTCCGGCCATGAAATGGGCCACCGTGAGTCCGAATTATGAGTACGGGTTTACCTGCTGGAAGATGTTTCAGGAAACCCTGAAGAAATTGAAGCCGGGGGTGTCCTTCACGGCTGAATCCTGGGCCCCCGCCGGGACAACGGATTTTCGTTCCCACATCAACACTGTCATGGATGCCAATCCCGACGGTCTTTATTCCACCGAATGGGCCGGCGAATTGATTACCTTTTTGAAGCAGGCCAAGCAGGCCGGCCTGTTTGAAAAGATCAAACATATCATGCTGCCGGTGGGAGCGGCCATGGACGTCCTGGAAGGGATGGGCCAGGAGATGCCGGATAATATCTGGATCTCGGGCCGTTATTTCTTTCTCTATCCTAATAACAAAAACAATAATGATTGGGTGGCCCGTTTCCGGAAACGCTGGAACCACTATCCGGCCTACGTTTCAGAGGGGGGTTACTCGGCCATCTACGCACTCAAGGCCGCCGTGGAGAAGTCGGGTTCCAAAGAAACCAAGGCCTTGATCCAGGCCCTGGAGGGCATGGAGATGGAGACCCCGGCGGGCCATCGCATTTTCCGCAAGGAGGACCATCAGGCCATTGTATGACGTACCCTGGGGAAAAACCAAGGGTGATCCCAAATATCCTTTTAAGATCATGGGCGAGTCAAAGGTCATCCCGGCCAAGCAGTATTTCGCCAGGCCGCCCTTTGAAGGCCCGGGCGCTGATCCACCCTTCAGCAGTTAAAAACCGTGCAAGGTTGCAGGAGGCAAAGGTTTCCGACCAAGTCGGTCTTTGCAGCCTGGAAGCCAAAAACCAAATTTCGAAATTCGAAGCACGAAATTCGAAACAAGCTCGAAGGTCCAAAATCCAAATGATTGCAACAAAATTGTTTCAAATTTTGAAATTGGACCTTTTGAACTTGTTTCGGATTTCGAATTTCGAAATTCGAATTTACCTATAGTATGCTCCAATCCCTCGTCCACGTCATCCTGGCCGGGCTCTCTACCGGTATGTTCATCTGGCTGGTGGCCAGCGGCTTGACCTTGATCTTTGGGGTCTTAGGGGTCTTGAATTTCGCCCACGGCAGTTTCTATATGCTGGGGGCCTATTTCTGCTTTACGGTCCTGAAATATCTGGGGGCTAATTTCTGGCTGGGACTGATCCTCGGTCCCCTATGCGTCTGTGCCGTCGGCTTTATTGTCGAGCGGTTTTTTCTCCGCTATGTCTATCACCTTGCCCTGCCGTATCAGCTCCTGTTGACTTTTGCCTTTGTATTAATTTTCGACAACCTGGTAAAAATAATCTGGGGCGCCGGATCCATCAGCCCTCCGGGATTGGCCAGTCTCGGAGGCTCCATGGATGTCCTGGGCCGGGGGTTTCCCGTCTACAATATTTTCATCATCATCGTCGGTCCATTGGTCGCCCTGGGGCTCTGGGGCATGATCGAAAAGACCTGGTGGGGAAGGATCATCCGGGCTTCTTCATCGGACCGGGAAATGGCTTCGGCCATCGGAGTCCGGGTGCCTGTCCTGTTTACTTCCGTTTTTCTTTTCGGAACCTGGCTGGGGGCCATGGGCGGAGGTTTGGCCGTGCCCTATGTGGGGATCATGACTTCCGGTATGGGTGAGGCCATTATCATCGATGCCTTTATCGTGGCCGTGATCGGAGGCTTGGGCAGCCTGAAGGGAGCCTTTGTAGGGGCTCTGATTATCGGGGTTCTCTCCTCCTTCGGGACCCGTTTTTTCCCGACTCTTGACTTGTTCCTGACCTTTATTTTGATGGCGGCCGTGCTGCTCTGGCGTCCCCAGGGATTGTTTGGGGGGACCCGTTAGTCCAGCCATGAAACTAAAACGACGGCAAATCCTATTCATCGCGTTGATCCTGATACTGCTGGTAGGTATCGGCCTCTTCAGCGGTCGTTTTACAATCTACCTGACCATGCGGGTCATGATCCTTGGTATCTTCGCCCTGGGATATAATTTGCTCCTGGGACGAACCGGCCTGCTCTCTTTCGGCCATGCCGCTTTTTATGCCGCAGGGGCTTATGGCTTGGGCTTTTTCACCCTCAAGCTTTCTCCCCATCCCTTGTTAGGCCTCTTGGCCGCCGTACTGGTGGCTATGGTCCTGGCTTTGATCATCGGCTTCTTTTGTGTCCGCCACTCGGAGATCTATTTTGCCATGCTGACCCTGGCCTTTGGCATGATGGTTTTTTCCCTGATCTGGAAAGCCAGGCAAATCACCGGCGGCGACGACGGCCTGGTGGGCATCATGCGGGAACCTGTTTCCCTCTTCGGGGTCTTCAGCCTGCCCATAAGCAAGGATGCCCAGTATTACTTCTTAGTCCTGGCTGTTTTTATCGTAAGTGCCTGGATTGTCCATCGCATCCGGGTATCCCCATTTGGACTGGCCCTGGCCGGGATCCGGGAAAACTCCAACCGGGCCGAGTTTGCCGGTCTTTCGGTAAAAAATTACCGCCTGGCGGTTTTTATCATAAGCGGGGCCTTTGCCGGTTTGGCCGGGGGTCTGGAAACCCTGCTGGAGAGCAACGCCAGGCCTTTTATGGCCCACTGGAGCCATTCGGCCGAGCCGATCCTGGTCAGCCTTCTGGGAGGATTACAGACTTTTTTGGGCCCCTTGGTGGGCAGCGTGATCTTTGTGGCCATGCGGGAATTGATACAGCGTTTTACAGAGAACTGGATGCTCTGGTTTGGGGTGGTTCTGTTGATCATCATCATGGGCTTCCGCGGCGGCGTGGTCGGAGTCTTCCAAAGAATATTTGGAACTTCCCGTTAGTGCCTTTAGATTCTTTTATTTTGCCACCGACCCACGCAGACGAAGGTAGACGATATTTTTTATGCCCGTTCGACCCCGTATTAATACCTACGGGGCAGGCTTTGAACGGGCATAACAGGCCATAGCTTCGCGAGGAAAGACTTTATATGCGCCAAAGGCGCTGACGATTAGGGTGGCGGCAAGTCGCCGTCCCGCTGAAAGCGGGATCCAGTCTTTGTCTGTGGCAAAAATCTTTTCCGAATTTTTCGGGTCGGTGTGAATAAGGAAAGAATGGGCGGGGTTATTTTAGAAATCAGGAAATTGTCCAATTATTTCGGGATGGTCTGTACGGCCAGGGACCTGGATTTGGATATCGAATCCGGCGTGTTGACCTCGATCATCGGGCCGAACGGGGCGGGTAAATCCACCCTGATCAATCTGATCACCGGCAACCTCCCGGTTCAGTCCGGGACCATTCGGTTTAGGGGACAGAACATAACCCATTTGCCGATTCACCAACGGGTGCGCTTGGGCATCTGCCGTTCTTTCCAGATCGTCAATATTTTTCCCGAATTGACCGTCCTGGAAAATATCATGATTCCCACTCTGGCCCTTTCAGGAAGGGCGACCCGCATTTTCTCGCCTGTATCTGGAGAGAGGGCGGCCCTCAAGCAAGTGGATACCCTGCTGGAAAAAGTGGGTCTGGGCGGGGTGCGCACCACTCCGGCCAATGCCCTGTCTCATGGCGATCAGCGTCTATTGGAGGTGGCGGTGGCTTTGGCGGTGAAACCGGCCTTACTTTTTCTGGATGAGCCTACGGCCGGCATGAACCCGGTGGAAAGGGTGAAGGTCCTGGAAAATATCCGGCAGTTATCCCGGGAAGGCCAGACGACTTTCGTTCTGGTAGAACACGACATGGATGTCGTCTTTTCCCTTTCGGAGCGGGTTATTGTACTGCATCGGGGGGAATTGCTGGGAGACGGAAGTCCGGAAGACATCAAGCAGAATGAGAAGGTACGGGAAGTCTATCTGGGAGATTCGATTTGATCAGTATGAAGGCTAAATCCGAAATTCGAAGCACGAAATTCGAAACAATGACCAGAATTCAAAATTCAAATGTTCAAAACGATTGGTTTCAAAATTTGAATTTTTGTCATTTGGATTTGTTTCGGATTTCGAGTTTGAGGATTTTATGCTTTTAGAAGTTTCCAACATCGACACCTACTACGGCATCAGCCACGTGCTCCAAAGCATTTCCCTGTCCGTTGCAGAAGGGGAAGTGGTGGCTCTTCTTGGGCGGAACGGAGTGGGCAAAACAACCACCCTGCGGTCCATCATCGGCCTGACCCCGCCCAAACGGGGGTCGATAACGTTCCTGGGAAAAGAGATCTCCGGCCGGCCGGCCTATAACATCGCCCGCCAGGGCGTAGGCTATATGCCCGATGATCTCCGTATCTTTCCCGACCTGACCACCGACGAGAATCTTGAGATCGCTCGCCGCCTGTCCAAGCGGACCGGCTACTGGAACCGGGAGCGGGTAATCGAACTTTTTCCGGTGTTGGGTGACCTGTCCAAAGCAAAAGGAATGAATCTTTCCGGCGGAGAGAAAAAGATGCTGGGCATCGGCCGGGCATTAATGGCCAATCCCCGCTTGATATTGTTGGATGAACCTTCCGAAGGGCTGGCCCCGTTGGTGGTGGCCAATTTGATCGAAGTGCTGGGCAAGATTCACGAGCAGGGGGTGACTATTCTCCTGGCTGACCAGAACCTCAAATTTTGCCGCAAGGTCTGCACCCGCGGCTATATTATCGAGAAGGGGATGATCCAGCACTCCGGGGGCATGGAAGACATCTGGAACAACGAAGCAATCATCCGCAAATATTTGGTGGTCTAAACCGGATGATTTTCGTACTCTAAAGGAGGCAGCCATGTTTGATTTTTTACTTACCGAGGAAGAAAAAGCCTTCCGTAACCAGGTCCGGGAATTTGTCAAAAGCGTGTCCAGCCAGTTGATCCGGGACATGGATGCCAGCAAGATCGAAACCGGCCGGCCTTTTGTGGAAATGGCCGCCGCTAAAAATCTGCTGGGATGTCGTTTTCCTAAGGAATACGGGGGCAGGGGCCTGAACTGGACAGCCGAATGCGCCGCCGTCGAGGAGGTGGGGGTTCTGGGGAATTCCCTGTCGTGCGCATACGTGATGCCGAGCATCGTGGGAGAAGCCCTCAATCTTTTCGGGACCCGGGAACAAAAAGAAAAATACCTGGCCCCCACTCTGGCCGGTAAACTTTACAGCGCCGAGGCCCTGACCGAACCGAGAGGGGGCTCGGATTTCTTCGGGGCCACCACTACCGCGGTAAAAGACGGCGATTCGTTTATCCTGAACGGTGAAAAAAGGTTTGTGGTCGGGGCCCAGGACTCGGACTGGTTTCTGGTCTATGCCAAGTCCGATCCCAAGGCGCCGGTCCATGAATCGATAAGCTGCTTTATCGTGGAAAGGGCCTTTGGCGTTGAAGTGCAGAATATTTATACCCTGCTGGGGACCCGGGGAGGGGGAACCGGAAGGATCGTCTTTAAGGATGTCCGTGTTCCCAAAGAAAACGTGGTTGGAAACCTTCATCAGGCCCATGCCATTTTTAACCGGATGATGGTCCCGGAAAGACTCCTAAGCGGAGCCGGCTCTGTCGGGGCCGGGCGAGCAGCTCTGGAGGTGGCGGCCCGTTATACCACCCGAAGGAAGGCCTTTGGAAAGACGATTGATAATTTCCAGGCGGTCAACTTCATGGTGGCTGATTCCGCGGCCCTTTTGGATTCCGCCCAAGCCCTGGTCTATGTGGCTGCGAAAAAGGTCGATGCCGGTGAGGACGGCCGGCGCCTGGTCTCAGAAGCGAAAAAAGTGGGTACGGAAGCGGCCTGGCAGGTGATCAACAACGCCATGCAGATCATGGGCGGCATCGGCTATACCACGGTTTATCCCATCGAGCGGATGCTTCGGGACTGCCGCCTGGCCATGATCTGGACCGGGACCAATCAAGTGATGAATTTGTTGATTCAGCACGAGTATTACCGGGAACTGAAGAAATCCCAGGGCCAATCCCGGGACATCGAGGCTGATGCCCAGACCCCGGATGAAGAAGAAAAACACTACGGATGATTTGACCTTTCCAAACTGTCTCCGCCCTTCCCGGGCGCACGATCTCGCTCCTTGAAGCGGGACCCGATTCATCGCTCCACCTCCCAGGGCACGCGGGAGGGCTTTTAAGAACCAAAAGGAAAATATACCGAATGAGGAGGGAGCAATGACCTTCGACCGGCTCTTCGAACCTATTTCCATTCATGGCCTTAGAATCCCAAACCGGATCGTCATGCCCGCCATGGGCCTCATCTACACCATGGATTATTCCTTTAACGACCGTTACCGGGCTTTTTATCGGGAGCGGGCTAAAGGCGGTGTGGGGCTGCTGACTATCGGGCCCATCGCCATTGACCGGGTGGGCAGCGCCCCGGTGATGATCGGGCTTTTTGAGGATGATCAGGTTCGACCCTTGAAGGCCCTGGTAGAGGAACTTCACGGAGAATCGGAAGCCAAGATCGGGATCCAGTTTCTTCACATGGGCCGGTACGCCTTTTCCTTTTTAAGCGGTATGACCTCCATCGCCCCCTCGGCCATCCCCAGCAAGCTTACCGGGGAGACCCCGCGGGAGATGACCCTCGAGGACATCGAGGAAGTGCAGCAGGCTTATGTCCGGGCCGCCGTAAGGGCCAAAGGGGCCGGGTTCGATTATATCGAAATCCTGACCTGCACCGGCTACCTGATCAGTCAATTTCTTTCCCCGGTCACCAATCAACGAAGCGACGACTATGGGCGGACCAAGGAAAACCGGATGCGCTTCGGGCTCGAGGTCATCGCCAAGGTTAAGAAGGCCGTTGGAGAAGAAACCCCCTTAGGGATACGCGTTTCCGGAAACGAATTCATGCCCGGGGGATTGACCAACGAAGGGGAGGCCGAGTTCGCCCTGGAGGCCCAAAAGATGGGCATCCATGCCGTTAATGTCACCGGCGGCTGGCATGAAACCAATGTCCCTCAACTTACCAGCGATGTGCCTGCCGGGGTTTTTCTCTACCTGGCCCGCGGCATCAAGGAAAAGGTGGCCGTGCCGGTATTCGCCTCCAACCGCCTCGGCAATCCCCTGGTGGCCGAGAGGGCCTTGAGGTCAGGGGCCTGTGACCTGATCTGCTGGGGCCGGCCCCTTCTGACTGATCCGGAATTGCCCAATAAAGTGAAAGAGGGCCGGCTCGATGAAGTCATTTCCTGTATCTCCTGCAACCAGGGCTGCTTTGACCCCATCTTCTCCGGTGAGTCCGTGGGCTGCATTCTCAACCCCCGGACCGGCAGGGAGTATGAAATTCAAATTAACCAGGCGGAGATCCCCAAGAAAATTATGGTTGCCGGCGGCGGACCGGCCGGGATGGAATTTGCCCTGACGGCGGCACAGAGGGGCCACCAGGTAACCCTTTATGAGCAAGACGACCGGTTGGGAGGCCAGGTCAACCTGGCTGCTGCGGCACCTGGGAAGAAAGAGTTTCTGAAAATCATTGGCAGCATGACGGCCCGTATGAATCGCTGGGGGGTAGCCGTGAACCTGAATACCCCGCTGACCCCCGAGCTGGTGGAGAGGGGAAAGCCGGATCTCCTGGTGGTTGCCTCCGGGGCCAGGGCGGCCGTCCCGGATGTTCCGGGCATCAATAACCCCATGGTGGTCAGTGCCTGGGATGTCTTAAATGACAAGATCGCCCATATCGGCAACCAGGTGGTCATTGTGGGAGGAAGCGCTACCGGATGCGAAACCGCTCATTTCATTGCCGCTAATGGGTACTCCCGATCCGGAAACATTTACCTTTCTGATGGCCCACAGCGCCGAACAGCCGGACTGGGCGCTTAAGCTTCTTCATAAACCGGGAAGAAAAATAACGATCATAGAGATGATGAGCAAACTGGCGGCCAATGTAAGCCGCTCGAGCCGCTGGTCCCTGATGAAAACCCTCAAACTTATGGGGGTGGAGATGCGAACACGGACCCGGCTGCTTGAAGTTACCGATGAAGGCGTCAAAGTGATGACCGATCAGGGAGAGGAGTTCATCCCGGCCGATACGGTGATCATGGCTGCCGGGGTGCTGCCTGTGAATGATCTGGAAAAGGCCCTGAAGGGAAGCAGCATCGAGATCGTCACCCTTGGCGATGCCAATAAGCCGGGTAAGATCGGGGATGCGGTGAGGCAAGGGTTTGAAGCAGCACTGCAAAGTATAAAATTAAACGGATCCCGGCGTCAAGCGTTCGAGCGTTCGGCGAATTAATTAATGATACTAATTCTCACTTGAACCCTCGACCCCTGAATCCTTGGCCCCTTTCTCATAAAAAGATAAAAGCGGAGATGGTGGAAGTATGGGAAAATGGATGGACGGCTATCTGGCCCGGCTGGAAAAAGTTCGCCAGGAGAACCTGGAAGGCGGCGGCCCGGAGCGGCTCCTGGTGCAGCATCAATCAGGAAAGCTCAGCGCCAGGGAGAGGATTAATACGCTTCTGGACGAAGGGAGCTTCGAGGAAATCGGATCCATGGTCCGTGATATGCGCCCTCCCTATGACGGCCGGGAAAGACCCAGTCCTGCAGATGGGGTGGTGACCGGCTTTGGCCGGATCAATAAGCGCATCGTCGCCCTGTATGCCACGGACTTTACCGTCATGTCCGGCTCCCTGGGCGACCAGGCCGCCTGGAAACTGAACGACCTGACCAAGATGGCCGGTCAAATGGAAGTCCCCCTGATCGGAATGATCGATTCGGCCGGGGAACGCCTCAGCTTCAAAGGCGGCGACTCCGGTCTTAATGGTTTTAGCGAATTTTTAAGGAATACCTGCCTCTACTCCGGGATCATCCCCCGGATCATCCTGCTGCTCGGACCCTGCACCGGGGTTCAGGCGGTTCTCCCGGTGCTGGCCGACTTCCTTATCATGAACCGGAAAACAGCCTTTCTCTGGCTGGGTGGTGAAAAAGGGACCTCTGGAGCTGGATCGGCCGGGTTCCATATGGAAAAGAGCGGCCAGTGCGACCTCATCGTGGACAGCGATGAAGAAGCGATCGAGCAAACCAAGCGTCTGTTGAATTATCTCCCACAAAATTGCCGGGAAAGGCCGCCCTATAAGCAGACCGCAGATGATCCGGAAAGGCGGGAGGAAGATCTGCTGAACATCATGCCCGATGACCCCAAATTTACCTATGACATGCATGAGGTCATCGATAAGATCGTGGACGAAGGGATTTTTTTTGAGCTCAAGGAGGAATTTGCCTCGCATCTGATCATCGGCTTGGCCCGCTTCGGGGGATATGCCGCTGGTATCGTGGCCAATAACCCCGATGAAATGAGCGGCATCCTGGAGCCCGACTCCTCGGACAAGTACGACCGCTTCATGAATTTCCTGGATGCTTTCAACATCCCTCTTATTACCCTGGTGGATACCACCGCCTTTCCTCCGGGAGACCGCTGGGAAAGGATGGGTGTTCTTCGACATGGGGCCAAGCTTCTCCATTCCTATGCCCACCTGACCTGCCCCAAGATCACCATGGTCCTGCGGCGTTCTTACGGTGGGGCCAATATCGTCCTGGGTTGCTCCAAGATGTTTCCGGATTTTATTTACACCTGGCCGACCGTGGAATTCGCCCCTACCGGTCCGGAGACCGTGGTCCATGCCATTTTCCATAAGGAGCTGGCCAAGGCCAAGGAGCAGGGGAACTTTGAACAGGTATTCAATCAGTATCTGAGCATCCTCAAGGAGCAGTTCTCGGTCATGAACCTGGCCAAGATCTGGACTTCCTACTATACGACCCATGAGGTGATTGACCCCAGGGACACGCGACCCCGGATCATCCGGGCCATTGAGGCGGTTCAAAACAAGCGGGAGATTTTGCCCGAGAAGAGGCGCTCCATAAAACCGGCGTAATAAGTGACGGGTGACGCGTGAGGCAGGCAAAGTTTGGTTATTTACCATGGCGAATAATGGTTTATCTTCACCGCAAAGGCGCAAAGGACGCAAAGAAGAATATTTTTGCTTTCCGCTAAGAAGGCGGAAAGCAAAACGAGCTCTTTTCATTTGCCTGCCTCTCACAGGCAAATGAAAAAAATTTCTCTTAGCGATCTCTGCGTCTTGAACGAGTCATGCCAAAGGCGGTGACGAGTGGGCGGTGATAAACTTGTTTTGATTTAGTAGGTGGAAAAATGAATGAACGATACGAACAAGCCATTCAGAGGTTGAGGGAAATCCAGGAAAGAAATCTCTCCGGCGGCGGGCAGGAGCATATCGACCGGCAGCACCGCAGGGGCAAGCTGACGGCCCGGGAAAGGATCGAGCATCTCCTGGATCCCGGAACCTTTCATGAACTGGGCTCCCCGGTCAACACCACCGGTTCCCGGATTGACGGGCGTCAGTTTGACGCCCCCTGCGATGGGGCCGTGGTCGGCAGCGGAAGGGTGGAGGGCCGCCTGGTGGCGGTCTACGCCAGCGACTTCACCGTCCTGGGCGGATCCATCGGCACCCAGCATGGGCTGAAGTTCGTCAAGCTGATGGAGATGGCCGCCCGCTGGATGATCCCCATGGTCTGGCTGCTGGATTCATCCGGGGGCCGGCTGGGTTACCGGGATGTGCCCATGGCCGGCATCGACTGGTGGTTTGCCCTGGAATCGCGGTATTCGGGTATGATCCCCCAGATCAACGTCCTGCTGGGTCCCTGCATCGCCGGCCAGGCCTATTGTCCGGTGTTGTGTGATTTTCTCCTCATGAGCCGGGGCTCGGCCCAGCTCTGGTTGGGCGGTCCTCGCATGACCCAGGCGGCCACTTCGGAAAAAATCGGCGATGACGTCGGCGGGGCCGATTATCACATGATCTACAGCGGGACCTGCGACCTGGTGGGGGATAATGACGCTGAGACCATCAAACTGACCCGTCAGCTCCTGAGTTACCTGCCTTCGAACTGGCGGGAGCGCCCTCCTTTTCGAACCCCCTCGGATCAGGCCGATCGGGAAGTGGAGGAATTGACGGCCATCGTTCCCGACGACTTTGACCAGACCTACGACATGCACGAGGTCATCAAGGTCCTGGTCGATGACCGGGAGTATCTTGAGATTAAGGACGAATACGCCAAGAACCTGATCACCTGTTTCTGCCGATTCAACGGCCAGGTGGTCGGGTTGGTGGCCTGTAATCCCAAAGAGCCCGGGAGTATTTTAGAGATCAACTCTTGCGACAAGTATTACCGGTTTCTCCAGGTTCTGGATGCCTATAATATTCCTTTGCTGACTTTAATCGATACCCCCTCCGTAGTGCCGGGAGAAGGGCAGGAGACTATCGGTCTTCTGAGACATGTGGGCAAGATCCTGGATCTTTATGCCACGGCGACCATTCCCAAGATCAGCGTCATTCTCAGGGAAGCCTATGCGGATGCCGGGAGTATCATTATGGGCGGCGTCAAGGGAATGGGGGTGGATGTCTGTTACGCCTGGCCCATTGCCCGCCTGGCCGTAGAGGCTTCCACACTGGACTATCAGGAACTTTATGGAAAAGGGATTGAGAAGGACGCCACCCAGGGGTACTTGAATAGGTCCAGAGAAAAAGTGGACGTTTTCGAGGCAGGAAGGAGCTGGACGGCTCAGGTGGTGGATGAGATCATTGAGCCAAAAGATACCCGCAAGAGGATTATCGAGGCCCTGGAATTAACTAAGGACAAGCGAGAGACACTTCCAAAGAGGGCCAAGGGGCATGGGACAGGGCCGACGTAAAATTTTTGAGGGTTCAAGGATTCACCCTCGACCCCTTGGCCCCTCGAATCCTATTCACGCAATTTTTCATGAGGCTTGAAAATCACAATAGATATTTTAAGGAGGAAGGAATGAGTGCCAAGACTGTTATCACTTGCGCCTTGACCGGCGTGCTGACCGATCCGGCGATTCACCATGTCCCGGTAACACCGGAGGAGATGGCCGACCAGGCCCAACAGGCCTACAATGCCGGGGCCTCCACGGTTCATGTCCATTTCCGTAACCAGGGTCAGGGCCTGGGGCACCTGCCCACCTGGGACCTGGAAACGGTGGGAGCGATCCTGGCGGCCATCAAGGCCCGGGTCCCGGAGATCATCATCTGCATGAGCACCGGGGTGATGGGGTCGGACATCTCCGGCCCGGCAGCCTGCCTGGAAAAGTTCAAACCCGAGATGGCGGCCTGCAATGCCGGGTCGTTGAACTACTTAAAGCTCAGGAGCGACGGCAACTGGGCCTGGCCGCCGAGCCTGTTCGATAATCCGGTGGAAAAAGTGCAAGGATTTCTGGAAGTGATGAAGGCCAACGGCGTTGTGCCGGAGTTTGAATGTTTTGATAGCGGGATCGTGCGCAGCGTGGGCCTTTTCCAGCGGAACGGGATGTTTGAGGGAGCGGCCCACATCTCCCTGGTCATGGGTGTGGCCAGCGGTATGCCGGCCAAACCGGAGTGGCTTCCCCTGCTGATCGAGGAGATGCCGAAAGGGGCCCACTATCAGGTAATCGCCATCGGCCGGAAAGAGGTCTGGGACCTGCACCGGCGCTGTGTGGAATTGGGAGGGAATGTGCGGAGCGGCCTGGAGGACACTTTTTATCTACCAAACGGAGAAAAGGCCGTGAACAACGGTCTGTTGGTGGAAGCCCTGGCCAAGATCGTCCGGGAGGTGGGGAGAGAGATCGCCAGCCCGGCTGAGGCCAGGCAAATCCTGGGTTTGCGGTCTAACTGAAAAATTTTTGTCAAATCCACTGGAATAGCGAAGTTTTTTGCCAAATTTAAATACGATATTCTCCGGTCGACTTGTCAATGTCCGAGAATCATGCTGATGCAATGCGAATGAAAGTGATCGAAGTCAGGGCTCCCATGTCCGGGGTTTTCTATTGCAGGCCGGCCCCTGACCAACCTCCTTATGTGCAGGAGGGCGATCTGGTCAAGAAGAAACAGGTCTTGGGGTTGCTGGAGACCATGAAGGTCTTTCAGAAGGTTAAATCACCGGCCAACGGAAAGGTCGTCAAGATCATAGTGGAAAATGAAACCACCCTTAAAGACAATGACTTGATACTCGTGATCGAGATGGTCTAGACAAGTGATCAAAACGAATAAAAGTCTGATTTCACCGCAAAGTCGCAAAGGGCGCAAAGAAGCAGAACTATTAACTTTCCGCTCGAAAGGCAACAGGTAAAACAGCTCATTGCTTCGCCTGACAACTCTCATATGCAGTCAAAGACGCTGCGATTGGTGCGATCCCTGCGTCTTGAACCGACTTATGCTGTCCAGGCATGACGAGTGGGCGGAAAAGTAGTTAACATCGAAAGGGGGATTGCTTGTTTTCCAAGATCCTCATTGCCAATCGGGGTGAGATCGCTCTCAGGATCATCCGGGCCTGCCGAGAAATGGACATAAGGTCTGTGGCGGTCTATTCGGAAGCCGATATCAACTCCCGGCACCGCGAGCTGGCCGACGAACACATCTGCATCGGCCCGCCTCCCAGCGCCCAGAGTTATCTGGCCATGGAGCGCATCATCGGGGCGGCCAAGACAACCGGGGCTCAGGCCATCCATCCCGGCTACGGCTACCTGGCGGAAAACGAGACCTTTGCCAGGCTGTGCCAGGCTGAAGGTCTGGTCTTCATCGGCCCTACCCCCCAGAACCTCAAGAAGGCCGGGGAGAAGATCACCTCCAAAAGGATCATGAAAAAGGCCGGTGTTCCGGTTATTCCCGGAAGCGATCAGGCCGTGGCTACGATTGAAGAGGCCGTCCGGATCGGGGAGGAGATCGGTTATCCGATTATGGTCAAGGCCTCGGGGGGCGGGGGGGGACGAGGGATCCGGATCTGCCCGGATAAGGAAGCCCTCAGGGAAGAATTCGCCGTCGCTAAAATGGAGGCCCGTTCCGCTTTCGGCAATGACGAGGTTTATATTGAAAAGGTTCTCAGCGGGCCGAGGCATATTGAATTTCAGATCCTGGCCGACGGTCTGGGGAAGGTGATTCACTTGGGCGAGCGGGAATGCACCATTCAGCGAAGGTATCAGAAGCTGATCGAAGAATCGCCCTCTCCCGGGCTGACCCCAAGGCTGCGGGAGGCCATGGCCCGGACAGCCGTTCGGGCCGCCGAGGCCGTTCATTATGTCAATGCCGGTACGGTGGAATTTCTACTGGATGAAAATGGGGCCTTTTATTTTATGGAGATCAACGCCCGGATCCAGGTCGAGCATCCGGTGACGGAAATGACGACCGGCATCGATCTTATCCGGGAACAAATAAAAATAGCGGCCGGTGAAGAGCTGGCCTATTCCCAGGAGGCTATTCAGCGCCGGGGCTGGGCCTTGGAGTGCCGCATCAATGCCGAGGACCCGGACCGCTTTTTTCTGCCCTCTCCCGGCCTGATCGAAGTTTTTCAGCCGCCGGGCGGCTTCGGGATCAGATTAGACACCCACCTCTACCAGGGTTATGAACTGCCCATCTTTTACGACTCCCTGATCGCCAAGCTCATCAGCTATGATCTCACCCGGGAGGGCGCCATCCGGATTATGAAAAGGGCCTTGAGGGAATTCAAGATAGAGCCCATCAAGACTACCATCCCGCTCCATATCCGGATCCTGGACGATCCCCTTTTTCGGAAAGGTGAATTTACCACCCATTTTATCGAGCGATTCCTCCCCAAAGAGGAAGAGGAAGAAGACGAGGAGGAGTAGCCATGGACTTTGAACTTACCGAAGAACAGAAAATGCTTAAGGCGCAGATGGCCCGATTCGTGGATGAGCGGGTTGTCCCGCTGGCCCCGATCCTTGATGCAGAGGAACGGTTCCCGGAAGAGAACTTCAAGGCCTTGGCCGGGATGGGAATTTTCGGGATGTCGCTGCCGGAAGACTATGGAGGAGGGGGCGCCGATTTTCTATCCTGCCTGCTGGTCATGGAAGAGTTGATGCGGGGATGCGTTTCCACCGGAAATACCTACGGAGCCCATGCCATTCTTTGCACCGAGAGCATCTACCGGAACGGCAATGAGGAACAAAGAAGACGCCTCCTGCCCGATCTCATTGCCGGAAAAAAAATCGGGGCCTTGGCCCTTACCGAGCCGGAGGCCGGCTCCGATGCCCTTTCCCTGCGCTGCCGGGCCGATAAAAAAGGAGACCGCTATCTGCTGAATGGGTCCAAGACCTTTATCACCAACGGACCCCTGGCTGATGTGGCTATCGTTTATGCCAAGACCAATCCCGAGGCCGGCCAGAACGGCATCTCGGCCTTTATCGTGGAAGCGGGGTTTCCGGGCTTTACCCGGGGCCAGCCCATGAAAAAAATGGGAGTGAGGGGTTCGCCGACCGGTGAACTGTTCTTCGAGAACTGTGAAGTCCCGCAGGAGAACCTGTTGGGTGAAGAGAACCGGGGGATCAACGTCCTGATGAGCGGTCTGGACCGGGAACGGATCCTCTGGTCCATGGCGCCCATTGGGGCGGCCCAGGGGGCCTTTGACCTGGCCTTTCGCTATGCCCAGCAACGGATCCAGTTTGGGAAACCGATTATTCAATTTCAGATGATGCAGGAAATCCTGGCCGATATCGCTACCGAGATCCAGGCCGGAAGGGTCTTGGCCTATTGGGCGGCCACGCTGGCCGGCTCGGGAAAACGGGTGCGTTTGGAAGCCTCTTACGCTAAACTTTTTTGTGCCGAGGCCGGGGTCAGGGCCGTCGGGAAAGCGAGCCAGGTTTTCGGCGGCTACGGCTTTATCCGGGAGTATCCTATCGAGCGGATTTACCGGGACATTAAGGGCATTGAATTCGGGGCCGGAACGAATCAGATCCAGCGGATTATCATCATCAACGAACTCATGAAAAAGTTGAAGGGATGATGATTTGGGAAGAAAAAAGAATTTAGAATTCAGTACCTCTTTTGCCACAGACACACACAGACAAAGGCGGATCCCGCCTGTGGCGGGACTGGCGCGAATAGATATGCCCGTTAAGTTGATATTGATCGTTGGCCCAGGCCTGTAATGCCCGAAGGGCAGACAGTTAGGGGTAGCGGCAGGTCGCCGTCCCGCTGCAAGCGGGATCATGTCGTTGTCTGTGGCAAAAATCTTTTCAGAATTTTTCGGGTTAGGAGGTAGAATAATGATTCAAGCGCTGTTAACCCTTTAAAAGAAACCCAGGACTCCAATCCTGTCAAAGACAAAGGAGGAAGCGCTATGGAAGAGAGGATCTGGCACAAGGCCTATGACCCGCAGGTGCCGCCGAGCATTGACTACGAAAAAATAACCCTGCCCGAAGCCCTGGAACGGACCGCCCGCAACTACCCGGACCAAACGGCCCTGCTGATGATGGGCAAAAAGATTTCCTATCAGGAACTGAACACCCTGGTCAACCGCTTTGCAGCGGCCCTGCAGGATCTGGGGGTGAAGAAAGGGGACAAGGTCGCTCTCCTGCTGCCCAATATTCCCCAGGGGTTTATCGCCGCTTATGCGGTTTTTCGCCTGGGGGCCGTGGTGGTTATGAATAATCCCCTTTATACCGAGGCCGAACTGGAATACCAGCTCAGGGACTCGGAGGCTACTCTGGCCGTCTCTTTGGACCTGTTGGTTCCCAGGATCCTGAAGCTGAAAGAAAAAACAGGGATCCGGACCGTGATCGCCTGCCATATCCGGGACTACCTTCCCTTTCCCGCCAAGCAGCTCTTCCCGCTGGTGAAAAAAGGCATGCACCGCAAGACCGACCCCCAGGAAGGGGTTCTTGATTTCATGGACCTGATTAACAAATATCCGGCCTCAGTCCCTAACGCTGAAGTCTCCTTTGATGACCTGGCCTCCCTGCTCTATACCGGCGGGACGACCGGGATTTCCAAGGGTGTTATGCTTACCCACAAGAACCTGAGCGCCAATGTCCAGCAGCTTCGAGCCTGGACCTTTGATGCCCGGGAGGGGAAGGATAGTCTCATGGGGATCTTTCCTATCTTTCACAGCGCCGGGTTTACGGCGGTCATGCACCACTCCTTTTACCGGGGTCTGACCGTTATCCTGGTGCCCAGGCCTGAACCGGATGGGGTGCTCAAGATGACCAAGAAGTACCGCCCGGACTATTTTCCCTGCGTGCCTACCATCTATGTGGGCCTCTTGAATCATCCTGATTTTCCTAAAACCGATTTGTCTTTTATCAAAGGCTGCATCTCCGGGGCCGCTCCCCTGGCGGTGGAAACTCTCAATCAATGGAAAGAGGCGGTCGGGGCCCAGATCACCGAGGTTTACGGGCTGACCGAGACCTCGCCCCTGTCCCATGCCAATCCCTGGAAAGGGAAGGCCAAGGTGGGCAGTGTGGGGCTGCCTGTTCCGGATACGGACTGCAAGATCGTGGATGTAGTCGATGGGATCAAGGAAATGGGGACAGGCGAACTGGGTGAGATCCTGTTGAAGGGGCCGCAGCTCACCCAGGGCTATTACAAAAAACCGGACGAGACGGCCAAGGCCATCCGTGACGGCTGGTTCTACACCGGCGATATCGGGTATATGGACGAGGAAGGCTATCTTTACATCGTGGACCGCAAGAAGGACATGATCATCGTCAGCGGCTTCAATGTCTATCCCAGGGATATCGACGAGGTGCTTTTCGAACATCCCAAGATAAAAGAGGCCTGCGCTGTGGGCATCCCAGATCCCTATCGGGGTGAGACCATTAAGGCCTTTGTGGCTCTGAAGGAAGGGGAAACCATGACCGCCGAGGAGGTCACCGCCTTTTGCCGGGAGAAATTGACCGGCTACAAGGTCCCCAAACAGGTCGAATTCATGGACGACCTCCCCAAGAGTACGGTAGGCAAGGTCCTGCGGAGAAAGCTGCGGGAGATGGAGATGGAAAAGACGAAAAAAGTAGGGATAGCAGTGGAGGGTGAGGTTACTCGTTAAGCGTCCCTAACATCAAGAGAGGTTCTATGGAAGAATTCGATGTGGTGGTAGTGGGAGCCGGGAACGGCGGGCTGACCGCCTCGACGACCCTGGCCCAGAAAGGTCTGAAGGTCCTGCTGCTGGAACGGCACAACATCCCGGGAGGGTGCGCCACCAGCTTTTGTCGGGGGAGGTTTGAATTCGAAGTGGCCCTGCACCAGCTCAGCGGGGTAGGGACTGTCGGACAATCCCGGCCCGCTCCGGATGCTGCTCAGCCAGTTGGGAATCCTCGATGACCTGGAGCTGGTGGAGTCAAAGGACCTATTTCATGTTATTGGACCGGGAGACTTCCGCCTGGCCCTCAAGCCCGATCGGGCTCAGGTCATTGCCGCCTTTCAGGAGAAATTCCCCAAGGAAAAAGAAGGGATAGAGCGGTTTTTTAACCTGTCTTATGAATATGCCTATCAGATGCTCTCGGTGTTTTTTTTTAAGGACCCGGATCCTTCCCGAGAGAAATACCCGGTCCTCTATCACTATGCCTTTAAGCCGGCCAAGGAAGTCCTGGATGAGCTTTTCAGCGACCCCTTACTGAAGTGCTTTATCTCTGTGTACTGGGGATTTTTGGGTCTGCCTCCAACCAGGATCTCATTCGCCTATCTGGCTATGCTTTATTTCACCTATATCGAGTTCAAGCCCTTTCACATCAGAGGAGGTTCCCAGGCCCTGTCCAATGCGCTGATTAACCGCTTTCTATCACAGGGAGGCACGGTTCGCTTTAATTGCGGTGTCAATAAGATCCTGCTGGATAAAGGAAGGATTGCCGGGGTGGTCACCGAACATGGGGAGCGCATAAAAACCCGGAATGTGGTTTCGAATGTCTCGCCGGTAGCTACCTATACCAGGCTTCTGGATCCGGAGCTCGTACCGGGGAATGTATTCCATGAGATGCGGGGCAGGACCCTCAGCCCATCGGCTTTCGTCCTATTTATCGGGTTTGATCGCGAGCCCCAGGAATTGGGTATCACCGGATCCATGACTTTTCTTTTAAATCATACTGATATCACAGATAAAACACTCATCGATTTTCATCGGCTGGATCTGGGAAATCAGTTCATGGCCCTGAGCTGTTATGACGTGGCCGACCCGGGTTTTTCACCGCCGGGTACCTGTCAGGCTAATGTCGTTACATTAAAATATGGAGAGCCCTGGCTGCGGATTCCTCCGACTCAATATCAGAGGGTGAAATTCCGCGTCGCCGAATCCATGCTGCGCCGGGTGGAAGCGGCCTTCCCAGGCGTAAGAGGCCACATCGAGGAAATCGAGGCCGCGACTCCCCTGACCCACATGCGCTACCTGGGCCATCCCAACGGCGCCATTTACGGCTTTGAGCAGTACACCAAGGATTCCATGTTCTTCCAGCCCGGGCGGAGTTCGCCCATCCCGGGTCTGTCCTTTGCCAGCGGCTGGACCGGGGACTGCGGCTTCCAGCCTACCCTCGAAGCCGGGGCCGCGGCTGCCAGGAAGATCATCCGGGAATTGGATGGAAAGTAAATTTGTTTAAACGCAAATTAAATACTTTTTGCCACAGACAAAGACAGGACAGGTGACGGCGACCTGCCGACACCCTAATCGTCTGCGCCTTTGGCGCATATAAAGTATTTTCTCGCGAAGCGTTGCCCTGTTTTAGCCTGTTCATGTCGAACAGCTAAAAACTAATAGTCTGCCGGCGCCTTGCCCCGCGACCGCCACTGAAGCGGGGTCCGTGTAGGTTTGTGGCTAAAAAGTTTTAAATGCATAGGGAAAAATTCATCAGGAGCGGAGCATGAGAAAGGACATATTCAAGGAATTTGACGGCTATGAACGGATCGTGGAGGAGCGGGAATACAGCCGGAAATACGGATTGGATTATTCGGGGGAAAAGGACGCGGCTGACCCCTACATCCAGCGCCTTCATCCCAAGCGCCTAAACCTCCAAGTCTCCGATATCATAAACGAGACGCCCTCGACAAAAACCCTCAGGTTAATTTCTCCGGAAGGCTATCTGCCGCCTTTCCTGGCCGGCCAGTATATCGCCCTTTTTCTGGAGGTCGGAGGTATCAGGACTTCCCGGCCCTACAGCATTTCCTCCGCACCCAACCAGACCGGTTATTATGATATTACCGTCCGGAGGACGGAAGGAGGATTGATATCCAATTATCTCATCGATGAGGTGAAGAGGGGAGACGGTCTTCAAAGTTCAGGACCTGAAGGCCACTTTTACCATAATCCTCTTTTTCATGACCGGACCATGGTCTGCCTGGCCGGCGGAAGCGGCATCACCCCTTTTATGAGCATGGTGCGGGAGGTGGTGGAATGCGGGCTGGATCGGGAGATCTATCTTTTTTTTGGAACCAAGACCATTGAAGAAACCATCTTTCACGATGTGCTTTCCGGCATTTCGGGGAGTTTCTCCAATATACATTACTTTCCTGTCATTGAATCCCCACCGGCAGGATTTCAGGGATTGAGGGGACTTATCACCGGTGACCTCATCAGGAGCAGCCTGCCGGATGTGAATGACAAGACCTTTTACCTGTGCGGCCCCAAAGCCATGTATGATTTCTGCATCCCCGAGCTGGAGGGGCTGGGGATTCCGAGGAGAAAAATCCGCAAAGAAGTCTATGGACCTCCAATGGATATCACCCGCTCTCCCAACTGGCCCGGCGAAGTCAAAGGAGGTCAGACTTTTCGGGTCAGCATCAAGGGCGGCGGCTCAGTGGAAGTCCGGGCCGGAGAGCCCTTGGCCGCTTCTCTGGAGAAGCAGGGGATACTGGTCCCGACCCTGTGCCGGTCCGGGGAATGCAGCCAGTGCCGGGTGAAGATCCTGTCTGGCAAGGTCTTTGAACCGGCAGGCGTCCCGGTCAGGCGTTCGGACCGGCGCTACGGCTATGTCCATGCCTGCGTTTCTTATCCGTTGGAGAATCTGGAAGTTATGATTTAAAGAGGAGGCATTATTCATGAGCGAACAGGAATTGGTCACATATCAACGTGAAGGGTATTTAGGATTCATTACTTTGAACAGGCCCGAAAAGCGGAATGCCCTGAACATAGCGGTCTGGCAGGCCCTGGACAGGGCTATTGCCCAAGCCGAGGAGGACACCGAGGCCCGGGTGATCCTCCTTCGAGGAGAAGGGAATTCCTTTTGCGCCGGCCTGGATCTCGGCCCGGAGAATGAACTTCTCATGACCATCGGGGCCGCGGCCAGCGCCACTCAGAAGCTGAAATTTTATCGGATGGCTAAAAAGGTCCAGGCCATTCACACCCGGCTGGAGCGCCTGCTTCAGCCGACCATTGCGGTTATCTTTGGTCACTGCCTGGGAGCGGGTCTGGAACTGGTCCTGTGCTGCGACATCCGTCTCTGCTCGGCCGAAACCCTCTTCGCCCTGCCGGAGCCCAAGCTGGCCATCATTACCGATGTGGGGGGATTGCAGCGCCTGCCCCGGGTGGTCGGTCGCGGCCATGCCCGGGAGATCGCCTTCCGGGGGCATCGCTTCGATGCCGGGCGGGCCAAGGCCATCAATCTGGTCAATGACGTCTATCCGGACCAGGGGACCCTTGAAGCGAAAGCCAGGGAAATGGCCGAGGAGATCGCCTCCAATTCGCCCCTGGGAGTGCAGGGGGCCAAGGAGGTCCTGCTTTACAATGAAGAGGTCGGTCTGGAACAGTCCCTGGATTACACGGCCGCCCGATCCTCTATGATCCTGCCTTCCGAGGACCTCTACGAGGCCATCGCTTCGTATCTGCAAAACAGAAAAGGGGAATTCAAAGGGGCCTGACCCTAGTTACGTGATTCTCAAACCGAAGGGGTAGCCTCTTAAATAATAAATCACCCAAAAGGGCTTCAGGGGTCTTGATTTCAAGGATTGTCCACCAAAACGCCGGCAGCCTGAACCCGGGCAGGAAGTTTATAATGGGGTTTAGAAACAGGCCAACACCAAAGCGATTTATCGTCTTGGGTGAATGCCCGGCTCCCAACCAACTTAGAAATTCGGGCCGGGTTGGGGCTACGGATTACCTTTTGGACAACCTTGAAATCAAGACCCCCGAAGCCCTCTAAGAATGGAGTGCTTAAAAATCACGTAACTTTGGGACAACCTAAATTTTTATTTCCTATGTTTCCCGGATGGTCCCCACGAAAACGGCTCTTTTTGGGGCTTATTCTCATTATTCTAATCGGACTGGCCCTGCGGGTCCCCTATCTCATTACCTTTCACTCCGAATTGAATATGGACGAAGCTGTTCTGGGGATTATGGCCCAGGATATCATTAACGGAGAGAAGCTACCGCTCTTCTTTTACGGACAAGAATATTTTGGGCCTCTGGAATCCTTAGTCGCTATTCCATTTTTTTTGATATTCTCACCCAGCACCTTCTTCCTGCGTCTTTCTGTTTTGATTCTGACCCTGGCCGGGTTATTGCTGTTTTGGCAAGGATTTCGCCTGATGAACCGGGACAGCAACGGCCTGGTTGCCGTCGGCTGGTTGATCCTTTCCCCGATGGTCTTATGCGTCCGTTCCATCCAACCTTCGGGGCATATGGGAGGATTATTCTGCGGGGGGCTTATTTTTTATCTGACCGCCAGGGCCATTGTTTCCAGGAAATGGGCTTGGGTGAACTTTTTTTTATGGGGGTTAGCCGTTGGCTTCGGATTATGGATGAGTCCGGCGACACTTATTTATGCCATCCCCAGCGGCTGTATTCTCCTCTTAAACGATGTCCGGGTTATTCGTTACTTTCCTCTATCGTTTTTAGGCTGTCTGGTCGGCGCTTATCCCTTCTGGGTTAAAAGCCTGACCATCCGTTTTGGGACGTTCAATTTCGGCCAAACTGAACTAAGCCGACAACCCATTCTTTCTTTACTTGAGGATATCTGGAAATCCGTCCTCCAGATGAACTCCTTCCTTGGCTATGATTTATTGCCCGGCCCCATTTCCTTATTAACCTGGTTGGGAATTCTGATCCTTTTGTCGTTGAGTGTCTTTTTCTTTTTTAAACGGCCGGGCAATAGATTTTCCCCTAAGGGTCTGCTGTGGCTCTTCTCCTGGATGGTCATAGCCCTGACACTTTTTGCCTATAGTTATGTCAATGCCGGCCGGTTTGGGGTGGTCAGTTATCGTTATTATATCCCGATCCTGGTCGGGCTGGCTTTGATTTTCGATTGTGTTTTGACCGAAACACGCAACTACCACAGCCTATCGGGGTCCCTTCTTTTTATAGGGCTGCTTGCCGTTAATCTCTGGACCAATGTTCAGGGATATAAAAATCAAACCTTTCTTCGATACGAAGTTCACTTTGAAGCACCCTATTTACAGTGGAAAGGCCTTCTCCCTTCCTTGGAAAAAGAACGGATTACCAGGGCCTATACGGACTTTCTTGACGAAGGTCCTCTTAACTTTGTCTCGCAAGGGAAAATAGTTTGCAGTCATTATTACAACAGCCGTTATCCTCGTCTTTCCTTAGTGGTCGACGGAACACGTTATCCCGCCTTTATTTTTCGGGATCCTGCTGAGGCCGAGTTTTTTAAGCAGGGTCTTGATGCCCTGGGAAGTCCTGGTTATTCAAGCCTTGATGTCCCGCACTATAAAATTTTTTTCAATATAAAAGCACCGGAAGAAGCTTATGAGCCCCTCGACCGGGAAAAAATGCAAATTTCCGCCTATCCCAACAACGCCTCGGCCGCCGGTTTATTAGACGGCAATATGGCCACCTCCTGGTCAACACCAGGGCCCCAGAAAGGCAGCGAGGTAATCGCCTTCGATCTGGGGCGGGAGGAGTCGCTTTCCAGGGTGGATTTGATCCCAAATTGGTCAGACACCCTTCCGGTACAGGTTGTCATTGAGACCTCCCTGGACAACCGGGAATGGTCCCAAGCGGTCAATCTCAAAACCTCAAGCACCTTGTATTGGGCGGGGGCTCATCCAGGCTATAAGGTTTTGGATGGATTCAATCAATACATTTTCCCCGGCCGGAAGGCCCGTTATGTCCGCATTAAACAGACCGGAACCCATTCCAATCCTTGGGAATTATCCGAAATAATTTTGTATTCCTCAAAAAAGAAGGAGCGGATCAAACCGTTAAGCGATTGGGAGTCTATGGCCGCTTTTTTAAAGGGCCTCGGCCAGCGAAGAATAGTCGGCGATCTCTATGCTTCGGCCAATATGAACCATCAGAGCCGGAAACAGATAATCGCTAATGTCCGCTATAATGCTGCATTCCCTGAACTTCGGGCTAAATGGGACTATGCAGCGGAAGAAATTCAGGCCGTGGCCGTCCATCGGAGAGATCAGGAAGAAGTGCTTGGATTTTTAAAGGCGCAGTTATACCATTATCAAGTGCACCCATTCGGAGAATACAGCCTGATCTATGCGTTGGAAAATCCCTTCCTGACCCTGAAACAGCTCGATCTGAGTGCCGTGGAACTAAAAACCGGCCATAATCAAAAGGACCTCCCCTTGATGATCGACCGCCATAGGAAAACCAGATGGACAAGCGGGACACCCCGCCGAGATGACATGTTTATAGCCTGTGATTTAATAAAAAGGGAAAAAGTATCGGCCCTCATCCTCGACCCCGGCACCGATTTTCAGGATGTTGCTCAAAAGCTCAAAATCTACTCCTCGCCGGATGGTCTGGCCTGGAAAGAAATAGACACCCAACTACGTTTTCATCAAACCCTTCGCTGGACCGGCAGTCATTTAATCGGCAGCGGAACTTCCTGTGCTTATATTTTCCCTGCCCTGGAAACGCGCTATTTAAAAATGGTTTGTCAGGAAAACCAACCTGCCTATTACTGGTCGGTAGCGGATTTGTCGATCTGGGGGCCTCGGGATAGGGTACCCAGGCCCGGCTAAAGGGAAACGTTTTTAAAGAAAAATTCTTAATAGTCTTGTGAAAACGGTGCATGAGAGAAAAAATGGCCTTCTCTGAAAGGGGCGACTTTCAAACGAATTCGGTGAAAAAATCAGCCTGGAGGAGCGGCTTGGTTATTCTTCTTTTTTCCACGGCGGTGGTTCTGCGTTTATGGAGATATGCCTCCGCGGTTATGGATCGGGATGCAGCCACCTGCGGACTGTTGGGATTGGATGTCCTAAAAGGCAACTTCCCCCTTTTTTTTTACGGTCAGAAGTTTATGGGTACCCTGGATGCTTATCTGGCCGCACCCATCTATGCCTGGACCGGTGCTTCTTCTCTGGCTGTTAATTTTTTGCCTTTTCTGCTTTCCCTGGGGACCATGCTGGTCTTGTATTGGATATTGAAAAAACAACTCCAGTCTTGGGGTTTGATGATAGGAATAGCCTGTCTGGCCTTTCCTCCAGCCTTTGCCTTGTATTGGGTCGGGGAGGCCCGGACCCATTATCCCCTGGCTCTCTTCCTTTCTGCCCTTATACTTCTCCTGACTGTTACAGTGCTGGAAAGGAACAAACCCGATTCAAAGGTTTTTTTCATTTGGGGTCTTCTTTCAGGATGCGCCTTTTGGACCAATTTTCTTACAGCCATTGTCATCGGGACTTGCGGGTTTTTTTTATTACTGATGCTCCGGTTTTATTTTTGGAGACCCTCCTTCCCTTGGCTGATTCTTGGACTCCTGGTCGGAGCCAGTCCGCTCATCTATTTTTGCCTTTATTACGGCTGGCCTTGGTGGAATATAGAAACCGCCCAGGAAGTACTTTTTATCGGTAAACGTCTAAACAACTTTTTCTTTATTGCCCTTCCCGGACTTTTTGGGATTCACTCATTGGCCGGTATCGACGGCCTCTCCATCAACTCCTTGAAATTTTTAACCAGCCTCGGTTGGCTAAGTCTTTTTTTGGTTTCTCTGGTCCGATTGACCCTATCCGGTCTTCGCTCTCCAATCCGGACGAATCTGCTCCCCCCGGTGCTGGTGCTGGTCAATTGCAGCGCGCTCCTTATTGGGGGGAACTGGCAGAGTATAGGTTCCTTTGACCAACGCTATTTGCTTCCTCTAATTCTGATTCTTCCCTGGTGCTGGGGATTCTGGGGAACGGTAAGATGGAAAGCCCCTTGGCCAACGCTCCTTCTGGCCTTATTGGTAGTCGGCACGGCTATTCACGGCTATAGCACTTTCAGGATTAATTGGGGTGTTGGGGGAAGCCTGCTGGATGTCCGCCAGGGTTTTTATCTCCAGCGGGAAGGAAAAATGAAGGAGCAATTGGAGACCATCAGGAAAGAAGGTTTTGAATACCTCTATGGTGACGATCTTCAGATGGCCTTCCTGGCCGCCGGGAAGCCCATCATTTCCCATCCCTGGGCAGAAGAACAAGTCTCTTCTTCGGTCCTGGTCGATGCTGCGATAAACCCGGGTTTTATGGAAGAGATTGGAAAAAGTGCCCATTTATTGGGTCTGTCTTATCGGCTCTGGCAAAATAGAATTTTTCATTCCTTTGCTGAACCTCAAGGTGCCGAACGTCTTTTAGAAAGAGACCAGTGGAAGTTTTACTCTTTACAGGGGGAGGACCTGGGCCGGTCTCTTCATGATGGCGATTTTACCACCGGGTTTACCGTCGGCGAAAAAGAGGCCGAGGGGAACGGCTTTCTCCTGGATTTTGGACGAGAGGAAGCCGTAAGCGGCCTGGCCTTGATTGTTGAAGATTTCAGAAAAATGCCGGCCGGCTTACGTTTGGAGGGGGCCGGGTCCGATTTAAATTTCAAAATCATCAGGGAAACGAATGGGTATTGGGGGCCTTTTTATTTCTCCGGACCTCATCCCTTTCTTAAAATCCGCTACCCCAGGGTGGAATGTTATTTCAAACCGCAAACCCTGCGCTATCTTCGCCTGACGAACCTGGGTCAGGACCATTTAGACCTGAGCACCAGAGAATGTTTGGTCTTTGGCCCCGGCCAACGGATGAGACTTCCTACCTGGTCTCAAACAGCCGACCAACTGGTCAGGGTGTTTTCAACGCTTCCCCTTAGAAGGGTCTATGCCGATGCCTGGCCCTCGGCTGTTATTAGAAGTCGAGTGGGACTGCAGCCTGCGGTTTTATTAGCCAATGAATATAATGATGAGGTTGGTCTTGTCCTCCCTCACACCCTCCCCTTGCTGGATCCCGGGGTTGGGAACGGCTTGCTGATCGCCAAGCGGGAAACCTCCGAAGTGGCTTTGCGCTTGGGCCGTTCGGGCATCCGCTCCCGATCAATGGATCTGGGTCGTTACACACTTTTTATTCTACAGGGTAGGCAGATGAAGGGTAGCCTACCCTTGGCCGCCTCCTATTCGGAGTCCAACCCAAAAGAAGCGGCAGGATTAGTGCATGGTTATATCAAGGGCAAACGGTGGAGTACAGGAACTCCCCAGCGACCCGGTTTAAGCCTGATTTTGGATGGTGGCCGAAGCCAACCTGTCGAGTGGATAACGCTTCACAACCCCTATTACGCTGATGACTATCCTCGGGGTTTGAGAGCCGAATTCTCTCAGGATGGCAGGAATTGGGATCCGGTATCGTTGGATCAAACGGAACCCCTTGTTTTCAGCGGCCAGCTTCTACTTTCGAGCCGAGGTTCCTGGATGCGATACCGGTGTCAGCCGGCCATTAAGACACGATTCCTGCGCTTGACCTTGACTCAGTCCGATCCGGTCTACTGGTGGTCAGTGGAAAAAGTTGAGATCCATGCCCCTCAGGTTTCACCCGGGAATTAGTCTTGGCCTGTTCAGAACAGGTTGGGACCACTTGAATTTTTTTCGATATTATACCGGAATGTGGTATAGTTAGACAGAATTTCTTTAAGACAAAAAATGGCCATAAAAACCTTTAAAAATAAAGGCACACAGGATATCAATCATTATACCCCTGTTCATCCCGGGGAAGTACTCCGGGATGAACTTGAGGAAATTGGTCTTACCCAATCGGCTCTGGCGAAACATATTGGCGTGCTGCCAAAAACTATTAATGAAATAATTCGTGGAAAAAGAGGGATAAGCGCTGAAATGGCGAGGAAGCTATCGAAGGCTTTGGGAGGAAGCCCCCGGTTTTGGCTTAACTTGCAGAACAACTGGGAATTGAGCCAGATTGATGAAAAGGTTTTTGAAAATATTCAAATAATTCAGAAGGGGAGTAAGAAGGAACATCCGGTGGATGCGGTCTCGGGGATTTTAAAGAAACCCTCCAGTACGGATCGCTACATTGAAGGGGTTCGTGGACGATGAATAACGATTTCCAAGACAATTCTAAAACCGACCGCAAACCTTCCTCAAAAAACACCGTCACCTTTATGGGGGACATTGTTTCCCCGGTAGTAGAAGAAGACTGGAAGGGCTTAAAAGGAGGAGAAATGGAAATTATTTCAGCAAAAATAGTGGATTTGACCCATCTGGAACTGAGTCAACCCATTTCCGCTGAACCGGGAAAGCGCATTCAAATATCTATTATTGATGAGGGTGACGAGGATTCCATGTGGCGAGAGGCATCGAAAAAAAAGTTTTTTGAATCCTACGATACAGGGGATTCCATTTATGACCACCTTAATCATTCCCAAGAAAAATAAGTTCACTCAGCGAATACGGCCTGTCTACGGTATTTATAATCAGACATTAACAAGGGGTAACTATGAAAGAACATGAATTTGAAAATATCCTGGTTAAATATCCTGAATTGATAGAAGGTGGGTTATTATTAAGCGGAAGGCAAGTTAATCTAAAAGGTAAGTATGTTGATGTCTTATTTGAAGACAGACATAAAAATAAACTCATTGTCGAATTAAAATTGGGAATTATAAAAAGGGATCACATAGGTCAAATTTTGGATTATGAGGGATTATTGCTTACTGCAGATGATCCAACAATCAGAGTAATGTTGGTTAATAATAAAGTCCCATTTAATTTACGACGTGCATTGGACCATCATGGAATAGAATGGAAAGAATTAACGATTTCGAATCTAATCAATTTCCTTAAGGATAAAAATGATGAAGAGCTGCTTAAATGTTTTACTCCCGAAGATATTGAACCGTTTACTGCTCATCAAATTAAACGAATGGATGCCCCTATGGTTGTAGGGTCTAATAAGACAAATACTCTTACTGTCCAACCAATGAAGAAAAATAAATCCTATAATGTGTTGCCTAAATCTAATGGCTTTGAGCGCAGTGAATATAATCATAGTTTTGAAAAACAAGGGGGGATGATAGATAGATTATTAGAAAAAGGAGCCTCAATAAGAAAAATGGCTTCCATACTGATAGAAAAAGGGTTTTCAACTAGGGATTTAATTACAACCGCCAGAAGAATCGAAACTCACATTCACCATCTACAGAGAGAGCACCGTGTTAATATTAGCAAATCTGGGGGAATTTATAAAATTATTAAATAAAATACTTAAAGAGAACAGATCCTAAAGTTAATACAATCAAAGAGTCAAGTCTTCGTGAGGGAGAAAAGGTAACAGGTTCGCAATTCTGATCTTTAGTGTACTCAAGAGACGTAAAGAAAGAATAGGAAAATGAAATTAAGCATTATAGTCACAATAAGCGTAACTATCTTTTTTTTGGGATGTGCTACCTATCCACGGACAAACGAAGACCAAGCTACTTATCATATTGATGAGGCGCGAGTAGCTTTCTCTAAAAACGAAAATATTAATGGGGTACAACATATCGATAAAGCTCTGGCTCGTCCAACGGCCATTCCTAAAGTGAGGGAGCTATTCCACAGCTATCCAGCGATTCGATATTATTACCTCGCAAATTTTGAAAAATTGATTGACAAAATATCGGCTCCCAATCACGCTGTCACTGCCTATAGGAGATTATTATTTTTAGATTCCGCCAACTTATTCCAACCAGCTGAAGTTAGTAGTCTTTATGAAAAACTGGAAAAAGTGGTCACCGAGGGCAACATTAAAGGGACAATTCATTTCATTTTAGGCGATGATATAGGCCTCTTCCCATCCCTCGATACCCCTCAACACCAGCAGATCATAGTTAATCGGTCAATCAGAGATTTTCAGAGCAATGGTTCAGGAAGTAGACCGATAAGAGCTTTAGTCGAATATGTTAAAAAAGTCGGACCAGATTCGGAGGAGGGAAAGAGAATAGAGTCCCTTTTACCAACAATTAACATTCGAAGCAATGAAATCGGGCTAATTGGGACGGTCTTCCCTGAATTTGCTAATAAACGAAAAGATGAATTGACTACACACGTATTTTTATATTTAAAAGGGGGGGATCGCCTTTTATATGAAGATTTGCTCCAAATTTTCCGTAGCAAAATCAGGGGAGTTGAATGGGTTAATGTCCCTAAAGAAAAATCAATTGCGTTGATAATTGAGAGAGTGCGCCATGATGAAAAAACGATACCCGAAAGATCACAAACTATTTCTTATTCAGTAGGACAAGTAAATTTCGTTGGTGCGATTCTACTTATGCCGAGAAATTCAACATATCTCTATGAAGTCATCTCGGGTGGAACATTTATTGAGTATGGGTATGTAGTGATGGCAGTAAAAGAAAATAATACAATATTTGATAAGTTAATCCGAGGAAAGGTTGGAGGCGAGTATCGCCGTTGTGAAAATGAAAGAATTCAAAACGTGTTTGGTGGGGTTAGTCCAGCGAAATTTGTAGCAAACGATGACATGAGACAACGATGCTCAGGTCAAAATTCTATTTCAATCGATGAGCTACGAGCGGAGGTACTTTCAATAATAGCCGAAGAAGTATTAAAGATACAACCGATTAAGACAACACATGATCTAAACTGACTTTCTCATGGCTTTTAAATATCGAGGTTAATGGAAATGGGGACGCTGGTAAATAAGTGATTCCTGAGAAGTAACCCAATTTGAAGTAAAATAATAAAGTATGCTGTTTTCAATATCCGGTAAATACTACAAAAAATTATTGTGAGAATCATCATTATTTCAAAAACCAGGGTTACTTCACAGGAATCAATAAGTAATAAACTCATTCGGTATATATGGTAAACACATCAAATGCTCCCCTATGGTAATTTACTTTTTTATCAGCGTCCCCATTTCCACGAGGTAGTTTTTACAAATAGGGAGGGATAAGAGGAAAAAATGGGGCAGACTTCCACAATTTGGCCAAACTACTCCCGTTGCCTCCCGAATTTCCTTTAACCGGTCGAGTGATCAGAGGAATTTCCGAAATCCTGATCCTCATAAAAAGGAAGCTGGGAGTCCGAGTAGTCTATTTGAAGTTCGAGGGTTTTGGGTTTGGGTGAAAGTTTTCATTGTGAAAGCCTTACCAGGAGATTTCAAGAATGGACGATAACAGGAAGACTAAAGAGCAACTGATCCAGGAGTTGGAAGATCTTCGCCGGAGGATTGCTGAATTCGAAAAATCAGAAACCGAGCGCAAGCATGCGGAGGAAGCGCTGCTGGAGAGAGAGGAACACTACAGAACCCTGTTTAACGATTCCCTGGACGGTATCTGCCTGGCGGATGCGGAAACAGGAATCATCATTGATTGCAACAAGGCCTTGGCGGCTTTAGTATGCAGAGAGCGGGCAGAGTTGATCGGGCGACCGCAGATGATTCTGCACCCACCACAAGACGACAAGGCGGCAGTTTCCCCCACATTCAAGCAACACCTGACCGATAAACAATGGCAAATCATAGAAACGCAGGTTGTTACCAGGACAGGCGACATTAGAGAAGTGGAAATCAAAGCGAATCCCCTGTACCTCCAGGGCAGAAAGCTGTTGCAGGGAATATTTCGCGACATCACCGAGCGCAAAGAGGCGGAAAGCAAGCTGAGGGAATCGGAAGAACGGTACCGGACGGCGATCGAACACTCCCATGACGGGGTGGCCCTTGTCCGGGAAGGCCGACACGTCTACGTCAATCAAAAATTCCTGGAAATTTTCGGCTATGACATAACTGAAGAAGTTATAGGGAAGCCCCATTTTATAACAGTACACCCCGATGATCTTGAGATGGTCGCAGAACGTAACCGGAAGAGAGAAAGAGGTGAGTTCGTCCCCTTGAGGTACGAATTTAAAGGGATCCGAAAAGACGGCACACCAATCTATATTGAAATCTCGGCAACACGAGTCGCCTTCCAAGGAGAAGCAACCACACTCGCATATTTCAGGGACGTTACCGAGCGCAAAGAACTGGAAGAAAAACTCCGGACCATGTCAATAATAGATGATCTTACTGGCTTATATAATAGAAGAGGATTCTTCACCCTTGCCCAGCAACAGATGAAGGTTACAGAGAGGACAAAGAAGGACATGCTCCTCTTCTTTGCTGATCTGGATAAAATGAAAGAGATTAATGATATATTGGGTCACCAGGAGGGTGACAAGGCACTTGTTGAGATTGCAACTATCCTCAAAGAGGTATTCAGGGAATCAGATATCATAGGCCGTATGGGAGGGGATGAATTTGTTATCCTTGCAATAGATACTACTAATGAAACCAGAGAAGTTATCATGAAGCGTCTACATAATTACCTTGATGATTACAATAGACCTGAAGGAAGAAGCTATACACTCTCCCTAAGCATAGGCATAGCACCCTATGACCCTAAAAAACACTTTTCTCTCGATGAACTTATGGCCCAGGCAGACACGCTGATGTACGAGGAGAAGAAGAACAAACAGCATTAAAGTTATTCAACTCACCATGCATGTTTCGAATAAACCCCAAACAGACCCCTTATTATCGCTGCGTGGAAGACCAACTTGAAACCCTGGAGCAAGTCTATGAAGATCGTTTGATAAGAATTTCCTTATTGACAGATAATGGAAAAGGGGTCAAGTCTGCTCTTGGCTCTTAAACGGGGGATGGTTTTGAAAATCAGAATTAACCTCGATGTTGCAAAAGTTTCGGAAGTTGCAGATCCAAGGCGTCCAGGGCGAATCCCCCTATGCGGGACCTGGACAATCCCGCCGGGGCGGGACGGCTTCCCAGACTTTCCCGAAGGGTAAAAATTGATCGATACTTTTTAAAATGTTAAACCTCACCTGGAGTGAATTTTGGTCTCGACTCTGAAATCGTTAGAACGCACCGTTTTAATTGAGAAAAAACATTGATCGATCAATTTTTATGCAACTTCGAGGTCAAGATAACTTATTTCAGCGACGACCGTCCGCCGATTATTCAATTCAAGGACAAGTGAGGCCATATTATGAAGTGTCCAGCCTGTGGTCATCCTGAAGATGGTGGCCAAAACCAAAGATGAAACCCTTTCTTATGGAAGCCATTCATTGACGTTGCACGCTATGCATGGCGAAATTTGCTCATCGTGCGGCGAGGGTGTCTGGGACACTGAGAGTTACCGGCGTTGCACCAAGCCCAGGCGGCACTCTTGCGAGCGGCTGAGGGGGATATCAGCGCAGATATTCGGCGTATCCGTAAGAAACTGAACCTGACGCAAGCCGAGCTGGCCAAGTCCTTTGGCGTAGGCAAGGTGGCCTTCTCACGGTATGAACGGGGCGAAACCCGGCCGCCCGGCCCCTTAGTGAAACTGCTTAAACTGATAGAACGGCATCCAGAATTGCTGGTGGAGATATAAAAACTGAATTTAAATAACCGCTGTAACTTATTCTGATTCTTCTGATATTCTGAAATTCAGAATAAGTTAATTGTGAGGTGAGGTTTGCAAACTGCCAAAGCCTATAAGGCTGAAATCAAAGCTCGGGGCCAGTTAACCATTCCCAAGAAGATCAGGGAAGCAGGGCTACTGGATGAAGGTCAAGTCGTCTCCATTCTTCCGGTGGGAGATTCGATTATTATTACCCCCAAAAGGCTTCCGTTGGAAGAAGCCAGGAGAGAGATCCGGAAAATACTCAAAACCTCTGGGCAGTTCGGTCGAAGAACTTTTAAAGGGTCTTAAAGAGGAGAGAGGCAGGACCATTCAAGGAAACCTATGGCCGGAAAAATCGTTAAGGTTTTTCTCGATTCCAATGTCATCCTCGAGGACTCCTTTGCAAGGGGAGCACCCAGGATCCTCCTCGACCTTTTAAGCCTTGATCTACCTTTTCTTAAAGGTTTAAACATCAATGATAATATCCTTGAAATCGAGCGGAACCTGAATAAGAAGATGCCTGCCTGCATCCCTCTTGATAAGCTTCCTAAACTAAACCTGACCATTATCCCTCTGCCAAGCATCGAAGAAATAAAATATCTTAGGGCCACCGCAGATAAGGATGTGCCAGTCTTGGTTTCGGCTCTTAAAGGAAAAGCGGATTTTCTGGTTACTGGCGATATAAAAGACTTTTCGCATCTCTCAAAAATGACGGGGCCCTTTCCTTTTAAAATAGTAAGTCCCCCAGAGTTTCTGCTATTATTCCGAATCTGTTGGAAGGTGAGTAGGAGAATCTCGTTTCCTGCCTAAACATCTACTGGAGCTTTAAAAAAATAGCTCGGCGGCCCTCTCACCTTAAGGGATCCCCAGCAACTTGTGTATTTGCAGGCTGAGGCGCCACTGGGGGTGAGCGAGACAATAGCGGATGGCTGACCGGGTATTTTGTTCCAGATCGGGGCCGTCTTTCGGTTGCAGAAAGAAATAGGTGAAATTTAAGTCCTCGTAGATCTCCGGTTGAATCCTTCCTGGGGGAAAACCAATTTCAATTCATTGCCTGACAGCAATTTTAAATCGGCCCCGGCCTTGGGGCTGACGCAGATCCAGTCGATGCCCGGCGGCGGCAGGAGGGTGCCGTTCGTCTCGATGGCCACTTCCAGACCGAGGTCATGAAAGGCCATCACCAGGGATTCATCCAGTTGAAGCAGCGGTTCGCCGCCGGTGCAGACCACCAGGGAGCGCCCTTTTCGGGAAGATGGGGCGGGAGATTTATCACGCACCGCCTTGGCCAGGGCCTGAGGGGTTTGAAATTTGCCTCCCCCCGGGCCATCCGTTCCAATGAAATCCGTATCACAAAACTTGCAGACGGCTTTGTTTCTATTTGCCTCTTGGCCTGACCAGAGGTTGCATCCGGAAAAGCGGCAAAAGACGGCCGGCCGCCCGGCCTGGGCCCCTTCACCTTGGATGGAGTAGAAGATTTCTTTAACGGTGTAAATCATCTTAAATTCCGAAATTCGAAGCACGAAATCCGAAACAAGCACGAATGTCTAAAACTTCAAAGACCAAAACATTTACTTTCGAATTTGGAAATTTGATCATTTGAATTTGTTTCGAATTTCGAAATTCGGATTTCGAATTTTAGCCATAAATTCAAATTTTTTGGCTAAGTACTTCACCGGGTCTGTTAACCCGGCTTCGGCAAATCCCTTTAAGCGAAGCAGGCAGGCATCACACCGGCCGCAGGCGGCTCCGTCCTGGAAAGGGTCATAACAGGTGCTGGTCAAGGAAAAATCCACCCCAAGCTCCAGCCCTTTTTTTATAATCTGGGCCTTGGTCATGGTGATCAAGGGGGTATGGATTTTAAATTTCCTTCCTTCGACCCCCGCCTTAGTACCCAGATTGGCCGTTTTCTCAAAGGCCTTGATGAATTGCGGACGGCAATCCGGATAGCCGCTGTAGTCCAGGGCATTGACCCCGATGAAGATATCCTGGGCGCCGAGAATCTCGGCCCAGGCCAGGGCAAAGGATAGAAAGATAGTATTGCGGGCCGGTATATAGGTAATCGGAATATCCGTTGAGATCTCCTGCAAACTTCGATCTTTCGGGACTTCGATGGTTGCGGTTAAGGCCGAACCGCCAAAGGTCCTCAGATCGAGGTCGATCATCTTGTGGCCGGCGACCTTAAAAAAATTGGCTATACGCCGGGAGGCCTCCAATTCCGCATGGTGCCGCTGGCCATAGCGAACGGTCAGGGCATGGACCTCGAACCCCTTTTTGAGAGCAATAGCCACGGTAGTGGAGGAATCCATCCCGCCGCTCAGCAAGACAACGGCTTTGGAATGGGAATCTCTCATCAATTAAAGACCGATTTTCTCCGCCACTTGGCGCATACCCAGGATGACATCGGTGATCAATTCGTCCAAATCCGCCCCCAGCATTTGGCCGCTCCTTTTTCGATGACCTCGCGGTTGACGCCGGCGGCGAAATTTTTCTGCTTCCATTTCTTTTTGACCGATTTGGTTTCCAGGTCTCGGACGCTTTTGGACGGGCGGACCAGGGCCGCGGCCGTTACCAGGCCGGTCAATTCATCGATGGCATAAAGGGCTTTTTCCAGGCGGGTTCGGGGTTCGACATCGGAACACAATCCCCAGCCATGAGAGACGACGGCCCGGATAGTGTCATCCGGCCAGCCCTTTTCCTCCAGAAGGTTTTGGTTTTACGGCAGTGCTCATCCGGAAACTTTTCATAATCCAGGTCGTGTATCAGCCCGATGAGGCCCCACTGTTCCTCGTCCTCAGCCCACTTCCGGGCCAGATAGCGCATAGAGGCCTCTACGGCCAGGGCATGCTGGATCAGGGCCTGGCTTTGATTATACTCCTTCAACAAAGCATAGGCCTCTTCACGATTCGGAATATGCGTTTCCATCGATCACTCCGGCTATTTTTTTTGACTTTCCCCAAACCAGGACCTCAACCTTCACCTGAGCCCGACCTTTTTTAACCATCCCCAATTTTTCGGCTGCACCTCGTGAGAGGTCGATAATGATCCCTCTGGCCCGGTGGCTTTTGGAGGGTCCTCGATCCACCACATGAACCTTGACCCGACGGTTATTTTCCAGGTTGGTTACCAGGAGGAGGGTTCCGAATGGATAGCTGGGATGAGCGGCGACTAATTCATGCCTATTGAAGATTTTGCCGCTGGCGGTTCGGCCCCCGTGAAATTTTTTACAATAGTAGGAGGCCTTGCCGGTTTGGGACTTTTTGGGGTTTGACTGGACCTTGGGGCCTTCCTTGACGTCGGCTTCGGCCAAAGAGAAAAAGGGGCAGAACCAAATAATCAGGAAGACCAGCAGGAAAAGCCATGGCGGTCCAACTTTTTTTGCCACAGACGCACGCAGACAAAGGCGGACGATATTTTTATGCCCGTTCGACCCCGTATTAATACCTACGGGCAGGCTATGAACGGGCATAACACGCCATCGCTCCGCGAGGGAAAACTTTATATGCCCCAACGGCGCTGACGATTAGGGTGGCGGCGTGTCGCCGCCACCCTGTCTGGTCTTTGTCTGTGGCAAAAATCTTTTCCGAAATTTTCGGGTTAAGAAACGGCATCATAATTTAGGAACGAGGTCAGTTGAAAAGGCCGGTTTTTTCAAATTCACTGACTTCCTCTTCGGTGTAGCCCAATTCGTGCATTACCTCGCGGGTATTGGTTCCGACCGGCATTCCGGCATGTTTGTAATCAGGAGAAGTCTCAGAAAACTTGATCGGGCAGGCCGTCTGCCGAACAGTACCGCCGCCGGGCAAGTTCAGATCCACGATCATTTCCCTTTCGATGACCAGGGGATCATTCATGGCCTCGGTCAAGGTCAGAACCGGTTCCACGCAGGCATCCCAATTTTTGAAAACCGCCGTCCATTCGTCACGGGTTTTTGTTTTGATGATGGCTCGAACTTCTTCTTTTACCTGTTTGAGATTGGGAGGCGAAACGGTTCCCGGAATAAGATCAGGCCGTTCTATGGCCTGACAAAAGGCGGCAAAAAATTGAGGTTCCAGGCCTCCGAAGCTGATATAGTTTCCTTCCCTGGTTTCATAAAAATCATAGAGGGAGCCGCCGTTGAGCAGATGGCCTTCCAGCCCGGGTTGCTGGCCGTCCACCAGAAAAGAGGCCCCGACCATGGCGTTAAAAGCGATCACACCGTCGGTCATGGAGATATCAATATATTGGCCCTGGCCGGTAAGCTGCCGGTGAACGATGGCGGCCAAAAGGCCGATAATAGAGTTGTAAGACCCGGAGGCAACATCCGCAATTTGCATTCCGGCCAGGACCGGCCCGGTTTCCTTTCGGCCGGAATACGACATGAGACCTGAGCGTGAGAGATAATTGATATCATGGCCGGCCCTACTGACCATGGGGCCGGTTTGGCCGTATCCGGTCAGAGAGCAATAGATGAGGCCGGGATTGACTTCCTTAAGCTTGGGGTAATCCAGGCCAAACTTGGCCATCACACCCGGCCGAAATTGTTCGATGACCACGTCGTAGGTGGCGATCAACTGGTGCACAACCCTGATGGCCCGGTCATCCTTCAGATTCAGGGTCATGGACCGCTTGCCCCTTCCCAGGTAGGCCGCTATGGCGGCCAGGTCCGTATCGCCGATAAAAGGGGGGATGAAGGCAGTCAAATCAGGCCTCGATCCGGATACGATGCGAAGCACATTCGCGCCGAGGTCGGCCAGCATCATGGTGGCGAAAGGACCGGGCAGCAGGGTAGTGAAATCCAGAATTTTTATCCCTTGAAGGGGACCAGGCATAGGGGATGCTCCTTTAAGGCAGAAGTTTGAAAAGAAGGCTGCAAGTTTATCACGAACGGCGAAAAAATTCAAGGATAGACAGCGATAGAGATATTTTGATAGATTTTTACAGATTCATTATTTAGGCCGGTTCTTTGTTGTTCAGGAATGAAGAAATCGCAAAAGGAGGAACCCATGTTTGACATCTTTGAAGACCGCGTAGAGGACAAGCTCGCCTTGGCTCAAAAACCGTTTTCCGGGAACAAGGTCTTGCCCCTCCAGGAGGCGGTCAGGAAATTCATCCGACCCGGCATGCATCTTCATGTCACCCATACCTACATGCGGTCCACGGCCCTGATTTATGAGCTCTGCCGGCAATACTGGGGGAAGAAACCTGATTTCACCGTCAGCTCCCTGGGCCTCACCGGGCCCCTGGTACTGCTGGTTTTTGGAGAACTGGTTAAAAATATTATCACCACCTTTTGCGGGGATACCTATCCCTTTCCGGGACCAAACCGGGTTTACCAGGAAGCGCATGCCGCCGGGAGAGTGAAGATTGAAAACTGGACGGTGCTGACCCTGCCCCAGCGTCTCCAGGCCGGTGCCCTGGGTTTGGAATGGATGCCCACCCACTCCCTGATCGGCAGTTCCATGGAAAAGGAAAATGCCGCTGATCTATGGCTGGTCCGGGATCCTGACGGCAAGGCCAATACCTTTGTGCGCAGCTTAAGACCGGACCTGACCCTGGCTCATGCCTGGGCTGCCGATCCGGCCGGGAACCTTCTTATTACCCCTCCTTATGCCGAAAATGTGTCCCGCCTTTTACGCCGCCAAGGAAGGCGTAGTCGCCACGGTGGAGCGGGTGGTTGATACGGATTTCATCCGTGCCTACTCCCACTATGCCAAGGTGCCGAGTCATTTAGTTAAAGCGGTTTGTCCCGTTCCTTATGGAGCCCACCCCGCCGGTGCCTCCAGTTACGGCATCAAGGAATTTGACGGCTATGCCGAAGATGAAGAATTTCTGCTTACCCTCAGGAAAGCCTGCAAAAAAAATGACACCTTGGAAGCCTGGGTTAAGAAATGGGTCTTGGATTGCCCTGATCAGGAAACCTATCTGACAAAATTAGGTTATGAACGAATCTGGTATCTGAAAGGAAAGTCAGCCGGTGATTCCTGGCGGGCGGAACTGAATGACCAGGTTCCCCGGATGAAAAAGACGGAAGAGGCCAACCCTGTTGAAACCATGATCATAGCGGCGGCCCGGTTGATCAAGAAAAAAGTTCAAGAGGGTCATTATCAAACCATCCTGGCCGGCATCGGCGCCTCAAATCTGGCTGCCTGGAAGGCCTGGTATGATCTGCGCCGGGACAATTACGATGCCGATCTTATGGCCGAGGTGGGCTTCTTCGGCTATGCACCCAGGCCCGGGGAACCCTTTGTTTTCAATTTTCGCAATCTCCCCACCAGCACCCTTTTGACCGATGTTTTTACCGTCCTGGGCGCCCTGGTGGGAGGGGCAGCCAGTTGCTGTCTGGGTGTGCTGGGCGCCGGCCAGGTGGACCAATACGGAAACATCAATTCCACCAAGATCCCGGAGATGAATCTTTTCCTGGTCGGCTCAGGAGGGGCCTGCGACGTGGCCCTGGGGGCTAAAGAGGTGATGGTGGTAACACCCATAACTCCCTTTCGCTGTGTCGAAAAAGTAAGCTATATTACCGCTCCCGGCGACCGGGTCAGGTCCTTGGTGACGGATCTGGGGATTTTTGAAAAGGTCGGGAGACGGAAAGACCTTTGTCCTGACCGGTTATTTTGAAGAGAATGGCTCAGCCTCGCAGGCTATTGAAAAGATCAAGGCCCGGTGCGGCTGGGAACTGGAGATATCCGATCAATTAGAGGCCGTCAAACCGCCGCAGGATGAGGAAATCAGGGACATCCGTATTTTTGATCCCAAGAGATACTTCCTGGAGGGTTGAGGGTTATTACCTCCAGGTAATAGGCGGCTCTTTTCTCAAGGGCAATCGGTGATAGGGATACTTAGGATACCCGATCATCATGGCCCCAAAGCACTGATGGCCTTCAGGAAGGTCCAAATCCTTCTGTAAGGGAGGATACAGCGTTGGCGGCAGTATTGAAATAGCCGGCCCAGCAGGTCCCCAGACCAAAAGAAGGGGCCGCCAGGTCCAGATAGGTCAGGGCAATAATACAGGCAGACTGGGCCGTAGCCAAGGCTTGCTGGGCATGAGCCACTATCAGGTGGGGGGCGCCCCTAAGTATCCTGTCAACCCCTTGGTCCCAAGCCTGTACCACCCGGTCCAAATGAAAAAGCTGGGCCAATTTGGGCTGTTCCTTGATCATGAGACGCATCCAATCGGCCACCAGCCCACCCATCCTTTTGACCTCTTCCGCTTTTTCAATAACCAGCCAGTGCACAGGTTGCAGGTTGTGGCCGGTCGGCCCATAGCGGGCGATCTTGATCAAATTAATCAGTGTTTCTCTGGGTACCGGTTTTTCCTTAAAGTTACGGATGGACCGGCGGGAGCGTAAAAAATGCTCGCACTGCTCCGGACCGGGCAATTGGTCCCTTCGAAGCGGCGGGCAGTCTTCGGGTTTCATGTCTTCCAGGGAGAGTGCCCCGTCGGGACAGACGGTCACGCAATGGCCGCAATGGATGCACAATTCCTCCGCCCCGGGGATCGGCCTGGGGAAAGATTCGTCGTCGGCCAACTCGATTATTTTTGCGGGGCATTCGGCTACACAGATGCCGTCACGCTGGCATTTATTGGGATCAATTGTAAAAAGTGCCATAAAGAAGTTATCCTTTCTTGCTTATTACTTTCCTTTAAAGACCGGCTCCCTCTTGGCCAGGCGGGCGCTAAGGGCTTCGAAAAAATCCTCGGTCCCGAAGGCCTTGTTGAGCATCTCGTTTTCCCGGTCCAGGGCCTGGGTTACCGCTTCGATCAAGGGTTTATGAAGAATGTGTTTGGTCCACTGCACTGACAGGGGGGGCCCAAGGGGAGGAATGAGCCGCAGGGCCATCTCCCGGGCGTAGGGCAGGAGCTGGTCATGGGGCAGCACCTTATTCACCAGACCGAGTTCCAGGAGCTGTCGGGCGTCCAGCTTCTCGCCGAAAAAAAATAGTTCCTTGGTCTTTTGAAGTCCGATCAACCGGGGCAGGAGATAACTGGAGGCCAGCTCGGGTGTTAATCCCAGCCGTCCGAAGGGCAGCCGCACCCAGGAATGCTCGGAGACATAGATCAGATCGGCGCAGGCCAGCGGTATGGTAAAGCCGCCGCCGATGGCCAGGCCATTGATAGCCGCGATAATGGGTTTGTCGATCCCCCATAACTTGAGGCAGAGTTTCTTCAGGGCGATGTCGGTCGGATCAAAGTCGGGTAGATTCAGGGCGCTGATGGCCTGGAGTTCGGCCGGGTTGAAATAGGCGCCGCTGCTGAAGGCCTCGCGGGAGGGGTCCGGATTGTTCGGCGCCTTGGCTCCGGTGATTATGGCCGCCCCGGCCCGGGGGTCTTTTTCAAAGGCCTCGGCCGCATAGAAGAGTTCCATGACCACCCGAATGGTCAGGGCGTTTTTGATCTCCGGCCGGTTGATGGTGATCTTTACCAGCCCGGAATCATCCCTCTGGTAAAGAATGTCGGTGAAGTCGTTTGGTGTCATGGTTCTTTTCTACTGAATTTTGATCCGGTTATCAAGTTATTTCGGGGTAAAAAATCGTGATTGACACAGCCCTTTCCTGGTAATACTATTACAGGTATTACAACATACCGGAGGGTGGACCATGCGCGTTACGACAAAAGGACAAGTAACCATTCCCCAGGCCATTCGTGAAAAATTAGGGATAACTCCTGCCGTTGAGGTTGATTTTATTGAAGAAAAGGGCCGTATCTATTTGGTTAAGGGGAAGAGGGAGAATAGTAAACCCCATAAATTTAGAAGGGTGAGGGGAATAGCAACCGTGAAGATGACCACCGATGAAATTATGGCTTTGACCCGAGGGGAAAAATGAAGGCTGTTCTGGTTGATTCGAATATCATCCTGGACGTATTCTTAAATGATCCTGACTGGGCAGATTGGTCGGAAACGGCATTGGAGAAAATTAGTCACCAGGCCATCTTGTATATTAATGCCATAATCTATTCCGAAGTCTCCATTGGTTTTGTGCGCATTGAGGATTTGGAAGGCGCTATGGCCAAGGCCGGGTTTCTGATGTTGGAAATTCCCAAAGAGGCCTTGTTCTTAGCTGGAAAGGCTTACTTTCAATATAAAAAAGAGGGAGGAGCAAAAAGAAGTCCGCTGCCCGATTTTTATATAGGAGCACAAGCGGCGGTCCTTCAGTTGGACCTTTTGACAAGAGATACTTCCCGATATCGAACCTACTTTCCGAGTGTCAGGTTGATAACGCCTTGAAATCGGTCCTGCAGGTTCAGGCCGCCGATTAGCTCCGCCGTTCGCTTCAAAATAACGGTTGACATTGACGTTTTAACGTTATAGTGCTATAGTTACCTGACTACGTCAGGAGGTGCGAATATGGCAGGACAAGCCAAACGAGCTACGATATACCTGGAACCGGATTTACATAAAGCACTGCGCTTAAAGGCAGTTGAAACAGCTACATCGGTATCAAACCTTGTCAATAAGGCAGTAAGAGAAGCCATTGCGGAGGACGCCGAGGATATTGAAGCGTTTGAAGGGAGAGCTGGAGAGCCCCTGGTCAGTTATGACGAGATGGTCAAACGACTGAGAAAAGATGGCCGCATATAAGGTCTACTTCCGAGCATCCGTTGAGAAGGATTTTGCCATAATACCCAAGGGCGATCTGAAAAGAATTCTTCAGCGGATTCGAATGCTGGCCGAAGATCCGCAGGCCGGCGGGTTGCGAAAAACTGACCGGGCAGGAAAGGTATAGGATTCGTCAAGGACGGTACCGAATCGTATACTCAATTCAGGACAAGGAGCTTACCGTCTGGGTGGTGAAGGTCGGCCATCGCCAGGACGTTTATCGCTGAAGCGATAGATAGGATCACCGGTTTTATAAGGGAGAATTTGCTATGATTCGCATACCAACACATAGAGCACCTACCCATCCTGGAGAGATGCTTCTTGAAGAATTTCTAAAGCCAATGGGGTTCACTCAGCGTGAACTTGCTGATGCCATCCATGTGCCTTATCAGCGGATAAACGAGATCATCAACGGTCGGCGTGGAATAACACCCAGTACAGCTTTGAGACTTGTCCAAATTTTTTGGTGTCTCCGCCGATTTTTGGATGAATCTGCAACTTAGATGGGATCTATATTTTGCACAAGAATCTGAAACAGAGGATCTCAGAAATATCAAACCCATATCGACTAACCAGATTCCTTTAGATGAATCCGGAGCCCAACATGGCGCAGGACAGTGATCGTTGTTCCTCTTCGCTATCTGAGATCGTCGAAAGGGCGACAGATCAGGCTTGGTTAACGGGAACGGTAAAGTCGCCAGGAAGGAAGATATCGATTTGGCTCGCCAACGATACAGACAGATTGGAGGTAACTTATGAGTGAAACCATTGTTAATTCTTCCGGGAACGTGTTCATTGATCTCGGTTATTCTCCGGACGAAGCCGCAATTCTTCAGATGCGGGCCGATCTTATGGCCGATCTCCGAAAATTGATAAAAGCCAAGAGGCTAACGCAGGCCAAGGCTGCGGAAATCCTCGGCGTTAGTCAATCCAGGGTTTCAGACTTGATCAGAGGTAAATGGGAACGATTCAGCCTTGAAATGCTTATCACCCTGGCGACGAGAGCCGGTATGCAAATCACTCTCAAAAAGGCGGCATAACAGGAGGCAAAGTATGAGACTGAAAATCATAATCCATAAGAAACATGATCCAGATCAAACGAATCAAAAAGAGAGGAATTAGTCTTTGACAATCAATTTACAGGAAATGACCGCTATGAAAAAGCTTAAGGCCATGGAAATGTTGTGGGATGACATATGCCGTGCTGCTCCTGATTTCTCTTCACCATCCTGGCACGAGGAAGTTTTAAAAGAAAGAGAGATGAGACTGAAAGATGGGAAGGATAGGTTTATAGACTGGGATCATGCCAAGAATTATCTGCGGAATTCGATTTCATGAAAATTAGAATTCTAGAATCGGCGCGTGAAGATTTGAAGGAAGGGTTTTATTTTTACGAATCCCAAGGATGAGGCGTAGGAACCTATTTTCTGGAATCCCACTTTTCTGATATCGAGTCATTGAATCCTTTTATTATGGCCGTGCCCCGACTTCTAAGGAAACAGTATGAGTAACAGGGGGAACCAGACTCATTTATCAAAGCAAAAACTGGCAGGATTTTAAAAAAAGCCTAAATGAGCTTCCTGAAAAAGACAAAGGCGACCAATTTGAAATCCTGACCAAGTATTTCCTTCAAATCAACCCCACCTACGCCACCAAGCTAAAAAATGTCTGGCTTCTAAAAGAAGTCCCCTCCAAATCCGTTCCTTCCTTAACCTTCCTGGCCCGGATGAGGGGATAGACCTTATTGCAGAAACCAAGGAGAAAGAATACTGGGCCATCCAATGCAAATATCGGGAAGACGAGACCCGATCCCTTTCCAGAAAAGATATTGATACCTTCACCGGGCTGGCTTTTGTCATCTGCAAAAACATTTCCCTTGGTTTGGTCTGCACCACTGCAGACAGATTTAGCCATCGGTTAAAGAAATATGGAGAAAGGCTTAGTTTTTGTGCTGGAGATGTTTGGCGGGGATTGGATGAGGATTTCTTTTCCAGACTCAAGCAAATTTCTCTAAAGGCAAAGCCATCCCCCTAAAACCGTTTCAAGCCATTTCCCCACCAGGAAAGGGCCATCCGGAATGCTCACCGTCATTTTTTAGATGATAACCAGTCCAGAGGCAAATTGATTTCGGCCTGTGGAACCGGCAAAAGCCTGACCAGCTATTGGATTGCGGGGAGACTTGGATGCCAAAACCATTCTTATAGCAGTCCCCAGCCTGGCCTTAATCAGGCAGTCCCTTATTGTCTGGACAAGGGAATCGCTCGCTCAAAAAAAAGAAATAAACTGGATCTGTGTATGTAGTGACGAATCTGTAGGAGATATCGAGCGGGATGATATGGTCATGTTTACCCAGGACCTCGGCATCCGAATCCATACGGATTCTAATGAGATCGCCCATTGGCTCAAAGACCGGAAAAAGGGAACCACGGTTGTTTTTGCCACCTATCAGAGTGGTCGGGCCATAGCCGAAGCCTCCCGGAAGGCCAAAACAGCCTTTGACCTCGGAATCCTTGATGAAGCCCACAAGACGGTGGGCAAGAGAGATACTCTCTTCAGTCATCTCCTTGATGATGAGAATATCCGGATTAATAAACGCCTGTTCATGACCGCCACGGAACGCAGGTACCGGGGCCAGAGTGACGAGATCCTCAGCATGGATGACCCGGTTACTTATGGCGACACCTTTGAGCTGCTATCCTTCAAAGAAGCCCTGGAATCAGACCCGCCCATCTTAAGCGACTACAAAATAATAACTATACTGGTCACTCGATCTGAAATCGCCCAATTGGTCAGAAAGAATCTTCTGGTAAGGCCGGACAAGGGAAAATGGGACAAGGATGTGGAAGCGGAGATGCTGGCCTCAGTGATCGCCCTTAGAAAGGCCATTCAGAGTCAGTCCATAAGGCATGCCATTTCCTTCCATTCAAGCATAGCCAGGGCCAGGGCCTTCAAGGAGATCCAGGAGGTTTTTAATCGCTTTTTCCCGGAATATAAAAAATTGGAAGCCTTCCATGTTTCAGGAAAAATGCCCACCGCCCAGCGTTCCCGTTTAATCGATGATTTTGAACAATCCAGGCGAGCCTTGATCACAAATGCCCGATGTCTTTCCGAAGGAGTCGACATCCCCGATATTGATTGCGTCCTATTTGCCGACCCCCGAAAAAGCACCATAGATATAGTCCAGGCAGTAGGACGGGCCTTGCGGAAAAGCGAATCGAAGAAATTGGGGTATGTAATCATCCCTGTAATCCAGGATGGCAACCAGCCGGATGCCGATTCTTTAAAGAGTGAATCATACGACCATCTTTTGATGACCCTCCGGGCACTCGCTTCCAATGATGACCGGATCGTGGAATACTTCAGGGCTATTTCTCAAGGGACGAAGACCTGGTAGGGGTGAATACCCTATTGAAATTGACATTCCCATAGGGCAGAAAATTGATGCCAAGCTTTTTGCCGAATCAATAGAACTCAAGTTATGGTCAAGGCTGGCAAAGCTTTCCTGGCGTCCTTTTGAAGAAGCCCGTGCCTTCGTTCATAGCCTTCATTTAAAAAGTAAAACTGAGTGGAGAAAATATTGCAAAGGGCAATTACCGGGGAAACCACCACTACCCAAGGATATCCCGGCAACTCCTGATAAAACTTATAAAGATAAAGGCTGGATGAGTTGGGGTGACTGGCTGGGAACAGGGAACATTGCTCACAGTCTTAGGAAATATCGTCCCTTCAAAGAAGCCCGAGCCTTCGTTCATAGCCTGAATTTGAAAAGTGAAACCGAATGGAGTAAATATTGCAAAGGGCAACTACCGGGGAAACCTCCTCTACCCATGGATATCCCGGCAAATCCAAATCAAACCTATAAAGATAAAGGCTGGATGAGATTGGGGCGACTGGCTGGGGACGGGGACTATTGCTCCTCAGCTTAGGAAATATCGTCCTTTCAAGAGGCCCGTGCCTTCGTTCATAGTCTGAATTTAAAAAGTCAAGCTGAGTGGAGGAAATATTGCAAAGGGCGAATTACCGGGGAAACCGCCTCTACCCAATGGATATCCCAGCAAATCCGAATAAAACCTATAAAGATAAAGGCTGGAAGGGGATGGGGGATTGGCTGGGGACGGGGACCATTGCTCCAAGGCTTAGGGAATATCGTCCCTTCAAAGAAGCCCGTAGCTTTCGTTCATAGCCTAAATTTAAAAAGTGGAGCGAGTGGAGAAAATATTGCAAAGGGCAATTACCGGGGAAACCACCTCTACCTATTGATATCCCGGCAAATCCAAATCAAACCTATAAAGATAAAGGCTGGATAAGTTGGGGCGACTGGCTGGGGACGGGGACCATTGCTTCCAGGCTTAGGAAGTATCGTCCTTTTAAAGAAGCCCGTGCTTTCGTTCATAGTCTGAATTTAAAAAGTAGAACTGAGTGGAGGAAATATTGCAAAGGGCAATTACCGGGGAAACCAACTCTACCCAAGGATATCCCTGCAAATCCAAATCAAACCTATAAAGATAAAGGCTGGAAAGGGATGGGGGACTGGCTGGGGACGGGGACGATTGCTTCCAATCTTAGGGAATATCGTCCTTTTAAAGAAGCCCGTGCCTTCGTTCATAGCCTTGAATTTAAAAAGTCAAACTGAGTGGAGGAAATATTGCAAAGGAAAATTACCGGGAAAACCTCCTCTACCCAATGGATATCCCGGTAAATCCAAATCAACCTATAAAGATAAAGGCTGGAAAGGTTGGGGGACTGGCTGGGGACAGGGACCGTTGCTTCCATTCTTAGGAATATCGTCCCTTCAAAGAAGCCCGTGCTTGGGTTCACAGTCTGAATTTAAAAAGCGGAACTGAGTGGAGGAAATATTGCAAAGGGCAATTGCCAGGGAAACCATCTCTACCCAAGGATATCCCTGCAAATCCAAATCAAACCTATAAAGACAAAGGCTGGAAAGGGATGGGTGACTGGTTGGGAACAGGGACCATTGCTCCCAGCTTAGGAATATCGTCCTTTCAAAGAAGCCCGTGCTTTCGTTCACAGCCTGAATTTAAAAAGTCAAACTGAGTGGAGAAAATATTGCAAAGGGCAATTGCCGGGGAAACCGCCTCTCCCAAAGGATATCCCGGCAAATCCAAATCAAACCTATAAAGACAAAGGCTGGAAAGGGATGGGAGACTGGCTGGGCACTTAGAATATGGGAGAAATTTTCGGAACATCTCACCGAATTCTATCGGCCACCTGATATGTTACTATCTTACTCATTTTGACTCAAAGCTGTTTTGGGGGATACTATTTACACCTTTAGAAACGAATACCTGGCTCATCAGGACCGGGAACCAAGTGACCCCGATCTCGCCAACTAGGCGCTGGTCGCCGCTACCCGCGAACTGATCGCCCGCTTCGAGAAAAAGATCCAGGCCACCCTCGCCCGCGTCTGGGGGGAAGAGAAGGAAAGGATGAAGGATGAATTATGAATGATGAAGGAAAGAAGCAGGAGCCGAAGGATTTGCAGATTCGGACGAAGGAATTTGCGTTACGGGTGATTCGGATGTATTCCGCATTGCCAAAGTCAACCGAAGCGCAGGTGTTGGGCAAACAAGTCCTACGTTCCGGCACATCCGTTGGAGCCAATTACCGCGAGGCCAATCGGGCGAGGTCGAAACCGGAGTTCATCGCCAAAATCGGTGACTGTCTCAAGGAACTCGACGAAACCGCCTATTGGCTTGAGCTGCTGGCCGAGTCGTCGATTGTTCCCAATGCGAGACTCGCCGACCTGCGCGACGAATGCGATCAACTCCTCGCCATCTTCACCACCATCTCAAAGAAGACGAAGGCCAATGCTTCATAATTCATCCTTCATCCTTCATACTTTTTGTACGAAGGAGGTCAACTCATGTCAGTCGCTCACACCAGTCGAATTCGCATCGAGAAGCACCAGGGGCCCCATCGGACGGCCCACTTCGGGGATTTCGCGGAGCCGGTCCACTTCGGGATTCACGGGGGCATCAAGGAATTTTACCAGGAAAAGTACGGACGTAAGATCGAAGGTCCCGAGTATCCGGCCACCCTGGACTATATGATTGCCGGCATCGGGGGGTGACTGACCGGCACCCTGTCGGCCGCACTGGAGGTGCGGGGCATAAAGACCGAAGACATCCTGATCGCCCAGGTGGAGGGGGACATCGAAGAGGTTGAGGGGGTCTTGAGGATCACGAAAATCCGGCTCCGGTATCAGATGAAAATTCCGAAGGGAAAACGGGAGGACGCGGAAAAGGCCTTGGCCACCTATTCGAAGAACTGCCCGGCCTATCAATCCATCAAGGGCTGTATCGACTGTTCCTGGACCTTGGAAATAGAAGAGGTCTAAGGGACTGATTATTGTTTTCGTCGAACGTAGTTACTGAGGGGTTGGTCTGGTCCGACCCCGGCTCAGGCGGCTCGGCAGGAGCTTCTGAGTTGGCTGGCCGAACCGCCGGAAATGCCGGGACCGCGGTTGCCGATGCTGGTGAAGGTTTTTTTTGGAAATCAGTTGCCGCCGGACCAGTTCAAAGAACATCTGAAGAGGTGGCGGGAGTACCATAAGGGCTTACTTTAAAAATTCGAGAAGGAAGTGCTGCCGGTCATTAAGGAATATTCAACCCGGGCCGACTCTGCCAAGGATCCTTATTACTGGGGCCTGACCCTTGATTTCGGTCGGCGGAACGCCCGGATGGTCGTCGTCGAGTGATGCGACCAAGCCTTGAAAGACCTGGAGGCGGGCAAGAGAAAGACAAGAAAAATTCGTTAGACAGGATTTACAGGTTAATTCCGTTTTACAAAAAACTACAGGAGAAAAATCATGGAAGAAGATGCCTATTTGAAATTGGCCCGAGTCCTGGATACCTTGCCGAATGGATTCCCGGCTACGGAAGACGGTGCGGAGATTCGGCTTTTGAAAAAGATATTCACTCCGGAACAAGCCGACCTTTTTTGCGATCTGCGGCTGACCTTTGAAACGGCCGACCAAGTGGCTGAGAGAACGGGACGCCCCCTGGAGGGTTTGGAGGAAAGGTTGAAGGCCATGGGAAAGGCCGGCCAGCTCTTCGCCATCGACTTTGGAGGTGCTTGGGTCTTTAAGATGCTACCCTGGGTATTCGGGATCTATGAGTTTCAGAATGAACGGATGGATAAGGATTTTGCGGTATTGTATGACGGGTACCGGGATATCTACGGACAGCAGTTCTTTTCCAAGACACCCCAATTGATGCAGGTGCTGCCTATCGAAAAAGAGATCGCCGTACAGCAGGAAGCCTTATCTTATGAGAGGGTTTCCACCCTTATTGAACAAAGCCAGTCCTTTTTGGTCAATGACTGCATCTGTAAAAAAGAGCAGGGACTGTTGGACAAGCCCTGTGACCGCCCGGTGCAGGTCTGTTTAGCCATCGCCCCCATCCCCGGAGTCTTTGATAAGGCCCCTCAGGGTCGGGTGCTCACCAGGGAGGAGGCCTATGCCTTATTAAAGAAAACGGAGGAGTTGGGACTCGTGCACCTGACGGCCAATATGCAGTGGGGAAATATCTACATCTGTAATTGCTGCGGCTGCTGCTGTGGGGTCTTGAAGGCCATTAATAAATTGGGCATTCCGGCTTCCAAAGTCATCAATTCCCATTATTACGCCGAGATTGATCCGGAAAAATGTCTCCAGTGCGGCATCTGTGCCGATGAGCGATGCCAGGTGAAGGCCATCGAAGAAGGCGAAGAGGCCTATCACATCATTCCGGAAAGATGCATCGGTTGCGGTCTTTGTATAAGCACCTGCTCCGGCGAGGCTATTCAATTGGTTCACAAAGAGCATGACCAAATAGTGCCCCCGCCCATAAATGAAGAGACTTGGTTCGAAGAACGGGGGCGGGTGAGAGGAGTGGACTTCGCAAAATACAAATAGTAAAGGAGGGTCTCATGAAGGAGAAGGTGAAGGTTGCCTGTCCCCTTTTAGCTCCTCACCAATACGGATGCGGATCTTGTGAACTCTGATCGTTCCGAAACTGAGGGGGTTTATTTCGGCTGGTGGGTAGTCGGGGCGCCGCGTTTCCGGCATCACTGCCGTTACGAATTGGCAGGCTGGTCCTTGCGGCGGGCATTCTCATCCAGGCGTGTTCTTGATGCTCTGCCGGTGAAGGCGGATTCGACGTGGGCGTTTTATCTGTTCGCTGCGATTTTCGGCCTCTCCTACGGGGGCAACATCGTCCTTATCCCCAAACTGACCTCGCACATTTTCGGTTTGGGTTCCATGGGAGCGATCTTTGGCGCGCTTTCCGTGGCCGATGGGCTCGGATTCGGAACAGGACCTCTGATGGCCGGATATATCTTCGACAGGACGGGTAGTTACCAGATGTCTTTTTTCATCGTGGCTGCGGCCATGGCCCTGGCTCTGGCCGCTACGTTGGCCCTGAGGGAGGAATCGGTGCTCGATAGGGCGAAGGGTTAAATACGGAGAAAGAGGGAGGGGACATTGACCAAAGCTATTCAAGACAGCCAATCCAATGTTCTGCGCTTGACGGATATCTTGCCTGGTCTGCTTGCGGTGTCCTGGCGTTTGCCTTCCATCATCTGGACGATGAAAAGGCTGCTGAACTTTCAAGGTGATGACCGCATGTCCATGGGAAGCGCGATGGAGCACAACGCCGAAGTCCATGCGGACAGGACGGCCATTCTGTACGAGAATGTGAAATACACCCATCGGGAATTCAACGAAGCCATTAATCGATATGCTCATTATTTTTTGTCTCAGGGGGTTCAAAAAGGCGATGAGGTCGTCGTCTTCTTGGACAACCGGCCCGAGCTTCTCATGATGATCGGCGCCATGTCCAAGCTCGGCGCGATTTCTTCGCTGATCAACCCCAATCAGCGGGGAGAAGTTCTGAAATACAGCATCAATCTTGCTCGGGGCAGGCACTTTATGGTCGGCGAAGAACTGATCGATGCTTTCGAGGAGATCAAGGACGGCCTCAAATTGAATGAAAAAGATGCCCTGTATTACCAACCGGAGGCCGGCCAAAGGCCCTGCCCCGCCGGGTATGTCGACCTTCCGGACGTTCTCAAAGGTCAATCCTCGAATAATCCGCCAACCACCGGTCAGGTAACCCTGGGAGACCCTTTTGCCTATGTCTTCACCTCGGGAACCACAGGGCTGCCCAAGGCCTCGGTCCAGACCCATCGGCGCTGGTTTACCGCCCAATACTGGTTTGGAAAAATTGTGATGAATCTCAAACCTAAAGATGTCCATTATTGTCCCCTGCCGTTTTACCACACCAATGCCTTGAACGTTTCCTGGAGCGCCGTAGCAGGTGGGGGAGCGGCTCTGGCCATCAGAAGAAAGTTTTCGGCGAGCAACTTTCTGAGCGATGTGCGCAGGTTCAACGCCAACTCGTTTATCTATATTGGGGAAATCTGTCGCTATCTGATGAACCAGCCCCAAAGATCTGACGATGCGGATAATCCGCTTGTGGCTTGCGTGGGAAACGGCCTGAGGCCTGATATCTGGAAGGCTTTTAAAAAGCGTTTCGGTATTAAGAAGGTCTTTGAGCTTTATGGGGCGGCGGAAGGCCCCCTGGTTTTTACCAACCTGCTGAATGTCGATTGCACCGTGGGTACGTGCCGGACGCCGTATGCGATCATAAAGTATGATGTTGACGCGAATGAGCCGGTCAAAGATGAAAACGCCTTTATGCAAAGGGTCCAAAAGGGCGAGGTGGGTCTCCTACTGGCCGAGATTAATGAGAGCCTTCCTTTTGCCGGATACAAAGACAAGGAAGAGACGGAAAAGAAAATATTCCGCGATGTATTTACAAAGGGAGATTCCTGGTTCAACTTCGGCGATCTGGTTCTGAATCAGGGTTTCAGGCACATCCTGTTTGTTGATCGCCTTGGAGACACCTTTCGCTGGAAGGGTGAAAACGTGTCTACCGGAGAGGTTGAAAAGGTGCTTAACACCCATAATCAGGTGGCGGAGTCTACCGCCTATGGGGTCAAGATACCCGGAACGGATGGCCGCGCCGGGATGGCGGCCCTTGTCCCGGCGACAACTGTGGATGTGTTCGATATGAAAGCGTTAGGGGAGATTGTCGTCAAGGGCCTGCCCCACTATGCCGTTCCAAGGTTCATCCGGTTCATGAAGGCGTTCGAAACGACGGCCACTCACAAGATCAAGAAAACCGCACTCAGGAATGAGGCCTTTGATCCGGCAAAGGTTTCAGAGCCTTTGTACGTAATTCTGCCCGGCACTGAAACATACGTGCCGCTTACAAAAGAGCTGTATCTTGAGATCGTAGGAGGCAAGTATCGTTTTTGATTTTCCGAAGATAATTGGAGGATAGGGCCGAAGAGGCTCATGAAACTTGCTCTTGACTGTCCCCTTAGCCTGCCAGGTGATCTCAATAAAGGGCGGGACCCAAAGCCGTTAAGGTTTCGCAGCCAGTGGTTATGTCTTCTGGCCATACGTCCATTATAGAAGAATTGCAGGAGGTTAAACATGCCATCAAGGGCTGTATCGACTGCTCCTGGACCTTGGAAATAGAAGAGGTCTAACGGACTGATTATTATTTTCATAAAGGGAATTGCGGGTGAGGGTAAAAGACCCCAGTTTTACCACCTCCTTCCGGTACCCCATCCAAAAAAAGCGTTGATCCGAACCAGAACTTACGTTATAATGTAAACGTAAGAAAAATGGCTGTAGAGTAAACTAATGGGGCCTGTTTTAGGGTAACGAAAGATCGGGAGGGATTAAAAATGGACAAAATATTATCGGCCCGGGTCGATGAAACCACTATCCGAAAAATCGGTCTGCTGGCCCAAAAACTGAAAAAGACGAAAAAAGCTGTTATTGAGGAGGCCATTCATTCTTACGCGAATCAGTCGGCTTCAAGCCAGGCGATTGATATTCTGGACCAGACTTGCGGTGCCTGGAATAGGCCGGAATCCTCTCAGGAAACCGTTATTCGGGTTCGGGAGGGCTTCCGGAAATCCATGGAACGACATCAGTCATGAGGATCTATATTGATTCGGATGTGCTGATCTGGCACCTGCGAGGAGATCGAAAGGCCCTGCATTTTCTCAGGACCATGTGGGCGGACCACCGTTATGAACTTTGGACCGGGGCCATGCAAAGGGCGGAGATCGTCTTTTTTATGCGGCCCGAAGAGGAGAAAGCCACTGAATTATTCCTGTCCCAATTCAAAACCGCTGCGGTCGACCAGCCAATTATCGATCTGGCCGGAGGATTATACCGCCGCTGGCACCCCGGTCACGGGGTGGATATTCATGGCGCTATATTAGCCGCCACAGCCATGAAGACGGGCGGAGTCATCTATACCCTCAATAAAAAGCACTATCCCATGCCGGATGTGGTGGTCCATCGGGCCTGGTGATGGATTTATAAGGGTAAAAAAGGCATTACATCACACTTTTTACCCCCAAAAAGAAGCTTCTAACCGGAACACCGATGCCGCGAGCCAATCATATTTCGTCTCGAACCAAGAATAGCAGAGATCTGGTCGGACCTCTTCAACCCTTTAAAACCTCGGGATGAACCATGGGCCATAGAGACCTCAGGGCCTCTGATCGGATCATCACCACCCTTTGCCGGATGTGCGAACAGGGCTGCGGCCTGGAGGTGTCGCTGGGTCCGGACGGGCGGCCGGTGCGGGTCAAAGGGGATAAGCGCCATCCGTACAGCCGGGGTTGGCTGTGCGTCAAAGGCCTGGCGGCCCTGGACTTCTTCTCCTCGCCCCGGAGAATCACCACCCCCCTCATCCGCCAAGGTGATGGCCGCCTCCACCAAGCCTCCTGGGAGGAAGCTCTGGGACGGGCGGCCCGCGAACTGCATCGCATCCGAAAAACCTACGGTCCCCAGAGCCTGGCGATCTACCACGGTGAGGGAGTGGGGCACCAGGAGATCAAGTCCTACATGAAGCGTTTTGCCAACGTTTACGGCACGCCGAACTTCATGGGGGTCGGGTCCCTGTGCAACGCCGCCCGGACCATGGCGGACACCCTCACGCTGGGTCAGGTCACCCGCCCCGATATCCCCAACACCCGTTTCCTGATGGTCTGGGGCGGCAACCCCCTGGTTTCCAATGAACCGACCACGCCGCTGGAAATGCGTAGACTGGCCCGCCGGACCGCCGCGCTGGCCGTGGTGGACCCGCGCCGGACCCCGACCGCCGGCCTGGCCGACTACCATCTGGCCGTGCGTCCCGGGACGGATGGGGTCGTGGCGGCCAATCTGCTCCATGTGATCCTGCGGCAGGGCCTGTGGGACCGTCCCTTCACGGATGCCTGGATAAACGGGTTTTCCGCGCTGGAGAGGGCCGCTGACGATCGTTTCTCACCGGAGGCCGGGGAGCGCGAAACCGGCCTGCCCGCGGACCTGGTCCGCCGGGTCGCCGTGGCCTATGCCTCGACCAAACCCGCCTGTCTGCTGATCGGCAACGGCCTGGAGCATCACGGACGGGGGATCGAGACCATGCGCCTGCTGGCCGTTTTGAAGGCCGTAACCGGCAATCTGGACGTGCCGGGCGGAGACCTTTTTTCCTCCGGGCCCAAGCTCCGAGATATTACGGCTCCGCTCCCTCCGTCAACGGTCCCGCCCCTGGGGTCGGACACCTTTCCCCTGTTCTGTCACCTGCGGCAGGAGGCCCAGGCACTGGCCGTACCGGACGCGATTCTGGAAGGCCGGCCGTACCCGATCCGGGCCATGATCATCGCCGGGGGCAATCCTTCCCTGGAGTGGCCGAACAGTCGGAGGGTTCGAGCGGCCCTCGAGAAACTGGAGTTCCTGCTGGTTATCGACGTGGTCGATTCCCCGGATACCCGTACCGCCCAGGTCATCCTGCCCGCCTGCACCTTCCTGGAACGGGACGAGCACCGGGTGCCCTTGTACCACAACCAGCAACTCATACTGCTTCGAAAAAAAGTGCTCGAACCGGTGTACGGACTTCCGGACCAGACCATCTGGACCAGGCTGGCGCAGGCCATGGGTTTCGGCGAACACTTCCCCTGGGCCAGTCCCCGGGACGGTCTCGACCACATCCTGGGCGACCTCGGCCTCACCTACTCGGACCTGGCGGAACGTGGAGGCTGCTTCGAGTACGAAGCGCGGCGCTACCGCAAGTATGAGACCGGCGGCTTCAGGACACCCAGCGGTAAAGTGGAGGTCGAGCCGGAGCGTCTCCGGCGGTTTGGTTATGACCCTTCCCCCCTCCCGGTGGTGGGGTCAGGAGAGTCCGCCGGGGAAACCGACTATCCCCTGCTGCTCTGCACCGGTGCCAACCTGCTCCCGTACCTGCACTGGCAGTACCGCACCCTTCCCCGTCTTCGACGCCTGGCCCCGGAACCGCGGGTCGAGATTCACCCCGATACCGCCCGGCAGTACGGTTTGGCCGACGGGGACCTGGCGGAGGTGGAAACCCCGGTAGGCCGCATCCGGCTGAAGACGGGGCTCACGGCCGGCATTCAACCGGACACCATCCACATTCCCCAGGGGTGGGAGGAGGCCAATGCCAATGAGCTTACCGGAGCGGAAGCCCCGGACCCGGTCTCCGGTTTTCCGAACCTGAAGTCCAACCGCTGCCGGATCCGGAAGGTCTCCTCCCCCCGAGAGTGAATGCTTTTGCCGGGGGGTAAAATCGGTTACAGCGGACGGCGCAGCGTGCCGCCGCTGGACTGGGCGATCCCCCAAAACCCCTACACCAATCAAAGGAGTCTTATCGATGGCCAGAGTTTCAGAACTTTTTGTCCGGGCCTTAAAAAAAGCCGGGGTAAACCATGTCTTCGGCATTCCCAGCATCCACAATATCGGCTTCTACGATGCCCTGCGGGAAGAGCCGTCCATCAGGCACATTCTCTGCCGGCATGAATCCTGCGCCACCCATATGGCCGACGGTTACGCCCGGGCCGGAAAAGGGGTGGGTGTGGTCATTACCTCCACAGGTCCAGGTGCCGGTTATATGGCGGCCCCCCTGGTCGAGGCCTGGGGGAACTCGTCGCCGGTCCTGGCCATCACGACGAATATTGCCACCAACAAGATCGGACGGGGCACGGGGACTCTCCACGAACTGAAAGATCAGGACCTTATTTTTAAAAACATGACCAAGGAGCGATTTTGCTTTCGAAAAGGGGACGACGTACAAGACGATGGTTCCCAAGGCCGTTCAAACGGCCCTTTCCGGGCGTCCCGGTCCGGTCTATTTGGAAGTCCCGACAGACCTCTGGGACCGGGATGTTTCCAGGGAAGGGGAGGCCGTGCCTTCCCCTGATCCGGCCCAAAATCCGGAGCCGTGGTCCGGCGATCTCGATCAGGCCGCGAAGCTCCTCTGTGAGGCCGAACGTCCCCTGATCGTTGCCGGTACGGGCGCCGTCCGCGCCGGTATCGGCGAAGAGATCCGGGCCATTTGCGAGGCGCTCCAGGCGCCGCTGGTCACCAATGCGGAAGGGAAGGGCCTGATCCCCGAAGATCATGACCTGGCCTTTGGCAACGCCGCCCGGCGCGGGGTGGTCCGGGAGATACTTACCTCCAGCACGATCGCCCTGGCCATCGGGACCCGTCTGCGCAGCGCGGATTATTACCGGCGAGGCGTGTCTCTGCCCCGACTGATCCATGTCGACTGGAACGATACCTGGATCGACAAGAATTATCCTGCCGAGATGAGGATCATTGGTGATATCCGAGCCATCGCCCGCCGGCTTTCGGAAAGGATCCTATCCAAGGCCCCCGGAAAGCGGAAACAGGGAGGGGCAGGTCTCAGCCCTGCGGGACAAGGGCAGGGAGGAGCGGAAAACCATAGCTAAGAAATGCCGGGAAATAGACTATCTCGATACCCTGCGCCGGGTCATTGCCCGTGACGGCAGCCTGGTGATCGACAACACCATGCTGGGCTACTGGGCCGAGTATTTCTACCAATCCTTTAGGCCCGGCGGCCTGGTTACCGCCAAGGGGTCCTCGATTATCGGCTTCAGCTTTCCCGCGGCCATCGGTCTAAAAATCGCCTGTCCCGAAAGGCCGGTGGTCGCTGTCAGCGGGGATGGCGGTTTTTTGTACGGGGCCCAGGAAATGGCCACCTGTCGCCGTCACGGCATCGGCTTTCCCGTGGTCGTAGTCAATGACGGGGCCTACGGGATGATCGATCTCCTTCAACGTCAAATCTACGGCCGAGGGGACTTCGAAACAGACCTGGTTAATCCCGACCTGCCGGCCCTGGCCGCCTCCTTCGGTATCGGCGCCGATCGGGTCGATACTCCTCAGGGGCTTGAACAGGCCTTACAGGTCTGCTCTGAGGTCAAAGGAAATGCGGGTTATCGAACTGGCGGTCTCCTTTTCCGAAAATCCTTTTGCCAAATATTAATTTCCTTTATAAACCGTTTGACCGCACTCCCAAAGTTTGACTTTTCCGGGATTAGGCATTAGGGAAAAGATCTTCGAATTACTCCCTGGCTCTCGATCAATTAACTGATCGGAGCTATTAAGTTGTCATGCTGGACTTAATCCGGCATCCAGGGCCTTGACAGGGTTTGACTGGGATACGTTGAACCGACTTGCATGAGAAGGGGTTTTTATCAAACCCTTTAAGCAAGGCAAAATCGGTCGGAATGACCGAAGAGGGGTCTTTCGCCTCTGGCTCCAGAGCCTCTCGACCGCGTGCCGTAAGACGTTGCCTGCCATTCCGCCGCCTCTTCCTGCCCGGAGATCAAGATCCTTCTCGATCGGATTGAGGCTTTCCTGAACGGCGAGGCTATTCGGTTTTCTCTCGATGGGGTCCGACTCGACCTGTGCTCCGCCTTTCAACGGAAGGTCCTTCTTGCCGAGTACGGTATTCCCCGCGGCAACGTCAGCACCTACAAACTCATTGCCAACTACTTGGGAAATCCGAACGGCGCCCGCGCCGTGGGGACGGCCCTGGCGACCAATCCTTTTCCGGTTGTTATCCCCTGCCATCGGGCGATCCGTTCCGACGGGAGCTTGGGCGGCTATCAGGGCGGTTTGAAAATGAAGCGAAGGCTACTGGAGATGGAAGGCATTGCCTTTCGTGACGCCGGTCACCCGGCACCCCGAGGATTCTTTTACGAAGACCAAGCTTCAGTTTAACAAGCTCATGCAGGCGACAGCCTGCCTACGGTAGGTGATCGGCGCGGTTAGAACTTTCCGGTGTCCTTGAAGAAGTCGCTGATAAAGGTGATTTGGCCGTCCTCGAATTCCAGGAGGGTAACGCCCTCGTTTTCGTAGGGCTCGCCCCGGCGGTTTTTGCCCTGGTTGGTCCAGTGGATGGCGGCCCGGTTTTCCTGGACGATGGTGCGCCGGACAGTAAACACCAGTTCCGGGTACTGGCGGAAGAGGATGTGAAGAAATTTCAGGATGCGTTCCATCCCCAGCAGGGGCTGGGTCTTGGGAAAGAAGAAGCGGGCCTCCGGCTTGAGCAGGCCCCCTAATTTTTCAAGATCACGGCTGTTGAAATAGGTAAAGAAATCGGCAATATTCTTCTCGATGGTCATTTCGTTCCTGTTTAAGAATTCGATAAACTCTCTGAAGTCGCGGTTCAGCACCGTATCTCCATTGGTGGTATTCGCAACGGATATGCTCCAAAGCGGCCAGGCGTAGTTGAGGAGGTTGACTCTGCCAGTAAAGGAAGTCCGAAGGTTGATCCTGGATGGCCATCTTGGCGACATGACGTTGTAATCGGAAAAGAGGTTCCATCATTTATAGCATCAGGTTTCTGGATCCCGGCTCGCGTCCGCTAAGCGGACTTGGCCGGGATGACGAATTATGACACAGCCTCCGAGAAGGGAGGGGGCGGATTCATGAAAATCCTATCAGGTTACTTATCTAGTAGCAAGAGGGGTTTTATAGCCCCATCATCTTGGCCACGATGGTTTTCATGATCTCGTTGGTCCCGGCGAAGATGGACATGACCCGGGTATCCCGCCAGGCCCGGGCGATGGGATATTCCTCGCAGTAGCCGTAGCCGCCGTGAAGCTGGAGGCATTGGTCGGCCACCCGGTGGGCCAGGTCCGTGGTCCAGTACTTGGCCATGGCGACCTCGGTGACGATGTCTTTCCCTTCCATGTGATCGGCGATCAGCTTGTCCAGAAAGGTCCGGCCCAATTTCACCTCGGTGGCCATCTCCACAATCTTGAACTGGTTGGCCTGGAATTTCGAGATAGGCTTGCCGAAGGCCATCCGTTCCTTAGTATAAGGAATGGTTAATTGCAGGATATACTCGGCTGCGGAAACGGCCCCGATGGCACAGACCAATCGTTCCTGTTGCAGCTTCTTCATGAGCATCAGAAAACCGGACCCCTTCAGACCCAGACGATTGGTTATGGGGATGCGACAATCGGTAAAATAGAGTTCGGCCGTGTCCTGGCTGTGCCAGCCGATCTTGGGGATTTTTTTACCCTTTTCGAATCCCGGCCTGTCGGCCTCCACCAGATACAGGTCAATGCCCTGGTAGGGGTTTCCCTCCCGGGTATCCCTGGCGGCCAGGATCAACAGGTCGCAGTTAATGCCGTTACTGATAAAGGTTTTTTGGCCGTTGATAACGACCTGGTCTCCAACTTCCAGGGCAGTGGTCCGGATGGCTGCCAGATCACTGCCGGTATTGGGCTCGGTCATGGCAATGGCGGTAATGATATCCCCGGAGACGCACCCGGGAAGGAATTTCTGCTTCTGCTCTTCCGAGCCGAATTCGCTGATATAGGGCACGACCACATCGCTGTGCAGCGGGGCCGCCAGACCGGTATGGTTGGTTCGGGTCAGCTCCTCGCAGACAATGACCGAATAAAGAAAATCGGCTCCCACTCCCCCGTATTCCTCCGGGATCGTAGGGCAGAGAAAACCCTGCTCCCCCATTTTTTTCCAGATGCTTTTGGGTACGATCCCGGCCTTTTCCCATTCGTCCACAAAGGGAGTACACTTCTTTTTCTAAAAATTTTCTTAACGTATCGCGGAAAATGCGGTGTTCTTCTGTATAATTTAATATCTCCATATCAGAATCTCCTTAGTTGAAAACATGGGAAAATTTTTTAGCCACAGACATACACGGACCCCGCTTCAGTTGCGTTCGCGGGGCAGGCGCCGGCGGACTATTATCTTTGCCCGGAGGACCCTGTATTAATACCTACGGGGCAGGCTATTCTCCGGGCAAAACCAGCAGTCACCGGTGCGAGTTGATGAGACACCTGCATAAATTAATGTATATTTAGAATTAGCACGCTAAGTAATAGGTTCTGAGATCGGGACCGGGTAAGGGTTGCCATCCGTGTCGTAAAAAGTGAGCTTTTGGGCCTTGTTCCAGAGCCCCTCATCCATGGTGCAGTAAAAGGCCATAATGTCTCCCGGTGGGATGGTCTGTTCTCCGGAAGGGGTAAGGGTTTCAATCCGTTTCGTTTCCCCGGCTGTTTCCAGATCGAAATAACTGGGCACCCGAACCGGCCGGGTCCCCTGATTGGTAAGGTGAATTTCCAGATTCTGATCAAACATCTTAAGACCGCAGCAGGTCTTAAAGGCCAGGATATCCTCGACCGAGGAGTTCATAATGCATTTGATGTTTAACATCTTCTCCATGGCTTGAGGCTTGAGGTTCCTCCAACCTCTAACTGTCTCAACATAATTAATTTTCGTATTTGCCCACGATGGCAATGCTGCAGACATTCATGTGGGGCACGCCCCCCAGGTTGTGGGTTAATCCAAAACGCGGGTTGGGAATCTGCCGCTCAGCGGCCCGGCCATGGAACTGTAGATACATCTCGTAAAGCATGCGCAGCCCTGAGGCCCCGATGGGATGCCCGAAGCATTTCAAGCCGCCATCGACCTGGGCGGGCACCCCGCCGCCTCTCAGGTCGTAGAAACCATCCATGACATCCTTGACGGCCCGGCCCCGTTCCGAAATGTGCAGGTCCTCATAGGTGACCATCTCGGTGATGGAAAAACAATCGTGGAGTTCCATCATGCTGATTTCTTTGCGGGGATCCTTAATCCCGGCTTCCCGGTAGGCCCTCAGGCTGCACTTATCCGTGGTCATAAAGTGATCGCCGTCCCAGTTGTTGTAGCCCATTTCCTCGCCGTTGCTCAGGGCCAGTTGGAGGGCTTTGACGGTGATGAAATCCTTCCGGCCCATTTCCTTGGCCTTTTCCACGGTGGTGACAATAGCGCAGGCGGCGCCGTCACTGACGCCGCAGCAATCGAACAAACCCAGGGGGTGAGCAATGATCGGGGCGGCCATGACCTGATCCTCCGTGACCTGTTTTCTCAGATGGGCTTTGGGGTTGAGTACGCCGTTGGCGTGACTTTTCACGGAGACATGGGCCAAGGCCCTTTTCAAATCCTGGTTCGGGATGTGATACTTGGCGGCATAGGCGCTGGCCAGTTGGGCAAAGGCGCCGGGGGCCGATATGTTGGGCCACCAGAGCCAGTTTAACGGTCCGAAGTTGGAGCCCGGATTAGGAAGACCGCCGTAGCCGGTGTCTTTCAATTTTTCTACTCCCATAGCCAGGCAGATATCATAGGCCCCGGAGGCGACCGCATAGACGGCGCCCCGAAAGGATTCGGTGCCGCTGGCACAGAAGTTTTCAGTCCGGGTTACCGGGATGAAGGGCAGGCGCAGGGTCACCGAGAGGGGCAGGGCGCTCTTGCCGACATTGACTTCGTCGATACAGGTCCCCAGCCAGGCGGCTTGAATTTCATCGGGTTCGATCCCGGCGTCGGTAAGGCATTCGCTGAAGGCCTCAACCATGAGTTCCTCGGCGCCCACGTCCCATCTTTCCCCAAATCGGGTGCAGCCCATGCCCAGGATAGCTACTTTGTCCTTTATTCCTGAAGCCATAAAACCTCCTTAATAAAAGCTGATAGCTGACAGCTATCAGCAGCTAAAACTTGAATAATTTTTCAATCAATTGGGACTTCATCAAATCGCCTTCGATCTTTAGTTTGCCGGTAGTATAGGCCTGCATGGCCTTCAGGCTGCCCTCAATAAGGGCAATAAAATCCTGGTCGGCCATCTTGATGGTGGTGGTGGGGGCCTGATGGACACCCGGGGAGACCTGACAGGCATTGTCCCTGATGACGACCTGCCAGTCCCCTCCGCCCGGACCGGAAATGCGATACTGAAATACCATGTCCACCCCGCCGGCCTTATCGGACTGGAAGGCGGAGGTCATACGATCAAAAACCCCCTGGACCGAGGTTGCGGCCGGGGCGGTTTGGACTGGTTGAGCTGTTTGAGGCTCGGGGGCCCTGGCCGGAGGTCCGGCCATCATAGATCCCAGGGCGATGGTGGCATTGCCATATTCCTGGGCCCCTTCCAGGGTTTGGAGGGACTTCCAGTTTTGGTGGATCGCCTCGACGGTAGGTACGGTTTTTCCCTCGCCGATAAGGGTACCGGGACCGCTGACGATAATCGTCCGGTTGAAAAAACCCACCCCGGCATTGATGATCAGGCCGGTGTCCCGGCAGTCCTCGGAGCAGAGGTAGAGCACCAGGGGAGTAACGAATTCCGGTTTCAGTTTTTGGAAGAGATCGGGCGGCAGGACGTCTTCAGTGAGCCGGGTAGCCGCCACCGGGGCGACGGTATTGACCTTGATGTTGTGTTTCTCGCCCTCGAGCTTCAAGGTGTTCATCAGGCCCACCAGGCCCATCTTAGCCGCCGAGTAGTTGGTCTGGCCGAAGTTACCGAAAAGACCGGCGGCCGAGGTGGTCATGACGATCCGGCCGTAGCCCTGTTCCCGCATCTTGATGAAGGCCGGCCGGCTGACGTGATAGGCCCCGTCCAGGTGGACGGCCAGGACGGTGTTCCAGGATTCGGGCTCCATCTTGGCCAGGGTCTTGTCGCGGAGGATGCCGGCGTTATTGATCAGGATGTCTACCCGGCCGAAGGCCTCGACGGCCTTCTGGACAATGGCCTGGCCGCCCTCGGGGGTGGCCACGGAATCATAACTGGCCACGGCCTGTCCTCCCAGGGCCTTGATTTCCTCCACCACCAGGTCGGCGGCCCGGTTGGAGCCTTGGCCGCTGCCGTCGCGGGCCCCGCCCAGGTCATTGACGACCACCCTGGCGCCCCGCCTGGCCAGTTCCAGGGCATAGTCCCGGCCCAGGCCGGCTCCGGCCCCGGTCACAATCGCTACCCGATCGTCAAAACGTATCGGGGCGGCCTTTTCCTTGATGGCTTCCTTGGCTTTTTCCTCCTTAGGGACAGGCAGGGGAACCGCTTTCCAGAAGTAACCGCTGAATCCTCGCTCCTTGTCGGTGTAGCGCCTTCTGAAAGCCAGTTTAACCGGCTGCCCGACCCGGACATCGGATAGTTCACAATCGGTGAAGTCAGCCATATAGCGGCCGCCGCTTTCAAATTGGACCATGCCATAGACGGCCGGAGGATCGACCGAGACCGTCAGCAGGTCTCCGGTGAAGGTTTTGATAAAAGCCGGTTGCTCGGCAAATTCATAATCCTCCTGGGTGTAGCGTTTATGGCAGGCCGGATTAACGCAAATATCCATTTTGGGGAACTGAGGGGTGCCGCATTCCCGGCAGCGTCCCCCCACCATGCCCAGGATCATTTTACGCTTCCGCCACAAGACCGTCATGGCGGTTTGAGTGGGGGCCTCGGCCCGGATACCCATTTCGGTCTGGATCAATTCCCTGAATTTTAAAAATTTTGGATAATTATCGGTGATATTCTTGTTGGCCAGAGAGCCCTTAACACCGGTTCGGGGCGGCAGTTTGAGGATATTTTCCGTTACCTGAAAGTACAGGGCATCACAGCCTTGGCCAAATCCGGCCAGAAGGATGCGATCCCCGGGTTTGGCCTGTTCCAGGGCGGCGATAAACATGACCAGGGCATGGGCCGCCCCTGTTTCTCCGCAGACCTCGTGCAGGTTGTCCTGGACCTTTTCAGCCGTAGCCCCTAATTTTTTGGCGATGTTTCTGTGCTCGGCCTTGAAGAAGCAGGGAAAAACCAGCTTGTCCACATCATCCATGGAGATCGAAAGTTTGTTAAAGAGACCGGTAACCGCCTCGGGAATGATCTTCGCATAGCCTTCATCCCGCACCCATCGTTCTTCCCACATATAGTCGAATTGATTGCGGGCCCCGCGATAGTGGTCTACAAAGTCATAAGAAAGGGAATAGGACCCTTTGTACTCCGCGATGACATCGGAATCACCCACCAGCAGCGACGCGGCGCCGTCTCCAAACCACAATTCATAAAAATAGGCGGATTTAGACTCACGCTTGTCTGTAGCCGTGACCAGGACCTGTTTGCGGTCCCCGGCTTGCACGGTGGACAGGGCCGCCAGCAGGGCGCCGGTGCCGGCCCGGGGGGAGGAGGTGAAATCGTGGACCTCAAAATCGTCCTTGAGATTGAGTGCGGTCTGAACAACCCCGGCATTCGATCGGTCGGCAAAGGGCAGGGTGGTGGAGGCCAGGAAAAGTCCGTCGGTCTGCTTCTTATCCAATCCCCTCAGACAGTCCTGGGAGGCCGCCACAGCCATGGTCAAGCTGTCCTCGTCCCAGTTGCAAAAGGCCCGCTCCCCCTGAGCCACCATAATAATGGCCGGTGCAAGCCAACCCATGTGTTGAAAAGCGCTCATACGGTTGAGTCGCAGCCGGGGGATGTAGCCACCAAATGATGTGATACCTACCATACGTACCTCCTTATCCACTGGCGTAAGGCGTGGGGTGCAAGGCGGAAGGGGAACTTTAGATCCTCCATCGCTCTCACGCCCTTTCGCCCTCGCGAGCTATCGGGTTAAAACTTGAATAATTTCTCTATGAGCTGGGACTTCATCAGGTCCCCTTCGATTTTCAGTTTTCCGGTGGTATAGGCCTGCATGGCCTTAAGTCTGCCCCCAATCAAGTCCACGAAATCCCCATCAGCCATCTGGATGGTGGTGGTGGGCGACTTTTGGATGCCCGGGGAGACCTGGCAGGTATTTCCCTTAATGGCTACCTGCCAATCCCCACCGTCCGGACCGGAGATCCGAAACTGGAAGACCACCTCCACCCCGGCGGCTTTATCGGCCTGAAAGGCCTGAGGCATGCGCTCAAAAATCCCCTTGACCGTCGTGGCGGTCGCCGCCGGCTGGGCCGCTTGGGCCGCCCGCGACCCTGTGGCCTCGGCCGGGGGGCCTTCCATCATGGCCCCTAAAGCCATGGCGGCATTACCATACTCCTGGGCTCCGTTGAGGGAGAGGATCTCAGCCCAATGTTCGGCAACGTCCTCCGGAGAGGGAATAGTTTGGCCGGAACTAAGCGAAAGGCCTGGGCCAGTAAGGAGGGCGGCGCGGTTGAAAAATCCGGCGCCGGCGTTGTAGATTCCGCCGGTGACCGGGCATTGCTCGGAGCAGAGGTAGAGCACCAGGGGGGTAACGAATTCCGGTTTCAGTTTTTGGAAGAGATCGGGCGGCAGGACGTCTTCAGTGAGCCGGGTAGCCGCCACCGGGGCGACGGTATTGACCTTGATGTTGTGTTTCTCGCCCTCGAGCTTCAAGGTGTTCATCAGGCCCACCAGGCCCATCTTAGCCGCCGAGTAGTTGGTCTGGCCGAAGTTACCGAAAAGACCGGCCGCCGAGGTGGTCATGACGATCCGGCCGTAGCCCTGTTCCCGCATCTTGATGAAGGCCGGCCGGCTGACGTGATAGGCCCCGTCCAGGTGGACGGCCAGGACGGTGTTCCAGGATTCGGGCTCCATCTTGGCCAGGGTTTTGTCGCGGAGGATGCCGGCGTTATTGATCAGGATGTCTACCCGGCCGAAGGCCTCGACGGCCTTCTGGACAATGGCCTGGCCGCCCTCGGGGGTGGCCACGGAATCATAACTGGCCACGGCCTGTCCTCCCAGGGCCTTGATTTCCTCCACCACCAGGTCGGCGGCCCGGTTGGAGCCTTGGCCGCTGCCGTCACGGGCCCCGCCCAGGTCATTGACGACCACCCTGGCGCCCCGCCTGGCCAGTTCCAGGGCATAGTCCCGGCCCAGGCCGGCCCCGGCCCCGGTCACAATGGCTACCCGATCGTCAAAACGAATCTCTTCTTTTGGGATATCCCCGTATTCAAAGATCCCGTTATCAATAACTATTTCGCCGGTTGAAGCGTTGACAACCCGCCAGAGGGCTTTCCCGTCTCCTTCTTTCCAGATCAGGGTCTTGAAGGGGGTCCCGGGGTAGAGGGGGCTTCGGAACCGGCAGACCAGGCGACGCACCTTTTCCGGCTTTCCCGGGACCAGGGTTTCAATCAGGGCCCGGCCGGCATACCCGTGGGTGCACAACCCGTGCATAATGGGCTTTTCAAACCCGGCCATCTTGGCAAAATCCGTATCCACATGAAGGGCGAAAATGTCTCCGGAAAGCCGGTAGATCAGCGGCTGGTCATCGGAAGGAGCGGCCGGGATTTCGAAATCCGGGGCGCGGTTCGGGAAAGGGATTTCCCTTCTGGGGGCCTCCGGTCCGTTGAAGCCACCGTCCAAGCGGGCGAAGACGGTCACAATACTGGTAAAAAGTCTTTGCCCGTTGGAGTGATGGGTGTCGAATTCGGCCACGATGAGGGCCCCTTTGCCCGGCCCCTTATCGTAGTAGTGGGTGATGGCCCCTTCCGTAGTCAGGGTCCCTTCCGTCGGAATAGGGTTATAAAAAATAAGCTCCTGCTCGCCGTGCAGCACCCCGGCCAGATTGACGTTGCTTTCGGCGGCGAGCTGGGGCATGAAATCATAAAGGGTGACAATGCCGAAGCTCGGCAGGACTTTGAGATCCTTCTCGTAGCAGTAGTTAAGATCGGAGAAACCGGCCCCGACGCCGAGGGCGTAGAGCACCGTGTCTTTCCAGGAGTAGGTTTTTGTAAAGGGGCCGATTTTTTTACCAAGGGCATCCAGATTAAGGGCCATTTTTTCTCCCTCCTTGTGAAGGTGATGGATTCGTGATCACTCCTGAAGCCTCCCCGTTACCCTTTCCTGGGTTCGGATTGGGTAAAGGCAGGAATCAAAACAAATTTTAAGGTTTCTTTAACTAAGGCCATGTATTCCCGGCGTTCTATCTTGAGCATGGGGCGGAAAAAATTCTCTCCTGAAATAAAATTATGGATGGCATTCATGATGGCCAGGACCTGCATCCGGGCCCGAACCGGCACGCTCTTCTTATCCCGGCACAGACCCATGGAGCGGGCAATGTCCGAGATGAATTCGGGGACCTGAAAGTCCAGATGGGTTTCCCGGCGGGTCTTGCCGAAATAGCGGAAAAGGACCAGGTTGGAGACCTCGGGGTTTTTAAAGAGATAATCGGTCATTTCATCAATGGAAATCGCCATGCGCTGGCTTAAGGGCAGGCCATGAATCAGGCCTTCCACCTGGATGAGCTTTTGGCGCAAATCCTCATTGATATCCAGAATGACCGCTTCGTAGAGATCCCCTTTCTCGCCCCAATGATAATAGAGGGTTGAGATATCAATCCCTACCTTGCGGGCGATCATGCGGGTGGTCGTGCCGTGAAAGCCGTATTCACCGAAGATCCTGCGGGCCGCGGTCAGGATCCGGGCCTTCATGGAATCGGGGTCTTTACGGGCTTTCTCTAAGGGCGTGGCCAGCGGGTTTCTCCAATTTATGTTTCCATCGTTTGATGGATAATTTATCGGGAATCCGGCCGAAAGTCAAGGAGAAAATGGGTCTCATTTCTGAGAACAAGGTTTTCGCCGGAGTGTGAATGAAGGGTATGGGGGGGGCGCGATTAAGAATTCAGGAAAGACCGTCACGAGCCTGCGAAGGGTTTTTCATTAGAAACTCAATGATTTTATTTGTTAATTTACACTAAGAGCCAAACGCCTCTATTGCACCGGCCGGTAGGCCGGTTTGGCCCTAAATTTGCTGGAATGTTAGTCTGGGATTATTTTAGACTCCCAACTTATAGGGAGAAGAACTTTAAATGAAAGGCGGTTAGGATGAGGAAGCTGATGATGAGAGATGCTCCCAACCATCAGGGATTCACGATCCTGGAACTGGTCCTGGCCCTGGGCATCCTGAGTATCGGACTCCTGTTTCTCTCGGCTTTGTTGCTGACGGTTATCAGGACCAATCAATACAGTTACTTAAATACCGTGGCTCTTCAATTGGCCCAGGAAAAGATCGAGATCTTGAAGGCCACCCCTTACGCGGAATTGGAAGCCCAGGTTGAATCCGACATCCGGATCGGCGGCCTCCAGACGGTCTTCCAGCGAGAAACATCGGTGCAAAAAGGAAGCGCGGTATCTTTGGCGGATATCCTGGTCAAGGTCAGTTGGCCGGCTCCGGCCGCCATCCGTCGCTTCCATTCCGTTGAACTCTTTACCCGAATGGCCGGTTAGCCCCGCTCTACCCGTTGGTATTCTCCTTTATTATAATTAGTAGTGATTGACTTTGTTGTTTTAATTAAAGAAAATAGCCCAGGGAAAGCGGAGGCCCTTCGAATGAAAAGCAGCCCCTTGAAAACAAAAAAGCCGTCTAAAAAACCGAAAGAAAGGGCGCGACCCCGGGATGACGAATACCAGCAGGCCATCCAAAGCCTGCGCCTTTCCGAAGAAAAGCTGCGAGCCTCGGAGCGGAAATACCGCTCCCTGATTGAAAGCATCCCGGATATCATTTTTGCCCTGGACTTGGACGGTTCCCTAAGCTATATCGGCCCCCATTGGAAGAAAATCCTGGGACACGAAGAATCGGAAGTATTGGGGAAATATTTTGTTCATTTCGCTCCCGCCGAAGAACACCACTTTCTGGTCCAGGTTTTTAAGGAGGTCAGGTTTTTCGGCAAGAGCGTTGAAAATATCCGCTGGCAATACCTTCGAAAGGATGGAAAGAAACGCTACTTTTCAGGGAGCGCCGCCCCCATCCTCGATGAGGACGGGAAGGTCATCGGCGCCATGGGAATCGCCCGGGATATAACGGACCATAAGAAGCTGGAAGAACAGCTCCTTCAGGCCCAGAAGATGGAATCCATCGGAAACCTGGCCGGCGGGATTGCCCATGATTTCAATAATCTTTTAGGCGGGATTCTGGGGTACGCTTCCTTTGTCAAAAAAAAGCTGACTCCCGACCATCCCCTGTTCCACCCGGTCGTCAATATTGAACGGTCTTCCCAAAAGGCCGCCGAGTTGACCAAACAGCTTTTGGGCTTTGCCCGGAGGGGGAAATATGAAGTCAAGCCCATCAACTGCAACGCCTTGATTCGGGAACTGATCCAACTCCTGGGCCGGACCATTGATCGCCGCATCACCCTGGAGGTTGATCTGGACCCGCAGTTGCATCCGATAGAGGGGGATGGAATCCAGCTTCAGCAGTCCCTGATGAATCTCTGTTTGAATGCCCGTGATGCCATGCCCCAGGGGGGGACCCTAAGAATCGTCACGAAAAATCAGACCGTTTCCCACGACCTGGCTTTACAACAGCGCGGCTGGAAAGAGGGCGAGTATGTCAAAATCAGCCTGACCGACACCGGAATGGGGATCGGAGAGGAGATCCGTTCCCAGATCTTTGAGCCCTTTTTTACTACCAAGGAGCCGGGAAGGGGAACCGGGCTGGGGCTTTCCATGGTCTACGGCATCATCCAAAATCACGGCGGCTATCTTGATTTTCAAAGTGAGGAAGGGAAGGGGACCACCTTCGATCTCTTCCTGCCTGCCCATCCGGTGCTACCAATCCCTTCCGCTTCCCTGCCTCCTTTAAGGGGCCGGAGAGGTTCGGAAACGATCCTGCTGGTGGACGACGAGGAAATCATCCGCCAATTAGGGGCTGACATTCTTGAGGATATGGGTTATAAGGTCCTGACCGCTTCCAGTGGAGAGGAGGCCCTTCAGATTTACCGGGAGTACCAGTCTGAAATTGCCCTGGTCGTCCTGGATGTCATGATGCCCGGTCAGGGAGGCAAGGAAACCTTTTTCAGGTTAAGGGAAATCGATCCGGTCATCAAGGTCCTCCTGTCTTCAGGGTACAGCACCCACGGTGAGGTCGAGGAAATCCTCAGGGAAGGGGTAGGCGGCTTTATTCAGAAGCCCTATCGGGAAGACGAATTAATCGGAAGGATTAGAGAGATCCTGGATAGCTGAGATAAAACCCTTGGCAACGGTCTCCGGCTCAAGGGGGATCTCTTTAAGGAAATGGACAACCATGCTTATCGAAGCCTTAACCATGACGGAATTTGAAGAACAGGTAAAAAAGAATCAAACCCTGCTCTTGCCGGTAGGGTCCATTGAAGAACATGGGGAGCACCTCCCTCTGGGTACGGATACCATCCACGCCGATGAGCTCTGTCGCCGGGCCTCCGAAAAAACCGGCGCCTTGGTGGCTCCGGCCATTTATTACGGGGTTTGCCGCAGTACCAGCCAGCACCCGGGGACCATCAGCATCAGCGGGGATACCTTGCGGGCCTTAATTAAGGATATCGGCTTGGCCTTTTACCGCCAGGGTATCCGAAACTTTATTATCCTCTCCGGCCATGCCGGAGGAACCCACACCGCGGCCTTGATCGAAGCCGGCGAGTATATTTTGGAAAATCTTTCCGGGACCCGGGTGGCCAGTCTGAACGTTTTGGACCTGGCTGCCTCGGCCTGGGCCCCCTTGCTGGAAACCCCGGACGATTCCCATGCCGGGGAGTTGGAAACCTCGGTCATGATGGTCTTAAGGCCCGCCTGGGTTAAAAAGGGCGGGCAGGCCGAAAGGCCCTCCTTCCCCAAAGGGATCCTGGTTCGGAATAAACGAAAATTCTGGCCGGGGGGGGTCTGGGGGGATCCGACCAAGGCCGGTTTCGAAAAGGGAACAGCCTGCCTGGAAGCCGCTGCTGAAGCCCTTATTCAACTGATCGAGCAGGTAGAAAACTGGGAGGATTAGATCCGATAATGAAACGGAAAACTCATAAATGGGGATTGCTGATCGCCGTATTGGTGCTGGCCGGTGCGCTGCTTATTTCGAGTAATCAGGGCTGGTGCCAGGGCAAACGGCCGGCCAAGGATTTTACCCTAAAAGACCTGGCCATGAAAAAGGTCAGTCTGAACGATTTTAAAGGAAAGGTGGTTCTTGTGAATTTTTTTGCCACCTGGTGCCCCCCCTGTCGGAGCGAAATCCCTGAATTAATAAAAATTTATAATAAAAACAAAGAAAAAGGGCTGGTAATCCTGGGGGTGTCTCTGGATACGGACGGGATACCTCAAGGCCTGACGCGGTTCGTCCGGGATATGAAAATCCCCTATCCGGTCTTGCTTGGAAATATGGAGCTGGCTGAAAATTATGAGGTTTCCGGAGTTCCAACCACCATTATCATTAACCGGGAAGGCAAAACAACCAAACGATTTGATGGGCTGGTTCCCGGTTCCTATGTCGAACAGGCCCTCAAGGAACTCCTTTAGCACCTTTGGACACCTATCCGGTGTAACGCCTTACCTGTTTGAAAAAACGAATTTCAATCTTGCTGAGATCCCTTCATATCTCTTCCCCTCATCCTTTTTTCATAAATCTAAACGGTTATCAATTAGTTAATATCCGTTCGATTTCTTTTTTTATTTGAAGGGAATCGGCTACTCCGAACCACCAGATTTCCGGATAAGCAGCGGATCGGGGCTTAAAGCGAAGGTGGCCGACGGTTATGAAGCGGTGAACAAGGCCGCGGCGGGCTTCAACGGCAGCAATCTCCGCCAAGGGCAGGATCTGGCGCTGTGGTTGACCCCATCCTTTTGTTTCCCGTATGACCTCTTTGGAAGTGAGCCTGTAATAGGTGGTGGTGCGGCGGTGCCAGACAAACATAGCCAGGAAAATGGCCAGCACCATCCCCAAGACCGGGTTCAGGCCGGCCTGAGGGTTGACCAGGGGGCCAAGACCAAAAATAAAGATGGCGGTATAAAAGATAAAGTAGCTTCTCCAGGCCGGCTGAAGGGCCAATAGGACCCTTTCTTCTGAATCCATGGCGGGTTCTCCAGGAGGAACCCGGACGGCTAAGACCGGGTTCCAGTATCTTAACTTAATAATATAATTGTAAAAAAAAACAAAACCATTCTATGGCCTCTTTAAAAAAAAAGATAGGGAAAAAAAATTTAAAAAAGTACTTGAATATTGGATTTTAGGGATATATAATCCGAAAGTTCTGGATTTAATAGATTTTGCCAGCCAGCGTAGCTCAGTTGGTAGAGCGACTGATTTGTAATCAGTTGGTCGGGGGTTCAAATCCCTTCGCTGGCTCCAAGTAAGGTCAAAAAATCGAAACAATTTGGACCCCCAGTTACCGCAAGGTTTTTTCAGGAGGGGTTCCCGAGCGGTCAAAGGGAACAGACTGTAAATCTGTCGGCCATGCCTTCGGAGGTTCAAATCCTCCCCCCTCCACCATCCTTCTTTCGGATATGGTGTCCAAGACCGGAAAGGCCGGTCATATGTAGGAGATAGGGTAGGCAGAACCTATTGATAAAACTACAGCCATAGGTTCCCTGGTTCTCATAATATTACTCCTGTGCGGGAATAGCTCAGTTGGCTAGAGCGTCAGCCTTCCAAGCTGAGGGTCGCGGGTTCGAATCCCGTTTCCCGCTCCAGCAAAAACCTTTTTGTAGCATTCGGATTCCGAAATACAATAGGGCGATCATATAGTCGGGCCCACGTAGCTCAGTTGGTAGAGCACTTCCTTGGTAAGGAAGAGGTTCACCGGTTCGATCCCGGTCGTGGGCTCCACCTGTTTTTGGGGTTATGGGAGACAAGAGTTTTTCAGGTAAAATCTTTTTACGGGAAAATTTTCAAAACCATGGGAGGCTATGATGTCGAAGAAAAAGTTTGAGCGGACGAAGCCGCATGTGAATGTAGGGACGATAGGGCACATCGATCACGGCAAGACGACCTTAACGGCGGCGATCACGTTATGTTTATCGAAGAGCGGGTTTGCGACTTTTGTACCGTTTGACGAGATAGACAAGGCGCCGGAGGAGAAGGAGCGGGGGATCACGATAGCGACGGCGCATGTGGAGTATGAGACGAAGAACCGGCATTATGCGCATGTAGATTGTCCGGGGCATGCGGACTATATAAAGAACATGATCACCGGGGCGGCGCAGATGGACGGAGCGATCCTGGTGGTTGGGGCGGATGACGGGCCGATGCCGCAGACGCGGGAGCACATTTTATTGGCGCGGCAGGTTGGGGTACCGTATGTGGTAGTATTTTTGAACAAGGTCGACATGGTGGACGATCCGGAGCTGATTGAGCTGGTGGAGTTGGAGCTGCGGGAGTTGTTGACCAAGTATGAATTTCCCGGGGATGAGATACCGATCATCAAGGGATCGGCCTTAAAGGCCCTGGAATGCGGTTGCGGCAAAGGGGAGTGCGCCCAGTGCAAGCCGATCTTGGAGTTAATGGAGGCGATAGACCGGTATATTCCGGAGCCGGTGCGGGATGTGGAGAGGCCGTTTTTGATGCCGGTGGAGGATGTCTTCAGCATATCGGGCCGCGGGACGGTGGTTACGGGCCGGGTAGAGCGGGGTCTGATCAAGGTTGGGGACGAGGTGGAGATTGTGGGGATCCGGCCGACGGTCAAGACGATCTGTACCGGGGTGGAGATGTTCCGTAAGACGTTGGACCGGGGGCAGGCCGGCGACAATGTTGGCTTATTGCTTCGGGGGACGAAGCGGGAGGACGTCGAGCGGGGGCAGGTGGTCGCCAAGACGGCCAGCATCACGCCGCACACCAAGTTTAAGGCCGAGGCCTATATATTAAATAAGGAAGAAGGCGGGCGGCACACGCCGTTTTTCAACGGGTATCGGCCGCAGTTTTATTTTCGGACCACGGATGTGACGGGGGTGGTGACCTTGCCGGAGGGAGTGGAGATGGTCATGCCCGGGGACAACGTATCGGTAGAGGTATCCTTGATCACCCCGATCGCCATGGAGAAGGAGCTGCGTTTTGCCATCCGCGAAGGCGGCCGGACCGTCGGCGCCGGCGTTATCTCGGATATCATCGAGTAAAGAAAGGATTCAAAGGGTCCGGGCTCCAATCCCGATAGAGGCATTATTTGAACCCCGGACCCTGAGGAATATTTAGGATCAGTCATGCGCGATATTATAAACTTAACCTGCACAACCTGTAAGAGAAAAAATTATACCACAACCAAAAATAAACGGAAGACCCCGGATAAGCTGGAATTTAAAAAATACTGCCGTTTTTGCCAAACCCATACCGTACACAAGGAAACCAAATAAATCCGCTTCATTAGACTGTTTGGTCCTGCAGGCCAGTAGCTCTAACGGTTAGAGCACCGGACTCCAAATCCGGGTGATGGGGGTTCGAATCCCTCCTGGCCTGCCAATTTTTCCTATTCCAGATCGAGGTAAAGGGCCTGTAGAGAACATGAAAAAGTTCAGAGCAAAAAAGAAAAACGGGATGGCGGAAGCGGAGCCCAAAGCCCCGGAAAAGATGACGGGCGAGCATAAAAATTTCCCGGATTTCAAACCCAAAGAAAAAGAGCTCCTGAGGAAACCACGAATCAATGAAAAGAGCCCGGGGGCGGGTCTCTCGAAATGGACGGAAAAATTCCAATGGATCGGAAAAGTCAAGGAGTTTTTCCGCGAGGTCCGCATCGAATTGAAGAAGGTCACCTGGCCTTCCCGGAAAGAAACCATTGCCGCCACCGGCATGGTCATTGTCTTATCGGTCCTGGTCTCTTTCTTTTTGGGGTTATTGGATGTGGGCTTGGCCAAGTTGGTCGGTAGTATTTTAAAACGGTAAACAAAGAGGGGCGGCCTGTGGCACACAAATGGTATATCGTTCATACCTACTCGGGTTTTGAACATAAAGTCAAACTGGCCTTGGAGGATCGCATCAAGGGGCAGGGCAAGGAAGATTTCTTTTCCGATATTCTGGTCCCGACGGAAAAAGTCGTTGAGCTGGTTAAGGGAGAGAGGAAAACCTCCTCCCGAAAATTCTATCCGGGCTACATTATGGTCAAAATGGAGCTCGATGATGAGACCTGGCATTTAGTCCAGGATACCCCTAAGGTCACCGGGTTTGTGGGGGACAAGAACAAACCGGTGCCCATTCCGGATGAAGAGGCCCAAAAGGTCATCGAGCAAATGGCGGAAGGGGCCATCCGTCCCAAGCCGAAGTTTTTTTTCGAGGAAGGGGACGAGATCCGGGTCATTGACGGACCTTTTTCAAATTTCAACGGCGTGGTGGAGGAAGTGAAACCGGATAAGGGAAAAGTCAAGGTCTTGATCAGCATTTTCGGGCGGGCTACGCCGGTCGAACTCGACTTCGTCCAGGTGGCCAAGCTCTAAGGAATTCAGGACCCAGGTTGTTCCGGAAAAAAGGTCCCCGACAGCCGTCGGTAATCAGATCATTTCGTCAGCAGGTTTCGTACCAGGGAGATTCGTTCGAAGGAGAAGATAAAAATGGCCAAAAAAATAATCGCCTACATCAAACTTCAAGTTCCTGCCGGACAGGCTAATCCGTCACCCCCCATCGGGCCGGCCCTCGGCCAGCACGGGGTAAATATTATGGAATTCTGCAAGGCCTTTAATGCCCGGACCCAGGGCCAGGAAGGGATGATCATTCCGGTGGTCATCACGGTTTTTGCGGACCGCTCCTTTACCTTTATTACCAAAACCCCCCCGGCGGCTATTTTATTGAAAAAAGCGGCCCAAGTGGCCAAAGGCTCCAATACCCCCAATCGGGAAAAAGTAGGGAAGGTCAGCCAGGCCCAAATAGAAGAAATTGCCAGGTTGAAAATGCCTGATTTAAATGCCAACACCCTCGAAGCAGCCAAAAAAATCATCGCCGGAACGGCTCGAAGCATGGGCATTGAGATCGGCTAAGATAGACCAAGAAACGAGGAAAAGGAACATGCCAACAAGAGGGAAGAAATATAAAACCGTGATGGAGAAGGTGGATCGAACCAAGCGCTACGCTTTGGAGGAGGCCGTCCAATTGGCCCTGTCCTCTTCCTATACCCGCTTTGATGAAACGGTGGATATGGCGGTTCGTCTAGGGGTAGATCCCCGCCATGCCGATCAGATGGTCCGGGGGGCGGTGGTCCTTCCCAATGGGACGGGCAAGACCACCCGGGTTTTGGTTTTTGCCAAAGGGGAAAAGGAAAAGGAAGCCCTGGAAGCCGGTGCCGATCAGGTCGGGGCCGAAGAGTTGGTGGAAAAGATCAAGGGCGGCTGGATGGACTTCGACAAGGCCGTGGCTACGCCGGACTTGATGGGCATGGTGGGAAAAATCGGGAAAATTCTGGGTCCCCGGGGTCTGATGCCCAATGCCAAAACCGGAACCGTGACCTTCGATGTGGCCAAGGCCATCCGGGAGATTAAAGCCGGTAAGATCGAATTCCGGGTCGAAAAAAACGGAATCGTCCACGCGCCGGTAGGTCGGGTTTCATTCGGGAGCGAAAAATTGATCCCTAATATCGTCTCGCTTTTTGAAATCCTGCTCCGTCTTAAACCCTCCAGCGCCAAAGGGACCTATTTGAAGAGCATTACGATTTCAACAACTATGGGACCGGGGATTAAAGTGGATCCCTCCTTCATCAAGGAAATAGCTAAATAGGTTTCAGCCGGAAATTATGGATGTCCGGCTGGAGCGTTCAGCCTTCAGCAACCAGCAGTCGGCTCAACCCATTAAGTTTAACCGTTTTTTTCTGATGGCCGAAAGCTGATCGCCTTCATCTGAAAAACATCTTTTCCGGATGAGGACAAAATAAAACAGGGTTCCAGGGTCCAAAGGATCGCTTTTGAAGGATCCCGGGTGTTTTCCTGAACCCTTCAGGTTGTTTTCGTTTTAGAGTCAAAGACCGTAGGTGCCCTCGGGGCCATAAATGAATCGTTCCAGCCTACAGAGACTCTGTTATTGTCATGATTCGGCCATCGGGGCTGCGGTCTTTCACTGATAAAAGATCTACCTTAGGAGAAAGGAGGGAAAAGGGAATTGAAACGAACGGACAAAGAGAAGATCGTGGCCGACCTCCATCATCGCCTGACAGAAGCCAAGGCTGTTTTTGTTACCGATTTTAGAGGATTGAATGTAGGGTCGTTGAGCCTCTTGCGCCGGGAATTGCGCAAGGGCGGAGATGAATACCAGGTGGTAAAAAACACCCTCTTCCAACGGGCTTCGGAGCAGACCCCGCTTTCGGGGCTGGAAGGGCTTTTTGTAGGCCCCTGCGGCCTGACCCTGAGCACCCAGGATCCCGTGGCTTCGGCCAAAGTCCTGGCCGGCTTTGCCAAGGACCGGGAGAAATTTGTGTTTAAGGGGGGGGTCCTGGAAGGGAAACCCCTTTCCGGAGCGGCCATCCTGCAACTGGCCAAGATGCCGGCACGAGAGGTGTTGTTGGGGCAGGTTTTGTCATCCCTGATCGCCTTGCCCACGGGTCTGGTTTCGACCCTTTCCGGTATTATTCAAAAATTCATGCTGACCCTGAAGGCCCTTGAGGAACAGAAAGCCCAGGCCTAAGGGAGAGGAAAACCAAGGAGGATTAAAAACGATGGCTGAAAATATTACCAAAGAAAATGTGATTGCCTTTATTTCCAACATGACGGTTCTGGAACTGTCGGAACTGGTTAAGGAACTGGAAGAAAAATTCGGTGTCAAGGCCTCGGCTCCGGTCATGGCCATGGCCGGGCCTATGGCGGCCGCTGAAGCCCCGGTCCAGGAGGAACAGACCGAGTTCTCGGTGATCTTAACCGGATCCGGGGATAAAAAAATCCAGGTGATCAAGGAAGTCCGGGCCATTACCAGTCTGGGTCTCAAAGAAGCCAAGGATGCGGTGGAAACCCTGCCCAATACCATCAAGGAAGCGGTTTCCAAGGAAGAAGCGGAAAAAATCAAGAAGCAGTTGGAAGAGGCCGGGGCTACGGTTGAAATCAAGTAGTATTCCGGGAAAATTGAACCCTGGAGGGGTCGCCCAGGTCCCGGTTCGGACCTCGGCGAACCCCGGGTATTTTATCGGGAAGCCCTGAGCGCTTAAAGGGGCAGCCTCGAGTTGACTTCTTTTCTTTCATAAAAGGAGTAAAGCATGAAAGAACGGTCCATCCATAACGTCCGTTTTCGAAAGAATTTCGGGCGCATTGAAAACATCATTGATATTCCGAACCTCATCGATATGCAGAAGCAATCCTATGAGCGTTTCCTGCAAAAAGGGGCAGGACCTGACCGTCGGGAAAAGGTAGGCCTCCAGGGTGTGTTTCAAAGCGTTTTCCCGATTCGGGATTTCAGTGGCATGTCCTCGCTGGAATTCGTTCGCTACAGCTTTGGGGAAGTTAAGTACGAGGTTACCGAATGCCTGCAACGGGGCATGACCTATGAAGTGCCGGTTAAAATCACGGTGCGCCTGATCGTCTACGACCTGGATAAGGATACCGGGAGTCAAACCATCCGTGACATTAAAGAACAGGATATCTATTTTGGAACCATCCCTTTAATGACCGAGCGGGGGACTTTTATCATCAACGGAACGGAACGGGTGGTGGTGAGCCAGTTGCACCGTTCCCCGGGCATCTTTTTCGATCATGATAAAGGCAAGACCCACAGCAGCGGCCGGCTCCTCTACTCGGCCCGGATCATTCCCTTACGGGGATCCTGGATTGACCTGGAATTTGATCCCAAGAACCTCCTCTATGTCCGCATTGATCGCCGGCGCAAATTCCCGGTGACGATCTTGTTGAAGGCCCTGGGATATTCCACCCAGGATTTGCTGAACTTTTTCTACGAGAGGGAACGGATCAGCCTTGAAGATGGAAAACTGCGGCGGGAAGTGAATCCGGATTTCTGGTTGGGCAAAAGGGCCCCCCGGGATATCGTCAACCCCCTGACCGGGGAGGTCATTTCCCGGAAGAATAAAAAGATCACCAAGAAGATCATTAAACTGCTTCAGGAAGCGCACATCACCTCACTGCCGGCCAAACCCGAAGATATTGAAGGTTATTTTTTGGCCCAGGATGTGGTCGATCCGGAGAGCGGTGAAGTGGTGGCGGTCGGGAACGAATCCTTAACCAAGGAAAAGCTCAGCCTGATCCTGGAGAAGAAAATCCCTTCCTTTGATCTCCTTTTTATCGATGGGGTTAATGTCAGTTCCTCGCTCCGGGATACCCTGATCGTAGATAAAATTTCGAGCTCGGAGGAGGCCATTATTGAAATTTACAAGAAACTGCGGCCCAGCAATCCTCCGACCCTGGAAGTGGCCAGGAATTTTTTCCGGAACCTTTTTTTTAATCCCGAAAATTACGACTTGTCTTCGGTAGGCCGTCTCAAACTGAACCGGAGATTGGGAACCGACCTGCCTTTGGAGGAAAGGACCTTAAGGAAGGAAGATATCCTCCTGGCGGTCAAAAATCTGATTGAACTCAAGGATGCCAACGGTCCGGTGGATGATATCGACCATTTGGGCAATCGGCGGGTCAGGGCCGTAGGGGAACTTCTCGAGAACCAGTACCGCATCGGCTTGGTCCGTATGGAACGGGCCATCAAGGAACGGATGACCCTCCAGGAAATTGAGACCTTGATGCCCCATGACCTGATCAACCCCAAACCGGTGGCCGCCGTGGTCAAGGAGTTTTTCGGCACCAGCCAGCTTTCCCAGTTCATGGATCAGACCAACCCGCTGTCCGAGATCACCCACAAGAGACGGTTGAGCGCCCTGGGTCCGGGAGGGCTGACCCGGGAGCGGGCCGGTTTTGAGGTCCGGGATGTGCATCCCACCCATTACGGACGCATCTGCCCCATTGAAACCCCGGAAGGACCGAATATCGGGCTGATCGTCTCCCTAAGTACCTATGCCCGGGTCAATGAGTTCGGGTTTATTGAAACGCCCTACCGGGTGGTCCGGGAGGGGGAGGTAACCAATGACGTAAAATTTTTCAGCGCCATGGACGAAAAGGATCTCAATATCGCCCAGGCCAATCTGCCCATGGACAAATCGGGAAAACTCCTGGATCCCCTGGTTTCGGCTCGAAAAGACGGGGAATTCATTATGGTGAACCAGGAGGAGGAGCCGATCCACCTGATGGACGTCTCTCCCAACCAGTTGGTCAGCGTGGCCGCTTCCCTGATCCCCTTCCTGGAGAACGACGATGCCAACCGGGCCTTAATGGGATCCAATATGCAGCGGCAGGCCGTTCCCCTGCTCAATTGCCGGGCTCCGATTATCGGCACCGGGATCGAAGAGGTCGTGGCCCGGGATTCCGGAGTGACCTTGGTGGCCAAACGGGACGGCATTATTGAAGATGTCGATGCCGATCGGATTGTGGTTCGTTATGTCCCGGAAAAGGATGACGAGGACTCCTTAGGGGCCGGGGTGGAGATATACAAGCTGACGAAATTCCAGCGCTCCAATCAAAACACCTGTTTCAACCAAAAGCCCATCGTCCGGAAAGGGGGCTTCATTAAAAAAGGCCAGATCATCGCCGATGGCCCCTCGACCGAAAGGGGGGAACTGGCCTTGGGCCGCAATGTCATGGTGGCCTTCATGTCCTGGGGGGGATACAATTTCGAGGATTCCATCCTGATCGGCGAACACCTGGTCAAGGAAGATGTCTTTACCTCGATTCATATTGAAGAATTCGAATTGATTGCCCGGGATACGAAACTGGGCCGGGAGGAAATTACCCGGGATATCCCCAATCTGGGGGATGAATCTTTAAAGAACCTGGATGAGAGCGGGATTATTCGGATCGGGGCCGAAGTCAACCCGGGCGACATCCTGGTCGGCAAGATCACCCCGAAAGGGGAGACCCAGCTTTCACCGGAAGAGAAACTGCTGCGGGCCATTTTCGGAGAAAAAGCCGGGGACGTCAAGGATTCCTCGCTGCGGGTGCCGCCGGGGATCGAGGGCATCGTAATCGACGCCAAGGTCTTTTCCCGAAAAGGCGTCGAGCGGGATGCCCGCTCCAAGGCCATCGAAGAAGAAGAGATATCCCGGATCATGAAGGATCAAAATGATGAAATTCAAATCGTGCGCCGGGAGGCCCTGGTCCGTCTGAAACATCTCCTGGGAGGAAAACTCTCGGCCGGGACCATCAAGGAAGGCCATAAAGTCTATATCACCCGGGGTGAAAAGTTTACCCAGGATAAATTGGCCAAGGTGCCGGTTAAGAAATGGAAGGAACTGGCGGTTTCCAAGGGCAAGGATTTAAAAAAGGACATCGAGAAGATCATCCGGGATTATCAGGAGCAGGTCGATCTGATCAAGGACAGCTTCGAAGGAAAGATCGCCAAACTAAAAAGAGGGGATGAGCTTCCTCCGGGCGTAATCAAAATGGTCAAGGTCTATGTGGCGGTCAAGCGCAAGCTTTCGGTGGGCGATAAGATGGCCGGCCGCCACGGCAATAAAGGGGTGGTTTCCCGGATCCTGCCTACGGAAGACATGCCTTGTTTCGCCGACGGGACCCCCGTGGATATCGTCCTGAATCCTCTGGGAGTGCCTTCCCGGATGAATGTGGGCCAGGTCATGGAAACCCATTTGGGCTGGGCCTCCCGGGAACTGGGTAAAAAGGTGGCCGACCTGCTGGATCAGCTCGGGCGCAGTAATGAAGTCCGCCGCTTGCTGAAAAAGATCTATGATTCTAAAAAAGTGGAGGAGTATTTAGAGACCGTTTCCGACCAGGATTTGCCGAGTCTGGCCAACCAGTTCCGGGAAGGCATTCATATGGCCAGCCCGGTTTTCGACGGGGCCAAGGAGGACGATATCCAGCGCTTGCTGAAACTGGTGGGCTTGCCGGAAACGGGCCAGACCCAACTCTTTGACGGCCGAACCGGAGAGGCCTTTGACCGGCCGGTGACGGTGGGAGCCATGTACATGATGAAGCTGCATCACCTGGTGGATGACAAGATCCATGCCCGATCTATCGGGCCTTACTCCCTGGTGACCCAGCAACCGCTGGGCGGCAAGGCCCAATTCGGCGGGCAGCGCTTGGGAGAGATGGAAGTCTGGGCCATGGAGGCCTATGGGGCGGCCTATACCCTGCAGGAATTTTTAACGGTCAAATCCGATGACGTGGTGGGCCGGACCCGGATGTATGAAAAGATCGTGAAAGGGGACAATGTCCTGGAAGCGGGGCTACCAGAGTCCTTTAATGTGCTGGTCAAAGAGTTGCAGAGCTTAGGCCTGAATGTAGAACTCCTGGAGACGGAATCTCCGGGGCAGCCGCAATAGCCGCCATGGGCCGGGCCTTGTTCACTCTCCCGACAGCTCAACACGCTTGAACCCTTCAGGAGTTCGGCAGAAAAAGGAGACCCCATTGGAAGATTTATTCAGTTATTTTAACAAGCCTAAAGACCCCTTACATGTTAGTGCGGTCAAGATTTCCCTGGCCTCCCCGGAGAAGATCCGGGGCTGGTCTCACGGGGAGGTCAAAAAACCCGAGACGATCAATTACCGAACCTTTAAACCGGAGAGGGACGGTCTTTTTTGCGCCAAGATATTCGGGCCGACCAAGGATTACGAATGTAATTGCGGCAAATATAAGCGGATGAAACACCGCGGGGTGGTCTGTGAAAAGTGCGGCGTTGAGGTCATCCAATCCAAGGTCCGCCGGGAACGGATGGGCCATATCGATCTGGCCACGCCGGTGGCCCATATCTGGTTTTTGAAAAGTCTTCCCAGCAAGATCGGAACCCTGTTGGATCTGACCCTTAAGGAACTGGAAAAGGTTCTTTATTTTGAATCCTATCTCGTTCTGGAATCCCAGGAGGATTCCCTGCCGGTCCGGACCCTGCTGCCTGAGGAACGCTATCGCCAGGTCAAAGAAGAGTTCGGCGACCGGGTGAAGGCCGGGATCGGGGCCGAGTCCATTCAGGTCCTTCTGAAAAATCTCGATCTGGAGACGGAATCCAAAAGCCTGCGGGAAGAGGCGCTCAAGACCCATTCCGAGGCCAAAAAGAAAAAGCTGATTAAACGGCTTAAGGTCGTTGATGCCTTAAAAGATTCCGGCAACCGACCGGAATGGCTGATTATGGACGTCCTCCCGGTGCTCCCCCCGGACCTGCGGCCCCTGGTACCCCTGGATGGAGGGCGTTTTGCCACCTCCGATTTGAACGACCTTTACCGCCGGGTGATCAACCGCAATAATCGTCTCAAGAGACTGCTGGAATTAAGCGCCCCGGACATCATCATCCGGAATGAGAAACGGATGCTTCAGGAGGCGGTGGATGTCCTTTTTGATAACGGCCGGCGGGGCAAGGTGATTACCGGGACCAATAAACGCCCATTAAAATCCCTGAGCGACATGCTCAAGGGGAAACAGGGCCGGTTTCGTCAAAACCTCCTGGGAAAACGGGTGGATTACTCGGGACGCTCGGTTATTGTGATCGGACCCAATCTCAGGTTGCATCAGTGCGGCTTGCCTAAAAAAATGGCCCTGGAACTTTTTAAGCCCTTTATCTATCAGCGTCTGGAGGAAAAAGGGTATGCCGGGACCATCAAAACCGCCAAAAAGATGGTGGAGAAAGAACTCCCGGAGGTCTGGGATACCCTGGATGAGGTGGTTCGGGAATACCCGGTTCTATTAAATCGGGCCCCCACCCTGCACCGTCTCGGGATCCAGGCCTTTGAACCGATTCTGGTGGAAGGCAAGGCCATTCAATTGCATCCTCTGGTCTGTACGGCTTTTAATGCCGACTTCGACGGCGATCAGATGGCCGTCCATGTGCCCCTTTCCATACAGGCCCAGATCGAAGCCCGGGTCTTAATGATGTCGACCAACAATATCCTTTCGCCGGCCAACGGCGAACCGATTATTGTTCCTTCCCAGGATATCGTGCTCGGTCTTTACTACCTGACCCGGGAACGAATCGGGGCCCGGGGTGAGGGAAAATGCTTTTACGGCCCGGAAGAGGTCCGAATGGCCTTTGATGCCAAAGCCGTCGATCTCCAGGCCCGGGTTCGGGTCCGGGTGGACGGGCGGTTGGTCGAGACCACGGTCGGGCGGGTTCTCATGGCCGAGGTGGTTCCGCCGATTATCCCCTTCGAGCGCATTAATCGGGTTATGAATAAGAAGGAGATCCGAAAGCTGATCGATGAATGTTATCGTAAGGCCGGGATCAAACAGACGGTCATTCTGGCCGATCGTTTGAAGGATGTGGGCTATCTCTATGCCACCCAGTCCGGGATCTCCATCTCGGTCTCCGATATGAAGATCCCGCCTCAGAAAAAGGAAATCCTAAAAAAGGCCGAGGAAGAAGTCCGCCGGGTGGAAAAGCAGTATACCGACGGCTTGATCACCGACGGGGAGAAATATAACAAGCTGGTCGATATCTGGGCCAAAGCCAGTGAAGATGTGGCCCAGAAAATGATGCAGGTCATGGGCACGGAGGTTTTTGTCGGGCCGGACGGGAAGGAAATGCAGGTGCCGAGTCTCAACCCGATCTTCATGATGACCGATTCCGGGGCCCGGGGAAGCAAGGACCAGATGCGCCAGTTGGCGGGCATGCGGGGTTTGATGGCCAAACCCTCCGGAGAAATCATCGAAACCCCGATCCGGGCCAACTTCCGGGAGGGCCTGAGCGTGTTGGAATATTTCATTTCCACCCACGGGGCCCGGAAGGGGCTGGCCGATACGGCCCTGAAGACCGCCAATTCCGGCTATCTGACCCGGAGACTGGTGGACGTGGCTCAGGATGTCATCATCCGGGAAATCGATTGCGGCACTATCGACGGCCTGCTCGTGGAATCCCTGCGGGAGGCCGGCGAGATCATCCAGCCGGTGGGAGAGCGGGTCTTGGGCCGGGTGGCCCTGGAGGATATCCGGGAGCCTTTTACCGATGAGGTCCTGATCAAAGCCAATACGGAGATTGATGAAAGTGCGGTCGAAAAAATCGAGGAGGCCGGAATCGAACGGGTCCTGATCCGGTCGGTGCTGACCTGCCAGAGCACCCGCGGGGTGTGCGCCAAGTGCTACGGGCGGGATCTGGCCTATGGGAAACAGGTCAATATCGGGGAGGCCATCGGGATTATCGCCGCTCAATCCATCGGTGAACCGGGCACCCAGTTGACCATGCGGACCTTCCATATCGGCGGTGTGGCCAGTAAACGTGGGGAACAAACGACCCTGCAATCCAGGACCGAAGGACGCATTCAATTTGTCCAATTAGCCACCGTTCAGAACAAGGAGGGGGACCTGGTGGTGATGAACCGCAACGGCCAGATCTCCATCCTGGATGAGAAGCATCGGGAACGGGAGCGCTACCCGCTCATCTACGGTACCCTTTTGAAGGTCAAAGACAAACAAATGATCAAAAGCGGGACCCTGCTGGCCAACTGGGATCCCTTTACCATACCGATTCTTACCGCCGTTTCCGGACGGGTCAAGTTCGGAGACGTTACCGAAGGCTTAACCATGGAAGAGCGCCGGGATGTGGTGACCGGAAAATCCAGCCGGGTGATTGTGGAATCCCGTGACGCCGAAGTCCGGCCCCGGATCTCCATCAAGGATGAAGGCGGAAAAACGGCCCGGCTGCCCGAAACCAACTCTTATGCCCGTTACCTGCTGCCCGTGGGGGCGATTATTATGGTCGCAGAGGGCGACCCGATCCGAGCCGGCGATGTGGTGGCTAAAATTCCCCGGGAGACCACCAAGACCAAGGATATTACCGGCGGTTTGCCCCGGGTGGCGGAACTGTTCGAGGTCCGAAAGCCGAAAGAACATGCCGTTATCACCGAGATCGATGGGATCGTTACCTTCGGCAAACATACCAAGGGAAAACGGAAGGTGATCGTTACCCCTGAAATGGGGGAAGCCAAGGAATACCTCATCCCCAAAGGCAAGCACGTCAGCGTCCAGGAAGGGGATGTCATCCTTGCCGGGGAGCCCTTGATGGACGGCTCGGCCAATCCCCATGATATTTTAAGCGTCAGCGGCATCAAGGAACTGGCCAAGTACCTGGTCAACGAGGTGCAGGAGGTTTACCGGCTCCAGGGGGTGAAGATCAACGATAAACATATCGAGGTGATTGTCCGCCAGATGCTGAGAAAGGTTAAAATCAAGGATCCCGGGGATACCGATTATCTGGTGGGGGATCAGATCGACCGGCAGGCCTTTACCGGGAAAAACCAGGAGATCCTGGCTCAAGGCGGAAAACCGGCCCAAGCCGAACCGTTGCTGCAGGGGATTACCAAGGCCTCCCTGTCCACCGATAGTTTTATCTCGGCCGCTTCTTTTCAGGAAACGACCAAGATATTGACCGATGCCAGCATCGCCGGCGATAAGGACTTCCTGAAGGGATTGAAAGAGAACGTCATCATGGGGCGTCTCATCCCGGCCGGTTCCGGCATGGCCACCTACCGGCAGATTCGCTTGTCTTCCGCCGGTGAGGAAACTGAAAAAAGACTTGACAATTAAAGAAAATAATAGTAATAATTTGAATTTTTAATTTTCAGCCAAACTTACGAAGGAGAAAAATTAAAACGCATGGCCACGATTAATCAATTGATACGCCAGGGCCGGGAAAAGGTAAAACCCAAGAATACCGCACCGGCTTTAAAGGGCAGCCCTCAAAAGAGAGGCGTCTGTATCCGGGTCTATACCTCCACCCCTAAAAAGCCGAATTCGGCCCTTCGTAAAGTGGCCCGGGTGCGCTTGACCAACGGCATGGAAGTGACCACCTACATCCCGGGTGTGGGCCACAATCTGCAGGAACACTCCGTGGTCCTGATCCGGGGCGGGCGGGTCAAGGACCTGCCCGGAGTCCGCTATCATATTATCCGGGGCACCCTGGATTCGGTGGGGGTGGCCGACCGGAAAAACAGTCGCTCCAAATACGGGGCCAAGCGGCCCAAGTAACCGAGGCCCGGAACTCCCCTTCCGCGGGAAAGGGGTCGTTTGGCCGGGCTTTTAAAGAGAAGAAACCGACAATACGAGGTCAGCATGGCAAGGAAACGAGAAGCGATCCACCGGGAAATTCTGCCGGATCCCAAATACCAAAGTCTGTTGGCGGCCAAATTTATTAATTCCCTGATGCGCCAGGGGAAGAAAAGCACGGCCGAGTCCATTTTGTACCGGGCCTTGAAAGTGATGGGGAAGAAGGGCGACGAGGATCCCCTCAAGCTCTTTGAAAAAGCCCTGGACAACGTCAAGCCGGTCATCGAGGTCAAATCCCGGCGCGTGGGGGGCTCGACTTATCAGGTGCCGGTGGAAGTGCGCTCCAATCGCCGGCTTTCCCTGAGTATCCGCTGGATCATCAATTACGCCAAAGGCAGATCCGAGAAAACCATGGAAGCCAAGCTGGCCGGGGAATTGCTGGACGCCGCCCATAATCGCGGGGCGGCCATTAAAAAGAAGGAAGATACCCATAAGATGGCCGAGGCCAACAAGGCCTTTGCCCATTACCGCTGGTAGGGGTTATGGTGCTTCGACCGCGCTTAAGAACGGAGCTGTTCGTTGCCAGAAAAAATTTCCATAGCCAAGATTCGGAATATAGGGATTATGGCGCATATTGATGCCGGTAAGACCACTACGACCGAGAGGATTCTCTATTATTCCGGGGTCTCCTATAAAATGGGAGAGGTACACGAAGGCTCGGCGGTTATGGACTGGATGGAACAGGAGCAGGAGCGGGGGATAACCATTACTTCGGCGGCGACCACCTGTTTCTGGAAAGGACACCGAATCAATATCATCGACACGCCCGGGCATGTGGATTTCACCATGGAGGTCGAGCGTTCCCTTCGGGTGCTGGACGGGGCGATTGCGGTTTTCGATGCCGTGGCCGGGGTGGAACCCCAATCCGAGACGGTCTGGAGACAGGCCGACCATTACCGTATCCCGCGCCTGGCTTTTATCAATAAGATGGACCGCACCGGGGCCGATCATGAACGCTGCCTGACGATGATGGAAGAGCGCCTGGGAGCCCATCCGGTCCTGATTCAGTGGCCCATGGGCCGGGCGGAAAACTTCAAGGGAATCATTGATCTGATGACCCGCCAGGCCTTCTCTTTTGAGGAAACGTCGCTGGGCCGCCAGATGGTGCTGGAAGCGATTCCCGAGGACCTCACGGCCACCGTGGAAGAACAGCGGCAGAAATTAATCGAAGCCGTGGCCGAAACCGATGACGGCCTCATGGAGCAGTACCTGGAAGGGAAAGAGATCGCCGTAGAAGACCTCCTCCAGGGGCTGCGCCGGGCTACCCTGGAACAGAAGCTGGTGCCCGTCCTGTGCGGTTCGGCCTTTAAGAATAAAGGCGTCCAGCCTCTCCTGGACGCCATCATCCAATATCTTCCGGCCCCGGTCGATATTCCTCCCATTCAAGGCAAGGGACCCCAGGGCGACCTGGAGGAACGCCGGGCCGATGTGGACGGACCGTTTACCGCTCTGGCTTTCAAATTGATGTCCGATCCCTATGTGGGGCATCTGACCTTCCTGCGGGTTTATTCCGGACACCTGGCTTCGGGAGAAGCGGTTATCAATGTCAATAAAGGGAGAAAAGAGAAAATCGGCCGCCTTTTAAAAATGCATGCCAACCAGCGGGAAGAAGTTAAAGTCATGCAGGCCGGTGATATCGTGGCCGTAGTGGGGTTAAAGAATACCACCACCGGCGATACCCTCAGCGATCCTCAGTCTCCCATTCTTTTGGAGTCGCTGGAGATTCCCGTTCCGGTGATTTCCATTGCCGTGGAACCGAAAAGCAAGGCCGATTTGGACAAATTGGGGCTGTCCCTGCAGCGGATATCCCAGGAGGATCCTTCCTTCCAGGTCCACACCGACCAGGAGACCGGCCAGACCATCCTCTCCGGCATGGGGGAATTGCATCTGGAGATCATTGTGGACCGGCTGGTCCGGGAATTCAAAGTCGAAGCCCACATCGGAAAACCGCAGGTGGCTTATAAGGAAACCATTACCCAGCCCGTCAGGGCCGAGGGCAAGTATATCCGGCAGAGCGGCGGACGGGGCCAATACGGCCATGTTTGGCTGGAAATTTATCCCCAGGAGTCGGGCCAGGGTTTTCTCTTCGAAGACCGGATCGTGGGCGGGGTTATTCCCAAGGAGTACATCCCGGCCGTGGAAAAAGGGGTTCGTGAAGCCCTGGGGGGCGGCATCCTGGCCGGGTATCCGATGGTGGATGTGGGCGTGCGGTTGGTGGACGGATCGTATCATGACGTGGATTCGTCGGAGCGGGCTTTCCATTTTGCCGGGTCGATCGGGTTTAAAGCCGCGGCCGGTAAGGCCCAACCGGTGTTATTGGAACCGATTATGGCCGTGGAGGTGGTTACCCCGGAGGAATTTGTCGGAGAAGTCATCGGGGATCTGAACGCCCGGAGAGGCAAGATCCTGGGTCTGGATAGCCGAGGCCAAGCCCGCATTGTCCAGAGCCAGGCGCCTATGGCCGAGATCTTCGGCTATGCCACCGGGGTGCGCTCGCTGACCCAAGGCCGGGCTACTTTTACCCTGCAATTCTCCCACTATCAAAAGGTTCCTCAATCCATTTTTGAAACCCTGATGAAAGAAAGGAAAAAATAATCCTGGAAACTCCGGGGGCGTGAAAATCGGGGTTCTATCAGGATCTTTCAAAACCATGGGAGGCTATGATGTCGAAGAAAAAGTTTGAGCGGACGAAGCCGCATGTGAATGTAGGGACGATAGGGCACATCGATCACGGCAAGACGACCTTAACGGCGGCGATCACGTTATGTTTATCGAAGAGCGGGTTTGCGACTTTTGTACCGTTTGACGAGATAGACAAGGCGCCGGAGGAGAAGGAGCGGGGGATCACGATAGCGACGGCGCATGTGGAGTATGAGACGAAGAACCGGCATTATGCGCATGTAGATTGTCCGGGGCATGCGGACTATATAAAGAACATGATCACCGGGGCGGCGCAGATGGACGGAGCGATCCTGGTGGTTGGGGCGGATGACGGGCCGATGCCGCAGACGCGGGAGCACATTTTATTGGCGCGGCAGGTTGGGGTACCGTATGTGGTAGTATTTTTGAACAAGGTCGACATGGTGGACGATCCGGAGCTGATTGAGCTGGTGGAGTTGGAGCTGCGGGAGTTGTTGACCAAGTATGAATTTCCCGGGGATGAGATACCGATCATCAAGGGATCGGCCTTAAAGGCCCTGGAATGCGGTTGCGGCAAAGGGGAGTGCGCCCAGTGCAAGCCGATCTTGGAGTTAATGGAGGCGATAGACCGGTATATTCCGGAGCCGGTGCGGGATGTGGAGAGGCCGTTTTTGATGCCGGTGGAGGATGTCTTCAGCATATCGGGTCGCGGGACGGTGGTTACGGGCCGGGTAGAGCGGGGTCTGATCAAGGTTGGGGACGAGGTGGAGATTGTGGGGATCCGGCCGACGGTCAAGACGATCTGTACCGGGGTGGAGATGTTCCGTAAGACGTTGGACCGGGGGCAGGCCGGCGACAATGTTGGCTTATTGCTTCGGGGGACGAAGCGGGAGGACGTCGAGCGGGGGCAGGTGGTCGCCAAGACGGCCAGCATCACGCCGCACACCAAGTTTAAGGCCGAGGCCTATATATTAAACAAGGAAGAAGGCGGGCGGCACACGCCGTTTTTCAACGGGTATCGGCCGCAGTTTTATTTTCGGACCACGGATGTGACGGGGGTGGTGACCTTGCCGGAGGGCGTGGAGATGGTCATGCCCGGGGACAACGTATCGGTGGAGGTATCCTTGATCACCCCGATCGCCATGGAGAAGGAGCTGCGTTTTGCCATCCGCGAAGGCGGCCGGACCGTCGGCGCCGGCGTTATCTCGGATATCATCGAATAAAGGAGACCAGGGGACCATTTTATGATGACCAGCCAAAAAATAAGGATCCAACTTAAAGCCTTCGACCATAAACTATTGGACCAATCGGCCGTCGAAATTGTCGAAACCGCCCGCCGCACCGGAGCCCGGGTGGCCGGACCGATTCCCCTGCCGACGACCATACAGAAGTTCTGTGTCTTGCGATCGCCCCATGTGGACAAGAAATCCAGGGAGCAGTTTGAGATTCGGACCCATAAGCGCCTGCTGGATATCCTGGAACCCACGCAGGCCACGGTGGATGCCTTGATGAAGCTGGATCTTTCGGCCGGAGTGGATGTGGAAATAAAGTTATAGGAAATTAATGGGGAGATTAGAGGACAGATCATGATGCAGGGGATATTAGGCAAGAAGATCGGGATGACCCGCATGTTTTTGGAGGAAGGGAAGGCGGTATCCGTTACCGTGATACAGGCCGGGCCCTGCCTGGTGGTTCAGAAAAAGACCGGCCCGCAGGAAGGTTCGGCCTACCAACTGGGTTTTTTAGAGACCAAACCCAAATCCATGACCAAACCGCTTCAGGGCCATTTTAAAAAAAACGGCCTAGTCCCTTTAGCCCATCTCAAGGAATTTTTGGCCGGCCCTGAAAAAACGTATCAGGTCGGGGAGGAAATCCGGGTTGATATTTTCACGATCGGCGAAAAGGTCAAGGTCCAGGGAACCAGCAAGGGCAAGGGGTTTGCCGGCGTGGTCAAGCGCTGGGGGTTTGCGGGCGGACCTGCTACCCATGGCTGCACCTCGCACCGCGTCCCCGGTTCCATCGGGGCCAGTGCCTACCCTTCCCGGGTTATCAAAGGCAAGAAGATGCCCGGGCAAATGGGAAACCGGCGGGTAACGGTCCGCAACCTGTCCGTGGTCGATATCCGGCCGGAAGAAAACCTCCTGATTTTAAAGGGAGGCGTGCCGGGAAGCCGCAATAATCTATTGGCTATTTTTAAACAGTAATGAGACGGACTGGCCACCAGGCCTAACAGGTTCGGGTTGGCTCAGGGAAGCAGGCATTGAAATTATTTTTGGCAAGTTGAGGATAAAGGTATGCCCACGGTAGATGTCTATAACCTCTCCGGAGAAAAGGTGGATGAACTGGCTTTAAAGGACGAGATCTTCGACCGGGAGGTTAACCCCCATATACTGCACCAGGTCATCGTCGCCCTGCTGACCAATCAAAGGTCGGGAACCTCTTCGACCAAGGATCGATCCGAGGTCCGGGGGGGAGGGAGAAAGCCTTTTCGCCAGAAAGGGACCGGTCGAGCCAGGGCCGGGACCCGGAGTTCCCCCTTAATGCGTAAGGGCGGCGTGGTCTTCGGACCCCGACCCCGGGACTATGGATTAAAGGTCAACAAAAAGGTCAGGAAACTGGCCCTCAAAATGGCCTTATCCTCCAAACACCAAAGCCGACACCTAATGATCCTGGAACACTTCAACCTGGAGGCCATAAAGACCAAGCCCTTTCGCCAGGTGATGGATCGGTTGGCCTTGAAAAAGGCCCTGATCCTGACCGATCAGGGGAACGAAAACCTGGAAAAATCAGCCCGGAATATAAAGGGCGTGAAGGTCTTGCGGGCCGAAGGGATGAATACCTACGATATCCTGAAATACGACCACCTGGTCCTCTTGAAGCCCGCTATCCCGATCATTGAGGAGGCCTTGAGCCGATGAAGGATATTTACCAGATCATCAAAAAGCCCTTGCTGACCGAAAAAAGCACCCGCAAAAAGGAAGCCTTTAATGAGCTGGCTTTTGAAGTGGACCGCCGGGCCAACCGCTCCGAGGTGAAGCAGGCCGTTCAGAACCTTTTTAAAGTCAAGGTGCTGCGGGTAAACCTGCTGCAAATGGCAGGCAAGGAGAAGCGGGTCGGAAAAAATAAGGGCCAGACCGCGGATTGGAAAAAGGCCCTGGTTCGTTTAGCTCCGGGAGAAGTGATCGAAAATCTCTAACCAGGCCTGGAGAGGACCGGATAAGGGAGAAAAATAATGACGATTAAAACATGTACCCCCACCTCAGCCGGAAGACGTTTTCAGACCTTTACGACCTTTGAGGAAATCACGACCCAAAAGCCTTTGCGGCCCTTGGTGGAGTCGTTGCCTCGAACCGGGGGGCGGAACAATTACGGCCGGATTACCAGCCGTCATCGCGGAGGAGGCCACAAACGCCTGTTCCGGATCATTGATTTCAAAAGGGATAAAACCGATATTCCGGCCAAAGTGGCCCAGATTGAATACGATCCCAACCGTTCCACCCGCATCGCCTTACTGCACTATGCCGACGGGGAAAAACGGTACATCATCGCCCCGAATCACCTGAAAGTGGGCGATCGGATCATCAGCAGCGCCCGGGCCGACATCAAGCCGGGCAATTGTCTGCCGATCGTTCAGATCCCTTTGGGGACCACTATTCACAACATCGAATTGAAGCCGGGCTGCGGCGGGCAGTTGGCCCGGAGCGCCGGAACCTATGCCCAGTTGATGGCCAAAGAAGGCAAATACGCTCAGATCAAGCTGCCCTCCGGTGAGGTTCGCAAAGTCCTCTTAACCTGCCAGGCCACCATCGGACAATGCGGCAACCTGGAACATGAAAATATCACTATCGGCAAGGCCGGCCGAAGCCGCTGGCTGGGAATACGGCCCCGGGTCAGAGGGGTGGCCATGAACCCGGTTGACCATCCCCACGGCGGCGGCGAAGGAAAGTCCTCGGGAGGCCGGCATCCGGTGACGCCCTGGGGTGTACCTACCAAAGGCTATAAGACCCGGAAAGCCAAACCGGGGGATCGGTTGATTCTAAAAAGAAGAAAGTCCTAAGGGGCTAGTTCGAGCGCAGATAGGGGGTATTTGTGGCACGTTCATTAAAAAAAGGACCTTTTGTGGATAACCACTTATTGAAGAAGGCCCAGGAGGCCCAGGAAGTGAAAAGCCGTAAGGTAATCAAGACCTGGTCCCGTCGTTCCATGGTCTTGCCGGAATTTGTGGGGCTGACCTTCGCCGTTCATAACGGGAAAAAATTCATTCCGGTCTTTGTGACCGAAAACATGGTCGGGCACAAGCTGGGAGAATTCTCTCCCACCCGGACCTTTTATTCCCACGCCGGTGACCGAAAGAGTCAAGTTAAAGGGAAGACCAAATAGGAAAAGAGGAGTCCATGGAAACCAAGGCCCAGGCAAAATATATTCGGATCGCGCCTCGAAAAGTTCAGGTGATCATCCCCAGCATTAAAGGCCGGAAGGTGGAGGAGGCCCTGTCGCTGCTGCAGTTCATCCCCAGAAAAGGGGCCCGCATCCTGAAGAAAGTCCTGCACTCGGCCGTGGCCAACGCCCAGCAAAACAAGGTGGATATCGACACCTTGATCGTGAAAAGGATCTTGATCGACAGCGGGCCGACCTTGAAAAGGTTTATGCCTCGGGCCATGGGTCGGGCCACCCCCATTTTGAAACGAACCAGCCATATCACCATTTTTTTAGACGAAGCGAAGAAATAAGGAGGACGGTTTGGGACAAAAGGTACATCCGAAAGGGTTTCGACTGGTAGTCAACAAGGATTGGAATTCCAGGTGGTTTGCCACTAAGGAGTTCGCGCATTTCCTGCAAGAGGATAAAGAAATCCGAACGTTCTTAAAGGGGAAATTGTACGAGGCCGGTATTGCCCGGATTGAGATTGAACGAGCCGCCAATAAGGCCAAAATCCTTATTTTTACGGCCCGGCCGGGGATTGTGATCGGTAAAAAAGGGGCCCAGATCGAAAGTCTGAAAAAAGAGCTGGAAAAAAGGATCCATCGCGAGGTCATCCTGGATATCCAGGAGGTCCGTAAACCGGAGACCGAGGCCCAGTTGGTGGCCGAAAATGTCGCCTCCCAGTTGGAACGGCGGGTGGCCTTCCGAAGGGCCATGAAAAAAGCGGTCAGCTCCTCGCGGAAATTCGGGGTCAAGGGCATCAAAATCCACTGCGCCGGCCGGTTGGGGGGTGCGGAGATGGCCCGGTCGGAATGGTATCGGGAAGGACGGGTTCCCCTCCATACCCTGCGGGCCGTGATCGACTACGGCTTTGCGGAAGCCGCCACCACCTACGGCATCATCGGGGTCAAGGTGATTATATTCAAGGGAGAAAAGATTCCGGAACGGGAAATTCCGGCTCCCTAATTGAGGGTTAAAGACCATGCTCAGTCCAAAAAAGGTAAAGTATCGCAAGCAGCAAAAAGGCAGGATGCGGGGATTGGCCTACCGGGGTTCCGATCTGGAATTCGGGGATTACGGCCTGCAGGCCCTGGAATGCGGCCGGTTGACGGCCCAGCAGATTGAAGCGGCCCGAATTGCCATGACCCGGTCCATTAAACGGGGAGGAAAAATCTGGATCCGGATTTTTCCCGATAAACCCTTTACCAAAAAGCCGGCGGAAACCCGGATGGGAAAAGGGAAAGGGGCCCCCGAAGGCTGGGTGGCGGTCATTCGACCCGGACGGATTATTTATGAAATGGAAGGGGTTACCAAGGAAGTCGCCCATGAGGCCTTGCGGTTGGCGGCCCATAAGCTTCCGCTGCGGACGAAAATCATGGTGAGGAGCATGCTGTGAAAGCCAAAGAACTGAAAGAGTTGACACTGGAGGAATTGCGGTCCAAAGAACAGGAGATGCAGGAGACCCTTTTTAATTTTAAGTTTCAACATGCCACCGGGCTTCTGGAAAATACCATGCGCATCCCGGCCTCCAGGAAGGATTTGGCCCGCATCAAAACCGCAATCCGCGAAAAAAGTTTGCAGCGAGATAAGACCGAAGGGGCGTAAGCGATGGAAACACGAGGCACACAAAAGACCTTAACCGGAATCGTAGTCAGTAATAAAATGGAGAAGACCGTGGTGGTATCGGTTGAACGTCTGGTGCGGCATGCCATGTATAAAAAATATGTCCGCCGCAAAGCCAAATTTATGGCCCATGACGAAGGGAACCAATGCCAGGTGGGGGATCGGGTACTCCTGACCCAAACGCGTCCTTTAAGTAAAGGGAAACGATTCAAAGTCACTAAGATCATCGAAAAAAAGCAGTAATTAAGTAATTAAGTGGAGTGGATCCCTTATGATACAAACACAAACCAAATTAGACGTGGCCGATAATTCCGGAGCTAAAAAGCTTTTCTGCATCCGGGTCCTGGGGGGAACCAGGCGGCGCTATGCCGGGGTGGGAGATATTATTGTGGTTTCGGTCAAGGAGGCCATCCCCAATGCCAAGGTTAAAAAAGGGGATGTCATGAAGGCCGTGGTGGTCCGGACCAAAAAGGAGATTTCCCGGCCGGATGGGTCCTATATTAAATTTGACGACAATTCGGCGGTTTTGATCAACCCACAGCGAGAACCGGTGGGAACCCGCATTTTCGGCCCGGTAGCCCGGGAACTGCGGGCGAAAAATTTTATGAAAATCATTTCGCTGGCGCCCGAGGTGCTTTAGTCGATTGAAGGACGGGTAAAGGAACCTTTCATAATGAGCTCTAAGATCACACTTAAGAAAAACGACAAGGTCATGGTCATTTCCGGCAAGGAAAAGGGAAAGGTCGGGAAAATTCTCAAAGTCTTCCCGGAAAAGAACCGGGTGATCGTGGAGAAAGTCAATTATATTAAACGGCACACGCGTCCAGGGGGGAAAGTCAGCAAGGGGGGTATTATCGAAAAAGAGGCCCCGCTTCATGGATCCAACGTTATGCTCATTTGCGGCAAGTGTACCGATCCGGTTCGGGTGGGAACCCGCCTCTTGGACGACGGCCAACGGGTACGGGTTTGTAAAAAATGCGGGGAAATTCTGGAAACGAAATAGCCCGGAAAGGATGAAGCAAGGCATGTCGCGATTAAAAACCCTTTATGTCGAGGAAATCAGACCCTTACTGATGAAGGAATTCAATTACCGCAATATCATGGAAGCCCCCAAATTGCAGAAAATCGTGCTGAACATCGGATTGGGAGAGGCCATTCAGAATATCAAGCTCTTAGACACTGCAGTGGAAGAATTAGCCCTCATTGCCGGCCAGCGGCCGGTCATTACCCGGGCCAAAAAGTCGATCGCCTCCTTTAAGCTGCGCGAAAATATGCCCATCGGCTGCATGGTGACCTTGCGGCGGGACCGGATGTATGACTTTTTTGAGAAGCTGGTTCACATTACCCTGCCGCGGGTCCGGGATTTCCGGGGGATCTCGGCCAAGTCTTTTGACGGCCGGGGGAATTATACCCTGGGCATTCGGGAACAAATCATTTTCCCGGAGATCAATTATGACAAGATTGATAAGGTTAAAGGTCTGAATATTACGATTCAAACCACGGCCAAGACCGATGAAGAGGGGCGTTTCCTGCTCAAGGCCATGGGCCTGCCCTTCCGGAATTGATTCCCGGACCGTTAACGCTCTACCCCGGATAGAAGGAGGAAGACGATTTGGCAAAAAAATCACTGATGATCAAGGCCGGCCGAACCCCAAAGTTTAAGGTCCGGACCTATAACCGCTGCCCCTTTTGCGGCCGCCCCCGAGGCTACATCCGAAAATTCGGGCTCTGCCGCATCTGTTTCAGACAGATGGCTTTAAAAGGGGATATCCCCGGCGTGATCAAGTCAAGCTGGTAGTCCCAGGAAGACCAAAAGGAAATGAAAGAAAAGGAGCCCTCATTATGGGTATGACCGATCCCATTGCCGATATGTTGACCCGTATCCGAAACGCCAGTTCGGCTAAGTTCGGTAAAGTGGATATCCCCTCCTCCAAGATCAAAGTGCAAATCGCACGCATCTTAAAGGATGAGGGCTACATTAAAAACTATAAAGTGATCAAAGATAACCGGCAGGGCCTGCTGCGTCTCTATCTGAAATTGGACGAGAAAAACCAGCCGGTGATCACCCGTATAACCCGTTTAAGCCGTCCCAGTCGTCGATTTTATGCCGGAAAGGATGCCATTCCCAAGGTCTTGAATGGTCTGGGGGTGTCCATCCTCTCCACTTCCAAAGGCATTTTAACCGACGGAGAGGCCCGGAAAAAAGGGGTAGGCGGGGAGATCCTTTGCACCATATGGTAGTTTCGCAGGCCGGGAGCCAAGGAGGAAATTATGTCGCGGGTTGGTAAAAAACCCATTCCCATACCGGGGCAGGTGACCGTCGCAGTGAAGGATGGCCAGGTGACCGTTCAAGGCCCTAAGGGGAGCTTGATCCGGATCGTCCCTTCCCAGTTGGCCGTCACGATTCAGGAGAACCAGATCAACCTCCAACCTCAGGAAGAGAGCCAAAAAGTCCGCGCCCTCTGGGGGTTATTCAGGACCCTGCTGGCCAATATGGTGAAAGGGGTGGCTGACGGGTTTGAACGGGTCCTGGAGATCCAGGGGGTCGGCTATCGGGCCGAGATCCAGGGTGACAAATTGGTCTTGAATCTGGGCTTTTCCCACCAGGTCCCTTTTCCCCTGCCCGAGGGGATTTCGGCCCAGGTGGAGAAACAGACCCGGATTATCCTCAGGGGGATCGACCGGGACCTGTTGGGACTGACGGCGGCCCGTATCCGCCGCTTCAGGCCGCCCGAACCCTATAAGGGCAAGGGCGTTAAATACCAGGAGGAAAAGATTCATAGAAAGGTGGGTAAAACCGGTTCCAAATAATCGGTGAGGAGCGTATGGATTCCCTAAAGAAAAAAACATCGGCTCACCTAAAAAGAAAAAAGCGGGTGAGAAGGAAGATCCAAGGCACGGAGGCCCGTCCCCGACTTTCCGTTTTCCGCAGTACCCTTAATATTTATGCCCAGATTATTGTCGATGCCTCCGGCCGGACTCTGGTTCAGGTTTCCAGCCTGAGTCCCGAACTTCGGGGGGAGAAGGGTGCCGGAAAGATGGCCATGGCCCAAAAAGTGGGCGCCTTAGTGGCTCGGAAGGCCCTGGAAAAAGGGGTCAAAGCGGTGGTTTTCGATCGCAACGGTTTTTTATACCACGGTCGCATCAAGGCGGTATCGTTAGCGGCCCGGGAAGCCGGGTTGGATTTTTAAAAGGGGGACATCTTGGTAGATTTCAATTCAACGGATAAGCAGCTCATTAATAAAGTGGTCCGCATTAACCGGGTAGCCAAAGTTGTCAAAGGCGGGCGCCGGTTCAGTTTCAGTGCCCTGGCCGTTGTCGGGGATGGAAACGGCAAGGTGGGTTCCGGGTTGGGAAAGGCCAACGAGGTCCCTGAAGCGATTCGAAAAGCCGTGGAAAAAGCCAAACGGGAGATGAAGGAATTCGCCCTGATAGACCAGACCATTCCGCACGAGGTCATCGGCGCCTACGGCGCGGGGCGGGTCTTATTAAAACCGGCCTCGAAAGGGACCGGCATTATTGCCGGCGGGCCGGTCCGGGCCGTTATGGAGGCCGTGGGCGTGCAGAATATCCTGACCAAATGCCTGGGTTCCAATAACCCCCATAACGTCATCCGGGCTACCATAGACGGCCTCCGGAATCTCCACAGCGCCGAAGAGATAGCCCAAAAAAGAGGCAAGGCCGTAGGGGAAATTAGGTAGGGAAGATGGAAGCAAAAATGATTGAGATCACATTGCGCCGAAGCGGCCTGGGACGGACCCCCAAACATCGCCGGACCCTGTCCAGTCTGGGTCTGACCCGAGTGAATAAAACGGTAAGCCGTAAAGATACTCCGGAGATTCGGGGGATGGTCCGACAGGTGTCTTATCTCGTTGAGGTCAAGGAATAACGCGAAATTATGGAAAAGGAACAGCACGAAAAAACAGAATTATTGGGGCTGGGAAATCTCTCCCCGGCTCCGGGTTCCAGGAAGAAACCGAAAAGGGTAGGCCGGGGTCCGGGATCCGGTCATGGGAAGACGGCTACCCGGGGCTCCAAAGGGCAGAATTCCCGTTCCGGGGGCGGCGTTCGACCCGGGTTTGAGGGGGGGCAGATGCCTATCCAGAGACGCCTCCCGAAAAGGGGCTTTAGCCCTCTTCGAAAAGTGGAATACAGTCTTCTCAACATCCGGGACCTGAAGGTCTTTGAAAGCGGGGCCACCGTGGATGCCCCGGCCCTGATTAAGACCGGGATCATCCGCCATTTTAAAGACGGGGTGAAATTGCTGGGGCAAGGTGAAATTCAAAACCCCCTCTTTATTAAAGTCCATAAGTGCAGCCAGGGGGCCCGGCAAAAGATCGAGGCGGCCGGCGGGACGGTTGAGGTCATATAGAAAATCAGGATTCAAGGGTTCAAGGGGCCGAAGATTCAAAGGAAAGACCCATAAAAAAACAGACCCTCGCACCCTGAAAACGACAACCTCTACAGAAGAAGAAAAATGATCGGCGGCATTCAAAACATCACCAAGATCCCGGAGCTGAAAAAGAAGATCTGGTTTACCCTGGCCATGCTGGCCGTTTACCGGGTCGGGGTTCACGTCCCCACTCCGGGGATTGATACCGTGGCCTTGGCCGCTTTTTTCAAAAGGGCCCAGGGTACCCTGTTCGGCTTGTTTGACATGTTCTCCGGCGGCGCCCTGGAACATATGTCGGTCTTTGCCCTGGGGATCATGCCCTATATCAGCGCCTCGATCATCCTGGACCTGCTGAGCGTGGTCATCCCTTATCTGGAAAAATTGAAGAAGGAAGGCGAGGCCGGCCGGAAAAAGATCATCCAGTATGCCCGTTACGGGACGGTGGTTCTCTCCCTCTTCCAGGGTTTCGGAATCGCCGTGGGCATGGAAAACATGTCCGGACCGGGCGGGGCCTCGGTGGTCATGGACCCGGGCTGGTCCTTTCGCCTGATGACCATGATCAGCCTGACCTCCGGGACGGCCTTTATCATGTGGCTGGGGGAACAGATCACCGAGCGGGGGATCGGCAACGGCATCTCGCTGATTATTTTTGCCGGGATTGTGGCCCGCATGCCCACGGCCATGGCCAACACCTTCAATCTGGTCCGGACCGGAGAGATGAATTTCATCGTGATCCTCCTGTTAATAGTTCTGATGGTGGCGGTGGTCGGCTTTATCGTCTTTGTTGAACGGGGGCAGCGGCGTATCCCGGTCCAGTATGCCAAACGGGTCGTCGGGCGGAAGGTTTACGGCGGTCAAAGCACCCACTTGCCCTTGAAGATCAACACCTCGGGGGTCATCCCGCCCATCTTCGCCTCTTCGATCCTGATGTTCCCGGCGACCATCACCCAGTTCATTCAAATCCAGTGGCTGAGCACCTTCGTCAAGAATTTTATGGGCGTCGGGGGTCTGCTTTATTCCCTGACCTATGTGGCCTTCATCTTTTTCTTTTGTTATTTTTATACGGCCGTAACCTTTAATCCGGTTGATGTAGCCGAGAACATGAAAAAATACGGCGGCTATATCCCGGGTATCCGGCCCGGAAAGCGGACCGCCGATCATATCGACCGAATCCTGACCCGCATTACCTTCGGCGGGGCCCTCTATGTCTCGGCGGTCTGTGTCCTGCCGACCATCCTGATCCATCGTTTTCAGGTTCCTTTTTACTTCGGCGGGACGGCCCTATTGATTGTGGTCGGCGTAGCCATCGACACGATGGCCCAAATTGAATCCCACATGTTGACCCGTCATTACGAAGGATTTATGAAGAAAGGCATCGGGCGCATAAAACGCTAGCCCGGTCAATCTAAAGGAGGAAGCTATGAATCTGATTCTGTTGGGACCCCCGGGGGCCGGGAAAGGGACCCAAGCCAAAATGATGATTGACAAGTATAAAATCCCCCAGATTTCCACCGGGGATATCCTCAGGGCTAATCTCAAGGAGAAAACCCAGCTTGGTCTCAAGGCCAAGGAGTATATGGATAAGGGGCTGTTGGTACCGGATGAGGTGGTGATCGGCATTATCCAAGAGCGGCTGAAGGAGAAGGATTGCCAACAGGGCTACATGCTGGACGGGTTTCCCCGAACCGTGGCCCAGGCCCAGGCCCTGGACAAGGTCCTGGCCGATATGAATTCCAAGATCGATCATGTCATTTCCATTGAAGTGGACAAAGGGGAGCTGGTCAAACGACTGACCGGCCGGAGAACCTGCCGTCAATGCGGGCAGGGCTATCATGTCATTTTCGATCCCCCGCTCAATAAGGACCGCTGCAACAAGTGCCCGGGTGAATTGTACCAGCGGGATGACGACAATGAGGATACGGTCCGGAATCGTCTGGAGGTCTATGATGCCCAGACCTTTCCCCTGATCGAGTATTTTAAGGAGAAAGCTTTGCTGCGTCCGATTGAAGGACAAGGCGGTATCCAGCAGATTTTCGATCGTATTGTAAAAGCGCTCTCGTAAAAAGGGGTCATGATCATCTTAAAATCTCCGGAGGAGATTGAAAAGATGCGCTGTGCCGGGCGAGTGGTGGCTTTGATCCTGGAAGAAATACGGGCCGAGATTAAACCGGGGGTGGCCACCCGGGAGCTGGATCAGTTGGCCCGGCGCCTCTGCGCGAAAAAGAAGGTCCAGCCGGCCTTCCAGGGGTATAACGGCTATCCTTTCAGTTTGTGCGTTTCCGTTAACGAAGAGGTGGTCCACGGTTTTCCTTCGGAACGGAAAGTGCTTGAAGGGGACATCGTCAGCCTGGATTTCGGGGTTAATTATAACGGCTATTACGGCGATGCGGCTTTGACGGTGGCGGTGGGCGCCGTTTCCCTTTTAGCCCAGCGGTTGATTCAGGTTACCCGGGAGGCCCTCTTCCTGGGTCTGGAAAAGGTTCGGGCCGGAAACCGGCTGGGAGACGTCTCTTTTGCGGTTCAAGCCCATGTGGAGAACCGGGGATTTTCAGTGGTCCGGCAGTTTGTGGGCCACGGGATCGGAAAGGCCCTTCACGAGGATCCCCAAATTCCGAATTTTGGAGAATCCGGCCGGGGGGTGCTTTTGAAACCGGGGATGGTTCTGGCCATTGAGCCGATGGTGAATGCCGGCGGCCATGAGGTCGAAATACTTTCGGACGGCTGGACGGCCGTAACCAAAGACCGAAGCCTTTCGGCTCATTTTGAACATACGGTCGCCGTTACGGAAAACGGCTGTTGCATCTTGACCCAACCCGAAGGGGAAACAGCCCTCTTTTAACGGATTATGTCTAAAGAAGATGTGATCGAAGTGGAAGGCACGGTAGTGGAGACGCTGCCGAACGCCATGTTCCGTGTTGAACTGGAAAAAGGCCACCGGGTCCTGGCGCATATCTCCGGAAAAATGCGTTTGCACTTTATTAAAATTCTGCCCGGAGATAAGGTCAAGGTGGAGCTTTCCCCTTATGATTTTAAACGGGGCAGAATTACCTACCGGACCAAATAAACAGGTCAAGGATTCAAGGGGTCAGGAGTTCGAGTGCCCATCCTAATTTCTTGCCCGGCATCGAGGTACTTATGAAAGTCAAGGCATCCGTAAAAAAGATTTGCAGCAAGTGCAAGATTATCCAGCGCAAGGGCGTGGTGCGGGTCATTTGCGAAAATCCCAAGCACAAACAGCGCCAGGGATGAAAAAGGGAGGAACACGTTGGCCAGAATAGCTGGAATTGATTTACCGAAAAACAAAAGGGTTGAAATTGCCTTAACCTACATTTACGGCATCGGGCGGCCGACGTCGAAAAAGATCCTGGAAGAAACCCAGATCCCTCCGGATACGAAAACCGATCAGTTGACGGAAGGCCAGGTGGCGGCCATTCGAAAAGTGGTCGACAGCAGCATCCGGGTGGAGGGCGACCTGCGCCGGGAGATCTCCATGGACATCAAACGGCTTATGGACGTCGGCACCTACCGGGGGCTGCGGCACCGGAAATCCTTGCCGGTTCGAGGCCAGCGGACCCACACCAACGCCCGGACCCGAAAGGGACCCCGGCGGACCCTGGCCGGGAAAAAGAAAAAATAATCCCCTGGAGGAATCATGGCCAAAGAAGCGAAGAAGACGGTAAAGAAAAAGAAAGAAAAGAAAAACGTTCCCAACGGGATTGTTCATATTCAATCGACCTTTAACAACACCATTATCACCATTACCGATCCCGTCGGCAATGTGGTGGCCTGGGCCAGCGCCGGGACGCAGGGGTTCAAGGGCTCCCGGAAAAGCACCCCCTTTGCCGCCCAGTTAGCCGCCGAAGTGGCCGCCAAAAAGGCCATGGAACAGGGAATGAGGAGCATCGATGTGTTTATCAAGGGACCCGGAGCCGGGCGGGAAGCGGCCTTGCGTTCGTTGCAGGCCGCCGGGTTTTCGGTCCAGGTGATCCGGGACGTCACGCCCATCCCCCATAACGGCTGTCGCCCCCCTAAACGGAGAAGGGTTTAATCCCCTCCAATAACCAAACCAGAGGAGGAAAAGGTTGGCCAGATATAACGATTCGGTTTGCCGGTTGTGCCGAAGGGAAAACTTGAAAATTTTTCTTAAAGGGGATCGCTGCTATTCGGACAAGTGCGCATTTGAACGGCGGGGCTATCCCCCCGGTCAACATGGTCAGGGCCGCAGCAAGCGTTCCGAGTACGGAGTCCAGCTCCGGGAAAAGCAAAAAGTAAAGTGGATGTACGGGCTCTTGGAAGGCCAATTCAGAGGCACCTTTCATAAGGCCGACCGGATGAAGGGCGTCACCGGCACCAACTTGTTGGTCCTGCTGGAAAGAAGATTAGATAATGTGGTTTACCGCTTAGGCTTCGCCAATTCCAGAAATCAGGCCCGGCAATTGGTCCGGCATAATCATTTTTTGATTAACGGACGAAAAGTCAACATCCCTTCCTATCTTTTGAAAATAGGGGATACCGTAGTGGTCAAGGAAAAAAGCCGCCAGATTGCCTCCATCGTCGAGTCCATGGAAGCGGTGGCCCGACGCGGGGTTCCTCAATGGCTGGAGCTGGATAAGACCACCTTTTCGGGCGGGGTCAAGACCTACCCGGTCCGTGAAGATTTGACCATGCCCATCCAGGAACAACTGGTTGTCGAACTTTATTCCAAGTAATCGGTTAACCGAAGACGCGGACGACCCTAAGGAGAGCTTATGTATCGGAATTGGCGAGAACTGATTAAACCCAAAAGGTTGGAGGTGGATCCTGACGGACACAGCCGATCTTATGGAAAATTCGTTTGTGAGCCCCTGGAAAGGGGTTTCGGGGTTACTATCGGGAATGCTCTGCGAAGGGTGCTGATCTCCTCCCTGCAGGGTGCCGCCATTGTTTCGGTCAAATTTGACGGCGTGCTCCATGAATTCTCCACCCTGCCCGGCATTGTCGAAGACATCTCGGACATTATTTTAAATTTGAGAGCGGTTCGCCTGAAGATGCACGGCGAGGAGCCGCGCACCATTAAAATGAATGCCGGCGGCGAGGGGGTGGTCAAGGCCAAAGACCTTATTTGTGATCCCCATATTGAGATTTTAAACCCGGATCAGCCCCTGGCCACCCTGTCTCCTGACGGGAAGCTGAAGGCCGAAATGCAGGTCAAAATGGGAAAAGGCTATGTACCGGCCGAGCGGAATAAAGTCGAAGGCGCCCCGCTGGGGAGCATCTTTTTGGATACCGCTTTTTCACCGATCAAAAAGGTGAATTATGTGGTCGGGAATGCCCGGGTCGGGCAGATCACGGATTATGATAAGTTGACCCTGGAACTCTGGACCGACGGCAGCATCACTCCCGAAGATGCGCTGGCCGTGGCCGCTAAAATTTTGAAGGAACAGTTAAGTATTTTTATCAATTTTGAAGAAGCGCAGGAAGAGCCTTCGCGGGAGGAAGGCGGCCCGGCCGAAGATCAGATCAACCAGAATCTTTTTAAAAGCGTGGAAGAACTGGAGCTTTCGGTCCGCTCGGCCAACTGTCTAAAGAATGCCAATATCGGCCATATCTGGGAACTGGTCCAGAAGACCGAATCGGAAATGCTTCGGACCAAAAACTTCGGCCGCAAATCACTTAATGAAATCAAGTCGATCTTGGAGGAAATGGGGTTGGGCCTGGGCATGAGACTGGACGGCTTTCAACCGCCCTCGCAGGAGGAAACAAAGGAAAACGGGTATGAGGCATAACTGTTCAGGAAGAAAACTGAGTCGCACGACCAGCCATCGGCTGGCCCTGATGCGCAATATGGTCACCTCCCTTCTGGAGCACGAGCGGATTGAAACCACCCTGGCCAAGGCCAAAGAGTTGCGGATGGAGGCGGAGCGGATGATCACCCTGGCCAAGAAAGGGGATCTCCATGCCCAGCGGCAGGCCCTGGCTTTTATCCGGGATAAAAAAGTGGTCTATAAACTGTTCGGCGAAATCAAGGACCGCTACCTGGAACGGAACGGCGGCTATACCCAGATCACCAAGCTGCGCTACCGCAAAGGGGATTGCGCCCCCATCTCGGTCATCGAACTGGTGGGCCGTTCCGAGGAAGTCAAAACCAAGAAGAAAAAGAGCAAGGCCAAACAGGCCATGGACAAGGTCAAAGGTCTGATGCCCGGCCAGAAGAAGGACGAGGTTAAGAAGGTGGTCGAGGAGCTTAAGGAAAAGGCCTAAGGGGGCGGTTGCCTTTAGGCAGACCGCCCTTCAGAAGGACAGACTAGTTGGGGGCCGGGGATCATTCCCGGCCCCTTTTTATTTTGAATAGTATAGTATTTCAGTATTACATTTACCAGGTTGTCATTCCGGGCTTGACCCGGAATCCAGTCTTTTTATTCCTGGATTCCCCTTCTGATGGGAAAGAAGATCCTCACCTTATCCAATGAAAGAAAATGAGTTCCGAATTCTGGGAAACCCTTTCCCTGGAAAGGTAATTTCTTTCCCTTTCCTTTATTTTTCAGCCTAAACTCTTAGCTGATAACCAAAAACTATTTAATTAAGCTGGTCCTAAATTAGTTCATGACATTTAGGTGGCGGGTCAAATAACCCTGCCTTTTTTGTTGATCAAGTGATATATGGTATCGAAGGTTAAAGGTTTAAAGGCAACATATTGATATGGAGAACCAAAAACGAGGTTTGAAAATCATCTCCGGTGGCCAGACCGGCGTTGACCGTGCCGCCCTGGATGCTGCCCTTGAATCTCGGTATCCCCTGCGGCGGCTGGTGTCCGAAAGGTCGGAAGGCTGAAGACGGACCAATCCCGGAACGCTACCCACTCAAGGAAACTGAGTCGGCCAGCTACCCGGTAAGGACGGAGATGAACGTCCAGGACTCGGACGGGACCCTGATCTTAACCTGGGGCAAACCGACCGGGGGGACGGCCTTGACCATCCGCCTGGCCAAGAGGCATAGGAAGCCCTGTCTGATCGTTGACCTGAAGAAGCCTGGGGACCCATCATCATTGAGGGCCTGGCTGGAGAAGAACCGGATCGGGGTCCTGAATGTGGCCGGGCCTCGGGAGAGTAAAAATCCAGGGATCTCCCTGTTGGCGTTTCGATTTCCTGGTGAAAGCCCTCGGGAAGTGATCGACCATGATACCCATCCCCATGAACCGGAAAACCATAGTCCCCGCGATCCTCATCCTCTTAGACCCTCCTTCTGCCCTCTGTTCTCCTGGCCGAAAGATCTCCCCGAACCCTGCCTGCTGAGGTCATATCGATCACTGACGGTGACACCATCGTCATCCGCCTCCAGGGCCACAAGGAAAAGGTCCGGCTGATCGGCATCGACGCCCCGGAATGCCGCCCGAACCCCAAGGCCGAGAAGGACTCGATCCGGACAGGGGCTGACCTCAGAACCATCACCGAAATGGGCCAGAGAGCGACCCGGTATGTTAAATCAGTTCTCCGACCTGGTGACCATGTCACCATCGAACTGGACGTGCAGGAACGGGACCGGTATGGCAGACTCCTCGGCTACGTCTGGCTCCAGGATGGTCGGATGCTCAACGAAGAGATCGTCCGGGCCGGTTATGCTGGCCTGATGACCTATCCGCCGAATGTAAGGCATCTCAGAAGGCTACAGGAGGCCTACAGGGAGGCCAGGGAGGGAAAACGAGGGTTATGGACTATAGGAGGATCGAATGAAAAAGACCCCAGTAAACCAGGTAGTCGATAAAGCCATAAACGAGATCAAAGGCCCTGGCCAATAATCTTGATACGGTCAATACCAACAAGCTGGCTTCCGACCTTTGGGACTTGGAGTCGAAAGTCAGTGCATCTGAGAAGTTTTATCTTGAACAAGGTAATCCGGACGGCGTAAGACCAAAACCCAAATGACTCAACCTCCCATCCTTGACGAAGACTACTGGACCGCTCTTGAGATCCTGGCCGATGAAGTCGGGAACGTTCGGGACTGTACCGCTCAGGGGGTACCATGGTTTCCAGTGGATGCTGGGCAGTTTGAGCGGGCCTTACGGACCTATCGGAACTGGCATCCTGATGATGCCGAAACCTATTTATTGTCATTCCCCTGGCCCAAACCAGGTGAGGTTCCGAGTATCCCAGGCCGGTATTTCGTGCCGACGGAGAAGGAGAGAGCCAAGATCCAGTGGTTCATTGACAGCTTCGGAGGGGAGGAGGATGATCCCTGGTTGGAGGACATGGTTGAGTTGGCAAAAGAACTGATGAAGGGAGTGCATTGACGGGGAGTGGATTGTCCAGAATAAGAAGCTGTTCGGATCGGACGCTCCCGCGCCGATATTCCTCGAAGGGACGGATGTCAACGACTAGATCCTCTTCCTTATTAAAGACGAAAGAGGATGTAGTTACTGAATAAATTGTCAAAAAGAGGGGAATACGATAAAGGCATATCCCAGGTAAGTTCGACCGGATACTCCCGTTACTTTACACCTTAGACTGAAAATCCTGAGTTCCTCTGCGGAATTTTGGTTTTGTTGGTAGCTTACTGATCGGAAAGGTTTTTCGGTTGCAGAGGTGGCCCGACTTTTCAGGGTGACGCAGCGGTCATGCTTGATCGTGATCTGGCTGTTCTCTATGGGGTGGAGACAAAGGCTTTAAAACAAGCCGTAAAAAGGAATTTGAAAAGGTTTCCCGATGATTTTATGTTCCAGTTGACCGTGGAAGAGGCCCGAGAACTTTTAAGGTCACAAAATGTGACCTTAAAAAGGGGACAACATTTCAAATACTTGCCTTATGTTTTTACTGAAAACGGGGTGGCCATGCTCTCCAGTGTCTTAAGCAGCGAGCAGGCTATCCTGGTCAATATTCAAATTTTGAGGACCTTCACCCGAATAAGGGAGATATTGGCTACCCATGGGGAGCTAAAGCTGAAGATTGAGGACATGGAGAAAAAATACGATGGCCAGTTCCGGGTTGTTTTTGAGGCCATCCGGCAGCTCATGGCCCCCGCCGGTTAAACCAAGGAAGAAAATCGGCTTTTTGGCTAAAAAACCCAAGGCAAGGTATGGCAAGAAATGATCTATTTTCTTTCTCTCCGCAATGCGGGAGATAGTAACGGGAGGGAAGGGGATGGGATGATATGGGTAATATATGGTAAAAAATATAACAATGATTAAAAAATTAAAAGCGAAAGGAACAGAGGTATGTAAATCCATTAAATATGAATACCCTTATGACCTTAAATCAAAAAGTATTGTAGTTGGTGATATTCATCTTGGACAGAAAAAATATAATGATAAAAGCTCATTTTATTTTGAGATATTTTTAAAAAAAAACATTATGGATCCACCGGATTATTTTATTATTAATGGAGATTTCTTAGATTTATGGAGAGCAGAATTTAATGATATTATTGAGGATAATAAAAACATTTTTTATTTATTAAAAGTTCTTGGGGAAAATGGAACAAAAATTAAATATATATTAGGAAATCACGATTATCAAATTAGAAAGCATAGATCATTTTTTGAAAACTTTCCTAATTTTGAAATTATTGAGGATTGTTACTTTTTCAGGGGAAACCTTATTGCTCCATGGCCATCAACTAGATCCAGTACTTGGGAGGCTTGTTTTTATTTATCCTTTGATAACTCTAGCATATCCTAAAATACTAAAATATTATTTTAAAGTAAAAGGGAAAATTGGATTACACTATTAATTTAGGGGGACATCCTATAGGGAAATACAAGGTAGGGACATTGTGAAGGAAAAGGCTGTACTATTTGACCATAGTGACACTATTATGGTTGAAGAAAGTGAAAGAAAAGACGATACTTCAACCACACTAAAAGCTGATTTAGTCCAGAATATGGTTATGATTCTGAGGGAATTGAGAACTTATGGCTATTTATTGGCACTGATAGCCAATACTAAAACGGGCACTTACAAGAATGTTCTACAACAGCATGGATTGTTCGATCTGTTTAATGAGTTTGTAGTCTCTGATGAGATTGGAGTAGAAAAACCTATTCCACAGATATTCATTACAGCTTTGAACGCTCTATGGATTCATCCCGAGGATTACGGCCGCAAAATAATGGTCGGTAACAACCCACAACGTGATATAGGTGGTGCTAACAGCGCAGGTTTGATTTCAATATGGTTCCACTGGAATAATAGCTATTTGACCAATCGCATGCAACCCTATCGAGAAACTGAGGTTCGTGACTCATTCTGCTGAGGAGCTACTTACATGTATTGAATCCCTTGAGGAAGGCTGGATTGAAAGCAAAAGGGGTTCAGCATGAAGTCGCAACCTTCTCTTTTAGCAAAACTTGGCGAAATATACGAAGCTTCCAAGACATTTATAATATATTTGGACCTCTTTGTTCTTCTGGTGTTATTGTACTTTGGTGACTTCCTTGGCCCCCTGCGTGACATACTACTCCCGGCCGCAATTGTAAGTTCTATAGCAATTCTCTTCGAGACCCTTAAAAACTTAGATACGCGTGTACAGACAGCGTTTAATTTGAGGGAGTTTCCTACAATAATAGAAGCTGCCCCTCTACTTTCTGAAATAGTGAGGAGAGACAAATACAAAACTATAGTTGACATTATTGCATCTACCGGAGGTACTTCGTTTTCTAGTGTGCTACCGATGATTTTGCAAAGCTCTCCTGCCTCTAATGTCGAAATTTCTTTGTATCTCATTAATCCTAATAGCGCATTTAGCAAGTGGTTTCCTGAGCACTGGTCTCGAGAAGCTCAAACAATTATCGGGCGAGTAAAATCTGAGATTAGTAATAGTAGGTTCAAAATGAATGTCTATACCTATGACAGTTTTCCGGTTATACATGGCGTTATGATCAATAGATCACATCTGTTGCTTGGCTTCTTTGGGTGGAAACACTTTTCTGGAAGATCTCAACTAAGTGGTGCCGAAAGACCCCATCGTTACTTCAACCGGAAAGATCCTGGAGCTGAATACTTCTTTGACATTTTCGAGGATTGGCTTGAAAATGGTCCTTGCGAAATCGTCTTTACTTTTCCAGAAGTATATCGAGGGGACGTAGTTACTGAATGAACCTGACAAAAGAGAGGGAAATTCGCCAGAGAATAATTGTACTGTTACCTGTTGATCGGAAGGGTCTTGCGGTTGCAGAGGTGCCTGGAGGCTTGAAATTTACCGATCTTTCAAGGGGACAAAGATAGCCACTCGGCTAAACATGAATGGGCTCGAAACGATGAATACGTGACAAAACGTCAGACAGGGCGTCTTTGGCCCGCACCGTATCGTAATCGGTTTGCAATCCAACCCATGATGCGGGACGCTCTTTAATAATGATTCCTGAGAAGTAACCCAATTTGAAGTAAAATAATAAAATATGCTGTTTTCAATATCCGGTAAATACTACAAAAAATTATTGTGAGAATCATCATTATTTCAAAAACCAGGGTTACTTCACAGGAATCAATAATTTACTAAAGAGCGTCCCTATCGAATATCGAAAATTCAGGAAGTAAGAAAGCGAAAAGTTGGAGCGGAGGATTTATGTCCGGAGAAATAACCTTCAGAAAGGATTGTGAGGAGTGCGGACGGAGCTTTTTAAGCCCGGACCGGACGACGAAAGTATGTCTGCGATGTGCCGGCAAGGTTCGCAAAAGGCCTCAACAGGAGACTGTCACCAGAAATGGGCTCTCGCCAAAAGCATCGGCAAAAATAAAAAAATCCATTGTAAAAGGCCCAACCTTAGGACCGGCTGATGGTCCAGCGTTTCAGGTTTTAAAGGAGATTGCAACAACGGGAATCCAGGACGAGGTGACCAAGCACAAGGTTCAGAAAGAGTCCAAAGAGAAAGAAAAAGTCGGCAAAACGGAAGCGCAAACAACACCCGACCGGACAGGGGAAGAAATCGAGCCGACCAAGGCGCAGATTCAAGAAATCGTAGAACGATATCAAATCTACGTTCAGGGAATGGAGAGACCACAGAACGGAAGGCGAAGGACAATCGCCGTTGCCATGGGACTTCCATACCGGACCGTTGTCCTTGCCCTGAGGCAGTGGAATCAACAGCAGGCTCAATCAAAGGAATTGACCCGGGAAGAGCGTTTCTCTGTGGAAAAAGCCTATTTCAACTATCTGGAAAGAAAAAATTCTTTCAAGGAAATCAAAGAACAGATTACCCAAGAGACCGGCTTGAGCGCCTGGGAGGTCTCCCGCTATCTGGACATTCTTCATGATGGTGAGGAAAAGTTGCGGAACATCTCGAATGTATCCTTGGAACAGGAAACAGCCATCCTGGCTGAGTACCAGAAATACCTATCTGACTCCGGCCTCCCGTCTTCTTTTCTTCACCCGCTGATTGCTGAACGAACCGGGGTTACCCCCAAACAAGTCCATAGGGTCCTGCTCGCCTACCGCCTAAGCCGTTTCCGTGAGAAATGGAGTTGATGCGGGATGCAGCAGAAAAGAGCGTAGTTACTGAATGAACTTGCCAAAAAGAGGGAAATACGATAAGGGCCTATCTCAGTAAAGCTCGACCGGATGCTCCCGGTATTTTACACCTTAGGCCGAAAATCCTGAGTTCCCCTGCCCGGGTCTGGTTTTATTGGTTGCCTGTTGATCGAAAGGGTCTTTCGGTTGCAGATGTGGCCCGATTTCTCAGGGTGACTGCTTCAGCGGTAGTGTGTGCTTCTGGTTTATGGATTCTATGAACCAAATCAAAAAAATAAGTTCATTCAGTCACTACGTCCCGGTGAATAAAAACAATCGTTATATAATTTTTATTAATGACCCGATTATCCACAAAAACAGTTGCCCTTATAGTTGCTCACCCCGATGATGAAACGTTATGGGCCGGCGGAACAATACTGAGCCATCCGTCATGGAAGTGGTTTATTGTTTGTCTTTGCCGGGGAAGCGATAAAGAACGTGCCCCCAGGTTTTATAAAGCATTAAAAGTTCTTAAATCAGAAGGGATCATGGGCGACCTTGACGACGGTCCTGAACAGAAGCCGTTGGATGAAAAAGAGGTTGAGCGTGCTATACTGGACTTATTACCTCCGAAGCATTTCGACCTGATAATTTCCCATAATCCAACCGGAGAATATACAAGACATATCAGACATGAGGAAGTAAGTAAAGCAGTAATTAAGCTCTGGCATGCCGGTAAAATATCTGCCAATGAACTTTGGACCTTTGCTTATGAGGATGGTAATAAGGAATATTATCCCAGACCTGTCGAAACCGCTACTATTTACCGCATACTTACGAAACGGATATGGCTGAGAAAATACAGCATTAATTACAGAAACGTACGGATTTGAAAAAAACAGTTTTGAAGCAGAAACAACACCACGGGCAGAATCATTCTGGCAATTTACAAATTCGTATGATGCTAAAAAATGGCTTAATAATGGAGGCGTTTTAGCATGAAAGTATTGGTATTATATGATTATCCTCCTTCACCCGGAGGGCTTGCAACCCAGGGAGATCTTCTGTACAGGGGACTTCTTGAAATGGGTGTTGATGCCCATGCTGTTCATTTCGAATCAGCACAGGAGAAGGAATGGTACTATCGCTGGTTTGAGCCAGATGTTGTTGTTGGTGTAGGTTATTGGGGGCACACGCCGCAATTAGTGCTTCACCCGCAACGGTATGGCGTGCAGCCGGTACCATGGTTGGTTGCCGATGGTTATATTGCAAACTACCAGGAGGTTTTGAATGCTCTTCCGCTTATACTGGTAACATCGAATTGGGTAAAGGAGATGTATGTCCGCGATGGGATCAATGGCGATAAAATTGAAGTATTACCTGTAGGTTGCGATACGGATGCTTTTATCCCTTACAGTAAGGATGATCCGAAAATTTTGGCCGTGCGCGAATCGCTGGGTGTTTCACCCGATCAGTTAATGATTCTCACTGTTGGCGGCGATGCCGCATCAAAAGGTGCACAGGAGGTAATGCAGGCGCTTGCTATCATTGATACTAAAGCGCCCGATTGGAAATATGTCTGCAAAGTATGGCCTCAGCCGCGAACCAAGCTTCAAAACCTGGCCGATCTGGAAATGGCGACACACCTGGGCATTGAAAAAAATGTCACTTATGCAACCAACACCATTTCACGAAATTTCATGCCTTACCTGATTGGAGCATGCGATATATATGCAGCCCCTTCCCGGCTTGAAGGATTCGGAATGCCGCAGGTGGAAGCAGGAGCATGCGGAAAACCGGTTATAGGCATTAAGGCTATGGGAATGCTTGATACGCTTGTACATGGCGAAACAGCATTCCTGGCAAATGTAGCACAGAAAATTGTTGTGAACGAAGTAATGCTTGGTGATGAATCGGGCTTTGAAGATAAACACAGAGTGGTATTTAAAGAACCACGGACAGTGGATTACCGTGCAAATGTTCATGATATTGCCAAGTATTTGATGGTTCTTATGACTGATGCAGCATTGCGGGAAAAAATGGGCAAAGCAGCCAGAGAACGTGTAGTGGAAAATTTTGACTACCGCGTTGTTGCAAAACGGTTTGTACAGATAATGAACGATAAATTGGGAATAAAATAATTGACAATTAAAACCATGAAAACTGCAAACTGGCAAGAGATAGAAGAGGCAAAGAAGGCCGCCCTTGAAGTGCTGCTTCATAATGCCCACGGACCATACCATGGACTTCCGCGTACGGCAGGCTGGGGATATCCGGAACCATATACAAGGGATTTGATGTTTTCCATTCTGGGAATTGCTGTTTCTGAGAATCAGAAGCTTCTGGAGAGCATCCGGAAAGTATTGGAAACACTGGCAAAAAATCAGACAGAACATGGTCATATCCCTTCACTGGTGCACGACAAAGAAGATCGTGGATCAAGTGATACCACTCCTTTGTTTTTGCTGGGTGCTGGCATTTTCAGAAAAGTATCAGGTGAATCGGACTTTCTTAATGATGCTGTTGAAAAAGCCCTGACCTGGATGGAATATCAAAGCCCTTCAGACCGGTACCTGGTTGCCCAGCAGCCGACAAGCGATTGGCGCGATGAACAATGGGTGACCGGATATGGTTTGTTTGTGAATACCTTGGTATATAGCTATCTCCGGCTCCTGGGCAAGCATGAAAGAGCAGACAGGATGCGCCATGAGATGAGCCGGTTTACTATCACCGGAGGGACAATACACCATCATGTCCACGAAGGTCTTGTGGTAAAACATAAGCCATACTATGCTTTCTGGTCATATAAAATTCATAGCAGCGAACGGTTCGACCTGCTCGGTAACAGTCTTGCCATTCTCTCCGGAATAGCATCACCCTCACGGGCTGATGAAATGATTTCCTGGATCGAAGAGGAGTGTGCAGGCATGAGAAAAAGAGGTGAATTGGCAGTTGATCTGCCGCCTAATTTCTTCCCCTTTATTAAACCTGAAGATCCTGACTGGCATGTGCGATATTCAATATATAACAAGCCCGGAGAATACCATAATGGAGGTATATGGCCTTTTATATGCGGATTTTATGTGGCAGCCCTAGTTGCTGCTAAAAGGTACACACTCGCCAGGAAAAAGCTCGTGGCACTTACCCATAGTATAAAAATTTCCAATACCGGGAGCGTCGATTTTGGATTTAATGAATGGATAAAAGCCCAGGACGGCAAACCAATGGGGCAGGACTGGCAAACCTGGAGCGCCGCACTTTATCTGTATGCCGTAAAATGCGTTGAAGAAAAAAGAACACCCTTTTTTGATGAGATACGAGATGGTTCCATATAATAAAGGTTGCTTCAAAAAAAGAGTATTTACCGCCAGAGGCGATAAACGTGAGTAGAAGAAAATTTTGATAGCAAGGACTTGCTTTTTGATGGGAAGAGTATAAAACAAGAAAAAGAATGGAACAAGGAGAAAATAGTCGAAGGGGACGTAGTTACTGAATGAACTTGACAAAAAGAGGGAAATACGATAAAGGCATATTTTCAGGCAAGCTCGAGGATACTCCCGGCACTTTAAACCTTAGGCCGAAAATCCTGAGTTCCCTGCCCGACTTTGGTTTTGTTGGTCGCCTATTGATCGGAGTGTTATTGGTTGCAAGGGTTGCCGGATTTCTCAGGGTGACTACTTAAGCGGTAGTGTGTGCTTCTTTTTCCATGGATATTAGGAATCAATTCAAAAGAAAATAAGTTCATTCAG
>CAVQFQ010000011.1:0-76666 GCA_963711835.1 uncultured delta proteobacterium | reverse complement strand
ATATAACGTTTCCCGGGGACTTCGTCAAAATGAAAAAACAAGAGAAGAGATAGGCCCTTTGGAGGCCAAGATGAGCGGTCAGGCAGAAGATTGATGATCGGGGATTACCATTTCAATCAACAATTAAATTGGTCCCCTTTTCCTGATATTTATGGCATCATGTAAAACCTATGAAAAAGCATTGGCGAGGAACGGAGCCTAAAGATGGATTTGAAGGAGTTGCGAGTGAACGGGAAACGGCTGCAATCCTCTCTGGAGCAAATGGCCAAAATCGGCGGCACTCCTGGTGGTGGCGTCCAACGCCTGACGCTGAGTGACGAGGACAAGCAGGCGCGAGATCTTTTCCTAAAGTGGCTCAAAGAGATCGACTGCGAGATCACCATTGATGCGATGGGCAACATCTTCGGCCGCAGACCCGGGAGGAACAAGGCCCTGGCCCCAGTGATGAGCGGCTCGCATATCGACTCACAACCCAAAGGCGGCCGCTTCGACGGTATTCTGGGGGTCATGGGCACACTGGAGGTCATGCGGACCCTGCATGGAAAACGACATTGAGACCGAGAGGTCAATGGTAATCGTGGACTGGACTAACGAAGAAGGATCCCGCTTTGCCCCGGCCATGGTGGGTTCCGGCGTGTGGGCCGGGGACCTCAAACTTGATTGGGCCTATGACCGCAGGGATATTATCGGCAAGCGTCTGGAGGATGAACTGGTACGTATCGGCTACAAGGGGACGGCACCTTGCCGGAAATTTCCTGTCCATTGCTATTACGAGTTCCACATTGAACAGGGTCCGGTACTTGACGTCCAGAAGAAAGTCATTGGATCACCGAAAGGCACTTCGGTATGCACTGGTTTGATATCCACCTCACCGGAGAGGCCAACCAGGCGGGGTCCACCCCCATGGAGGGACGCCAGGACGCCCTTGTGGCCGCTGCCGAGATGATTCTCAGGGTCAACCAGCTGCCGGTCCGAATGGGAGGGACCTGGTGGCTACAGTAGGTATGATCCATAACCATCCCAACTCCCGTAATGTCATCCCGGGCCAGGTGGACTTTACAGTGGACCTCCGCTCTTGGGATAGACGACCTTATCCAGAACTCCGGGGATCTGTTGCGGAAGGATTTTGAGAATATCGCCGCCAAACACGGCTGTCGGATTAAAATCGAGGAGACCTGGCGTTTCAGCCATGTAGCCTTCGACGAGAAACTGGTTCAGCGGGTGCTGGACATAGCCAACGAGTTGGGATACTCCAACATGCTCTGGGTCAGCGGGGCCGGCCATGACGCCGGCTACATCAACCATGTCTGTCCCACGGCGATGATCTTTGTCCCGAGCATTGGCGGCCGCAGTCATGTCGAGATCGAGAATACCCGATGGGAGGACTGTGAATCCGGCTGCAACGTTCTGCTGCATTGTCTTCTAAAAACCGCTATGGAGAAATGACGCTTTTTGATTGAATCGAAAATTTATAATACAAAGGTAAAGGTGGGCCTGGAAAATTATGTCTGAAAAAGAACGTTATCTGCGGCCGTTAAGCTCCGATCCGAGGGAGAAGCACCAGCCAGAGGTCGCCTTCAGGGCCGAAGAATTCTTGTAGTCGGTGGAGGTCAACGCACATTTGACGCCACAACGGTGCCCATTGGCAATGGCCGTGCCATATCAATGCTCCTGGCCGGGAAGGGTCCAAAGTTGCTGTCGCTGATTTGAATCTTCAAAGTGCCCGGAATACCGTTGAGCAGATCATTTCTGAAGGAGGTCAAGCTGTTCCTCTTCAGGCTGATATTTCCCGGGAAGAGGAGGTCACCCGGATGATCGAACAGGCCAGGTCAGGCCTAGGAGGCTTAGACGGCATGGTGCTGGTGGTCGGGATATTTGGTAAAACCGGACTGGCTGAGCTGCGGGTAAAAGAAGACTGGGATGATATCTTGGCGGCAAATCTTCGAGGACCAATGCTCTGCTGCCGGGAAGGTTTGGACAAGCTGGAGAATGGATCTTCAATCGTTTTTATCTCATCGATTTCCGCCATCAGGGCCGGCTCTCGGCTCGTCTCCTATGATGCCTCCAAAGCGGGATTGGCCGGGTTGATGCGTCATGTGGCCTTTGAAGGCTCCCGGAGAGGTATCCGGGCCAATATCGTCATGCCTGGAATGGTCGATACCCCTAATGGTCGTGCGGCCGGTGCGGGTCGCGCTTCTCGTGCCGGCAGTGTCGCCAGGATCCCTTTTGGACGTCAGGCAACGGCTTGGGAGATCGCTTATGCGGTCTTGTTTTTTCTATCCGAAGAAAGCGTTTATATCACGGCCCAAACACTGGCCGTTGATTCCGGGATCACCGGGTTTTAGAATTCAAAATGACCCTGGCTGCAAAAAACAAAAAACCTCGGGGTTACCAAGCCAAGGGGAAGTTCAGGATTCAATTCAAGAGGAAGACCTCTGGGAGGGGGGGAATCAAACGACCCATTTCCCAATGGTTGTCTAATCGAGGGACCCTGCTTTTAAATCCAGATTAAATTGCTGGGCGAAATATCCGGCCATAATCTGCCGGAGGTCTGAAGTGTGTATCGGCCTTCCAAGGATCTTTCGCATGGAGGTCATCCGGACCCCGTTTAGACCGCAGGGATTGATCAGGTCAAAATGGGACAGGTTCGGATCAACATTAAGCGCCAGGCCGTGAAAAGAAATCCCTCCCTGAACGGCTACTCCGATGGAAGCAATTTTTTCCCTTTCCACCCAGACCCCTCGCTGCCCGGCGTTCCGCTTTCCGACGATATTAAAATCAGACAAGGTATTAAGGACAATTTCCTCTAATCCGTTTACCAGATCGAGAACAGTCACTCCCAGGGTCCGAAGGTTGAAAATGGGGTAGGCCACCAACTGACCGGGACCGTGATAGGTGATGAGCCCCCCCCGCTCTACCTTATGGACCGTGATCCCTTCTTTGATGAGGACCTCTTTAGCAACCAGGATATCGGATGATTCCGCCCGCCGGCCCATGGTCAAGACCGGTTCATGTTCAAGGAGAATCAATACTTCCGGGAAAGGGCCCCGGCGTTTTTTGTCCACCAGTCTTCGCATCAATTCAAGCGATTCCAGGTAGGCCAGGTGGGGAAGATTGAGAAACCGGGTGGGAAACATCTCAACACTTAAAAACAGGCCAGAGGCGCGAGGCCAGAGGCGAGAGGAAAAAAGCAATGGGAAAATGCCGATCGATACTCTCCGGAGAAGCCGTTAGTAAAGATATGTTGTGATTTTTCCTAAACCTTGAACCTTGAACTTTGAACTTTGAACTCTGATTTTTTCCCATGTTTCGAGGCCTCCCCAGGTTATGGAAAGCGAGGGCGGGCGGACAGAAAAAGCTGTTCAGCCTGGTAAGAGCTCCTGACCAACGGGGCGCTGGCCACCCCGGAGAAACCCCGGGCCCGGGCCTCTTCTTCATACTCAAAAAATTCTTCCGGGGGAAGATAACGGACGATAGGATGGTGCCGGTTGGAGGGAGCCAGGTACTGACCCAGGGTCAGGATCCGGCAGCCGGCCTCTCTCAGATCCTCCATCACCCGCAGGATTTCTTCCTTTTTCTCTCCCAGTCCAAGCATCATTCCCGACTTGGTAACCAGGGGGGGAACATGGCGGGCGGCAAGGGTCAACAGCTTCAGTGACTGTTGATAGTCGGCCTGGGGGCGAACCGCTGGATATAATCTCGGTACGGTTTCAAGATTATGATTGAGAACTTCCGGCAAGGTATTAAGTATTTTCTCCAGCGCCTTCCAGTTGCCGTTTAAATCGGAAATAAGCAGCTCCACTCCCACGCCGGGGCAATTCCGGCGCAGGGCCTCCACCGTTTGAGCTATATGGCCTGCGCCACCATCAGGAAGATCGTCACGGGTCACCATGGTCAAGACACAGAATTTCAAGCCCAGCCGCGCCACGGCCCGGGCCGTATGGACCGGCTCATTCAAATCAGGGGGGTGGACGGTCGACTTATCCACCGCGCAGAAGGTGCACCGCCGGGTGCACCCGGGGCCCAACAACAGAAAGGTGGCCGTACCCCGGCCGAAACATTCCAGCTGGTTGGGGCAGAGGGCTTCGCCGCACACCGTGTGAAGCTTGTTTTCCCGGACGGTCGATAAGACTTCCGACAGGGAACCGGAATCCCGCATCCTTTGTCGGAGCCAGGGGGGTTTACTTTCGGAGAGGGGCATTGCCTTTACCAATCAACATCATATTTTTCAGTATAGCGCATTTTACCGGCAAAAACCAGATACTTCCCCCTTTATCGCGCACGACCTTACCTTTGACCGGATCAAGCCGCGTCTGTCATTCAGGCCCTTAATGCCGAAGTCCTGCTTTTAATCGGTCTACTAATTCGGCATTGGTTTGAACCGGCAGGTCTTCTCTAACTTTTTGTAAAGAGATGGGCCTGCCCCCTACCATGATGTCGGCCAGTTCGGGTGCCAGGGTTTTTCCACTTCGAAGGCCCGGGCCAGCTGAAGGACCAGGTCTTCCCGAAACCGGGGTCCCACAATCTGGAGTCCAATGGGTAAGCCGGCCTTTGATAATCCTACTCTAACGGTTGCCGCCGGATGCCAGGAAAGGTTAAAAGGGACGGTAAAAGAGGCCACGGCTGCCGGAAACTGTTGGCGACCCTCTGTTTCTTCCGGAAAAGGTCCACCCGCAGGAGGCGGGTCGAAGGGAACCGTAGGGGTTACCAGCAGGTCCACCTTCTCAAAGGTTTCCGCGCACCAGCGATTGAGCTGCGCCCGTTTGACTTCCATTTGACCAAACTGCTCGCAGGTCAGGTTCCTGGTGCTCTTGGGCCCGACCAGAAAAGACCGTCCGAATTCCTCTTCGTGTTCTTCAAACAGATGGCATAACCTGGAGGCCAGTTCAAAGGCTCCGAACATTCCCCATTCCGAGAGAAGCATAGGGGGGCCTCCCTTGATCTTTTGGAGACGGTGTCCGATCTGCTCAAAGACCTTGGCCCCTTCCTCAACGGCGGAGGCGATATCAGATTGGACAACGGCATAACCCAGGTCCGGAGAAAAACCAATGCGCAATTTTTGGGAAAGAGGTTTTTTTACCGCTTTAAAGTAAGAAAGGCCGGGAGCGGGAAGGGAGTTCGGGTCATAGGGCGAGGGTCCGGCTACCTGGTCCAAAAAAAGGGCCCCATCTTCGACCGTTTTGGTCAGGGCACCATAATGCGTGGTATCTCCATAATTCCATCGGGCGATAGGCCCGATGGGGATTCGCCCGAAGGATGGTTTAAGTCCGAAGGCGCCGACAAAACTGGCCGGGATTCGGATCGACCCCCCCCCGTCGCTCGATGTTACCAGGGGAAGAACCCCGGCGGCCAAGGCGGCGGCCGAGCCCCCGCTTGAACCCCCGGGGGTGTGTTCCAGGTTCCAGGGGGACCGCGTTATCCCATAGACCAGGTTTTTGGTAATCGCGGTATAACCGAACTCCGGCGCGTTTGTTTTGCCGACCACGATGGCACCGGCTGCTCGAAGGCGCTGTACCTGGGTGGAGTCCTGTTGGGCCACCTGGTCACGGAAAGGAATTGACCCCATGGAAGTCACCAGTCCCTTGGCCTCTTCCAGATCCTTGACCCCCAGGGGAATCCCTTCCAGGGGCCTGGCCTCCCCCCGCATGACCCTTCCTTCTGATTTTTTAGCATGAGAAAGAAGGAGCTTCTCATCATACCTGGCCACGACGGTGTTAAGATCGGTATTGGTTTGTTCGATCCGCCTGAGGGTTGCTTTCATAAGCTCCACAGGAGAAATTTTCTTTTTCTTTATCGCTTCAGCAAGTTTAACCAGACTGAGTTTCGCCAGATCTTTCATGTTGCCTCCCTAGAGCCGGCTGGCCCCGCCCAGGGCCAGGGTCTCATTGACTCCGTCCTCGATCATAGCCGCCCGGGCATCGCGGAATATTTTTTCAATGACATATTCCCGGGTCAGGCCGTTCCCGCCGAAAATCTGGATGGCCTGACTGGCCGTGCGGAAGGCGGTCTCGGTGCCGAAAATTTTGGAGGCAATGGCGTACTCGAGGGCCGGGGGCTGCAAAGCCTTCGACAGAGTGCTGTTATAGATCATGGACCGCCGGGATAGAGAACGGGAGGCCTCGACGGCGGTGAACATCTCGAAAAGCTTGAGCTTGATATTCTGATGCTCGATAATAGGTTTCCCCCCCTGGATGCGCTGTTTGGCATAGTTAAGGGCTTCGTCATAGGCTGAATGGGCGCAACCGGTGAAGCAGACCCCCATCCAACCATTGGCCCCGGTCAACTGCATGTCAATCATGACCTTGTACATCTCCGGATCGGCTACCACCATCATTGATTTGGGGATCCGCACGTTATCGAAGAAGATTTCACCCTGGTTCAAGTCCCGCTGCCCGATCTTGTCCAGGGGCTTGCCGCGCGAGACGCCGGGCAGGTCGAGGGGGATGGCGGCGATACCTCCGGCGCCCGGCCCCTTAGCCGGGTCCAGATTGACGAACAGGGCGGCATGGGTGGCTACGGTCCCCATACTGACCCAGGCCGCCTTCTGGCCGTTGATGACATATTCGTCCCCCTGAAGTGTTGCCCGCACCTGGGGGGAGCAGGCCGGATTGGAGGTCATCTCGTTGTCCAGGAGCAGCCAGTCCGAGCCGTGGTCCGGTTCGGTAATGGCCCAGCAGCCGGTCATCTTGGCCTCGGTGTCTTGGCAGAAGGCTTGGGTCCATCTCTGCACGGAGGGGTCAGGCGAGAGCATGGCGTAGTTGTAAGGCGTAGTGCAGACCCCCCAGGCCACGGCCAGGCCGGGCGAGGCATAACCCATGGCCTCGGTGACCAGGGCCACGGACATCGGATCCAGTTCCATACCGCCCACCAATTGAGGGAAGCCCATGCGGTGGTACCCCAGTTCGTATGTTTTTTTCAGCACGTCCCAGAAGACGGACCCCTTGGCCACGACGTCCTCGGGTCGGGGCATCCTGTCCAAGGCGATGGCGGCCGGCCTCCAGACCTCCATGAAGAACTTCCGGGACGAATCCCGGAGGGCTTTCTGCTCTTCAGTCAAATCAAGGTTCAGTTCGGCAATACCCATGATATCCTCCTTTCCAAATACCTATGAAATTAATGATGTTATTCCGGCCTGTTGGCCGGTCCGTCAAAACCTGAGCGTTCTTCGCTCCGAGGACCCAGACTTGCGTCTTGATTTAGAGATTGAGGTCCTCTGGGAGTCCGGGCCGTCCGAGCCTTCTCCACTACCTCATCGAACCCGGCGCCCAAATCCGCGCCAAGCTCCTTAGCCCGCTTCTTGGCCCACAACCCGATGTTACGACGGTCGTTGTAAAAGGAATTGGACTGTGGCGCGCGGGCGTCGAAGTCCTGAAGGCGTTGGCCCTCGGTCTTGTGCAGAACGAAGGTGGACAGCACCCGGGTCAGCCGGTTGCCGCCGCAAAACGGCGCACCGAACCTCCTTCTCTTCTTCTTTCTTGAGGATCAGGGTGCTGATGATCCGTCGGCAAGACTGACACTCGTACTCGTAAATGGGCATTTGATATCCTCAAGCCTCCAAACCTGCCGGGTTAGTTCTCATCCGGAAAAGACCTTTCCGGATGAGAACACTCCGATACCGGCATCATCTATGACCAGAAACCTCCCGCTCGGTCGGGGGTGGACCCCAGTAGTTGGACAACCTGAACATGAGAATAAGCTTTGAGTCTTGTGTTTATTTACAGGCTTCAGGCTGCCTGGATTAATGGAGCAGTTAAACCATTATATACCTCATCCGGGGTTAGGATATCAAATGTTTGGTGGGGGCGTTCCTGGTTGTAGAACCGGAACCACTCCTCCAGCCCAATACGTAACGCGGAACCATTGTCGAAACTCCGCAGATACAGGTACTGATACTTGGTAGTCCACCAGAGTCGTTCGATGAAAATATTATCTTGGACCCGTCCTCGACCGTCCATGCTAATCAGAATCTGGTGTTGTTCTAATAAGCCGGTGAAGGCCCGGCTGGTAAACTGGGCTCCCTGGTCGGTATTGAAGATTTCCGGAGATCCGTAGATGCGGATCGCCTCTTCCAACGCCTCCAGGCAGAAATCCGTGTCTAGGGTATTGGACAGCCTAAAGGACAGGACCTTTCGGCTATACCAGTCCATGACCGCTACCAGGAACATAAAACCCCGGGCCATGGGGATGTAGGTGATGTCCGCGGCCCAAACTTGATTAGGTCGATCAATGATGATTTCTCTAAGCCGGTAAGGATAGATCTTATGATCCGAATGAGGCCGGCTGGTTTTCGGTTTGGGGTAGACCGCTTCTATCCCCATAAGTCGCATCAGCCGTCGGATCCGTTTCCGGTTGACGTTATAGCCCAACCTCCGAAAATGAAGCGTCATTGACCTTGATCCGTAAAAAGGCGTCTTCAGATATTGCTCGTCGATTAACCGCATTAAGGCCAGGTCCTGAGATGAGGTTTCCGCTGGCTGGTAATAGACGGAAGACCGGTTGAGATTCAATAACCGGCATTGCCTGCAGACGCTTAATCTTGGATTCTTAAAGTCGATCATGGCTCTCCGTTGTTTTCGACTTAGAGATTGAGCTTTTTGGCTAAAAAATCGCGTTCCACCTGAATCTTTCCGATCTGACGATACAATTCGTCGATTCGGGCTTCTTGATCTTGGTGGGACTTTTGGCCCTTGTCGAAAAGTTCTGCCGCCCCTTCCACCAGGGCTTGTTTCCATTTGGTGATCATAGTGGGATGAACGCCAAAGCGGGTGGCCAATTCGGAGACAGTTGCCTCATTTTTTAGGGCCGCCAGGGCAACTTTTGCTTTAAATTCGGGGGAGTGCTGTTTACGTTTCTTGCTCATGGTCAATTCCTTTCTTTGGGTTGACTCAGAGCTTATCACATTGTCCAGTTTTTGGGGACCACCTCAGTCCGCTCGGCTTCGCCGAGCTCCTCAAGAGGCCCCCGTACAGGGGCCGATCAGCCGAGCTTCTGTTAAGGTCGATGAAATCGACCGATTCGAAAAAGGGTTTCTGGCGAGAGCTTCGTGCGGAAATCCAGGTGTTTCCATCCGGAAATTCGAATTTCCGGATGGAAACTAGGTTAATTATGTATTCTTCAAGAAATGGTCGGTTATGGCCATTTCACCGTTGCTCAGCTACCGCCGCCGTTTTCGGTCATTGCCAGCTGTGGGTCTTTCACCTATTACAGTCCGGCCTCCGAGTACGATAGAAACTTCCCGAATTCCGGGACACAATTCTGATGGCAGGATGGCAGAAATGCCTCCGATCAATTGAAACTGTACCCCTTCTTCCTGAAAAGCCTCAGGCAGGCATCCACCACCTCGGGATCATAGAGAATCCTTTTGTTTTTTTCAATCTCCTCCAGGGCGGCTTCAATCCCCCGTGCCGAGCGGTAAGGTCGGTGAGAGGACATGGATTCGACCACGTCGGCGACGGCCAGGATGCGGGCCTCCATGATAATGTCATCCCCCTTCATATTTCTCGGATAACCGGAACCATCCATCCGCTCATGGTGCTGGTAGACTATTTCTGCCAGGGGCCAGGGGGATTCTACATTCTTGAGAATCTCGTACCCCTTTTGAGCATGTTCTTTAATCAGGGAAAATTCGAGTTCAGACAGTTTTGTCGGCTTGGTCAATATCTCAGCAGGTATGGATAGTTTTCCAATGTCATGGATGGAACCGGCCATGCGGAGACCCTCGATCTTTTCCTTGGGAATTTTCATCTCGGTGGCAATGGCCCGGGCAAGGTCTGCGGACCGGGTCTGGTGACCGGCGGTATAGGGATCTTTAGTTTCCACAGCGGAAACCAAGACTTGGATGATCGAGCCAAATGCCTTCCTCAGACTCTCTAGGGTATCTTGGAGTTGCCTCTCCGCCTTCTTACGGTCGGTGACGTCCTTAACAAACACGGAAACACCTTCTATGGTCGGATAAGAGCTAATTTCATGAACAATGAGCTCATCACCCGGATAATTGACTATCAACAGCTGTGGCTTTTTTTCTTCAATAGTCAGTAGATACATATCTTTCACTTGTTTTCGTGCCTCATTGTCCGGATATATTTCCATAAGAGATTTTGCGAGAGCCTCTTCCGCTGAAATTCCCGTAAGTTTTTCACTCGCCTTGTTCCAGTAGGTGTATCTGAGATTTTTGTCCAATGCAAAGAATACATCAGAGATACTCTCGGCGAGGTCCTTGGTATTTATCGGTGGCCTCCAGCAATAAATCCATCGCCCTCTTTTGCTTTGTGATGTCGATTACCATAGAAAGAAAATACTGTAATGCGCCGTGCTCATCGCGGATGCTTGAAACAATCAGATTACCCCATAGTACCTTGCCGCTCTTGTTGATATATTGTTTTTCGGTTTGGTAAAAAGGTATTTCTCCACGTCCTACTTTCTTTACATTCTCCATGTCCTGCTTGAGATGATCGGGGTGTGTTATATTGGCGAAGGTCATGGAACGGAGTTCATCCGCTGAGTATCCCATCATGCGGCAAAATGCGGGGTTAGCTTTCTCAAATACAAATGATGGCGCGGCAATGACGATACCCACCTGATGCGCCTCTTCAAAGATTTTTCTGAACCACTCTTCGCTGGCTCTTAACGCATTCTCCGCCCGCTTGCGCTCCGTAATATCTACGATAGCACCTCTGAGCCCCACAGGTTTGCCATCACTGTAAATAACCCTTGAAATTACAATGGCAGGAAAGACAGACCCATCTAACCTCATTAAAGTATATTCAGTACCTTCTACCGGCTCCCCCTTTAACAGCCTTTCAATGTTTTTGCTGGATTTTTCAATCTCCTCAGGTGAAAGTAGCTGCCATCCTTTAACGCCCTTTTTTAAATCCTCTTCAGTACCTCTAAAAGTTTCATAAATAGCGCGGTTAGCAGAAGTAATATTGGTTTCCAAATCCATCTCATAGACTGGGATTGGCAAAAAATCATACAGGTCACGATACCTTTTCTCAGTCTCCCTGAGTTTTTCCTCCGCCCGCTTTTGCTCCGTAACGTCTATGAGTATTCCCTGGGCGCCCTTAAACTGGCCCTCTTCCATGATGGGTCTGGTTTTCGTCCGCGCCCATCTGAACTCACCGGATTTGTTGATGACTCTATACTCAGATGGGTATTCTTGACCTTTGCGGAGTTCAGAAAACCATTCCTCCAGATTACTCTTATCATCTTTATGCGAAAGCTCGATAAAGTTCTTCCCGACCATTTCAGCCGAGTCGTATCCCAACATATCCCTGATAGCCGGACTAATATAAAGGACAACACCCTGACTGTCCAATTCATAGATGACCTCTCTGATGTTTTCCACCAGACTCCGATATTTCTCTGCGCTTTCTGATTTTTTCAGAACGTCATTTTGCGAGCGCAATTCCGTTAGCTCTTGAACGAGCTGCTTTTTTGTCTTCTTATCATCTTTCATAAAGTCACCTGTTATTAGATGGGATGCTTAAAACACAAAACCCCATCTCTCTTTTGAGAAATGGGGTCTATTATTTTTCCATTGAGGTTCCTTCATAAAAGGTTGCCATCAAGAAAACTTAATCAAGCATTAAGAGAAGAATATAACTTGTTGTTTGGTAAAAGTCAATAAATTTCAAGTTCTTATTGCTGATTATCATTTGAACTTTGCTTGAAACTATGGCTCATAACAGACACTATCTTTCCCGTTTTTTTTCGCCTGGTACATGAGCTGGTCAACCCGGTGGACGAAGACCTTCATGTCCTCCTGCGGCTTGTACTGCGCAAGACCGATGCTCAATGTCAAATGAACGTCTTGAGCTGGCGCAGGCGAAAAAATCTCTTTCTTGAATTCCGTCCGAAGTCTTTCCCCTGTAACAGCGCCGTCCGCGCTTACTGTCATGGGCAGGAGGATGGTGAATTCCTCGCCGCCGTAACGATAGGCGGAATCCGTCTGGCGCAAACAACCTTTTACGACTCGGCCGAGCCTTGATAAAACCCGATCTCCCTCGACGTGACCATAGGTGTCGTTGAATGTCTTGAAATCGTCAAGATCGAGAAGCAACAAGGTCAAGGGCTGTCCGTAGCGGTCCACCCGATCGATCTCCATTTTGAGCTGATGATAAAAATGCCGGGAATTGTAAAGCTGTGTAAGATCATCGACAATACTGAGCTCACGGTATCTGTCTTCACTTTCCCTCAATGCCTCCTCGGTACGCTTGCGCTCGGTGATGTCTATAATGACCCCTCTTATCCCCACGGTTTTATTCTGATGAATAGTAGGCGAGGCATAGATGAGTCCGATAAACTTTCTGCCATCTTTCCTAATAAAGGTAAATTCCTGGCCGGGGGTAGATGTCCCCTGGATTACCTTCTCCATATTCTCTTTAACTCTCTGCCATTCCTCAGGTGCAAAGAACTGAAGTGCGTTCATACCCTCTTTGTAATCTTCTTCATTATATCCGAAGACTTCGCGGGCAGTACGATTAAAGGAGATAATCCTGCCTGTGGCATCAACTTCAAAAGTTGATATTGATAATGGTAGGAAATCGGTCAATTCACGGTATCGCTTTTCACTTTCCTGAAGCAATTCCTCTGCCTGTTTGCGGTCGGTGATGTCGCGAACGAAAGCGAGGACGATTCCTTGACCCATGCGTTGAAACACGCTGGTGTTGATCTCAACGGGTATGAGGCGCCCTTCTTTGCTGGTCAGTTCAATCTCATCCGGGCCGGTGGCCCTGCCCTCGATACTCGCCTGGAGCAACTGGGCGGCTTTGTTTAGACTATTTTCAGACAGGAGGTTCAATTCCAAAAAGTTCTTACCGATTAGCTCTTCACGCCGGTAACCGATAATCTCTTCACACTTGCGGTTGCCGTAAAGGAAGTTGCCTTCCAAATCGCTCATGTAGACGCCATCCGGGGCATACTCCAAGTAGCTCCTGAATAATTCCTCGCTCGCCCGCAGCGCCTCCTCCACCCGCTTGCTCTCGGTTTCTGATTTTTCAAGTTCAGCAATCCTCCGGCGAAGATATTCCAACTCTTGGATCAGTTGCTCTTGGGTCTTCCTGTTATCGTTCATTTTGTAAGTCTCAATTAGATCGTTAATTAATGGGACAATTTTAACTATGCTCAAAGACCGGTTTTAGACCTTTTTTCAGCTTCGTTTTTAATGTATTCTCCAGCAATTCAACCCCTCGTCTGGTCCGATCACAATTTCAACCTGATCCGAATGACTCCACCATCGTTTTGAAACTGGTCTCTCCGACCACTTCTCTGGCCAGCTGATAGATACCGAACCGGCTTGCACTCGGCAGACCCAGAATCCTGTGCAAATCAACCCTGATCTCGGCCATTTTCAGTGCTGACGATACTACGCTGAGAACGGGAATCCCTGCCTTTATGGTATCCCTCGGGGCATCCGGTTCATCAATTCTCGAAAGACCACCGGCCTCAGCCAAAAGGCTGAGGCCGGTGCTGTGCATGACTATGACGTCCGCCCCCCTGTTGATGAGCCTGTTGGCAGCGGGAACGACATACTGTCGGCAGAACCCGCCCGGGTCCAGAAACCCTTTTCTCGCCTCCTTTTCCGCTGTGGGAGATGGAGTCAGGACCGGTTCAGTCGGTTGACCGACGGCTTTTCCCTCCAATCCATACAGCCGGATCAGGTTTTCTCCTCGGTTCATAAAGGCCCGCGTTGGCCAGGAGACCAGGCCGAACCTGTGACCCATCATACAGGCCAGATGCAGGGATGATTCGACTTCACCTATAACGGGTATATCCACTAATGTCCTGATAATTCTAAGCCCCGGATCGTCTGTGCAGGCGATGACAATGGCATCCGCTCCCTCTTTTTCGGCCTCCAGGGCCCCGGCACAAAGTTTCGGTATCTCCAGCGCATTCATAAAATAATCAACGACTGGATATTTTCCCGGACCGGGCGGGCAGGCCTTGACGAAATAATCCGTGTCCGGGTTTTTGATCCGGTTGAGGGCCTCGACGAAGGCGATGGCGTAAGAGCTCGATTCATCCCAGCCCCCGGGATGCAGAATGCAGATCGTCTTCTTCATCAAAATCTCCTTTCCCGGCCGAGAATCCGATCCTTCTCCTCCCTTTTATCCTCCAACCTAAAAAACAAAACCCCATCTTCCTTTTTCAGAACAATGGGGTTTTGTTGAGCTGCTTCATGGACCATCCTCTCAGGGTTTGGATTTCCATCTTTTACGAAGCCGATTTAGGTTAACTTTAAAACATAGGATTCGGTTAAAGTCAACCTTTCTGTCTGAAGATGTTTTAAGATTAAGTTCTTCAGATGACTACGGTACCATGGCCACAATCCGGGCCGGGGCGGCACTGCCCCCCTTGATCTTCAAGGGGAAGCAGGACACTTTGAATCCATAGGGGGGGAGTCCTCCCAGGTTCATCAATCGTTCGATCTGGGCATAAGGCAAATCAGCCTGATGGGCAGCCCAGAATACCCTCGGTTTTCCGCTGCTCAAGGCCTCCTGGGCCTGCCGGTCCAAGGGAGTGTCCCAACCCCAGGCATCGATTCCCATAACCCGGATCCCTTGATCAAACAACCAATGGGTGGCCTCGGCGGTAACCCCGCAGCCCCGGAACATATAGTCGGGTTGTCCATAAAAGGCATCTCTTCCGCTACGCACCATGACGATGTCCAGGGGTTTCAAGGTATATTGGATACGCTTAAGCTCCTTTTGGGCATCCTCGGCGGTCATCCCCTCCCCATCGGCCTTGCGGGTCATATCCAGGATCACCCCGTCACTAAAAAACCATTCCAAAGGAAGCTCATCAATGGTTTCAGATCTTTTTCCCTGGATCTGACTGTTGTAATGCCAGGGGGCATCAATGTGGGTGGTGCTATGGGTCCCCAGATTGGTTATCCTTTCCACGGCCCAACCTTCCCCATGAAAAAGCAGATCGGGGGGAACATTAAACATGCCCTGAATTCCGGCCGCACCCGCGGCATGGGACTGATACTCAATATCCGTTCGTAAAAACTCCGGCACTTCTTCCGGACTGGGCTCTATCAAAGCCGACAAATCGATGAATTTCATATCGTCTTTCTCCTTTTATTGTTTTTGCCTGAATTCTGATCAGGTACCTGTTTTTTTTACCATAATTGCCCGGACCTGACAACTCCCGGGAGGCCGGGCTCTCCTCCGAGGCCAGAAAAACGGTTTCCCGGATGATTGGTACTTGCTTCCAAAAATCTCCAGAACTTGAGATTTGGTAGAACCTCCTCATTATTTAGTCGTTAGGGACGACGGGCTTGAAAGAAGTCTATCCTCGTTATCTCTCTTTTTCATTCAGGCAAAAGGCAGGCTAATTTATGAACATTAAATATTTTCATTCACCGTACAGGTCATGCCTGGAACTTCAGTCGGCATGAAACACTGCAGGCAGAGCTGGCATTCAACGATCTCCTCAAGCCTGTTCTCAAGCGTCTTAGTAACAAGCTCGGGGTCGGCGATCAGACCACGACCAATGGCAACCATGTCAGCCAGCCCCTGTTCAAGGGCCTTTTCGGCCTGATCAAGGTTGAGCACCCCCCCTACGGCTATGACCGGGATGTTGACTGTTTCTTTTACTTCACCGGCCAGCCGTATAAGTTCACCACTGGCCGCTGCCTCAATCATTTTGGGACCGGAATCGATTCCGCCGGCAGACACATGTATAATATCAAGACCGTCATCAATAAACATCTTGATCAGGTCGCAGCTTTCTTCTAAGGTCAAACCGCCGTCCACAAACTCAACCACACTCAGGCGGAGGCCCAGGATATACTCTTCGCCTACTTTTTCACGTATCTGTTTGAGAATTTCCCTTACAATACGAGCCCTGTTCTCTGTGCTGCCCCCGTAGTGATCGGTTCTTTTATTGGCGGCCGGAGACAGGAATTGATTCAGGAGGAAACTATGAGCGCCATGCAATTCCACCATTGAGGCGCCTGCCTTCTTGGCATTCCCTGCTGTTCGAACGAACTGCTGTATGATTTCCTGTATCTCTTCAACCGTTAGTTCATGGGGAATTCTTTTGGTTGCCGGTGAAGCGATCGCCGATGGTCCAATAAGCTTATCCCCGGCCAGCTTCGGATTCATCACCCGACCGCCATGATTGATCTGGACTGCCGGGATCGAACCGGCATTCCTGATGGCCTTAAAAAGTGTTTTTCCCGACTCAGTCTGCTGCTCATCATATAGGCAGAAGGCATGATCTCCAAGTCTTGAATATGGGTTTATTCCTGTCGCGCCCACGATCGTCAGGCCCACATGATTTCTGGCAATATTTTGGTAAAAATTGATATGCCGCTGGGTTGTCTTCCCGTCAGAGGCCGCGTAGTTGGTTTGAACCGGCGGGAAAACAACCCTGTTTTTAAATGTGGTTTTTTTAATGGTCAGGGGAGCACTCAGTTTGGGATAAGTCATAACGTCCGTTCTCCTTTAGGATTTCTTGGTTTCTTTATATTTTGGTGCTTCGGCTGCAGTTCTCACCGTATGTCTCCTTGCTGGATCATGTCGATGAACTCCGGCAGCATGAGGATCTTGACCTGCTTTTCCTTGGGCATGTTGAGGGTCGCCTGGCCATAACATCCCGTGCAGATATGGACCATACAGTCCGTTTTGACCTGACCGATCATATGGGCCAGGCCCTCCGGTTTGTAGCAGCAGGCGGGGGCGCTGATCCGGTTGATGGAAAGCCCTTCGATCTGGCTAAAGACCGAATTGGTTGATTTCAGATCCATGGGGAGGTCGGCAAATTTCCGGTGAAGCTTGTAGCAGCCGGCGTAATAGTCGATTTCTTTAGGCCAATGCAGTGCGCCGACCACTTCGGAAAGGGCCTGGGGATAATAGATAACGTCCTCATCGGGAAAGGCCTGTTTGTAAATGGGGTAGCAGGGGGAGCAGAAGAGGATCAGCCTCCGGCCCCCCAGTTTTTTCATCTGCTTAATATTCAGGCTGGTGAATTCTTTCGAATAAGAACGGCATTCCCTCATCGCCTCTTCGTCCCTGGCCTGGATGGCCGGGCGGTAGAGGTAGTTGCCGCAGCAGTATTCCCGGGAGAGAAAGGTGAAATCCATCCCGCCCCGCTCCAGGATACGGGCCAAGGTTTGGATCACCGAAGGCATGAGCCTGAGATTCTGGCAACCCATGATGACGATATTTTCTGCCGGGCGATCGTAAGGAAGGCCCAGCGAGTCCATGATCTCCACCCGGTTCGGTTGATCCTCAAGGGCATGGCCGGTGACCCGGATATGCTCGACCATCTGTTCATTGATCAGCGGGTGCATCATTCATCCTCCATGATTATTTTCTTTTTGTCTAATCCCGGGTTATTGGCTGAAAAGCTCTAAAATCAGGTGAATATTCGGAATGTGGCTCAGGCTTTGCCTGGACTTGACCGGCTATCGCCGCTTCAGTTGCCTATTATCAGGTCATGCTCAACAATACCATACCCCATATCTAAATGGTTTAAAATTCTTTTGACACTCCCCTGTCAATCTTCATATACTTTAGAAAGAAAAGAAGTTCAGACATCTCAATTTGGAAGGAGAATTATAATGGCCTATGATTTTCAAGCCAAACCCTACTTTCAACCGGCTCACTTCGGGCCGGCCCCGGTCACCCCGGTGCTCCATTATGGAGACCTGACCGGGATATACGTCACCTATATTACCGATAAAGATGTCCTGGCTTCGATGTTGGCTCCCGGTTTTGAACCGCCCGATGTCCCCACCGTCACCGTCTGGGCCCAATATTGCCGCGAGGTCAGCTTCCTGGCCGGTTTCGGCTACAACATCGTGGGTGTGAATTTTTCTGCGGTTTGGGTCGGCAAGAAAAAGACCTACAGCGGCGCCTTTTCAGCGGTCCTTTGGGAGAACGATTTCCTGCCCATTATGATCGGGCGTGAGCATCTCGGCGCTCCGAAATTGTACGCGGATATCCCTGACCTCCAGATTACTAAAGACCAGGGACGCCGTTTCCTCTGCTCTGAAAAAGGAATGACCCTGGTCGAAGCCACCGTTACCGACCTGAATCCGATTCCGGCTGAAAACCTGGCCCAGATCGATGCCGAATCCAAAAACGGCAACTGGTTTTGCTGGAAATATATATCGAATGCCGACCAGAAAGGTCCGGACCTCAGCCTTCCGACCACTCTGCGCAGCCAGTCTAAACTTGATTCCGCCTGGGTGGCCCAGGGTACTCATAAATTCTTTACCCCGAAATGGGAAGAAGCCCCTTTATCGGCTCATATTATGGCCGGCTTGAATCAACTGAAGGTCAAAGAATACACCGGGGCTTTTATTTCCCATGGACAAAATGATTTATTGTTCGGAGAGATTGAGTATTTAGAATAAAAAACTCTAATTCCTTAGGCCTATAATGAAACGACAGGATTTGATTTTTGCTTTTATGCCCGCCTATCGGGGTTCGGAAACAGAGTCGCTTTTGCTGGTGCAGAGCATTCGCCGGTTGGCCGGCAATTTGAGAAACCATCCTGTTTGGGCATTGATCCCGCAGAAACTTGAAACCCTTTCCGAGCCCGTGCTTAAGGAATTAAACGACCTGGGCGCGGAACTCATTCCCTTCGATGTTGATCAGAAGACTCTGGAGTTTTGGTTCGGCGCTAAAGTCATCGCCTCCGCCGCCGCAGAATCGCTGGCTCATGGTCAAGCCGACCTGCTGGTCTGGATGGATTCGGACACCCTGGTCCTCAACGAACCCACCGAGTTTCGGCTGAAAGCCGGGAAGCAGCTTGGAGGCTGCCCGGTCATGCTGAAAAATATCAGTTCCCTTTATGAAGAACCGGTCAATCATTTTTGGGAGTTAATTTATCGCGGTTGCCAAACACCCGCCGAAAACGTTTTTCCTTTGACGACCGTTGTGGATGAGGTGCCTATCCGGGCCCAGTTCAATGCCGGGCTTGCTGGTCGTTCGCCCGGAGAAGGAAATACTGCGCACCTGGAGCGCCAACTTTCGGCGATTATATCGGGACCCGCAATGGAATGACTTTTATAAACAAGACTTCTTGTACCACCTCTTCATCCACCAGGCGATTCTGGCTGCGACCATAATCGCCGGAATGAGCCGGTCTGAAATTCAGTTGTTCTCCTCCCGGGTCAACTACCCTTGGTTCCTTCACAGCCGTTATCCGGCTGCTCACCGTCCCACAACCTTGAACGAACTTTTGACCTGCAGGTATGACGAATTTCGTTTTTTCCAAAAACAGGATTGGCGGTCTATCCTGCCTATCGAAGAACCACTCCGGGAATGGTTGGGGAAAATGGCTTCCGTTCCGGAGGAGACCCTTAATTAAAGTCAAAGGCAGACAGGTTTCTTGGCCTGATTCGGGTTAGCTTGCATCGGGCTTGCGATTTTTCAAGGCCTTGGGTTGCTTCTTTTTTTTCGTTCCCAGTTTCCTGATGTTTTCGGCCGGTGGCAGATTTTCAGGCATGGTCCCGCCCAGCTCTTGAATGGTCTTCCGAACCTTCTCGCCGACTTCCCAATGAGTCAGGTTAGCCTTTTCTTTACCCCTGACCTTGTCACGACGGAGTTTTTCCTCGGTCTGAGTAGTCCTGAACAGATTGGCGGCCAGTTCCGTACTGCCCATATGATCGAGAATATGCTGGCTTTTCTTTAAGCCTCGGCGAAGGTGAATATCTTTAGCCCCCAACCCGCCATAGAGGCCGCGATAGCCGTGGTCCTGAAAGATGGCATAATCCCTGGACTCGATGACGCCGGCGACCCGGGCCGTACCCGCCAGCCGGATATTATGCAGCTTCATTTCTTCACGTAAAAGCAAGCGCCGAACTTCCTCGGTCGTCCTTTCGGAAAGCTCTTGCCTCCGGGTTTGAAGGGCAAAATAATTTTGACCCAGAGCGACGATTTCTTTGGAGGGGTCTGCGTTTTGAACGATGAGGTAACAAGCGTAACGCGAAAGCAAAACGGTCTTAATGGGCCGCTGTGCACCACTGCCGATAGGGACCATTTCGGTGACCTCAACGAAATGGTCTTCGATGCGGTGGCCGCTGTTGAAACAGGCCAACCGGGCCTTTCCCAGGACGGTCTCAAAGTTTCGATAGTCACTATAACCCAGTACCAGGGCAAAGTCCCGGCTGGACCAGTATTCAACACCGGCTGAATTTTTTCGCCGGATGCCTTCAAAGGGGGAAAGATCCCCGGCCGCGGGCATGTTTTCTTTTTCTTGATTCATATTTCAAATAAGATACAACACTATTTTTTCGAGATCAAAGGATCGCCGGGGAAATTTTAATGTCCGCCGCTGTATTCAAGATTTTTAAAGAATCCTCGCAATCCGCGTTATCAGCGGCAAAATCATGAAATATTAAAATAATTGCATTGTAGTGTAGGGATGCCGAGAAAAGATTAAGAACGCCAATATTTAATCTATGAACTGTAGGCCAGGAAGGCCGCCTGAACCAGCCTGAAAAAGGTGTCGAATCCCTCCAGATAGGTTCCTGCGCGCCAGCTCAGGGTACTGCCGGCCAGTGATGCCTCCGCCACTTTTATTTTTTCTGCTAAATCAGGATTTTTAATATCCACTTCCCAGAATGAATCCGGCTGTAATTCCAGGCATTTCATTTCCATGGCGCCTTTCACGGCTTCGAAGGCGCCGGCGCGGAGCCGCTCCCGCAGGGCCGAGATTCTTTCCTCCGCTTGGGGAAGGGAATAATACTCTTCCTCCTTCGGAGCCTCCACGGTTTTGAGCCAGGGCATTATGGACAGGGATTCACGAATCGCTTGTCTGTCCCCGGAGTTGAAGGCTATCGGGATGCCCCACTCGGAAAGGGTGGCGGCGTAAATGGAAGCCTCGCCAACGGGATTCCCGTTTATCCGCACTTCGCTGAAACCACCGAAAAAAGTATGCGGGAAGAAACCGCCGGGACTGCCTGAACGCGCGTGGGAGGCCACCAGAAAAACCAGATCCGCGCCGCTGGGATCGCCAAGGATCGGGAACGGTCGATCCAGTTGGCCGCCGATATATTCGACTCCGGGAGGCAGATTCTCCCTGATGATATTCTGCCCTGTCTCGTGTGTGTCTCGAACAACGATACTGTCCGCTCCGGCTTCGATCGCGCCCTTGACGACGGCGTTCACATCGTCAGTCAGGCATCGCCTTCCGTATTGAAAATCCGGCTTCATGAAATAGCACTGGCTCCGCTTACTGACTCCGACGGCGCCTTCGATGTCGGCGATGATGAATATTTTCATGTTTTTCCAAACCGCTGCTTTTGGTCACCGAAAGATTGAACTTATTCTCCGTACATTTCTCTCCACAAGAACATTAACGAAAAAAACCGACCATTTTTCACCTGCTTCCGGGCATTGAAACAGATGGAATTAAATGATAATATTTTTTATGGTAGGACTATAAAACAAGAAAAAGAACACCGTCAAGGGGAAAATGGGGTCAAAGGCAAGGGGACAACGGGGGTCTTCTGAAGAAAACGTGACTGTGCAGGTCTGGGTTTTTTGAATAGAAAAGGATCAGGGGAAAAAGTGGAAGACCCTTACTGCTTTGTGAGCTGCATCTACTAAGCGGAACGATAAGTTATGCGGCCTTCTATGGCCTTATCTCAACAATCGTACCATTTGGGCGCTAACTTGTCAATTTCCTCTATTTCTTCGTCTGTAACGGCAATACACCCTTTCGTCCAGTCAACCTCTGTGTGAAAATCACCAGCCCACGAGAAACCATTCTTAATGCCGTGGATCATGATGTCTCCGCCCGGAGAAACACCAAGTTCTTTTGCCCGCTTTTTGTCTTTCTCGTTTGGATAGGAAATATGAAGAGACAGGTGATAACGGCTGTCCTTGTTTCTTGAATCGATAACGTAGGTTCCCTCCGGGGTTTTGTTATCGCCTTGCCTTTCTTTTGGACCATTCGGGTTTCCCCCCAAGGCTATTTTGTAGGTCTTGAGCACCTTGCCCTTTGAGATCAACGTCAATCGTCGTTCTTTCTTTTCTATCAGAATTTTATCTGCCGGTCCCGTCTGGAGTGCAGAAACTTCTTTTTGCAGTGTAATAATCTCATTCTCTTTGCTCTTAACCTCTTGTTCAAGCGCTTCAATCTTTTTTTGCAGGGTAATAATCTCATTCCCCTTGCTTTTAACCTCTTGTTGGAGAGTCTCAATCTGTGTTTGCTGCGCAGCAATCGTCTTATCCTTGATAATGACATTTTTGATATGAAATATCATCATCTCACTGTCCTTCCTGTACCCGCTCCCCGGGTAATCCTTTATGAGTTTCTGAAAACATTCCAGAGATTTCTGATAATCTTTTTGCTCATTCCCAGGATAGGCATAGATAATACCCATCTCGAAAAGAACCCTGTCTCCCGCCGTGGGATATTTTTCAATAATCTGCTCATATTTGCCCAGAGAGGCCTGGTAGCTTCCCTGGTTGAAAAGATCATTCGCTTCTTTGAAGGTTGACCTGGCCTGAAATCCCTCATTAAAGTGACTGCACCCGCCTATTAGAATTGGTGTTATTATGATGCAGACAAAGAAAAGGTAAAGAGGCCGACCTATCCTACTTTGCTTTTTACCCATATACGCCTTCGTGTTCATTATAATATGTTTGATGATCGCAGAAGTTTCATGATCTCTCTTGCTGATGAGAGCCTGATCCCTAGATTGACAGATCTGACCGGTCATGTCAAACGCTCAAAGTTGCGTGCAGACATCCTTTGTCAATCCTGAAACTATACCTCGTTTGAAATTCCGTTATACTAGACCGGTGACTGATTAGCCGGACACTAACCATAATAAATGAATGGTCCAGACAGACTTGAATGGTGGAAGCATAAGGAAGCGGCAGGGTCTCAAAACCCTGCCACTTCCTTCCGGAGCGCTAAAGGCAAAGTTAACGGCTACCCATAAAATTGACTTACTTCTTCATTGATTTCTGGAAAACGGTTTCAGCCTTCTTCGCCTTTTCATCGGCGATTCTCGCCTTTTCATCGGCGAGCTTTGCCTTTTCCTCTGCCATCTTCTCCTTTTCCTCGGCCATCTTCGCCCTTTCCTCGGCCATCTTTACAGCATTTTCGGCACGGGCTGCGGCTTCATTTGCCTTTAAAGTGGCCGCATCAGATGCCGCCTTGGCAGCCTGCGCATCCTGAGTTGCCTGATCAGCTTTCGCATTAGTCATGTTTTGCTGCGACTGAACTTTCGCGAGGTCGCCTCTTGTTGCACAACCTCCCACAATAACAGCAAGAACAAGCATCATTGAGATCATCAAAAGACTCTTCTTCATCGTCTAATCACCTCCTTTCTCTCGACTGTCTCTTCTTGACAGGTTCAATCAATATACCCTCTATTTCCAAATCAATTTTCAAGCGTTTGATTGCATCTTTGGCCTCTCTGATATCATTGAAAGGGCCAGCGACAACACGGTAGCTACCATTCTTTGATAACACCCTGGCCGGGATTTGTGGACCCTGGTGGTTGATAATGGCGGCAAGTCTTACAGCATCAATCTCGTCACGCACGTCAGCAGCCAAAACAGACCAGGCCTCTGTTTTCAGTTCCGGTATTTCCGGTCTGCCATATAATTCGTCCGGGTGCTTGACTTCTATGGTTTCCGCAACCCCTTTTCCGCTTCCCTGGCTGATCTCGAATATGGGAACTGGAATCCCCCGGGCCTCGGCCAATACTTTCTTAACCTTGCTCCAGTCAAGCGTGCGCCCCGATTCCTTTTCAATATTTCTCAATTTTGCATATATCTTATCAAACTCAACAACGTCCAAGTCTTCCGGGGACGCATGAACCTCCAGGTAAATTACTCCATTACTTTGACCCAGGAGATATGGCTGGTTAACGATGAGTTACCGGTGTTTTAACCGGAGTGTTCTCATAGAGTTTTTTCATGTCTTCCGGATAGAGTCTTATGCAGCCATTGGTTGCCCGGAGACCAATGCTGGCCGGTTTATTAGTGCCATGGATCAAATAACTCGACTTACTTAAATATAGCGCGTATTCTCCCAAGGGATTTTGAGGTCCCGGCGGAACGTGCAGCGGGCAGAGGATCTCCTTTTTTTCGATGATCCTTAGCAATTGAGGCAGGTACATGCCAGGTCGGCCGGATTACCTTGCGCTCCACAACCATTTGACCTGTGGGCGAGGGTCGCTCTTCGGTACCGACACCGACCGGGTAGGTCAACACCGTCATTGACTCACTATCTCCTTTAAATTGAAAAAGCCTCATTGCGGCTAAATTGATCACGATGCCTTTTCTAGGAGCGTCCGGCAGGATAAAACTCAGAGGCAACAGGATACGTTCTCCGGCCTCAGGCACCCATATATCTACCCCTGGATTAGCTGCACTGATTCCATTGATTCCCAGGCTGAAGTGCCTCGCAATATCCGGTAGCGTATCCCCCTTTTCAAGACTGATGAAAGCCAACCGGCCAATGACATCATCTCCTTTTGCAACTGAAAACTCATTTCGTTCGATATTTTCTTCCAGAGGTCTTGGAATGGGCCGATATTCCTCATGAACGCTTTTCGTTGTAGCACATCCATGGAGATATAAGATGACGATAAAAAGAACTATAGGACGAAGCCTATTGGATAAGAGTGACAAGTCAATGATTCGGCGCATGGTGGTATCGAACAGGGCTGAAGAGTAGCTTTACTCTATCTAAAAGCATAAGGTATGCCAGATAGGGCCATCAGAGATAACACTTTGGAATAAGGAGATATTTATTTTTTTTCACCTCCTGATTTTCTCATCATGAAGGCATTTTCATACAGATTGGAGGAAAAAGAGGATTTTATTCCCTTCACTTTCATCAGTAATTAAGGATGGGATACTCGCCGCCTAACAAATTGTTGAATAATTTTCCGGATAATATCAAAAAGTTTCAGCATATTCTACAAAATAGAAAGTATACTTAACGTAATTACTTGAGTTAATTATACTTGTAAGGCTGGAGAATACACCTTTCTTACTGTTATTCAGTTTCTGATTATCTCCTTTGCTCGATATAACTAAGTTGGGCTAAATCATGCCATTGCCGTTTCTAAATTCAACAAAGAACCGTAATATAGGATGTCCCCTGAAAAGGAAAAACCAAAATAGTGGTAAGAGGAAGTACGGAAAAAAGAAGGCGTAAGTGGGATTTGGATCGGGCGGTCAGACTACTGATAACCCAAGCTTTCTGTATACTTACCTTCAGGGAAAAATGAATGGTACAAGAAAAAAGAACCCCATTGCTTTATTGCTATGGCATTTGGGTACGAGGATACTGATGCCATTTACGATAGATATATCGAAAAGCTACATTCCTGAAGTGCTTTGCCTCAGTGGTAGGCTTATAGTCCGGCCCATCAAGATTTCGGATGACCTTTTGGATAATATCGGCACCGATTATTTTCACAGAGGCATTATAACCGGTAAAAAGGGCATTATCGCAGATGTTGTTGATCACCCTGGGGATTCCTTCAGCCTTTTCAACTATCAGGGAAACGGCCTGAGGGGAAAAAATTTCAATCGAATACTTTCCGACCCTTCTCAGTCGATGCTCGATATAATCCAGCGATTCTTTCGCTGACAGAGGTTTAATCTTTATCCCTAGAGGGGTCTTCGGGAGCCGGTACTTATAGAAAGCGGCAACGTAGGTTTCCTCGAGCTCTGGCTGCCCAACCAGGACAAGCTGGAGGGTTTCGGAAATCCAGGGTTCCAATTCGAAGAGGCAGAACAGATCCTCGACCACATCCTTTGGGAGTAAATGGGCTTCATCGATCAGGACGGCCAGTAACTCCCCCTGCTCCCTGAGCTCTCTCAAATAAACCAAGAATGGCTTTTTGAACTTTTGGGTCTCTTCACAAGCCGCCGGTTCTCCCAACTCAAATAAAATCTGTTGGAGCAATTCGTTAAATTCGTAAGTGGAATGGAAAATAAAAGCCGTTTTTACTTTTTGGGGGAGCCTCTCCATGACCTCGTGAATCAACATGGTTTTCCCTGTTCCAACTTCACCTATAAGGACCATCAACCCCTTTTTTTCATATATTCCTGTTAATATAGTCTCCAGGGCCTTCTTGTAGCTCTTGGTCAGATAAAGAAACGTGAGGTCTGGCGATAATTCGAAAGGTTTATCCGAAAAACCATAAAAGTTTAACAGCATGAAATATCTTCCTTTGTTTTTTTTACACCCATGTTTTCAAATGATATGGGCTCTTTTTTTAAAAACAGCCTGCCGATTGGGCGGGATTTAGATCGGGCGGGCAGATTACTGATAATCCAAGTTTTTATGTATACTTACCTTCAGGGAAAAATAAATGGCACAAGAAAAGATTTATAAAGCTTTTTCTTTTCTTCACGCAAAAGATGTGCCATTTTTTTATTTTTTATATCTCATGGAATGACTAAGTTTTTCTAGGATAGAGGATATTTGAAAAGGGTTAAATGAATGAGTTTTCCTACGGAATTCAGAAAGGAATGTATGATATTTCATACATGTCTGAGCGAATTATTATTTTAATTTTTTCCTATTTTTAAGAACTTTCTTATTAGGAGGCAATAGAACCAGGAAGGAATTTTAAGGAGATCCATATCTTTTTAACGAAGTCTCCTGGAAGCGTTACTATGAAAAACATATAACGAATCATTTGTTCAGGCTAGTCAGGGATATGAGAAGCAAAAACCCCCAACCAGTCTAAAGCATCAAAGATTTTCTCTTGCCGGTTATCTTTGGATAGGTAAATGATCCGAAATTCTTCCCAGAGATAAATCAGCTCTGAGATCTGGACCTGTTATGTCTGTCGCCGATTTGTTATCTCCGGTGTTTGATCCTTGGCAGAAATGATACTCTTTTAACGTTTCAAGCCTTGGGCCTATTGGGGCATCTGGAGCGGAAAATTGAAAAGGGGCGGCCACTATCATCATGTCTGATTCATTTCCCATTTCGTTCAGGGCGGTAAGGCCGAGTTGAATAGACCCTTTGACAATAGGAAATGAGGGTACTTGCTCCGGCAAGACCACCTCGGTCACATTTCCAATCATGGCGCTGGGAGAGTTATAATTGACTTCTCCTTCCTCCGCCCAGTAGAGTTTATAACCAATGACGTTTGGGGAGGTCGAAGGCTCCCAGATAAGTTTCCTCTTTTTGATCTTTGCCATTCTTCTTAGCCTCCATCCAGCAACAGTAACGATGTTTCAAATGATAAACGAAAATAATCCTGAGTTAACAATTATCCCGGACATAACCCTGGCCGGTCACATCAATCACCAATTGGGTCGGCTTTTCAGCTGCATTTCTTGCAATATTTCCTCACAGAGGTCTTCTATCTCCTTCGATGCTTCACTTTTTGGCGCATACTGAAACACGGAGACTCCGGCAATCATTGATTCGACATAGGCAATTCTTTGAGATATCTCAGTTTCGAATACATCCATTTCCAGGGCAGTTATGGCTTCTCTTCCATCACGGGCCAGCCTGGTCCTTGGGACCTTTCGACTGACGAGGAGTCTACCCTGCAGTTTTGGGTTGACTATCTTTGCCTCTTCGATCATTTCAATCGTGGTTCTGCTGGACCAGATGTCCAATACGCTTGGGGCTAAAGGAATTATGGCAAGATCAGAGTAGGCCAGAACAGACAACATAATGTCTCCCATTGCAGGGGGTGTGTCAATTACAAGACAGCCATAATTCCGGTTGGCGTCCATTAGGTCCACGGAAGAGACCGGAGAGGGGTGATGCCTCACCTCAAAAGCTAAATTCCCTTCAATCGACTGCCATTGAGAAGCGGTGCCTTGAGGATCCGTGTCCAGAAACCCTACCTTAAAGTTCCTCCTGGCCAGACCGATACCGAGGTTGATCGCAATCGTTGTCTTACCCACCCCGCCTTTTTGGTTAACCAAGCTGATAATCATCATTTTTTATAGAAGTTGCTTTTTGATGGTAAGACTATAAAACAAGAAAAAGAACACCGTCAAGGATAAAATCAGGTTGGAGGCAAGGGAATAAAGGGGATCTTCCGACGATGTTAATAGGACTGTGCAGGTCTTGGACTTTTGAATAGAAAAGGATCAGGAAAAAGAAGTCGCAGACCCTTCCCGCTTGGGGACTTACACCTACTATTCTAAAGAAACTACCCGAAAATTAACGATTAACATTCGAAGTGTGCACAAAAAAGGCAGGGTCAGGTCAGGCGAGCCGATCGCTTAACGTGTTGAAAAAGTGCTTAACATTTGTCCCCCTACGAGGTAGAATCTGGTAGGGGGATTTTTTTGATCAAAGGACCAAGCCAGCTTGATGAACGTGTCCCGATAGAAGTCGGCGGGATTCAGGTCAATTTCTGCAAGAATCCACAGTGCCAGAATTTCGGTGTTCCGGCGAGCACAAAGAGACAGCCCAGAGGGAAGGGAGCAGCGGAACGTGGTAGGGATACATATAACGTAGTTGGTTCAGGCCGAGGCACGCCCATGCTTCGGTGTGGTTTTTGCGGCCAATATCCAACGATAAAGAGCAACAAAGCCATCCATGAAGAGCTGAGCCGCTTTTGGAAGCCTTTTGATACCATAGCTATCCCGACTTGCCCAAACCAGGACTGCCCGAACCACCATATAGATACAGAGAAAGGCAAGACTCACTATCACTCGTTCGGACGGACAAAAGCAGGATCTATACGCTATCGTTGCAAGGCGTGCGGCAGAACATTCATTACCGCTTCGTCGCCGACGATCCGGCACCGAAAACCCCACAAAAATGCTGCTATTTTCCGTCTTCTCGTCAACAAGGTGCCTTTCCGTCGTATCTGCGAGGTGGAAGGGATCACCATGTCGACTCTCTATCGGAAGATCGATTTTATTCATCGGCAGTGCCTTTCCTTTGCGGCTGAGAGGGAACGCAATCTTTCCACCATGCCACTCGCCCGCCTCTATATTGGAGTTGACCGGCAAGACTATATGATCAACTGGTCGGACGCCGACGACCGGAGAAACATCATTTTCCGTGCTGTCGGCAGCGCTGACAACACGACCGGTTATGTCCTCGGCCTGCATCTCAACTTTGACCCCTCACTGAATCCGGACGACATAGAGAGGGATGCGATTGCCTCAGGTGATTACGAAGTAAGGCCGGCCTACAGGCAATATGCCCGTCTCTGGCTCCGAGGGGATTACATCGAGGCCATCAAGAAGACCCGAGCCCAAAGATTTGGCATACCATGCCGGATCTCTGAGGGATAATATAGCTGCCACCTATGAGGACGTTGACAAGAGGGACGATGTCGAAGTGTTCGACAATCTGGATGACGATCTTGCTCTGCCGAAAGATGGGATGCAGGTCCGTGGAGAATACACCATGTATGGGCACTTCTTCTTTCTTAGGAAACTTCTCGATAACACAGAGAAGATCCGTTTTTTTCTCGATCAGGACTCAGCCTTCCGGGCTGCTTGTCTGTCGGCATTTTCTGATAGGATCAAGGAGGGACGCTGCGATGCCTTTTATGTTCGGATCAACACCGAGGCGACCATTGACGAAAAGCGCCGGATACTGGCAGAGAATCGGCGCTGCATGGCAGCAATGAAGCAGTTGCATCCGGATATGAAGGATTGGCAGGTAAAGCTCCTGATGATAAAGGAGAAGATGGCCCAGATGGTCAACATCGGGAAATGGCAGGATCGTTGGGTGGAACATCCATTCCCGAATATGGGAGAACCCGAAAAGGCCATGTGCTACTCTGACGGATATCCAAGCGTATGACGAAGACCATCTTGCCTGGCTCTACAACAAGGCAAGTCTCCATGCGATTGACTGCTTCTTCATGCAAGTTCGAAGGAGATTATCATTACTAGAGAGACCGATCAGCAGTTCGGCAAGCTTGGGCCGCCGCTGGTTTGGCTATGGTCCCTATAAACCGGTTATGGTTGGCAAACTACTGGATATCTTCCGTGTCTTTTATAATTTTGTGGAAGTTGGCAAGAACAAGCAGACCCCGGCAATGCGGTTGGGACTGGCAAAGGGCAAGATAACTGTTGAGGACATTATCTATTATCAGTAACAAGCTGCTTAGAATTTTTCAGTCATACCCCTGCGGAAGATTTCTTCTAAAAAGAAAAGGACCGCTGATATTAAATCAACAGTCCTTTTTCACTTTTCTTCAACACGTTAAGCGATCGGCTCGTCGTAATGGCTCCTGCCTTTTTTTCCTGTAGCCGCTCCCCTATTTCGGCCTCGCCGCCCTCTCGGCCAAGGCCTCCTTTTTCAATTCCCTCTTTAAAACCTTTCCCGCCAGGCTCACGGGCAGTTCATTTCTGAAGACCACTTCCCGGATCTTTTCGTAGCCGGCGACCTGCGGATTTACGTCATTCATGATCTCTTCTGCCGTGGCCGTTTCCCCTTCTCTCAAGACCACGTAGGCCCGGGGATACTCGGTGACGGCCGGGTCAGGGATCCCGATGACCGCGGCTTCTTTTATCTTGGGATGCTGGTAGAGGATCTCCTCCAGGTTCCTGGGGAAGACATTATAACCCTTGTACTTGATCATGTCTTTAATCCGGTCCACTATGAAGAGATAGCCGTCCTCATCCAGCTTGCCGATATCGCCCGAATGAAGCCAACCGCCTTTCAGGGTCCTGGCCGTTTCCTCGGGATTGTTCCAGTAGCCTTTCATGACCTGAGGACCTTTCTGGAGGATCTCGCCCTCTTCGCCGATGGCCATCTCTTTGGTGTCGTCCATCAGGTCGGCGATCTTGACTTCGGAATCGAAAATCGGTATGCCGACCGAACCCGGTTTGCGGACCGCCGCCTCCGGGGTCGGATTAAGACAAACAGCCATGGTGCATTCGGTCATCCCATAGCCCTCGATAAAGACCCCTCCAATCACCTCCTTCATCCGATTCAGGTATTCAACGGGTAAGGGCCCGGCGCCGCTGGCGGCAACCTTGACTTTCTTGAATTGGGGGGCATATTTCGAAAAATCCGAATGATTAAGCAGGGCGGTATAAATAGGAGGAGCCCCGCCCATGGCGTCAATCGGGTAATTTTCGAGAACCTTCAAGTATTCACCAGGATCGAATTTCGGAAGCACAACTGTGGTGGTTCCGACGAAAATAGGATAATTCAGGTAAGCGATGGTGCCCATGGCGTGAAACCAGGGCACCACATTGACGGCCGTAAAGTGCGAGCCTTGGAGATTGCAGTTTTCCGGTGACAGATCTTTTACGATCTGATTTCCAAAGGCTGGGGCATTCCAGTTGGCCACTTGGGCGACATTGACGATGGTATTGTAATGGGTGATCATGGCCCCCTTGGGGAGTCCGGTGGTCCCGCCGGTATAGGCCAGGACGGCGATATCCTCCTTGCCGTTGATGGTTACGAGGGGAGGGTTGGGAGGATATTTCAACAGGAGGTCTTTGAAAAAGTAAATGCCGGCAGCCGGATCGCTTTTAATGGAGGCGATATTCTTTCTTTTTAGAAGCAGGAAACCGTATTTCTTAACCGCCGGAAGGGCTTCCTCCAGACCGGAGACGATGACCCGTTTGAGGCCGGTCTGATCCTTCACCTTGAGCAGCTTGTCCATCAGGAGATTAAGCTTGAGGGTGATGACGGTTTCGGCCCCGGAGTCGTTAATCTGGTATTTGAGCTCGGCTTCGCTGTTAAGGGGCGAGCACATGGTCAGGATGGCTCCGATCTTAAGGACCGCGTAGTAGGAAACGGCGAACTGGGGGCAGTTGGGCATGAACAGGGCCACCCGGTCTCCCTTTTTCACCCCCAGGTCGGCCAGGGCGGTGGCCAAGCGCAGGGATTGGTCGTGGAGTTCCCCGAAGCTCATGGGTTTTCCCATGAAGATCAAAGCCGCCCGTTCAGGAAAGCGTCTGGCGCTGGCCTCCATGAAATCCCAAATGCTGCCTTCATAGTAGGTCAACGACTTCGGATACACATCGGGCCACAGCTTGTACCAGGGTTTGTCCATGATTGCCTCCCTATTGTTTTTATTTCAAGCAGATCAATTTGGACAGGGTATCATTTTTCACACCGTCGTCTACAACTCGGAACCGGATAATGTCGGCACCCCGGTTTAGATGCTGGAAGCCTCTTTATCCGTCGTATTTTGGAACCGCTTCTCCTTTGGCCCTTAGTTCAGCTATCCTGGCCCGGTTGCGTTTCTTTTTGACTTTGATATTGAACCGGTCAATCTGTTCCGCCATTTCCTGCAGGTAGGCGATCGGTTCAAACTCTGTCAGCCGGCCGTCCTTGAGGGCCTGATTTACCAGGTCCTCGCCGGCCTGCGTCCTGGCCGTTACGTGGGACCCGCCGAAGGAGATGTCGGCGAATTCGGCTGAATAATCGGTGCAGAGGCTGCATCGATGCCACTTCGGATAACTCCCGATGACCGGAAACAATTCCATAAGGTTCAGACGTTTCTCGGTCTTCCCGCCGTCTTTTAGAACAATCTGGAAGAGGACATCGAATTCCGTTGATACCCTTCGGAAGTCGATGCTGGCGATCGTCTCCGGGGCAACCCCGCACAGCTTCGATACATAATCCATGAAGTCCTGGTGTTGGACTATGGGGGAACCGCAATAGAGTCCGAAGACGTATTTCACCTTCCGGGTCAACCTCGTCGAAGCTGTCTCCGATCAGTTGGAGCTTGCGGAAACCCTGGACATGGCAGCCGAGGCCCACCAGGGCCATCGAGCCCAGGTCGTTTCGCTGGGCCACCTCCTCCAGGGCCATGAGTACCGGGCTGAAGACATACTTGCTGCCCGCCCCTTCGATGATCTGTTCCCGGGTGGCGGCGATAACCGGCCAGGAAAACCAGGGATAGGGGGAGGTCCGGCCCCAGCGTGAGATGATGGCGCCGTCGATTTCTCCCTTTTCCAGAAGATAGGTCAGGAGCGAGGTGACCTTCCCGCCCGAGTAACCGATTCGGGCCAGGTCGTGATCACTGCTGATCAGGTTGCGATCGGAAAGATGGATTCCAAAACCGCCGGAATCCTCATTTTCATTTCTAACTCGTCCGAAAAGCCGCCGGTCCAGCTCGTCGTGTGGAGCACCTGATCCGGAGCAGGCCTGTACACAAAGGCCGCAACTGGTGCACTCCTCCACCAACTCCGGGCCATCACCTTTAAAGGAGAGACAGCTCACCGGACAGACGGCTATGCAGGCCCCGCAAGAGATGCAGAGACGGGTGTCAATGACCTCCCGTTTCAGATTTTCAAAGGAAATTTCTTCCATTATTCCTCCAGTAATTTTGGTGACACCCACCCTTTTACAAAAATCCGGTTAGAGTTTTGATTATATTGACAACAAGTGTGCGGCCAATTCCACCGCAGCCGAGAAGAAGGGTGAATGATCCGTATCCATGGTTATCACTTTTTCGCAGGGAAGGGCCGCAATCATCTTATCTTGCAGGGAAGGACCGATGGCCCTGTCCCGCCGACAAGAAATATAAATCCTGGGTATGTGGCCGAAGTTTTGATCGGTTATGTTTACGGGGGTTGCGAAAGGAGGCGCCGCTTGAGGGACGAGATGCGCTTTGGCATAGGCAACGTCTTCGTCGGAACAACTGCCGTAGAAGACTTCCTTGAGGGACTCCTCCTTTACGGTGGCCTGGCTTTGATCCTCAGCCATCATGAGATTGGGTAGAATCAGGCTTTCGGGATCGGTTTGAGCAAGCTGCAAAAGGAACTCCCCATTTCTCAACAGGAAGGCTGAAAGGTAAACCAGTTTTTTGACCTTTTCCGGCCGATACTCGGCAGCCTGGGAGATAACGATACCACCCATGCTGTGGCCGACCAGAATCACCGGTTCGGACTGGGCGTCCAGAACCTGGCAAATTCGATTGGTGTAGGCCTCCAGGGTGACTTGGGAAATTGGAGTTTTGTCGTTTCCGTGCCCGGGAAGATCCGGGGCCTCAACCTTGTGCCCCTCTTTTACCAATAAGGGGATGATTTTTTTCCAGCACCAGGCTCCATGCCAGGCGCCGTGAACCAGCACATAGGTACTCATGATTTTCCTCCCTTTCGCGGGTTTAAAGGTGAACAGCAAGCCGCTCCATCTCAATTTTTCTTAAAGTCACATGGAAATCCCTATATCTCCGGCCTTCGCTGGGCCCAGGGACGGGCTTGCTCTAATTGCGCTGCCAGACGGAAGAGGGTGGCTTCATCGCCGAAACGACCCATAAAATGGACGCCTATGGGGAGACCTTCGGCATTCCAATAAAGGGGCAGGGACATGGCGGGTTGGCCGGTAAAGTTGGCGATGGGGGTGATTGGAACAAAGTCCTCCGCCCGCTTCAATCCCTGAAGGGGGTTGTCAGGGGGGGGATCAAAGCTACCCAAAAGGGGAGGCGGTTCAGCGACCGTAGGCGCCAGCCAGAGGTCATAGCGGAGGAAGAACCGGGCAATCTCGCGGGCGATCCTCTGGAGCAAAGTCAGGTAGAACAAATACGTGGGGGCGCTTTGGTTTTTCCCCATCTCATAGAGGGCCCAAGTAAGGGGTTCAAAATGATCTGCTGTGGCGGCCTGGCCGGTTACCATGGCCATACCGTCGATAGTCCAGGCACACCCGGAAGACCAGAGGACCATGAAGGCCTGGCTGATCAGGTCGCGGTTAAGGGGTGGATCCGCCTCCTCCACCTCGTGGCCCAAGGCAGCGCAAAGCGAGGCGGCATCGCGTACGGCCTGGAGGCAGTCGGCATGGATGGTCGCCCCGGAGAGATTGGAAGCGGTAAAGGCAATGCGCAGTTTCCCCGGGTCGGCGCCGACCTCCTGGAGGAAAGGACGGGCCGGAGGAGGGGCCCAGTAGGGATCGCCCACATCCGGGCCGGAGGTCGCATCCAGCAGGGTAGCGCTGTCACGCACCGACCGGGTCACAGCATGTTCGGAGATCAGTCCGCTGAACAAATCACCAAAGTCCGGTCCCAGGGGAGTTCGGGCCCGGGTCGGTTTTAGACCGAAGAGCCCGCAACAGGAGGCGGGGATGCGAATCGAACCGCCGCCGTCATTGGCATGGGCCATGGGCACCATCCCGGCAGCCACGGCCGCGGCCGAGCCGCCGCTCGAACCTCCTGGCGACCGCTCAGGGTTCCAGGGGTTTCGGGTGGCTCCGAATAGACGAGGTTCGGTAGTGGGAAGAATGCCTAATTCAGGCAGGTTGGTCTTCCCGACCATGATCAGGCCGGCTCGCTTCAGGCGAAGAACCAGTTCATTGTCATGGTCCGGTACGAAATTCTTAAGTAAAGCCGTGCCCAGGCACATCCTGACGCCTTTAACCATGGCCCCGATATCCTTAATGAGAAAGGGGACGCCGGAGAAAGGGCCCTGGGGCAGGTCCTGTTTGGCCAGGGCTAGGGCCTGGTCAAACATAGGCGTAATGACTGCGTTGAGGGCAGGGTTCAGGCGCTCGATACGCTCTATGGCCGCCTCCACCAGTTCAAGAGGGGTAACTTCCTTCCTTCGGACCAATTCAGCCAGTCCTGTGGCGTCGAACGAGGCATACTCTTTAAATTTAGCCATTGGTAATTCTCCTTCGGGTAAGTCCCCGACTTTGCCGGGAGGGATTTAAAAAGCATTTGTTTCCCAACCCGAAAAATTCGGAAAAGATATTTGCCACAGACAACTCCAGGATCCCGCTTGCAGCGGGACGGCGACCTGCCGCTACCCTAACCGTCCGCCCTTCGGGCACTAAAGACTTGGGCCAACAAGCAATATCCATCTAACGAGCTTTTCTGTTCGCGCCAGTCCCGCCTGGCGGGATCCGCCTTTGTCTGTGGCAAAAAAAGTTGAACAGCCATTCATTTGTCGCAAATCCTTAGCTGATAAGGAGTTGCGGGTATGCAAGAAACTTTCTTTGCCAAATAAAACAAAAAAATTCCAAAGGCACTAAAGACCAGTTTGATCCAAAAATTCAATGATGGCTCGGTTGAGTTCAGCCGGTTTTTCCACCGGCAGCAGGTGGCCGGCAGCCAGGATGTGGACTCGTTGGGCCCCTTTGATTTTGTCGGCCAGGAACTCTCCGAACTTAGGCGGCGTGAGCAGGTCATCCTCACCGGTAACCACCAGGACCCTGGCTCTGATTTCAGGTAGCCGTTCCCGAACATCGAACCGGTCGCAGGCCTGATAATCGCCGTAAACCACGGATGGTAGGCATTTCAGGTTGTCATCCAGTATGGGTTGGATAATGGCCGGGTCGGTTTTTGGGGATATGGCGAACTGTTTAAATGATTCAACGAAAGCGGGGTAATTTTTTTCTATGGGCTCAAAGATTACCGGAGTAACCTTCATCTTGGCACCGGTACAGAGGAGGATGCCGGCTAAAAAGTTTTTGGGATAATCCAGAAGCAATTGCAGGGTGATGGCCCCGCCCATGCTCAAGCCGGCTGGAATGGGTCGTGGAGGATTCAAGCGGCTAATAAAATCCATGACCGCATGGGTATATTCCGGTATGGTTTGGTACCCCACACCAAGGCTCCGCCCGTGCCCGGGAAGGTCCAGGGCAATTGTATTTGTCCGATCGCCAAGGCCCTTTAATTGGTTATCCCATATAATGCTCGAGAATCCAGAGGCATGGATAAAGAACAGCGTTGGTTTTCGGGAATCCAGCGGCCAATTGTTGGCCTTAAAAGCCAGACCCGCTTTAAATAGCTCTTTCATATCGTAATATCCAAGGAGAATTAATCCTCAATTAGAATAAATTTTCTCTCAAAATTCTTAGCACTGGGGAGAACCTTCATCCAGAAAGCCTTGTTTTCGGGATCCCCGGGGCTGAAGAGATGGTCGTATTTAATCCGGTCATCACCTGCCGGCATGCGCTCGACACCCCGGACGGCAAACTCGCGCAACTGGCGGGCATTTAACAAATGCGGGCTGAGGGCGATATAAAAGAGTCCCAGTTTCTCAACTTCGCGCACTTTCCTGCCTACCTCCACCCCGGCCTGCCTGAATTGGACCAGGGCAACCAGAAGGCGGTCCCCAAGGCTCATGGTGCCAATGGTATGCTCATTTTCAGATGGAATGCGGGACATCAGGTCCGATCCCTTGGGGCGGGATGCGATCCGCTCCTTCATCTCGGGTAGATTTGAACCTGAGCTTCCTGCCAGGACAAACACGAACTTGCCGGCTTTTTTAACGGCTGTATCCAGATAGGGCAGGAGAAGCTCATAGGGCCAGGGTTCCTTTGGTTTGGCATCCGCCTCATCGATCAAGGAAAGGCAGGGCTGTTCCGAATTGAGTATTTCGGAAAGTCTCGATCGAAATTCGGGTTCATCCATTTTTGCCAGATTGATTTCCTGGTATTGAACCGATGGAGATATGGAAGCCGCCACCTGTTGAACGAAGTAGGTCTTCCCGGTCCCGGGCGGAGCCCAGATCAGGTGGTTTTCCCGTTTTAGGGTAGAGTGGCCAAAGCCGGATATGATTTTTTGCTTAATATCTTTTAAGGTGTTTCGGACGTCCTCCTCATATCTGTTGTATCCTCCGATGATGCAATATTGCGACAAGGCCACCTTATCCAGGCCATTGAGGAGGACCTGGGCTTTTAAGGCCGCTGGGTCTTCCATCACCGAAGTCATTTCGGTTTTTTTTGCTGGAGCGATTTGAGCCGGATCGCCAAGGAACTCAGCGGTGGCCCTAAGTACGGCAGTGGCATCTCCAAAAAAAGGGATATGCATGTTTCCCTCCAGGGGAACAAACCGGGCCTTGGGGATCATGGCCGCCATGTCCCGGCCGCAATGAAACCGCATAGCCTTATCTCCACGACGGTGAATCACTAAAGTGGGTACTTTTATTTTGGGTAGGAGGTCAGTGACATCAAATGAAAAAACCGAACCCAATAATTTTGATGCCATATCGGCGGTAGTCGACTCTCTTTGCAACCGAACAAACCATTCAATCTCAGAAGCACTACCTCCGGGCAAAAACATGTCGGCCATAGTCTTGGAACCGATTCCCCAGGCCGCCTTGACCAGCGCGACAAAGGAGGACCTAAATTCATCGGGGGCCAAGGCGCTGCCACAGGCGTAGGTATCAAATAAAATGAGATGCGAAACCCGCTTGGGGTGCTTGACGGAATAGGCTATGGCAACAGGACCGGACTGAGAATAGCCGAACAGGGCGAAGCGTTTTAGTTTGAGGTGATCCACCACCGTTTCCAGGGGCCGGATTTCAGACTCGAGGGAAAAGTCGGTCCGGCTTCGTTCAGAGAGGCCGCAGCCCTGTTTGTCATAGGTCACAAAGGTATGGTTCTTTGTTCCTTTCTCTAAATAATCCCTGGCTGCCGGATGATCCCAGGATAGTTGTAAATGACTGACCCATCCCGGAGGGATGACAAGAGAAGGTCCCTGGCCTGCCGTGCTGTAGGCGATGCGGACCTTGTCGGAGGTAACACAAAACCCTATCTTAAATCCTATCTCTTGTTCTACCGGCTCCATAAATGATCCTCCAGTTACGATGACTTCCCAAAGATTGAAATCCCCCCATCCCTTAAGGCGGAATGCATTTAAATTGGCGGGTACCTCCCCGCCAACTTAAAATTTTATTTTCTGAGTTCTCTGTGCCTCCTTGGTGAAAAATCTTTGTTAAACAAGAAGTTAAAATAGTAACAAACTTACCCAAAGAAGTCAAAATCGGGAACTACTCGGTGCGAGACCCTCGAATAAATTCGTCTCAGTAGATCCATCCTAAAGCGTATGATGGCCGTAGGCCTGAGGTCCTAAGGAGAATCACGCAAGGCGGATTCTCCTTTCTCAATCTTTTGTCATGCTGCAATGTATTGGCGGTGTTCTCCGGGACCAGGGTCTGGCCTGCTCCAACTGGCCTGCCAGCCGGAAGAGAGTGGCTTCGTCGCCGAAGCGGCCGGCAAATTGAACACCGATAGGCACATTCTCTTTATTCCAGAAGAGGGGCACTGACATGGCCGGCTGGCCGGTCATGTTCTGAACCCGGGTGAAGGCCACGAAGGCATTGGTTACTTCAAGCCATTTTCTCCGATCTTCCGGATTCCAATGAAAGGCCCCAATCTGGGTAGGCGGTATCCTCATGGTCGGGGAAAGGAGTAGATCATATCCGCCGTCGTGATACCACCGGGCGATCTTTCGCGAGAAGCGTTGGATTCCTTCCAAGGCAACCAAATAATCGGCGCCGGTGCGTTTCAGGCCGGCCTGATAAACCGCCCAGGTGACAGGCTCCAGCTCTTCCTGGGTGATCTTCCTGCCCAGTTTTTTTTCCCAATCGGTCACAAAATACCCGGCCAGGCAGGAGAAAACGCTGCCGAAGGTTACGGCGATATTCGAATAAGCGAACAGGTCTGCACGGACTTCTTCAACTCTATGCCCCAGGTTTTCGCAAAGCCGGGCGGCATCCGTTACCGCCTCCAGGCAGTCCGAGTGGAGATGGGCTTCAAGATCCCATCCTTCCGGGACAGAGGCCAGAAACCCGATCTTCAGGCTTCCCGGATCGCGCCCGACCTCCTCAAGGAAAGGGCGCTCCTTCGCCGGAGAGGCAAAGGCATCCCCCAGGTCCGGTCCGGAGGTCAAATCCAGAAGGGCGGCCGAATCTCTCACTGTCCGGGTTAGCCCATGTTCATGGGTGAGTCCACTCCCCAGGTCACCGAAGAGAGGTCCCAAGGGATTCCGTCCTCTGGTGGGCTTCAGACCGAAGAGCCCGCAGCAGGAAGCCGGGATCCGGATGGATCCCCCGCCATCGTTTCCATGGGCCATGGGTACGATCCCGGCCGCCACGGCCGCGGCCGACCCGCCGCTGGAACCCCCCGGGGTTAAGGCCGGATTCCAGGGGTTGCGTGTGGGCCCATAAAGGATCGGCTCGGTGGTGGGCAGGAGCCCGAACTCCGGGGTGTTCGTCTTGCCGAGGATGATCAGTCCCCCGGCCCGCTGGCGTCTGACCAGCTCGGTATCCAGTTTGGAAACATAGCCTCTGACCGCGCGGGATCCCTCGTCAAAAGGCGTCCCTTCATATTCGGCCAGAAGGTTCTTCAACAGGAAGGGGACACCGGCGAAGACAGCTCGGTTCGTTTTTTTGTTTTTAATCTTTTCCGACCACTGCTTTGCCTCTGCGCGGGCCTGGTCGTAGAGTTTGTGGATCACGGCATTGAGCCTGGGATTCACCCGCTCGATCCGCTCGATGGTGATCTCCAGAAGCTCCAGGGGAGTAATCTCGACTTTTCGTATTAGATTTCCCAGCTCGATAGCATCATAGCCAATCAGTTCATCAGTCATAGAAGGTCTTCCTCTTCAAACCTGCAAAATTAAAAAAATATTTTTTTGCTACAAACAAAAACAGGACAGGGTGGCGGTCTTTATCTCTTTTTCCCGCCGGCTAATCAAACCATTCTTCCCCTGGATGCGAGAGAAACTTCTCAAGAAAAATGCCGTCTCCTCCGACCAACAGCTTACGTTTCGGTTTGAATATCCTGCCTGTTGGTCAATCCAGGCCCGATACTGCAATGTCGGCTCATCGGCGGAGGTATAATGGCTTGGAATAGTGAGCGACTCCATGTCCTGGCGAATAAGCGTGGTCTTCCCGGTCTGTCGCGGGCCTGATAGGACCTGCAGAAACCTCCGAGGCTCTTTTAATCGGGCAGAAATAATCTGATAAACCGGTCTAAGGAACATTTCATCTCCCTACAATTATCTCAATACGTTGAGTAATTTTACTTAACGTATTCGGAGATGGCAATCCTTCGGTAAATGAGTCGGCAGGTCGCCTTTTATATTTGCTGGCCCGCCCGCACCCGTTCCAGTTGCTCCATGTCCCATCGGGGTTTGGCCCGATGGAGAATCCCGAGATCAAGGAAGCCGAATTTAATCCAATACGTTCCGCCAGGAAATTGCCTTCAGGCCCTTAAAGGCAAAGGGTTGTTCAATATTGGCAACAATGACACCGCCGTCGGCGGATCCAGTGGCCAATTCCTTCCATTTCAGCAGCGATTCGGCATGACCGGGAAGCAGCGTTGCGGTAGCCTTGATCTCCAGGGGGTACAAGCGGCCGTTGCGATCAATAAGCAGATCCACCTCCAACCCGGTCTTTGACCGCCAATAATAAAGTTCAGGGTGCTCGCCCCGATGGCAAAAGGCCTTGACCCACTCCGAAACCACCAACGTCTCGAAGAGAGGCCCCATCATCGGTCCCCTCTTTAACGGTTCCTCTGAATGGAGTCCCATCAAATAGCTGGCAATCCCGGTATCCAAAAAATAAACTTTGGGACTTTTGATCACCCTTTTGCCCAGGTTGTTGAAGTGGGGGTGCAGGAGGAATATTTGATAACTGGCTTCCAGGATGCTTATCCATTTTTTAATGGTAGGAACGCTCATGCCCACGTCCCGGGCCAGATCGGACATATTCAAGATCTGGCCGGTCCGGGCAGCCATCAGCCGTAAAAAGCGATGGAAAGTATTCAGGTCGCCGATATTCACCATTTGGCGGACATCTCTTTCCAGATAGGTCTGGATATAACCGGCCATCCAGATTTGTCGGTCGACTTCCGGATCCAAACGAATTTCCGGATACCCACCCCGAAGAATCCAGTTTTCCAGGGGGGTAGGCGGCGGATGCGGTTTCGTTCGTGCCCTTCTGGTTGATTTTGGAAAACAGCCCTTCAAGGATGGATTCCAAATCGGCTGGATTTCCCCCCAATTCCCGACTTTCGCCCAAAGAAAGTGGTAATAATGACAAAACCGCCACCCGCCCGGAGAGAGACTGGCTCACTCCCTGCATCAAAGGAAAACTCTGGGAACCGGAAAGGAGCCAATGTCCGGGGCGGCGATTCAGATCAATAGCAGACTTAATATAATGCAGCAATTGGGGAATGTACTGAATCTCATCCAGAATGACCGGTGGAGGATTATCTCTTAAAAATCCACGGGGGTCCTCTTCGATCAATCGGCGAAGGTCGGGGTCTTCAAGAGAAATAAAAAGGTGCGACCGGCCGAACCTTTCCTTTAGCAAGGTGGTTTTCCCGGACTGACGGGGACCCGTTACCAGGACCGCTGGGAAGGTCTTCATGGCCGACCGTATGGTTTTTTCCAGAGTTCTGGGGATCATATATTGAAGTTATTATCATAGCCAAATTTAAACTTCAAGTTTAAATTTGGCAGAAATGATTATTGGATTTTAGCCAGTTTCCTTTCCGCCTTTTCCACCCAGCCGTCGGCGCCGCACTCCTTAAAGGTTTCTATGGCCTTACCCAAATTTTCTTTGGCCGTCAGCCGGTCGCCTTTTTTTGTCAGGAGGTCGGCATAGGAGAGATAATCATCTAGCTAAATGCCAGTTCATTCCGTTTCTTTGATCGGCCTCAATAGCCTTCTGAATCCAGTGCTCCGCATCTGTTATGCGGTCTCCAGGCATATTCAATAGGATCTCAGAGACATAGCGCTGAATCCATCCTTCATAAGCTTTCTGCTTCGCTTTGGATACCGTGCTGTAGAGGCTTTCTAAATTGATTTGTTCCCCCTTGTGTTTTGTTTTTGCCCGGTCTAACCCAATCTTGCTGACAATGGCACTTGAAGGCCAATTGCCATAGAGTTCAAAAAGAGAAGCGGCCTTACTATAACTTTCAATTGCCTCGGGGTATCGCTGTATTTCATAAAAGACCTCCCCAAGAAAATGATTGGACCAGGGGTGCCACCAATATTGATCGAGTTTCTCGCTGAAGTCTCTACCCTGAAGAAGGAAATCAATTGCCTCTTGAAACGAGCCTATACCAAAACAAGAAATCCCATGACAGGAATAGGCAAAGGTCTTTGAATAAATGTCTCCGCTCTCTTCGGCGATCCTGACTGCCTCGCTACTGGTCTTAATGGCCAGGTCAATCTTCCCCTGATAATAGTAGACAAAATGACTCAAGAGGCTCTTAAGCGTTGCCTCTCGCCAGGGTATTTTGGACTTCCGTTGGATTCCTTCCGACCTCTCCATATTGATGCGCGCTTTTTCAAACTCGCAATTAAATGCTTGGGTACATCCAAGCCAATAACTGACCATGGCCAAAGATCCTCGGGTCTTTAACTTTTTGGGAGATCATTAATGCCTCTTCCAAATGGCTGAAGGCTGATGTCAAATCTTCTTCTAATGCAAACTCCAATGTCCCAATGATCGTAAGTAGTTGAGTAATTTTCTTCGCCTTACCTTTGAGAGCCGACTCACGTATCGGTGCGATGATTTCTTGAGCTCTTTTAAAGTAATTCATCTCAATCATGAAGACCCCAATTATTGTTCTGAGATCAATTATTTTCTCCTCAATGTCCACCGACCTGGGTAAATTCTCAAGACAGGTCAGTCTTTTTAGGGCAAAGCCGATAGCATCATTTATCGATCCGGTTTTTTCTGCCCTCTGGCCTGCCAACTTGGAATATTCAGACCCTTTTTGGTAATTTCCGCTTTTAATGAAATGTTCGGACAGGAGCCCGCAGTATTCCCCCAATTGATCCTTATAGAGAGTTTCAAGTGCCTCGCCGATCTTCTCATGGAGCATCTTCTTCCTGTCGGTCAGGATGGAGTCATAAACCACCTCCCGGGTCAGGGCATGTTTGAAAATATAGTTTGATTGCGGGTAAACCCCCCGTTCATATAAAAGCTCTGAGTCCTTTAAAAGGGAAAGGTAAGAAAGCAACTCCGGTTCCGGGAATCCCATAACTTGTTTGATTAAGTTGGAAGTCGAACTCCCGCTCAATCACCGAGCCGGTCTGAAGCACTTCCTTTGCCCCGGGAGGCAGCGGGTCCACCCGGGCCAGGATCACCTCCTGGATGGTTGTCGGTACGGTCATCTCCAGAATGCTTTTGGAAAGACCGTAAACAGCTCCTCTATTTTCGATCAGTTTCAAATCCTTCAGGGATTTGACAAATTCCTCCAGAAAGAAGGGGATCCCTTCGGTCTTTTCCAGGAGCAGTTCCTCCAGGGACTTTTCCATTTCCCTGGCGCCCAACAGGTAAGAGGCCATCTCCAGGCTCTCCCGGTTGGAAAGCCGTTGCAGCATCAGTTGGCTGTGGAAGGACTTGCCGCCCCAGGAGGGGATAAATTCCGGCCGGTAGGTGAAGATGGTCAGGACCCTTGAGCCCGGTATGCTTTCCAGAATAGTTTTCAGGGCCTCTTCGGAGCTTTTATCCATCCAGTGGAGGTCCTCGATGGCGATGACCAGCGGCCGCATCTCCGAACCTTTCAGGATGATCCGCTTTAGGGCCTCGATGCATCTCGTCCCTTTTGGCTTCCGGGCTCATCGGAGAGCTGATCCAGGCCGCTGTCTTTGACCGAGAGAAACTCCAGCAGGATAGGGGAGGGTGGCGCTCCTCATCCAGCCCCGATGAGGTCCAGGCCCTTTCTGAACCTTTCGCCTGACCCGGATATCATCCTCCCCTTCCTGGATATTGAAGTTCGATCGAAGGATAGCGATGAAGGGATGGTAGGCCAGTCCCCGGCCATAGGAGATGCACCGTCCTTCCAGAAAGGTGATCTCCTCGTTGCTTACTGCCTTCCGGAATTCGTAGAGCAACCGGGATTTACCCAACCCGGCCTCGGAGATAATGGAAAAGGCCTGGCCCTTTCCGGCCTTGGCCCGTTCAAAGCCGTCGAGCAGGAGCTCCAGTTCCCGCTGCCGGCCCACGAAAGGCGTCAGGCCCTGCTCGGCGCTGACATCGAAGCGGGTCCTCTGGCTGCTGGGGGCGATCACCCGATAGACCTTAACCGGCGTTTCCTTGCCCTTGACCGGTTTTTCCCCCAGGCTCTCAAACCGGAAAAACCCTTCGGTCAGTTTGAAGGTTTCTTCCGTCACATAGGTGGTCCCCGGTTCGGCCAGGCTTTCCACCCGGGCCGCCAGGTTGACCGTATCCCCGATGACCTGGAACTCCAGGCGCAGGTCGCTGCCGATAGTGCCCAGGACGACCGGACCGGTGTGGATCCCGATCCGCATCCGGATGGCCGGCCCTCTGGCCTCTTCCTGGATCCGGTGGCTGAATTTGGTCACTTCCTGCTGGATGGCCAGGGCCGCATTGACGGCCCGCTGGGCGGCGTTTTCCAAAGCGACCGGGGCGCCGAACAGGGCCATGATGCCGTCCCCCCGGAACTCCTGGACCGTCCCCTCATACCTGTGGACCTGCTGCGTCAGGATACCGAAGACCTCATCGATGAGGGCAAAGGCCTTTTCATCCCCGAGTTTCTCGGTCAGGGCCGTGGAGCCCTCCAGGTCGCAGAACATGACCGTCACCTGCCGGCGCTCCCCTTCGATCCGGCCCTTCTGGGCCAGGATCTTCTCGGTCAATTCCTTCGAGAGCAGGGATGGGACCGGTCGCTTTTCCGGGAAGGATTTTGGGGGAGGCATTTCCGAAGGTTCCGACAAGGCCTGCCCGCACTCCCCACAGAATTTGAATTGAGGCGGGTTGGCGGCGCGGCACTGGGGGCAAAGTTTTTCCAATCGGGCGCCGCATTCCCCGCAGAATTTAATTCCTTCCGGATTATCAAATCCGCATTGGGGGCATTTCATGGGGCCATCCTAAAAAGAGCCAATTTCTTTGCCCCATTTGATCCTTGGCCCATAATGTAATTTTCCATTGGAATATTACAGTACAAATATCATGTTACAGGCTTTTAAAGCCAAAGGTCGCCCTCTGCTGGCGACCATCGGCCCGCCGTCCGCCGCTTTGTTCGCCAGTTCATTCCATTCAGCAACGGCTCGGTATAACCGGGGATAGAATCTCAGGGCTTTCGGGTATCTAGACCCTCAATCCGTTTAAAGTCTTTTTCGTCATAGGTGAAAACGGTGGAATAGCCTTTATCCAGCCCCCAATAACCCATAACCGCGTCGGCAAATTTGGTATTTTTTTCGTCATAGGTTTTCAGGGCCTTTCGAAAAACCGATTCCCGTTCTACCTTCAGTTCCGGTGTGTTTAAAATGGCCTCAACCACTTCCCGAACGGCTTTCCTGGGAAAGGCATACACCTTTTCCAGGACCCAGACGGTTTCCAGGACGGCCACCGGAAGGAGGTAGAGAATCAGATCTCTCTCTCCGGCGCTTTTGAGGAGATTGACTGAGGCCTTGGCCTTCAGTTCATCGTCTTTTATCAAGATACGCAGGATGACGCTGGTGTCCACAAAAGCCTTAGGCATGATCTTTAGCAGCCTCCCTGAGGGCTTTTTCTCTTATTTCCTCGATAGACAACTTGAGATCGGGCAGGTGTCCGATGTAATCGAAGATCGTCTTTCCTTTTTTGATCACCACCTGCTGGTCCTTTTCCTCTAAAAGCAGGGTATCCCCGGTCTTTATTTCCAGTTTTTTCCGGATGTCCCTGGGAAGGGTAATTTGTCCCTTCGGCAAAACCTTGACTGATTTCATAATATCATCCTATAAAATAATTATTTCCTACAATTTTATTTGGTAGCACATTTTAAGTCGGCCGTCAATTATTCCATTCTGGGACAGGGCATCATGAACAAAACGAATTACAGGTCTCCCAGCCCTCCATTCCCTCCCGCGGCGGACCACCCACAGACCACTCCACGTTTTTGGCTCGCAGAACTAACAAGCCAGGCCGGCGATTTCGGCCAGGTCCATGACCCGTAGGGTTTCTTCCAGGCCTTCGGTCTTGGCGGCATCGTCCAGCATCTTGGCGCAGTTGGGGCAGGCCACGGCCAGGATCTCGGCCCCGGCGGCCGCAGCCTCCCGGACCCGGACCCGAGCCGGGCTGTCCGTTCCTGGCCCAGGATCTCGGTGAAAAAGTTGCCTCCGCCCCCGCCGCAGCACAGGGCATCGGCCCGGGAGCGCTCCAGTTCGATCAGTTGCAAACCGGGAATGGCGCTCAGGAGTTTACGCGGGGCCTGATATTCCTTCTGATATCTTCCCAGATAACAAGGGTCATGGAAGGCAACCCGCCAGGGTGTGCTTAGGGGTTTAAGGGGGGCCTTGCGGGCCAGTTTGGCCAGTATCTGGCTGTAGTGATAGACTTCGAATGTTCCCCCGAAGGCAGGATAGTCCTCTTTGAATGCATTATAGGCGTGGGGGGAAAGGGTGATAATTTTTCTTGTCTTCAGATCCTGAAATTGTTGAATGTTCCGCTCGACCAGGCGTTGAAAAAGCCCTTTTTCTCCCAGTTCCCTGATCTCGCTGCCGTCGCAATGCTCGTCCGGACCCAGGATCCCGAAGTCAACCCCCCAGGCCTTGAGCAGGCCGGCTGCGGCCCGGGCCATCTTCTGGCCTCGTTCATCATAGGCGCCCACACAACCTGCCAGAAAAAGATATTCCTGCCCGGCATAAAGCTCCAGGCCCAGGCCATTGGCCCAGTTCCCCCGGTCGGCCTCGGGCAGCTTATAGGGATTGCCGTAAAGTTGCATGGACTTAAAGGTGTCCCTGACCATGGGTGGGACCAGGCCCTGGTCAACCAGTTCCTCCCGTCCGGCAATGAAAGCCTTGACCAGGTTGTCCTTAAACTTGTCGAAGACACAATGCTCCACACAGTTGCCGCAGGTAGCGCAGGAATAGAGGATTTCGGCCAGGCGGGGGCTGGTCTGGATTTCACCATCGAGCCAGCCCTTCAATAGCCACATGCGTCCGCCCGGGGAGAAGGTCTCGAAGCGGTAATTCAGATAGGAGGGGCAGTTGAGGTCCAGGTAACTGCCCGGCAGCTTGCAGTAGCCGCAGCGAAAACAGCGGTGCAGGATTTCAGCGTATTCCATCAGTCCACCTCCCAGTTTCCCGGATTCATGATCCCTTTGGGGTCCAGGGCGGCCCGCAGGCGGTTCATCAGGTCTATCGTATTAGGATCCATTTTCTGAAGGATCAGCTTCTGGGCCGGGGCCTCGGCCTTCCAGGGGATGCCGCCCATCTCCAGAACGACCCGGTTGGTTTCTTCCAGGGCCTCCTGGGCGTTCTTGACATCCGAGGCATCGGCCCGGTTGAAGGGATAGGAGAAGTAAAACATCATGCAGTGCCCCGGTCCGATGATGCGGGCGCCGGTGGAATAGGTGGTCCCGTGGTTTTCGGCAACCTCGATGCCCTTGCGGTAGGCCTGGGGAAAACATTCGATGGGCATGATACCGCCCACATATTCGAATCCGCCGCCCTTTTTCACATCGGCAAAGCGGGTCAAGGCGGTTTGGGGCGCCTCCAGCAAACCCTTCTTCATCGGCGGCGGGATGGGCATGAAGCCACCGGTCTTTTCATCCCGATATTTTTGCAGGGAGGCGCGGATCAACTTTTGCTTCCAGGCCAATTCCTCCCGGCTGTCGGCTCCGTAGTTGATGTTGACGTGCTGAAACCCGCGGGCCCAGTCCGGCTTCGGGGCCATCCAGGCCGTCAGGTCCTCGGCCACCTGGAGGCCTGAAAGGCGCTGCAGGATGTCCGGCACCAGTTCTGGGTCCTCAACCACAAACATTTCGACGTCGTTGAGGGAGCGGTTGGGGAAGAGCTTGACAGCCAGCTTGGTCACGATACCGGTGGTTCCGAACCACCCTAAGAAAAGGCCGGCCAGGTCCGGCAGAGGCGCCCGGCCAAACCAGTAGGGTGACGCGGAGCAGGAGCCGATGCGGACGATCTCGCCGGTGGGCAGCACGGCCTCCAGCCCGTTGAGCATGTCGGAATGAAAACCGGCGGCATGGGAGAGGTGGCCGGAGCCGTGGATGAGGATGTTGCCGGCCAGGGTGGCAATGGGCGGGGCATCGGGAATGGAATGCTTAAGTTTAGGGTGGTGCTTCTTGAGATAGGCCTGAAGCATGCCCTGCGAGGCGCCGGCCTCGACCAGGGCATAGCGGCTGGCCTCATTGACTTCCAGGATGCGGTTCAGGCGCTTCATGTCCACTAGGATACCGCCTTTCAGTGCCCGGGTCAGGCCGGACAGGACCAGCCCGCCGCCCATAGGCACGATGGGGACCCCTTCCCGGTTGGCCAGGAGGACGATCTGCCGGACCTCTTCGGTGGCATTGGGCATGACCACCCAGTCCGGTTGGCGGGCCTCCATGGTTCCGGGGTCGCGGGAGTAGATAAAGCGCTCTTCAGGATGGTTGGAAACATACTGGGGGCCGACTATTTTGACCAGTTCATCATAGATTTTTTCCATGCCCTTATCCTCCCATCATCATTTTTTCGCCCAAGGCATATTGGCACAATTCGCTCATCAGGAGGGGCATCATGCCCCGGTTGGCCGCCGCCTCCCCCAGGGTGAAGAAGCAAAAGGGGCAATTGAAGACACAGAGGCTGGCGCCGGAGGCCTGCATATCATCCAGGTTTCTTTTTTGAATATCCTCCACCTGATCGTCCCGCTGCATGGCCCTGAGAACGCCACCGCAGCAGAGGGCGTTTTCCCCGTCGTATTGCCGCTGGGCCCGCTCCACACCGACCCGTTTGAAGATCTCATCCACCAGGGGCTGGGTTTCGGGGATCAGGCGGTTGGAGCAGGGGCGCTGATAGGCGGCCTTCATGCCGATGGGACGGATCTGATCCTTGAGTGCCTCCAGCCTCTGGATCAGGTATTCGAAAAGGTGGATCGGCTTGAAAGGGACGGTGATGCCGAAGGCCGGGGCCAGGTGGGTATAAGTACCGTAACATTCATCGTGATAGCAGATCACTTCCTCCCGACCGTTTTCTTTGAGATAGCAGTTCCAGAGGGTGTCGATGACTTTGGGCAGGCGTTCGCGGATGACGGAATTCTTGGCGAAATGGAGCCACATAATGTTGCAGAAGATGTCGCTGCCTACCACGGTCGAAACGCCCTCGTAGAGCTTTCCCCGGATAGTCTTCGTGAGCATGGGGAAATAACAGAGGTCCAGGATCGGTCCGGGAAGCTTTTCCGGTGCGGCCCTTCCCTTGGGGGCCATCATGACCACCTGCTGCTTGGTTAGGGGGACAGGCACCGGCCAGATCCCCCTTTGCTCCTGCTGCTCGACAATCTGGTAAAAGGGATGATTGCCGTAAGGACAGTATTCCTCGCAGGCATAACAGGTGAGGCAGTCCTTCAGGACCGGCGAGTCCTGGCCCGCCAGGATTTTCAGCCGCTCTTTTCTGGCTGATTCCAGGTCCAGACGGATGTGCTGGCACTTCGTCAGGCAGTCGATGGTCTGACACTGACGACATAATTCAGGGTCAATTTTTAGCGTGTTCACAAGCAAGCCTCCTTTATAAATTTAGGCTTAATGATTTATTTTGATAAAAAATCTACGGCCAGGGGGTTAAATTTTTCCGGATACTCCTCCTGGGGGGTATGGCCGGCCTTTTCGAAGATCACCAGTTGCGATCCTTTCCAGAGGGCATTCACTTTCTGCGATCGGTCCAGGGGGATGGCCTTGTCCTCCCGGCCATGGATGATCAGGATAGGTTTATTAAGCTGGGCCAGCTTATGGGCCTCGGCTTCAACATAAGGCTCCTTAAGGACGTTGCGTAAAATAAACATCATGCCTTCAAGGGAGCCTTTGATAGTCATCGGCCGGGCAACCTCTTCCACATAATCATCGGTCACTTTTTTAGGATCATAAAACCAGACGGTTTGAATGTTCTTTTTGAACAAGGCGTTACCCGGGATGGCGTTAAGAAACTCACCTACATAAGGGAGTTGATAAACCCGGCCGGTGGTGGTCATGGGATAGGGGAGGACCGTCGGGTCCACCAGGATCAGTTTGTCAACCCGGTCCGGAAAATGGGCGGCTACATAAACCGAAATGCCGCCGCCCATGGACTGGCCCACCAGGGAGGCCTTGGGGATTTTTAAGGCGTCCATGAAGCCGACAATCTGTTTTCCATACAATTCATAGGAGTAATTCAGTTCTTTCAGGCGCTCGCTGTAACCCCAGCCCCAGAGGTCAATGGCATAGACCTTGAACTTTTTGGCCAGGTCTTCGATATTCTTTTTCCACATGACGGTGTTGTAGAGGAAGCCGTGGATCAGGATGATCGGTTTGCCTTCCCCCTGCTCCAGATAGTGGACCTTTTTGTTGTCCACCAAAACAAATTTGCCCTTGGCCCACTTGGCCACCGCGTCGTCGTAGGCCATGGTGTCCTTATGGTATACTTTGGGAAATAGAATAAAAAACAGGACCAGTAAAACCAGAACCAGCAAGACGATGTTTCTTTTTTTCATGATCCCCTCCTTTTTATTTTCGTTTCTTTTGGTTCCAGCCATAAAAAAACAAGCCCCATTCTCCTAAAAAGAATGGGGCTCAACTTTTTGCTTCCATAACCACCTCGCTTTGGGTTAAAGGGTTGGGTGGTGAAGTTAATTCCTACACGGGGTCAAGGGTATCTGTATCGTATCCCGGAAGAAAAAACAAGGATTTAAGAAGGATCTCCTGACCGTCCAGGATAAAGGGGGACTCTATCATGCTTAGAAAGATAATTATCGGCATCATTGTCATCCTGATCGCGGGACTTGGCGGGCTCTGGTTTTATTCCGGCCGAGCCCTGAAGAAATCGTCTCCGCCCGCTGCCGGTCGGCGCCAACAAGGCCCTGGCGGAGCACAGCAAGCTATTTAAAAAAGGCGTAGAAAAGGTCGGGGACAATATCTACGCGGCCATCGGTTACGGCATTGCCAATTCCATCATGATCGAGGGCGATGATGGTGTAATTATCGTCGACACTATGACCACTATGGAAGAAGCCGCCGAGGTCCTGGCTGAATTCCGGAGGATAACAGCCAAACCGATCAAGGCCATTATCTATACCCATTCCCATCCCGATCATGTCTTCGGCGCCCAGGTCTTCACAGCCGGCGGCCGGCCCGAGATCTATGCCCACCAAACCACCGAATATTATGTCAGCCGGTTGTTCACCGAGATCGGGCCGATCATCGGTTCCCGGTCCTTGCGGATGTACGGCAATTTTCTGGCGCCCGGCCAGGTGCTCAATGTGGGCATCGGGCCCCAGGTGGGCATGAAGCCGGACAGCAAACTCGGTTTTGTGCGGCCCACCAAGACCTTTTCCGAAACCCTGGAAGCGGAAGCCGCCGGCATCACTTTCAAGCTGATCTTTGCTCCCGGCGAAACCGAGGATCAGATTGTGGTCTGGCTGCCCAAACAAAAGGCCCTGATACCGGCGGACGACTTCTACTGGGCCTTTCCCAATCTTTACACCATTCGCGGGACCAGCTTCCGCAACTTGAAGCAGTGGTACCAAAGCCTGGATAAGATGCGGGACTTGAAGCCGGAATACCTGGTACCCTGCCATACGCGGCCGATCGTCGGCGCCGACAAGATCCAGGAAATCCTCACCAATTACCGGGACGCCATTCAGTACGTCCATGACCAGTCCATCCGGGGTATCAACGCCGGATGGACGCCGGATGAGTTGGCCGAGCGGATCAAACTTCCCCCGCACCTGGCCGAGGCGCCCTATCTGCAACCTTTCTACGGCAAGGTCTCCTGGTCGGCGCGATCCATGTTTACGGGTACTCTCGGTTGGTTCGACGGCGATGCGGCCAGGCTCCAGCCCCTGAACCGCCAGGAGCAGGCCCGCCTGATGGCCAGGGTGGCCGGAGGAGAAAAGGAACTGATCCGGCAGGCTAAGGAACTCCTGGAAGAGAAAAACTTTCAGGCAGCCCTGGAGCTCAGCGGCCACCTGATTCAATTAAATCCCGAAAATACCGAGGCAAAAAATATCCGAATCAAGGCCTTGGTCGCGCTGGGGGAAAAAGAACAGAACCCCAATGCCCGGCACTATTATCTTACCGAGGCCCTGGAAATCCGGGACGGTTTCGTCTCCTTATCCAAAGCCAAGCCCTCTCCGGAGGCCGTGCAGGGTATCCCCTTGCAGGTCTTTTTCGACTCGATGAAGGTGAACTTGGACCCAAAGGCCGGCGCCGAAGTGAATCAAGTGGTGGGTATGATCTTCCCCGATACCAAGGAGGCCTTCACCATTCAGGTGCGCTATGGTGTGGCTGAAATCAGGCCGCGGTCGCTCCAGGAGCTGGACGGGCTGAACCTGGATCTCAGGGTCAGGGCGGATTCGAGGGCCTGGAAGGAGATGCTGGCAAAAATCCGCAACCCGCTGAAGACCCTGGCCGGCTTCCAATACGAGAAAGGCAATGCCATCGCCTTCGGAAAATTCCTGAAGCTCTTTGAACAGCCCAAGATGAAGCGGCCCTTTGAGCCGGTGCCGGTTTCTTAAAGGGAAATGCGGGGGCAAGGGGACGTAGCTCCGTTAATTCCGTTAACAGGAATCCTGATTCTTTAATTGCCCTTTCTCATAGCTGACTCCGGCGTTGAGGTGCTTTGAAGATGGTTCGGGTTTCCGGTATGGGCAGTTAAGGGGTGAGGGAGATCTTTTCTGAAAAGACCTGTCCCTGTCTTTTGATGAGCAAGACGTAGCTGCCTTTTCTTTGTGAAAAAACCCTGGGAAGATCTTCAAGGGTTGAAAGGGCCACTGCATCAATTTTCAGCAATATATCCCCCGCCTTCAGGCCGGCTTTTTCGGCAGCGCTCCCGGGAACTATAGAAATGATCTCCAGTCCCTCCCCCGAGGCATGGGGGCGAAGGGAGACACCCAGCCTGGGGCGGTGCGGGGTCTCCGATGCTTTCGGTAATCCAGAGATAGTCGGCCATCTTCGGATCAAGATTCCGGACAGGGAAGTCATTCGGAACAGGCAGGATGGTCTTATGGGAATGATCGATTCTCAGATCGAGCCAGCCTGGGAACCCCCAGGTTGGACAGGATATGGCCTTTGCCGATCAGCACCAAAATTTGGCATCCTTCGAGCCCTTCTTTTAGAGTTTGGGCCAGGGTCTCGGCCATGGTTTCCTCCCAGGCCAATTGGGCCTCATAGAAGGTCTCGAAGTTTTTAATTTTTCCCGGGGGGTGCTGGTTGAACTGACCCTCGACATAGGCCTTATGTTCAGGGTTGGCCGGGTGGAAAATCCGGGCCACTCGTGTTCTTTCTTCGGGAGTCAAAGAGGCGAGGCCGCCCTGGGCAATCCGGTTGACCGCGTCGATGGAGGCGTTCAGGCCGATAATCCTGAGCCGGTTTTCTTTGGCCTGGTTGAACAGGTCCCGATAAGGCTGAAAAGGATAGCCCCAATTCTTTTCCCAGTCAGCTTTTTTTAAAAAAATTTCTTCAGAGATCTTTCCTTGGGAGTAATCGTCCAGCACCGGTTGCACCTCTCGGGGCAGCATTTCCAGGGCCAGAACCAAGGAAGGATTTCGAGCGGATAAAGCCTTCAAGACTTCAAGCTGGATGCGATGATCAGGCAGGCTGGTGTGGGTCTCCCCGACATAGACCATCCGGACCGAAGACAACTTTTCGATCAACCTTTCAAAGGGAATAACAGCCCCGGTGGCGGTCTCGATGATATCACCGGGCCGCAACGACTGTGAGTATCCTTCCAGGGTCAGCGGTTGAGGCGGCCTCAAGGCGGAACAGGCCATTACCAGGAAGGATAAGCAACCAAGCATAAAGAATCTCAGATATCGAAAAAACATAGAATTGTATCCAAAAGAAAAACAATCGAAATTTATGAAAATGATAAGCCTTGCCGAAACCCCTGTCAAATGATTCCCTATAAGGGAAACATTTTCTGGTGATTTTTACTTGACACAGGAGACTGCCGGGACTAAATTGATAGCCACTATGCGTAAGATTGACCTTCCGAAAATGAACTGGCAGTGGTGGTGGCACAGCCTCCAGACCGTTGAGGTATATCCGCCCTCCTGATGAATTCCTAACTGACTAAACTTTTAACCGCGGGTCCCCAACGGCCCGCGGTTTTTTTTTGCTAAAAGGCCGCGGAATTATGATTCCCCGGCCTAATTTTTTTTAAGGAGGATGGCCATGAAGATTCAGGAAGCTATTATGAAACTGGTTGGAGGAAGGTCGCTGACCGAAGCAGAGAGCTTCGAAGTCCTGGGGGAGGTTCTGGATGGGCACGCCACGGCAGCGCAGACCGGAGGTTTTCTCACCGCCTTGAGGATCAACGGGCTCACCGCCGATGAACTAACCGGGGCGGCCAAAGCCGTTCGTAAACGGATTCAGGGGATTAACGGCCCTCCCTCTGTGATGGCCTTGGATCGGGAAGAGATCCACCTGGATCAGGAAACGATCCTGGGTACTTCCGGGAGGGAGGGGGTTACTCGTATCTTTAATATTTCGACCGCCGCAACCTTTGTAGTGGCCGGGGTCGGAGTGCCGGTGGCCAAATTCGGACTGCGCTCCGCTTCAGCTTATTGTGGAAGTGAACAGGTTCTGCTGAACCTCGGGATCTTGTTAGATCTCACCCCTTCCCAGTTGGAAAGGTGCCTGCGAGAGGTCGGCGTCGGTTTTCTCTTTTCTTCGGCTATTCAAAACGGACCGGGGAAGCTGCTTTCCATCCGCGAGGAAATGGGTATCCGGACCCTACTCAATTTTTTGGGACCCTTAGCCAATCCGGCGGGTGCCAGGATTCGAGTGCTTGGTGTCTATCAACCCGACCAGACTACCTTGATAGCTGAAGTCCTGGCCAGGCTCGGTGCGGAAAGGGCTCTGATAGTTCATGGTCAGGATACCATGGACGAGATTTCCGTCACCGGAACGACTCAGATCAGTGAACTCCAAAATGGCCGGATCAAGACCTATCAGATTAAACCGGAGGATCTGGGAATCAAAATGGCGGAGGCCAAAGAACTTGAAGGAGGCGATGCCAAACAAAATGCCCGGATCATCGAGGCTATCCTTTCAGGTGAGCCGGGACCTCGAAAGGATGCCGTACTGGTCAATGCCGGGGCGGCCCTGTACATCGCCGGGAAGGCGAAGGACCTTAAAGGGGGCCTGGATCTGGCGAGGGAAGCGGTCGATTCAGGAAAGGCCCTAAAAAAACTCAACCAGCTTCGGGATTGGTTTCTGGAAGAGGGGGTCTATCTGAGAAATCTAACCCTTCATTCGAGATAATAGCCATTAGATACGAGAATGGGGGTTACGGTTCTTTCCTGTTGACGCTTATCCGGGCATATTTTATATTATTTCCATGCCGAAAGGATACTGCGCTCGATTATCAAACGAGCTTGAAAACAGAAGGACCGCGATGTCCTGTTATCAGTTATCTTAGACGCAGCCTCTTTTTTTAAGCCTCAGGAAGGGAGAAAAGAAATGAACGTCAATGACATTAAAAAGGTTTGTGTAGTGGGGGCCGGCAACATGGGCCATCAGATTTCCATTCTTTGCGCCATCCATGGGTACCAGACCGCCTGTACGGATGTAGTCCCGGAAACCTTAAAGAAGGCCGAAAAATTTGCGGACACCTACTTGCCCGGAAGGGTGGAGAAAGGGAAATTGACCAAGGAGCAGGCCGAGGCGGCCCGCCGGAAACTCTCCTTCAGCCTCGATTTGAAGGAGGCGGCCAAAGACGCCGACTTTGTCATCGAAGCCGCCATAGAGGTTCTCGATATCAAAAGAAAGGTCTTTGCCGATCTCGACCGGCTGACCCCTTCTCAGGCCGTCCTGGCGACCAATAGTTCGGCCATTGTCAGCTCTCTCATTGCCGACGCCACCAAAAGACCGGACCAGGTCGTCAACATGCACTTCTTCAACCCGGCGCTGGTGATGAAACTCGTCGAGGTGGTCCAGGGACCCCATGTTTCGGAAGAGACCGCCAAGGTAACGATGGACCTGAGTGAAAAATTGGATAAGGTGCCGGTTCTGATTAAAAAAGAAGTGGATGGATTCCTGTTGAACCGAATTTTCCGGGTAATAAGCCGGGAAGCCCTATGGATGCTGGAGATGGGCATTGCCAGTGCCGAAGACATAGACAAGGCCTGCGTCTATGGAGCAGGCCATCCCATGGGACCCTTCCGGCTGATGGATCTGACGGGAATCGACCTGGCCTATATCATGGCCAAGGAACGGTTCAAGAAGACCGGCGATTTAGCCGACCTTCCGGTTCCGAGCCTCGCGGAAAAATATACCCAGGGCAGCTACGGGGAGAAAACCGGAAAAGGCTGGTACGATTATACCAAGAAAAAATAAAAAATTATTCGAGGTAGTCCCAACGTAACGTGATTTAGAGCTCATGGAGCTGGTCTATTAAAAAAAACGAGCCATTGGGCTTTGGGGCAACCTCAATTATTTAACCAGGTCCCTTGGGGAGATTTTTATGGATAGCGCCGAATTAAACCAGGATAGCAGCCAGGTCAGGATTGTCCGGGCCACTTCCACCTTCGATTGCGGGGGCAGATGCCCGCTGAGACTGCACGTCAGGGATAATCGGATCATCCGCGTCGAAGGCGACGAGGGTCCGGAGCCGGAACAGCTCCGAACCTGTCTCCGCTGCCGGGCCTACCGCCAGATGGTCCACCACCCGGAACGCCTTATGTTTCCCCAAAAAAGGACGGGCGAAAAGGGTGAAGGCCGGTTCAAACGCATCTCTTGGGATGAAGCTCTGGATCTGCTGGCCAGGGAGCTTATCCGGGTAAAAGAGACCTGCGGAAACCAGGGGATATTCCTGGCCACCGGAGGCGGCTATCTGGCCAGCCTGCACAACGGCGGTTTGGCGGCCTCCAGGCTCCTGGGGCAGTTCGGGGGGTATGTGACCCATTACGGCAACATCTCCTCGGAAGGAGCGGTCTGGGCCTCGCTGACCCAATACGGGTCGGTGATGGTGGGCCACAGCCGGGAGGACATGCTCAACTCCCGGTTGATCATCCTCTGGGGCTGGGATCCGGCCCGGATGATCTCCGGCACCAACACCATGTATCACCTGATCAAGGCCAGGGAAAACGGGGCCAGGATCATTGCCGTCGATCCCCGTTACCATGATACGGCGGCCACCGTAGCCCAGGAATGGATCCCCATCCGTCCCGGGACCGACACCGCCGTCATGATCGCCATGGCCAACGTCATGATCAAGGAGGGCCTCCAGGACCAGGCCTTTCTGGACAAGTACGCGGTCGGTTTTGAACCATTCAAGGCCTATGTCCTAGGGCAGGAGGACGGCCAGGACAAAACCCCGTCCTGGGCGGCGGAGATCTCGGGCGTCAGCGCATCCACCATCGAACGCCTGGCCCGCGAATATGCCCAAACCAGGCCGGCCGCCCTGATGGACTGCCAGGGCCCGGCCCGGAGCGCCATGGGAGAACAGTACAACCGCTGCGCCGCCACCTTGTGCGCCATGACCGGCAACGTGGGCCGCCCGGGCGGCAGCGCCGGCGGCGGCCTGATGGGCCTTCCCGTGGGCCACATGTTCCGCATGCCCGCCATCCCGCCCGGCAAGAACCCTTTCGAGCAGGATGGTCCCAACGTCAAGGGGACCCTGGATATCAAGCTCCGGGTCGTCAAACGGGTCCATATCAACAAGATCTTCGACGCCATCCTTCGGGGCCAGGCCGGCGGCTATCCTTCCGACATCAAGCTGATGTGGTCCATGTGCAACAACTATCTGAACCAGACCGGAAACAGCAATAAGGCGGCCCAGGCCTTGAAAAGGCTGGAGTTCCTGGCCGTCAATGAGCTTTTCATGACCCCCCAGGCCCGCTACGCCGACTTGCTTTTGCCGGTGACCAGCGCCGCCGAAAGAAACGATCTGACCCGTCCCTGGCCTTCCGGTCCCTATTTCACCTTTGTCAACCGGGCCATTGAGCCCCTGGGCGAATGCAAATCCGACCTGGATATCGTCAGCGAACTGGCCGGCCGCCTGGGATTCAAGGATTTCAATCCCTATTCAGAGGACCAATGGCTCAGGATGTTTTGGGAAAAGACCCCGGACCTGTCGTCCCATATCAAGGATTATGAAAAGTTCCGGCAGGAAGGGATTCATCGGATACGGTTGGCCGAGCCCATTGTGGCCTTCAGGGAGCAGATTGAGGACCCGGATAAAAATCCTTTTCCCACCCCGTCCGGTAAGATCGAGATCTTTTCCCAGCGCGCTGCGGACCTGAACAATCCGCTCTGCCCGCCTATCCCAAAATACCTGGGCACCCCGGAGGATCAATACGATCCCCTGCGACAGAAATACCCCTTGCAGCTCCTCACTCCTCACCCCAAAAACCGGGTGCACTCGGAGCTGTACAAGGTGGACTGGCTCAGGGAAGTGGAGCCTCACCGGGTCTGGATCAACCCCGATGACGCCCTTTCCCGGGGGATCCGGGACGGGGACGAGGTCCAGGTCTTCAACGACCGCGGCCGGGTGGCCATCACCGCCTGGCTGACCGAAAGGATTATTCCCGGGGTTGTCTGTATCTTCGAAGGGGCCTGGTATGCCCCGGACGAAAAGGGCATCGATCAAGGGGCCTGCGCCAACACCTTGACCAATGATGCGTATTCGCCGGGCGGCGCCTGTGTCATGAACACCTCCCTGGTGCAGGTGGAGAAAACATAGCCAAAAATTTTTAAATTTTTGGCTAAAAATTCGAAACGAAACTTCAAATGATCAAATTCCAAAATCTAAAAGTTTTTGTTTTGGTCAATAAAGTTTTGGACCTTCGTGCTTGTTTCGGATTTCGTGCTTCGAATTTCGGATTTAAAAACCTGTCAAGAAACAAATTGTAAAACTGGATAAAAAAGGAATCTAAGAGGGTAAGGGTATGCAGATCGGTTTTTACTTCGACCAGACCCGCTGCACCGGGTGCAGCGCCTGTCGCGTGGCTTGCAAGGACTGGCATGACATTCCGGCCGGACCCGAAAACTGGATGCGGGTCCTTTACAACGAGAAAGGGACGTTCCCGAAGGTATTTGTCAGTTATATGATCGCCCCCTGCTGGCATTGCCTTGAGCCGGTCTGCGTTTTGGCCTGTCCGGTCGGCGCTATTACCAAACGGGAACAGGACGGTATCGTCCTGGTCGACAGCCAGGTCTGTCTTGGAAATGAAGCCTGCGATGAAAAGTGCCGCAAGGCCTGCCCTTATGATGCACCGCAATTCGGCCCGGAGAAGGGGGCCAGGATGCGCAAGTGCAACTATTGTCTGGACCGCGTCGTCCAGGGGAAGCTGCCGAATTGTATCGAGGCCTGTCCGGTGCGGGCCCTGGATGCGGGCCCTCTCCAAGAGCTGGAGGAAAGGTACGGGACGGTCAGGGAGGCCGAGGGATTCAGGTATTCCAGCCGCACCCGGCCGGCGGTGGTGTTCAAGGCCAAGGCTTATTCGCCTGATGAGGTTCAGGGGAGATGCCCGCCCTAGGGGACTTCTTCCGGCTACTTGTCCGCTTCAACCAGGGTTTTGGATTCCCAGAAGATATAGGAAACGGCCAGGCCGACCAGGAAGTTAGTGTTGGTTTTGACCAGGGGGCTGTCGGCAAAGGCTGCCCCGTTCAAAAAATCGGCCCGGCCGAATAGGCCGACCCAGAGTTTGCCGAAATATTTGCCAAAAGAGGCGCCAAACTGCATCCCGCTGTATCCTCCTGAGGCCGAGTAAGCCGGCCGATCTGAAGCGGCATAGGCCTGGTCCACCCGGTAATAATAATCATGAAAGGTTTGATCCCCAAAGACCGGCCCGAGGCCCATCCCCAGATACCAGCCTTTGGTGGGTCCCGTGTCAAAGAGATCCAGATTCAGGCGCGGGCTGAAGGTCCAACCCTGGGGGATGATTTGGCGTAAATCGGTTGAAAAGACGGCCCGCACCGGAAAATTAAAGGTTAACTTGTAGCCCTTATTTTTATTCTCGGATAAAAGCCATTCCAGAGAAGGACCAAACTCAAAGGTGGGGTCCAGGTCCGGCATACCCCGGCGGGCTCTATTCTCAGAGCTTTTAACAGGTACGGAGGCATTGGCGCTGAATTCCAATTTCAGGCGGTCGGTCTTGAACAGGAGACCACTGATACTTTCTCGATCGATCTTAATGGTTTCTCCACGGTAGACCAGATAAGGATAAGCCAGGGCATAACCCCGGGATTCATCGGAGCCGCGATAGTCCGGCATATAGAGACCACCGGCGCCGACACCGATCTCCCAGAGGGGAAACATTTTTCCAAAAGCCGGTCCCGGGATAAAGACCACCAGGGCCAGGAAGAAAAGGAAGGAACGAAAGGGTCGTTTAGGTTTTGACGGCATCGTTCGCACCTAAAAAAAATCGGTCAGATAGGGGTTGGTTTTCTTCTCCCGGCCGATCGTCGAGGTCGGCGTTTCCCCGTAATCATGTCCCGGCCAGACGATGGTCTCATCCGGTAAGGGCAGGATCTTGTGCCGCAGGGAATTGAGAAGTACATCGAAAGAGCCGCCCGGAAGGTCGGTCCGGCCCACGGCCCCGACGAAGAGGGTGTCGCCGGTAAAGAGGTTTTTCTTCCCGAAGAGACACATGCTGCCGGGGGTATGGCCAGGGGTGTGAATCACCTCCAGAAACTCGTTTCCAAATTGAATCCGGTCTCCATCCCGGACCTTCATATCGGTAGGCGGGGAGGGCCGGAAACCCATCTGGCCGGCCATGATCTTGGCGCTGGGCAGGTCAAAGAGTTTGGCATCGGCCTCATGCATGACAATCCGGGCCCCGGTGCGATCAGTTAGTAGTTGATTGCCGCAGGTGTGGTCGGCATGGCCGTGGGTATTGATGATATACAGGGGCCGCAAATTCAATCGGGCCAATTTGCGGAGGATACTGTCTTCATTGCCGGCCGGATCGATCAGGACCCCTTCCCGCGTTTCTTCACAGCCCACTATATAACAGAAAACGGCCATGGGGCCGACGAGCATCTGTTCAACAATCAATGAAAACCTCCTACGAATTCAAGTGACGGGTGAAAAGATTATGACAAAATACGAACCCAAAGGAGCCTTTTGCAAAAGTCCAGTGATGTCATTCCGGCGAAAGCCGGAATCCAGGTTCTCTGTCATGGTTCCCGGCTTCCACCGGGACGACGTCTGGATTACCGGCGCCTGCCCCGGATCTGATCCGGGGTTCGCCGGTGTGACGAAATTTGAGAGATTTGCAAGAACCTCAAAGTAATTGAAGTTTTGGTTTCAAATTCGAAATAAGACTATAAGAACCTATTTCCCGGCCAGTTTGGCCTTTTCCTTCTCTTCGTCCTTTAGGACGCGGCGGAGGATCTTGCCTACCGGCGTCATGGGCAGGGCCTCTCTGAATTCCACCAGGTGCGGTCTTTTGTAAGGGGCCATGCGGTCCTGGCAAAAGGCGATGATTTCCTCCTCGGTGGCGGTTTCACCCGGTTTGAGCTGAATGAAGGCCTTGACCTTTTCCCCGCTTTTAGGATCGGGCACCCCGATGACGGCTGCATTGGCCACTTTGGGGTGGGTGTAAAGGACCTCTTCCACTTCCTTGGGGAAGGCCTTGAGGCCGCCGACGATGATCATATCCTTTTTTCGGTCAGTGATGATGGTAAAGCCTTCTTCGTCCAGGTGGCCGATGTCTCCGGTCAGGAAGTAGCGTCTTCCGTCAATCATGCGGAAGACCTGTTCATTTTCCTCCGGCTTATTCCAATAACCTTGCATGACCTGCGGGCCGCTGACGGCAATTTCGCCGTCCCCACCCAAGGGGAGCTCCTGGGTGCCGGTTTCAATATCCAGGATCTTGACATAGGTGTCCGGCATGGGAAGCCCGACGCTGCCGAACTTTCGATTTTTCTTGTTGCTCGGGTTGCTATGGGTAACCGGCGAGGTCTCGCTGAGGCCGTAGCCCTCCACCAAGATGGCCCCGGTCAATTCCTCGAATTTTCGGGCCACCTCCAATGGAAGAGGCGCGGCACCGGAGGCGCAATACCTAATGGACCGGAGATTGAATTTATTGACCAGCGGATGATTGATAATGGCACTGTAGAGGGTAGGCACCCCATGGAGTATGGTTACTTTGTGTTTTTGGATCAATTTTAATACTTCAGTGAAAGGTGGCTTTCCGGCCCGGGGATCCGGCACACAGACCACTTCAAAACCGCCGGCACAGGCGTTAAGCAGGGTCAGGGTCAGGCCGTATGAATGATACCAGGGCAGAACCCCCATGAAGGTTTGTTGGCCTGCAGTTGAGAACTTGACGGCCGGCTTCCCGTCTTCCTGTTCCAGGAGGGCCCACTCATCCAGCATTTTCAAATTGGATCCGATATTATTATGGGTCAAGGAGGCGCCCTTGGGAACACCGGTGGTACCGCCGGTGTATAAAATCAAGGCCAAGTCATGCAAGGGGTTTATGGTCAAGGTCGGCGGGGAAGCCGGTGTTTTTAAAACATCCCGGAACAAGCTATGGCTGGGATCCAAGGCGGGGGCCTTGGGGATCTTTCCCAACAGCCCGCCCAGAAAGGCCTTAAATCCGGGCAGGAAATCTTTCACACTGCAAATGACCACCGTTTTAACATCGCTCCCTTTAATGGCTTCCAGGGCGGTGGGGTAAAAAATGGGGTGGTCCAGGACAAAGAGGGCCGTGGCCCCCGAATCCTTCAATTGAAAGTTGAGTTCATTGGCCTTGTACAAAGGGTTGCAGGTGACACAGACGGCACCGGACTTCAAGATACCAAAAAATGAGACCGGGAAGTGGGGCAGGTTGGGCAGGAATAAAGCCACCCGCTCACCCGGCTTGATACCCTTTTGGACCAGGAAGGTGGCCACCCGATTGGCCATATCCTGGGTTTGCCGGTAGGTCTGATGAAGGCCGGCAAAGATGGTGTAGGGTTGGTTAGGAGACTGTTTGGCACGATCGTCGAGGAATTGAAAAAGCGGCTGGGGGGTATAATCCAAAGAAATCGGGGCTTCCGGCGGCCACTTGTGTTGATGCCATATTTGTCTTTCCATGGGAAAGCCTCCTGAGAAAAGTTTAGCATTTTTTATTACGGTCAATAGTCCGAATCATAAAAGAAATCGGGTTGAAGATCAATAAGATATTAGGGGGCTTGCACCCGTTGGGCATTTCTGTTAGGAATACTCTCATGCCCGCTGCCAGCCCTGCCATAAAAAGCCGTCCTTCCTGGGTCATCATTGTTAATCCGGCCAGCGCCAACGGCCGCACCGGACGAGACTGGCTTCGTAATCAGTCGTTGTTGGAAGGCCTGCTGCCGAAATTTGAGGCCTGGCTGACGGAATATCCCGGCCATGCCCGGCTATTGGCCCAAAAGGCAAGGGATTTGGGTTTCAGCACTATCGGGGTTCATGGCGGGGACGGGACCATTAACGAGGTAGTCAACGGCCTGCTTTGTTCTTCTCAGGGCGACCCAACCCTGGCCCTGTTTCCCAGTGGGACCGGGGCCGATCTGGTCCGGACCCTGGGTATTCCCCATCCGTTGAAGAAAGCGGCCGGAACGGCCCTCAAAGGTTCAAGCCAAAGGATTGATGTCGGCCTGGTACAATTCGAAGACTTGCAAGGCCAGCCTCATCAACGCTATTTTATCAATGTGACCGATGTCGGTTTCGGGGGAGACCTGGTTCGCTTCGTGAACAGTCATTCCAAGAAATGGGGCGGGAAGCTGAGTTTCTTTAAGGGACTTTTAGTAACGCTTTTCCGATACAAAAATCGACCCATTCGGATCAGCCTGGATAATAAGGCGCCCTTTCAGGTTCGGGCCAGTTCGATCGTCGTGGCCAATGGGCAATATTTCGGAGGAGGCATGTGGGTGGCCCCCCCAGCCCGGTTGGACGATGGAATTCTCGAGGTGGTGGTGGTCGGCGATGTCTCCAAAAGGGAAGTGCTGACCAATATCCCGCGGCTTTATCGGGGGACCTTGGCCGCCCACCCCAAGGTGAGTACCTATCAGGCCCGCCAATTAGGGCTGACCTCCACGGAGGAGGTCCTGATCGATCTCGACGGCGAACTGGTCGGTCGCCTGCCGGCTTCCTTTCAGATCCTCTCCCAAAAAATCAAGATTCTTTGTTAATGGCGGTGCCGAAAATGGAATCTTTTGATTGGCGAGAGGGGTTTATCAATCGCTGGGCGGAGGATGGCCCTGGCCGGGCCTTTTCAGGCTTTATGGCGGTAAATGATAAGGCCGTGAGAAGGATCATAGAGAGACACACCGACCGTAACTTTATCCCCTTCTATCACCCGGATTTTGAACCGTTTCATGGCCCCGCATAATTTAGCGGTGATGGTATTGCCGTTCTCCAAGGTGATAACATAGTTTCCGCCGCCGGTGGCCTTGGCAATTTTCCCTTCGACTTTGGCCAAATCATCTTTAGACAATAGTTAGACTCCTTTATCTTCCCAGCATTAAAGTGCCGTTACCTCGACCCTTTATCCCTGAAACCGGATAAAAGGGTCGAGGCACGGTCGGCGTTACGTTTGTTTTGTATGGTGGGTAGGGATTACCAGCGGTTGCGGCCGGACGCTCCGCCCCGGCCTCCGCCTCCGCTTCCGCGCCCTTTGCCTTTATTGGCCGGGCCTCCGCGAAACCCTCCGCCTTCCCGGGGGGCCTGGGGGCGGGCTTCGGAAACCATCAGGGTCCGCCCTTCATGGCTCGTCCCATTGAGCTTTTCGATGGCTTCGGCAGCTTCCTGGTCATCGGACATCTCAACAAAACCAAAGCCTTTGCTGAGGCCGGTTTGGCGGTCGGTTATTACTTTGGCGGACTCGACCGTTCCGTGGGCTGTAAAGAGTTGTTTAAGTGTTTCATCCGTCACCGAATAAGGGAGACTGCCAACATATAATTTAGTACCCATGAACCCTCCTTAAAATTGGTATCCGATAAAGAGGTCATGGGATTTAGGCCAGGAACTCTTTAAAGGGTTAGATTAGAAAGACTATACCATAGCCGGTTTTAATTTGCTACCATTACTTTTTTAGGCGTCTTGGGCCGCCCAGGGGAAATCCTCGGGTTTCAGCGGCTCCCCTTTCACTTGGCGATTCTATCCAGATAAAGGGCATAAAGGCGTCGGAAGCCGGGGGCAACTTTTTGAAGGGGATCTCTCAATAACCGGTCTACTGAGGAGGGATTAAAATAGGCTCCACAGGTCGCTTCCTCCAGATTTAGGGCCGGGGCGGCATCGGTTTGGGCTTCATAAAGGGTAACAAACTCCCAGCCGGTTTCCAGGGCGGCCGGATACCGGAGCACTTCGATCAGCTCGGCTTCCAGGCCCAATTCTTCGGCCAGTTCACGATGGGCCGCTTCCCGGGGCGTCTCTCCCGGATCGACATGTCCGGCGGCCGATGAATCCCAGTGCTCGGGATACTGATCCTTATCCGGAGACCGTTTTTGCAGGTAGATCTCCCCGGCTGAATTAAAAATAAAAATATGGACCGAACGGTGGCGGAGGGATTTCTGATGTATTTCCTTCCGACTGGCTGTTCCGGTCACCTGGTCCCGTTCATCGACCACTTCCAAAAATTCTTCTTTTTCGGGAGCAGGCATCCTTTCTCACCCCTTGCGGTCGTTTATGACGCGTATCCGGAAACAACCCGTTTCGGATGCGCGCCTTTCGCAGCGGACTTATTAGGGAAATCGGGGGGTTCCGGATGGATACCGAAGAAATCCGCCGGCTTTCTTATTGCCTTTCTTTCCTGTTTATTCCATAGTATCCGAACGGATTAGTCAAGCGCATTATGAAGGAATTTGTCTTGAGCCCAAGGGATTTTTATCTGTTGATTACCGTCTTCGGATCCATGGCAGCGGGTCTGGCCTATCCGGCCCTGGGAAGGCCTTTTTCCCCGGCCATCACCCCCCTGCTTATGATGATGCTTTTTTTAAGTTTTCTTCAGATGCGGTTTTCCGAAGTCTGGGTTTCCTGGCGGAAGAACTGGCCCGGCCATTTTCCTGTTCAGTCTGATAAAGTTGCTGCTGCTGCCGGCGGTCCTCTTTTTCCTCTTTCAGCGCTTCTGGCCCGAATATGCCCTGCCGGTCCTGCTTTTAAGCGGCATATCTACCGGGATAGTGGCCCCCTTTATTTCCGACCTGGTCGGGGCCCGGACCTCCTTTGTCCTGGGTCTGGTGGTCCTGACTTCGCTGCTGGTCCCCCTTTCCCTGCCCTTGCTGGTCAGGGGGCTTTCCGGACGGGAAATCGGGATCCCTTTCGGATCCATGGTGCGGCTCCTGTCCCTGATCATTTTTATTCCGGCCGCCCTGGCCGCCCTTTTGCGGCAAGTCGTCCCCCGGGGGATCGCAAAAATGGAGCGGCTGCGGTATCCCTTGTCTCTGCTGTTGTTCGCTCTGATCAACCTGGGCGTTTTTTCCCGTTATCAGGCTTTTTTCCGAACCAGGCCCCTAGAACTGGCCAACTCCGTTTTGGTGGCTTTTATGCTTTCCGTGATTTTTCATCTGGCGGGCTGGCTGATTGACTGGGGCCAGGGTCCGGAGCAGCGCCTGGCCCAGGCCGTCTCCCTGGCCTACATCAACAATGTGCTGGTGATCGTTTTTTCATCCCAGTATTTCGGTCCCCTCTGTCCTACCCTGGCGGCCATGTATATGCTGCCTTTTTTCAGTTTAATATTCCCTTTGCGTTTACTCGGGAAAAGGGCCGGACGATGATTTCGGAATACACCCTGGAGGTGTTGGAATACAAGAAGCTGCTGGCCATCCTGGCCGACGGCGCCCATTGCCCGGCCACCCGGGAAGCGGTTCTGGAGATTCGCCCTCTCACAGAGAGGGAAGAGATCCTTTCCCGTCAAAATTTAGTGGCCGACATACGAAAGATGTCGGCCCAGGGTCAGCCCCTCCGGTTGGCCCTTTTCAGCGACCTGTCTCCCCTCCTGGAAAGGATTCGTCCGTCCGGAGCGGTCCTGGAGTCTTTTGAACTTTCTATGTTTATCCCGGTCCTGAGACTGGCTGCCGGGTTGTCCGCCCAGGTAGGAGAAACCGAGGGCCTTCCCTCACTTAAGGACTTGATCCGGCATCTAAAAGGATTTCCCGATCTATTAATCCATCTCGAAAGGGCCCTGGATGACGAAGGGAATATCCTGGATCAGGCTTCTCCCTGGCTGCAGGAATTGCGGAGGGAGGTTCGAAAATTGGAAGCCCAACTCCGTAAAAACCTCGAGGAAGTGATCCGGGAGCATCAGGTGGCCCCTTTTCTGCAGGATGACTTCATTACCCAAAGGTCCGGCCGCTGGGTGATCCCGGTCCGAATGGATTCCAAAGGCCAGGTTCCCGGGGTGGTCCATGATGTTTCACGGTCCGGGGAAACGGCTTTCATCGAACCGCTGGCCATTATCAGTGAGGCCAATCGGTTGGAAAACCTGATGGCCGACCAAAGGGCCGAGGAGATCCGCATCCTGCGGGAATTATCTTCCCTGATCAGGAAAGAGGCCGATGACCTGGCCGCCGAGCACCGGACCCTGATCCGGATCGACCTGCTGGCCGGTCTGGCAGCCTTCGGCGATCGCCTGAAAATGGCCAACCCGGAGATCCCGGAAGGGGTTCGGATTCATTTGGCCCGGGGCCGGCACCCGCTGCTGACCCTTTCCTATGAAAGAAGAAAGACCGCCGGGCCAGTGGTGCCTCTCGATCTTGACCTGGGGGGGGAGTCACGGGTGATGGTTATCACCGGTGTCAATGCCGGCGGTAAAACCATTGCCCTGAAGACGGCCGGTCTGCTCTGGCTGATGGCCTTGTCGGGGATGCCGGTTCCGGCCGACTCTTCCTCGGCCTTTTCCCTTCTTGACGACCTCCAGGTGGATATCGGGGATGAACAATCCATCGAGAGCAGCCTGTCCACCTTCTCGGCCCATATCTCCCGAATCAGCGGGATCCTGAAGCGGGCCGACTCGAAAACATTGGTCCTGATGGATGAACTGGGAACCAGCACCGATCCCGTAGAAGGGGCGGCCATTGCCTGCGCCGTGTTGAAAGATCTGCAGGAAAGGGGGGCCCTGGTCCTGGCCACCACCCACCTGACCGAGATTAAAGGGTTTGTCCATCGCTCTGCAGGTATGGTCAATGCCTCAATGGCCTTTGATCAGGAGACCTTGACTCCGCTTTACCGCCTGCTAATCGGCGAACCGGGACAGTCCCATGCCATTGAGATTGCCAGGAGGTACGGCCTGCCGGAAAGAATCCTGGAATCGGCCAGGGGGCTTTTGTCCGGCCGGGAGAATGGGTTTGAGAAGCTGATCGCCGATTTGAACGTCAAAAGAAAGGGTTATGAAGCGGCCCGGGAGGCCTTAAGAGATCAAGAGGAAACGGTCCTTCAAGAAACCCGGAGACTGGAAAAGAGCCTTTCGGAAACCGAGAAGGCCCGAAAAGACATCCTGGCCAAGGCTTATCAGGAGGGCCTGGAAATTTCGGCCGTCGTAAAAAGGGAGATGAACCTCCTGCTTGAGGAGATGAAGCACAAGGAAAAAGCCGAACGCAAACAGGCCCTGTTAAAGGTGAGAGAAGAAGAAAGATCCCTGGCTCAATAAACTGAGGCAACTGCAGGGCGATGAAACCAGTCCCCTTTCTTTGGATACGATTAAAGTCGGTGACTGGGTCTATGTGCGGTCTCTGGGGCGCGATGCCGAGGTTCTGGCCATCCTGCTTAAACAGGAGCGATTGAAGGTGGCTGCCGAAGGGCGGGAGATCGAGGTTCCCGTTTTCGATGTGGGTCCCCGAAAAGGCCGAACGGAAAAGCCGGGGGCCGGGCCTTCCTTCAGGGGACTTCGGGAAGAGACGATCCCGGATAGAATCAAAGTCATTGGTCTCCGGGTTGAGGAAGCCCTTTCGGAGATTGAACCCTTTCTAAATCATGCCTCTCTGGCCGGCCTTCAGGAAGTGACCATTGTCCATGGCCTGGGAACCGGGATCCTGATGAAAGCCATCCGGGAGTACTTGAAAGGCCATCCCCTGGTAATCGAGCCACAGAAAGGGAACCCGGCCGAGGGCGGAAACGCCGTCACCATCGTTCGTCTGAATGAATAATTGGCCTTAATGACCGTTTATGCTGAGGGTCAACTTCAATTTTCTTCTTCGAGGGTGGAGAAATGTTCCGAAAAACTATAATCTTTGGGCTTATTTTAAATTTTTGTATTGACGTAGCCATAAGCGGCACTATCCAATTTGCCACAGACCGGGCAGACCACCTGCTATAACACCGCGGGTGAAATCAGGGACTGCAATGGGACGGGGCAAGATGGAGACATCCGGGCCGGGGTAGCCTGGCCGGATCCGCGGTTTACCGTTTCCGGCGATTGCGTCACTGACAACCTGACCGGCTTGATGTGGGCCGGAAACGCCGATCTGCCCGGCGGCACCCGGAACTGGCAGGATGCCCTGAATTACGTGGCTTCTATTAATAGTGGCTCCGGTTTGTGCGGCCATAATGACTGGCGCCTGCCTAATTTGAATGAGTTGGAGAGTTTGGTTCACGCAGGCCAGTCAAATTCAGCCACCTGGCTGAATGCCCAGGGCTTTATAAATGTGCAGGAAAAGGACTACTGGTCGTCTACGTCCTACACTGCCGCTCCTCATTACGCCTGGGTCGTCTATATGAAGGTCGGAGGCGAGGGCTACTCCGATAAGGAATACTGTTCCATCGTCTATGTTTGGCCGAGTACGTTCAGGGCAGTCCCCTTCTCCTCCGGCCTCTTTAAGGAAGACCGGGCAGACCACCTGCTATAACACCGCGGGTGAAATCAGAGACTGCAATGGGACGGGGCGAGGATCGGGGAGCTAGAACCGGGGTGGCCTGGCCGGATCCGCGGTTTATCGTTTCCGGCGATTGCGTCACTGACAAGCTGACCGGTTTGATGTGGGCTGGAAACGCCGATCTGCCAGGCGGCACCCGAAACTGGCAGGATGCCTTGAATTATGTGGCTGTCTATTAATAGCGGATCGGGTTGTGCGGCCATAATGACTGGTATCTGCCTAACCGGAAGGAACTTCGCAGTCTACCGATTATTCCCAATCCGCCCCCGCTTTGCCTTTGAACCACCCCTTTACCAACGTGCAATCCACCTACTACTGGTCTTCTACGTCCGGGACCAGCAGTCCCAATAGTGCCTGGATTGTCAGTATGACGAAAGGCGAGGTGCCCATGAGCAATAAGATCTCTGAATACTACGTCTGGCCGGTGCGCAGGCCAATAATTTTTCCAGTCCATTTGCCGATGATTACGCGATAAAGAAAATTTGTCTTGGAAAGAAGAAAAGGTCAAATCTCGATTAATGATTAAGGCGTGCAGCGGACGAGCCGTTCTGGTGATTAGCAGTCATGGGACGGGCATGGAGAATAGAGTTTGAAAGAGTATTAGGACGCGTTTTATCCCACGGCAACGAACGCCGGGATTTTTTCGGCTTTTCAATATAAAATGCGGACCTGAAATCATTAATCGCGATTAGCCACTTATGACCATTTAGCATCATCTCAAAACCTTTTAAAGTTATATTTTTCAGCAACGTCCCCTTTGACTTGTTCACCTTGTCTTCCGCCTATTTTTCTTCTTGACCGTGTTTTTTCCTTTCCTTATACTCTTCCGATAAAAAAGGAAATTCTTATCCGAACTATGGAACTGATGCTGGATGCGCTGCTGGGGGTGCTCACCTTTCGGGTTCTCTTCCTGATTCTCCTGGGCACATTATGATCGGAATCGTGGTGGGAGCACTGCCCGGCATCAATGCGCCGACCGGTATAGCCCTCGCTATCCCTATCACCTTCACCTTCCCGCCCGCCGAAGGGCTCATCCTCCTGGGCACGATCTACTGCTCCTCCATCTACGGGGGAAGCGTCCACGCCATCCTCATGAATGTGCCTGGAGAGCCTGCCGACGTGGTCACGTGCTTTGACGGCTACCCCATGGCCAAGCGCGGCGAGCCCCAGCGCGCACTGGAGCTGGCCACCATCGCGTGCGCCTTCGGAAGTCTCACGGGATTTCTGGCCCTGCTCTTCCTCTCTCCCCCTGTCCAAGATCGCCCTGCTGTTCGGCCCTGCCGAGATCTTCTGGGTCGCCATCTTCGGCATGACCGTCATCGGCGCCATCTCCGGGGGAACCTCTTCAACGGGCTCCTGGGCGGGGCCTTCGGCATGCTGCTCGCCACCATGGGCCTGAACTCAGTCACCGGGTCTCGCGGTTCACCTTCGGGGTTCCCTATCTCGTTTCGGGCATCGACATCGTGGCAGCCCTGATCGGGCTCTTCGCCTTCTCGGAGATGCTGAACTCCTTTCAGGAGGCCATGAAGCCGGGCGGGGCCGAGCTCATTCATTTGAAGCCCCGACGGGGCGCCTTCTGGCACCACCTGCGGGAGTATTTTCGCTATCCCTTTGCCTATACGGTGTCGAGCATCATCGGGATCATCATGAGCATCATACCCGCTGCAGGGCCTTCCATCGGGGCTCTGATCTCTTACGGGGAAGTAAGGCGCCATTCCCCGGAACCGGGCACAGTTCGGCACAGGGCCCTCGGAAGGGCTCGTCCCACGGACACGGGCAAGAATGCTGTGGTGGGGGGGTCCATCATCCCGCTCCTAACCTTGGGTGTGCCGGGCAGTCCTGCGGCCGCCATTCTCCTGGGAGGGCCGATCATCCACGGCCTCTTTCCAGGACCAGAGCTCTTCACCACGCATGCCCGGATCACCTACACCTTCATGGTGGCCATGGTGTTCGCCTCCTTTGCCATCTTGGTGGTGGGGGTGGCCGGCTCCCGCATCTGGGGGCAGGTCACGAAATTCCCCATTCAGTACCTCACCCCCACGGTGATTGCGCTCTGCGTGATCGGATCTCAGCCAGAAACAACCCCATGGATGTGCTGGCCATGGCTGGCGTGGGCCTGGGCATGTTTCTGGCCTCTAAGGTGGGGTTTGAGCCGGCCCCGGTGGTTATCGGCTTGGTCCTGGGGGATTTGGCCGAGAACGGCTTTCTGCTGGGGCGGATGCTCGCCGAGGCTGAAGGGTCTGTCTGGACCTATTTCTTCCTGCGACGAATCCCATGCTGATGATTGCATTAACCCTTGCCTCGCTGGTATTCACGGCCGTCACCCAGGGACGGGAGAAGGGGCCGTCCGGGGAGGAAACGGGGAAAAAGAGACAGGGCACGACGGGCCTGCCGATGGGGGCGGGGAAACCCGGAAGTACCATGTGAACATGGCGGTCGGGGTCCTGGCCCTCCTCTTCGCCTTTTGGGCGGAACGGCATTTGGCAGGTCTGGAGAGGGAAAGCGTCGTGTTTCCCATTGTGATCCTCTGGATCGTGCGTGCGGTTGGGTTGGTGATGATCGCCCAGGAGATCATCTGGGGTCGACGGCACAACCGAGGATCGCGTTCGGCCGGTTCCCGACCACGCTGATCCCGCTCATCGCCGTCACCCTGGCATATCGTTCCGGCCGTGCTGCTCGTGGACTACTACTGCCGCCCGGCGTGTATCTCCTGGTGGTCGCCCTGATCCTGGAGAAACGGAGCCTGCGTAAATTCATAACTCGAATCATACCAGTTGCTGTGGGCATGCCCGTTCTCCTGTATTGGGTCTTTTACCGACTCCTCGACGTGAGGATGCCCAGCATACTTTTTTAGCAGGGTTCTTATCAACCTATCAGGAGGTGAGAAAATGAAATGGATGAGCGAGAGTAATGACGGTTGTGTTTGGCGCGGGAATGGCTCTGGTCCCCTTCGGGCCGGGTTAGATGCGCAGTACCCCCAACAAACCTGTCCAGGTTCAGGTGGTCTTTCCGGCGGAGGGCCGTGGACACCGAGGCCCGGATCATGTGCAAGCGGAAAAATTTCTGGGACAGCGGCTCATTATCCAGAACGTGGCCGGGGCCGGTGGAGTCGTAGGCTGGAACAATGTGCGCGGCGCGAGAAGAGGCGGTTCTCGCTCACCGGGTACAATGTGCCCGCATCTTCTCCCAGCCCCTGGTGGTGAAGGAGGCCAACTTCACCAAGGATGATTTTATCCCCATCCTTCACTGGGCAAACGACCCCACGGTTTTTGCCGTGAAGGCCGACAGCTCATAAGACCATCGAGGATCTGATCGCCGATGCCAAGGCCAAGCCGGACACCGTGACCCTGGGTCTTGCCGGGCGCTTCCTGGGGCACCATCTCGCCGTGCTCCTGCTTGAGGACGCGGCGAAGATCCAGATCAAGGAGATCCCCTTTCAGGGCTCCGCCCCTTCCATGGCCGCCATGCTGGGCGGGCAGACCAAGGGCGTCTCGGACAACCTCTCCGATATGCTGCGTCAGCGGGGACAAGGTGCGCATGCTGGCCATCGCCCAGCCGAAACGCCACCCGTTGGCCCCGAATGTGCCCACCTTTGCCGAGAAGGGTTATCCATCGGTGGTGATGAGCAGCGACCGGGGCGTTGCTGCACCCAAGGGTGTGGCTCCGGAGATCGTGAAGGTCCTGAGGGATGCCTTCTGGAAAGCAGCCCAGACGCCTGGAACTGCAGGAAGACATGAAAAAGGCGGGTGTTGACCTCGACGTCGTCGAGGGGGAAGCCGTCCCGAAGCTCTGGACCAAGACGGAGCCGCGCATCCGCGACCTGCTCATCCGGCTGAAGCTTGTAGGGGAATCCAGGAGAGAGGGGCAGGGGGGAAGGGCGTCAAAACACCTGCTGGCCGGAGACGGGTGCGGTCAGGGCCTTCAGGGCCCTTTCCACCAGGGCCTTTCGCTTCTGTCCCTCCTCCTCGGGGCTGGAGTTGGGATCTCCGAGGGGGTGAGGGATACCGAGCCCCCGCACGATGCGATTGGCCCCCACCGAACGGCCTATGGATACCAGGCTGCAAATGAGAACCGCCGGAATCCCGGCCCGCTCCAGTTCCTTCACCATCGTTGCGCCGCAACAAGTGCCGGTCCCTCATGTGGAGGTGACCGCCCACCCTGTCCCGGAAGGTTTTGCGGATGTCTGGGCGAATGTCCTGACCGAACCCGGCGGCATTTTCGACAGAGGTGGCGTTTCCGGCCGTGGCATAAGAACCACTCCCCCACCGCACCCACCATGCCCGTGGCTGCCAGCGCTCGAAGCGCGTCCAGGGGCACAAGCCGATTGGGATTGGCTTTCGCGTGGGCGTTGTCGTACCGCCGTGGCCCACGGTGAAGAGATCCGGGGTCGAGCTTTTCCAGCCCGGCAAGGGGGTAGCGACCGAATCGGGTGGCCATGGCCATCTCGATCCGATCCGGGTTGCCCACCCGGGTGAGCCCCCCTTCGTGGGCCCACACGATGGTCGCCCGGGAGAGGTCTTCAAGAGGCGGGGCAGGCGGAACCTTTTCAAAGCTCGGCAAAGGCAGTTCCGTATTCACCGGCTCGCCCCTGAGGCTTGCCACCAGCATTTCCACGGCACGGGCAGCACCACGCTTTTCCAGGATCGTCACCGGTTCGCGGATGCCTCGGCTGAAGTATGCGCCTTCGGCCGGCGTGCGGCCCTCCGCCAGGCAGAGGGCCAGATCCGCCATCTTCTGGGCCGCCTCGCGCATCCCGGCAACCGATTTCCAGCCGGGGCCACATAGGCATGGGTCCGGTAGATGGGAAGCGCAGGATTGTCCTCGGACATGCCCGTCACCACCGGGATCCTGAGACGGGCCGCCACGGCCTGACACACGGCCCCACAGGCCATGCCGTAACGCCCGGAGCTGAAGCTGGGCCCGGCCAGGAAGAGGTCCGGCTGATACCCGGCAACTATCTCCGCAGCCTCCCGTGCGGTCTTCTCCAGATTCTCCGCCATGAAATTGTCCCCGCAGATGACCGTGGCCACGATCTCGGCGTGGTCCCCGAAGAGCTGCCGGAAGGCGAGGCCAGGGCCGACAGGTCCCGGTCTCACCTGACAGGGCACGTCGGCCTTGTCCTCACCCCCGATCTGGCCGAAGAACTGGTTGACGTAGTGAACGATGCGAAGTGGGCGGTCCATCCGAGATATTCCAAATCACCCTTTGACATTTGCGATGATGTATTTCCCAACCCTGGGTCTGTCACCGTCGTTCATGTCACGGCGAAGCCGGGGCATGAACGAGGGCGTGAAACGTGCCTCGACTGTGAATCAAAGCATTTACCCGGAGCAGCGAGGTTGTTAAACCCCAGTTGATTCGTCGAGGCGTAGATGCGGCTGAGCGGAAGGGTGACTCTCCCAGCCGGTACCCTTCGATCCCCGGAACGGGTGGGAAACCGACAAATCGGTCCACCATCGGTAGGGTGATCCGTTGATCAGTCTCCCCTGCGCTCACAATGGCCGTGGCTTCGGGGGTCGTCTCGGTGAGGGAGGGTGTCTTCCGTCCGGGCCGGCAAACTCATTGACCAGGAGCACAGGTCTTGACTCCGTGGCTTGAGAGCAGCCGGCACAATATCATGACGTCCGTAACCGTGTTTCCACCACCCTCTTGGTTGATCACTGCGCCCTCGGCACCCAGGAGCCGCACCAGCTTTGCCGCGAACTGGGCCGAACGTTCTTTGTCCTCCAAACGGCTCATCTCGTTTGCGAGGATCACGCCTGCAAAGTCCAGGTCCGAACCGTGCTTCTGAAACATCTCGGCAATGATCGGGTGGTTCTGATGGTAAGTCTTGTTCCCCGGAAGCACAAGTTTCCGCTCACGACCGCGCCGTCCCAGACCTCCAGGGGGTCCAACAGGGTGGGCAGGAGCGGATGGGCGGGTTGTCCGTACACGAAGGTTCTCCTGAGATCCCCTTGGGACTGGACCAGGTAGACCAATGCGGCCCGGTGGAGCTCGGAGGACCGGATGGGCCATTCCCACGCCTCCAGCCGGTCGGGCTCCATGCCCCTGGCAAGCCCTGCGAGGTATGGAAGTCCTCAGGAGGGACATGCGTATGGCATGGTCCGCTGCCAACCGATCCACCATGTCGGCCTGCTCGAAGAGGAGGACGAGGTTGCGGGTGCGGGAGAAAGGAGCAGTAGGGAACTGCCTCGGGGCTCATGTCGATCAGCCCCTCCTCGGGCGCCGGGAAGCCTCGCTACAGCCGCCACGGCCATGCCGGAAAGCACGCGGGTGAGGCCATGACCCGCAGCCACGGGAGGGCCGGTCCAGCCGGGAAAGGCGGCCGTCTCGG
>CAVQFQ010000010.1:0-231300 GCA_963711835.1 uncultured delta proteobacterium | reverse complement strand
CCGCGATCCGGCACAGTGGAAATCCTGGCCGGTGATCCCTGAGCTGATCGACCCCAGCCTGCAGAAGATTTATGAAAGAGGGCTGGAGCTTGGAAATGACCCGCACGCCTTTTCGCTCTTTGGCGATTGCCAGGCGCGACCAGGTGAATTCTTTGGCGCATTTGAAACTGACACTGAATTGGTGAACAGCCTCTCACCGGAGTTACAGGAGTTGGTCACTTACTTTCAGGATTCATTCAACCGTGAAAGTCCCACTGCCCAGGATGGCACGACTTCCGGATCGCTGCTGTGGAACCAGTGGCATCGCGGTAAATTTGGCTGTACGTTTGCCGAGACGCCGGTGGAATGTGAACTGCGTATCCACCGTCCAGCCTTTGTCATCATTCAGATCGGCACACACTTCGAGTCGCGTAATACGGAATACCTGCGCAAGGTCATCCTGCAATTGATGGACGCGGGCGTTGTGCCGATCCTGGCGACGAAAGCCGATAACCGCGAAAAGGATGAGCGCATCAATCGTGACATGGCGATGCTTGCTGTCGAATATGATCTGCCGCTCTGGAATTTTTGGGCGGCGCTCGCTGACCTCCCCGATCGTGGACTGTACATCATGAAGGGGCGGGAAGGGCAGGGTCCCGTCTACCTCAACGAGGATGCGGCGGTCCGCCATCGCCTGACGGGCTTGGAAGCGCTGAATGTGGTCTGGCGCGCGGTGACAGGGAAACAAAAAACGTAGGGACGAAGCATGCCCGTCCCTACGTTCATCCTTCCTGATTCTGTCTTCAGCCCTTCAACGGCGGTGCATCCTTATCGTACACGAATACCTGGACGTCCAGCCCGTCGCTATTTAACAGGTTAATGGCAGGTTGAAAGGTTGCAACCTTGATCCTCTCCATGTCTCCGACAGGCGCGTAGACATTCAGCCGCGCCTCTTCCTCGGACATCTTGGTCATCTTGATCTCCGCGTTCCCGCTCGCGGATTTGATGATATGGGTCATTTCTTTGATCGCATCATCAAGAGTCATACATTGCTCCTGCCAAATTATACCAAGTCCATTTACGTTCTTGCGATCACTTCGCCATTTTGGCGACTGTGACGCCTGCGCCGCCTTCACTATCCTTCGGCTCTTCGAACGAGGCGACGTAGGAGCTCGACTTCAAGGCGTTGCGTACGGCTTCACGCATTTTTCCTGTTCCTTTGCCGTGAATGATCCGCACGAACAACAGACCTGAGGAATATGCCTTTTCCAAATAGCGTTCCAGTTCTTCGAGTCCATCTTCCACCAGCTTGCCGCGCAGATTCAGCTCGATCCCCGGAGATTTCGTGCCGCTGACTGCTACCCGGCCGCTGCCTTCTGCTTCCGGCTTTCTGTCTTCGCCTGCCCTGAGCCTGGTCGAAGGGTTCTTCTGTTCCTGCGAGACCTCTGCCTCCTGGACTTTTCTCACCAAATCCGCCAGACGCGCCCGCACGCGCAAACTCCCGATCTGGACTTCCGCGTCCGACTCGCCCAGGGCGGTGATCACTCCCTCCGCGTTCAGCGTACCGACGAAGACGCGTTCGCCAAGTGACAATGGACGATTGACCATGGATAATGGTCCGTGGTCGACGGTCTGCCGTCTTTCCACCGGTGCTTCCACCTTCTCTTCGATCGCTTCCACTTTTTCTTCGAGCTCTTTCAAGGCTTGCAAAGGCTGCTTCGCCTTCTTGAGCTGCGACTTAAGCGAATCGATATTCCTTTTCAATACAGCAACTTCGAGTTCACCCTCGGCGCGGGCTTTCGCCAGGATCTCCCGACGCTCGTCTTCGATCTTTTCCAGGCGCTTCTCGAGTTCCTGCGTTTGCGCTTCGAGCCGATCGCGGGCTTTCTCCAGCTTCTGACGTTCACGTGAAGTGCGATTGCGTTCCTTGCGGATGTCGTCGAGCAGTTTATCGGCGCGCAGGTCCTCGGGGTTGATCTCTGCCCTGGCAGATTCGATGATCGGCTGAGGCAGACCGAGGCGCTGGGCGATCAGCAGCGCGTTGGAACGCCCGGGTTGTCAACTAAAATAACCTCTGAACTTATACTCAGACCTTTTTTGGTTTTTACCGGTGTGTCTTCGTAATAAAGCATACCGTCTCTTTCCAATCTTGACATCATCTCTTGAAAGTCCTTGTCATTTTTAATCATGCCGATTTCCCAGAGTTTCTTTTTCAAAAACTCCTCTGGGGAATAACCCAGCAATTTTTCAGCAGCTTCGTTAGAATTAAGAATGTCACCTACGGTTTTATGAACAAGCAATAATCCATCCCGGGATGTTTCGAAGGCCCGGCGATAACGCTCCTCAGACTCATTCAATTCTACTTGTAAACGCTTACGCTCAGTGATGTCTTCAATAGCCAGTAGGATTAGTTCTTTTTCTCTTCTTCTTCTTCATCTTCTTCTTCCCCTGCCGCTATTATTGCTGCTATATGCTTAGGAACGCGCAACTGACAAGCATTCAGGAGCATGACTCGGTGCCCAATTCGCTCAAATTTATGCTCGACTTCATAATCTTTCACAACTTTTTTTTCCGGTATAATTTCGTTTAATAGCAGAAGCAGCTTAGGAATATTCCATTGCCTATCACCTAAATCAGGAAGCAATCGGCCCATGGTATCTTTTTCTGCAACCTCAAAGGTGGTATAGAAAGCCTGGCTGATAGAAATGATTTGTAATTTCTTATCCAAAACTAAAAATGGCTCCCTTAACGTAGCAATGATACTACTGGCATACTCTAAGAGCACTTCAGTGCTTGGCCCCTCCATCCGCTTTTTATCTTTCAATTCTTAAGCCCTCCTTACGCGTTAGATTTATAAGAAAGAACAATTCAAAAATGGCAGAGATGAAAGGCTCTAAGCCAAGAAGGTTTTCTTCACGTTGGTTCACACCATCCTTTACGTTTTTATAGATTTATCGAAGACCAAAAAATAAAAAGCCTCCAGAAGGGTTTGATCCCCTTCGGAGGCTTCCTGTCGGAACTTTTTGATTTTGAGTCTCCCACTTCATTTCCCTGTCCAAATAGGTTGGGGTTAAGTTGGGATATTAACTCGATATTTTATTATAAACAAGATTTAAAGCATTATTAAGGAAAAATGTCAATAGAATTATGAGGATAATAACCGTGGGTAGCTTCTTAGATTAGAAGTTGGAAAATCATACCTCACAGGCGTTATTAACGATTACCACTTGAAATCTTGTCTTTTTTCAAAAAGGGAAATTTGAAGAGTACAGGAAGGAACGTTCCCTCGCCCTGGTTGCGTCAGAAAAAGCAAGGCCCGATTTTTTGAGTTTCTTAAGGGGCCGGGAGTTTCAAGGGATGGGGGGGAACTTCGTAGAAAGGTTCTCCCTTGCCCCGCTTATTTGCCCCCGAAAAAAGACTGGATGCGGGAATAAAATTCTCCTGAAAAAATCAGGATCACCTGGTTTCTATTCTCCAAATTGATGGCCGCCTCGAGGGAAGCGGCGGTGCTGTTTTGCTCCAGAACCTTTTTGGTCTGCTTGAGACCCCCAGGATTTTTTTCCAGCATCATCCGGGCATAGGCTAAAGCGGCTTCTATCAGGTTTTCCGAAGAGGCCACCTTCGAAACCAGCCCGATCTTCTCCGCCTCTTCCCCAAACACTTTTCTGCCGGTATAGAGGATCTCGGAAGCCCGGGAGAGACCGATGAGCCGGGGCAGCAGATAGGAGGTCCCCATCTCGCCGGCTGATAGACCTATATTGATAAAGGAGGCTATGAAACAGGCCTCGGGGGAAGCCACCCGGATGTCGGCGGCCAAGGCCAGGGCCATCCCGCCTCCGGCAGCCGGGCCGTTGACGGCGGCAATGACCGGCTGGGGAATGGCCCTCAGGCGAAGAATAAGATTGGTATATTTTTCCTGAACCATTCGTAAAAATATTTCAGGATCGGAAAATGCCTGATGGTCCCTCTGGGTCACGACCTCCATCAGATCCGCACCTGAACAGAATCCCCGCCCCTTGCCGGTGATGATCAGGACCCGGATCGATTCGTCCTTTGAAAGAAATTGACACAACTCCTCAAACTCCTCAAGCATCTCCAGATGGATGGCGTTCAACCGTTCGGGACGGTTTAAAGTCACCAAGCCTACCCGGGGTTCCACTTCCTGGAAAATAAAGCTGTTAAAGTTTTTTTCTCTGATGTCCACCGGCTTCCCTCCTAATTCTATATAATAATTGACAAGTTATCCTATCTAATCAATAATTGCAACCAAAAGGCACCCCTATCTGTATCATCCTGACACGGGCATCAAAAACGCCAGTTCCCGCACCTGACCCAACTGGCTAAGACCACAGCAAAACATTTTAAAACAGTAGGGCTTACGATTAGACCCGAGGGGCATTTCCCTTTCAGCCCTGGGTTCTTCAATAACAATGAGGAGGGGCCGATATGGAAACGCTTACGGAACGTCGCAAATCAAAACGGGAAGTTCCTCAGCCGCCTGAATTAGGCATCCTTTATTATCTAAAAAGGATTGAACAGCCCTCCCCCAAGACCCAGTGGTTTACCCAGTTTGCCGATGTTCTGAACAAAGGCGCCAGCGGCGTCCTAATTAAGACGACCGAAAGATTAGAACCCAGGGACCTTGTCTATTGGGAGAGCTATGCCCCTAAGGAAAAGAGATGGTACTCCTTTAAAGGAAAAGTAATCTGGATTTCCCCTGATCCCAAGACAACTTCCTGGTATCGCATCGGCTTGGAATTGACGGCCCTGGAGCAGGGGTTGCCCATCACTATTCATAGGGAGGACACCCCCCAGAGAAGGCCCCTTTCATCGGACTACGAATTTTTCATCCGCACTAAATTGTTAAGGGCCATTCCCCGCGAGGCGGTCTGCTCGGTGCTTAACAGCATTGGTTTCAAATCCGTACGGGCGGGAGAGCGTTTTATCACCCAGGGAGAAAAAGGGGATACATTTTATATTATTCAAAAAGGCTCCTGCCTGATTACTCTGGAAAAAGGGGGAGAGATCCATCCGATAGCCCGCCTGAAAGAAGGAGATGTGGTGGGGGAAATGGCCGTTTTAACCGGGGAACCCAGAACTGCCCATGCCGATGCCGAAACGGATATGGAAGTCTGGTTGCTGACTGAAGAACAATTCGAAGCGATTGCCGCCGACCATCCCGACCTGAGAAACTTTCTGACGGAACTGGTGGCCTATCGTTTCGAATCGTCGAACCTGACGGCCGACAGGGCCATCGGTAAATACCGGATTACCGATATCCTTGGAAAAGGGGGTTATGGGATTGTCTATAAAGGGCTTCATCGGGACTTGAATATGCCTGTGGCCATCAAAATGATGAAACACGACCTGGCCATGGATCCCGATTTTCTTAGGTCCTTTCGAAACGAGGCCAAAATGATTGCCGCTCTAAACCACGAAAACATCATAAAGGTCTATGATATTGAAGAACGGTACCGGACTCTATTTATCATTACCGAATTCCTGGAAGGGAGCCCCTTGGATTCCCTGTTGGAAAAAATGGTCAGGCTGCCCGTAGTAAAAACCTTACCTATTCTAATCCAGATCTGCAAGGGGCTTGCCTACGCCCATAAACAGGGGCTGGTCCACCTGGATATCAAGCCGGCCAATATTTTTGTCCGATCCAACGAACGAGTCAAGATTCTGGATTTTGGGTTGGCGCAACCTCCGGGAACAGAAGATTTATGCGGCCAGGGAACCCCCCACTATATGTCGCCGGAACAGGTGGAGGGGAGCGCCGTCGATGCCCGCTCCGACATCTATTCCCTGGGGATCACGGCCTACGAATTGGTAACCGGTTTGCGGCCTTTCCTGGAGGATGATATAACCAAGCTGATGGATTGCCACGTAAACCGGGAGTTGCCCGATCCCCGTCAAGTCGTCCCCGATCTGCCTGAAGACCTGATCCATATTATTTTTAAGGCCACCTGGAAAGATCCCTTAGCCAGGTATCAACGGGTAGAGGAGATGCTGGCCGATCTAAGGCAAGTTTCCGAGCGCTTGAGTATCGTCCCTGAACCTAGTCCTAAAGACCCGCGCAAGATGATGAGCCTTTTTCTCTTTTACCGCGAAGACCAGCAGTTGAGGCTGAATGCAATCCTGGAAGAGTTCAGCCGGAAGATCATAGACCTCGGCGCCACCCTCAAGGCCGCCGAATTCAAGGATATAGAGTGACTCGGGCTGCGGCGGAAAGGAGTTCCATGGTTACCCCTCCCTCTTTCTCCTTGAAGTCACCTCCCTTGGTCGCCCTGGAAGGGGTGAGCCGGGTTTATTCCAAAGGGCGGTGTTCAGCCCTCTGTGATCTTTCCTTGACGATAGAACGCCATGAATACCTGGCCGTCATGGGACCGAGCGGCAGTGGAAAATCTACATTGCTCCATCTTATTTCCGGTCTTGACCTTCCGACCTCAGGCCGGGTTTTATTTGAAGGCCGGGAACACCTGAAACCCTGGGAATGGGCCCTTCTCCGGGCCCGGCGGATCGGTTTTGTCTTCCAGGCCTTCAACCTCCTGCCCACCCTGGATGCCGGGCAGAACATCGAGGTGGCCATGATCGGGGTCACCCGAAGCGCCGGGAAACGCCGGCAAAGGGCCAAAGAGCTTTTATCCCGCGTGGGTTTGGCGGGACGCCTCAAGCATCTTCCCGGTGAACTTTCGGGGGGAGAAAAACAAAGGCTGGCCATTGCCCGCAGCCTGGCCAATTCTCCGGATTTGATCCTGGCCGACGAACCGACCGGGAATCTTGATTCCCGGTCCTCCTCAGAGATACTCGAACTCCTGGAAGATATCCATTCCCGGGAGGGAACCACCCTGGTCATCGTCACCCATGATAAAGAAATAGCCCGCCGGGTGGGGCGGGTGGTCATGATCAAGGACGGCCGCCTTGTTCCGGCCCCAAACGAAGAGGGAAGCCTGTCGTGCACTTAGGCAGCCTGGCGATCTGGAACCTGAGACGGAGGCCCTTGCGGTCTTTGCTGACCCTGTGGGGAATCGCCATGGCCGTGGGTTGTTTCGTGGCCATGATCGGGTTGTCCCGGGGATTGGAAAAAGCCTGGATCAACAGCCTCATGGCCCGGGGGACCCATCTCCTGGCCATGCAGAAAGGGGCGGTAGAATTTTTTACGACCTCCCTTGAGGCCCACTTGGGGGACGGGATCCGCCGGATTGAGGGGGTCCGGGAGATTGCCGGGGAATTGGCCGACATGATGACCCTGGAAGGGAGTCACCTGACCATCGCGGTAGGCTGGACCCCGGGCAGCTACCTCTGGAGGACCCTGCGCCTGGTCGAAGGGCGGATGCCTTCAGCCGGTGAGGAAGAGGTGATCCTTTTAGGACAATCTGTCGCCGAGGCCTTGCATAAGAAGCCGGGAGACTTCATCCGGCTCCGCGAGAGGGCTTTTCGGATCATCGGTCTATTCCGGATCGGTGGCGTAGTCGGGAATAATTTAGCTATTTTGCCTCTTCCCGTACTACAGGCCATGATGGGACGGAGGGATAAAGTGACCTTGTTCCATATTCGAGTTGACCAATCGCAGGAACCGGGGAAAATGGCCGCTGTCCGGACGCGCCTTCAGAAGGCCTTTCCAAACCTTTCTTTCGTTGAGACCAGCCAGGTGGCGGACAACGACATGATCGTCAAACTCTTTCGGGCCATCGCCTGGAGTATCTCCCTCATTGCCATCGTCATTGCCCTGGTGGTGGTTCTGAATACACTTTTAATGGCGGTCATTGAAAGGACCCACGAAATCGGCATCCTTTCCGCCCTCGGCTGGCCCACCAGAAGGATCGTGGGGATCATCGTGCTCGAGGGACTGTTGTTGGCTTTCCTGGGAGGGGCGGCCGGATTGGGGATAGGGGTTGCCGGTCTCACCTGGCTGACAGGCTTGCCTGTCCTGCGGGGAATTATCGAAACCGAGATTTCAGGCAGGCTACTGATGGAGATACTGGGCTCGGTCGTGCTTTTGGGAGGGCTGGGCAGCCTCTATCCGGCCTGGCGGGCCGCCCATTTGAACCCCGTGGAGGCCCTTCGAAATGAGTAAGGCCCCTGAACAGGAGTCCTACCTGATGCCTGACGGGGTCGAGGAAAAAGTGGCCACCATGGAATCCTGCCCGGGGATCAGCCTTCAGGGATCCCGCCGAATTGCCCAACTACTCTTTTTGGCTTTTATGGTAGGGACGGTGGTTTTTTGCCTTCCTTTTATAAAGGGAATCCACTTTGCCGGACTGGAAATGAATCCATTTCTCCAGGGACTTATTTTTTTTCTGACGGCAGCCCAGATTTGCCACGGCTATTTAAGAGGTAGTATTTCCAATGCCTGGGGGCTGTTTTTTATTTCATTTCTTGTTTCCTTCTCCGCCGAATGGATCGGGATGCACTGGAAAGGGTTATTCGGAAGCCTGCATCGTTATGATTCGGCCTTGATCCCGCGACTTACGGAGCAAGTGCCGGTTTGTATTCCCCTGGTCTGGTTTTGGCTGGCTAATACGGCTATGGTTTTTCTTCGTCCCCTCTTGATACGGTGGAAGGGATCTAGGTTGAGAAGCCGATGGCTCCCTATGGCCGTCTTGGGCGCCTTTTACATTACGGCTATGGATTTTATTATCGAACCTTTGGGGGTCTCCTCCGGGGCCTGGGTTTGGAAGGAACCGGGGGGCTATTTCGGAACCCCCATTTGGAATTTTGCTGGGTGGTTCATGGTCGGGTTTGTTATTTGCGGCAGTTATCTCCATTGGGAGAGACCTGCCCCTGATCAGCAGAAAAGGGAAATTATTTTGTCCGATGGGATATTCGCCTTGGTCTCCATTTTTCTTTCCCTGGTCTGTTCCGCGGCCTGCCTGGTTCGACTCAAGACTTTTTTGCCGGCAGGGCTGGCTTTATCCATTATGGTGCCGTATTGGATTTATTGGGCGGCTTCCCTAAGAAAATCCTGACCAGCCTTCTCTCCCGTCATCGACCGGGGATGCTGACTGGCTGCCAGGAAAGGCCAAGGAAATAGTTGACCTAATTTTTCTAACAGGCTAAAAAAATGGGTGTCTCAATTAGACGCATCCCCCGGGAGGTCCTGAGCAAAAAGTGAAAAAAGGATCTGATTTGCCCGCTCCTAAGCCGAAGGCTGGGAGGATAAGGAGAGAATATCCATGAAGCGCTTTCCATGGTTGCTGGGGTTTAAGGTTGTCCTGGTGTTCTGTCTGGGTACTGCTTCCGGGCTGCATTTCATTGAAATCGCCGATGCCCAGGCAGCCCAGCCTTTGACGGCTCCGATGATCGAGCCGGGGGTGGCGCCGGGCTGGTGGGTTCAGCATGCCGATGCGCCTTTAACATTCAAAAACATGCCCCCGCACAGCCTGGGAATTACAACGGGCGGGGTGGTCCATGTGGTATACGGCGGCGACCACCTGTACCACGCCTGGAAGGGCCGCGACTCCTGGTACTATGAGACGGTGGACCCAGCCTGGGGTGTGGGCAGCCTGGCCGCCCTGGCCATCGACAGCACCGGTAAGCTGCACGTTTCTTATATCGACACGGTCGCCAACTGCTTGAAATACGCCACCAACCGCTACGGAAGCTGGCAGTTGGAAACGCCCGCCATAGCTGACGGCCTGAGTGCATCCAACGCGGCCATCGCCGTCGATTCGGCGAACGACCCCCATATTGTTTTTTCCTCGTACGATAACACCCTGCGATACGGTTACTTTGACAGCGAATACGGTGCTTGGGTGGGACCTGAGACGCTGGCCACCGGCACCGGGCTGCTGAATTACCCCGGCGCGTTTGCCCTGGCAGTGGGACCACCGTTCGCCACCCCGCACGTAAGCTACCACAAACATGTGACTGCCTCCAACGGCACACTGTATTACACCACCCGCACCGGCCCCAACACCTGGTCTACCCCGCTGGCGCTGGCCTTGGGCGGTGATTCGAATGGCGACTACAACGACATTGCTCTGAATGGCAGCATCCCGCACATCTCCGCCAGCGCCAACTCCCCATCTTCGGGGCTATATGCCGTGCGCTATACGTTTTTGGATGGGGCAAGCTGGCACGCTGCTGAGCCGGCCACGACCACCTACACTGCCCCGGCGACCGCCATCTCGCTGCGCCTGGTTGGAGGTATACCCTACATTGCCTACCAGGACCCGGGTGTTGGTTACTACTGGCTGTCCCGGACAGGAGATAACAACTGGTCGGCTGAAGAGGCAGTCGTCACCGGCGCCGCTGTGGGCAGCTGGGCCTCGTTCGCCTGGTATGGCAGGATACCCTTACGCCACTTACTACGATACGTCGACGAGCCAATTTTCCTTCAAATATAAGACGTCCGGCGGCTGGCAGGCGCCCTACACCCTGGCCACCAACGGCCACCAGGTGGGTGACCAGCCCTCTCTGGCAGTGGACACCCTGGGGCGCAGCCACATCGTGTACGCCGACACCACCGCCATGCAGTTACTCTACCTCCGCTACGACGGCGCAAACTGGTACCCCCTGACGGTGGATACAGGCCCGGTCTAACAGTTCTTCTTCGCTGGCCCTGGAGAACAACCTGCCGAAGGTGTTGTATCTCGGCGCCGATGGGTCGGTCAGGTATACCGCCTTGCTTTGCGCCCCCGTTTGCACTTTTATCAGTCCAGAGATCGTGGACAGCGGCTTAACTCTCCCCATGTACCACCCGGCGCTGGCGATCCATGCCACGACGGGGGTTCATGCGGCCTATGAGAAGAATGGCTCGCTGATCTACGCGAAACGAACGGGCTCCAACGCCTGGACCACGACCATCGTCGATACCGGGATCTATGCGGGGATCACGATGGCAGTGGATGCCAGTGGGGCTCCGCACCTGATGTACCGCAAAGGCGCCAACCTCATCCACGCTTACAAAGACACGACCTGGCACACGAACGATATCATCGCCACTGGCACATTCGGGGTTGAATACTCGTTTCGGATCAGCCCGCAAGGCCTGAAAGCCGCCGTCTATACCTCGTTCCCCGGCGGTAGCTACGCCAACGTGGTTTATGCCACGTCGTGTGCCCTGAACCCCTGCGCCTGGGTGCCCCAAACCATCGACTCCAGCGGTGACGAATTTGTCGACCTGGCCTTCGACAGCAGAGGCGTGCCGCATATCGCCTATTTTTCCATGCCCGGTGCCGACCTGAAGTTCGCCGAGCAAACCGGCGGCGCTACCTGGACGACGAAGGTCATCGACAGCCGCGGCTGGGTGGGCGACTCCCTCTCCATCGCCGTTTCACCGCCCGACGGGCCAACGCGCATTGCCTACCGGGACTCCACCAACGGAGACCTGAAGCTGGCCTTGGAAGGCCAGTTGGTGTTTTTGCCGGCGGTGTTGAAGTAACTTGTAGCCTTCAGAGGGCAGGTATTCGTCAGACGATACGTAGCTACTGAGTGAACTTATTATGGCTGCCTTGGTTACCATTTGAATAAGTTGTTGTGGCAATGGGTCGGGCTAAGGGTCTTAAAAAGGGAGCTCTTATCTCGACAATTTTTTCAGCAGCCAGGCCATATTCACACCGAGGGTCTTCATGGTCTGGATCCCTTCCTGGTCATGGTTCACCTCGCCGGGCTCCCGCCCAATGGCCACATTCCAGTAACTGGAACCGGGAACGATCATCTGGCCGATCAGAAAGAAATGATTGAGCGAACTGAAGGCGTGAATGGCCCCGACCCGGCGCACGGCGACCACTCCGGCCCCGACTTTTCTTTTCAATAAATCCCCATTGGCCCGTGAGACCATGCCGCAGCGTTCGATCAGGGCCTTCATGCCGGCTGAAATATCGGCAAAATAGGTTGGGGAGCCCAAAAGAATGCCGCCGGCCTCGATCATTTTCTGCAGGTATTCATTCAGGGCGTCTTTTTTAACGGCACATCGTTTATCCTTATTCTGGAAACACTTATAACAGGCGATGCACCCTTGAAGAGGTTTCCCGGCTAATTGGATCAATTCGGTCTCGATCTTTTTTTTCTTGAGTTCATCCAGAACCAAATTGAGCAGAATGGTGGTGTTGCCTGTCTTTCTGGCGCTGCCGTTAAAAGCGATTACTTTCATGGTTCCTCCTTGAAAATGATGGATTAACAATTTGTTGCAAATCAATTATAATACAACCAGTATTAAATGGCACACTAAACGAAACAGAAAATAAAAAAAATTACCGTTACCAGGGAGGAAAGATGGATGTGGCCTTGATGACCGCCCCTTGCGGTCTGGATTGTTTCAATTGTCCCATGGTGTTGGCCAATGAGGATGCGGACCTTAAAAAGAAGATTGCCGCCAACCTCGGCCTTCCCGAGGAACTGGCTTCCTGCCGGGGCTGCCGGGAAGAAGGCGGCATCATCTCCTTTCACGGGATGAAGGAACCCTGTAATGTCTTTAAATGCATTGAAGCCAAGGGCCTTCGCTTCTGTTATGAATGCGCTGATTTCCCCTGCGATCACTTGCATCCTTATGCCGATGGTGCTTCCCGGTTTCCCCACAATACCAAGGTCTTTAATTTGTGCCTGATTAAAAAAATGGGCCTGGAGAAGTGGGCCGAAGAGAAGGCTAAGAGCGTTAAGGGCACCTATTTCAAGGGTAAATTTAAGTTATAAAGACTATTTGGGGTATCGGACAATAGGGAATAGGCAATAAATCACAACCCAGACTATTCGCGGAAGTTGGGCGAAAGGAGGAGAATCATGAAACGAGGCATTCTGGCGATAGTGGTCCTTTTTGTTTTCTGGTCCCTGGCAGACTACCTGATTCACGGCGTCCTCTTGAGCAGTGTCTATCAGGCCACTTCCAACCTCTGGCGGCCTACGGCTGAAATGAAAATGTTTCTCATCCATATCACGGTTCTCATTTCCGCGATCATTTTTGTCTTGATCTATGCCCTTTTTTTTAAAAACAAAGGCATCGGCAGCGGCTTGGGATATGGGTTCTTATATGGGCTGGGGGCCGGCATCTCTATGGGCTACGGCACTTATGCCGTCCTGCCGATACCCTACAAAATGGCCTTTATCTGGTTTATGGGGACCCTGGTTGAAGCGACGTTGGGAGGTTTGCTGCTCGGGCTGCTTCTTTCGCATAAGACCGGAAGGATCAACTAACTCCGGGATTATATAGAGGGAGAAAAATAACTTCCCTAAACGGCCTTGACAAAGATCTCCTTGCCGATGCTTTCATCCAGGGCTACCGAGGTTTCCCCGATTTGGATGATATAGGCCGGATGCTTCTGCTTCAATTGAATAAGGCTGCCCGGGATGATCCCCAAAGAACTTAAAGGCTCCAGCCGCTCTTTGACCCGGGTGGAAATAAAAACAACCCGTCCTTCCTTGCCCAGGGCCAGATCATTGAGAGGTTGGATCAACGGTTTGATTTCCCTGGTAAACTTTCGGCAGCAGGGGCCCTGGGGAATCGGTTTCCCGTGAGGGCAGAAAGGGGGGTGGCCCAGAAAGGCGCAGACGCTGTCGGTCACCGCCGGGCTCAAGATATGTTCCAGCTTGCAGGCTTCTTCTTCGGCCTCCTCTTCCGACACCTCAAAAAGTTCCATTAACAGGCGCTCGGTCAACCGGTGCCGCCGAACGATTCCCTCGGCCAGGGCCTCCCCTTTTTCCTTCAGCCGAAGGGACTCACCCTCCATTTCCAGGAGACCTTCCTGCAGCATCAGGTCGAGCACCTGGCGGGCCTCCGGATCGGAAGCCGCTTCCAGCAGGGTCTGAATATCGCTAAGGCCTTTTTCTTTCAAGATCCAGATCAGCTCCAGGAGCTCGTCCACACGGTCATCAGGGGTCCGAGATGACCGCCCTCCAGGCCAGCGATGGCCTTGGTTTCTTTGTAACTGCCCGGGATTAGAGTCCATCTTTTCCTCTCTTTTTGAATAATTTTTTAAAAAATTGGACGGTTCGGGAATCCTTAGGAAAACTATAGCCGCAATGGGGGCAGCAGACCACGTTGCAGTGGTCGCCGAAAGGACAGGTCCGGGGACAGGAGGCTTCGTCTCTGAAAAAGTTGCCTCCGCAGAGTGGACACCGATAGTTCAGCTTATCGTCCAAGACCGGTCCCTTTTAGAGTTGAATGGAAAACAGTTGAAGTCCCCAATGGACTAACCCCCCTACCAGCAAGGCGATCGCGACAACCACTCCGACAATGATAAGGGCCGCTTTCCAGCCCCGCTCTTTGATAATAACAAAAAAATTAGCGATGCAAGGCACAAAAAGGGTGATGGTAACCAGGGCCACCAGGATTTGATTGGGATTTAAAAGTCCCTTCTGGGCCAGAGCAAAAAAACCGGCCGCCCCATAATCGCGGCGTAAGAAGCCGATAATGAACGAAGCCGTGGACTCGGGCGGCAGACCCAACCAGTGGACCACCAGCGGTCGGGCCGATTGCTCCAGGGCCTTCATGGCCCCGGTTCGGTCCAGGACAAAGAGAATCAGGGTTCCCAGGATAAACAGGGGGACTGCTTCCTGGAGGTACCATTCGATGCGCGACAGGGTTTTAATCAGGATGTTTTTCATCTGAGGCCAGCGAAGCGGAGGCAATTCCAGGAGAAAGCCGGTGCTGTTTCCTGGGATCACCTTGCCGGCCAGATATCCGACCAAGAGGATAACCCCCATGATAATAAGGATCCAGAGGAGAATGATCCAGACCGTGAATCCGGCCAGCATCCCGAAAATAACCGCCAGTTGGGCCGAACAGGGAACTCCCAGGGCTAAGAGCAGGGTCACGATGATTTTATCCTTAGGGGTTTCCAGGATCCGGGTGGTCATGGTGGCCATGGTATCGCACCCCAGGCCGAGAATCATGGGCAGGATGGCCTTGCCGTTCAAGCCCATGACCTTGAAAATGCGGTTGCTCATGACCGCCAGGCGGGGCAGATAACCGGAATCTTCCATGAAGCCGAAGATAATGAAAAAAAACCCGACAATGGGCAGAATCAGGGCCAGGGCATAAGTCAGAGCCATAGTAAAAATCCCATAGGGGCCGACCAGGAGATCCTGGATCATGGGAAACGGTATGAGGCCTTTGACTATTCGTGTCAGAAAGGGATTGATATGGCCTTCGAAAAGGGTCTTCTGCATGAAATCAACGGCGATACCCGCCCCTAAAACCCCGATAATTTCATAAGAGAGAAAAAGGACCAGGATCATAACGAAAATCCCATAGATTCGATGGGTTGAGATCTCTCCCAGGGTTTTCCCCCAACCCGGGACTGCTTCCGGCCGCTTGGTCACCAGACGGCCGAGAAGGGCGTCGATTTTTTCCAGACGTTCCAGGTTGATCCGGTAGCCGAGGGGTTCGGAAAACTGCTTCCGGTATTGGGCGCGGAGGGCTTCAACCTGCTCGACTTCCTTCAGTCCGAGCCTTGATTCAAGCCAGGGGCAGAGGGTCTCATCTCCGGCCAGGAGCATCAGGGCCAGGGACCGGCCGCTGATGGGAGCCGGAGGCAGAAGCGGCATCAAAGTCCGGATGGCTTCCTCGATTACCGGGGAATAGGAAAAAGAAAAGGTGGATTTCAGGCCCCCCAAAACAGCCGGGAAAAGATCTTCCAACCCTTTTTTTTGCGTGGCCACAGTTGGGATAACCGGGATTTTGAAGAGTTCCCGCAGGGTCTTGACATTAATTTCCATCCCACGGCTGCTGGCCTCATCCATCATGTTAAGGACCATCACCACAGGATGGCCCATCTCGATCAATTGCAGGGTGATGAGCAGGCTGCGGCGCAGGTTTTTGGCATCCAGGACATGGATGACCCGGTAGCTCTCCTCCGTCAATAAGATATCCCGGGTCACCCTTTCATCCTCGGAATTGGGAATCAGGTTATTCACCCCCGGAGTATCCAGGACCGTAATAGACCGGTCCTTAAATTTGGCCGCTCCGGATGAGACTTCAACCGTCGTTCCCGGATAGTTGGAAACCACCCGGTAGCTGCCGGTTAAATAATTAAAGATGACGCTTTTGCCGACATTGGGGTTCCCGACCAGGATAACCTTGGACGGGACCTTTTTTTCGGTTTCAGGTGGGGAGGAGGGGTTCATTTTTTACGCAGCCGTTCCTTTCCGCCTTTAGCGCACCGGGCGCAAACCCCATACAGCTCCAGGATGTGGGACCCGACTTTAAAACGATAATGCCGCGCCACGTCCTCCTGCAGTTCCTCAATGGCCCGGTTTTCAAACTCAATGATCCGGCCGCATTGCCGGCAGATCAAATGATCGTGGTGCCCCCCCGGCCGGGCCGGTTCAAAGGTGCTCACCGGCCCCCCGAACTTTCGTTCCAGGGCCAGACCGGCTTGGGTCAATAACTTTAGGGTCCGGTAGACGGTCGTCAAGCCCACCCGCGGGTCGAATTTCCTGACCTGGGCCAGAAGTTCTTCGGCCGAAGCATGACCTTTTACTGAGAGGAAGGTTTGAACGATGCGATCCCTTCGGCTGGATTGCCGAAAGCCCTGGTTTTTGATGAATTGTTTGAAAAACTCCTGCTCCATGCCCGCCTTCTTATAATGAAAATGATTTTCATTTTCATTATAAGGTCCGGGAGCGAAAGAGTCAACTCTATTTTTCAGAAAAGGGAAGGCGATCAAACAGGGGAAGCCTTTATTTCAGGAAGGACCCGAAAGGAGTTCGGGAACGGTTACAAAACGGTAGCCGCGCTCTTTGAGAGTTTCCAGGATCACCGGCAGGGCCTGCAGGGTTTGAGTCCGATCCCGGTAGAACCCAAATCCTCCGGCATCATGAAGAATAATGATGTCTCCGGCCTGGACCCAGTCCAGAACAGCCGAGATGATATGCTCCGTACCGGGAAGAGAGACATCGCCGGCCTTGATCGACCCGTTGATGATCGGCAGATTAAGCTCTTGACAGACGGCAATCAAATCCTCTGAAACCCAACCCATAGGGGATCGAAATAGTATGGGATACTCCCCGGTGATCCGGAAGAGGACCTCCTGGGCCTTCAGGATCTCCCGGCGGATCTCCTCCCTGGGCATGAGGCTGAGGTTAAAGGCGTGGCTGAAGGAATGATTCCCCAGGGTATGGCCTCGGGCTTTTATCCGGCGAACCAGATCGGGATAAGCCTCGGCCTGTCTGCCCAGCAGGAAAAAAGTGGCTTTAACCTGGTACTCATCCAGTAGCTTCAGTACCTGGGGAGTAAAAACCGGATCCGGGCCGTCGTCAAAGGTCAGGGCAACGATCTTTTGCTGGGTCTGGATCCGGAAAAGGACCCCCTGGCAGCCGGATAAAGAAAAAAACAAGAAGCCGGCGAAGGTCATCCAGGCCGTTAGAAAAGAAATTTTTCTGATACCGTTTTTTATCCTCATACAGGGATTCATACAAAAAGCATCTGGATTTGACCAGAAAAAAAGCTCTTCAGCAAGGATTAATGAAGCATTTCTTTCCTTTTCCTTAGATCCAGAGCGGCCTTAAGTCCCTTTTCCCGGATCACTTTGAATTTCAAACCCCTCTCCGTCAGGTGGAAATATCTTTTTCCATATTTCCTCAACAGTCTTTGGTCAACTTCAAAACCGAGTCCCGGCCGTCGGAACGGCTCCAGGAATCCATTGGGATTGGGCATGACCGGAGCGATGATGCCTTCCCGGAATTCCGGGATCCAGGAAGGTTCCTCCAGGGGATATTCCAAGGGCAGGGAGTTGCCTTTGTCGGCCAGGACCATATTCCAGTTGACATAGAAACCGATGCCGTTGGTCCAGGTATGGGGTGAAAACTCCCGCTGATGGACCTGACAGGCCTCAATGACCTTTTTTACCTGGGCGATGCCTCCGGCAAAGACGGCGTCGGGCTGGTAGATGTGGAAGCAATCCTTTTCAAACATAATCTTGATCTCGTCCCAGCCGTAGTTGATTTCCGCCCCGGAGATCTTTACCGGGGATATCTTCTTTAAAGCGGCATTGCCGTCATAATCCCTTGAATCCAGGGGCTCTTCCAGCCAGGCGATCTTGTTGTCATAGCAGGCCCGGGCAAAGACCTCGGCCCGTTTTAAATCCCAGGCCGGGATTTTATCCACGATGGTTACCAGCCAGCCCTGGTTGGCGTCAACCCCCATAACCAGGTCATCGCCCACCCCTTTCCGGATCTGTTCAATCAACCGGATGTCGTCGCTTAATTCCCGGTTTTTAACCCGCAACTTGAAGGCCCGGAAACCCCTTTCCTTCAAGGCCAGGATCTCCATGACCCTTTTTTCAGGCGCGTGCATCTCGCCGGTGGAACAATAAACCTCTATCGGCCGGGCTTCTCCGCCCAGCACTTCATAGACCGGCTTGCCCTCTTTCTTGCCTATGATATCCCAGCAGGCCGGTTCGATCCAGAAATTCCGCCAGCCCAGAAAGCCGGCCTGCTTTAAGAGGCCCTGGATGCCTTCAATATCCGTAGGGTCGGAGCCGATCAGGTAGCCGCCGATTAAATCCCCCAAACCCTCCCGTTCCTTCCCCATGGCCGCCCCGGCCGAATAGCCTTCTATCCCCTCGTCGGTAATCAGCTTTATCAAGGTAAAACGGTTGTGCGTCTGGGGATAGCCCGGAATCCAGGTCGGCCAGAAGGTTTGCTTTAAAGGAACCGAGACATGGTACAACTCGATGGCCGTAATCTTCATGATTTCACCATTCCTTTTAAACGCTCTTTAATTTTCCATTGTTTCATCAGCCCGGCAACGCTCTTTGGAACCAGGTGATCCCAGGGCTTTCCTGAAATCATCAATTCACGGATCCGGGTTGAGTTCAAGCCTTTTTCCTCAGGGGGTCCCTCCCTATGGTTATTGGCTTACACATGTTTTCAGCCCAATTTTTATGCAACGGTTAGGTAGATTCTACCACTTCCTATTCTAAGAAGGTACCATCCTTATACCAAAATTATTAAAACCGCTCTTCAGTTTTTTTATCACCTCTTCCCCAGATCCGATTTCTCAAGGATTGCTCACCGCCGGTTCAATAGCGGCCTAATCCATGGTTACTTTTAGTTGAGTTAAGAGTTGGGCTTTGATAAGATAATACAAAAAGGGAAGGCTCCCGGTCAGCGCTTAGAAACACGCGAATAAAATGGTCCCAGGCAGGATGGACCCTTCTTCCTTTAACTCGGAGGTGAAAAGTGCAGAACAGACCCTGGCAGCGACACTATGACTTCGACGTTCCAACGACCCTGCGGTATCCCCGCATTCCCGCCCATCAGCTCATGAATGTGGCCGTAAGTGCCTATCCGGACAAACCGGCTCTGAACTTCTACGGCACCGAAATCACCTTCTGGGATCTCCGGCGGCAGATCGTCAGGCTGGCCAATGCCCTGGGGGCCCTGGGCGTTCTGAAAGGGGACCGGGTCGGCCTTCATCTTCCCACCAGCCCCCAATATGTCATTGCCTACCATGCGGCCCTGAGTCTGGGCGCCGTCGTCGTCAATATCAACCCCATGTACACTTCGGAAGAACTCCGGCAGGTCATTGAAACCACCCGGATCACCACCTTGATCACCTTTGATCTGGTGCTTCCGAACCTGAGGCCGATCAGCCGGGAAACGGAAATCACCCGGATCATTGTTACCCGGATGACGGACTACGTTAACGGCTTTCCCTGCAGCACCCCGGCCGAGCTTGAGCTTGAAGAGGGCTGGCAGCATTTCTCGCTCCTGATCGAAAATACCTCTGATCTGCGGGTTCCCAGGGTTGCCATCGCCCCTGAGGATCCGGCCCTGATCCAGTTCACCGGCGGCACGACCGGAATACCCAAGGGAGCGGTCCTGACCCACGGCAATCTGGTGGCCGCTACCCTTCAGCTTTCCTTATGGGGCGGCTCCACCGTGAAGCTTACCCCGCCGGAACGGCGAACGGTTTTGGCCGTTCTACCCTACTTCCACATTTACGGCACCATCGTTGCCATGAGCTGGGCCCTCTTTAACTGCGCCACCCAGATCCTGGTTCCCCGTTTTGAACTCGATGAATTCATGGGGATTATCGCCAACTTTAAAGAGATATCCTTTTTTCCGACCGTGCCCACCCTGATCAACGCCCTGCTCCATCATCCCAAGGCCGCTGAACTGAACCTGGCCAGACGAATCGCCCTGCTGAGCTCCGGAGCCGCTCCCATGCCGCTTGAGCTGATCGAAGAGATACAGGAACTGGGAATCAATTACAATGAAGGCTGGGGAATGAGCGAGACCACCTCCCTGGGCATCAGCAACCCGGTCCTGGGCCTCCGAAAGACAGGGAGCATCGGGCTGCCCTGGCCTGATACCGATGTGCGTCTGGTCGATGTCGCCGAAGGGCAGGAGGAGGTCCCCCGGGGGGAGCCGGGTGAGATCGTCATTAAGAGCCCGCTGATTATGAAAGGCTACTGGGGGAATCCCGGAGAGACTGCCGGCCAGATTAAGGAGGGCTGGCTGCATACCGGCGATATTGCCGTGCGGGACGAGGACGATTACTTCTTTATTGTGGACCGAAAAAAAGACATGATCATTGCCGGCGGCTTCAATATTTATCCCAGAGAAATCGACGAAGTCCTTTATCAGCATCCCAAAATCCAGGATGCGGTGACCATCGGGGTTCCCGACCCGTATCGGGGAGAAACCGTCAAGGCCTTTATCATCCCTAAACCGGGAGAGGACCTCTCGGAACAGGAGGTCTTTGCCTTCTGCCGGGAGAAACTGGCCGCCTACAAGCGGCCGAAGATCATTGAATTCCGGCAGGACCTGCCCAAATCGGCCGTCGGCAAGATCCTTCGAAAAATCCTCCGGGCCGAGGAAGAAGCCAAGTCTAAGAAAAGCTGAAGGGCCGGTTATTCCCACTCCTCCCGGCCGGTCAGAATAGTTTGTTTGGCCGGCCGGACCGTGCGATACACCTCAGCCGGCCGATGTTTCCGGCCATCCACGGTCAGGAGGTGGTCCTCGATGGAGATACCGAACAGACGCTCGTTTTCTTCAAGGTAAGGGCGGATCAGTTCCCAATCCGGCTCGGAAAAAGACAGCAACTCCCCGCCGTTGAGCTGTTCCGGGACAATCTGCTGCTGCGGATCCCGGATAAAAATGGCCCCGCCCGAAGCCAGGGAAAAGAGATTGGATCCCGGGTAGGGCGTTTCCTGGGGAACGATATTGCCCTGGGTGTCGACGGTCAGGCCGTTGAGGACAACAAAACTCCCCCGTTGTGGGGATCTACGGTCCCCGATATCGTTTTCAAAGGTCAATCGAAGACTTATTATCCATAGAAATACCGTTGCATGGTTTCTTTAACCCTGATCGTCGGTGAATGAGTTATGGATTTGGCCCATCCCCTGAAACCTCCGTTTTCCACAGGTTATGGCTTTTTTTAGGTATGCACGTTTCAATTCGAAATGACAGCTAGTTTTTTCTTGACTGTTTCTTTTCCTTTCAGTATAATTTTTCTACTTAAGACCAAGCTCTTTTCAAAATTATTTTAAGACACAAGGTTGTGTCTTTAGCCTATAATGCTTAAATTTTAAGTAGGAATAAAGACAAAGGCGTCTATGAGTATTTCGATAGGCGCCTTTTTTATTTTTACTAATAAAACAAAATTAGATTTAGTAATTCTGAAATATAAATCAGGATAAATATGACGGAAGCTCCGATCAGAGTCGTAGGTTTTTGCTGTAAAAACGCGATCGAATCAGACCCGGTGTTGGCAGAAAAGGGATGGCACGCCTTTGAACCGGAGATTAAAATTCTATCCGTCCCCTGCAGCAGCAAAGTGGAAACGCTAAGCATCATCAAGGCCTTTGAATCCGGTATGGACGGGATTTTTGTCCTGGGATGCAAAGAAAATACCTGCCGGCTTCTCGATGGAAATTTACGAGCTCAAAGAACGATAAATCATACCAAGAAGCTTTTAATGGAGATCAATATCGAAACGGATCGTCTCACCATGGTTCAATTGGGGACCTCTGAGTTTAAAGACTTTAACCATGTGGCCCGTTATATGACTGAACTTATCCGAACATTGGGTAAGGTATCGTAAAGAAGATGCCTAAAAAATATCATATTGCGATAACACCGACGCCCCCTCGATTCACACCGACCGCCAAGAGCACGGTCCTGGATTGGGAAGCCGGATGTCTACGCTGCTTTAAGTGCGTTAAACGTAAATGTGTGGTCGATGCTTATAATCAGCGGACATTCGATCCAACCCTATTAACCGATACCATCGATAAAATTTGTAAGAACTGTCTTCGCTGCGTTCAGGAATGTCCGGGCCGGGTTATTACCAAGACGCTTAATCCGGAATATGAAAAAATGGGTGACGCCTATTGGACAGCGGATATTCTATACAAAAATTGGTATCAGGCTGAAACCGGGGCCATACCCGTCTCGGGCGCGGGATATTCAGGACCTTTTTGCGGACCGGGTTTTGACCAGATGTGGACGGACATGTCGGAGATTGTCAGACCCACACGCGACGGCATACATGGTCGTGAGTATATCAACACCCTGGTGAGTCTCGGCCGGAAACTGTTTTCCCTTCCCTTTACGGAAACAGGGGAACCCATCCTGGATGCGCCCAAGAATATCGACCTCCCAATTCCGATTATCTTCGGGGAACTTCCTTTCGGAAGTCTCAGCCGCGAAGTTTTTACAGCCATGGTCATGGCGGCCGCGACCCTAAGCACGGTCATCGAAATCCCTGTGGAACTCCTGGACCAACACTTTAAAAGTTATACGGCGAATATTATTCCCCTGCTGTCTCCGGATCGTTTGGAATCGGCCCGGACCTGGATCGAATCCGCCCCTATCGTTGAATTCCGTGACACGGCGGAATCAGCGGCTGCGTTAAGGGAGATCAAGAAGCACTATCCTGAAACACTGGTCATGATAAAAACAAGGCTGGATGAGGCCAGTCACGAGCGGGCTGGGTTCCTGGCTGCTGAGGGAGCGGATATCATCCACCTGGTGGCGGATAGAAACGGTGATGTTCACAGCCAATCCCGACCGGATAACGTGATCGGTTTTGTGACGGATTACGTCCGAAAAGTACATAATCATCTTGTCGATAAAAGCATCCGCAACAGCCTAACCCTCATAGCGGGCGGCGGTATTGCCATGGCCGAGCATGTTCCCAAGGCCATCCTCTGCGGGGCTGACGCGGTTTCAATCGATATTCCTCTACTTCTGGCATTGGAATGCCGTATGTGTCTCCGCTGCCAAGAAGGACTGTCCTGTCCGGTTCAGATAGAAAATATCCACCCGGACTGGGGAAAGACCCGCATCATGAATTTGATGGCCGCCTGGAGAAACCAGCTTTTAGAGGTGCTGGGAGCCATGGGAATCAGAGAGGTCAGGCGTTTGAGGGGAGAGGTCGGCCGGGCCATGTTTTTCGAGGATCTTGAGGCCGACACCTTTGGCCGGCTTTTTGGCCGGAGAAAAAATGAAGTGTGACCGAACCGATAGAAACAGAAATGATCGCCCAACCGGATTATAAAATAGAGATGCCCGAGGTTAAGATAACCCCGAGCCGCTATCGCAACGCCATCGGTAAATTCAGGATTCGCCGGAGCAGCGCCTGTATTGCCTGTGGTCAATGCCTGGAAATCTGTCCCTATGGTGTCTACCAGAAGGGAAAGATCAAGATGGCCATGCCCAAAGACTATCTCTGTGTCGGATTTAACTGCAACAAGTGTATCGAGGCCTGCCCGGAAAAGGCCCTGACCCTGGATATCAATCCCGCCTCAACGGTCATTGGGGACAGGCGCTGGACACCTGATCTCCTGATCAGTACCTGGTATATGGCCGAAACCGGCCGCATACCGCCCGGTGATATGGAGTACAAAATCGGAGATTCCAATGGCGGATTTGATCGCCTTGATTTCAAGTTCCAGAAGGAGGCGCCCGGCCGGGAACTTGACCCGAATGAATTCTCAACAGTCATTCCACTCAACCGATCAGGGGATAATCGAGAAAAGATCCTGATCGATCTTCCGGTCTATGGCGGGGGCATGTCCTTCGGGTCCATTGCCCTTAAAGGTTATTATCGCCCGGGCCAGGGCCTGGCAGGCCTGGAATTCCTTTACCTGCACCGGAGAGGGCGGTTATCCCCAGGAACTCTATCCCTATGACGATCATGTCATTACCCAGGTGGCCACGGGATTGTTCGGGGTGAGGGAAGAGACCATCAAGCGGGTGAGAATGGTTGAATTCAAGTATGCCCAGGGTGCCAAACCCGGTCTGGGCGGTCATTTGCTGGGAGATAAGGTAACCCCTGAAGTGGCCAAGATGCGGGAGGCCGTTCCGGGAAACCCTTTGTTTTCTCCTTTTCCGTTTCACAGCGTCTATTCGGTCGAGGATCACAAAAAACATATCGACTGGATAAAGGAGGTCAATCCCAAAGGGCTGGTGTCGGTAAAGGTCTCCACACCCACGGATGTGGATATGGTGGCTGTGGGGAGTTACTATGCCGGGGCCCATATTATCCATCTGGACGGCAGCTATGGCGGGACCGGCGCGGCCCCGGACATCGCCAAGAAAAATATTGCCATGCCCATCGAGTATGCCATCGTCAAGGTCCATAATTTTTTAAAAGAGGAAGGCATTCGCGACAAAATAACCGTCATTGCCAGCGGTGGTATTCGTACGGCCTATGATGTGGCCAAGGCCATAGCCCTGGGCGCAGACGGGGTGGTGGTCGGGACCGTGGAAATGGTGGCCGTTGAATGCATCCGCTGTTCCAATTGCGAGAGCGGCCGGGGTTGCGCCCGGGGAATAGCCTCTACTGATCCGGAATTAAACAAAACCATAGAGGTGGACTGGGCCACCCAGAGACTGATCAATGTCTTTCATGCCTGGCGGTCCCAGTTGATTGAAATCCTTTACCGACTGGATATGCGGATATCCGGGAGTTGGTAGGCAGAACCGACTGCCTCAAACATCTGGATTATGAAGATTATCTGAGGTCTATCGAAGCCGTCACATAAGATCATGAAAAATTCATTTATCGATAAAGTTCATTGAATCAAGAAAAAGGCTTTATCCTAACGCCCTCCCGGATATTCGAAAGGAATGCGAAGAGGGAGGATGCGGCGTCACCGGATTTGCCTGCTCAGTCCCGGTGGGGGGCAAGCACATTTTTGAACCTTCGCGGCTGATGCACAACCGGGGAAATGGAAAGGGAGGCGGAATCGCGGCCGCGGGATTAGTCGCGGCCGACCTGGGTGTTTCCCAGTCCGTGCTGGATGACTGTTACATGATTCAGGTGGCCCTGTTGGAACCCGAAGCCCGGGGGGATGTGGAAAAGCATTGTCTTACACCCGTTCATGGATATCCAGGATGGACAGCGCTATTCCCACCCTGGATGATTATCGTCAAGTCGAGGGACTGGAAATCAAACCCCCTGATGTCTGGCGTTACTTTGTCCGGGTAAAGCCGGATATCCTTTCCGAATTCGCCGATCAAAACCGTTTTAAAGGGACCGATCCAAGAAAAATAGAAGATGAATATATCTGGCAGAACACCATCAAACTGAACCGGAAGTTTTATGACGCCCAGGGCGACAAGAAGGCCTTTGTCCTCTCCCAGGGCAGAAACATGATGATTCTGAAGATCGTGGGTTATGCCGAACAGGTGGCGGAGTACTACCGGCTTGAGGATTTCCGGGCCCATATCTGGATCGCCCATCAACGGTATCCCACCAAGGGCCGGGTTTGGCACCCGGCCGGGGCCCATCCCTTCATGGGACTGGATGAGGCCCTGGTGCATAACGGTGATTTTGCCAACTATTACTCCGTTTCCGAGTATCTGAAACAGAAAAATATCTTCCCGCATTTTTTAACGGATACGGAAGTCGCCGTTCTTATGTTCGACCTCCTGAATCGGGTCTATGGATATCCGCTGGAATATATCATCGAGGCCCTGGCCCCGACCACTGAAATGGATTTTGATCAGCTTCCCGAGGAAAAACAAAAGATATACGGCCTGCTCCAGTCCATACATATTAACGGTTCCCCTGACGGACCCTGGTTTTTTATTATCGCCAGAAACGATTATTATCATCGCCTGTTTCAACTGATCGGTATTACCGATACCGCCATGCTCCGGCCTCAGGTCTTTGCCTTTCATGACGGCGAAGTCCAGGTGGGTCTGATCTGTTCTGAGAAACAGGCCATTGATGCCACCCTGGCCAGCTTGGCTGCGGAAGATCCACGAATCTGCCCGGTGGCCGATAAATACTGGAACGCCAGAGGGGGAAGCCATACCGACGGTGGCGCCTTTATCTTCACCATCTCCGACGATCCGGATCGCCCGGGCCAAAAGAGGCTGGTCTGCACGGACAAATTCGGCCGGGAAGTCAAGACTCCCCAGGGAAGAGAGGCCGGTGATATGCGCCTGTCTATCGGCAGGCCGGATAAAAGCGAATCGCTGGCTTTATCCATTACTGAACAACTGGAACAGGGGAGTGCTTTCGGTCTTTTTAAATTACTAAAAGATCAGATGCAAGAGGCCGGATATGACGGGTTCCGCTGGTTATGCCAACGGATCAGCTGAAGAATCCCGGAACAATGACGAATATAGGCAAACGGCTATCCAGGCGCTTACCCTGATCAATGACCGGCGTTTTTCAACCGGTAAACTAAAACGCAACGCTATCCTGAATATAACCCGCAGCACCTTAAAAGAGATCTTCGGCCAGGCTGAACCGATGGGTTCCAACAACGGCAGCCGTTATCGCCTGATTACCTGGGAGTCAAGGGATAAACTAATCGAACCTGTGGGAAAACAGACCACCCTGATCCTGAACGCCAACGGATTTCCGCCTGAAGGGGATGACTGCGACGCGAGATTGGTCTGGCGGGCCTACGAGCTGGGCTGGAAAAAATTTATCTGCTATGGATATCGAGGCCAACGTTTTCTGGGATGCGGATTGGGTCCGGGAACGAATAACGTCAAGATCGATGTCTATGGAAGTTCCGGGGATTACCTGGGGTCGGGTATTGATGGCCTGAACATTGAAGTCCATGGAAATGCCCAGGATCAGCTCGGCCAGATTTTGAAATCCGGAAAACTGGTTATATACGGAGATGTGGGCCAGACCTTTTTGTACGGCGCCAAAGGCGGAGAGATCTATGTCATGGGTAATGCCGCCGGCCGTCCCTTGATCAACGCGGTGGGGCGTCCCAAGGTGGTCATCAATGGTACGGCCCTGGATTATTTGGCTGAATCATTCATGGCCGGAAACCCGCACAACGGCGGCGGATTTATCATTCTAAACGGGCTTGAATTTGACGATGAAGGCCGACCGCGTCCGCAGGCCACACCCTATCCCGGATCCAATCTTTTTTCCCTGGCTTCCGGAGGGGCTATCTATGTCAGGGACCCGCAGCGGAAGCTCGTTGAGGAGCAATTAAACGGGGGGGCCTTTGATGATTTAACCAATGACGACTGGCGGCTGATCCTTCCCTTTTTAAGAGAGAACGAAAACCTGTTCGGTATCTCCGTGGAGGAAGATCTGTTGACCGTAGACGGGGTGCGAAAGACCCCCAGCGAGGTCTATTGGAAAATTATTCCTCAAAAAGTCAAGGATCTGGCTAAGGCTTCGGTGGAGGAATAAGGAAAGAAAGAACATGAATAATAACCTGGATCCGATATTAAAGGTCGATACGACGTTTGCTCAACAGGGCGCGTCTGGACTGGAAGGTGGATTTGTTCGCCTGCTACCAGTGCGGCAAGTGCTCCAATGGATGCCCGGTGACCTTTGCCATGGATTATTCTGCCCCATCAATTAATCCGGATGCTTCAACTGGGATTGACGGAAGAGGTCCTTCAATCCAAGACGATCTGGGTCTGTTCTTCCTGCGAAACCTGCTTTACCAGGTGTCCAAATGAAATCGAAATCCCGAAATTGATGGATGATCTCAAACAGGAGGTCCTGAAGAGGGAAAGGAAACCATCTCAAGAGGCCGTGGCCAGGTTCCATAAGGTCTTCCTGGACAATATTAAAATGTTTGGCCGGATCAATGAAACGCTTCTCATGGGCGTTTACCAGATAAAATCTTCCTGGTCCGACTTAATAAAAGGTCGAATTGATTTTTCAGGCCTTCTTAAAAATGCCGGACTGGGCCTGAGTATGTTAAAACGCGGACGCCTTTCTCTCTTCCCACGCTGGAATACCAGGAAAGAGGTCCGGGGACTATTTAAGGATATCTGAAATTTGGAATGGTCCAAGTGAGGTCCTTTCATGTCCCCTCTTGGGGTCTGTCCGCTCAAGAGACAAAACAGATTCCCCTCTCCTCTGGCGGGCTAGAATATTGTGACTGGGTATGAAGCAGGCTTACACTAGACCTTACTATGAAAAAGAAGGTTGATCAATGAAAGTAACCTACTATCCGGGTTGTTCCCTGGAATCATCGGCCCGGGATTATGATGAATCGATCAAGGCTGTCTGCCGGGCTTTGGACATCCACCTGCAGGAGCCCAAGAACTGGACCTGCTGTGGCGCCACATCGGCTCACAGTTTGAATGGAAAACTGGCGATTGATCTTCCCGCCCGCAATTTGCCTGAGGCAGAACGTATGGGACATGACCTGCTGGTCCCCTGCCCCTTATGTTATAATCGGCTTATACGGGCCAAAGAGAAGACGGGATCAGCCGTTCCTATCCATGATATGGCCTCTTTTATGGCCCGGCCGGACATGCTCGAAAAAATCAGATCGGCGGTAAAGGCTCCACTGACCGGCCTATCGGCGGTCTGTTACTACGGCTGTATGGCCAACCGGCCGCCCAAAATCACCGGGAGTAAAAACTATGAGAATCCCATGGAAATGGATCAAATAGCCGAAACACTCGGAATTGACGTAAAACCCTGGTCTTTTAAGACCGATTGCTGCGGCGCCAGCTTTTCCATATCCAAGCCTGAAATTATCCACACTCTGGTGAGAAAAGCTCTTATGACCGGGCCCTGGAGGCCGGGGCCGATTGTATTATAGTCTCCTGCCAGATGTGCCAGGGCTAATCTGGATCTGTATCAGGAAGAAATTGCCGGAATTTTTGAAAAGGAATACCGTCTGCCGATCTTCTATTTTACCGAATTAATCGGGCTGGCCCTGCAATTAAAGGATATCACTCGCGGGCTTAAACGGCATAGGGTGAATCCCATCCCCTATCTGAAAGAGAAAGGACTGATTGCTGGTTAGATTCATACCAGCATCTCGTTGCCCGTTACTTGTGGCGGGTTGCTTGTAAAAACGAGAAACGAGTAACCAGTAACGAATAACAGAAAATTTTAAATTTTTTTGGTTAAAAGATATGTCTACTGAAACACCTATAAACCCTATCGGCGCGGTGATGATTGTCGGAGGCGGAATCGCCGGGATACAGGCCTCTCTGGATCTGGCCGAATCGGGCTACCTGGTTTATCTGATAGAAAGAAAAGGCTCCATCGGTGGGCGGATGAGCCAACTGGACAAGACCTTTCCCACCAATGACTGCTCCATGTGCATGATATCCCCCAAGCTGATCGGGGTTGCCAGTCATCCGAATATAAAAATCATAACCAAGGCCGAGCTGATCAATCTGGAAGGTGAACCGGGCCGGTTTAAGGCCGTTGTCAAAAAGCATCCCCGGTATGTGGATGAGGAAAAATGTGTGGGTTGCGGTATCTGCGCCCAGAAGTGCCCGGCCAAGGTGGAAGATGAATTCAATCAGGGGTTGAACAAGCGAAAGGCAGCCTTCCTGCTTTATCCTCAGGCGGTGCCTCTGGTTTATGAGATCGACCGGGATCACTGTATCTATTTTCAGAAGGGAAGGTGCCGGGCCTGCGAGAAGTTCTGCAAAAACAACGCCATCGATTTCAATCAGAAACCTGAAGAGATAACCCTGGAAGTCGGGTCGGTCATATTGTCCTCCGGGCTCGACCTTTTCGACGCCACCCTGGCCCCGGAGTACGGCTACGGCCGATATCCCAATGTGATTACGACCATGGAATTCGAACGATGCCTTTCGGCCACCGGACCATCAGGCGGTGAAATCTTGAGGGTTTCAGATAAAAAAGTCCCCCAGAAAGTGGCCTGGATCCAATGTGTGGGGTCCAGGGAGTCCATCCGGGAGGGTCGGGAGTTCTGTTCCTCGGTCTGTTGCATGGCCGCTACCAAAGAGGCGGTGATCGCCAAGAGCCATCATCCGGAGATGGAACCGACCATATTTTTCCTGGACCTGAGGGCCCAGGGAAAGGGATTTGATTCCTATTGCGAACGGGCCGAATCACAAAGCCATGTCCGTTATATCCGGTCCATGATCAGCCGGGTGGTTGAAAACCCGGTTACCCATGATCTGGAGCTGACTTACCAAGATCCGGAAACAGGTGAAAAGATCGAGGAGGTCTTTGACCTGGTCGTGCTGGCGGTGGGTTTATCGCCCTCCGCCGAGGCCGTCCAACTGGCCGGCCGGTTGGGCGTTGAACTCGATCAATACGGGTATGTCAAGACACCGGTCGGAAATCCCTTGCGGACTTCCCGGGACGGGGTTTACGTTTGCGGGGGATTTGAAGGGCCCAAGGATATTCCCGAGACGGTGGCCCAGGCCAGCGCCGTAACCGCCGAGGCGACCTTGCCCATAGCCGGGGTCCGGGGTTACGAGATTGTCAAACCGGTATTACCGCCTGAACGCTCTCTTTTCGGGATCGGCCCAAAGATCGGCGTCTTTGTTTGCTGCTGCGGAACCAATATTGCCGGGGTCGTGGATGTGCAAGGTCTGGCCGAGTATGCCAGGAAGTTACCCAACGTGGTCTTTTCGGAAGTCTTTTTGTTTGCCTGTTCCACCGACTCCAAGGTCCGGATGAAGGAGTTGATACTTGAGCATGATCTCAACCGGGTGGTGGTAGCCTCCTGTTCGCCTAAGACGCATGAAACGCTCTTTATGGACACCCTGCGGGATGCGGGCCTAAATCCCTACCTCCTGGAGATGGCTAACATCAGGAACCAATGTTCCTGGGTCCATTCCGAACAATCCGAAATAGCCACCCAAAAGGCCAAAGATCTGGTTCGTATGTCCGTTAAGCGGTTAACCAATCAGGAACCCATTATGACCCAACAGGTTCCGGTCCTTCCGGTGGCTCTGGTTGTCGGCGGAGGATTGGCGGGTTTGACTGCCGCGGTTACAATTGCGGATCAGGGATTCAAAACGCATCTTATCGAACAAAGCGATTCTTTGGGCGGCCGGCATCAGGTCAGTCTTCCGACCCTGGAAGGATTCGATCCGGCCGAATATATCCCCGGGCTGATCCAGCAAGTAAAAAGTCATCCTAAAATTTCTGTACACCTGGGATGCGAGATCGAAAAGATCGACGGACACGTGGGCGGGTTTGTCTCGACCATTAAAAACCAGACCGGCGAAACGGTTTCCCTGCGCCATGGGACAGCCATTATTGCTACCGGCGCCGAACCCTATCAACCGGAGGAGTATCTATACGGGCAGGATCAGGGGGTCATGATTCAAAGCGAACTGGAAAAGGCGATCAAGGAGGACAGAGACAAGATCGAGTCATTAAACCAGGTCATCATGATCCAGTGTGTCGGTTCGCGAAACCAGGACAATCCTTATTGCAGTCGAGTCTGTTGCAGTCAGGCCGTGGCCAACGCCCTGAGACTTAAAGAGATCAATCCAAATATAGAAATTATTGTCCTGTACCGGGACGTTCGGACCTTCGGATTAAAAGAGCAGTATTATAAAAAGGCCAGGCAGCAAGGGGTCCTGTTCATCCGCTATGACTTGGCCCAACCCCCTGAGGTTTTTGAAAAGGACCATAGGCTTTCCATACGCTTTATTGAGCCGGCCATCCGGCGCGAGATCGTCTTATCGCCGGATCGTAATTGTCCTGAGCGCGGCCATGAAACCCCATCCCGGGTCCACCCGAATTGCGAATGTTTATAAGCTTCCCAGGGATGACCGGGGGTACTTTCTCGAGGCCCATGTCAAGCTCCGTCCCTTGGATTTCACCACCGACGGCATGTTTCTTTGCGGGGACGGGCATGGACCGAAATTCCCGGAAGAGGTGATGGTCCAGGCCAAGGGGGCGGCCGGCCGGGCACTGTGCATCCTGTCTAAAGATGTGATTCAGGTGGGGCCTTCCTCCCAGGTGGATCCAGAGTTGTGCGCGGCCTGCATGACCTGCGTCAGAACCTGTCCGTATTCCGTGCCCTATATTAATGAATATGGGGTGTCTCAGATCGATCCGGCCCGATGCCGGGGATGCGGGATGTGCGCTTCGGAATGCCCGGCCCAGGCTATCTCAGTCCATCATCATCTGGATGAACAGATCGAAGCCAAGGTGCAGGGCTTGTTCGACTGAGAGGAAAACGGTGTTTTTGGGAATGGTAAAAAATGACTGAACCCTTTGAACCACAAATTATAGCTTTTTGCTGCAATTACTGCTCATATGCGGCGGCCGACCTGGCTGGATCCATCCGGATGAGCTATCCGGCTAACGTAAAGATCATCCTGGTTCCCTGTTCGGGAAGGGTCGACCCGCTTCATCTGATTCGGGCCCTGGAAAAAGGCGCCGATGGGGTCTTTATCGCCGGCTGTATGGAAGGGGACTGCCATTTCGAAACCGGCAACTTTAAAGCTAAAAAACGGGCGGCCTATGTCCGTCGCCTGTTGGAGGAGATGGGAATCGAGCCGGACCGGGTACAGATGTTTAATATTGCCGCCTCGGATGCTCCCAAGTTCGCCCAGGTCGCCCGAATGGTAACCGAAAGGATACGCGAGTTAGGTCCTGGTATCGGCCGGCCGAGGGAAAATCGGCAGACACCCAATAAAGGAGAGAACCATGATTGTTGCTGAACGCAAACCGGTCCAGGAGCTTCTGGCCATGGTAGCCCCTTATCACAAGATACTGATGGTCGGCTGCAAAGGATGTGTTACGGTTTGTAATGCCGGTGGGAAAAAAGAGGTGGCCATCCTGTCCGCCGCCCTCAGGCTGGCCCGGCGGAAACAGGGTAATCCGATCACGGTCGACGAGATGACCCTCGATCGCCAATGTGAGCCGGAATTTATTACCTGGCTTGAGGAATCCCTGAATAAAAACAATTATGAAGCCGTTATATCCCTGGCCTGCAGCATCGGCCCTCAGTATATTGCCGAGACCTTTAAGGACCTTCCTGTCTATCCCGGTTTGAATACCAGCTTTATGGGTGGAACCGTGCAGCATGGTATCTGGGAAGAATATTGCGCTGCCTGCGGAAATTGCAACATTCATTATTTCGGTGGATTGTGTCCGGTCACCCGTTGTGCCAAAAACCTTTCTAACGGTCCCTGCGGTGGATCGGAAGACGGAATGTGCGAGGTTAATAAGGACAGACCGTGTATTTGGGAACAGATCTATGTCCGGATGAAGACTTTGGGCACGATTGAGTCTCTTAAAACGATCCGCAGCGCTAAGGACTGGTCCACCAGCCTTTCGGGAGGTCCCCGAAAAATAATCAGGGAGGACCTGACATTATGATAGCAGAAACCCGATTACAACAGGCCTTGTCACAGGGGCAGTTTGCCATTACCTGTGAATTCACTCCGCCGCGAGGGGTCGAAGTCGGTCGAATATCAGAGATGGCCGATAGACTAAAAGGCAAGGTCGATGCCGTCAATGTCAATGACAACCCGAATTCAAACGTAAGGATGTCCAGCCTGGTTTTTTCCAAGCTTTTACTGGATTCCGGCCTGGAGCCAATTCTGGAACAGAGCATGCGGGATCGAAACCGCCTGGCCCTCCAGAGCGACTTGTTGGGGGCCGCTGCCCTGGGAATTCAAAACGTGCTCTGCCTGACCGGCGATCATCCCTCCAAGGGTGACCATCCCGAGGCCAATAAGGTCTTTGATCTTGACTCCAGCCAATGGATTGAAACCGTAAAGCGAATTCGGGATCAAGGTGTCCTGTTAAACGGAAAAAAAATAACCGGGCAGCCGAAATTCTTTATCGGAGGCGTTGCCAATCCCTTTATGAAAAATCTTGATCTCCATATTATCCGTTTCCAAAATAAAGTCGCGGCCGGCGCTGACTTTATCCAAACCCAGCCTGTCTTTGATACTGAAGCCTTCCAGAGATGGATGACCAGGGTGGAAGAAGCCGGATTGATTGATCAGGTACCGATTCTAGCCGGTGTGGCCGCCTTGAAGTCCCTCAAAATGGCTGAATATCTGAGGGATCGGGTTTCAGGAATTAATATCCCGGATAATATTATGGACAGGTTGAAGTCAATGCCCGAAGACAAGCAGCAGTCCGAAGGCATACGTATCTGTGTTGAACTGATGAAATCGCTCCGACAGATAAAGGGCGTGAAAGGGGTCCACATCATGTCCATCGGCAACGAGGAAAAGATCCCCGAAATTATTGAACAGGCCGGATTTCCCTCACGACCGATGAAATGAGGTCCTTAATATAGATACGCGAATGGAAAGATATGCGGATTGGATAAAGGGAACAGTCCCCGAGGGAGAATGGGAATTGATTCGAAAGTCGCTCCAGCGGGGACAGTTGACCGGTAGTTTACGGTTTATTGATGAGATTGAGCAGAAAATTGAAAAACGGGTAGAGCTTCGGGGGCAAGGAAGGCCAAGGAATTCAAAAAATAAATCTGTCCCCTTTTTACACAACGAGACCAACTCTTTGATATAAGCATCACGCAACTTCAGGACCCACCCAAACTTTATGCCCCAAGAGGCCCATACCATAAAAATTTGAGGGCCTATAAAATGGGCAGATATTTTTCAATTTCAAACCGGCTGACATGGGTACGGTAGCGGTCCCACTCAATCTCTTTGTTCGCCACGAACTGGTTGAAAATATGGTCGCCCAGGGCCTCCCGGACCAGGGTGCTTTTCTTGACCTCCCCCAGGGCCTCATAAAGGTTTCCCGGCAGGGACTGAATTCCACGCTGCTCTCGTTTCCTGGGGCTCATTTCAAAAATATCTTCCTCTATAGGGTCCGGCAGAGGGTACTTCCCTTCTACACCGGCCAGACCGGCCGCCAACTGCACAGCAAAGCATAAATAGGGATTGCAGGCCGGATCGGGGGAACGAAATTCAATCCGGGTGGCCTTTTCCTTGCCCGGTTTGTACATGGGAACCCGGATCATGGTCGATCGGTTTCTCCTGGCCCAGGAGACATAAACCGGGGCTTCATAACCCGGCACCAGCCGTTTATAGGAATTGACCCATTGGTTGTTGATGGCCGTCATCTCCCGGGCATGGCGCATTAAGCCGGCGATATAGCATTTGGCGATTTCGGACAGATGATAGGGATCCCCGGGATTAAAAAAGGCGTTCTTGTCCCCGAGGAAGAGGGATTGATGGGTATGCATGCCGCTTCCGTTTTGACCGAAAATCGGTTTGGGCATAAAGGTGGCGTAGGCCCCCTTGCCCCGGGCTACCTCTTTTACCACCACCCGATAGGTCATGGTGATATCGGCCATCTGCAATCCCTCGGCATATCGCAAATCGATCTCGTGCTGGCTGGGGGCCACCTCGTGATGGCTGTATTCCACCCTGATTCCCATGGATTGGAGGGCAAAAATGGTCTCCCGTCTCAGGTCCCCTCCCAGATCCATGGGCCGGGAGTCGAAATATCCCCCCAGATCCAGAGGTTCGGTGTTGGCATGGTCCTTAAAATAGAAATATTCCAATTCCGGCCCTACCAGAAAAGTATAGCCCTTCTCCCGAGCCTTGCTCAGAAGTCTTTTGAAGGCATAGCGGGGGTCGCCCGGATACGGGGTCCCATCCGGCTGAAGGATATCGCAGAACAGGCGGGCCACCGGTTTTTCCCCTGATCTCCAGGGAATCAACTGGAAAGTCGCCGGGTCGGGTTTGGCGATCATATCGGATTCTTCGATCCTGGCAAACCCCTCGATCGAAGATCCGTCAAACCCCATCCCCTCGGTCAGGCCTTCCTCTAATTCGGAGGGAGTGACTGCAAAACTCTTTAACAATCCCAAAATATCGGTAAACCAAAACTGGATAAAACTAATATTTTTTTCTTTAACCAGACGAAGCACATCTTCTGCAGTTCGGCAATTCATAGCCCCTCCTCATATCATAAGTGATTAGGTCTTTATCTACCACATTTTCGGAACGGGGGCAAATGTTCTATCCGTTTTCAGACTAATAGGGTTTGGCCCGTCCCTTTCGGAGGCCCCTGGTAGGGCTAACCATAAGAAACAGGCGGGGGAAGGAAGGATCGAGTGCGACCGAGTACGAAGGTCAGGGGGAACAAGGGGCTAGCCTTCCCCCGGCTAAACGGCCTGGGCCTGGCCGGAAAAAACGGCCTTGAAAATGGAACGGACGTTGCGGCGCACTTTTTCATAATGAGAGACCATATCCCAGGACAAAAGAGTCGGATTTCCCAGGCCCATTACATTCAGATCGACCAACTGCTTCAGTTCCTCAGGGTCGTAGGTGCGGGCATCTCCCTTCCGGTCAAACAAAAGCTGAAGCCCATGATCCAGGGTGGTCAGAAATTGGTAAGCTTCCTGCAACTGCAAATGGGTTTCATCGGACAGCAGACCGTTGTTGCTCAGGGACTTTAAGGCCTGCAGGGTATTTGTTTTTCTCAAATCGGGAAAGGCCGGCCCATGGGTCCACTGAAGAAATTGGACCAAAAATTCAATATCGGTCAACCCGCCGAATCCTAACTTGGGATTGAAACGGCCCGACCCCTCCCCGGAACGTTCTTTTTCCATGCGGGACCGAACATGGGCCATTTCCTCCCGAACCTGAGAGGGCGGCGGCGTTTCATAAAGAATCCTGGCCACGGTCTCCTGAACTTGACGACTGAGGTTGGGCGACCCGACCATGATTCGGGCCTTTAGAAGGGCCTGTTTTTCCCAGTTCTGGGCCTGCCCCCGGTAATACTCTCGAAAGGCATCCAAAGAAACGATCAGGGGTCCGAAACTCCCCGAAGGCCGGAGCCGGGTATCGATCGCATAGCCGGCCCCTTCTTTCAACGGCAAAGAGAGATAGGAAATAAGCCGCTGGGCTAACTTGACCAGGTATTCATGGTAGGTAATCCATTTTTTCCCATCCCGGCCCCTCCCCGGTGAAGGGGGTTTTCTGGACTCGGATAGAAAGGGCGTTTTTAAGGAATAGACAAAAATCAAATCGAGATCCGAGGTATACCCCAATTCCCGCCCTCCTAATTTTCCCAATCCCAAAACGCAGAAAGGAGAAGGAGGCGGGGAAGCCGAATGATCGGGATAGATAGGGTGAATGACTTCCTGGTTCAACGTTTCTTCAGCCAACCTGGTTGTTTCCGACAGGACGTGATCGGCTAAGGTGGAAAGCCTTTCCGAGGCTTCGGAAGCGGAAATTCTCCCCGAGATTTCCTCCAAAGCGATTTCCAGAAACTGCTCGCTTTTCCACCGCCTCAACCAGGACAGACGGTCTTCCAAGTCCTTCCCCCGTTCCCTCATTTTTACTGATAAAGCAGGATGTTCCTCCAGGGCAGGCCCGGCGAGCGTTCTTTTAAGAACCAGATGATCCATCATGTCGGGATTTTGAACGAACAGGCGGCCTAACATGGCGCTCCGGGCAAAAAGATCCATGATCTCCTTGGCCAGGGCGGTCCTTTCCAGGAGCATGGCCAGGATGCCGGTTCGGCCCCCGACGCTGCGAAGAAATCGATCCGCCAATAGAAGGCTTTGGTCCGGATTCACGGTTTGTAAAGAAAAGCCTAAAAGAAGGGGAAATAATTTTGTCAGAAAGACTTTTTCCCTGGCGCTGGAAGAGGCCAGCCGCCCCCGCCAGGAATGGATTATTTCCTGAATAGGGCCACCCTTTTGAAAACCTAAGGCCTTCAACTCCCTTTCCCGCTCTTCCGGTTCCAAAGGGGAGTGTACTAAAGCGGCCACCTTTTCCATAGAGACGCTGTTCTGAGCCAGGAGAAGATTATCAAAGGCTATCCTGACCTTTTTTCGGACCCGATCCAATTCCCCGGTAATTTCTTTGGCCGTCAGCAGTCCCCGTTGCCACTTCAAGGGCATCTCTTTGGCTATACACTCCAACTCTTGAGGGTCCCGTGGAAGGCTATGGGTCTGCTGCTGATGCACCATTTGCAACCGGTGTTCCAGGGTCCGCAGGAAGGTATACGCCTTTCGGAGCTGCTGGAATTCTTCTTTTGGAAGGATCTGGGCCTTCTGTAATTTAATTAAGGCCTTCAGGGAATTTTTTTCCCGAAGGGCCGGCAGACGGCCTCCAAAAATCATCTGCAGGGACTGAATGATAAATTCGATCTCCCGAATTCCTCCCGGACCGAGCTTTATGTCGTCCCCTCTAAGCAAATGGGATTGCGTTTCGGCCAGGATCTTTTGTTTCATGGAGCGGATATCGGCCAGGACCGTATAATCGACAAACTTACGGTAAATAATGGGCTGGACTTCTTTCAAAAAGAGATTCCCCAGAGCCGGGTTCCCGGCAAGGGGACGGGCTTTAATCAAGGCCAGCCTTTCCCAAGTCCTGGCTTCGTTCTGATAATAGTCCAGGGCCGACTCTAAGGAAATGACCAATTCCGAATCCTTACCGCCGGGCCGGAGTCCAAGGTCAACCCGAAAGACATGGTCTCCTTCGATCTGGGCCCCCATAGCCTGGATAACCCGTTTGGTCAGGATTTGGGCAACCTCTTTCTGTTCAAGGGCTGAGACCGGCCAGGCGGCGGCCGGATGAAAAAGAACGATCAGGTCAATATCGGAACTGAAGTTCAGCTCTTCTCCGCCCAACTTTCCCAGCCCCAGAATGACCAGCCCTTCTTCTATGCTCCGGGAAAACAGGGGGCCGGATTTGAAGCCGGCCTGGTCCCGGGAACAAAAGGAAACCGAATTCGCCAAACAGACCTGGGCCAGGGCTGAAAGTTCACCGGTAGTTTCTTTGAGACCAGCCAATCCGCCCAGATCCCGGATAGCGATCCTCAGGATCTCTTCCTGTTTAAAATGGCGCAACAGAAGACAGAAGCCCTGGAAATCCCTAACACCGGCAAGCCGTTCTTTTAATCTTTGAGAAAGCTGGGCAGGAGACCTTTTCTCCCGGTAGCCGTCCTGGTCAAATAGATCCCGGACGAGGGCGGGATGCCGACGCATCACCTGGGTAAGGTAGGGAGAAAAGGCCTTGACTCTGGATAGAAGTTGGTGACCTTCTTGAGACATAAACCATAGGATCCGAGGGGTCCGGGATTTAAGGGTTCGCCTGTTCGTTTTTCGCTGACAGCTGAACGCTCCATCCGGAAATCACAGATTTCCGGATGGAACCTTTTTAGATATCAAAATAAAGCATAAATTCATGAGGATGGGGTCGTAACCGCACCGGATTGACCTCTCCTTCGATTTTGTATTCAATCCATTTTTCGAGCACATCCGGGGTAAAGACATCACCCCGCAGCAGAAATTCGTGATCCGCTTTCAGGGCATTTAAGGCTTCTTCCAGAGATCCCGGAGCCGAGGGGACATGGGCCAGTTCCTCAGGGCTGAGGCCGTAAATATCCTTGTCCAGAGGTTCGCCCGGATCGATCCGGTTCTCGATCCCGTCAATGACGGCCATCAGGATGGCCGAAAAGGCCAGGTAGCCGTTGCAGGAGGGATCCGGGGTCCGGAACTCCAGGCGCTTGGCCTTGGGAGAAGCCGAATACATGGGTATCCGGATGGCGGCACTCCGATTCCGGCTGGAATAGGCCAGGTTTACCGGGGCCTCGAACCCGGGGACCAGCCGCTTATAGGAATTGGTGGTCGGGTTGGTAAAGGCACAGAGGGCCTTGGCATGCTTCAAAATCCCGCCGGCGCCATAAAGGGCCTCCTGGCTGAGACCGGCATACTTGTCGCCGGCAAAGAGGGGCTTGCCTCCCTTCCAAAGACTGACATGGGTATGCATGCCCGAACCGTTGTCGGCAAATAAGGGCTTGGGCATAAAAGTGACGGTCTTATTATGCTTCTTGGCAACATTTTTTATGATGTATTTAAACCACATCAATTGGTCCCCCATCCGGACCAGGGGTTGAAACTTCATGTCGATCTCAGCCTGGCCGGCGGTGGCCACCTCATGGTGCTGGCACTCGATTTCCATCCCGATCTGCTCCATAACCAGCACCATTTCGGTTCGCAGATCCTGCTGGCTGTCGGTGGGGGAAACCGGGAAATAGCCTTCCTTATGCCGCGGTTTATAGCCCAAGTTGGGCGATTCATCCCGGCCGCTGTTCCAAACGCCTTCCACCGAATCAATCTGGTAAAAAGCAAAATGGGCCCCGCCGTCGTAGCGGATATCATCGAAGATAAAAAATTCGGCCTCCGGTCCAAAATAGGCCGTATCCGCCAGACCGGTGAACTTTAAATAGTTTTCGCACTTCCGGGCGATATTCCGCGGGTCCCGGCTGTAGGCCTCTTTGGTGATGGGATCCACCACATTGCAGATCAGGCTCAGGGTCGGAATGGCCATGAAAGGATCCATAACGGCCGTGTCCGGGTCGGGGATCACCAGCATGTCACTGGCATGAATAGGCTGCCAGCCGCGGATGCTGGAACCGTCAAAACCGTAGCCGCTCTCAAAGGAATCTTCATCCAATTCGTGGAGAGGGACGCTGAAGTGTTGCCAGATCCCCGGGAAATCCAGGAATTTTACATCCACCATCTTGGCCTTGTTTTTCTGGGCAAATGCCAGTACTTCTTTCGGGGTCATTGGTCTTTCCTCCTTAATTATGATTTTAATGCAAATAGAATCGCTTTCTTAACTTCTTCCATGCGTTCTTCATCCCAAATTTTTTGACCTTCCAGGTCGGCCACATAAAAAACATCCACCACCTGGTCCACCTTGGTGGATATTTTGGCATAATGAATATTCAATTCGATCTCGAAGAGGGTCTTGGTAATGGTGTAGAGCAATCCCAATCGGTCCTGGGAATAGATCTCCAGGATGGTATAAAAATCGGAACCCTGATTATCAATCACCACCTGGCTCTCAGCCTGCGTTTTCGGCCCCGAGGTAAGTTGCAAACCGGGTTTTTTCTGAGCCAGGCGATAATCCAGAGAGAGTTTGCCCTGAATGGCCTTTAAGAGCTGCTCATGGACCTTCTCCCAGGTCTCTTCCTCAAAAAGGGGATCCAAGGGCGGCTGAACCTGAAAAATATCCAGGGCAATCCGGTCCGAACGGGTAAAAATCTGGGCCCCCAGAATATTGATATGGTTTAAGCTCAGGACTCCCGTGAGCCTGGAAAAGAGGCCCGGGCGATCGTGGCAGCAGATAAACAGTTCATAGATCTCCTCCTTTTTTTCAACGGCCCAGAGAAAAGGTTTTCCGTCCAACTGCCGCAGCAATCGCAAGTGCCGGGCAATGGAGGCGGCCGGCAGGGAAAGCAAGTAGCCCGTCGGCATGCCCTCCAGAAGCATCCGGGCTTCTTTTGGGGGGATTTCCTTTTCCACCTGCTCCAGAATCTCCCTCTGCAACGAAGCCAGGGTTTCCAGGGCCATTCCGGAAGCCACCTCTCCTTTTTCCAGAATATGAAGGAGTTTAAAGAACAATTCCTTGACCAACATCGATTTCCAATTATTCCAGGCCCGGCTGCCGGTGGCCAAAGCATCAGCATAACTTAACAGGGTGAGCATCTTTAAGGTTTCGGCGTCTTTAATCATCTGGGCGCTGCGAACGATGAGATCCTCGTCATTCAGATCACGGCGCAAGGCCGTATCGACCAGGAGCAGGTGATCTTTCACCAGGAAGGCCACCTTTTCGGACTCCGAGGAAGAAAGCCCCAACCTTTCGGCTATCGCCGGAATCATCAAGGCTCCTTGCCGGGCATGATTTTTTCCCTGGCCTTTTCCCAAGTCATGAAATAAAGCGGCCAGATACAGGGAAGTAAAATCCTCGACCTCGCCCCAGATCCCGTAAATCAGGGGTTCCTCCTTGAGGTAAATTCCCTGGCCGATTTTTTTTAATTCCAAAAGGGTCAGGAGCAGATGAATATCTACCGTGTAGACATGGTAGGTATCAAATTGGGTTCTGCAAACCGTGGCTTCAAACTCGGGCAGGTAACGGGTCAGCAACCCGGTTTGCAGCATGGTCTCCAGCAATGGGCGCGTGGTTTTTAGATCGCTGATGATCTCCAAAAAGATCCGGCTGACCTCCCGGGAACGCTGGAAGGGTTCATCCACCAGGAAAAGGCATTGTTTGATTAATCGGATGGTCTCCTGGCTGAGCCGGACCTCTTTTTTCAAAGCATACCAAAAGAGTTTCATTAGGAGGGCCGGATGATCTAAAAGAACCCGGGCCGATTCCAGGTAGAGCCGGTCCCCTTCGAGGTAGATCCCCGGTTCGAGGATCTCCCGCTGTTTTTCTCCCTTCTGTCTCAGTTCCGCCAACCGTTCAAAAAAGTTCTCCCGGATGATTTGGACCCCCTGCAGATGTTGATAGACATCCCGCATGAAGACCTCGACGGGCAGGATATCCCCCAGGCTTTTAACTTTCGCCCAGTCCGCCATGGCCTCCTGATATTCGAAGGAAAGCCGGTCGTTTTTCCGGCCCGTCAGGTAATGAAGCTGGTTTCGCAGACGGAGGAGCACATTATGAGACTGAGCCAGGACCTTGCGGTCTTCCCGGGAAAGAAGGCCCGCCTTTTCCAGGGAGGACATATCCGGGGCCTCAAAAAGGGATTTTCCCATCCAGAGCAGGAGATGGATGTCCCGCAATCCCCCTAAGCCTTCCTTCAGATGCGGCTCCAGGAAGAAAGCCGAATCCCCATAGCGCCGGTGGCGCTTTTCCCCTTCTTTCAGGATCCAGGCCTGCCAGAGTTGACCCTGGCCATCCTTGAGCAGGGCATTGATCCGGGCCCTAAGGGACTGGGCCAGAGCGGTGCTTCCGGTAACCCGCCGGGCATCCAGCAGGGCGGTTAGGAAAGAGGGGTCGGAACGGGCCATCTCCAAGCAGTGCTCCAGTGTTTGAACGGTATAACCCAGTTCATAGCCCACATCCCAAAGGGGGTAGAGGATCTTCCGGATGACCTCTTCTACCTGGGATTCAATTTTTTCCGAATATAAAAAGAGCAGGTCGATATCGGAAAAGGGAGCCAGTTCCTTTCGTCCATACCCGCCGAGTCCCAAAACCACACAGGCTTGTTCCGCTCCTTCGAGACCCAGCAGGGTCCGCACTTCAACACTGTTGAAGATCGAAATAATGAAGACATCGAGAAAGGCGGCATGCCGGCCCGCGACCGTCAGACCGGCCTCTCCCTGGTCGTGCGTTTCCCTCAGCTTCTGGCGTTGTTCAAGAAGATATTTTTTATGGAGAGGCTCTTGCATTATTGGTCTGGTCTGATCTCGGTTTCTAGATACTGGCTGCTCGATAAGGAAACCTGTTGAAACCACGGATGCGTATTTTTAGGCCACCAGCATTACATCGTGATGGTTATCCCGGTTTCAGCATCAGTGCTTGCTTTTATCACCTATCCAGAAACCAGCACCCAGTAACTCGGATTTATTAAATGGCTTCCTTCCCTGTTTCCCCGGTCCGGATGCGAACTACTTCTTCTACCGGCAAAACGAAAATTTTCCCGTCGCCGATCTTTCCGGTCAGGGCCGCTTTTTGGATGGCCTCGATGACCTTACCGGCCAAGGTTTGGTCGACAACCACCTCGATTTTGATCTTGGGCAGGAAATCAATCACGTACTCCGCCCCGCGATAGATCTCGGTATGCCCTTTCTGTCGCCCGAAACCCTTGACTTCCGAAATGGTCATGCCTTTAATGCCTAATTCATTCAAGGCATCTTTAACCTCGTCAAGCTTAAACGGTTTGACAATGGCCTCAATTTTTTTCAGCATGGAACCCTCCTCTTGATTCGGCCCAGCCCCTTTCCTAAACCCGCATCTTTCCCTATCAGGTTAAAAGGGTTAGAGGGCGAACATTTTCTAAAACTGCAATCGTTATGCCATTGATTTTGAACATCAATTAATCAATAATATCAGTCTGTTTATAAAAAATGGCTTTCCCCAATAAAAAGCAAGTTACATTTATGCAATCATTTTAAATTAATTTTATACAAAAATGTAAAAATTTTTTTCCTGGAATTATTTCTTTTCCGGAAGCTTCAGGTAACAGGAAAAGACTTGGCGGGCCGTCTTTGACATAATCAACAACTCCGCTCCAAAACGGCCGGCGACCAGCAGTCAGCTTGTGGACTTCCAAAGGCCTTGTGCTTTTACTGACCGCTGACCGCCAAGAGCCGATTGCTCCAGGGTTAAATGGCCGCTGATCCTGTTTCTCCGGTGCGAATCCGGATGACCTCTTCAACTGGGAGAACGAAAATCTTGCCGTCTCCGATCTTGCCGGTCCGGGCTGCCTCCTGAATCGTTTTTAGTACGGGCGTTACCTGGCTGTCCTCAACCACCAGTTCCAGTTTAATCTTGGGAATAAAGTCAACCACGTATTCAGCCCCCCGGTAGATCTCCGTATGCCCCTTCTGGCGTCCGAAACCTTTGACTTCCGTAATGGTCATCCCCTTGATTTCGAGGTGCTGAAGGGCATCTTTAACCTCATCCAATTTAAACGGCTTAATTATGGCCTCGATTTTCTTCATGACCTCGCCTCCTACAGGTTATAGCCCGCTTCACTGTGCTGGGTCAGATCCAGACCGACGACCTCGTCTTCGTCTTCCACCCGAAGCCCCATGGTCCAATCCAAACCCTTCAGAATGATCAGCGTCACGATAAAGGAATAAATCAGGGTAACCCCAACGGCCAGGGCCTGGGTCCCCAACAGTCCGGGGTTCCCGAAAAAGAGGCCGTTGTTGCCGGCTTCATTAATCGCTTTGCTGGCAAAAAGACCGGTGGCCAACGCCCCAAAAGTTCCGCCCACACCATGGACGCCGACCACGTCCAGGGCGTCGTCATAACCCAACTTATGTTTCAGGAAAATGGCAAAGTAACAAAGCACCCCGGCCGCCAAGCCGATGAGCAGGGCCGAGACCGGGCCGACAAACCCGGCGGCCGGCGTAACGGCCACCAGACCGGCCACGCAACCGCTGGCAGCCCCTAAAGTGGTGGGTTTACCCCGGTACATCCATTCGGTAAAAACCCAGGAGAAGGTGGCTGCGGCGGCGGCAATATGGGTGGCTACAAAGGCCGAGACGGCCAGGCCGTTTCCGGCCAGGGCGCTGCCGGCATTAAAGCCGAACCATCCGAACCAGAGAATTGCCGCTCCTAAAATGGTCATAGGCAGATTATGGGGATTAAAGGGTTCATGACCATACCCTTTTCGTTTGCCTATGACCAGGGCCGCTGCCAGGGCGGCGATCCCGGAGTTGATGTGAACCACCGTTCCGCCCGCAAAATCCAGGGCACCCAGGTCACGGAGCCAGCCCCCGACACCCCAGACCCAGTGGGCCACCGGATTGTAAACCAGCGTACACCAGAGCAGGGTAAAGACCACGAAGGTCGAAAACTTCATCCGCTCGGCAAAGGTTCCGGTGATCAGGGCCGGGGTGATGATGGCAAACATGAGCTGAAAGACCATAAAGGCTTGATGGGGAATGGTCGCGGCATAGTCTTTGAAGGGCTCCACCCCCACTCCGGAAAGACCGAACCAGTCCAGACTTCCGATGACGCCTCCCAGATCCGGTCCGAAGGCCGTACTGTAGCCCCAGAGAACCCACTCCAGGGTTACCAGACCGAGAATAAAAAAACTGTGCATGATGGTCCCTAAAACGTTCTTGCTCCGGACCATGCCCCCGTAGAAAAGGGCCAACCCGGGGGTCATGAACATGACCAGAGCGGCCGAGATCAGGACAAAAGCCGTATCGCCGGAATTAATGGCATTCATGATGTATTTCCTCCTTATATTTATTCTCAAGATTATTGGATCTTGAATTTTTGGATTGACAACCCATCCGGATCGTCACCTGACTTCTTCTAAGAGCAACCCCTGTGCAAGCGGGTTGTTTTTAGTCTGACACTATTAACCTAAGCTAAAAAGAAGCGGTCAGGGTGATCCCGCCGTATAGAAAGTCGTTTTTATCGCTCAGGCTGGTTCCCCGGATGCGGTTCTTGGCGTCGTCCGACAGGGCCATCGAGTAGTAGAGCACCGGTTTGACCGAAAAGTACTTGCCGAAGGGAATGGTCAGCCCCACCGAAAAATTGCCATCGTGCAAATGCAGCGAATTGTATTTGTCGCTGGTCGGCTGCCCGTTGGAATTGTATTTTACAATTTTATCGGTATCGGAAATCTGAGAGCCGATGGCGGCCCCCAGATCGAGGGTGATCTCCTTGGTCAAGTTGATGGAATGACCAATACCAAGGTTGAAATACCAGCCGGGATAATTCGCAATTTCCCTGTAGACGGCCAGCGTGGGGGACAAGAGCATATTCCCCGCCACCTTTAGAAATAATTCCTGCGAATCATCCGCCCCTTCGAGGGCATAGTAAATATACCCCCCGGTTAGTTTAACCGGCCCCAGATCATGGGTATAGGAAAAGGTCAAGTCGGTTTCGTTCCAATTGGTCTTATCGACTCTGGTGTATTTATCATTGGTGTCCAGGTTACCCCAGAGATTGGCCTCAAATCCCCGGTAGCCGACGGTCAGGGAAGGCTGAATGACAACGCTGTCTTTGCTCAGCTCATAGCCGCGCCAGATATACTGGCTCAATCCGGCCGCAGCACCGCTGAAGTACGGCTTGGGGTCTTCTTTTTTTTCTTCGGCAGAAACAACGGCTGCGGAAGCGCCGGTTAACAGTAAGGTTAGGGTCATTACGGCCGCACATTTTTTGAGTTTCATTTTTCTTTTCCTCCTGGTTTCTTCTTTGATAGTAAGCGCACTGGCTTCTGAGATGATAGATCCGGATCCTGTATGGTCCATCAAAAGAAGCAGAAACCGTGCCAGTTGAGATAATTTTTTATTTTTCTAAATAATTTTAGACTGTTATGCGTTGTTTGGAGTCGAGACAAGACCTGGAGAGAATAAACAATTATGTAATTATTTTAAAATAAATTACATTAATGTATTTTAGTTGGGTGCTGGTGCCGGGGGAAGGGGAGGATAGGCGACTTAAGAAGAAGGATCAGTTGCTCCGAAGGGAACCACCCGGCGGATCAGGATGCTTGAAAGCAGGCAAAAGAGGCCCAGATAGGTGAAGACAATCAGGAAGCTGCCCTCGGTCAGATCCAATAGATAGCCGCTTAAAGAAGGCCCTAAGGGTCCGGCCAGAAAACCATAGGCCGTAAAGACCAGGCCGAATACGGCCCCGAAATGCTTCAGCCCGAAACAATCCGAAACCAGTGGAGCCGAGACGGCAAATAAGGTACCGAAGGCAAAGCCGATGACGGCCGAAAGAAATAGGATCACCATGAAATTATCCAGATAACCCAAAACGAGGAAAGAGCAGCCGGCGGCTAAAAAAGTAAGACCCATGGCCTTATTCCTCGGCAGTCGATCCGAAAGGTATCCCATCACCAGACGGCTCAGACCGTTAGTGACGTTAAAGGCGGTTAAAATTAAAACGGCCGAGGTCATGGCCATTCCTTTGGAAAGCCCAAAATTGACCGACAGGGTCACCATAGCGATACCGGCGGACCCCTGCAGGGCCCAGGTTAGCCAGAGGAACCAAAAGTTTTTGGTTCGGAGACTTTCCCTTACCGTCAGGGCAGTACCGGCTTGAACCGCAAGGCTTGCCGGCCTGGCCTTGTCGCCGGCATTGGATCCTATAATTTGTTCCGGGACCTCGGTGAATTGAGCAGCCAGTACACCGATGACCAGAGCAGCCACAGCCAGAACCTGATTCATGGAGACATAGCCTAACCAATGGAACAGCCAGCCGAAAAGAGGGGCCATAACGGCCGCTGAAATCCCAAAGGCCAGATTGACGACACCCGAGACCAACCCTTTTTTGTGAGGATACCAGCGTTGTACCGTGGTTAAGGCCGGGAGGTAGATGAAGCAGGAGGCCAGCCCATTAAGGAAGGCCCAGAGATAGAGCAGGAAGAGGTTGGTAACATAGGCCGCAAAAAGGGTATTTGTCCCGCAGAGAAAAGCCCCGATCGAAATCATTTTCCGGGTGCCCAACTTCTCCTGCCAGCGCCCGACAAAAAACATAAAAATGCCTACGGCCGCCAGGACAAAAAAGAGGCTGTTGCCGATGGGACCTCTTCCGACCCCGAACATTTTCTGCCAGTATGGGCCCATGACGCCCGGATACCCGAAGATAAAGGCCCCCGGCCAGAAGATGGCCAGGGAGCTTCCGATTACCGCCAGGACCCCTCTCGAGCTATTATCCATTTCTGACGCCCTTTGAAATTTTTGTTGATTTAACCATTTTCTCAGTGATTGGAGATAGGGTCTTTTTGATTTTATAAACTATGAACCAGATAGATGATCAAAAAAACGCCTATAGCGGCAATCGCCATGGTCAACAGAATATCCAACAGCAACGAAGGGTGCCAGGTATCCTGGTCAATCTGTTTTTCTGTTTTCTTGTAGCGAATGAAGGCCAGGACCCCCATCAGGGCCCCCAACCCCACCAGGAAGATCCCAAAAATGGAGGACCACCCGGGAGGGGTCAAATGGGGAGGAAGAGATTCCGGGTGGGGAGGGCCCACTTTCCCTAAAAAAAAAGAGACTTGTTTTAGAAACAGGGCGAATTTCTCAACGACAAACCCGAAGGCCATGATCCCGATGCTGGTCCTGATCCAAGCGAGGAATGTCCTTTCATTGGCCATATGAACGCGGCGGTTCGCAATCTTGCTTAATTTTTTATTTTCTGATCCTTTTGCCATGATAACTATCCTCCAAAAATGAAGCCGTATCCTGTGTGCGTATGATAATTCTCAATCCTTCCTCCTCATTTTACCTCCTCATTTTTTGATAAAAGATCTTTTTCGCCACCTCCGCGGTAACAATATACATCCCCAAAATGACGGTCAATAAGAAAAGAAAATAGAAAGGGAGGGCTTTAAAACCAAACAGCTCCCCCAGGGGGGTAAAGGGAAATATCAGGGTTACCCCGGTTACGATCAGGGTGGCCAGCGTTAGATATTTACTGGGTTTGCTTTTAAAAAAGGGCTGTCGGGTGCGTATTACCAGCACGATCATGGAGGCCGAAATGACCGATTCAATAAACCAGCCGCTCCGGAACTGTTCGGGCTGGGCCTTCAGGAGAAAAATGAGAACTCCAAAAGTTAAATAGTCGAAGATCGAACTGATCAAACCGAAGGTTATCATAAAATTGCGTATGAAGCGGATATTCCAGCGGCGCGGTTTTTCGACCATTTCCGGGTCGATGCGGTCGGTGGCAATGGTCAACTCAGGAAAATCAGTCAGCAAATTGGTCAGCAGGATCTGTTTGGGGAGCAGAGGCAGAAAGGGCAAAAAGAGTGAGGCCCCGGCCATGCTGAACATATTCCCGAAATTGGCGCTGGTGGCCATGAAGACATACTTAAGGGTATTGGCAAAGGTGCGTCGTCCTTCGCCGATACCCTGGGCCAGAACCTTTAAATCCTTTTCAAGAAGGACAATATCAGCCGCCTCTTTGGCCACATCCACGGCCTGGTCTACCGAAATGGCCACATCGGCCGCATGGAGGGCCGAGACATCATTAATCCCATCCCCCATGTAGCCGACGACATTCCCCGCTTTTCTCAGGGCCAGGATAACACGCTCTTTCTGGTTGGGTTCGACCTCCGCAAAGATATCCACCTCATTGACTTTTTGTAACAAGGCCCTGTTGCTGGTCTTTTGAAGTTCGGGGCCGGTGATTATTTTTAGACTTGAAAGCCCCATCTCTTGGCCGATCGTAGCCGCCACCAGACGGTTATCCCCGGTAATGATCTTGAGTGAAACACCCATACTCTTGAGGTGACGAATGGTCTCCACAATACCGCCCTTGGGTGGGTCAAAGAGGACCAGGAACCCTAAAAATATCAACCCGCTCTCCGAGTCTTTGGTCAGGGCCAGGTTGGCTTCCCATTCCCGATAGGCCACCCCGAGCATGCGGAAGCCTTGCCGGCTAAACTCTTTAAAGTGGTGGTCGATCTGCTCCCGAACCTGGCTCAGTTCCAAAAGGGTCCCAGTGGATGTTTCCGCCCGGGAGCAGACCGCCAGGACATTGGCCAGAGCACCCTTGGTAATGATAAGATGTTTATCTCCTTGGGTAACCAGGATACTCAATCGTTTCCGAATAAAATCATAAGGGACCTCGTCGAGCTTCCCGAAGCCGGACAGGTCAAAGGTGCGGAAGGTCCGGATGGCCTGGTCGATGGGGTTGGTAAAACCGGTCTCATAATAAGCATTCAGATAGGCGTAGCGCAGAACCTTTTCGTTTTCCCGGCCCTCCCAATCCAGGGCCGAGTGGACCTTGACCAACCCCTCGGTCAGCGTCCCGGTCTTGTCGGAACAAAGGACGTTCATGCTGCCGAAATTTTCAATCGAGGATAAGCGCTTAACAATCACCTTTTCCTGGGCCATTTTTTTGGCGCCATGAGCCAGGTTGATGCTGATAATCGCGGGTAAAAGCTGAGGGGTTAATCCAACAGCCAAAGCCAGGGAAAAAAGAAACGATTCCAGCACCGGCCGGGCCAAATAGACATTGATGGCAAAGATGGCCATCACCAGGATCAAGGTAACTTCCATGAGCAGGTAGCCGAAGCGCCTGACTCCGCGTTCAAACTCGGTCTCGGGAGGCCTGAGTTTCAGCCTTTCGGAAACCCGTCCGAATTCGGTTTCGATTCCGGTTTGGACTACCAGGGCCTGGGCGCTGCCGCTGACCACATGGGTTCCCATAAAAAGGGTGTTGGTCCTTTGAGCCAGTGGGGTTTCAAGTGCCAGCACCGCGGCCATTTTTTCAACCGGATAGGTCTCTCCGGTCAAGGTGGCCTCATCCACAAAGAGATCTTTGGATTTAAGAAGCAACCCATCGCCGGGTATGACATCCCCGGCAGTAAGTTGAATGACATCCCCGGGAACGATCTCTTCTACCGGGAGTTCCTTGGGGACGCCATCGCGCCGGACCGTCGCCTTGATTTGCACCACTGCCAATAATTTCTTGATCGCATCGGCTGCCCCCCGTTCCTGCCAATAGCCCAAGAGGCCGCTGACCAGAACAATGCCCAGGATAATCAGGGCATCGACCGGGTCCTGAAGTACGAAAGATAACCCGGCGGCAAAGATCAGGATCAGGATGATGGGGCTCTTGAATTGACCGAAGAAAAGGGTCAGGGCATCGGATCTTCTTGCCGGTTTAAGGAGGTTAGGCCCGTAGCGCTGCAGCCGCTGCCGGGCTTCGGCCTCCGTTAAGCCCTCCGGGGTAGTCTCAAGCTGCTGCAGTAATTGATCGGCAGGAAGGCTCCAAAAGACGATTGGCGGTTGAATCATGGCGGGCTTCCTTTTTTCCTGGGCTTAACATATCTGAATATCAGATAGACGGCCAGGGCTGATACCAGGATCACTATCCCCAGGTGTTCCACTCTGCTTATATCCTTCCTCAAGGCGTTGAGGCTGTTTCCTCCCAGATAGCCTGCCCCGGTCATCAGCGCTATGGAAAAAATAGAGGAAAACCCGTCAGCCAATAAAAATTTGAAAGCGGGCATCCTCATGACACCGGAGACCAGAAAAATTTGGGCTCGAAGACCGACGAGATGCCTTCCCAAAAGGATAAAAAGGACCCCTCTTTGATTGAACTTCTCCTCCAGGTAAGAAAGCCTTTCCGGAGAAAGCAGTTTTTGAAATCGAGGGTGGGTAACGATTTGCCTCCCGTATTTTCTTCCTATGAAATGGAGAATCATATCGGCTGTCAAAAGACCGACATAGACGGTCAGCAAAGCCGGAATGGGTTTTACGACCTGGGTAGAGATTAAAAATCCGCAAAGAATTAGTGTAGCATCTTCCGGAAAAGGTAATCCGATCCCCCCTAAAAGAAGGAGGATGAAAAGCCCCAGATAATGAAAATGTTCTAAGCCGGTTATTATGGGCATCGGGTTCTACGGATCAACGGGGTATCAGGCCGTCTTCTGATATCGGGTATTCTTGGGGAGCGGCCTTTTCAAGAACTCCCGTCCTTCGATTGATGGTAACCTAGTGATAAAGGAAATGGGGTTCGAGGCACCAAGAAGAGGCCCCTGCCCCTATATAGTATTTCTAAGTAATTATGGCCATCGAATCACTTTTGCCATAGGATTCGAGCAGCTTCGAGAGGCACCCGAACGCTTGGGAAGCGCGGTATCACCCGCGCCGTATAATCATTGGCCGGGCGGGCCGCAGGTACCGATGCGCTGTAAACATAACCGCCCGATGCGCCCGTCAGCCGGCGAAGGCGCTTCATCTCCTGCCGCACCGGGCCGTCGCCGTTGGCGTCTTCGGCATAAAGCTCGACTTGCACGGCCTTCGGATCGAGGTCATCGAGATATATTTGAACTTCAAAGACGTGCTGTTCCCCGTCGGATTCCACCTTCACTTCTCCGAAGCGCAGCGTGGCCCATCTCTGTTCCAGGGCCTGCTGCCAATCGACCACCTGCCTGCCCACCGTGCCTTTATCGGCAGCGCGCTCACGGTAGGCGGCCGCAGCCGGGAGGTAGTGTTGCTCGGTGTATTCGCGCACCGTGCGGTTGGCGGAGAATCGCGGCGTCAACTGCGCCATGCTCTCCCGAACGCGTGCCACCCAGGCCGTGGGGATGCCGTTCTCATCGCGGGTATAGAATTCGGGGATAACCTCCTGTTCGAGCAGATCGTAAAGGGCCTCGGCTTCGGCAGCATCCCAAGCCGGCTCGTCTTCATGCTCCCTGCCGTCCCCCAACGACCACCCCACTTCCGGTCGGTAGGCTTCCGCCCACCAGCCATCCAGCTCGGAAAGATTGAGGCCTCCATTGACGAGCACCTTCATGCCGCTTGTCCCGCAGGCCTCCCAGGGTCGCCTGGGTGTGTTGATCCAGACATCCACCCCCTGCACCAATTGCCCGGTCAAAAGCATGTCGTAGTCGCTCAGAAAGATCACCTGATTACGGGCCTTGTCCCGCCGGATGAAATCCGTCCACTCCTGAATCATGGCCTGCCCGGCAAGGTCGGCCGGATGGGCCTTTCCGGCAATAATGAGTTGCACGGGGTGCCGGGGATCGGTAAGGATACGCAGGAGCCTCTCCGGATCGTGCAACAGCAGGTTAGGTCTCTTATAGGTAGTAAAGCGGCGGGCAAAACCCAGCGTCAAGGCGTTGGGGTCAAACAGATGCTTCGCACCCTCAACCTCCTCGGGTGATGCGCCGGCGGCTTCCAGTTGTCTGGAAAGCCGTTCCCGTACATATTCAATGAGCGACTGGCGAGCTGAAGCACGGCATTCCCAGAGCCGGTAGTCGGGAAGGCCGCGTATGTCTTCTTCCAGGGTCTCCAAGGTTCCAATCCAGCGGTCCTTTCCGCATGATCCTGTCCACAGGGCGTCGGTCTCTTCCGAATCCCAGCTTGCCATATGGACCCCGTTGGTCACATGTCCCACCGGCACTTCGTCCTCCGGCCAGCCCGGAAAAAGAATCTGAAAGATACGCCGACTCACCTGCCCGTGCAAGCGGCTTACCCCGTTGACCGCCCTGCTGCCTCGTACGGCCAGGTAAGCCATATTGAAGGGTTCCAATGAATCGTTCGGGTTCCGGCGGCCAAGGGCCAGCAGATCGTGGAGCGAGATGCCCAGCTTGTTCTGGGCGTACCAACCGAGATAGTGTTCGATGAGAACAGGAGCAAAACAATCAAAACCGGCGGCCACCGGCGTATGGGTAGTAAAGAGGTTGCCCGCTCTTGTGACGGCCAGGGCGACTTCGAAGGGTTGTCCGGTCTCTTCCATAAAAGTTCGCGCCCGTTCCAACACGGCCAAGGCCGCATGCCCTTCATTCAGATGGCAGACTTCGGGTTTAAGACCCAGTGCGCCCAGTAGGCGCCATCCGCCGATCCCGAGTACCAGCTCTTGATTGAGACGTAACTCCGGGCCGCCACCATACAGCTCGCTGGTAATCCCTCGACGAGCCGGGAAGTTGGCCGGGTCGTTGCTGTCGAGCAAATACAGCTTCACCCGGCCGACCTGGACCTGCCAGGCCCGCAGCCAGACCGAGTAACCGGGCAACGTGAGTTCCAGCCGCAGCCACTCCCCGTTCGGTTCGCGCAAAGGCGTTATCGGTAATTGGCCGGGGTCGTTGTACGGAAAGAGGGCCTGCTGTGCTCCGTCCTTGTCTATGACTTGGCGAAAATAGCCTTGCTGGTAAAGCAGCCCCACGCCGACCACCGGCACCCCCAGATCACTGGCGGTTTTGAGCTGATCGCCGGCCACATTGCCAAGCCCGCCCGAATAGATGGGCAGGGCTTCGCTCAACATGAACTCCATACTGAAATAGGCCACACAGGTCAGCGGTGTCTGCGAATAGTTTTGTTGAAACCAGGCGGGAGTCTCTTCCTCATGGCGCTTGTCTCGTAAGAGTTCATCTACCTTCTTACGGAAAACCGGATCAGCTAAGGCACGAGTGAGTCCGTCCCGTGAGATCGTTTGCAGGACGACCCAGGGGTTATAAGTGAGCTCCCACAGAGCAGGATCAAGCTGCCTCCATACTTCATCGGCCGAATGATTCCAATACAAGTGCATATCCAGCGCCAGCTCGGCCAGGGAATCGAATCCCTCGACTTCGGTGGGGAAAAAAGTATAAATAGGGCTACTAACCCTTTTGGGCTTGTCCATGAGTTCTCTCCCTCCACTTTGCTTGATCCGGTCCCTCTGGCTCGGCTACCTGCTTGGTCATGCTCTCCCTTTAACAGTTCCGCGAGCTACGGCTGGGGGCCTGCGGGTCCATCCTGGACGGTGTTGTGTTCAAATGGAAAGTTTCCTTTCCGGGGCGTTATTCGAGATTGGTTAATGTTTCCGGTATCAGGTTGGAAAGGGCGGGGAATATGTGCATACAATCGGTGATCGATTTTACGTCCTTCTTGTTGATCACCGAATTGACCACTTCCTGGATGAGCATGGCCGCCTGAGGACCAATGATATGAAAACCCAGAATCCTTCCCGTACCCTTTTCGACGATCGCCTTTGCAAATCCTTCCTGTTCCTCCATAGCCTCTCCCATGACGGTATCGGAGTATTTGGCCCGGCCCACGAGGATTTCGTGGTCTCTTCGAGCCCGCGCCTCTGTCAGTCCGATAGAAGCAATTTGAGGATTGGTAAAAACCGCATGGGGGACGTTTTCGAAATCCATCCTGATCTTTTTCCTGTGGGTGGCATTGTGCCAGGCCAATTCCGCTTCTTTGTCTCCTGCATGGGTAAACATCGCCCTTCCGATAGCATCCCCCAGGGCCCAGATGTGTTTCTTGTTGGTCTGAAGGGTGTCATCCGCTTTGATAAAATGGTGGGGGTCGGTCTCGATTCCGGCATTTTCAACCTTTAAAAGATCGGCGTTGGATTTTCTGCCGGCCGACACAAAGAGCGCTTCCGCAGAAATTTCCCTTTCTTCCCCGGTACGGATGTCCTTGGCGAGCACCATATACCCCTTGTCGGTCTGTCTTACTTCTTGGGTTTCGACCCCCAAATGCAGTTCGATAGATTTTTCCATTTCCTTCTTTAGCAATTCGGATATTTCCGGCTCTTCAAAAGGCAGGAAGGTCGAATGCCTGTGCAGGATGGCGACCTTGGTGCCCAAGACCGAAAAGAAATGGGCGTATTCCAGGCCGACATATCCACCGCCGATAAAGATCATGCTCTCCGGCCTTTTCTCCAATTCCAGCACATTTTCATTGGTCAGAAACTGAATCGATTCCAGTCCTTTGATCAAAGGAATCGAGGGGCGTGCGCCGCTGGCAATAAATATTTTTTTTCCGCGTATTTTTTTATCCCCCACTTGGAGGAACCGTTCATCAATAAAATGACCTTCGCTGTTTAGAAAATCAAGATTTTCAGATTCCTCTATGGCCGTTCCAATCCCGTTTTTGCCGCCGGTGACGGCTTTCCTCATCCGAGCCATGATGGCTTTGAAGTCGATATCTATGATGGGTGACTGGATCCCAAATTTTGCCGCTCCCCGGATCTCCATAATTCTATCGGCCGTATAGATCAGCGTTTTCGAAGGCACACAGCCATAATTAAGACAGGTCCCGCCCACCTGCCCCTTATCGACCAGAGCCACTTTTTGGCCTTGGGCGACGGCTTTAAAAACAATTCCTAAACCGACATCTCCCGCACCGATGACAATAACGTCATAGCTTTTCATAATTCTTCCCCTCCGTCAAAATTGCTTTCACTTGTGGCCTTCCTGGTGAAATAATGTGATTTCTAAATTTTAGACAACCGGTTATTGGATCACCGATAAGGGGGAGCGGCCCCGCTTGACTTCAACGAACGAACAGTTACCGAGCCCCGGCCTTAACCCCACCCGGCTATTTCCAGTTGGTGAATTCAGGGGTATCAATGCCTTGCTCGTAGGCTTAGGTGGTGTTTTCGACAATCTGGTTTTTTAACCACTCCTTGACCTGGGTCTCATCCGTTTTACTCCTCTGAAGCGGATGGGTCCTCATGGCCGCAACTATCTGACGCTTCAGCCGCCAATCCCTTTCGGGCGGGGCGGTAAGGGGTCCGGTCACCCAGCGGTTTTGATATTGGCTACTAACTGGGCAATCTGGAGCCCCAAACTGACACACTGCTTGCCTTCCATGCAGGTCTCCGCATCCATCGGTTCCAGATAGGTTTTAAGATGATGGGCCTCCTTATCTAACTCCACTGTCCAGACCTTTTTGGCCTCATCAAAGTCTACCTTGACATCGATGCCGCATTCTCCCATTTCAGGATAAAGGGATTTAATCCGATCACACAATTCTTTCTTGTCATACATGGTGTTACCCTCCTTTTAGTTGACGATAATTTTTAAGGTCAGGACCGCGGCTTCTCCGTACGGCCGGTGCACGCTCATCCCTCCTTACAAAAGCCGTTCCACTTTCTTTGCTGTTTGATTATAAACCAGTCGATCAAATTTCTGGCTATACTGATCTTGCCCGGAATTTTGGGCAGTTGGTCACAGGTAAACCATTGGGCATCCAGGATCTCCGTGCCGTCCACCCGGATCTCACCACCAGCATACCGGGCGGTGAAAGCGATCATCAGAGAGTCCGGGAAAGGCCAAGGCTGGCTCCCGAAATAGCGGATATCCTGGACCGCGATGCCGGTCTCTTCCCTCACTTCACGCTCAACCGTCTCTTCCAGCGTTTCTCCCGGTTCGGCAAAACCGGCCAGGACGCTGTAAAACCCATCCTGGAAACGGAGGGAGCGGGCCAGTAAACATTTCTCTCCCCGTTCAACCAGAACGATCACCGCCGGTGAGATCCGGGGAAAGCTCAAGTATCCGCAGTTTGGACATTCTCTGGCCTGCTGACCGGCCTTGTTTTTCATTTCCATCCCGCATTGCTTGCAGAATCGGGTCTTTTGAGACCAGTTGAGAAGATGAAGGGCACGAAAGGAAAGAAGGATCAATTCCTGGTTCAGTCGGCCGTAAAGTTGTCGCAGGTCCTGGAAAAACATATCAGTCGGAGCCGTCGCTGAATCGGAAAGGGTCGCGGCATAACAATGTTTTCCTTCCAGGGTTCCCAGATAGGTTTCTCCAAGGGAGTGGAGTCCAAGATCAATCGGGCTATGGATAAAGGGGATGGTCGGCTCGTGGCCCTCGGGAGAAACGAGCAGCTTGTGCTTATAAAATATAAACCACCAGGCCGGCTCTTTTTGTTCAATCGGAGGATCGGCCGAGGGAATAAATTGCCTTTTCATAAATTTAAACCACCGTTTTCCGGAGACCGGATCGAAGATCTTTGAAAAATGGGACCAGCCGGAAGCGATAAGGAATAGGCCAGCATCGGATATTGAATAGATTTCAAGTTGCGCCTACAGGAGCGTTCCAGACTGGATCCCGGTCTCCGGATTCAAGCATTCCGCGGGCCGGACTGTTGGCAGTACCGCTGCCATCTTGGGTCCCTCTTGCCCGACGTGTTGAACTGCCGGGTCGATTGAATGGGTTTTCCCAATCTTTTCACCTGAACCTTTATAAATTCTCAGAGTGTTCCCGACCACGGTCAGGCTGCTGGCAAACATGGCCAGAACCGCAATCAAAGGGTTTAACATACCGGTCATGGCCAGAGGAATTCCAAGTATATTATAAAAAAAAGCAAAAAGGAGGTTTTGTCGAATAATCGTAAAACTCAGAGTGGAAAGGTGTAGCACATCCCGGATCTTTAGGGGATCATCGGTTAATAGAGTGATATCCGAGGCCTCCGAAAGAATTCCGGCCCTGGTCCCCAGAGCAAAGCCCACATCCGCCTGGGCCAGGGCCGCTGCGTCGTTAAGCCCGTCCCCAATCATGCCCACCCGATGTCCTTTCTGCTGGAGATCTTTAATGATGCGGACCTTGTCCTGGGCCAGGGCCTGCCCGATAGAAGGTCCCACTTCCAGTTCCCGGGCGATGGCCCCGGTAGTCTCTATGGAGTCTCCGGAAACCATCCAGATCTGAAAACCTTTTTCTTGAAGGCCCGAAACGGCCTCACGGGCCGTTTCCTTTAGCGCATCCCCAAAGGCCAGGAATCCCTGAACCTGCCCCTCCCAGCCGAAAAAGACGATAGTCGCTCCCCCGTTCGATAGGACCCTTGCCTGAGACTCAAAAGTCAGTGGAAGTTTCAGCCCCCGAGACTGCATCAGGTTTCGATTCCCGACGACCACCTCAATGCCTGCAACTACTCCGTTGACCCCCAAACCAGTCAGGATCTCGAAGTCTTTCACTTCCCCTAAGCTCAAGGAAAACTCTCGGGCCTGGGTTTGAATCTCCCGGGCCAGGAAGTGATCGGAAAAGGACTCAACCGAAGCAATTCTTTGCAAGGCCTCTTCCCTGGAGCCTTCGAGGCAAACCATTTCACGTAAGGAAAAACGGCCTTCGGTCAAGGTCCCGGTCTTATCGAAGATCAAGACGTCCAACTTTCTTATTTTTTCCAGGGCCGCCGGATCCCGGATGAGGATTCCTTTTGTTCGACCGACGCCGATGGACGCCACCTTGGCCAGAGGGGTGGCAATCCCCAGGGCACAGGGGCAGGAAATGACCAGTATCGTTAAGGCCCGCAGCAGACTCTCCTCCAACGAATGGCCGTGATAGGCCAGAACCAACGCGGTTCCGGTGGCTAAGCCTAAGAGTGAAGGTACGACCCAGCGGGTCAGCCGATCGGCAAAAAGTTCGACAGCGGTCTTCCTGGACAGGCCCTCCTGCATCAAAGTAATGATCTGACCAATAGAACTCTCAGCCCCCACGCGGGTGGCCCGGATATTCAGCTGGTTGTCGAGAAGCAAAGCGCCTGCTCGGACCTCGTCCTTGGGCCCTTTTTTTATCGGACGCGACTCCCCGGTCAAATAGGATTCATCCATATTGGCCCGTCCGAAAAGGATCCGGCCGTCTACGGGGACCCTTTCCCCAGCCAAGACCTGTAATTCGTCCCCGGGTTGCACCTCCTCGGCCGCTCGCCATTCCTCCCCTCTTTCCGTCAAGATTCGCACTTTTTGATTGGCCAGTTGATAGAGTTCCATAATACCTTGGGAAATCCTTTCCTTGGCCTGGGCCTCCAGATACTTTCCCAGGAGGACCAAGACGATCAGCATAGCGGCCGTATCGAAATAAAGGTGCAGACTGCCTCGACTCATCTGGATGAGGCTGTAAAAATAGGCCGACAGGGCGCCGATGGAAATAAGGACTTCCATGGATGGATTTCCATAGCGCAATCCGGCCAGGGCTTTTTTAAAAATGGGGAATCCTCCATAAATAAGGACCGGGGTAGTCAGGATCCACAGGGGATAGGAGAGATAGAGAATGGCCTCGTTCCCCAGATCCTGAAAAAAGCCGCCGTAAAGGGCTAAGGAGATCATCATAACTTGGACCGTCAGAATAGAGGAAATACCAAGACGCAATTGTACTTTTTTTCTTTCCGCTGAAGCATCCGCTGGATCCTGAAAGGAGGAAGGCCGATATCCCAGGTTGGAAATCCGGTCCTGGATTTCCTCTATCGTCACCTGATGAGGAAGGTATTTAATCCGGACCAGATCGGAGGCGAACAGAGCCTTTACCTCCAATACCCCCCGAGTCCGGCTCAATACACTTTCAATCAACCAGGAACAGGCACTACACCACATCCCCTCAAGTTTTAGGATCAATTCTTTGGCCAGAGCTTCTTCCAGGCCGGAGGCTTTCAGGGCTGTCGGACCTGCTTCCTTACCTTGAGCCATGCTTCTTTCCTGGTCTTCATCCTTCCTGCCGATCAGCTCAGAGGCCGCACAGAGGCGATAAAGGTCCGAGTTTTTAAAGTCGGACGGCGGACCTCCGGGAAGGCTGGAAAGGATACGGAACACCTGTTGGCAGCCGAAACAGCAGAAATGGAAAACTTTTTCCCCTCGCTTTTCCTGTACTCCCGAACGACCAACAGGCAAACCGCAAAGTTTGCATTCCAAAAAGCTCATAGCAATTGTCTCATAACTGGTAGCTCACAGCTCATAGCTGAAAACTCAAAACTGTAGTTCTTCTGCACGGCAGCAGCTTAGCACTTCAGCACTACCTCACCCATTCAACCTGTTAGAGGAGCTTCGCACCCTGGAAGATCAGCATCAACCCCATGGCTATCACCGAAAGGGCGGCTATCCTTTCTCCGATGATCTTCGTCCGCAGGGTTAACAGGGAGGCGGAGATGCCTGCGGCCAGGAGGGCGGGCACGGTGCCCAGGCCGAAGGCCGCCATGGTCATAAATCCTTGCGCCATATTTTCAGTGGTCGCCGCTTTGATGAGCATGGAACCGGAGAGGCAGCAGGGCAGGAGCCCGCCGGCCAGTCCCAGGCCTATCTTGGAAATGGGACCGGGGGATTGAAACAGAGGAGGAAGCCAACGGTCCCACAGGGATGAAGGGGCCAGGGAGAACCGGGCCAATGCACCGGATAAAGGGATCACCTTGAGGAACATCAGTCCCATCAGGATGATCAGGAGACCGCCGACCAGGATGGCCCCGCCGCGGAAATTCAGAAATAAATTAAAGCCGGCGATATTAACAAGACCAGCGGCCAAAGCGCCCAAAATCCCGTAGGTCGTGAGCCTTCCGAAATGATAGGCCAGGTGATGAGAAAATCCCCTGGCCCAGGGAGACGGATTAAGGACTATGGCCCGAGGTTCAGGGGTTTTGATGTGCAGGGAGTAGGCTATGACCAGAGGACCGCACATCCCCAGGCAGTGGAGGCTTCCGAAAAGTCCGATCAGGAAAGGGGCCAGAAGTTCCAAGGTCATCGGCTGCTCCTCTTAGCCAGAGTCCGCAGATAGTTGATGACGGCCCAGCGGTCATGGACCGCCACGGTGTCATACAAAGGCGGTTCCCTCTTATAGCCCAGGCTGATTTTATAAAAAAGCTCTCCATCGCTCTGGTCCATCACCTTTGGGCCCAGGAGATAGGTCGGTAAGGGATAAAAGCTTTGTCCCACCGTGGCCTGGCCGTCGAATCCGGTCCCATGGCAATGGATGCAATAGTACTTATAACTTATCCTTCCCCGCTCTATGACCGCCGGGGAAATGGGCAACGGGTTGATCAGCTGTTTCGGACCTGCATTTCTCAAAAGGGCTATCCCTCCACCGACCGGGATGGTGCCCCGGGGCATGACCGGCAGGGAAACCTGGAAGGTATTCAGGGCCTCGTCATCCCACATCCGGAAGAACCGGAAACTGTATACGATTGAAAGTAATAAAAGCAGTCCGGCTGACAGGCCCAGGAAAATACCCAGGAATAAAAATTTTTTTCTCCAAAATAAATTGAGGATCTTCATTTGGCCAGGGATCCTCCGGATCCTTCCCGGGAACCCCTGACGTGCTGTTCCCGGATTTTCTCCTTTTCCTTCAGAGCCGTCCCGGCCGGCTTTTCCGCCTCACCAACCGAATAGATGGATTGGCCCGGCACATCGGCCACAGTCCCGTAACGCCAGGGTGGGGGCCAGCTTGTCCCGACTGCATAGAAAATGACCAGTCCCCAAATCAGAAAGGAAACAGCTATGGACAGGACAATGACCCAGCTTCGGACTGTCGATTCTTCTTTGCTTTCCTTAATCCTCACGGCTTTTAGAATCGCCTCCTTGATCACAAATCATCCAATAGCCTTGACCCTCAGACCGATAAAAATCAGGTAGGCCAGGATCCAGACCGCAACACCGATATACACGAAAATGAGAAAAGGAGGAACGGGATGATCGGGCGCCTCGGGTCCGCTTTCAGGCTCATGGCCTTCCTCCCTTTCCTCCCGGCAGGTATCCTCCAACCGGCGTTTAGGATAACTCCCCCAGGCCAGATAAATAAGGAGGACCGTACCCAGACCCAGAAAAAAGGCCAGGGCCATTTCCTGAAAGGTCAACAGAGGGAAAAATTGCATAACCCGGCCTTTCTTTTTTACCTGAAGAAACTCAGAAATACTGAAACCGCCATGCCCCCCAGCACCACCACTCCGATGGACAGCAGGACATAAACCTCGATAGTCCACCTGGCCGGATCCTTAACCGCCGGCCTGGGAAATTGATCGCGCAGGGGCAGATAGCGGGCTCTTTCCTGGTCTGAAAACTGGCCGCTCTGCAGCCCCCAGAGAAAAGCCGCCAGGCTGACCCAGAGGCTTAGGCTGACCAGAATAATCCAACCTAAAAGATACATGGTCTATTTCCCCTTCTCCCGGACCGGGGCCTTGGAAAAGGTTTCATTCCCGGGCGGTTCATAGGAGGCGTCGATCCCTCTGGGCTCCTTATTGGCGTCGCTCCGGCCTATGAAATAAACCGCCACATAATCGCCAACCTCCCAAATCTTGGCTGATTCCAGCTCCTTTTTAAAATAAGGCATGGCCGTTCCGGTAATCCCGTTCATGATCTGGTAATAGAGGATCCCCCCTGAGATCTCCCTGTTCGCCAGAAGGGTAAAATTAAGCGGCGGGGGATAGAGGTAGGGCTCGGCCGGCCCCATGCCGTCGCCGATCGGGCCGTGACAGCCGATACAAAAACTCTGATAAATTTTGTGCCCCCGTTGCAGTCCAGCTTCGGTGGTCGGATAGGGGTTGGGCAGCTTTCTCCAGGGCTCGGGGATCATTTGGTGCAGCCAGTTGATATTCTCGTCAGGCCCGGACTCGTAGGCCTTAACGGCCCTCTCTTTCCAATACTTCTGCCGCTGGACCCGGAAGTCCGCCATCCGATATCCCAGGCTTTGTTTATAGGCAATCAGGGCCTTAATCTTTTTCTCCCCCAGAAACTGCCAGGAAGGCATGATCGATTCCGGTCTGACAAACCTGGGGTTGATAAAATGGGCCAGGTGCCAGTCATCCGGGTGCTCACCGCCCTCCTGGGAGAGGTCGGGACCCGTCCGTTCCGTCCCCACCAGGTGGGGCTGATCCTGGACATAGTCGCCGGAGAGGGCGATCCTTTCAGCACCCAGATCCCAATCGATATCACGCACAAACTGGGTGTGGCAATAGGTACAGCCGTTCCGGACATAGACCTCCCGTCCCCGGGCCTCCAGGGAGGTCCGGGCGCGAAAGATGGCCGAAGGCTGTTCGCTTATGGTGGTCCAAGGCAAAATGACGGCCACGAACAATACGGAAGCAAAGATGATCAGGCCCCCGAAAATGATCAGGCTCGGGGTCATTTTCATGGGTTCATCCCCTCTCCACCAGAGGCCGGGGGACCCTCCACCCGGGAAGGCCCGTGAATAGTCTTGAAAATATTAACAAGACCTAAGACGGCCCCACTGACGATCAGAAGGCCTATGGCGGCCCGAAGGACCATGTAAACATGGATCTCAGGCAACACCTTATAGACCGCCTGGCCGCTCAGCCAGGCATTGCCTTGGATCAGGCCGGCCGCAGTCAAGACCATGAGAAATCCGGCCATGCCGATCAGCACCAGCCAGTACTGGATGTCGGCCCAGCGGGGGTTATACAGGGGCCGGCCGGTTATTCGGGGCAGGATAAAATAAATGCCGCCCAGGGCGATGGTGCCGGAAAAGCCCAGGACGCCCATGTGGGCATGGGCGATGACCCAGTTATTGAGATGGGTAACCCTTTGAATAACAGGCAACGATTGCAGGGGACCCTGAATGCAGACAAAGAGATACCAGACCAGGCCGGCCATGACGAACTTTCCGCCTATATCGGAATGGATCAAACCCAGGCGGCCGCGCATGGTCAGCCAGAGATTGATCAAGACGGTCATCACCGGGATGAACATACCCAGGCTGCCGGTAATGGCCACCACTTTCAACCAGGTGGGTACCGGGGTCTGCAGGAGATGATGGGCGCCGATGTGGGTGTAAAGGACCAGGATGGTCCAGAAACCGACCAGGGACAGGGAGTGGCTGTAAAGAGGTGTGCGGCAGACGATCGGGATCATATAATAAGAAAGGGCCACAGCCAGGGGGGTCAGGAATAAGCCGACCACGCCGTGGCCGTAAAACCAGGCCAGTACGGCGTCGGGCATGCCGGTGATGGCCCCAGTGGAGGGGTGCCAGACGGCGTTTCCAAAGAAATAGATCAGAAAGATGTAAATCAGGCCGGCAAAGATATACCAGTTGGACACATAGAGGGTCTTTTCCCGACGATTTCCGGCCGTCCGAAAAAGGTTATAGAAAATCAAGGTGAAGGTCAGAAGAATCCCCATATCGACCGGCCAGATCCATTCCGCATATTCCCGGCCCTGGGAATACCCCAGGGCGAGGGTGATAGTCCCCGAGGCTATGCTTAGATTCAGGATCCAGAGGGAAAGCTTTCCCAGTCGCTCGCTATAAAGGGACGCCTGTAAAAGGGTGGGAAGCATATAAAAGGCCGATCCCAGCAAGGCGGTGCCGATAAAGCCGAAGATGACGATATTGGTGTGCATCGGACGGGTCCTGCCGAAGACCAGCCAGGAGATGTTTCCCAGGAGGTCCGGGGCTACCAGATGGGTGGCATCGATGAACCCGATGGAGGTGCCGATGACAAACCAGAAGGCCGAGCTTAAAAAATAAGCCTTGACCGTCCCGTAGTTTTCTTCTCTAAACAGATTCACTCCCTCATCTCCTCCTCCCTGCTTCCTATGGCCTTATCTTTTTTCTCCGAACCCCCGACTCCGAACGGCCTTATTTCCTCACCCCCCTCACGCCTTGCGGCCTTTAATGATGGCAGGCCAGCCAGCAATCCGTTTGGGCCTTTTTCTCCTTGTGACAGTCAATGCAGAATTTCATTTTAAAGAGCGTCTTCTGCAATCGATCCATCCTCTCCACCTGGCCGTGGCAGGCACTGCAGTCCAGCTTTCCAAAGAGCATATGGGGCCGGTGCCTGAACTTGACAAAATCAGGGACGTAAAAAACCCGCACCCAGGGGACCGGATTCCAGGTTTCGTAATGCTCCTTCTCCTTGATGATCTCAGGATGGGTGGGGATGATGTATTTATGGCAGAAAAAGCATTTTTCCATGACCGGCAGGCCGGCATGTTCGGACCGCTCCACATAAGGGTGGCAGAACCGGCAGTTGATGGCCTTGACCCCGGCATGGACCCGATGGCTGAAGGAAATGGGCTGCTGGGGCCCGATCCCTTTCCGGGGATAACCGTAATAAAAATAGACCATCCCCCCCGCCAGCAGGACCGCCGCCAAAAACCAGACCGCCCACCTGCCCCACTGGGTTGACCTTCTTTCGTTAAGGTGAGCCATAGGCTTATCCGGGTCTTCCTCCTGACCCTTTATCTTCACCCTCAACCCAACCCTCTCCCAGAGAGGGGAAGGGGGTTTTGGGATTAAAATACGTTGCCAGGCCTTCCAGGCTTTCCTGGAAAAGGGGGTCTGAAAGGGGGAGTATCGGGAACCTCCTCAGAAACCAGAGAATACTCAAGGCCATCAGCCCCAGAAAGCCAAGGCTGATAAGGACTTCCGAAAGGCCCAGGGGGAGATCCTTTCCTTTCCAGAGAGAGGGAGCAACCAGGAGAAACCGTTCCAGCCACATCCCGATCAAAATAATTCCGCTTAAAATCAGCATCTGCCAGTACCTCGTCTTCGCCTTCCGGCTCAAGAGGACGGCAAAAGGCAGGGCGAAACAGACGACCAGTACGGTCCAGGCCAGGGAGTTCCAGGGAGGAAAGCTGACCCGGGCAATCACATAACGGGTCTCTTCCGGCAGGTTTCCATACCAGATGACCAGGAACTGGGAGTAGAAAAAGTCCCCGTTTATCAGGCAGAAACCCAGAAGCAGCTTCCCCAGGTCATGGAACTGCCTTTTTTGGATGAACCCGTCCAAGCCCCATTTTTTCACCGAGAGGATGGATAGAAGCATCAGGGCGGCTAAGGCGGTATAAAAACTGCCGGTGAAAAAATACATCCCGAAAAGGGTGCTGTACCAGTGAGGGTCCAGGGACATGACCAGATCAAAACCGATCAGGCTGAGGACCACCCCGTAAAGGATGGCCACAATCGGGGAGAGGATGGCCTGTTTGCGCAGATTTTCCTCTCCCGTCTTTCGCTCTGCCGGCCAGGCCTCACCTCCCCCGGAGATGATGGACCTCTCCCCGCGGACGGAGAAAAAAACCAGGGCGATCGAAAGGGAGGTGAGCAGAAGAAGGGAAAAACCGTCCCGGGCAAAAAGAAATCCCGGATTCAACCAGGCCGTTTTTTCCGGCAGCGGCTCATGGATCCAGGGAAAGAGAATGTCCCGGCCCGGGAAAAGGACCCAAAAAAGCAGGAAGGACAGGGGTAGAAAGGCTGCCGGGGCCTCGGCCAGGCGTTTTACGGGCCTTCCCCAACGGGCCTTGGTGATGACCAAAGCCGCCGAGATAAGCACCGAGCCGAAAGCCAGGCCGGACCAGAAGAGATAATTGATCAGGAAAACCTGCCAGGTCCTGACAGCCCTTGGCCCGGAAATCCCGAACCAAAAGGCGGCCGCGCCGATCAGGATCAGCAGCAGAAAAAGAATGGACCACCATCGAGAGACACTGGCTGGGCCCATGGTTTTTACTTTCTGGAAGATCTCATCCCGCGGATTCATGGATCTCCTCGGCCCCGGCCTCCCTGAGAAGCCTTCCGATCTTTTCTCTTTCTTCCGGGTCGGAATAGACCAGGAGGCCGAAACGGTCATTGGAAAAACGCGGATCATAATGGGCGGGCAGCCCCATTCGCGGCAGCCGGCTATGGATGAGCAGCCCGGCGAAAGAGAAGAGAACCCCGAACAGGATCAGAAATTCAAACCCGATGATCGCAAAGGGGATCCAGGCCGTAACCGGCTTACCGCTGACGACCAACTTCCACTGGACGGCCGTGTAGACGGCCAGGGCAAACCCGGAGACCAGGCCGAGGAGTCCTCCGCCAAGGGTAAAATATCGGACCGGGCTGGGCTTCTCTTTCAGGGCTTCCCTGATCTCCCGGCTGGCTGAGGGGGCAAAAACGGTAACATCCAGACCAAGGTCTTTCAGGGCCTTCAAAGCCGTCAAGAGATCATCCAGATAGATAAATATTCCCATTAGGGATTGTCGGGTCATAGCCTCTTCTCCGCCTTATGGACCGCTCTTCCCGCCTCGGAGGGGAGGGCCGATCTCTTCCTTCAGGTCGGCGATGGATACGGTCGGGAGAAACTTGGAAAACAAAAAGAAAAAGAAAAAAAAGATACTGAAGGCCCCGAAGAGGATCCCGTATTCCACCCAGGTCGGACCCTGGTAGAGCCTCCAGATATAGGGATCATAGGCATGGGCCGGTGAACCGATGATGATGACATACCGTTCGTACCACATGCCGATGACGATCAGGACGGCGATCAGGTACAAGGCCTTGGTGTGGGTGCGAACTTTTTTAAAAAAGTAGAAAAGCGGGGCCACTGAATTGCAGAAGATCATCAGCCAGAACCACTCTTTGTAATATCCGACCATGCGCCAGTAAAAGGTGTCCCGTTCGGTAATATTGCCGCTGTACCAGGCGATGAAATGTTCGGTCAGATAGGAATAGCTCATGATCAGGCCGGTCAGGATGATGGTCTTGGCGATATTTTCCAGGGTGTCCAGGGTGATGATGTTCTCGAATCTATAAAGGCGCCGCAGAGGGATCAAAAGGATAAGCACCATGGCCAGGCCGGAATGGATGGCCCCGGCCACAAAATAGGGAGCGAAGATGGTGCTGTGCCAGCCCGGTAAAATGGACAGGGCGAAATCCCAGGAGACCACGCTGTGGACGGAGATGACCAGGGGGGTGGCCAGGGCGGCCAGGAGGAGGACCGTCCCGCCGTGATGACGCCATTGCTGGTGAGTGCCGGTCCAGTTTAACGAGAAAAAGCCGTAGAGTTTGCGCCGGAGACCCTGGGACTGGTCGCGTATGGTTGCCAGATCGGGGATGAGGCCGGTAAACCAGAAAAGGGTGCTGACCATAAGATAGGTGGAAATGGCGATCACATCAAAAACCAGGGGGGATTGGAAATCGGGCCAGAGATTGCGCTGGTTGGGATAGGGCAGGATCCAGTAAACCACCCAGAGCCGGCCCAGGTGAATAAAAGGGAAAAGGCCGGCCACCATAACGGCGAAAACGGTCATGGCCTCGGCGCTCCGGGATATGGCCGTCCGCCAGCGGGCCCGGAATAAGTAGAGGATGGCCGAGATCAGGGTGCCCGAATGGGCAATCCCGACAAAGAAGACGAAGTTGACCAGGTAGGTGCCCCAGGCGATGGGATGATTTGGTCCTTCGACACCCAAGCCCATGAAAATCTGATAGGTCCAGCAGGAAGCCCCCACCAGTATGCCCATAAACCAGAAGGCTATGATGAAGGGATAGAGCCTTCCCGGCGGGGACATGGCCCGGATGATTTCCTGGTTGACCGTGCTGTAATTAAGATCTTTCATAAAGAAAAAACCATTCAGCGAAACCGATTTCCATACCTCATGGTGCCGCTACAAGATGGGCACCACGATCTTTATCAGGCTTCCAAGGTTTGGGTTACCCGCTTCAGGTAAATAACCGCCGGCTTGGTATTCAGGTGGCCCAGGACCTGGTACCGCCGAGTATCCTGGATCAACCGGGAAACGCGGCTGGTCGGGTCGAGCAGGTTTCCGAAAATCAGGGTATCGGTCGGACAGGTCTGGGCGCAGGCCGTGGTAAATTCCCCGTCTCGGACCTTTCGCCCTTCTTCCCTGGCCCGGAGCTTGGCTGCGATGATCCGCTGGACGCAGAAAGAGCACTTCTCCATGACCCCTTTCTGCCGGACCGTTACATCGGGATTAAGCTGCCAGTCCAGGGGCTTGGCCCGGGTATAATTGAACCAATTGAAACGGCGGACCTTGTAAGGGTCGTTTTGCAAACAAAAACGGGTGCCGATGCAACGGTTGTAAACCTGGGTGTTAAGCCCTTCCGGATTGTGAAAGGGCGCAAAAACCGGACAGACCGATTCGCACGGGGCATAGTCGCAGTGCTGGCAGAGCATGGGCAGCCAGCGGGCTATGGCTTCTTTTTCATCAAAGTAGCGCTGGATTCGGAGCCAGGACATCTCCCGGCCTTTGAGGACCTGTTTCTTTTCCACGACCGCCACGTTGTTTTCGGCATAACAGGCGACTACGCAGGCCGAACAGCCGATGCAGCGGTCCAGGTCCACGACCATGCCCCAGCGGTAGTCCTTGTGATGGTGCGGCGGATAGAAATCCTTCTTGGGGTCGAAACCTTGGGCCAAAGGCAGATCGATGGGCGGAGGGGCTCCGGATTTGAAGGAATCCTGATAGTCCTTCAGGGTTATGACCCGCATCAGCTGCCGGCCGTGCTGGAAGAAACTCCCATCCACATGGGCCAGGGGGATCTGCCTGCCTGACTTTTGAAGGCTGACCTCGATGGCCGGCCTGGAAAATCCTCCCGAGGATGGATCGACTTCAGGAGGAAACAGGGAAAAAGGGTTGGCCGGCCGCCCGTCGGCATACCTGCCGTAATTCCAGTGCCCCTGACCGATGGGCATGGCCAATGTCCCGGGAGGAACGGTGTAAATGGGATAGACCGGCACCTCCAGACCGGCATAAGGGGATCGAACGATAAGGACATCCCCCTTTTTGATATCCATGGCCCTGGCTGTTTCCGGGTGGATCTCCGCCCAGCCGTCCCAGGTGATCTGGGTCAGGGGATCCGGCAGTTCCTGGATCCAGGGCCGGTTGGCCTCCCGGCCGTCGAAGAACTGGATTGTGGGATATACCGTCAAGGTCAGCCTCCCGCCTGCCTTTGGTTGGGATTCAGGATCAGGAAAGGAAAAAGACAGATCCCTCAAAGAAGAAAGAGGTGATCCAGGCTTCGGGTTTTTCCAGTCCCCTCCCTTTTCCATGGCCTTCTGCCAGAAGGTTTCCGGGGGTTGATCCGGTTCAGAGGCTTTTCCCCTTTGGGCCCAGGCCTCCCGCAGGACCTGGTAAAAATCCTTCCAGGGGAATTTATCCGGACCCATGATCCTGTTCCCGGTGGCAAGAAGCACATCCCCTAAATGTCGGGTCTGGAAAACCGGGCCCATGACCGGCTGCATCAGCCCCCAGACCCCTTCACGGGGGGAATAGTCTCCCCAGGATTCAAGGAAGGTATGACTGGGGAGGATCAGGTGGGCCAAGCTGCTGGTCTCGTCCCGAAAGCTGGAGAAACTGACTATCAGGCGAACCTTTTCAAGACCCTGCTGGAAGTCCTTTGAAAAGGGAAGGGAGAAGACCGGGTTAGCCTGATTGATCAGTAAAAGATCGACCTCTCCCCTTTTCATTTTCTCTGAAAGTTCTTTCATCCTGGCCAAAGGTGCGGCCTGGCCGTAGGCAGATTTGCTGTTGAAATCGATCGCCAGTTGGGTCTCCGGCTTCATCAGGCAGAGGAGATTAGCCGCAAGGGCGGCCTCGGTCGAATGTGGGCCGGAGAGCCCCAACCCTTCAGCCAGGGCCAGGGGTCTTTCGGCCCTGATGAACCTTCGGGCCAGATCTTGGATCACCTCCCTCCGGACCCCGGTCTTCTGGACAATCTTCTCCAGGGGAAAGGCTTGAAGGACCTTGCCCAGGGCCGTCTTTAGACCGGCAGGCAGATGCCGGGATAATCCCTCATCCAAAATGACCCGGAGCAGGCCGAGACCGACCAGGTACTCCGCTCCGGGAGGGACCGGGATCCATTGGTCGGCATTGTTGGCCGTCAGGGAAAGCCTCGGCCCCACGAAGACGAAGGGATTTTTGCCTTCCTTTTTCAGGGTGTGAAAGGCGGCGAATTGGCGGGCAAAATCTACATTGGAAATCCAGGTCTCTAAGAAACCGGCCCCGAAGGAAATAAGAAAATCGGCCTGATCGATCCGGTAGTGGGGAAGGCCGTCAAATTGGAAGACGATCCGATTGGCCTCCCGCAGAGGCTCATAGGCGTACGATTCATAGAGCAGAGGTCCCGGGGATCCCATTTCCGAAAGCCAGTGGGCGGCCAAATACTTTAGGCTTCCGTTCATCAGCTCGCTGATGAAAACGATCCTTTCCCCCTTCCCCTTACGGACCAGATCATTAAGGGCTTGAACCAGGATTTCTTCACCCCGTTTCCAGGAGACAGGCCCCCATTTCCCCTTCCCTTCCTGCCTCAAAGGACCCCGGAATCGATCGGGATTATAGAGTCCCTGGAGGGAGGCCTGTCCGCGGGCACAGAGTTTTCCTCCGCTGACCGGATGGAGGGGATTTCCCTCAACTTTGATTACCCGTCCATCCCGGTTCTTGGCCAGAAGGCCGCAGCCGGCCGGGCACTCCCGGCAAGTGCTGGCATACCAGGTAGCCTCGCCCGGGATAATGTCTTCGGGAGGGATGATGTAAGGAATGAGGGTCTTAGGGGTTTCCGGAGAACAGCCCAGGACGCTGCCTGTTCCGGCCAAACCTATTATCTTCAAAAAGTCGCGGCGTTTGAGCTCAAACATGGATCAGTCCAGGATAAATCAGAATCCTCTTTGCCGATTTAAAATTAGGAGAGATTAGATCATTTTTCGGGGCATTTATCAAATAATTTAAGGAGGAAATTATGCAGCTCACGACTTATTGTGACAGAGAGTCGGTTGAACTCGCCGGACCTGGTAAAAACAGAGGATCTTAAAAATCCCCCCTGCCTCGCTTTGAAAAGGGGGGCGGGGGGGTTGTGGAAATTGTTGAACTCAATAGCCGTTACCTAAAGGGTTCCCCTGCGGCTCAGGTTACTTCCGCCTTCTTGACAGCTTCCATGGTTTCCCGAGGCCCCGAAGGCCTTTTTATAGAAATCTATCGATCCGGCGCCGTCATGGATGGTCAAATAGGGGGTCAGGGTATGGTAGCCTTCCGGGATCGGGTTTAACGGCTTGGCCATGGCCTATTCTCCTTCTTGATGAAATTTAAATTAGGGCTTAATTTTTACCTGAGAGGCGGAATAAGTAAATAAGGGTTATCCTGTATATTTAGAGGAAGTCTGTATTTTAGAGATGGATTAAGATAAGATGAATCCTATCATTAGAAATTATTTAAGTAGGCTGCGAGGGCCTAATGATAAAGGCGATACTTTTTGATTTTGGAGGGGTCCTGGCCGAGGAAGGTTTCAAGAACGGACTCCAGGCCATCGCCCGAAGACAGGGGCTCGATCCCGATCATTTTTTTGCCCTGGCCCGGGACCTGGTTTATTCGACCGGCTATGTTACCGGTCAGGCGGATGAAAGGGCCTACTGGAAAGCTTTGAGGGAGGAAGCCGGTTTTGAGACGGAGGATGCCGAATTACGCCAGGAAATACTGGATCGCTTCATTTTGCGGCCTGAACTGATCGCAATGGTTCAGGACCTGAGAAAGAGAGGCTTCGTTGTAGGGATCCTGAGCGACCAGACCGATTGGCTGGAGGAACTGGACCAAAAATATCATTTTTTGCGATACTTCGATCCGGTCTTCAATTCTTTTCGCCTTCATAAAGGGAAAAATGACCCTTCCCTTTTCCTTGATGTCTCCAAGATCCTGGGTATCGACCCGGAAGAGATTCTATTTGTTGACGACAATTCCGAGAATATAAAAAGGGCCTCCTCAAAAGGGTGGAGGACCATCCTTTTCCGGGATCCGGAAGGATTGAAGGAAGAGCTTGGGAATTTCCTTTGATTTAAGAGGAAGGGTTTGCCACGCTCCCTCCCTTCCTTCCGTTCGGTTTAAGTGGCGGGTGTTTCCGGTGCAGGGGATGTCTTGCACTCCAATGCCGCGAGCCGTGCCTCCATCTCTTTGACCTGCCTGGTTAGTTTCTCAAATTCAGGCCGGGTGATCAGATCCAGACTTTCCAGTCCTTTCCTGATCGTCTCGGAAATCTTCGATTGAAATTCATCCCATTGTTTTTGGCCGCTGTCAACCAATTCATTGGCCAATCGTTCCGCTTCTTCCCGGGAGAGCTTATTCTCATCCACCAACCTCTTGGTGACGGATTCAACCTTTTCCCTGGTCACCGCCGCGGCCCCGAGGCTCGCCAGGAAACTCTTTCGTATGAGTTCGAACATCATTCATCCTCCTAATCGGATAAGGATTAAGGCTTCATAAAGCGGTCCATTCCACCCTTTTTAAGCCGCCGGTTAAGAACCGATCGGGTTTTGGATTACGCACCAGCTTCCACAACCGCAGACCGGGCAGGGGATCGTTTCAGCCAGGGCACTCTTTTGATCATCCTTCCCGACGACCCGATCCACGAACACCTTGAATCCATGTCCGCACTCCCGGCATAAAGCTTCCACTTTTTCTTTTTCCATTTCTTCTGGCCCGTTTTTTGATCTCTGGCGCCCTCCTTCGTATACCTTTTTGATGGTCGTGGATGGGAGGCTGGTCTTAACCCGCAACCCGGCTAATCTCCTCGCTTTTTTGCAAAGGTTTGCTGGAACAGGCTCGAATGAATCAATTCCCTTTCCTCAGTTGCCGGGTATCAGGTAACGGGCGGCCGCTCCGGCGAGTTCATAGAGATAACCGGGGAAAAGTCCTCCGCCGACTACGATAACGATCAGGGCCGATGTGAGCAGTTGGGTCGCCAAGGATAAGGAAATCCGGGGCAGATCTTCATCGGGCTCAAGGAAATAGGCCGCCTTCACTATCAGGGCATAGTAATACAAAGAAACGGCCACGTTAATCATGCCGATCAACACCAGATAGAAATAACCATTTTTCATGGCCGCGGTAAAGACCAGGAATTTGCCGGTGAAGCCGATGGTGGGGGGGATTCCTCCGAGGCTGAAAACCCCGAGCATCAGCGCCATGGCCAAAAGAGGCGATCGGCGATGCAATCCCGCCAACTGGGCAATCTGCAGATTGCTGCCATCGGGGGCCACCTTTACCACCACCAGAAAACAGAGAAAGTTCATCACCAGATAGGCCAGGGCATAAAAGATGGCCCCGGCATAGCCGCTCTCATTAAAGCTGAGGATGCCGATCAGCACATACCCGGCCTGGGCAATGGCTGAATATCCCAGCAGCCTCTTGAGGTCCTTTTGAACCATGGCCACCAGATTGCCCAGGGTCATGGAGGCAATGGCCAGCACGGCCAGGATGTGGACCAGCGGCCTGCTGCCGCCCCCGCTCAAGGAGACCATGCGCAGCAGGATGGCTATTGCCGCCACTTTGCTCGCAGTGGCGATGTAAGCCGTCACCTGGTTGGCCGCCCCCTGATAAACACCCGGCGCCCAGACATGGAAAGGAAAGAGGGCCAGCTTGAAAAAAAAGCCGCTTAGGGTAAAAATCAGGCCGATGAAGGCCAGGGGTGACCCCATCAGGCCGGGAAGCACCCGACGGAGGTCCGGCACATAGGTGGTCCCCGTGGCGCCGTAGAGCGAAGCCAGTCCGAAAATCGTGACCGCCGAAGTCGCCGCCCCGATCAGGAAATATTTCAGGCCCGCTTCGAAATGAATGCCATATCCCTTCCTTAAGGGAACCAGCAGATAGAGGCAATAGCTGGCCAGCTCCAGGGCGAGATAGATGGTGAGCAGCTCGACGCTGCTCACCAGCAGCATCAGGGCCAAGGTACAGAGGCTGAGGAGAAAATAAAATTCAGAATGACGCCGCCTTTCAATGCCGTTCAATTCGGAGCTAAGGCAGACGATCAGGAAGACCCCACCGGCCAGCATGACTTTAAAAACTTGGGAAAAAAAATCCACCCGAATGACCTGAGAAAAAAGAGAGCCTTCGAATCGTACAGCCCCAAGGCTGACCACCAGCCCTCCCGCCGTCAGGAAAAAGGCGGTCCGGAAGTCCCGGCGGGGGTTGGAGGGAAAGAACATGGAAAAAATGAAAAAAACGCCGGCTACCAGGAAGAAATAGGCCTCAGGGATAAGGAGCAGTCCATTCATCGGGGCAGGACTTTCATAAAGGGAACCACGCTGGTTTGAATCAGGTCGAGCATCAGGGAAGGAAAAAGACCGAACAGGACCAACACTCCCACCAGGATCAGCCGGGGAAGGCCCAGACCGAAAGAGACGTCAGGCAAATGGGCAAATCGCTCGTTCCCTCTACCATAAAAGGCCTTTTGGACCACGCGCAGCATGAAAAGGGCACTCACCACCAAGGAGGTCAGGGCCAGCACCCCCAGAATAGGATACGTCTTAAGGGAAGAGACGAAGACCGCAAACTCAGCCCAGAAATTGGCGAACCCCGGCACCCCCATGCCTGCCAGGGCGCCCAGGATGAAATAGGCGGAAGCCACGGGCATGATCCTGCTCATTCCGCCCAGTTCCGGTATCAGCTTGGTTCCGGTTCGGTCATGAAAATAACCCACCGACGAAAAGAGCAGGGCCGTCATGATCCCGTGGGCAAACATCTGGAAGACGGCGCCGCTTAACCCGGCCGCGCTGACCGTAGCCAGGCCCAGCCCGACGATCCCCATGTGGGAGACACTGGAGTAGGCCACCACGAATTTGAGGTCGGTCTGCGTCAGCCCTACAAAAACCCCATAGACAATCCCAATAGTAGCCAGAACCGCCATGGCCTCCGCCCAGAACTGCCAGCCCAGGGGACAGAGAAAGATAGCCACCCGTAAAACCCCGAAGGCCCCCAGCTTCATCAACACCCCGGCATGGAGCATGCTCACCGAGGTAGGGGCGGCCACATGGCCCGTAGGCGACCAGGTGTGAAAAGGCCAGACGCCGGCCAGGATGCCGAAACCCAGGTAGAGGAGGAGGAAGGCGAATTTTTGTTGCCAGGGCGAAAAGGTACCGGAATGCATCAGGCTGGTCAGGTCAAAGGTATTCATTCCGGATTTGACAAAAAGGAAAATCAGGGCCGGCAGGACTAGGGCGCTCCCCGCCAGAAGATATAAAAAAAGCTTCATGGCTCCGTATTCCTTCCGGGTGGTGCCCCAGATCAGGATGAGGGGATACATGGGAAAGAGGGAGACATCATACCAGACAAAAATGAAAAAGAGATCCAGGCTCATGAAGAAGCCGAAAACCCCGGTCACCAGCAGGAAGTAAAGAGCGAAGAATTCCTTGACCCTTTCTCTAAGCTCCCACATGGTTAAGACCCCGGTAAAGTGAACAATGCCGGTCAAAAGGAGCAGGGGCAGATTGAAACCGTCTGCCCCGTTGAAATAGAATATCCCCAGTGACTTAACCCAGAGGACCTTTTCCACAAACTGGAGGCCTCCCTGGGACCGGTCATAGGCCATGAAGAGATAGACGGAGATCAAAAGGGCGATTCCGGAAAAGACCGCACTCACCCATTTAATCAGGGTCTTTCGTTCTTCGGGGATGAAAAGAATCACCAGGAGACCCAGCAGGCCACTGAGCAGGAGAGCGGTCAGAAAAGGAAATCGGGCGAATTCCGTGAGCATACGTTTTCTCTAGGCAGGACTCGAATTCTTTCTTAGACAGGATTTTTCAGCCATAGGTATTCGTATAGGGTCGGGGCGCCTTCAGGCGCCCATAAACCGGGAGGCTAACGCCTCCCTACCCATTTCTACCCATTCAGCATGTAACCTGATTTTTCCACTGGCTATGATCATGAAGATCGAATCCTTTTTCTCACTCTACGAAAAGAAAAAATAGAGGGCTACCAGTATCAAGACCGCGAAGGTCACCATCAAGTTGTAGCGGAGCCGGCCGGACTGAAGATAAGAGATGACCCTTCCGCACCTTACGGTGAATTGACACAATCCATCGATGCTGCCGTCAATCACCTGTTGGTCATTCCGGGTTAAGAGATTTGCAAAAATCCGGTAAATGACCTTCTCGAGAAAGATCCGGTAAAAATGATCCAGGTACCAGCGCTCGGCAAAAAGCTTCCGGATGGGCGCCAGGCGCTCCACAAAACCGATCTGTGGGGAACCTTTTCGGCCGAATTCAGCCCAGACCAGGGCCAGGGCCGAGAAGACCAGGGCCAGGGAACCATAAAGGGTCCAAGACCTATTCCCTTCCACCTTCGTTTGACCCATCAGGAAATCCCTCAAAGGGGTTTCAAGGAATCCCAGGATAAGAATCACGGCGGCCAGGATAACAAGCGGCCAGGCCATGGCCCGGTAAGAGGAATCTCCCTCTGGAATTTCACTTGTGCCGGTCCGGTCCGTTTCCCTTGGGAAAAGGATGAGGAAGACGGGTCGGAAGGCATAATAAGGGGTCAGAAAGACGCCCATCATTCCGGCTATGAGCCAGAGGGGATTATTCAGGTTCGCCAGGGTGCCCAGGATGGCCTCCTTGCTGAAGAAACCGGCTAAGGGAGGAACCCCGGACAGGCTGGCCCCGGCCAGGATGAGACAAACCAGGGGTATTTTCAAGCCCCTGGCGTTTCGCCGGCCAATTTCGTAAATGTCATTCGTTTGAAAATAATGGATCCAGACCCCGGAACAGAGAAAGAGCAGGGCCTTGAAAGCGGCATGGGTTGTCAAATGAAAGAAACCTGCAAAGGTTCCTCCAGCGCCTAAGGCCATGATCATATACCCCAGTTGGCTTATGGTGGAGTAGGCCCAGATTTTTTTGATGTCCCGATCCACCAGGGCCATGGTGGAGCCCATCAGCATGCTGAGGGTACCGACGGCCAGGAAAAAGGTCATGGCTGCCCGGGAGTGGCTGAAAAAAGGAAAAAGGCGCACCAGCAGATAAACCCCGGCCGCCACCATGGTAGCCGAATGGAGCAGGGCGCTCACCGGAGTGGGACCTTCCATGGCATCCGGAAGCCAGGTCATTAGAGGAAACTGGGCGCTCTTGCCCACAACCCCTCCGAAAATCAATAAGGCCGAAAGGGTAAGGAGCCCGGAAGAAATGCCGGCGGTTGCCTCAGGACGGTTCATTTCCAGGATGCTTAGATGGCCCAGGTTCAGCAGCAGAAGGAGAAGACCGAGGAAAAAGGACACATCACCGAGACGGGTCATGACAAAGGCCTTTTTCCCGGCCTGGGTGGCGCTGAATTTTTCATACCAGAACCCGATCAACAGGTAGGAACATAAACCCACCAATTCCCAGAAGACGTAGAGTTGCAGCAGGTCGGAGGAAAGGCTAAGAGACAGCATGGCCCAGGCAAAAAGGGATTGGAAGGCAAAATAACGGCCAAATCCCGGATCTCCGGCCATATAGCCCAGGGAATAGACCTGGATCAGGAAGCTGATCCCAGCTACAACGACCAGCATGAGCAAACTGGTCGGATCCAGTAAAAAACCAAAGGAAATGGAAATATTCCCGGCCACCAGCCACTGGCCGGCAACCTGGATTGGATGATCCTGTCGCCAGTTGGTCAGAAGAAGGAAAAGGGCGTTGACCAGGGAGACCGTAACCGCCCCGATGGAAAGGACAGCAGAGGTCCTGGGAAAAGGGCGGGTAAAAACCATAATCAGGGCAAAAGCCAGGAAGGGGAGGCTGACCGCCAAAAGGGCAGCCAGCAGGGTCCAATCTTTAAACAACTCCAGGATCATTTTGTTACCCATTCACGGATTTTTGCCTGAGGCAATTTGGCAATTTCGGTTTAAACCTCGGGACCCAAAGCACGAAAAACGAAACAAGCACAAATTCTCAAAATTCAAATTATCCAAACAAAAAGTTTCGAATTGTTTATGTTTGGTCATTTGGATTTGTTTCGGCCCGCGACGAGCTCGGCCGAGTCGATTTTGGTATTCGGATTTCGGATTTGAGACCCAAAATAATTCTCCTACCATTTCAAGATATCGTATTTGTCCGGATCCACCGTGCCGCTGCGCAGGTAGGCCCCGACAATCAGGGCCAGACCCACGGAGACCTCGGCGGCAGCCACGGCGATGATGAAAAGGACAAAGGCCTGTCCTTCAAGCTGCTGCCAGCGCAGAGAGGAGGCCAGGAAAAGAATGGCCCCGGCGTTCATCATGACCTCCACACCCACCAGGGTCATGATCAGGTTGCGTCGGGCAATCAGACAGATCAGACCCAGTAAAAAAATAAGGGCCGCCAAGATGAAGACATGGCTGAAAGGAACGATCACGGCTTTTCCTCCTCCTCGCTTTCCCCTCGACCCTTGCCCAGATGGACGGCGGCCATCAGTCCGACGAGCAGGAGGAGAGAGACCATCTCTACTGAAAACCAGTAGCGCTCAAAGACGAAACGGCCGAAGGCCTTCGGCGTTGCCATAGCCCGTTGGAGAGGGACCCGGCTCCGGGGGTCGGTGAAGACCAGAAGCACGGCCACCGAGAAAAAGGCCAGCCCCAGTAGCAGCGCCGGGGCCCATTGCCGCAGGACAAAACCCTTATCCTCAGCCACTTCCACTTTGAGCATCATGATCACGAACAGAAACAAGACCATGATCGCCCCGGCGTAAATAATGATCTCCAGGGCGGCCAAAAAGGGCGCCCCGAGCAGGTAGAAAAGCATGGCGCTGCCCAGAAAGGACAGAATCAAATAAACCACCGCATGGACGGGATGCCGTCGGGTAATGGCCAATGCCGTTGCTGCCAGAATAATGGCCGCGGAAAGATAAAAACAAATGGCATAAAGGTTCATGGTTTCCGTCCAAATTCTAACATTTCGAAGGATGACAAAGAAAAATTAAACCCTCAAGTAAATATCAACAAAAAACTGCGGCACCTCTTCCTTGAAACCTTGACTTTTCAAGGAAGATTACTCCTCAGATTCACCGGTTTCTCCTCATTGATATGCCCGCCCTTGCCCCCGGCTACGGTAATACCGGCATGGCGATAAAAATTATACTCCTTATTTTTTCCCCCGTGATCCACCAGAAGATCTTCTTTTTCCGCCAGCAGGGTTAAGACATCATAGCCGCAAAATTCAAAGTACGGGGTCAGTTGGATAGCCAGAGTAGGACACGCCTCCTCACACAATCCTCAGTAAATGCACCGTGCAAAATTGATGCGAAACCAGGGGGCCCAGCGCCGGCCGTCCTCCCGTTCCGCCGCTTGCATGGAGATGCAGCTTACCGGGCAGACGGCCGAACAGAGATAACAGGCGACACAGCGTTCTTCGCCGTCCGGATCCCGGGTAAGGATGATCCGGGCCCGGGAACGGTCGGGTAACGACCGCTTATATTCCGGATAGGGCTCGGTAACCGGTTTTCGGAAAAGATGCTTCAGAACAGTCCAAAAGGCCCGGCCCAATCCCGGGAGGGCCTCGGACCAGATCTTGAGTGCCCTGGAGTAACTTTCCCTATCCTCGGAATTCTTAACCTTCATTGCCATTCACTCTAAACCCAAAAATTCGGAAAAGATCTTTTTTTGCTACAGACCGCTTTTTCTCGCGCCAGCGACGGCTGTTTTTTGCCCGGCGAATAGCCTGCCGCGTAGCTATTAATACGGGGTCCGGCGGGCAAATGAACGCGGAGAAAGAAACTAACCCCTGATCCACAAAATAATCCCCCCGGTGGCCAGGATATTGAGCAGGGCCGCAGGGATGAGGACCTTCCAACCCAGGTTCATCAGTTGATCGTACCGGAAGCGGGGTAAGGTGGTCCGCATCCAGATCAGGGAAAAAACCACGGCCAGCACTTTAATCAGAAACCAGAGGAAAGGCGGCAGTAACGGTCCATGCCAGCCGCCCAGGAAAAAGGCGGCCACCAATCCTCCCAAGACGATCAGGCTAATGTATTCACCCAAAAAATAAAGGCCAAAGCGCATGCCGCTGTATTCCAGGTGATACCCGGCAACGAGTTCGCCCTCGGCCTCCGGCAGATCAAAGGGGATCCGTTTGCTTTCAGCCACGGCGCTGATGAAGAAGATGATCAGGGCCACCGGCTGCACGATAATAAAGGGATAACCGGCCTGGGCTTCGATGATATCCACCAGGCTGAAGGAGCCTGCCAGCATAACCACCGGGACCAGCGAAAGCCCCAGAGAGAGTTCGTAACTGATCATTTGGGCCACGGCCCGGAGTCCTCCCAGGAGGCTGTACTTGGAATTGGAAGACCAGCCTCCCAGGGCTACTCCATAGATACTGATCGAGGACAGGGCTAAAACATAAAGAAGACCGATATTGAGATCGCTGATAACCTGGGGAATGGTCCTGCCCCAAAAAGTCCAGCCCCTTCCGAAAGGGATAACGGCGAAAATGAGAAGGGCCATGGCAGCCACCACCGCCGGGGCCAAAAGAAAGAGGATGCGGTCCGCCCCTTGAGGAATCGTGTCTTCCTTAGTCAGGAGCTTAATGATATCGGCCAGGGGCTGAAGAAGTCCGAACCGGCCGGCCCGGTTGGGGCCGAAACGGACCTGCATCCTCCCCAGGAGCTTGCGTTCAGCCAGGCTCAGATAGGCGGCCATCAGGAGCAGGGCAACCAACACCAGGCTCAGCTTGAAAAAGAGAAAGAGGAAGGCTGAAATCCAGTCCATAGTCATAACGCTTTTTTGATTCTATCCAGGGACACCCTTCCCGGATAGGCAGCCGTTTTTTGCCAGTCCAGTTGTTCGTGGCGCGGCAGGACCATCACCCCGGCAGCCATATTTTCCGCAAGGTCCACCGTTACCTCCAATGATCCTGAATCAAGAGAAATCCTGATCCGGTCTCCTTTTTGAAGCCCCCACCGGGTTCCCGCTTCGGCCGGCAGGGTGAGGCAGGGTCCTTTCCCCTGTTTCCGGACAAAATCGGAATAGTTGGATAGTTCCTCCGTGCCGAAGGTCCAATCGACCAGGAGCAGTTCCAGGGAATCGCCGGGTTCCTCTTTTTTTCCCAGATCCTTCAGACTCTCCAGGGAAAAAGGCTTCTCCCTCCCCTGTATAGAGAGGATTTGAATCTCGGCCGGTTGATCATTTAAATTCTTAAGGCCGGCCCAGGCCGGATTTTCCCGGCCCAGAAAATCCCACAGGGTCACGAGGGAAAGGCCCGGTCCCGAAGAAAGGAGGCGGCCCAGTTCCGCTAAAACCTGCCAGGCCGGTCTCGGCTCACCTCCGGGAATATCCTTCCGGAAAAGACGGGGCGGATGGCCTCCGCCACCGATCTGTTCCAGAGGGATGCCGCCGCTATGAACCGGCTTGACCCTTTGGATCCGTCCCTCCTGATTGATGAATGAGCCGCCTGCTTCATAGAGGGTCTGGGTAGGCAGGAAGATATCCGCCTGCCGGACCGGTCGAGAAGGCAGAAAATCCATGACCATGAGAAATTCGAGCTTCCTTAAGGCCTGCTCCAATCTGAACCGGTCCGGGAAAAGCCGGAAGGGATCGCTCTCAATAATGACCAGACCGGCCAGAGAACCTTTTTCAATGGCCTCCAAAATCTTCAAGAAAGGGTTTTCCGAAGAAGAAAGAAGGGCCGCGCCAAATGAGTTGGCCTCATCCAAGAAGTAAAAAAGGCCGGCCTGCTGTCCCATGGCTTGAAGATAAAGGACCAGATCGGCGGCCAGGGCGGGGGTTTGCTCCCGGACGACATCCGTGCCGCAGATGATGACCGGCCGCTGACTGGCCTTCATCTTTCGGGCCACTTCCCCGAGACGGCCTTCGATGGCAGGTTCCAATGGAACCTCGGGTAGGGCCTCATAAAAATGAAGGGCCTCGACTCCCGATTCTTTGGCCGCCTGGAAGGAAGCGGTCCCTTTGATCAAACGGACCAAACAACGATCCAGATCATCGGGTGCCAGAGACAAGTGTTCAAAGGCCAGAGGGAGGGAAACCGGCCGGGGATCGATCACCACCACGGGGGCCCCTTTGAGGAAGGCCTGTCTGACAGCCAGGGTAGCCATAGGGGCTTCATTCACCGGGTCGGCCCCGACAACCAGGATAAAATCCGCCTGCTCGACCTGCCTTAAAGAAACCGCCAGCCGTGCCTCTAATCTTGAAACGGCCTTTTTGGCCTTCGCTTCTTTAAAGGAATCGATCAGATACCCGGGGTCCGGCCAGCCTTGCATCCGGCTGAGGCATTTTAACAAGCCCAAGGTTTCCAGGCTGCTTCGGCCCGAACCCTGGCAGACCACGGCCTGGGGTCCCCTGGATTGGGAAATATCGGAAAGCCTTTTGGCAGCGGCCCGGAGGGCTTGATCGAAAGGTACTTCCTCCCGGCCGATCCTCGCCCGTCGCGGCCGCAGGGGGTGGTTGGCATAGCCAAATCCGTATCGGCCCCGGTCGCAGATAAAATAGCCGTTGACGGTGTCGCTGAAGCCGGCTTCCATTCGAACCACTTCCCGATACCGGGCACTGGCGACGATCCGACAGCCCAGTGAGCAGTGAATACAGAGGGAAGGACTTCGTTCATAATCCCAGCGCCGCCCTTTATAACGGGACGGTTTATCGGTCAGAACCCCGGTTGGACAGAGGTCAATGATATTGCCCGAAAAGGGACTTTCCAGGGGACCATTGCTGAACCGGCCGAAATACATCCGGCTCCCTATCTGCAAGGCCCCAAAATCCCGGTAGCCGGCCTTCTCCTGGTAGAATCTACGACAGCGGTAACAGTGGATGCAGCGGTTCATTTCATGCTGGATAAAAGGACCCAGGTCCTGATCATGATAAGTCCGCTTCTTTCCCGGAAAACGTCTGGTCCCGTGGCCGCCGGCTACGGTCAGGTCCTGCAGCAGGCAGTGGCCTCCTTCATCACAAACCGGGCAGTCATGGGGGTGGTTCATCATGAGCCACTCGATGATCTGCCGGCGGAAATCAACCGCTTCATCGTCCGTGGTGGAGACCACCATGCCGTCCCGGGCTTCTTCCATGCAACTCATCTCCACCCCTTTGATCGGCCCCTCCAAGAACTTTACGGCACACATCCGGCAGGCCCCCAGCGATCCCAGGGCCGGATGATAACAGAACCGGGGGATGATGATGCCCAGCTCTTCAGCCGCTTCAATGACCTTGGTCCCTTTAGGGACTTCGATCTCCAGATTATCGATGATCAATTTGGGCATTTCCGTTGATTACCTGAAAGCCTTTAGTGGATCAGGATTAAAGGCCTGTTACCCTTTACGTTTTAAAGGGGCACTTCTTTTGGGAAATGTGTTCGTGAATTTCCTCGACAAAGTCATCCACCAGCCCCCTGACCGGCGTTGCCGCCCCGGGGGCAAAGGCACAGTAAGACTTGGACAGGTGTTCGCTCATCCGCAGCAGGCTGGGGATAAATTCTTCCTTTCCCTCTCCTTCTTCAAGGCGCCGGAGCAGATCCTCTAAGTAGGGCAGTCCTTCGCGGCAGGGGGTACAAAAGCCGCAGGATTCCCGGGCAAAAAATTGTATCAGGTTCAAGGTGGCCCCCACCAGGCAGGTTTTATGATCGAAGACCACAATGGCCCCGGTTCCCAAGCGATGGCCCGGACCCATTTTTTTAAACGAATCAAAATCCATCTCAATATCGTAAAATTCTTTAGGCACATACCGGGTCGAGGCCCCCCCCGGCAAGCAGGTTTTGTATTCATATCCGGGTTGCATTCCTCCGGCCTGTTCTTCGATGATTTCAGATAAAGGGGTCCCGAAGGGCAGTTCAAAACAACCGGGATGGGTGACCCGGCCGCTGACGGTGTAGATCTTGTTGCCGGCGGCGGTCTTGGTCCGGGCCAGGTTTCGAAACCACTCGGGGCCGTTCTTCAGGATATAGGGCACGTAGGCCAGGGTTTCGGCATTGTTGACCAAGGTGGGCCGGCCCCAAAGTCCTTCCGAGGTGAGGTGTCCTTCTATATTGGGATGAGGTCTTTTTCCTTCCAGGGCATGAATAAGGCCTTTGGTCTCTCCGCAAATATATCGGCCAGCACTTCGATGGGGAACGATATGAAAGGAATGGTTGCTCCCCAGGATGTTCTTGCCTAAAAGGCCCGCTCCCCTGGCCTCCTCCAGGGCCGTCTCGAATATCCCGGCCACGCTTTCGTAGGCAGGGCGGATAAAGAAAAAGCCTCTTTCCGCGGAAGCCGCATAGGAGGCGATGATCATCCCCTCGAGGACGCTATGCGGATTGACCGATACCAGGGTTCTATCCTTGAAGGTCCCGGGCTCCATCTCATCCATGTTGGAAACGATATATCTCGGGAAAAGCGCATCATCGGCCACCAGAGACCATTTGCGTCCGGTGGGAAAACCCGCCCCGCCGCGGCCCCGCAGACCGGAACTAAGGACGATCTGTTTGACCTCCTGGGGAGTATGCTTGCCGAGGGCGTCCGCTAAGGCCTGATAACCGCCGCTCTGACGATAGGCCGCCAATCGGATCGGTTGACCGGGTTGATCATTTTTCAGGAGCACCTGTTCGGACATATCGATTATCGATCCGGGACCGGGGTCTCCTGGCCGGCTTTAAGTTTTTCCAGAATCTGATCAATTGTATCGGGGGTCAGCGGACCGTAAGGCACCCCGTTAACCAGCATGGCCGGGGCATGATCACAGTACCCAATGCAGGCCGAAGGCAGTATGGTGAACAGGGCGTCGGGGGTGATTTCTCCCACCCGAACGCCCAACTTCCGGCAAAGGTAGGCCACGACGGATTCCTCCCCAAACATCCAGCAGACGACTCCATCACAGGCGTGGATGACGTATTTTCCTACCGGCTCCCGGTAGATAAAATCGTAGAAGGTGGCGATTTCCTCCAATTCCAGGGGGGTCAAGCCCAGGAGACCAGCCCCTTCCTGAAGGGCCTCGTCACTGAGATAGCCGTACTCTTTCTGCATGGCGAACATTACCTCCACGGCCAGTTCACGGGGATGATCGGTCTCGGTCATCTTTTGCCGGAGGACAGCCAAGGTTTCTTGAGACAACACCTCTGGACCTCCTACCGATCGATATCCGGCATGATATAGTCAAGAGAACCGATAATGGAAAGCAGATCGGCCACCAGACCGCCCCGGGCCATCAGGGGCATAGCCTGGATGTTGGCAAACCCCGGGGCCCGGATCCGCATCCGGTAAGCCCTGGGCAGACCGTCACTGACCACATAATAGCCCTGTTCTCCGCGGGGGGCCTCAACCGCGGCATAGGCCTCGCCCCTGGGGATTTTCGGCCCCCGGGTAACATTAATAAAATGATGAATGAGGCTTTCGATATCCCTCAGGGTATCGGTTTTCCGGGGAACGGCATAGCGGTAATCGTCGGTGATATAACGGCCGGCCGGCATCTTGTTTGCGGCCTGTTCGATGATCCGAAGGCTCTGGCGCATTTCTTCGACCCGTATCCGGTAGCGGGCAAAGCAGTCCCCTTCCTTTTCATAGGGGACGTCAAAATCAAACCGCTCATAGGAGGAATAGGGAAATTGTTTACGTAAATCCCAATTGAGACCGCAGGCCCGCAAGTTGGGACCGGTTACCCCCCATTCCATGGCCTGCTCCAGGGACAGTGTCCCGATACCCCTGGTCCGGGCCTCGAAGATAGGGTTCCGGGTGGCCAGGGCCTCATAGTCCTTGATACGGGACGGGAAACATTTTTACAAACTCATCTATCGGTTCTTTCCAGCCTTCGGGCAGGTCGTCGGCCACCCCGCCGATTCGGAACCAAGCGGGATGGAGCCGGCCCCCGGTGATGAGCTCGATAATATCCATAATCTTTTCGCGGTCCCGAAAGGTGTAAAAGACCGGGCCGATGGCGCCCAGGTCCTGCAGAAAGGTGCCGAACCAGACCAGGTGATTACTCAGGCGGAAAAATTCACCGAGCAGCACCCGGATGTATTGCGCCCGTTCAGGGACCTGGATCCCGGTCAAGATTTCTACCGAATTCAGGTAGGCCAGGTTATTGTAAACGCCGGAAAGATAATCCACCCGGTCGGTGTAGGGAATGAATTGGTGCCAGGACTGGTGCTCGCCGATCTTTTCCACCGAACGGTGGTGATACCCGATGTCCATGGTGATGTCGGAGATCCTTTCGCCCTCCAGGGAAAGGATAAAACGGATCAGGCCGTGCGAGCCCGGGTGATGAGGGCCTACGTTCAAGACCATTTCCTGGCCCTCTTCTCCGGCCTTCCGGACGATGATCCCGGCGTCCTGGGGCTGGTATTTTTCAGCCTCGGCCTTGGTGTAGGGAGCCATCTCGGTTGCCCGGCCCGGATAATCCTTTCGTAAAGGATGGCCTTCCCAGTCGTGGGGGAGGAGGATCCGGCGCAGATCCGGATGTCCTTGAAAGCGGATCCCAAAGAGGTCAAAGACTTCCCGCTCGTACCAGTTGGCCGAGGGCCAGATATCGGTGATGGTTGGGGTTACCGGGTTTTTATCAGTTAAAGGAACCTTCAGACGAAGGCGCCCGGCCGGTTCGAAGGAAAGTAAATGATAGACCAGAGTATACGCGGAGTATTTTTGCAGATCCGGGCTGGGGGGCTTATCCCGGACTATTTCTTTCCCCACCGTACCATCATAGATCTCATAATTTCCCTTGCCCCGACGGGCCGATTCATCCACCGCGGTCAGATCATCCAGGCGCAGGAATCTGGGGATGGATTCGGTCTTCAGGAAACGGAGGACCTCTTTAATCCGGCCCTCGGCTACCTCAAAGGTTACCATATCTGAGGTTTGGGGGGGTTGACTGAGGGCCTCGCCGAACTTTTCCTTAAGCACCGAGGCCAGGGAGCGGTCCCGGGCCGTCAGTTCAATCCTGCGGGGCGGCGGCGTCCACATCAAGTCGGAACGGCTATCCCAAAATCGAGGGGGGGTGACGGAGGTGCCTCGGAAGGGAAGGCCTTCATAGCCCGGACCTCGGGTATCCCTGGATTTGGTCAGGCCGTCAACCAAAAGGGGTTTTTGGGATCCTTGACTGCCGCCGGGTAGGTGGAGGATGGAACGGCTTGGCTTTTCCGATGCGATCTTTTTCTGAAGCAGAATCAAGCCCTCCAGCATGGCCTCGGGCCGCGGCGGACAGCCCGGGATATAGACATCTACGGGCAAGATCTGATCAATGCCCTGGACCACACTGTAGCCGTCATACATCCCGCCGCAGTTGCTGCAGGAGCCCATGGAGATGACCCACTTGGGCTCGGCCATCTGTTCATAAAACCGCAAAATGGCCGGGGCCACTTTCTTAAAAATGGTTCCCGAGGTGATCAGGAGATCGGACTGGCGGGGCGAACCGCGCAGGACCTCGGCCCCAAAACGGGCCATATCATAGCGGGGGGTCAGGGCCGTCGACTCTTCGATAAAGCAGCAGGATAGTCCGAAAAAGGCGGGCCAGAGGCTGTACTTCCGCGACCAGTTGACCAGCAGGTCCATTCGGTCCAGGGCCTTATTTTTGAGCTGATCGAAGGTTTTCAAGACCTTGTACCCACTCCAATCCCTGTTTCTTCCAGATATAAAAAAGGCCGGCCAGCAGGAGCACAATGAAAAAAGAAATCTGGAGCCAACCGGACCATCCCAACTCCAGGATGGCCACGGCCCAGGCAAAGATGAAGACCACCTCTACGTCGAAAATAAGGAAAAAAACAGCCGCCCGGTAAAAAGGAACGGGATAGTTGATCTGCGCCGGTCCGGTCGGAATAATACCGCATTCAAAGGGCAGCTCTTTATTCGCAGTGATTTTCTTTTCTCCGAGCCAGGAAGAAAGGAAAAGAAGGAGGACCATTAAAACCAGGATCATCAGGCCGTATAGGAAAAGGGCCGGGAGACCCGCTTCCCAGGGAGATAAGCTGCCGCTGACATTGAAGGGCTCCAGGCCGACTCTCAATGAGGGTCCAAGTAAACCTTCGGCGTTTTTCATCAGTTTTTCCTTTGAATCCTTGACCCTTTGGCACCTCGAACCCTATTGTATCAAGGCATTCCAGTCCTTGGAAAATCCTTCCATACCCTGGATCGTCAACTCGTGGGTAGGGTCAAATTCCTGCCATTTTTTGTTGAGGTCGATCTCCCGATAAGGGATCGCTTTTAAGCCCCGCGAAGCGTAGCCATACTCCGCATCGGGAAGGGGGAGGCCCTGTTCCCCCCATTGCTTCAAGATGGCCGCGGGTGCGGTGATGATATCCGATCCCAGCTTCAAGGCATAAAGCAGATGATCCATGTTTCTGACACTGGCGGTCAGGACTTCCACATGGCCGTCCCCTTTCCCATACATCCGGAGGATATGGGCGATCAGGTCCATTCCATTTTCTCCCCGATCATCCAAACGGCCGATGAAGGGCGAGACAAAGACCTCCCCCTTTTTGGCCCCCCTGGTGGCGGCGTAAACGGCCGCTGCCTGCTCCTGGGAGAAGCAGAGGGTCATATTGACCCGCAGCCCTTTTCGGACGGCCAGTTCGGCGGCAGTCAATCCTTCCCAGGAGGAGGGAAATTTGATGTGGCCATTGGGGATCCAGAAAAACATTTCCTGGCCCTGCTCCAACATTCTTTCCGCCGTGGTGGTCGGGTCGGCATAGACTTCAATGGATATGGACCCCTGGGGAATCAGCCTGGAAATCTCTTCGACCACCTGCCGGTAGAAATGAGTGACCTCCTCTTCGCTAAATTTGCCTCCCTTCTCCAAGCGCCGGCGGACTTCAGGGTTCTTGGAAATGAGGGTGGGATTGGTGGTCTGGCCGTCGAGAAACCCCAGGCGGCTGATTATCTCCCTGGTCTCTTCCGGGTTTCCGCCATCGAGGAAAATCCGGGTCTTGAGGTTTTCCGGTTTCATAACACCTCCTTAACCTTTTTGATGATCGCGCCCTTGGAAATTTCTTCGTAGGCCAGAAGCTCCACCGGCTTTCCGCTTCCCGGGATTCTTCGTACCGCCAGGGAATAAATGGGAACCGCTAGTCCGGCCAGGGCGCTCCGGACCGCCTCTCCCAGCCCGCCTTCCGGATGATGGTCCTCCACGGTTATCAGCACCCGGGTTTCTCCGGCCGCCTGTTTCAGGGTGGTCTCATCCAGCGGTTTGATGCTGTAGAGGTCGATGATGCGCAGGTAAAGGCCCTCGGCTTTCAAATCCTCATAGGCCTGAAGGGCTTCGAAAAGGGTGATGCCAGCGGCCACGACGGTAAGGGCATCCCGGGCCGATTCCCTCAAGACCTTCGATCCGCCGATAAAAAAACGGTCTTCCGGGGAATAGAGGATCGGGGTGGCCATCCGGGTGGTCCGGAGATAAACCATCCCCTGGTTGGCGGCGGCCTCTTCCACCAGCCGTTCGGTCGAGTAGGCGTCGGAGGGATACAGGACGGCGCAGCCTGAAACGGTCCGAAATTGGGCGATATCTTCCAGTCCCATTTGCGAAGGGCCGTCCTCCCCGATCGAAACCCCGGCATGGGAACCGCAAAATTTGATATTCGCGGCTGAATACTGGCTCATCCGGATCTGGTCAAAGGCCCGGCTGAAGAAGGCGGCAAAAGTGGACACGAAGGGGATTTTCCCCCGGCTGGAAAGGCCCAGGGCCGTACCGACCATGTTCTGTTCGGCGATATACATCTCAAAGAACCGGTCGGGATAGGCCTGTTGAAAGATCTCGGAATAGGTTGAATTGCTCACCTCGGCATCGAGCACGGCCATTTCCGGATACTGGGGAAAGATCCTTTTCAGGGCCTGGCCGTAAGCCTTCCGGGTGGCCACCGGCTTGCCCGCTTCGTAAAAGGGTTCTTCCCTTTTCCCGACAGCCCGTTTCTCCGGCCACCGCGCTTCCGGTTTGGCGAATTCCCCTCGGATGGTCTTATCCACCTCTCCCAGCCCGGAAAGCGCCCGCTTGAGTTCTTCCTGATTAAGGGCCTTCCCATGCCAGCCGTTTTTATCCTCAATAAAAGGGACGCCCTTGCCTTTGATGGTCCTGGCGATGATCATGACCGGCCTGTTTTTTGAAGCCAGGGCTTTTTGATAGGCCGTCAGGATTTGTTCAAAGTCATGGCCGTCAATCAGGATGGTCTTCCAGCCGAAGGCATTAACCCGTTTTTGGTAGGCCTTCAGATCGTGGCCGAAGAGGGTTTCTCCGCGTTGGCCGAGTCGATTAACATCAATCACCCCGATCAGGTTGTTCAATTTATAATGGGCGGCGATCTCCATGGCCTCCCACTGGGAGCCTTCGGCCATCTCGCTGTCTCCCAGAAGGATATAGGTCCGGTAGGGAAGCCGATCCAGATATTTGGCATTGAGGGCCATCCCCAGTCCAATGGGGAGCCCTTGTCCCAGGGAGCCGGTGGCCGCCTCGGTGTAGCGAAAGGCCGCCGTCGGATGACCCTCCAGAGGACTGCCGAATTTTCTCAAGGACATCATCTCCTCTTGGCTCACTTCTCCGCCGGCCGCCCAAAGGGCATAAAAGAGAGGGGAGGCATGACCTTTGGAGAAGAGGAGGCGGTCGTTGTTGGGAAAATCCGGGTGATCCGGATCATAACGAAAAATGCCGCCAAAAAGTAATGCGGTCATCAGATCTGCGGCCGACAGGGAGGAAGTGGGATGACCGGAGCCGGCTGTCGTAGTCGAAACCAGGGAGTAGTAACGGATCAGCCTGGCTATCTTCTCTAATTTTTCTATGAGCTCCATAGATCCCCTCCTCCTTTTATCGAGTCGCCTCGGCCGCTTAAATCTCCGGGCGTTTTCCCTCCGGGACCTGGCAGCGGAGCAGGACTTCTTGGTAGCGGCGCAGGCTGGGCATGATCCAACTCCGCCCGTCCCGGGCTATCAAATATTCAGCCGCCTCCGGGCCCCAGGTGCCGGCCTGGTAATTGGGAAAATTGGCCGGGACGACCGCTTCCCAGGCTTCCATGATCGGAGAAATGGCGGCCCAGGCCGCCTCCGCCTCATCGGCGCGCATGAAGAGGGCGGCATTCCCCAGCATCATATCCAGAAGCAGGGTTTCGTAGGCCTCGGGCAGGGGGACCTTAAAGGCCTCCTGGTAATAGAACTGGATATCCGCCGGGCTTAAGCGCATCGTCTCCCCGGGGTGTTTGGCCTGGAAGCGAAGCAAAATTCCCTCCAGAGGTTGGATGGAAATGAGCAGGCGGTTGGGCCTCCAATCCAAAACCGTCGAGGAGGGGAAGATCTGATGGGGAACCGGCCGAAACTGGATATTGATTTCGGAAACCTTGGCCGGCAGCCGTTTTCCGGTACGCAGATAAAAAGGTACATCCTGCCAGCGCCAGTTGTCCAGGAAGAGTTTGACGGCCGCGTAGGTCTCGGTGGAGGATTCGGGGGAAACATTCACTTCGCTGCGATAGGCCGGGGCGTGTTCTCCTTCGATCCATCCGGCATCGTATTGGCCTCGAACCACAACCTTATGGATTTCATCCGCCGGGATCAGGCGGATGGCGTGGAGGACATCCACTTTTTTGTTTCGGATCTCGTTGTCTTCAAAAGAGATCATCGGCTCCATGGCGATCAAACACAGGATCTGAATGAGGTGATTCTGAATCATGTCCCGCAGGGCCCCGGCCTGGTCATAGTAATGGCCGCGGTGTTCCACGCCGACCTGCTCGGCCACGGTAATCTGTACGTGATCGATGTAACGCCGGTTCCAGACCGGTTCAAAGAGGGCGTTGGCAAAACGGAAGGCCAGGATATTCTGGACGGTTTCCTTTCCCAGGTAGTGATCAATCCGATAAATCTGGGATTCCTCGAAGACCTGATTTAGGATTTTATTGAGTGATCTGGCCGAAGCCAGATCATGGCCGAAGGGTTTTTCGATTACAACCCGAGTCCGTTCCCGTTCCCTGGCGATCCGGGCCCTGCCGATCTGTTCCACAATGGTTGCAATGGCTTTGGGCGGCACGGCCAGATAAAAAATTCGGATGGCCTTGGTCTCCCATTCCTTATCCAGGCCGGAAAGCTGCCTGGCCAATTGGGCATAGACCTGAGGGTCCCCGAAGTCGGCGTTTTGGACGATGAAATGGGAGAGAAAGGTCTTCCAGCCCTGGCCGTCCGTTTCTTTGTGCCGGGAGAATTGCTTCACACCCTGGCGCAGGTGTTCGCTAAAGGCCTCGTCCTCCAGGGATTTATGGCCCAGGCCGATGATCAGGTATTTTTCGGGCAGCCGGTTTTCCAGAAAGAGGTCATAGAGGGCCGGGATCAGCTTGCGCCAGGCCAGATCTCCGCCTATACCCAGAATGACAAAAACGGTTGACCGGGGATGGGGATCAGTCGCCATAGTTGTTCTCCTCAATCCGTTTTCCAATCCGTGTGGAAAAAACCCGGACTATCCACCCTTTCATACCTGTGGGCGCCGAAATAATCGCGTTGGGCGGAAATGAGATTGGCCGGCAGCCAAGGGCTCCGTAAGCCGTCGTAATAAGCCAGGGAGGCTGTCAGTCCCGGGGCAGGGATGCCCAGCTCCACAGCCGTTTTGCTGATCCGTCGCAGGGGCTCCTGGCAGGACTTCATATCTTCAGCCAGGTCAGGATCCAGTAGCAGATGAACCAGGTCCGGCTGCACCCGGTAGGCGGCCCAAATTTTTTCCAGTAAGACAGCCCGGATAATACAGCCGCCGCGCCAGATGCGGGCCACCTCTCCCAGGGATATTCCGTAATGATACACCCCGGAGGCCTTGCGGAGCAAGGACAGGCCTTGGCCGTAGGTTAAAATCAGGCCGCCTAAAAGGGCCTGACCGATATCGGCAATCCAACCTTCCCGGTCACCCTCAAGAGGAAGAACGAGACTCCCATGAACCCGATTGATGGCCCGGCGCTCCTCTTTCGATGCGGACAGGTCCCGCATCATCACCGCCAGATCGATGGTCGGCACCGGAACCTGCAATTCCAGGGCGTTTCTGGAAGTCCAGAGGCCTGTTCCTTTTTGTCCGGCTTGATCCAGGATCCGATCGATCAGCCGGTCTTCACTTCTTTCTTCCTCCTGGAGAAAGATCCGGCCTGTAATTTCTACCAGGTAGCCTCTGAGTTCGGTTTGATTCCAGCGATTAAACACCAGGTGCAAATCGTTGTTATTCAGGCCCAGTCCCTGTTTGAGGAGGTGATAGGCTTCAGCGATCAATTGCATCAGACCGTATTCAATCCCGTTATGGACCATCTTGACATAGTGGCCTGCTGACCCCGTTCCCAGGTAGGTCACACAGGGAAGGCCGTTGACCCTGGCGGCAATGGTCTCCAGGACCGGACGTACCCGCTCATAGGCCTCCAGGGTGCCGCCGGGCATTAGACTGGGGCCGTAACGGGCCCCTGAGCCGCCTCCGGAGATCCCTAGTCCCAGATAAAGAATCCCCTTATCCGCCAATTCCCGCTGCCGGCGATCGGTGTCCTCAAAAAAGGAATTGCCGCCGTCGATAAGTACATCTTTTGGTTCCAACAGGGGGAGAAGCTCCCGGATCAGCTCGTCCACAGCCTGGCCGGCGGAGACCAGCATTAAAACGGCCCGGGGTTGGCGAAGCCTTCCGATGAATTCCGGCAGGCCGTAAGCCGCTTCGATCACTCGTCCGGCGGCTTCTTCTTCCATGAATCGGCGGGTCTTTTCAGCCGTCCGGTTATAAACCGCAATGGGAATTCCATGGTCGGCAATATTTAAGGCCAGATTACGGCCCATCTCACCCAGGCCGATAAGACCGATCTCATATTTTTGTTCGTCCATGGCGCCTCGTTCGTCAAACCGAAGGAATGGGTGGCTCTAACCCATCCTTATTAGTGGGGATTATTCTCAACCGATCAAGTTAAATACTATATCCTAAATCCTGGACAATCCAGAAAATAATTTTTTAGGAATCCTATAAAAACCTATGGAATTCTTGTCCCACCGGCTCCGTTCTCTTTCCAACGGGCCTGTCCGGCGGGACAAGATCTGCTGTCGCAGAAACCATTTCAAAGGAAGATCTTCAGGCCGATAAAAAACTGCAGCAGATAGAGGCCGATGATGAATTTGGTTTTGGGAAAAAAGTGTAAGTCCGGTGTCAGAGTTTTCCGGACCGCAGGATGGAGAAGATAAGCCAAAGGCCCAGGATAGTGGCGATAATATAGCCGGCCAGGCCGAAAAGGGCGGTAACGGAAATGGTCTTCAAGCCAAAGAGGTTAAAGGTCACCTCGAAAACCTTCTGGCTGGAATTCAAGATCATGGCGGCGGCGATGATGGAGGCGGAAATAATCAATCCCACGGTCAGCCGGTTTACCCCCTTGGCAAACTGGGCGTCCAGGTTTTTAAAGCCGCTGTGCTGGATTTCCCAGCGCTGTTTCCCCTCGGCGGTCTGTTTGAGGATGTCGTGGAAAAACTTGGGCATGGCTTCCAGGTAGCCTCCCAGGCGGCGGACATCCTTGACCAGGCGCCCGACCAGTTCTCCGGTTTCGGTGCTGCGCTCAACCAGTTTCTGGGCGTACGGTCGGACGGCTTCGAGAAGGCTGGCGTTACTGCCCAGGATTTTTCCCAGGGCCTCGGTTTGAATGAATGTTTTCAAAAGAAGCAAAAGGTTTCGGGGGAGCCGAAGGCGGTATTTAAAGACCAGGTGCATCACCTGATCATAGACATCCCTGACCGAAATGGTCTGCAGGGAGCGGCCGTAAAAAGGCTCGCTGATGTCCTTGAGATCGATCTGGAAACTCTTAAGGTCCCTGGTCTGTTCGTCGATGATCCCGGCCTCCCGGAGGGCTTCCAGGACCAGGTCGTAATCGTGTTCGGCATAGCCCAGGAAGATATTGGCGATCTGGTGCATCATCTGTTCGTCCAGGTACCCGGTGATACCGAAATCCACCAGGGCCACCCGGCCGTCAAGCATGACGATGGTATTGCCGGGATGCGGGTCGGCATGGAAAAAGCCGAATTCCATCAACTGCCGGGAAAAGGAACGGAGGCCGATGTTGGCGATTTCCTTGGGATCGATGCCCCGGGCCTTGATGGCCTCCACCTGGTCCATTTTGAACCCGTCGATGTGTTCCATAACCAGGACCGACCGGGTAGTAAAGTTCCAGTAAACCTTGGGGATATGGATTTCCTCGACTTCCTTGAAGTTCAGCGCAAACTTCTCCATGCTCCCGGCTTCAATGAACATGTCGAGTTCTCTAAAAATGATTCGTTCAAACTCCTGGACCAGGTTGGTCACCCCCAGGATCCGGCCCATCTCGAAATTTTTTTCGATCTTTTCGGCCAGGTAAACCATCAGACGGATGTCCTGGCGGATCTTCTTGTCGATCCCCGGGCGGATCACCTTGACAGCCACCCGCTCCCCGGTCGGAAGTTCAGCCAGGTGGACCTGGGCCACCGAGGCTGCGGCGATCGGTTCCGAATGGAATTCCTTAAAAATTCCCGCGAGGGGGCCTTTCAGTTCGTCCTCGATGACCTTTTTGATCTCCGGGAAGGGAACGGGGGGCACACGGTCTTGAAGTTTTATGAATTCCTCGATGTATTCAGGCGGGAACATATCCGCCCGGGTGCTCATGAGCTGCCCCAGCTTGATGAAGCTGGGACCCAATTCTTCCAGGGCCAGGCGGATGCGTTTGGGCGAAGGAAATCCTGATCTAAAAAAGAGATCTTTATCCTTGCCCCCTTTTTCTTTCTTCCCTTGGCGGCCGATGAGACGTTCCAGCACATCCCCCAGGCCGTGTTTGATCATCACCCTCGTGATGACGGTGAGTCTCCTAAAAACCTTCAACCGCGTTCCCTCCTCTGAGGATGGTACAGCTCTGGGAAAAAAAGGAGCAACGGGCTTGTCTTAGGCGGCCTTCGCTTCCTTTACCCTCGGCCACTTTTTGGAGATCTCTTTCAGCTTTGTTGCTTCAGCGATGTAGCTCTCCAGATATCCGCATTCGGCGCAGACATAATTGTCGAGGGCGGCGATGGAAAGCAGGGTAATGGGGATGCTGTTGCTTCCGAAGGGGCCGAATTTGGCGGGGATTTCCGCCCCGTGAAAAACCTTTTCCGAACCGCACTTGGGACACTTTCCGTCTTTCACCTTGGTCACCTCCTTGGGATGGGGAGCCGGTCAAACATACGGGAGGATTGACACGATCCTTCCTGGCCAACAAACCCAATATAGGATAGCACACACAGGACGGTCAAGGGGAAAAAGAGAGATTAATCCCGGCCCCGGCCGCGATAATCCCGGCCACCATGCTCGTACCTTTCCTGGCCGTCCCGGTAATAAGGCCGCTGCGGGTAACGATAGCCGTAAGGATAAGGGGAATTCCGGTAGTGGTCATAGCCGTCCCAGTACCAGAGGTATGGCGCAGGATAATAATACTCACCCGGATAATAATAGGGTACCGCCACACAGGAAGCAGCGAACGAAAGGACCCCTATCAGAAACAAAATCGCTATTTTCTTCATCGGTCTCCTCCCGGGAATTTTCATTCCCTCAAAAAAAAGTTAAGAAAAAAACTAATCTTAAATTAAGATTCCTTGCCGCAAAGTCAAGAAGCCGGGCTTAGACCGCAAAACCTCTTGACAGTCTCCGGCCGTCCCGTTATCTTTTGGTCAGTCTGGATACCCCCGCAAAAAACCAATTAAACGAAACGATGAACCTTTTTACCCCTTCCAACCCTGAAACCGGCAAACCGGAGTCCGTCGCTCCGGTTGAGACGGAAGGGGAGACGGCTCATTTCGGATTCCGAAAAATTCCGGCCCCGGAAAAGGTCAAGTGGGTACGAGAACATTTTGATACGGTCGCCCGGAAGTACGACGTAATGAACACCGTCTTGAGCTTCGGGATTCATTACCTCTGGAAAAGAAAGGCCATCGGGTTCTTGGGCTTGAGGCCGGGTGACCGGGTTATCGACGTCTGCGGGGGAACCGGCGATCTATCCATCCTGGCCGTGAAAAAGGTCCATCCTTCCGGAAAGGTGGTTTTATATGATATTAACCGCAAGATGATGGAAACCGGGAAAGGCAAGTCCAGCAACAGGGCTTCCCGGGAGAAAATCCTCTATGTCCAGGGCGATGCCGAAAAAATCTCCTTTGGATCTCAGGAGTTTGACGGCGCCATGGTGGGTTTTGGGATCCGGAACTTGACGCACCTGGAGGAAGGGTTCAGAGAGATGTACCGCGTCCTGAAACCCGGGGGAAGGTTCATGTGTCTCGAGTTCTCGAAACCGACCGCACCTCTCTTTCGCCAGCTTTACGATTTCTATTCCTTCCGCATTATGCCCTTTTTAGGGCTTCTCCTCGTGGGGTCGCGGCAGGCCTATACGTATCTGCCCGAGTCGATCAGGATGTTTCCTTCTCCGCAGAAACTGAGCACCATTCTGGAGGAGATCGGTTTCTCCCAAGTCACCTACCGGAAACTGACCAACGGTATTGCGGCCATCCATCTGGGCCTCAAAGATGAATCCTGAAAAGACCGGCTGCACCAATTTTGTTAAGTCTTGGGTGAGATTGAAGCGAGGCCGTTACGGTGAAACTGAACTGGGCTGAACGCTGCGCGGTGAATAATCCCTTCCGGGTTTGGGAGCAACGGATCGAGATCCGGAAGCTCAAGGCAATGATGTCTCTCAAGCCGGGTTCTACCGCCCTTGAGGTGGGCTGCGGCCGGGGCGCCGGAGCTGCCATACTCGTCAGAGAGTTTCAGCTCTCGAGGCTTTATGCCATGGACCTGGATATCCGGATGGTCCGGATGGCCCACCGGGGTCCGGCCGTTCGGAAAGAAAGAGAGGCCCGCCTTTTTGTGGGGGATGTCTCCTGCCTGCCCCTGGATCCGGGGAGCGTGGATGCGGTTTTCGGTTTCGGCGTCCTCCATCACGTAGTGGATTGGCGCGCCGCTCTGGGGGAAATCGCCCGGGTCCTGAAGCCGGACGGTGCCTATTATATCGAGGAACTCTACCCGGCCCTTTACCAGAATTTCATTGCCCGGAAGATCTTCTTCCACCCTCCGAAAGACCGTTTTTTAAGCCACGACTTGCGAGAGGAGCTGAAGCAGGCCGGTCTCCCCCTTAAAAAGGCCCTGGAACTGAAGCGCTTCGCCCTGCTGGGTGTCGCCGTCAAGGAAGGATAAACTAATCTTGGATCATTTCCAGATTGGTTGTCGATGATCCAGGATTCAAAGGGTCATAAACCAAATCTTCACAGGCTGCTCAAAAATGATACAATTCAAGGCGTCCGAAACCGGGTCCCGCCCCAAAGGGGTGGGTGTGAGCGTTGCCGTTGACGCGAACAAATCCTGAGGAAGGAGGCGACCATAGAAGTACGCCGGACTGACGAAGGACGAGGACAATCCCGCGAGGCGCGGGAAAGATGAGCGTTTTTCAGCAGCCTGTTAATCTCTTTCGATGGGAAAGGTCAACCGGGCGCCGAACCAGCCGATGACGGTGACCAGGGGAAAGAGGGAGAAAATGAGCACCAGGTAGATCAGGCTGGAAAGACTGACGCTCTCCAGGACTCCCGGCACCTTTATTCTCCAGAGAAAAGCGGCGATTTCTATCATCAGCAGGGTTACCGAGACCTTCTTTTTAATCGATACGGGACGGATGGGTTTTGCCAGGTAGTTCAGCCACCAGGTATAGTAACCGGTCCCAATGGCCACCGGGGTGAAGAAAATCCCGACCCCCAGGCAATGAAAGGCGGTCAGCTCAAAGGCCCGGTTCCCGGTAAAAAGATAAAAAAGAGTGAACAGGGGAACCGCGAACATAAAGACGATGGGGAAGTGAATGGTCATGGGATGGGGATGCCGCCGGAGCATGGGCACCCGCAGAAGGAGCCGGGACAGGGCCTTTGGTATTTCCCTTTTGGGAAACACCTCCTTTTTCAGGACGGCCACCTGAGGATATCGCTCCAGGACCTCGGTTCCATGGGGCGCCGCCTGAAGCTCGGTGGAAAGATCCTTTCCGGCCCGGTGGCGCTTCATGTGCAGGCCGCTTTTCCACAATTTACTTTCGCTCACGTCGAATACTTTGCCCTGGTGGGCAATATAGACCGGCTTTCCATCTTGCCCGTTGCCTTCTGACAATTCCCGGGAATCAATCTCTTTCATTCACCCGTCTTTTCACTTGAGATCTAAGAGCATGAGGTTGAGGCTGACCACCGCGAGCAAGGAGAGGGGATAGTAGCTGGCCCGGTTGAAAAGGAGGGAGGCCTGAAGTTTTTCCCTGGTCCGGTAGAGCTGGTAGGCGGGGGTAAGCAGGAGGTAGAGCCCCGCAAACAGCGAGGCGGTCAGAGGAGGGATTTTGGATCCCAATTGGGAAAAAGCGAAAAGGGTGCCGTTGAGCACGACCGCCAGGATGAGGGAGGACAGGATCAGCACCGTGGACCAATCCGGTCCAAATCGGATCGGGATCGTTTTGGCCTTCAGCATCCGGTCTTCCTCAATATCGGTCCAATCGGCAGGAATGTTTTGCCCCCCGATCTCCCAGAAGAAAAGCCACAAAAAAAGGACCAGGAGAAAGGGAAGGGAAGGGCTGGGATCCACGGCGAAGGCCGCGGCCATCCCCCCTGCTGTCTTTACAGCCCCGCTTACCATCGTCCGAAGGTGACTGGTCCTCCACATAAGGCAATAGACGGTTTCCAGGGCGCAACCGCTCAGGAAGAAAACCGCACACCACGGGTTTAGCAGGGTGGCACCGATCAGCGCCAGCAAGGCCCAGGCGATGGCCCAGATCAGGGCTTCCTTGAAACCCAGCAATCCGTAAGCCATGGGGTGGCGCACCAGGACGGCATCCAGGTAATTCTCCGTGTTCCGAAAACCGCCTTGCTCCAATTTTTCTTTGTCTCCCCGAAAATCCAACAAATCGTTAAGGGCATAAACGGCAGTGTACCCGGCAAAGGCCGTCATTAGACCCAGGAGGATCACCCGCAGCGGCGGGAAGGCGCCGTAGCATAAAAGGGCCGCCAGAGCCGGGGTAGCCATATCCAACAATCCATGGGGAGTTCGGGATAGGGCCAAAAAATGTTTCAATTGGAAGTGGGCTGACAGGGGCCTATCAACCGGTGCCACATTCAAGGGTGTTTCTCCATTAGGAAATGTTTGAGAAGGATTAGGATGAACCTGCAAAGAACATCATCACCAGTATAAATAGTCAGGGGAACAGGGGCAAGGATAAAAACAACACAGGAAATACCGCATCCCTCCATCGGAATTACAGCAATAACCCCATTGACTCATTCAGGATTTTCAGTCACAGTATTAACCTGGCCGGTCGGGTACGAAAACGGTTCGCGGCAGGACTCCAAAGAAAAGCACGGACGAAAATGACCTTACTCTATGACCTTATACTGATTTTGGCCCTTTCCGCTCTTGAATTCTCCGGGTCATCCACGGAATAAGAAAGGCCACCCGATCGAGGAGGTTTTTACATCTTCCCCGATCGGGTGCGCCTCCGTTTACTTCAGGGTTACAGCGGCAAACAGATGGTTCTCTCCTCTCTGGATGAAAAGCAGGACGGTGTCCTGCCCCCTGGCCTTCTCCAGTTTCTGTACAAAATCATCCGTCCTCTTGACCGGTTTCCGGTTGACCTCTCGAATGACATCCCCTGTCCGAAGGCCCGCCTCGGCGGCCGGGCTCCCGGGTTCAACCCGGGTCACCACCACACCCGTCGCTTTCTTTAAACCCAACCCCTGGGCAATTTCAGGCGTGAGATCCTGGACCGTAATACCGAGGGATTTATGGGAAGAGGGGGCCTCAGCCCCTTCGACCTTTTCGTCCATTTCTCCCACTTTCAACGACCGGTCCAGGCCTTTTCCTTCCCGCGACAGCTTCACCGTGACCATTTTGCCCACCGGGGTCGAGGCCACGATCCGGGGCAGGTCTTTCGAGTCCGAAACCGCTTTGCCGTCGAATTCAAGGATGACGTCCCCCTGCTCGATCCCGGCCTTCTCCGCCGGGCTGCCCGAGACCACCTGGGCAACCAGGGCCCCCTTTTTCTCCTTGAGACCAAACGATTTGGCCAGTTCCGGGGTCACCTCCTGGATGCTCACGCCCAGCCAGCCTCGGGTGACATGGCCCTTGTCCTGGAGCTGAGCGGAAATCTCTTTGGCCATGTTAATCGGCACGGCAAAACCGATCCCCTGGCCTTCGGCCATAATGGCCGTGTTGATGCCGACCACTTCGCCCCTCATGTTGATGAGGGGGCCACCGCTGTTCCCGGGATTGATGGAAGCGTCCGTCTGAATAAAGTTATCATAGGGCCCGGAGCCGATCATTCTTCCCTTGGCGCTGATAATGCCCGCCGTAACGGTCTGTTCCAGTCCGAAAGGACTCCCGACGGCCACTACCCAGCTGCCCACCTTCATTTCCTCGGAATTACCCAGCTTGAGGGGGTGAAGATCTGAGGCCCCTTCAATCTTGAGGAGGGCCAGGTCGGTCTTGGGGTCCCGTCCGGCGACCTTACCGCTATACTCTCGGCCATTGCTGAGCTTCACTTTGATCTGGTCGGCCTCTTCAACCACGTGGTTATTGGTAAGGATATACCCGTCTCGGCTTATGACAAACCCGGACCCTACACCCCGCTGTTCAAAACCCCCCGGCGGGTTCCCCTGAGAATTAGGCCCGAAGAAATCACCGAAGGGGTTCCGGTCCCCAAAGGGATGGCCGGGAAAATTGGGGAATCCCAAGCCGACGTTCCTTATTTTTTTGACCACCTGGAGATTGACCACCCCGGGGCGAACCTTTTCCGCCAGTTCACTGAAGTTTGCCGGGACCATGGGGGCCTCGGAAAGGACAGGGCCGGCCGACCCCGCTGTCTCGGAATGTCTGACGGCAGCGGCTACTCCAAGCCCTACCCCCAGCATGGCCCCGAATAGGATCAGGGCGATAAAAATTGTTTTAAAACGTTTTTTCTGTTCCATTTTTTCCTCCTCATTTTGGATGATGGATTTTCGGCCGTTTCAGCCTTTTTTCTTGACTGAATGGTAAACCCGGAAGCTGACCGGAAGCTGACCGGAAGATTACAAGTTGGTCATGTTGGGAGTAAGGGTTATCGGGATCGGGAAGGCAGGGATTTGGGGAGGGTGACCCTGAAAGTGCTTCCTTGATTCGTCAGGCTTTGGGCGGTTAGGTCTCCCTGGTGGGCCTGGGCAATAGCCCGGGCCAAGCTTAAGCCCAACCCGGTGCCCACCTGGGACCGGCTTTGGTCGCAACGATAGAACCGTTCAAAAATGTGGGGAAGATCGCCTGGAGAAATACCGATCCCGGTGTCCTTTACAGAGATCACCAGGTGTTCCCCCTTTTCCTCCAGGGAAACGGTTACGGATCCCCCTGAAGGGGTATATTTGATGGCATTGTCCAGAAGATTGGAGAGCAGGCGCTGGATCATTCGAGTGTCTCCGGTTAGACGGCTTCTCTCCGGCAGATCCCAGCGCAGGGTCACCGCTTTATCTTCGGCCGAGGGCGAAAACAATTCACAGGCCTTCCGCACCAGGTCCGTCAGATCGATCTCCTCCGAGGAGAGGGTATCCAGGCCCGATTCGGTTTTTGAAATCAGCAACATGGTGTTGATCATATCGAGGAGGCGGTCGCACTCCTCGATGGTGCTGGCGGCCATGGTCTGGTATTCCTTCAGGGAGTCGGCGGTAGTGAGGGTTACTTCTGCGATTCCCCGAATCCGGGTCAGGGGGCTTCTTAGGTCATGGGCTATATGGTCACTCATTTCTTTAATCTCGGTGAGCAGGGTCTGAATGCGATCGAGCATCTGATTAAAAGTAAGGGCCAGTTGATCGATTTCATCATTCCGGCCTTTGAGCGGAACCCGTTCTTCCAGGGTGCCTGCGGATATCTTTCGGGCCGTCCGGGTCACCGCTTCCACCCCGGAGACGGCCCGCCGGGCCATGAACCAGCCCAGACCCGCGGCCGTCAAGATAAGAAGGGTCATCGTGCTGATGAAGATCCCTTTAAAGGCGGCCAGAAAGCGGGAATAACTCTCCATGGTCTGTCCCACCTGCAAAATGATGCGGGGACTGATCATGGCATATAGGATACGAATTTTATCCGGGTGGTCCGGGATGGTGATGGTTTCTAAAACGGGTCGGCTGTTTTGAAGCAATCCCCGAATGGCTGCTTCGGTAATATGGATATTTTTCCAGTAGGCCATATTGGACGAGGAAAAAACCTGACCGTTCGGGGAGAGAAAGCGAAAAAAAACCTTTTTCACTCCGGCGGCCTGGGCCTCGATCAGGGCCACGCTTTTGACGGCCTCAACCCCTTCCGTAGCCAAGAGTGTTGAGAAACGATTGACCTGTTCTAAAAGCTCCTGGTCGGTCTGGTCCTGCATCAAGGAAGTGATGAGCATATAGAATAAAAAAAAGGCGATACAAGACGAGACGGTGAAGATCCCGGCATACCAGAGGGTCAGACGAACGGCGAGGGTGTTGCGAAGCTTAATCGGTTTCCTTAAGTACATATCCTACCCCCCTAAGGGTATGGATCAGTTTCCGGTCAAAATCCCGGTCAATTTTATCTCTCAGTCGGCAGATTCTGGCTTCAACCACATTGGTCTGGGGATCAAAATTGTAGTTCCAGACATGTTCCATGATCATTGTTTTTGAGACAACCCGGCCGGAACTGCGCATGAGATATTCGAGCAGGGAAAACTCGATCGGCTGGAGGTCTATTTTTCTTCCCCCCCGGGTCACCTCCCGGGTGAGAAGATTGATGGACAGATCGCCTACGGTCAGGCCGGTGGGTTCAGAAAGCCCGCTTGTCCTCCGGATCAGGGCCTGGACCCGGGCCAGAAGCTCGGAGAAAGCAAAAGGCTTGGTGATATAGTCGTCGCCACCCGTTTGAAGACCTTTAACCCGGTCGTCAATGGATCCTTTGGCACTCAGGATGATGACCGGCGTACGCTTTTTCTCTTTCCGCATCGTTTCAATCAGGGACAACCCATCCCGTTTGGGCAGCATGATGTCAATGATGGCGGTATCGTAAGGTTCGGCTAAAGCCAGATGAAGGCCCGTTTCTCCATCGGGGGCATGATCCACGGCATAGCCGGCGGCTTTAAGGCCCTTGATAATGAAGGAAGCAATCTTGACGTCATCCTCAACCACTAAAATACGCATTTCAAAACCTCTCCGATACAGGATCCGTTTTCAGCTCATAATATTAACATAAATTTACTATTCCCGGGTGTCAAGGGTGCCATCGGGGCCTTCGACTCTGAGGGGATCATCCCCATCGAAAAACAGACTTGTCCTGCCTGGATAATAGTGATAAAAATGGAGGGAAATAACCTGATCTCAAGGAGGAGTAAAAATGGGTGATTATCTCTATCCCAAGGATGCCCGCAAGTATTACCCGAAATTGATGGACTTGAATAAGGATCTCTTTGACTCCTTCATGGCCTTCAACCAGAAGGCCTTTGAGGCAGGGGCTCTTTCCACCAAAGTCAAGGAACTGATCGCTATTGCCACGGCCCATATCACCCGCTGTCCCTATTGCATTGAGGGCCACACCAAAAAGGCCAAGCAGGCCGGGGCTACGGATGAAGAAATCGGCGAAGCCATCTTTGTGGCCATGGCCATGAGTGCCGGCGCCTCCCTGGCCCATTCCACCATCGCCATGGAATCCCTGGAAAAATAGCCTTCTCAGCCCTCATCTTAAAATTGTACAACGGACTGATAACGGCTCAAGAAATGACCAAAGGCTGAAAGGGCTCGATAGAGGATATCCTCCGGTTTGGCCCCGGCCGCAACCATCTGGAAAAAGGTCTTCATAAAGGAAAAATAAGCGGCATCATTATCAGGATCTAATGGCCTGGGTTTTTTAGGGGGAAGCTCGGTAATCACCTGGTGGGCCAGATAGATCTTCTCATCAAAGAGAGGGAACTGGTGGGGCCTGGCCAGGTGGAGGATAAAGGTCCTCAGGATCAAGTCGTCAGGGACCCAGGCAGTCGCCTGGTCATAAAAATCGAGGGTCTCTTCTTCGGAGATTTTAGTTTTCATTCTGAAGGCGTTGATTATTGTTAATGATTGGCCCAGTCGTTTAACCAGGTTCAGATCTTTTTCCTCCAAGGATTGCTGCCGGCGCCAGCACAGCAATGGTTCGAGGTGCCGGTCCTCCAGCTTTCGGCCCGGGTTTAAATTCTGTCTCAAAAGATCGTCATTGACCGGTCCTTCCCGGTATAACGCTGCCCAAAGGCGCAAGAATTCTTGGGGGGTGCATTCATTTAATTGTAACCGGTAGAAAGTGAAAAATGGCATAACGGCCATCCTCCTTTTTTCGGAAAATTGGTAATTCCTCTTGCCGGGTTGCTCAAAAAGAATGATGAAAAAAATCCTTGCATAACCTCTATAATTTTACTATAAAAAACCATCATTAACATCTTAACCTAAGACCGCAAACCCTATTTTTAAACCTCCCCCCAATTTTTTTTCGGGAAGAGGGCAATCTTTTTCTTCAATCAAACCGGTTTCAGTGACCATGGTTCAAGATAAGGAATTCCAGTGGCCCAGGCGAGAACGAAAACGGAATCAACCCTCTTATTCTCCTTACCTAAGACAACGGATCCTCCCTTTAACCAGGGATACACTTCCAATAGCCCAATTATTAATTTCTCTAACAATCCAAGTATGAATCCTTATAACGTCACCTAAAATAAAGGAAGGGGGTGTCTTTTCAAAGTTATCCCGCGTTTGTTCCGAGCAATAAAGTCAACCTAAAATACTTCAGAGGGGGGTTTATGAAAGACGAAAAGAAAAAAGATGGAGAAATGGGAACCCATTCCGGATTGACCAGACGTCAATTCCTGGCCCGCACCGGTGTGGTGGCGGCCGGGCTTACGGCCTTCCAGTTGTCGGAGTTTTTGAGTGCACCGCACCTCAAAGCCTTTTCGGGACCGCCTATCCTGATCGGCAATATTGAACCGATATCAGGGCCCTATGCCGATTCCGGTCAAGATGAGATGGAAGGGGCCATGCTGGCCAATGAGGAATGGAATGCCAAAGGCGGGGTACTCGGCCGGGAAATTAAAATGATCACCGAAGACGCCCCCAGTAATCCGGGCATCGGGGTTCAGAAGACGATTAAGTTGATTAAAAGGGACAATGTCCATTTCTTGACCGGGACCCTGACCTCCAGTGTCACCCTGGCTATTGCCGAAGAAGCCTTTAAAGAGAAAAAGCTTTTTATGGCCTTCGGCAGTCATTCCGATGACACCACCATGCAGAAATCCCACCGGACCACCTTCCGGACCACCTCACAAAACTGGATGCTTTCTACGGCCGTAGGGGCCTGGCTGGGAAAAAACTGGAAACCCAAATCAGTTTATCACATCACCGCCGACTACACCTGGGGGCATACGGCCCGGACCTCCATGAACCGTGCCTTAACCAAATACGGCTGCAAGGAGATCGGTAATGACTTTACCCCTCTGGGAACCAAGGACTTCTCAGCCAACCTGATCAAGGCCCGGGGCCTTAAGCCTGATTTATTAAGCTGTAACTGTTATGGAGCCGATCAGGTCAACCTGGTCAAGCAGTTCAAGGAATTCGGCCTGGCCAAAGACATTCACCTCTGCGGTCCCCTTTCCGGATCACCCATGATGAAAGGAGTCGGGGCGGCGGCCGACGGGGTTTGGGGGCTTTCCTGGGATTGTACGGTGGATACCCCGGGCAGCCAGAAATTGCGGGCGGCCTTGCGGAAGCGTTTTGGAGCCAATAAACCCCCTCAATGGGACGCCTCCTACCGTCATTATTTGGGATACATTACCCACCAACAGCTCTTTGAGGCCATCACCCGGGCCAAGACCACGGATATGATTCCGGTGATTAAGGCCCTGGAAGGCTGGAAATTTGACGGTTTGAAATGGACCCCCAGCTACTGGCGCAACTTCGATCATCAAAACATCCAGGATGTCATTGTGGCCCAGGCCCAATACCCGGCCAACTTCAAGACCTGGGCCGATCTCTTCAAGATCCTGGGCCATGTCCCGGGTGACGAGTGCGCCCCTTCATTCGACGAATGGAAGAAAGAGGGCGGTCACGAACTGGAACCCTATGACCTGTTCAAATAAAAATTAATCCTTCATCCAAGGCAGCAGAGAAGTCCCTCTTCTCTGCTGCCGACCTGACTGCCGGGGTGGCTATGATAAGTTTGAATCTCTCCCTGCCCACAATTATGAACCAATTGCTCAACGGCTTTGCCCTGGGCACCCTCTTAGTTCTGATGGCCATTGGACTGACCATCATCCTCGGGCTGATGCGGGTCATAAACTTTACCCACGGGGTTATATACGCCTTGGGGGCCTATAGCGTCGTTACCTTATTTAACTATACCGGTTTCTGGCCCTGCCTGATCATCGGGCCCATTCTTCTGGGACTGATCGGCATGGGAATGGAGGCCACCTTAATCAGGCCCCTTTACAAAAGGGACCCGTTGCACACCATGCTCCTGACCTTCGGGCTGGCCCTGATGATTGAGGATATGATTCGTATGACCTGGGGGGATGCCCCCTATCCCATGAGTCCTCCTGAATTTCTCAGCGGCATCATTGACTTAAAGCTCTTCATATTTTCCAAATACCGTTTGTTTATCATTGTTTTTTGCTCCGCCCTGCTGGTTGCTCTCTGGTTTTTCTTTCAAAAAACCCCCATGGGGAAAACCATCCTGGCCGGGACCTTTGACCGGGAAATGGTGATTGCCCTGGGCATTCCCATCAATCTTCTTTTTACCATCACCTTTGGGATCGGATCGGCCCTGGCGGCTGTGGCCGGGGTCCTTAATGCCCCTATTCAAGGTGTCTATCCGCCTATGGGAACCGGCATCATTATGTCCTGCTTCGTAGTGGTTATCATCGGGGGCATGGGCAGTTTCTGGGGCGCAGTCATCGGAGGTTTACTGGTCGGGGTAGTCGTCAGTTTTTCCGTGGAGGTTTTTTCGGCCATGTCGGATGTCATCGTCTTTATTCTGATGGCGATCGTATTATTAGTCCGCCCGAGAGGTATCGCCGGGGTTGAAGGGTTATTGGAATGACAACAACACCTGTTGAAAAATCGAGATCCAAAGACTTAATAAAAATGGTCATCCTTTTCGCCCTGGTGGCGGTTTGGCCTAAAATCATCCCCTTTATCGGCGGCTATACCGGCTTGGCCACTGAGATGGTTATTTTTGCCATCTTCGCCCTGGGTTTTGATTTACTCCTGGGCTACACCGGCATACTCTCCTTCGGCCAGGCCGCTTATTTCGGGCTGGCTGCCTATACCATGGGTATTGTCTGCATCAATTTTAAAGTGTCCATTCTCCTGGGCATGCTGATTGGGATTCTGGTAGGTACCCTGGGCGCTGTCATCATCGGGCTCCTCATTATACGCAAGACCGGCATTTATTTTGCCATGCTCACCATAGCCTTTGGGCAGATGTTCTTTTTTATTGCCTCCCGCTGGAAGACGGTTACCGGAGGGGAGGATGGCCTGACCGGGATTCCAAGGGATAGCATCTCGCTGGGTCTTTTTAACTGGAATCTAAAAAATGATCTGAGTTTCTTTTATTTTGTCTTTGTTTTCTTTGTGGCCGCTACTCTGGTTAAATACTGGCTGGTCGAGTCTCATTTCGGCCAGGTCCTGAAAACAATCCGGGAAAATGAAAAACGGGCCCAGGTTGTAGGTTATAATGTACGGCGTTACAAACTATACTCTTTTATTATTTCGGGGGTTTTTGCCGCTGTAGCCGGCACCCTTTATGGTATGTTCCTCCGTTATATCTTCCCCCAGACCCTGGACTGGGTTCGGTCGGGAAACGTGGTCATTATGGGACTGGTGGGTGGTTTGGGAACCCTTTTTGGCCCTATTTTGGGAGCCGGAGTGGTTACTTATCTGATGAATTTCATCTCCTATTATACGAAATACTGGCAATTCTTCGTCGGGGCGATCTTCATCATTTTTATCCTCTTCTTCCCAAGAGGGATTTGGGGATTTGTCCAGAAAAAGCGTTAGTTCTTTAAAATAATTAAACGGGTTTCCTCCTGGAACCATATCTTGCGCAACTGAGGAAAGCCGGTCTTATGAAGGATGGCCTATATGAAATTACTGGAAACAACGGAGCTGGGAATAAATTTTGGTTCCTTGGAAGCGGTCCAGGATATCAATTTTTCCATCAACCCAGGGGAACTCCGATCCATTATCGGACCCAATGGAGCGGGCAAGACCACTTTTTTCAACCTCCTCACCGGTGTCCATCCCCCCAGTAAAGGACGGATCCGCTTTAAAGGGGAAGACATTACCGGCCTTAGACCCCATAAGATAGCCCGGAAAGGCATCGGACGCTCTTTTCAGATTACCGCCATCTTCCCGGAACTTACGGTTTTTGAGAATGTCCTTATTCCGGCCATGTATTACCACAAGGGCTCGAAAGCCCGGGACCGAGTCATGGAGATCCTGGAGGATGTCGGTCTGGCCGACAAGACCAATGAGGTGGCTGGAAATCTTTCCCACGGGGACCAGCGCCATCTGGATATTGCCATTGCCCTGACCTGCAAGGCCGAATTGCTCCTTCTGGATGAACCCACCTCCGGCCTGCCTCCGGAGGAATCGTTACGAACCGTCGAACTGATCAATAAATTAAAAAACGAAAAAGGCTATACCATCATTCTCATCGAACATAAAATGGATGTGGTGCTGAAGGTTTCAGACGCCATAACCGTTTTGTATTTCGGCCGGAAACTGGCCGAGGGGACTCCGGAAGAAATTCAACAGAATGAAGAGGTCCAGAAGGCTTATCTGGGAGGAATGGAAAAAGGATTCTCCTTATCCCAGAAAAAAAGCGAGCGAGCCAAAAGCACCAAAAGGGAGATCCTGCGACTGGAAAAGGTCAACACCTATTATGGAGAAAGCCACGTCCTGCAGGATATCTCCTTAATGGTTCGTCAAGGGGAAATCGTCTCCCTGTTAGGCAGAAACGGGGCCGGTAAGACCACCACCCTCCGCTCCATCCTGGGCCTGACTCCGCCCCGGGCGGGAGTCATCACTTTTAATAATGAAACCATCAACGGCAAGCCGACCAACAGGATCGTCAAAAGCGGCCTGTCGCTGGTGCCGGCCGAGCGCCGTATCTTCCAGAATCTCACCCTTCATGAAAACCTGGAATTGCCCTTTTTCTTAAAAGGCATCCCGGCTCAGGAGAAGCGGGACCAATTGGACCAGGCCTACGAATATTTCCCGGCCATGAAAGACCGCAGCCATCATAAAGGCAACCGTCTCTCAGGAGGAGAACAACAGATGCTGGCCTTAGCCCGGGCCCTCATGGGGAAGGTGAGCTGCATGTTGCTCGATGAACCCTCCCAGGGGTTGGCCCCGCTCATCGTCCGCCAGGTAGCCGAGATCATCCTGGAAATCAATAAAGCCGGGGTTACTATTCTCCTGGTAGAACAAAATGCCCTCATGGCTTTGGCCTTGGCGGATCGGGTTTATGTCATCGATCAAGGGCAGATTGTTTACGAAGGCACCCCGCAGGAACTCCTTTCCGACCAGGAACTTTCCCAGAGGCTTTTAGGGGTTTAGCCGGGTCAAAAAAAATCATAAGTCCGCTCCCGGCCCTCTTCTCCTTCACCGGAAAGGGGGCTTTTTTCTTTATCGCCGGACAAAGGAAAAAGAGATGAAAGACAACCAGCCTAAAAACCTCCTTTTTAATGAAGCGCAGATTCAAGAGATCCGGACCCATTACCAGGAATGGCACAAGAAAAAGCTTAAGTCGGAAGAAAAGAAAGAGGAGGCCGTTCACATCACTTCTTCAGGGATTCCGGTCAAGCTCCTCCACACGCCACTGGACATCCAGGAATTGGATTATTTGCAGGATTCGGGATTCCCCGGGGCGCCCCCCTTTGTCAGGGGAATTTATCCCACCATGTATCAGGGCCGACCCTTTACCATCCGGCAGTTAGCCGGCTTAGGGGCCCCGGAAGACTGCAATCTGCGGGTTAAATATCTCCTGGATCACGGGGCCACCGGGGTGAGCATCCTCTTTGATCTGCCCACCATCCGGGGCTATGATTCCGATGATCCGGAAGCGGAAGGCAATGTCGGTCAATGCGGGGCGGCCGTGGATTCCCTTCCGGATATGGAGGCCTTTTTTTCCGGGATTGACCTGGCCGGTATCAGCACTTCCATCGTTACCCACCTTCCCAGTACCAGCCTGATTATCCCGGGGATGTACTTTGCCCTGGCCGAGGCGCGGGGCATCCCCTATACCCGCTTATCCGGCACCTGCCAGAACGACTTTCTCATGGAGACGGTCATCGGAAGTGCTCCTGAAATGCTCCCTCCGGCCGTTTCCTTCCGGATGCAATGCGATGTGGTGGACTGGATCACCCGATATCTGCCCCGCTGGAATCCTATCAGCTTGAACGGCTATAATCTGAGGGAGGCCGGCACCGATGCCGTGGCCGAGGTGGCCATCGCCATCGCCAATGCCGTCGCTACCGCCGAGGAGTTGCTGAGCAGAGGCCGGGAGATTGACGGCTTTGCCCCCCGGATTTCCTTTTTCTGGGATCTTCATAACGACTTCTTCGAAGAAGTGGCTAAATGCCGGGCCTCCCGGAAGATCTGGTACCGGATCATGAGGGAACGCTTTAAAGCCAAAGACCCGAAATCCTGGCTGATGCGTTTCCATGTTCAGACCGCCGGGATTACCTTGCCGGCCACCGAGCCTCTGAACAATATTGCCCGATCCGCTCTCCAGGGCCTGGCGGCTGTTTTTGGAGGGGCCCAGTCCCTGCACATCGATTCCTTTGACGAGGCCTATTCGGCCCCTACGGAAACGGCTGCCCTGGTCTCCCTAAGAACTCAGCAGATCATCCAGCAGGAAACCGGGGTGACCCAGACGGTTGATCCGCTGGCCGGTTCTTACTATCTGGAATATCTGACCGCCGAACTGGAAAAACGTATCGAGGCCTATATCCGGAGAATTGAAGACCAGGGAGGGATTGTTGCGGCGGCCGAGAAGGGTTGGCTGCATCGGGAAATCGCCTCTTACCAATTCGACTATCAGCGAAAAATTGAAAGCGGGGAGATCAAGGTGGTGGGGGTCAATGCCTTCCAGGGTTCCGGCTCCATCCCAGCCCATAGAGGTCTTTGAGTATCCGGAGACCGAATCCCGTCAAAGGGTTAAACTGGAACGATTGCGTCGGGAAAGAGATTCCGGAAAAATCACTAAGGCCCTTGACCATCTCAGAGGCAAATGCCATTCCAAGGAAAATCTCTACCCCTACACCCTGGAGGCCGTCAAGTCCCTGGCCACCCTGGGCGAAATCTCGGAACTTTTCCGGAATGAATTCGGCCTCTGGCATTCACCGCTTATTACTTGAAGAACTGGATAAAAACAAAAAGTCTCAGACACGTCTTTACAATGTCATTAAAGCAGCAGTCTATTCCCCAGAAGCCGGAATCCAGTGAATTAAAGTTCAGACTGGATTCCAGGCTGCTCAAAGCTAGATTCAACGTCCATTGGAAAGCCATTCCAGAGATCACTGACAAGTAGTCTCCGAGATGATCTGTATTTATGAAGGACAAATAATGGAAAGAAAAATACGCGTTCTCATCACCAAGTTGGGCCTGGATATCCACTGGCGCGGGGCGGTAACGGTAGCCCAGTTCCTGCGGGAAGCCGGGATGGAGGTCATTTATTTAGGCAATCAATTTCCGGAACAGATTGCCCAGGCCGCCCTGCAGGAAGATGTCGATCTGGTCGGGTTAAGCACCCTCTGCGGAAACCATCGTGTCCTGGCTCCGAAGGTGGTCCGTTTATTGAGGGATAAAGGGCTCAGAGACGTCAAGGTCTTCCTGGGCGGGATCATCCCCGAGCGGGACATCCCCTATCTATTGGAACAAGGCATTGAAAAAATCTACGGTCCGGATACACCGATGAAGACCATTGTGCAGGAAATCCAGGAAGCCGCCAGGCGCTCGTTGGTTCCATAGCTCAAACTTTTTTAAGATGGAGGTTTTTCATGACCCTCTTATGGCCCCCAGAACATAATCCTCATTACTATCCATCCCCCTCTGATCCCTACTGGAACCGGGATATAGAGACCATGGACCCGCAGGAGCGATCGGAAAAGATCATCCTGCCCAAACTCAGAGCCCAACTGACCCATGCCTATGAAAAGGCCCCCTTGTATCGCGCAAAGTGGAACAAGGCCGGAGTTCATCCACAGAATATCCGTTCTTTGAGCGATTTTGAGAGGATCCCCTTTTTGTACAAAGAAGAAATCCGCGAGGATCAGGCTGAGACATCCTCCCTTTCGGCAGTTATAGCTGTGTTCCCATCGTTGATATTCAACGGCTTCATGGCACCTCCGGAACCACCGGTCGTCCAACGGCCTTCGGTATCAGCCGGGGAGACATGACCCGGATTGCCGAGGCCCACGCCCGGATCATGTGGAGTTTCGGGGTCCGGCCGAACGACATCCTTTTTATCGGCTCCTTTTTCAGCTTATATATGGGCAGTTGGGGGGCCTTGGCCGGAGGGGAACGCCTGGGTGCGGTCTGTTTCCCTTTCGGCGCCGGAGTTCCGGGTCAGACCGAACGGGCCATCGACTGGATCCGGCAGATGAAGCCCTCTGTTTTTTACGGCACTCCTTCCTACAGCCTCTACTTAGCCGAAAGGGCCCGGACCCTCGGCTTGGACCCCAAAAAAGATTTTGCCTTTCGAATCCTTTTTTTCTCCGGAGAACCGGGTGCGGGCATTCCCTCCACCAAGCGACTTATTGAAAAGAGCTATGGAGGCATTTGTATTGATTCCGGCTCCACGGCTGAAATGACCCCCTGGATGTCCAATAGTGAATGCGGGGAGCGTCAGGGCATGCATCTCTGGCAGGATCTGGTCTATACGGAAGTGGTCGATCCGGAGACCAAAAAGCCGGTCCCTTATGGTAAACAGGGGGTGCTCGTCTATACCCATCTGGAAAGAGATTCTCAGCCCATGATTCGTTTCTGGTCCGGTGACCTGACGACCTGGGTCAATGACCCTTGTCCCTGTGGCCGTACTTACCCCCGGCTTCCGAGAGGGATTTACGGCCGGTCCGATGATATGTTCACCATCCGGGGAGAAAACGTTTATCCCAGCGCTATTGAGGACATCATCCGGGCTCAGGCCGGCTGCGGGGAAGAATACCGGATCATCATTACCCGGGAAAAAACCATGGATGAGCTGGTGGTTCAGGTCGAAACGGCCCTGGGCATGGAAGATCATCAGGAGGCGACCTTAAAGAAGAAATTGGCCGAGGCCTTGAAGAAAGTCCTGGGAGTCCGGGTCCTGGTTCAGACCTTGCCGCCCGGCAGCCTGGAACGGACCCAGTTCAAGGCCCGCCGGATCATTGATAAACGGGGATTGTACGAAGAGATGGTAGGAAAGAAGTGACCGGTGATGGATGTCGCGTTTTGGGTAACTACTGGGTAATTTTAAATTCAAATGACGTCAGGTTGCGCGAATAATTTTCCTTGAAGCCTTGTTTTAAATTTTCTCTTGCCATGCCAGATTTCAAACGCTAACCAATGAAAATAATTTGAATATTATTGACTTTATGATAAAAAGGAATGAAAAAGGGGTTCTTCGAAGTGAGGGTCTGCAGGAATGATTGCCCGATGATCGTATATGCTTAAATAGGGAACGATATGCCAACGGTCAAGAAAATCAGAGGACCCTATCGCTTTTTCTTCTTCAGCTTTGATTGTAATGAGCAAATGCATGTGCATACTCAAAGAGAGAAGATGATCTGCAAATTCTGGCTGGAGCCTGTTGTATTGGTAAAAAATTATGGTTTTTCTCCAAAAGAACTCAATACCATACGAGGAATAATTAAAAACAACAAAGACAAGATAATGGAGGCGTGGTATGAGCACTGTGGTGAAAATACAAGAAGAAAAAATTAAGGATATAAAAGTCAGCAAAGACACAATTACGGCTCAACTTGTTGATGGTCGGATAATAAGTGTCCCGCTTGCGTGGTCTTGGCGATTGTCCGATGCAACACCTAAGCAACGCTCCAATTATAGAATTATAGGAGATGGTCATGGGGTACATTGGCCTGATATAGATGAGGATATCAGTGCTGAAGGTATGCTTTTTGGTATTCCCGCACCACGACCTTTTAGTCGTGATACAAGATTCAATAAGGTCGAAACATTGGCCAACAAAAAAAACCAGAGGATGACTGGTACCCACCGCTGAGTTATACGGTTCCGAGCAGAGTGTCTGGAACATATTGGAAATAGGTAAAAAACGGCTATGTTATCAGTTGCGTGTTGAATATCTGAGCCAAGGACATTCTCGATCAATGTCGAAAAGCCAAGGATAGTTATCTAAACGAAGCAACGGTTGCACCAACGTCCCCTCAAACGGAGGCGTTTGTGTTGATTCCGGCTCCACGGCTGAAATGACCCCCTGGATGTCCAATAGTGAATGCGGGGAGCGGCGCGGGATGCATCTCTGGCAGGATCTGGTCTATACGGAAGTGGTCGATCAGGAAACCAAACGGCCGGTCCCTTATGGTGAACAGGGGGTGCTCGTCTATACCCATCTGGAAAGGGATTCTCAGCCCATGATTCGTTTCTGGTCCGGTGACCTGACGACCTGGGTCAATGATCCTTGCCCCTGCGGCCGGACCTACCCCCGGCTTCCGAGAGGGATTTACGGCCGGTCCGATGATATGTTCACCATCCGGGGAGAAAACGTTTATCCCAGCGCAATCGAGGACATCATCCGGGCCCAGGCCGGCTGCGGGGAAGAATACCGGATCATCATTGCCCGGGAAAAAACCATGGATGAGCTGGTGGTCCAGGTCGAAATGGCCCTGGGCCTGGAAGAGCATCAGGCGGCGACCTTAAAGCTGAGATTGGCCGAGGCCTTGAAGAAAGTCCTGGGGGTTCGGGTCCTGGTTCAGACCTTGCCGCCCGGCAGCCTGGAACGGACCCAGTTCAAGGCCCGCCGGATCATTGATAAACGGGGATTGTACGAAGAGATGATCGGGTGAGCTAACTCCGCTCGGGAATCCGCCGGCCGCCGGTTTCTGCCCTATCCACCCTTATAGAAATTACACCTTTAAATTATTTCTTCGGATGCCTCGGATTGCTCACCCCTTCGGTGATCTTGCCGAAAGAGGCCGTATCCAAGCCTCTTGAAGTTACAGAGAAAGGGGACGCTGTCAGGTTATTAGGTTGAACGAGATGAGTCAGGGGTGGTATTGGAGAAAGATGCCGCAGAGATAAAAGGGTTTCCATCTGTTGAAAAGTTAATAACCTAACAGCGGCCCTATTCCTCCTACAAATTTCTTTGCTATTGGGCTGCCAGGGAGGCAGGGACATCGCTCAGGAGAATCAGTTGGAGTTAACCATGAATTTCTTACTTTCTTACCAGCGTCCCCATTTTAACTATCACCCCGGATGCTCTGGCTGATCCGAGGGGGCAAGGACCCACTCAACTGACAAAGGAGGGGCAATGCAAAAAGACCAGAAGATCTCCAGGCGCACCTTCCTGGCCGCAGCAGGCGGAACCATAGTGAGCATAGGGTTGCCTGGAGCTTTCGTAAAACTCGCGGATGCGGAGCAACGTGCTCTGGCAGCCAACACCAGACCGGACGGCAGGCCCCGTCTCCCCCCCGGGCAGCAGGCGGTCGAAAAGATTCAGGATATGGGCGGCACGCCTGGAACCGCTACTGTTGCGAACTGGAGCCTGCGCGTCCATGGTGAGGTGGAAAGACCGGTCGTCCTTTCCTACCAGGAGCTGCTCAACCTGGACCAGGTGCATATCACCTGTGATATTCACTGTGTCACCGGCTGGACTCTTCTGGATTCCCGCTGGAGTGGCGTTCGCCTGACAACAATCATGGATAGAGTCAGGCCTCGCAGAAGTGGAGGTTTTGTCATTTTTGAGGCCGCCGGAGGCTACACCAGCAATGTTCCCATAAGCGAAACTCAAAAGGGGAACGTGATCCTTGCGCACAGTTTCTTTGGTAAGAAACTGCAACAGGCGCACGGCGCCCCCGTGCGTGTCGTGATCCCCGATCGCTACTTCTACAAGAGTGCCAAGTGGCTGGAGGCTGTCAAAGTCACCTCTCGCGATGAGCCCGGATTCTGGGAAAGGCAAGGTTACAGTAACTCCGCCGATCCATGGAAGGAAGAACGCTTCCAGTCGAACCGGTGAAGCAGATGTCTTGATCGGATCGAGTTTGGAATATGTCTGACATGTGGCCGCTAACAAATCGCCCACTTTCTCACTTCGAGGTGCTGAGATTCTCTTTCCGGTAGGTTTTCATGCATAGATTGTACTTGGGTTTAAGTGTTTTCATTGCCTTGATGCCTGTTCCCCGAGTAGGACCCTTTTTGGTATTTCCCAAAATCTTATTAAATCTGCCTAAAGACAGATCATACAACCCCAGGCATCCGGAGATGTCCATACCCAGGCCCTTTTGAAGGACGGCGAGATACAGTCACTGGTTGAAATAATTTTTCTTGACAACCGGCCCCTTTCTGATAATATATCTTTAGAAATAATAATTCTCCATAAATAATTTTTTTAGTCATATTAACCATGGCCAGATCCACTGACACCTCCTGGGAAAACGGCAATCGCCTGGAAACTATGCTTTCCAGGGTGAAGGAGAAAAATTTCCGCCTTACCCCCCAACGATTGGCGGTCTTGAAAATCCTATCCCGGGATGAAACGCACCCGAGCGTGGCCCAGGTCTATGAGCGGGTCAGGGCCGATTTTCCCACAACCAGTCTGGCTACTGTATATAAGACGATTATTCTGCTCAAGGAACTCAATGAAGTTTTGGAACTGGGTTTTCCGGACGGAAGCAACCGCTATGACGGGTACAAACCCTTTCCCCATCCGCATATCATCTGCATACGTTGTAAAAAAATCGTCGACCCGAAATGGGCCGGTCTCAGCGACCTTAACCAGGAAATGGGCCGGAAAACCGGCTTCCAGATCCTGCACCATCGCCTGGATTTTTTCGGTCTTTGTCCGGAATGTCAGAAGAAAAATAAGTAAAGTAGTCCTTTACACTTGAAGCGGACTGTTTCATTTAAAAAGGCAGGTTCCGAAAATACTTGATTAGTTTCCGTCCGGAAATTCAAATTTCCGGATGGAAACTACACTATTATTCATAGTGGCACTGTTCAACAGTTCACACAACGAAAGGAGGAAACATTATGAATGAAGATAGCAAGTGCCCGGTAACGGGCGGAGCTAACAAACCCACTGCCGGCGGTGGCACGTCGAACCGGGACTGGTGGCCGAACCAGTTGAACCTCAAGATTCTTCATCAGCACTCGTCCCATGAGCAATCCGATGGGCGAGGAGTTCAACTACGCTGAGGAATTCAAGAAACTCGACCTGGAGGCCCTGAAGAAGGACCTCTATGCGCTGATGACCGACTCGCAGGACTGGTGGCCGGCCGATTACGGTCACTACGGGGGGCTCTTCATCCGGATGGCGTGGCACAGCGCAGGCACCTACCGCATGGGCGACGGCCGCGGGGGCGCGGGGTCCGGCACCCAACGCTTTGCGCCCCTCAACAGCTGGCCCGACAATGTGAACCTCGACAAGGCGCGCCGGCTGCTCTGGCCGATCAAGCAGAAATACGGCAGCAAGATCTCCTGGGCCGACCTCATGATCCTCGCCGGCAACTGCGCGCTGGAGTCGATGGGATTCAAGACCTTCGGCTTCGGCGGCGGGCGCGAGGACGTCTGGGAGCCGGAAGAGGACATCTACTGGGGGACCGAGAGCGAGTGGCTTGGCGACAAGCGCTACTCCGGTGACCGGGATCTCGAGAATCCGCTCGCCGCCGTGCAGATGGGCCTGATCTACGTGAACCCGGAAGGGCCGAACGGCAACCCGGATCCGGTCGCCTCCGGCCGTGACGTTCGAGAGACCTTCGCGCGCATGGCGATGAACGACGAAGAGACCGTCGCGCTCGTCGCCGGCGGGCACACCTTCGGCAAATGTCATGGCGCGGGCGATCCGGCGCTTGTCGGTCCGGAACCTGAGGCCGCCGGCATCGAAGAGCAGGGCCTCGGCTGGAAGAGCAGCTTCGGCAGCGGCAAAGGCGGCGATACGATCGGCAGCGGCATCGAGGGCGCCTGGAAGCCGAACCCGACCAAATGGGACATGGGCTATCTGAACGTGCTGTTCAAATACGAGTGGGAGCTGGTCAAGAGCCCGGCCGGCGCGCATCAGTGGCTGGCCAAGGACGTGGCCGAAGAGGACATGGTGGTTGACGCGCACGACCCGTCGAAGAAGCACCGGCCGATGATGACCACGGCGGACCTCTCCCTGCGCTTCGACCCGATCTACGAGCCGATCGCGCGGCGCTACCAGCAGAACCCCGAGGAATTCGCGGACGCCTTCGCCCGGGCCTGGTTCAAGCTGACCCACCGCGACATGGGCCCCCGCTCGCGCTATCTCGGCCCGGAGGTCCCGGCAGAGGAACTGATCTGGCAAGACCCGGTGCCCGCAGTCGATCATGAGCTGATCGACGCGCAGGACATCGCCGCCCTCAAGGGCAAGATCCTCGCCTCGGGCCTGTCTGTCTCCCAACTGGTCTCGACCGCCTGGGCGTCGGCGTCCACGTTCCGTGGCTCCGACAAGCGCGGCGGGGCGAACGGGGCGCGCATTCGTCTTGCGCCGCAGAAGGATTGGGAAGTCAACCAGCCGGCCCAACTGAAGACGGTGCTGCAGACCCTTGAGGGAATCCAAAAGGAGTTCAACAGCGCGCAGTCCGGCGGGAAGAAGGTTTCGCTCGCCGACCTGATCGTCCTGGGCGGATGCGCAGGTGTCGAGCAAGCGGCGAAGAATGCCGGTCACGATGTGACCGTTCCCTTCACGCCGGGACGCACGGATGCGTCGCAGGAGCAAACCGACGTGGCAGTCATTCGCCGTACTCGAACCGGCTGCAGACGGGTTCCGCAACTACCTCAAAACCAAATACGCCGTATCGGCAGAGGAACTGCTGGTTGATCGGGCGCAACTGCTGACGCTGACCGCTCCTGAGATGACGGTTCTCGTTGGCGGTATGCGCGTCTTGAATGCCAACTTCGGACAGTCCCAGCACGGCGTCTTCACCAAGCGGCCAGAGACGCTCACCAATGACTTCTTCGTGAATCTGCTCGACATGAGCACGACGTGGAAGGCAACCTCGGAAGACGAAGACGTGTTCGAGGGTCGTGATCGCGCAACGGGCGAACTCAAGTGGACCGGCACCCGTGTCGACCTCATCTTCGGTTCGAACTCCCAACTCCGGGCCTTGGCGGAAGTCTACGGATGTGAGGACTCCCAGGAGAAGTTCCTGCACGACTTTGTAGCGGCGTGGAACAAGGTCATGAACCTTGACCGCTTCGACCTCGCCTGATCGTAGCATAAACGTCTTCGAGGGCTTCTGACAGGGCGGCGAAAAAACGGTCAGCTAACAACCGGTTCCAGCGGACGGCGTACCGCCGTCGCTGAACCGGAACGTTAGGAATCTAATAAAATGGATTCCTTCTTCGGTCGGAGGTTTGGGGGAAGGACTCCATTAATTCCAACACCTATCCCCTTTTGCTTATAAAGAAGCCGCCACAGCCCAGAAGAGAACAAAGGCAGGGCCAGGGCATTTGGTCCTGCCTTTCTTGGCACATTTCCTTCGGTAATCGATAAATTTTAACCGCACCGATTCCGTTTAGTTGTAGGTGAACGTGATTTTCTGAAGCAAAATCGGCCTGCCCCCTCGTTAACCGATTCAAGCCCCACCAAACTATTTTTTCGGATGCCTCGGATTGGTCACCCCTTCGGTGATCTTGCCGAAAGAGGCCGTATCCAAGCCTCTTAAAGGGTGATTTTTAGCATACATGGCTTTCAGCTTTCGGGCCCGTACTTCCGGATAAAACTGATTGATGGCCTCCTGGCTCCGGTCCTGGGGAACCGTTTCGATCTCGTAGTCGGTGGACCCCAGGCCATTGGCCACCCCTCCGTAGATCTGGGGTTCGATGTCCTTGCCCTTGATGATGTTCAGTTTTTTAGAGCCGGGCTCCAGGGCGCCGAACTCTTCGGCCTCGGAATTAATGAGCCCCGGGGCCTGGTTCATCATATCGATACAGGCCTTATCCACGGCCACCGGATCATAGGAAGCCAGGATACCCAGTCCGTTGACAATCGGCGTATCGGTCCAGCCATAGCAATCACAGACCGGGGTGATATCCATGGCAAAGTTTAAAAAGAAGACCTTGCCCTCCTCTTTGGTCATCATCATGGCCAGGGCCGAGTCGGCGATTCTCCGGCCCAGGGCCGGCAAATGATCGAAACGCTGGATCCCCTTTACGCCGGCCATATTGACACAGAGGTTGGCACAGGCGAAACAATAGACACAGGCCTCCTGATCGATCTCAATCCCTTTTTCGGTAAACTGAATGGCCCCTTCCGGGCAGCAGTCCTGGCAGGTCTCCCACCAGTCACACTCTTTTCCAGGACAGAGAGCAAGGTCTATAACCGGCTTGTCGCCGGCCAGTGCCCCGTGGAGGTTCATTTTGCCCCGCTTGCTGGCGCAGCCTACCCCGATATTCTTAAGCGCCCCCCCAAAACCGCCGGCAGGATGGCCCTTGAAATGGGCGACCGATAGAACGGCATCGGCATCGGCAATAGCCCGGGCCACGAACTGCTTGTTAAGATAATTTCCCCGGCCCTGTAAATCCACGGTAATATCATCGGTCCCCAGCCAGCCGTCGGCAATCAGGACCGGGCAATCCATGGTGCCCTGGTTAAAACCGTTGCGATTGGCGGTCTCCAAATGATCCAGGGCCAGGGTGCGGCTGATCCAGGGATGATAGGGCATGGTCGTGGTATCGGTGACAAAGGGTCGGCAGCCTTTGGCCTTGAGGGCTTCCACCAGGGTTCGCAGGATGATGGGCCGCAGGTAGCCCACATTATAGGCCTCTCCCATGTGGGTCTTGACGGCCACAATGTCCCCTTTTTGCAGGTTATCCAACCAACCGGAGTATTCCACGATTTGTCGTCCTTTGATGGCTGTGGACTCCAAAAATCGTTTCGCCCGGGCATCCATAAACCAAATTTTTGCCTTAGCCATAATTCCTCCTTATTACTTTATACGGCCTGTTAATGCTTATACAAACATGTTAAAAATATAGGCCGGAATAGGCTACAAGTCAAGGCTAATGGGCTGGCCTTTTTTTCATTAACAACCAGGTAACTTTGTGTTAAAAATCAAGGAGTATTTTTCAGATTGAAAAGCTCAGCTCGGGAGCACTACATGGATGAAAACATTAAAAAAGACTTGATCGCCATCGTAGGCGGAAAACGCTATACCGACAGCCTGATCGACCTGGTTTCCTACTCCTATGATGCCTCGGAACATCATTATCGTCCGGACTGTGCGGTCTGGGCCGAGTCGGTCGAAGAGGTTTCTCAGATCCTGAAGCTGGCCAACCGGGAAAAAATCCCGCTGGTCCCCAGAGGAGCGGGGACGGGACTTTCCGGTATGGCCGTTCCGATCAAAGGGGGTATTGTCCTGGATCTGAATCATATGAATCAGATCCTTGAAATAAGCATTGAGGACCGCCTGGCCATCGTTCAGCCCGGGGTGGTCTATGCCGACCTGGATCGGGCCTTGGCCCCTCACGGCTTTTTCTTCCCCCCTGACCCGGGCAGCGCCAAGGTCTGCACCCTGGGCGGCAATGTGGCTACCAATGCCGGGGGGATTAAGGGGGCCAAGTACGGCACCACCCGGGATTATGTGCTTGGCCTGCAGGTCGTCTTGCCCGACGGCCGGATGATGAGGACCGGTTCCAAAACCATGAAAAGCGTTTCCGGCTATGACCTGACCAAACTCTTTGTGGGTTCCGAGGGAACCCTGGGAGTAGTGACCGAGATTATCCTCAAAATCAATCCCAAGCCGACGGTCACCTCCACGGCCATGGCCACCTTCAAGGATCTGGAGGATGCCGGCCGAGCGGTCAGCCGGATCATGGTCAGCGGGATTGTGCCCAGCGTCCTCGAAATCCTGGGCCGGCAGACCATCCAGGCCATCAACCAAAATACCCAACTCAATCTCCCTGAAGTGGAGGCCATACTTTTGACTGAGACCGATGGTTATACCCGGGAGGAAACGGCTTATCAGATGAACAAGATTCTCCAGGTCTTCAGGGAAAACCAGGCCCAGGATATAAAGCAGGCCGATTCGGCTGAAGCAGCCGCCCGGCTTTGGGAGGCCCGCAAATCGGCTTACGGCGTCTTGGCCCGGATCAAAACCCACTTCGTCCTGGAGGATATAACCGTTCCCTATGTCCAAGGTGGCTGAAATGCTCAAGGGCATAGAAGCCATTGCCCTCCGGCATGACCTGCAGATCGCCACCTTCGGCCATGCCGGGGACGGCAACCTTCATCCTCAGATCCTCTACGACGGCTATGATCCGGATCAGGTCCGTCGGGTCAAGGAAGCCATTGAAGAACTCTTTCAACTGGCCATCGCTCTGGAAGGGACCCTGACCGGCGAACACGGCATCGGTTTGTCGAAAGCCGCTTTCATGCCCCTGGAGCATGACCCCGTGGCCCTGGAGTATATGCTCTCTTTAAAAAAACTATTTGATCCGAATAATATCCTCAATCCGGGAAAGATGTCTTTGGAGTTCTAATATGGAAGCCAAGTATGATTTTGCCAGAACGTACCGGGAACAGATCCTGAAATGCTCCCGCTGCGGCTATTGCCAGGCCGTCTGCCCCGCTTTCGGAGCCACTCTGCGGCCGGCCCTCAACGCCAGGGGAAAGATGCTCCTCCTGAAAGAAGTCATGGACGGCCGGCTGGACCTCGGCGACGAACTCATTGAAACCCTCTTCCAGTGTACCACCTGCGCCAGTTGCACCCAGAGCTGCCCATCCGGGGTAAAGGTCCCGGAGATCATCAAGGCGGTTAGAAAAGAGATGGTCCATATCGGCTCCTGCCACCCGGCCTTCAAAGGCATGAACGAGGTGCTGCAGAAGTTCACCAACATCTATGGAGAAGAACAGCCGGCGGACTTGAAGCGGGAAAGAAACCGGAAGGCCGAACTAATCTATTTTATCGGCTGCGTGGGTTCCTATCGGGAAATGGAATCCACCCTGGAAACGTTGAACCTGCTCGACCGGCTGCAGGCAGACTATACCCTGATCGACGAGGTCTGCTGCAGCGGGATCTTGGAAGATGTGGGCTATTCCATGAACCAGGGGCTGGTCCAGGGTAACCTGGAGGCCATTCTCCGTCAGGGGGCCAAGACCGTCATCACCGGGTGCCCTTATTGTTTCCGGACTTTCACCTCGAAACCCCAATACGCCCCCTTACAGGATCAGGGGGTCCGGGTGATCCATATCAGTCAGTTCCTCAAGGATTTCGACCTGGGGGTGAGAACGGAGAAAAAAGTCACCTACCACGACCCGTGCGATCTGGGAAGACATTCGGGAATTTATGAAGAACCTCGGCAGACCATCCGAAAAATCGCCCCCCATTTTATGGAGATGCGGCACAATCGGGCGGAGGCCCTTTGCTGCGGGGCCGGCGGAGGAGTCCGGGGTGCTTTCCCCTCCAATTCGATCGTCATGGCCCGGCGCCGATTAGAGGAAGCGGTCGAAACAGGCGCCGAGGTGATCCTCACGGAATGCAATTCCTGTGTCCATAATCTTTCCAACGCCAAATCCCGGTATTCCAAATTTCGCAAGCAGAACTTTGAAATTTACAATACCACTGTATTTATTAACCGGTTGCTGGAAGAGACGGACAGGAAACGAACCCCCTGAATCACATCCCGTTGCCTGCCGTGCATTTCTGAAATCAACTGAACCACAGAGGATCCCTTTTTCTTCATGGATCAAAGTAAATCGAAGCTGACCTGGGATCAAATCCTGTCCTTCTGGCTTCCCCTGGAAGCCACCTGGCTGATGATGGCCCTGGAAGGGCCTTTGCTCAGCGCCATTATCGCCCGCCTGGCGGAGCCGAAGTTCAATCTGGCTGCTTATGGCGTGGCCTTTTCATTAACTCTATTCATTGAGGCCCCTATTCTTATGATTATAAGTGCCTCAACCACCCTGGTCCGGGACCGTGATTCTTTTATAAAATTGCATCGGTTCACGCTGGCCCTAAGCGGCCTTTTGAGCTCCCTGATGGTCATCATGCTCCTCCCTTCGATTTTCTATTTTCTTGCCGAAAAGGTCCTTGGTCTTCCGCAAAATATTACCCACCTCACCCATAAAGCCGCTTTGCTGTTTCTACCGATGCCCTGGGCCATTGGTTACCGCCGTTTCTATCAGGGCGTCTTGATTCGAAACAACCGTACCCGGTTTGTGGCCTTTGGAACTGCCATACGATTGATCACCATTATCCTGACCAGCATCCTGCTCTACCTCTTTCTTCCGCTGGAAGGGTCCTTTATCGGCGCCCTGGCCTTATCTATAAGCGTCATAGTGGAAGCCCTGGCCAGCCGCTGGATGGCCCGGAATATCGTTAATAAACTGTTGTCGGAATCATCAGGAAAAGAGAGCCGGGAGTCCCCGCTAACCTATCGGGCCATTATCAATTTTTATCTTCCCTTAGCCATGACCTCTTTTCTGGCCTTGGGGACCCAACCCTTGGTGACCTTTTTTGTGGCCCACGGCCGGATGGCCATCGAATCCCTGGCCGTGCTTCCGGTGATCTTTGGACTGGTCTTTATTTTTATGAGTTTCGGCCTCTCTTACCACGAAGGGAGTATCGCTTTATTGGGTGAGCAGCAGCGCAACTTTAAAGCCTTGCGGAATTTTGCCTTCGGATTGGGTGCTATAACGGTGGGGATTCTGGGTTTGATCAGTTTTACTCCCTTGTCCTATTTATGGTTTCATAAGGTATCCGGGTTATCGCTGGAACTGACTCGTTTCGCCCTTCTTCCCTTGAAGATCTTAACCCCCCTCCCGGCCATTTGGGTTTTCCTCACCTTTCAACGATCGGTCTTGGTCAATGCCCGACAAACCCGACCTATTACCTGGGCTACCGGGTTGGAGCTAATGCTTATCGTCATGACCCTATTTATGGCCATCAGCTATTTTGACACCGTTGGTGTTGTTGCCGCCGCTTTAGCCCTGGTCATCGGTCGGGCCGGGGCCAATACCTATTTGCTCCATCCTTTCTTAAAGGCCCTTAAAAAGGCACGTTAAAGAAAGGCATTTTTTATGAGCACCTTATTTGATCCGATTTCAATAAAGAACCTGGCCCTGCGAAACCGTTTTGTCAGATCCGCCACCTATGACGGCCTGGCGGAAGAAACGGGCAGGTCTCCTCGAAACAAATCCAGATGGTGGAAGAGCTGGCCCGCGGCGGCGTCGGTCTGGTGATTACCGGCATTGCCTATGTGCAGGCTTCCGGACGGATTTCTCCCCTTCAGAACTCCCTGGCCGATGACGATTGCATCCCCGGCTTCCGGAAGCTGGCCGCTGAACCCTGACAGAGCCATACTAATCCGATAGATCCGAGACGTCCTCCTCCTTGGTTTTTCCAAGGCCGAAGTCGGCCAGGTTTTTTTTAATTTTCACCGGGGGCACATGCCGCCGCACCAGATCCTGGGTGTCACCGGCCTGGAGCTGGTCGAACAGAAAGCCGAATTTCTCCTCTAAGGTTTTTCGGATGGCGGCCCGCACCTCTTCCGGCAAGCCCCAGAGATCCGCTTTAAATGGTCCCAGTCCTTTTTTCCGGATGCTGTAGAGAAATTGCTCTTCGGTCTTTCCGGATTTCCATTCCTTGGCCTGCTCGGTCTTCAGATAGTCGTACATGCCTTGCTTCAAGGTCTTGGGAAATTTTTCATGATCATAAATGATGTTTTGAAAGCCGGTGGCCAGATGCACTTCAATGGCCTCGTGCGTTACGAATTGATGGAAGGCCTCATCGGGCAGGGTGGAGGCGCCATGCTGAACCGTTCCCCCCAGGCCGTAACTTTTTCGGGCTATTAAGGAGAGCTCCTTCAGGACGTTGAAATCGATGGCCACCTGAGCCAGCGTCCCATCCGGTAAAACCACGCCGCCGTGGCTGGTGCCGGTCTGGATGCTGATCTTGGAAAGGCCGGGCATGCCGGCCGGCAAGGATCGGGTAAACCCGTCCATATAGGCCCGCATCTCCGTTTCGTCGCTGTTTTTTCCGCCCACCTCGCCGATCTCCCCTCCCACGGAGATGGTCATCCCCGGCGGCTGATGGTTTCGAATAAAGGCCGTGAATTGGGCACACCGTTCGTAATTGACGCGCTGTTGTTCCGCTACGCTGGTTTGATTCAGATCCACCAGGGTGGAGGTGTCGATATCGATGTTGTAAAATCCGGCCTGAATGGACTCCAGAATGAGCGCTTCAATGGCCTTGATTTCCTCCTCGGGCTTCTCCTGGTATTTTTTCCCGCTCACCTGATAATGATCACCCTGCACAAAAAGGGGCCCTCGGAACCCTTCCTTAATCGCTGCGGCCATAACCGCCGAAAAGTATTCTACGGGCCGCTGATGCGTATAGCCCATCTCGGAACGGGCAATTTCAAAAATAACCGCTCCCACCTTTCTTTCCCCGGCGGCCTTGAAAGCGGCCCGGGCGCTGTCAAAAGTCAGGGCCCGCAGATTGATGGCCGGTACGGTAAAGGCCCGCTTGATTTCACCGCGTCCTTTAGCTACATAAAGCTCATGAATGGAAGCCGGATAAAGGCCCAGGGCCTGGCCCAGCTCCCAGATCAGCCAGCAGGCCAGGGCCTTGTCCCGCTCCTCTCCAAAGACCGCCTGGTGAACTATCTTATCAATCCCTTCCCCCTGCAATCCCTTTTGATCTTGAACAAGAACTTCTCCGCTTGGATTTATGTGAACCAATCCTTTTAAAAACGGCAGCCTCTTTTCCCAATCTTGAACAGTCATGATCCTCCTCCTTTCGGCTGAAAAGGATTTCTCCTTCTGCGGATCGTATTGTAAATCACCTTTGGTTTCAGATACAAGTAATAACTAAAAGAGTTGACTTTTCACCTCGTTAGGATTATTATAGCTATTCAAAACCTGATAGCGAAAGAAGAGGAGGAAGCATTTTGAAAAGTCCAAACGATGTTGTCATGGTGGCCGCGGCCCGGACCCCTATCGGCCGGTTCGGAGAAGCGCTCAAAAGTATGCGGGCCCATCAGTTGGCCGCAACCGTAATCGTGGAGGTCCTTAAACGAGCCGGTATCTCGGGAGAGCAGTTGGATGATGTCATCCTCGGCGATTGCGTCCAGTGCCCGGACGAAGCCAATACGGCCCGAACCGCCGCCCTGAAAGCCGGTATCCCGGTCGAAGTCCCGGCCGTTACCATTCAGCGCCAATGTTCTTCCGCCATGCAGGCCCTGGCCTTTGCGGTTCAGCAGATCAAGGCCGGTGACTCTCAAATCGTGTTAGCCGGCGGGGTTGAATCCATGAGCTCGGCCCCTTATGTCCTTATGACGGCCCGCTGGGGACAGCGATTGACCCACGGCCAGATGACCGATGCCATGTGGGAGATGCTTCATTCCGGGAGCAACCTTCTGGAGAAAAAAGGCTACATCATGGGCCAGACCGCGGAGAACCTGGCCGAAAAATACCAGATCTCCCGTGAAGAACAGGATATTATCGCCTTGCGGAGCCACCATAATGCCGAGGCCGCCATCAAGGCCGGCAGATTCAAAGAAGAGATCGTGGCCGTAGCCGTTCCGCAGAAAAAAGGGGATCCCCGGATGGTGGAGACCGATGAGCATGTCCGCTATGGGTTGACCATGGCCGATCTGTCCAAATTGCCGCCGGCTTTTAAAAAAGACGGCACGGTAACGGCCGGCAATTCTTCGGGTTTAAACGATGGGGCGGCCGCCGTCATCGTTATGACCCGGGCCAGGGCACAGGAATTGGGCCTGACGCCCCTGGCCAGGATCGTGGCCCAGGCCGTCGCCGGTGTGGATCCCAAGTACATGGGCTACGGCCCGGTGCCGGCCACTGAAAAATGCCTTAAGAAGGCCGGCCTGACCTTGAAGGATATCCAATTGATCGAAGTCAACGAGGCCTTTGCCGCCCAATATCTGGCCTGTGAACAGGGGCTGGGCCTGAATCGAGACATCACCAATGTCAACGGCAGCGGTGTCGGCCTCGGCCATCCGGTCGGCGCCACCGGAGTCCGCATCATCATTTCCCTTCTTTATGAAATGAGACGCCGGAACCTGTCGTTGGGATTGGCCACCCTGTGTGTCGGCGGGGGCATGGGCATGACCACCATTATCGAACGGGATTAACAGACAGGGGCCCTGAAACAAACCGAACGAGGAGACGCGGGGATCCGGGGAAACGGTAAGATCAGCCCATCTTGATCTTCCGATTCATCGTTTCGCCGCGTTTCCTCGTCATCTTTTACCGTCTCTGGGCCATCTCATAATGAAGCTTCAGCCCATAACGGCTTTAATCATGCCCTCTCCTATCATCCAACCGGTTCCAGCCTCTCTCCTGCCCTTCTTGGCCAGAGAAATTTTTCCAAAATTGGGGCTAAGGGAAACCAACCTCCAATTTTTGATGAGGCCTCTTTCGGCTTCTCATCGGGTCTTTTGCTGCCAGGAAAAGCATTCCCGCCTAAGGGTGATTGCTAAATTTGCCGATGCCCATGATCCCCGACTGCCCCAGGGCGCCACTCCCTTAGTCGGAGAATTTGAAAACCTGGTCTTCCTTCGCCGTTTGGGCTTTGATCGACCGCCTTATCGTGTAGCCCGTCCCCTGGGAAAGGAAGCGCGGATCGGGTTGAACCTGGTGGTGGCTTCCGAACCGGGAAAGAATCTGGATTACTTTTTCCAGAAAGCCATTTGGGAAAATCAGCCTGAGGCCTTGGTCTGTCGTCTCCGTCAACTGGCTTCTTTTCTGGCTCATCTGCATCAGAAAACGATTGGCCTCCAATTTCGGACCCATCAGCCGGCCGAACAGTATCTGGCCAAGGTTCTTGACCAATTAGTCCGAAAGGGATTGTTGCGGGATTTGGAGAGGTGTTTTTTCGAAGAAACAATAAAAGACTGGAGAAACCGTTTCCGGGAAATCGCCGACCGGCCGGTCTTGATTCATGGCGATGCCACGCCGACCAATTTTATTTTTTCTTCGGAGCAGGAAATCGTAGCCATCGACCTGGAAAGAATGAGAATGGCCGATCGCTTGTGGGATGTCGGGATGGTCTGTGGTGAAATCAAGCACGCCTTCCTCTGGCGGCTCCGGGATTATCAGGGGTCAGAGTCCTTCATTCATGATTTTATTTCGAGTTATGCCTCGCATTTTCCCAAACCCGAGTCCGCCTTTCGCCGCCTCTGCCTGCTGAATCCCTACTATATGGCCCTGACCGAGCTGCGCATCGCCCGCAACGACTACCTCGACCTTCCTTACCGGAGACTGCTTATCGAAGAAGCCCGGGCCTGTCTCCAAAACGGATTATCTTTAACTTAGTGATGACGAGTTGGAAAAAAATGAAGGTGGGGTTAGGGCTGTTTAAATTCCTTGAATTCGTCGACATCGGGTCGATCGAGGATAAAGAAGCGTTTGGCCATGACGAAATTCCGGTTGTAGTAGTCCGAGTTATCCAGGTTGGTGATGATGACCCCTTTTTTGCTGGAGGAATGGATCATCTGGCCCTCGCCGATATACATGCCGGTGTGGCCTATCTGAGAACCGCGGCCTCGTTTAAAAAAAAGCAAGTCTCCGATCCGCAGGCGGCTCAAATCCAAATCGGTGGTTACCAGGGAACCCAATTTGGCCTGCTCCCGGCTGGAATGGGGCAGGGAGAGCGTAAAGGCCTGATAAATCTTTTTCATATACCCGGAACAATCAATGCCGTCGGTGCCCTGGCCGTTTCCACCCAGGCGGTAGGCCTTGCCCAATAATTGTTTGGATACCTGGACCAGCAATTGGGGAAAACCGAGTAAGCCGTCTATTTTCTCTTCCGGGCTCCGATCCCTATTTAATTCATTATCAAATACCGGTTTCTTAATTAAACTTAGCGATTCTTCTGCGGTCTCCTTATTCAAGGAAGAATCCATGGGCTCCAGTAGAAACTTTCCATTTTCCAGGGGCGTCACCTTCATCAGCGGCGGGGCATCTTTCGGGACCAGGCTGTGCTCGCGGGCCACCTGCTTGGAGCGTCTTTTGTTGGCCTTGACCGACTTCCGGGATTTTTTTTCAGCCGTTATTTTTTTGGCGCCGGGGGATTTTTTTTGAACGGTTTTTTTAGAATGGCTGGAAGCATTTTTTTTGACGCTGTTCTTGGCGGGAAGCGCTAAGAGCTGCATCGGAAAAACGAATAAAAGTGCTATGGTAATAAACAGAGAAAATCTTTTTATTATCACAGGTCTGATTTCCTTTCCGGCAGAAAATTTGACTCCCAGGGAAAAGGAAATTAGAAGTTAGCCTAAAAATAAATTTTTGTCAACCTTTTTATTTTAGACCTTTTTTGGGTGTCCGGGGTTTTCTATTCTTCGGCTTTTAAGTCCCGGGTCATCAGATCATGGACCGATCGGCGCGGGTCCCGATCCTCATAGAGCAGGCCGTAGATCTGGGTCACGATGGGCATTTCAATCCGTTCCCGCAAGGCGAGTTGATAGGCCGAGCGGGTGGTCTTAATCCCCTCGGCCACCGTGTGCATGGAGGAAAGAATGGCGGGTAATTTTTCTCCTTGGCCCAGCCGGAGTCCCACCGATCGGTTCCGGCTGAGATCGCCGGTGCAGGTTAACACCAGATCGCCTATACCGGCCAAGCCGAAAAAGGTGGCCCGCTGGGCGCCCATTTTCTCCCCCAAGCGGCTGATTTCCGCCAAGCCCCTGGTGATTAAGGCCGCCCGGGTATTATGTCCCAGGCCTAAGCCGTCGGAAGTCCCGGCCGCCAGGGCGATCACATTCTTTAAGGCCCCGCCCATTTCCACGCCCAGCACATCGCTATTGGTATAAACGCGGAAATAATGGTTTGAAAAAAGGCGTTGGGCTTTTTGGGCCGTCCGATCCTGAAAGCAGGAGAGGGTCACCGCCGTGGGCAGTTCCCGGGAGACCTCCTGTGCAAAACTGGGGCCTGACAGGCATCCGAGGCCGGGCTGCCATTCGGGACCCAGCACCTCCCGCATAATCCCGGTCATGGTCAGGAGGCTGTCATTCTCAATCCCTTTGGTGGCCGAAATCCAGAGGCAGCCTTCTTTAATCCGAGACAGGTACGGGTTCATCCGGGAGAGCACATCCCGAAAAAAATGCGAAGGGATCACCAGCACCAGCATTTCCTTTTGGCTGATTACTTCTTCCAGTTCCGTAGAGGGGATGACGCCCGCGGGAAGCTGAACCCCGGGTAAAAAAGTTTTGTTTTCCCGCTCCCGGTCGATGTCCCGGGCCGTTTCCGGTTCATTGCACCATAAATGAACCGTCGCGCCGTTTTGGGCCAGCAATCGGGCCAGGGTCGTTCCCCAGCTTCCGGCCCCGATAACACCGACGGTTTCCTTTTTTTTAATCTTGTACACCGTTACTCCTCTTCCTTTTTGGCGGACCGGGCGACGCTGACCACTTTTTCCTTTTCCTCCAGATTAATCAGCCTGACCCCTTGGGTATTTCTCCCGATAACGGAAATATCTTTTACCCGGAGGCGGATGATCTTGCCTCCATCGGCAATGATCATCAGGTCGTCTTCATCGGTAACCTGTAAGACGCCGACCACCGGCCCGTTTTTCTCGGTAGTCTTGATGGTAATCAAGCCTTTGCCGGCCCGGCCCTGTTCGTGGTATTCTTCGGTGCGGGTGCGCTTTCCAAATCCATTTTCGGTGACGGTCAGGATGGTCCCTTCCCGGGAAAGGACTTCCATACCCACCACCTGATCCCCCGGGCTTAAGCGAATGCCTTTAATCCCCTGGGCCAAACGCCCCATCTCTCGAATTTCTTTTTCTTTAAAACGAATCGACAGGCCGTTCCGGGTTCCGATAAAAATATCCTGCTCTCCATTGGTGATATCCGCGGCAATCACTTCATCCCCTTCCTGAATGGTGGTGGCGATAATGCCGCCGGCTCGAGGGCGGCTGAAGGCCATCAGGTTGGTCTTTTTGACCAGGCTGTTGCGGGTGACCATGACCACAAACCGGCCTTCCTCAAAGGACCGGACCGGCAGGGTCGTGGCCACCTTTTCCTGGGTTTGAAGATTGAGGAGATTGACCAGGGCCTTGCCGCGGGCCAGTCGCCCGCCCTGGGGGATTTCGTGAACCTTGACCCAATAAAGGCGTCCCAAATTGGTCAAGAAGAGGAAATAATCATGGGTGGAGGCGATGTAAAGGTGTTCGACAAAATCGTCCTCCTTGGTCTCCATCCCGGTTATGCCCCGTCCCCCCCGTCGCTGACTCCGGTAGAGACTGACGGGATTCCGCTTAATGTAGCCCCCATGGGAAATGGTGACGACCATATCTTCTTCAACAATCAGGTCTTCCAACTGGATCTCGGTGGTATCTTCGATGATCTCGCTTCTTCTTTCATCGCCGTACCGTTTTTTCAGTTCACGCAATTCATCTTGAATCAACTCCAGGATCAGGGCCTCGCTCGAAAGAATCTGCTTCAGCCGGGCAATGGTCTTGATTATTTCCTGGTAATCCTGCTGGATCTTTTCCCGTTCCAGGTTGGTCAGGCGCTGAAGACGCATTTCTAAAATGGCCTGGGCCTGGATCTCACTTAAGGCCAGTTTGGCGAGCAGGCCGGCCTTGGCTTCGGCCGGATTTTTGGCCTTGCGGATCAAGGCCAGGACCAGATCCAGTTGATCGATGGCTTTCTTCAAGCCTTCCAAAAGATGGGCCTTCTTTTCGGCTTCCTTTAATTCAAAGACGGTTCGTTTGCGGATGATTTCTTTTCGAAAGTCCAGAAAATGGACCAGCATGGTCTTGAGGTCCATGACTTTGGGCCGTTGGTTGACAATGGCCAGGAAGATGATCCCGAAGGTGGCTTCCATGGAAGTGAATTTATAGAGTTGATTTAAAATCACCTCCACCATCTCGTCCTTCTTGAGATCCAGGACGATGCGCATCCCTTCCCGGTCGGATTCGTCCCGAATTTCCTGAATGCCTTCGATCCTTTTCTCTTTGACCAGTTCGGCAATCCGTTCGACCAGCTTGGCCTTGTTGACCTGATAGGGCAATTCGGTGACGATAATACTTTCCCGGCCCTGAGGTTTTTTCTTTTCAATCAAGGCCCGGGCCCTCAGTTTAATGATGCCCCGGCCGGTTTGATAGGCCTGAAGGATCCCGGCGGTTCCGTAAATGAATCCGGCCGTTGGGAAATCCGGGCCCGGGATCAGTTTTAGCAACCGATCAAAAGGAAGGTCGGGGTTTTGAATTAAAGCCAGGAGGCCGTCAACGACTTCGCCCAAATTATGGGGAGGGATATTGGTGGCCATACCCACAGCGATCCCGGAGGAGCCGTTGATGAGCAGGTTGGGCACCTTGGCGGGCAAGACCAGCGGTTCCACCAGGGAGCCGTCGTAGTTGGGGAGGAAATCAACGGTCTCTTTATCCAAATCATCCAGGAATTCCTGAGCCAGTCGGGTCATCCGGATTTCGGTATAACGCATGGCCGCCGGGGAATCCCCGTCTACGGAACCGAAGTTTCCCTGGCCATCGACCAGGGGGTAGCGGAGGGAAAAATCCTGGGCCATCCGGACGATGGTGTCATAGACCGCCGTATCGCCGTGGGGATGGTATTTACCGATAACATCCCCGACGATGCGGGCTGATTTCTTGTAGGCCTTGTTGTAATCGTTTCCTAATTCCCGCATGGAATAGAGGATCCGGCGGTGAACCGGTTTCAGACCATCCCGGATATCCGGCAGGGCCCGGCCGATGATGACGCTCATGGCATAATCCATATAGGAGCGTCTGATTTCGTCTTCGATATTGGTGGGCAGTTCTTGTGAAACTAAAGTCATAAAATTCCTTTGAGGGCTCAAGGATTCTGAGGGTCCAGGGTTCGAGGGGTTTGGTTAGGTATTTTCCTGGTCTTTTTAAATATCCAATTCTCTTACCTCGAGGGCATGTTGATAAATAAAATCCCGCCGGGGTTCCACCCGGTCTCCCATTAAAACCGTGAGTATTTCATCGGCCTCGACCATATCCTCGACCCTGATTTTCAACAAGGTGCGGTGGGCGGGGTCCATGGTGGTTTGCCAGAGTTGCAGGGGATTCATTTCCCCCAAGCCTTTATAGCGCTGGATGGTCAATCCTTTTTTCCCTTCTTCCAGAAAATATTGAACCAATTCCCGGGGGGTAGCCATTTTTTGGGAGTGATGCTCATTGATGACCTGGACTGGAAAGGCACTCAAGGCCGGCAGTTCTTTGCGGAGTCGCAGTAAATTTTGAAAATCCGCCAAGGCCTGAAAGTTCCAATCGATGCAGGCCTTTTCCAGCCCTCCGTCCTGATCCAGGATAATCAGGGCATGGGCCTGATGTTCCTCGTCGAAAATCAGGTCGGCCGTGGGAATGTTTTTTTCGGCCAATCCCTTTTTAAGATTTTTCATATAGCCCTGGTCTTTTAGACGCTCCTTGGTCAGCCCTTCGGGCCCGGTCAGGATTTCCAGCACCTCACCCGGGAACCCCCTGTTTTCCAGTTTTTCCATCAACCGCAAATACTGGTCCAACTTCTCCAAAAATGGATTAATGGCTTCCCCTTCCAGGACCTTTTCCATACGGTCAAAACGAAGTCTTCTTTGCCGGGTGCCCCGGGATCCCAGATATCTATTAAATTGGGATTCGTCTTTGATATAGGTTTCTTCCTTGCCGGAAAGGACCCGGTAGAGCGGGGGTTGGGCGATAAACAAAAATCCGTTTTCCACGACCTGAGGAAGCTGGCGATAGAAAAAGGTCAGGAGTAAGGTCCGGATATGGGACCCGTCGACATCGGCATCGGTCATGATGATGATTTTGTGGTAGCGCAATTGATTGAGATCAAAGTCATCCCCTCCCACCCCGGCTCCCAGGGCGGTAATAATGGTGCGAATTTCATTGTTCTCAATCATTTTGTCAAAACGGGCCTTTTCCACGTTGAGGATCTTACCTTTTAAGGGCAAGATGGCCTGAAATTTTCGATCCCGTCCTTGTTTGGCCGAACCCCCGGCCGAATCCCCTTCGACAATATACAGTTCACAGAATTTGGGGTCCTTTTCCTGGCAATCGGCCAATTTGCCCGGCAGGGAATTAAGGGCCAGTCCTCCTTTTTTGCGGGTTAATTCCTTGGCCTTCCGGGCCGCCTCCCTGGCCCGGGCCGCTTCGGTCACCTTGGAGAGGATATTCCTGGCCACCGAGGGGTGCTCCTCCAGGTAGGAACTCAGTTTTTCGTAAACCAGATTCTCCACCAGGCCTTTGATTTCGCTGTTGCCTAATTTGGCCTTGGTCTGCCCTTCAAACTGCGGCTTGGGCAATTTAATGCTGATAATGGCGGTCATCCCCTCCCGGACATCATCGCCGCTCAGCTTTTCCTTTAAGTTTTTAGGCAGGTTTTCCTTGGAAGCGTATTGATTAAAGCAGCGGGTCAAGGCCGTTTTAAAGCCGCTGAGGTGGGAGCCGCCGTCCCGGGTATTGATGGTATTGGCGTAGGAAAATATTTTTTCCTGATAGGATTCATTGTATTGAAAAGCCACTTCAATAATCACATCCCCCTGCTGCCCGGCGATATAGATGGGTTTGGGGTGGATGGTTTCTTTATTGCGATTGAGATATTCCACAAAGGAATTGATCCCGCCCATATAAAAAAATTCGTTTTTTTTGGATTCCCGTTCATCTTCAATGTTGATGCGGACCCCTTTATTCAAAAAGGACAGCTCCCGAAGCCGGTGGGACAGAATATCGTAGCTGAACTGGGTGGACTCAAAAATCTGCCCGTCGGGAAAAAAGTGGACCTTGGTGCCGGTCCTTTTGGTGGTTCCGATCACCTCTAAGGGGGCGACGGTATTTCCTCTTTCATAACGCTGGAAAAAAACCTGCCCGTCTCTCCGAACCTCCGCTTCCAGGTACTCGGAAAGGGCATTAACCACCGAAACGCCTACCCCATGGAGCCCGCCCGATACCTTATAGGTCTCGTTGTCGAACTTTCCCCCGGCATGCAGTTTGGTCATGACCACTTCCAGAGCCGATTTTTTTTCGGTCTTGTGCATGCCCACCGGTATCCCCCGGCCGTTATCCTCAATGGTGATGCTTTCGTCAGAATGAATGACTACCGTAATCCGGTTGCAAAAACCGGCTAAGGCCTCATCAATACTGTTATCCACCACCTCATAGACCAACTGATGCAGGCCCTCCACCGACGTATTGCCGATAAACATGGACGGTCTTTCCCGGACCGGGATAAGCCCTTCCAACACTCTAATCTGCTCAGCACCATAGGAACTCATACGTGTTCAACCTTTTTTTTAATACCTTATGGATTTTTTCCCTGTTTTTGCGTATCGTCCCGGCCGTCGATTACCTCGCCTATCAAAGGCCGCGATACCAAGGGTGTTGGGGGTAAGGAAGGGGTTGTTACGATTCCCCTGAATCTTCCATCAGTTTCATGGGCATAATCAGGGCCAAAAATCCGGGATCCTTTTCCCCGCTGAGAACCGCCGGGCTGACTGAATCGCTTAATTCCAAGGTAATGGTCTCGCTTTCCATAATTTGGAGGGCATCGATAAAAAACCGCCCATTAAAGCCCACTTCCAGTTTTCCTCCTTTGTACTCCAGGGGAATAGCCTCTTTGGCATCCCCAAGATCAGGATTAACGGATTGAATTTCCAGGTTCCCTTTACTTAAGAGAAGTTTCACCCCCCGATAGCGGTCCGTCGATAATACGGCCATCCGTTTCATGGTATCCAAGAGATTGTTTTTAGATACTAAAACAGATTTATCCTTTTTTTTAGGCAGGACGAGTTGATAATCCGGAAATTTCTTCTCCAATAAGCGCATGACCATCATGGTCTCGTCTTTAGTAAAGACCCCATTATTATCTTTAAAGCCGATGCGAACCTGGCCGCCGGTCTCTAACATTTTTATCAACTCGGTTACCGCTTTTCGGGGCAATAAAACCCCTTTTGGAAAAACCTCCTCCGCCAGGGGTTCGATCTCCTTATCCTGAAGGGTTAAGCGGTGTCCATCGGTGGAGACCATACGAAGCCAACTTTTTTCATCCTTTTGAAAATATTCAAAAAAGATCCCGGAAAGGTTATATCGCCCCTCATCCAGGGCAACGGAAATAATGGTTCTTTGAATCATATCTTTTAATACCGACCCTTCCAGGTAAAAAACCTGTTTCAAATCCACCTCGGGCAAGGGCGGGAAATCAGAGGCCGGCAACCCCACAATATTATATTGAGTACCCTTACAGGAAAGAAAAATCCGATTATTTTCATTCAGTTTCAAATAAACGTCCTCATCCGGTAATTCCCTTACGATTTCATAAAGTTTTCTGGCCAACAAGGAGATTCCGCCCGGGTCTTTGACCTGGGCCGGGACTTTTAAGCGTATCCCGACCTGCAAGTCGGTGGCCACCATCTGAATACCGCTGTCAACGGTTTCGAACAGGACATTGGAGAGAATAGGCATAGAACTTCTTTTTTCAACGATCCCCTGGACCATCTGTAATCCATCCAACAGGGTTTGTTTCTGGATGGTTAGTTCCATTTTTGTTATTCTCCTTTATTATAATTAGTACTTTTTATTAAAAATTTAATAACCGTAATAGAAGGGTTGGAAAAGGGGATAAGTTACCTAACCGTTCGTAATTTTTATTTTAAAAAGAATCACTTTATTTAATATCCTGCCTAATAACCTTGAGACAGGTGAAAACAGTTTTTTCCTTCCTTTCAATGAAAGGAGGATTTTTAGGCCTTTTTCATCAACCAATCCCAGGCCTATTGAAGGGACTGTGCTTAAAGGGAAAAAAACGGGTCATTCTTTTATAATTTACTGATTACTCAAAGAATCTTCAAAAATGACTATAGACCAACCCTCTTTAAAAAGCAACTTAAAAGTGGGTTATATTGGAAGTTTCAGGAACCTGGCCTATCTTCACCTCGATGTGGCAAAAGTTTCGGAGGTTGCAGATCCGAGACGTCCAGGGCGAGGCTGTATAGGCATACTGCCAGCCCTGGACAATCCCGCCGCGGTGGGACGGCCTCCCAGACTTTCCCGAAGGGTAAAAATTGATTGAAAATTTTTAAATACCGAACCTCACCCGGGGTGAATTTTAGCATTGGGGCCAAAATCGTCAGAACAAGCTGCTTTGATTGATAAAAAACTCTTTATCAATCAATTTTTATGCAACTTCGAGGTTAATTTCTTGACAAAGGAAAGAAGGAATCTTATTTGAAGTGTCAAATAAGAGGATGAATAAAAATGGAAGAAAGAAAAATTGTTTTTAATCCGGGCCGGATAGAGGTGTTTGTCCCGGAGGGGGAAAATTTGCTCCGAGCTGCCATGCAGGCCGGCGTCCACATTAATGCCTCCTGCGGGGGAGAGGGTGTTTGCGGAAAATGCCGGGTCATTATTGACAAAGGCCAGGTGGAGAGTCAAACAACCGAAAAACTCACCCCCGAAGATTGGACCCTGGGAGTCCGGCAGGCTTGCAAGACCCGGGTAAAAGGAGATTTGGAGGTGACCATTCCGGCCGAGTCCCAACTCGATCGGAAGGTCCTGGACCGGGATCGCCCCCGATCCGGGGCCTGGCAGGTAGTTTCCCAAATCAAGATCGAAGATCTGATCATCGACGGCAGGTTCCATCCCCCGATCGAAAAAAGATACCTGGAAATCACCCCCCCCTCCCTCTCCGATAATATCAGCGACCTTTCCCGTCTGATCCGGGCCTTAAAACAGGTCCATGGACTGCAAAATGTCACGGTGGACTTTTATACCATAAAAAAACTCTCTTCCATTTTAAGAGAAAGCGACTGGAAGGTGACCGTTACCCTGGGAATACCCCGAAAAAGCGGGGGAAAAATCCAGTTGATTAATATCGAACCTGGGGAGACGACCGGACAAAATTATGCCCTGGCCATAGACATCGGTACGACCACGGTCTGGGGACAATTACTGGACCTGAATAACGGGAATATCTTAGCCCAACATGTGGATTACAACGCCCAAATCAGTTACGGGGAAGATGTTATTTCGAGAATAGTGTTTGCTCAGAAGCCGGGCGGATTGCAGAAAATGAAAGATCTGGTGGTTTCCACCATCAACGGCATCATTAAACAACTCCTCAACAAACATCAGGTCCCTTTGGAGGCCATCACCCACCTCACTTTGGCCGGCAATACCACCATGACCCACTTGTTTCTGGAAATCGAACCCCGCTATATCCGGGAAGCCCCCTATACCCCGTCGATGAATTATTTTCCTCCGGTCCTGGCCAAGGAATTAGGCCTTCATGTTGGAGGACACGTTCAGGCCTTTCTGTTTCCCTGTATTGCCAGTTATGTGGGAGGGGATGTCATTTCCGGGGTCATGGGATCGGGGATGTACCGGCAAGAAAAGCTGACGCTTTATATCGATCTGGGAACCAATGGAGAGATTGTTATCGGAAATTCCGATTGGATGACCTGCTCGGCCTGTTCCGCCGGTCCGGCCTTTGAAGGGGGCGGGATAAAACACGGTATGAGAGCCACCGGAGGGGCCATAGAAGATTTCAGCGTCAATCCGACCACCTTTGAACCCATGATCCTGACCGTGGGCATGGTCAAACCCAAGGGAATCTGCGGCTCCGGGTTGATCAATGTGGTGGCCGGGTTGTTGGAGGCCTGCGTTCTGGATCAGAACGGCAAGTTCAAGAGCGGCTTAAAAACCGACCGGATACGCGAAGGAGGGGACGGCCTGGAATATGTTCTGGCCTGGGCCGGGGATACCCAGGTGGGAAGGGACATTGTCATAACCGAGGTCGACATCGACAACCTGATCCGGGCCAAAGGGGCCATGTATGCCGGGTATATGACGCTCTTAAGCGAAGTGGGCCTGAGTATGAATGATCTGGAACAGGTGATCATTGCCGGCGGGTTCGGAAATTATATTAATATCGAAAAATCAATTACCATAGGCCTTCTGCCGGAACTGCCCCTGGAAAGATTTAAATTTATCGGAAACGGCTCCCTCTTGGGTGCCCGCTTGATTTCCCTCTCGAATGTGTTAAGAACCGAAGTAAAGAGGATTTTCAATAAGACCACCAACATCGAGTTGAGTGAAAATGTAAATTTTATGAATAATTATGTGGCCGCCCTCTTTTTACCTCACACCGACCAGAACCTCTTTCCCGAGGTCTTTGAGAAGGTTTCCTGTATGGAAAGAAGGCTGGAATCGCCCGGAGGGAACTAAAAATGAGCACTATCATAGCCTTAGCAGGAAAAGGAGGAACGGGAAAAACGACCCTGGCCGGCCTCCTGATCCGCTATATGGTTGAAAAAGGAAAGAAACCGATACTGGCCGTGGATGCCGATGCCAACGCCAATTTAAATGAAGTCTTAGGCGTTATGGCCGGCCAAACCCTGGGGGACGCCCGAGAAGAAATGAAAAAAGGGGGACTGCCGGGGATGACCAAGGACATCTTTATGGAAATGAGGATCCAGGAAGCCCTGGTCGAAGCCGAGGGTTTTGACTTGATCGTCATGGGCCGTCCTGAAGGACAGGGGTGCTATTGTGCGGCCAATACCCTGCTGACTGAATTTGTTGAACGGTTGTCCGAAAATTATCCTTATATCGTGGTTGATAATGAAGCCGGAATGGAGCATATCAGCCGTTTAACCACTCGAAATATCAATGTCCTGCTCCTCGTATCGGATAGTTCCCGCCGGGGGCTTCAGGCCGCTGTTCGTATCGGGCAGTTGGCCAAGGAATTGGGATTAAAGATAGAGAAAAAATATGTCATCATCAACCAGGCGGAAAAAAAAGACTTAGCCGACCTTGAGGAATGGGGTTCCTTATTGAAGGAAAACGGATTAAGTCTCCTGGGCATTGTCCCCAAAGACGAGTTGATTTACTCGTTTGACAAAGAAGGAAAGCCCACCTCGAAGCTGCCGGAAGAGTCCCCGGCCCTCAAAAAGGCTTTTCAATTCTTTGACCGCCTTTTTGACGAAACTCCCGGCACCGGAACGGATATTCTTCCTAATCAGGAATAAAGGATTTATTTTTCTTGACAAAAGAAGCAACCTCCTTTAAGTAATAAAATTCACAATAAAGGATGGTTTGATAATTCCCTGCCATGCGGCAGATCCAGCTCTTAAGTAGAGCAACACCCTCCCCTAAGAGCCCCGGCCGCCTGCTTCGGGGTATTTAATCCAACGACTTCAAGGCTACCAAGTAGTTTATATAATTACCTTAAAAGGAGGGTATACCATTGGCCTTCGAACTTCCTAAATTATCCTATTCGGGAAAAATCAACGAGGTGACGATCGGGAAAGGTTCTCCCCAAACCTTCGGAGGAGAAACGTCCTATCCTTTCCTGCTATTTGAAGGAAAGATGCCCCATCCTCCCAGAATCGCCATGGAAGTCTGGGACATGCGGCCGGAGGACTGGTCGGATGCGGCTTTGGCTCCGTTTACGGATGTACTGGATGATCCGGCTGCCTGGGCCAAGAAATGTGTCGAGAAGTATGGGGCCGAAATGATCGTCGTTCAACTGAAAAGCACCGACCCCAATGGATTGGATAAGGGCCCGGAGGAGGCCTCCAAGACAGTCCAAAAGGTATTAAAAGCCGTAAAGGTCCCGGTGATCGTCTGGGGATCCGGCAATGAGAAAAAAGATAGCGATGTCCTCCGTAAAATCAGCGAAGACTGCCAGGGTGCCAACTTGACCATCGGTCCGGTGGCGGAGGGCAACCATAAACAGATCGGGGCTGCGGCCCTGGGTTACAATCATACCCTCATTGCTTCTACCCCGATCGATGTCAACCTGGCCAAGCAGTTAAATATTTTATTGGAAAATCTGGGGGTTCCCAAAGAAAGGATTATGATTGATCCTACTACCGGGGGGCTGGGCTACGGCCTGGAATATTCGTATTCGGTCATGGAACGGATCCGCATGGCCGCCCTGGCCCAGGAAGACGAAAAACTCCAATACCCGATGATCAATAATCTGGGGAATGAGATCTGGAAATCCAAAGAGACCAAGTTGACCAATGAAGAGGCCCCTACCCTGGGTGACCAGGCCAAAAGAGGGGTCCTGATGGAAGGGGTTGGGGCGGTTGCCTACCTTCTGGCCGGTTCCGATGTCCTCATCATGAGGCACCCGGAGAGCGTGACCTTGGTTAAAAAATTCATGGATCTTTTAATCACCGGGGATAAGGACCTCAGCCCGGCGGACTTGGCCGCCAAGCTGAAGGCCTTGAATGTCAAACCGGAGGGGACCTATCCGGAGATCGTCAAGACCGTCGTAGCCGGGCCGGAGAAAAAAGAAGAGAAAAAACCGGCTGCTCCCCCCAAGGCCAAACCGGCCCCGGCCAAAGCAGCGCCGGCTCCCAAGGCCGAACCGGCTGCACCTAAGGCCGCCACCCCGAAAGCAGAAGAACCGGCCAAGGTTTCGGCTGAAGAAGAGGCCAAGATCAAGGCCGAAGCGGAAGCCAAAGCCCAGGCCGAGGCCGAGGACAAAGCGAAGGCGGAAGCGGAAGCCAAGGCCAAAGCCGAAGCAGACGCCAAAGCCAAAGCCGAGGCGGAGGTCAAAGCCAGAGCCGAGACTGAGAAAAAAGCCAGGGACGAGGCTAAGGCCAAAGCCGAGGCTGCCGAAGAGGCCCTTCAGCAGGCCCGGGCCGCGGAGAGGATTAAACGGGAGACTGAAAAGGGTGAGATTTGCACCGAATCGCCGCGGGAAGTCAAGGCTGCCGAAACGCAAAAGAGCCAGGTGGATAAATTGATTGAACAGATTAACCGGGTAAATCGACGTTTATAGAATAAACAGGAGGATGTAAAAGATGTCATCTGAAGATACCAAATTAAAGGTCGTCGAAAAAGAAAAGAAACCGATAAAACCTGAAGAAAAGAGCGTAGATCCGGCAACGATCCAGATGCTCCATAAGGCCCAGAAGGATGGGGTGGAAACGATCTTTGACCGGGCCGAAACCATGAAACCCTGTAATATCGGCATCCAGGGCACCTGCTGCAAGATGTGCGCCCAGGGTCCCTGCCGCCTGCCCTTGACCAAGAAGGACCTGGAAGGCAAAGATACCCGCATGGGACTTTGCGGGGCCACACCGGAAACCATTGCCGCCCGTAACTTTGTCCGCATGATCGCTGCCGGCGCGGCCGCCCACTCCGACCATGGCCGGGGCATAGCCGAAGTTTTCCTGGCTGCAGCCAGGCAGGAAACCCATGACTATCAGATAAAGGACGAACTCAAACTCAAACAAATTGCCCCGGATTTCGAGGTAGCGACTACGGTGGCCGTCGACGGGGAAGAAAAAGACCGGGATATTAATGACATCGCCGTCGAAGTGGGCCAAAAAGCCCTGGGCGAATGGGGAAAACAGGAGGGCGAAGTCTACTATGCCAAGCGCGCCCCCAAGGCCCGTTATGATCTCTGGAAAAAATTGGATATCATCCCCCGCGGGATAGACCGGGAGATCGTCGAGATAATGCACCGGACCCACATGGGGGTGGACCAGGACTATGAAAACCTGATGAAACAGGGTTCCCGGGCGGCCTTGGCCGACGGTTGGGCCGGTTCGATGATCGCCACCGATTTACAGGATGTCCTTTTTGGAACGCCCTATCCCATTCACGGGGAGATCAATCTGGGGGTCCTGAAAAGCGACCATGTCAACATCATTGTCCATGGTCACGAGCCGCTGCTCTCCGAAATGATCGTGGTGGCTTCCCAGGATCCCGAGATGCTGGACTATGCCAAATCCAAGGGGGCCAAAGGGATCGTCCTGGCCGGGATGTGCTGTACGGCCAATGAGATCCTGGTCCGTCACGGCATGCCCATAGCCGGAAATTATTTGCAACAGGAACTGGCCATCATCACCGGGGCCGTAGATGCCATGGTGGTCGACGTCCAGTGCATCATGGAGAACCTGGCCAACGTGGCCCAATGCTACCATACCAAGATCATTACCACCAACCCCCGGGCTAAGATCAAATCCGGGGATACCGTGCACATTCAGTTCGACGAACACCATGCCCTGGAGGACGCCAAACGGATCGTGAAAACGGCCATTGACAACTTCGCCAATCGAGGCGCCGAGGTGCTGATCCCCAAAGCAAAGGAAAAGATGGTCGTCGGGTTCAGTTATGAGGCCATCAATTACCACCTGGGCGGGACCTTCCGGGGATCATATACCCCCTTGAACGATAACATCATCAACGGCCGCATCCGCGGCATCGGCGGGGTCGTGGGCTGCAACAACGCCCGGACCATGCACGACAGCGCCCACTTGATCGTGGTCAAAGAACTGCTGAAAAACGATGTCATCGTTCTGACCACCGGCTGCAATGCCATGGCCTGCGGCAAGGCCGGGTTGCTGACTCCGGAAGCGGCCCGGGTTTACTGCGGTCCCGGCCTGGCCGAGGTCTGCGAGACCGTGGGCATTCCGCCGGTGCTCCATATGGGCTCCTGCGTGGACAACAGCCGCATCCTGATGGCCGCCACCGAAGTGGTTAAGGCCGGCGGTCTGGGCAACGATATCAGCGATCTGCCGGCGGCCGGCTGCGCCCCGGAGTGGATGAGTGAAAAAGCCATCTCCATCGGGCAGTATTTTGTGGCTTCCGGGGTCTATACCCTTTTTGGAGTGCATCTGCCGGTGGAAGGCTCCCCGGTGTTTAAAGACTATCTCTTCAACGGCCTGGAGAACGTCGTGGGAGGCAAGTGGGATTTCGTGGAAGACCCTTATGAAATGGCCCACAGGATGATCGCCCATATCGACGCCAAACGAAAAGCCCTGGGGATCGACAAGGCCCGTGAACGGGTGCTTATGGATATGGCCGACCGGCAGAAGCTGGCGGCGGTTTAAATAATTTACGTTACCTCTTAGAAAGGAGGACAAGGATACATGTCTAAATTAGTTGCGTTTGCAGCCATTCAAGGTGCCTATAGCATCGTTTCCAAAGCCGAGGGGACCCTCAAGAAGGCCATTGAAAAATACGGTCCCGATCAAAAGATCGAGTTTCCCAATACCGCTTATTATTTGCCGATCATTTACTCCATTCTGGGTATCCCGGTCAAAACCCTGGGGGAGGCCCGGAAACCATTGGAGGTGGCCCGAAAACTGCTTCCGGCCCACGTCAAGAACATGACCCACCTGCCTTATTTGGGGCCCCTATTGGACTCCGGGATGGCCGCCCTCTTCGCCGAAGAAGTGGCCGAGGTTATCCGCTACCTGGAGGATCCCGATTTTTATTTGGTCAGTGAAGACATCGACGAAGCCTCGGGCAAGATCTGGCTCGGGGCCGCCGAGGACACGGTTTTCCGGAAACGGGGGGTCGAGTTCGTGGACGGCACGGCCCCGGGTTTTGCGGCCATCGTCGGCGCCGCTCCGGACCCGGAAACGGCCAAATGGATCGCTGAAGAATACCAGAAAAAGAACCTCTATGTCTTTATGTGCGCCAACCAGAACGGCACCACCTTCTCCGAGCAGCTTCTGCAGGCCGGGGTCCAGATCGGCTGGAACACCCGCCTGGTGCCTTTCGGACCGGACATCTCGGCCGCCGTCTTTGCCCTGGGCTTTGCCAACCGGGCGGCCATGGCCTTCGGAGGGATCAAACCCGGGGATTATAAGAAAATGCTGCTTTATAATAAGGACCGGATCTTCGCCTTTGTCAATGCCTTGGGCGAAGTCAACGCCGAGTGGGCCGCCAATGCCGCCGGCTGCGTCAACTGGGGCTTCCCGACCATCGCCGACACCGATATCCCCGAGATCTTGCCGACCGGGGTCTGCACCTACGAGCATGTGGTGGCCAATGTCCCTCACCGTGAAATGCCACAAAGATCCATCGAGATCCGGGGCCTCAAGGTCACGGTGGCCAATGTAGACATCCCCCTGGCCTACGGCCCGGCCTTCGAAGGGGAGCGGGTTCGCAAGGAAGACCTCTACCTGGAAATGGGGGGCGGCAAGACCCAGGCCACCGAGCTGGTCCAGATGGCCGATATGAACGCCATTGAAGACGGCAAGGTGGAGGTAGTCGGTAAAGACGTTAAGGACATTCAGAAAGGGGACCGCCTGCCTTTGGGTATCTATGTCCAGGTGGCCGGCCGCCAGATGCAGGATGATTTCGAGCCCATCCTGGAGCGGCAGATTCACCACCTGATCAACTATGCCCAGGGCGTTATGCACATCGGACAGCGGGATATCGCCTGGATCCGGACCGGAGAGCCGGCTGTTCAAAAAGGCTTTACCCTGAAGGATATCGGGGTCATCCTCCATGCCAAGTTCCATCAGGATTTCGGAGCCATCCTGGATAAGGTCCAGGTCACCCTCTATACCAATAAAGAGGACGTGGATAAATTGACCAAGAAGGCCCGCCAGATCTACCGTACCCGGGATGAGCGGGTGGAAAAAATGACCGACGAGAGCGTGGAAACCTATTATTCCTGTACCCTCTGTCAATCCTTTGCCCCCAACCATGTCTGCATGGTCAGCCCGGAAAGGACCGGCCTGTGCGGGGCCTACAACTGGATGGACTGCAAGGCCTCCTTTGAGATCAACCCGACCGGACCCAACCAGCCGGTTCAAAAAGGGGAGGTCCTCGATCCCAAACTGGGACAGTGGAAAGGGGTCAACGATTTTGTCTATAAGGCCTCACGCCAGAAGGTCAGCGGCTATAATTTCTACAGTCTGATTTATGAACCCATGACCACCTGCGGCTGCTGTGAGTGCATCGCTGCTGTCCTGCCCTCCTGTAACGGCGTCATGACCGTCAACCGCGATTATACAGGCATGACCCCTTCGGGGATGAAGTTCACCACCCTGGCCGGGGTTATGGGCGGGGGGGCTTCCTCACCCGGATTTGTGGGTCACAGCAAGTTCAACATTACCCAGCGAAAATTTATCACCGGCGACGGCGGCCTGCTGCGCATGGTCTGGATGCCCAAGCAATTGAAAGAGGAGATCCGGGACCGCCTTCTGAAGCGGGGTGAAGAGCTGGGATATCCCAATCTGGTCGATATGATCGCCGATGAGACAGTGGGGGTAACCGAGGATGAGATCCTGTCCTTTCTTCAGGAAAAGGGACATCCGGCCGTTACCATGGAATCAATCGTAGGATAGTTCGGAAAAGAAGGATTCAAGGGTTCAAGGATCTGCATTTCAAATTCAGTCCATTGACCCCTTGAATCCTTTATATTGATTGATCGCTCGCTCCCATAGGGGGGGTGGGCGTAAAAAATTATTTTAAGGAGACGAGAATGGGATTAACAGGAATTCAGATATTCAAGCTGCTTCCCAAAACCAACTGTGGTGAATGTGGGGTCCCTACCTGTTTGGCCTTTGCCATGAACCTGGCTTCAGGAAAGGCGGAGCTGGCTTCCTGCCCTTATGTGTCGGAAGAAGCCAAGGCCCAATTGGCCGAGGCCTCGGCACCACCGATTCGGCCTTTGACCATCGGGGCCGGTGACCACCGTGTAAAAACCGGGGGTGAAACAGTGCTTTTCCGTCATGAAAAGACCTTTTTTAACCCGACCGGGTTCGGCGCCCTGGTGACTACGGACATGGGCCGGGAGGTCGTGGCGGCCAAGCTCAAGAAATGGGATACCTTCCAGTATGAGCGGGTCGGACTGACCCTCAGACCGGAACTGGTGGCGGTCAAGGATCTGGGCGGGGAGGCCGCCAAGTTTCGGGAATTGGTTAAACAGGTTTTTGAAACCAGTAATTTCAGTCTCATCCTGATGAGCGACCGGGCGGAGGTCCTGAAAGCCGGGCTGGAGGCCTGTCCCGGCGGCAATCCGCTTCTGTATGCCGCTACCAAAGATAATTGGCAGGCCCTGGCCGATCTGGCCAAGGAAGCCAAGTGCCCCCTGGCGGTAAAGGGCGGCAACCTGGATGAATTGATTGATTTGAGCAACAAGCTGACCCAGGCCGGATTAAAGGACCTGGTCCTGGATTCCGGGGCCAGAGGAATAAAGCAGGTCCTTGAGGACCAGATCGCCATACGGCGGGCCGCCCTTTCCGGGAAAGAAAAGGCCCTGGGCTTCCCGACCATCTGTCTGGCCTTTGAAATGGCCAAGGATTTGGAGACCGAAACCCTGATGGGCGCTCTGATGGTGGCCAAATACAGCGGGGTGGTGGTTTTTTCGGATTTTGAGGGGCAGTCCGTTTTTCCTTTGCTCTTGGAACGGTTGAACATCTTCACCGATCCTCAAAGGCCGATGACCGTGACCCAGGGTATTTTTGAGATCAATGGGCCCGATGAAAATTCTCCGGTTTGCGTTACCTCCAATTTCTCTTTGACCTACTTTATCGTTTCCGGAGAGATCGAGAGCAGCCGGATACCGACCTGGCTGTGTATCATGGATACCGAAGGGCTTTCGGTGATGACCGCCTGGGCGGCCGGAAAATTCGTCGGGGATGCGGTGGGCAGCTTCATCAAGAAATCCGGCATTGCCGATAAGGTCAAACACCGCAACCTGATTATCCCGGGCTATGCGGCCTCCATCGCCGGAGATTTGGAAGAGGAACTGCCCGGGTGGACGATCAAGGTCGGCCCGCGGGAAGCCGCCCATATCCCCAAGTTTTTAAGGGAACTTAAATAAAGCGCAAGGCGTAAGGCTCAAAGGGGTAAACCTTCAGCTTAAACCAAAGGAGAAGAAGACATGTACAGCATCGGTGAGAATCTGAATGTGATCAACACACAGATCGGGCGGGCCTTCAAGGAAAAAGATCCGGCTCCCATCAGGGCCATGGCTGAAAAGCTGGCTCAAGTCAAGGTGGATTATATTGATATCAATCTGGGACCGGCCCGAAAAGGCGGCGAGGAACTGATGAGCTGGATCGTCCAAACCGTCCAGGAGGTGACCGACATCCCCCTGGCCCTGGACACCTCCAATATTGCGGCCATCGAAGCCGGGCTGAAGGTTCATAAAGGAAAGGCCATTATCAATTCCATTATGGCCCGCCCGGAGCGTTACACGGTCATGCTGCCCCTGTGTAAACAATACGAGTCCTATATGATCGCCCTGCTCTGGGGACCGGAAGGTCTGCCCCGGGACGAGAATGAGCGGGGGGTCCTGGCCGCCGAACTGCTTTATGCCGCCAATGAAGCGGGCATCCCCAATGAAGACATCTTTGTCGATCCGATTATTACCCCGGTCAATATTCAACAACAGCAACTTATGAGCACCCTGACCTTCATGAGTATGCTTCAGGACATTGCCCCCGGGGCCAAATCGACCTGCGGCCTTTCCAACGTCTCCAACGGGCCCCCGGATCACCTGCGGCCCATTTTAAACCAGACCTATATGATCATGCTCGAGCGGCACGGCATGTATTCCTGTATCGTGGACGGCTTTGATTCCAAAATTCTGGAGATCGCCAGGGGCGCGCGGCCGGATATCGTCGCCATCGTCCATAGGGTCATGGACGGCGAATCCCTTGACCTGGGGAGCCTATCCAAAGAAATGCAGGACTATGTCAAAACCGCCAAGGTGATCCTGGGCCATACCCTCTATTCCGATTCCTGGCTGGAAATATAACCGGCCCCTGAGGAAACCGATAACAAAAGGCCGCTTTCCCGATCGGGAGAGCGGCCTTTTAAAGTATCCATCCGGAACTCTCCGACATTTTTAAGATTTCTTGTTGAAAGCTGATCACTGATCGCTCTTATCCGATCCAGGTTCTTTCTCCCCAGTTGATTTCTCCTCCGCTGGTCTCTATAATACCACCATAGATCATCCCGAGACGGTTTTCGAAAACACGATCTTCGTGGCCGCATGACATTTCCTCCCTGGAAACCCTTCTTGCTCTCTGGGGTTTGAAAGGAGCCTCCATGACTGATACCGATCCGAATGAACACCTTTTGCCGGAGGCCTTGGCCTCGGCCACGGCGCCGGATCTCCAAATTCCGCAGGGGGCCTGTCTGATCGATGGGATAGTGGAGCCCTGCACCCTGGTCATTATCGGGGCCTCCGGGGATCTTACGGCCCGGAAAATCATCCCGGCCCTCTACAACCTTGACCTTCAAGGGGGCCTTCCGGACACATTTCTGATAGTCGGCTGCGCCCGCACAAAAGGTTGGAGTCAGGGAGTCAGGGGCAACGCCCGGTTCACAGACCATAAAATGGATACCTGGTGAAATTTCAAGAAGTTTCGGGATCGGTGGGGGAGAAGAACCAACTTATTGGCATCGTTCAAGAGTTGTGGCATTATATTTCTGATACCCGATGGAAGGGGACCGGGGGTCTTGATTTCAAGGTTGTCCACCATAAACTCCTTACCTTGAAATCCCGCTTTTAGCGGGACTGGAAAGATGACGATAATGCCTTAAGTAGGCCTACACCAAAGCTGTTTGTTCGATTGGGTGAATGCCCGGCTCTAAACCAACCTTAGAAATCTGGGCCGGATTGGCGAGAAGGATCACCCTTTGGACAAGCCTTGAAATCGAGCCCCCCGGTCCCCAGTCAGGCAATAATGCGCCAGTGCCACAACTTTTGAACGATACTAAATTATTGGACTACCGGGGAGGCCTGGGGATCAAAAGGGTTTTTTCGCACCTCCAGCGAATACAGGTAAGGGTAGTTTTCCTTCAAGTGCCTTAAGTACAACAGCCACTCCGATACCGCCAGGCCCATGGCCCGCTTGAGGTCCACGGCCAAATGGGCCAGGTCCTTTTCCGGCAACTTCGCAAGACCTTCGCGGTTGGCCAATTCGTCGTGGAGGTGAAAAACAGCCAACATCAAGTCGGTGAAGGTGTCGTGCTCCTGGAGGTTGGGGTTTTCCAGCAAGCGAAGCATCAGGTTCCTCTTTTCCATCAGGAAGGAGCGCAGTTCCTCCAGTACATTCAATTGGATGACCACCTGGTAGTGATATTTTTTAAACAGCCTGCCGGCTTTGGTAAACTGGCCTTTGGACCAGTTCTCCTTCACCCAGAGTTCTTTCCTGATTTCAGAGGCCCGGGGCTCGAGGCGATAAAAAAATCTCAGGAGCTGGGAACCCACTTCGCTGTAAAAGACACCGATGACCATGTTCAGTTTTTTAACCAGGGCTTTCTTTTCCCGGACCTTTAGAAGCTGGTTGATAATGAGGGTGACCAACAGGACCTGGATCGGGACAAAGGCCAGGTCCTGGAAGAAGTAGAACAGGGTATCCTCTACTTTATGAAAGAGCTCGATCTGAGCCAGGTAGAGCAGGACCGAAAGGACCAGTAAGGCCGCGGCCAGGAAAAACTGCCAGCCAAAACGTTTCATAACTCCTCCTCAAAAGGACACCATTCATCCTATGTTTTCATCGGTTGAATTTATCATAAACTTTTTTTCAAAACCAGGAAATTTTTCCCTTAAAAAGGAGGGGATTTCCTCCCTTGAACACGAATCCGCAAAAAACTTGAAAACCAAAGAAAAATTGGCTAAGATAGTATATTAAACTTTTTTAGATCCCTTAGCTGCCCGGGTCGTTAACCGGGCCGAGCGGTAGACTTTTCCCCTCCGTAGCCGGAGAGGAGAAGAGGGGAAAAGGTAAAAAATTCAACCGGATTAGAACAGCCTTAAGGAGTCATCATGTTTTTAGACCCTATTTTGGGAATTTTTTCCAACGACCTGGCCATTGATTTGGGGACCGCCAATACCCTGGTTTTTGTGAAGGGGAAGGGCATCGTCCTCAGAGAACCCTCGGTGGTTGCGGTCCGAAGAGACAATAAGGGCTATAATAAAGTCCTGGCGGTAGGAACAGAAGCCAAGCGAATGTTGGGACGAACGCCCGGCAATATCGTAGCCATCCGGCCCATGAAGGACGGCGTGATTGCCGATTTTGAAGTGACCGAGGCCATGCTGCGCCATTTTATTCGAAAAGTTCACAACCGCCGGACCCTGATCCGGCCCCGAATGATTGTTTGTGTCCCCTCGGGTATTACCCAGGTTGAAAAAAGGGCGGTCCGGGAATCGGCTGAATCGGCCGGGGCCCGCGAGGTCTATCTGATTGAGGAGCCTATGGCCGCCGCCATCGGGGCCGGGCTGCCCATAACCGAGCCGACCGCCAATATGGTGGTGGATATCGGGGGCGGAACAACCGAAGTCGCCGTTATCTCCCTGGCCGGGATCGTCTTCAGTAAATCGGTCCGGGTCGGAGGGGATAAAATAGACGAAGCCATCCTCCAGTATGTCAAGCGCAAATACAATCTCCTAATCGGCGAGCGGACCGCCGAAGTCATAAAAACCACCATTGGTACGGCCTATCCCCAGGAAGAACCCGAATCCATTGAGATCAAAGGGAGAGATCTGGTCACCGGCATCCCCAAGATCCTGGTCATCGATTCGGAGGAGGTGCGCTTGGCCATTGCCGAGCAGATCGATACCATTGTGCAGGTTGTTAAAATGGCCTTGGAGCAGACGCCTCCGGAATTATCGGCCGATATTGTGGACAAAGGGATTTTCCTTACCGGCGGCGGGGCCCTGCTGAAAAATTTGGATATCCTCCTGAAAGAAGAAACAGGCCTGCCCATCATCATTGCCGATGATCCCCTTTCGGCGGTGGTGCTGGGGTCGGGAAAGATCTTAGAGGACATTGACTTGCTCAAGGAGGTTTCAATCTAAAGGGACTCATCCTTAAGGCGTCAAGGAAGCGCGCGTGTTTTTTAAAAGACTCCGAAATCTTCTTCTGATCTGGCTTGTCTTAGTAGCCCTCCTGATCTTCTTTTCTTCCATAACCAAAACGGAGCGGGACTATAATCCATTGGAGAGTTCATTGGTCGATGGTTTCGTGCCGGTTTTTTCCGTTTTCAATACCGTAAAATCTTCCCTGGTTTCTTTTTGGAACCACTACCTGTCCTTGAGTAATGCCCAAAAAGAAAACGACCGGCTAAAAAAGGAGCTGGCCCATCTAAAGGCCGAAAAGGTGCGCCTGCAGGAAGTGGTTCAGGCCCATGAACGCCTTAAAAAAATCCTGAATCTTAAAACGGATCAGGAGGGGCCGGCCCAGGTGGCTGAAGTAGTGGGAAGGGGCCCCAGCCCTTTTCTCCAAACCCTCTATATCAATAAAGGTCGAAAAGACGCCCTTTCCCGGGGCATGCCGGTTATCCACCCCGACGGCCTGGTCGGGCGGATCGAAAAAACTTCCAGGCATTATGCCAAAGTCCTTTTACTGAATGACCCGAATTTTGCCATCGACTGTCTCTCCTTACGATCCCGGGTTCGGGGGGTGTTAACCGGGTTTTTGGGTGAAGGTCACTGCCAAGTCAAGTATGTGGCCCGGACCGAGGATATAAAGACCGGAGATCTCATGGTGACCTCAGGGTTGGACCAGGTCTTTCCCAAAGGCCTGGTCTTGGGATGGGTAAACAAAGTCGTTTCACAGACCAAGGGAAATTTTCTCTATATTGAGGTGATTCCGGCCGCCAGGGTTTCCCGGATTGAAGAGGTCCTGGTTCTTCAAAAAAAGCCCCTTTTACCGATTATGGAAGAAACCCAGGATGATTAAGGACTTCTTTATCTATTTGGGGTTGGGATTGGTCTTATTGGTCTTGCAGGCCACCTGGCTCTACGGCGAATGGATCAACCCCTTTCGCCTGGACCTGGTCTTTATTCTTATTGTTTTTCTGGCCACCCAGGATCGTTTGGGGATGGGTCTTATCCTGAGTGCCCTCTTGGGCCTTTGGGTGGATATCCTTTCCTGGGGGATCCTGGGCTTAAGTATGACCTTATATCCGCTGCTTTTATGGATCTATCATTTCGTCTGGGTTCGGACCAACATCCAATCCTTACTTTTTAAAGTTTTTTCGGTTCTAATCCTGCAAGTACTGTATTGTTTTTTGACCTATTTCATTTTGAACCTGTCTTTCGGCCAGGATTTTACGAGAGAGCAGTCTTTTTTAAGTGTCCTCCAGGCGGTCATCACCATGTTGGTCAGTTTACCGCTACTTTACCTTTTCCAGGTCTTCTTCGGGAAAAGGCCGGCTCTGGGCTAACCGATAATGCCCCAGCCCAAGTTTTTTGAAAATGAACCGGCTGATCTGATCAAGCAGTTCCTGATAGCCACCTTCGTGATCCTGGCCATCTTTTTCGGCCTGGTGGCCCGATTCTGGTACCTCCAAATTGCCAGGGCTTCTCATTTCAAGGAGCTGTCCGAAAACAACCGCATCCGGGTTCTGGATATGCCGCCGGCCCGGGGGATTATCTTTGACCGCCAGGGGATCATGCTGGTCAGCTCCCGCCCTTCCTTTAATCTCTATGTTATCCCGGATGATGTTCAGGATTGGGATCTCTTAAAGGAACAGCTCTCCCGGTTGCTCCACATGGAAAAAGATCAGATCGAAGAACGTCTGGCCCAGAAAAAAGCCGGGCCCATCCATCCCCTTCCGATTAAACTGGACATTACCCAGGATGAAGTCGGACTGATTGAAACCTACCGCTACCTTATGCCGGGGATTTATCTCGAAGTCAGCCCCCAGAGAAATTATCCCCTGGGGCTGGTGGCGCCGCACCTCCTCGGTTATCTGGGTGAAATCACTCCCAAGCAACTGAAAAGCGGCGGTTATCCCCAAAATCGTATGGGCGACTATATCGGGCAGTGGGGTCTGGAAAAGGAATGGCAGGAAGAATTGGGAGGGAAGAAGGGCGGGCGATTCCTGGAGGTCAATGCCCTGGGGCAGGAAGTAAGGCTGATCAACACCAAGGAATCAGTGGCCGGGAATAACCTGGTCACTACCTTGGATTGGAAACTGCAGAAGGTGGCTCAGGAATCCCTCCAGGGCCGGTCCGGAGCGGTAGTGGTTCTGAAGCCGGCCACCGGGGAGGTCCTGGCCATGGCCAGTTCCCCAACCTTCGACCCCTCTTCCTTTAACCGAAGGCTTTCAGCCAAGGAATGGAACGCTCTGCTGACCGATCCCCAAAAGCCCTTTCAAAATCGGGCCATCCAGGGTCAGTACCCGCCGGGTTCTACCTATAAAATGATTACCGCCCTGGCCGGCCTGGGGGAAAAGGTCATCACCCCGGAGACCCCTTTTTTTTGTAACGGCGCCCTACCCTATGGAAACCGGGTTTTTCATTGCTGGCGCTCGGGAGGCCATGGCTCGGTCAATCTCCATAAGGCTATTGTTCAATCTTGTGATGTTTATTTTTATAATGTGGGAATGCGCGTAGGGGTAGATCGCCTGGCTCATTATGCCCAGCTTTTTGGTTTGGGGCAACCTACCGGGATTGCCCTTTATTCCGAAAAAGGAGGCCTGATCCCCACTTCTGCCTGGAAATTGAAGCGCTTCAAGCAGCCCTGGCAACCCGGGGAAACGCTCTCCCTGGCCATAGGACAGGGCTATAATACCGTAACCCCTTTGCAGATGGCCCAGGTAACGGCCACCCTGGCCAACGGAGGTTCTTTACTTCGGCCTTCGCTGGTAAAAAGACTGGTTTCCCCGCGGGGAGAGGTCCTCCGGGAGTTTCAACCGCAAAAGTTAAGAGAGCTCCGACTCAACCCGGAACACCTGCAACTTGTTCGTCAGGGCATGGCCGGTGTGGTTAATGAACCGGGCGGAACGGGGGGAGCGGCTCGCATCTGGGGTGTTGTGGCGGCCGGAAAAACAGGAACGGCTCAAGTGGTAAGCCTGGGTAAAAAGGGCGGTAAAGACCATGCCTGGTTTGTGGCCTTTGCCCCTCTGGAGGCGCCGGAATTGGCTATGGCCATAGTGGTGGAACATGGCGGACACGGCGGGGCGGCCGCGGCCCCGATTGCCCGACGGATTTTCGAGGCCTATTTCCAAACGCCCGCCAAGGTAAACCCCTCCCCTTCTTCCGGGCAGGGCCCAGAGGAACAACGCCCCTTAGGGGAGGAAAAGAGTGATTGATCGCCGGTTAATCCAGAATTTTGACTGGCTGTTACTGTCCCTGACCCTGGCCCTGATCGGGATCGGGATCATCAACCTCTTTTCCGCCACCTTGCAAACCGAGGGAGGTTCGGCCACCCCCATTTATTTAAAACAGCTTTACTGGGTAGGCTTCGGGTTTTTATTGATGGTGCTGGTTCTTGTTTTCGATTATCACCTTTTGCTGTCCATTGCCTACCCGATGTATGGGCTCTCTCTGTTTTTGCTGCTGGCCGTCCTGCTCTTCGGGCGATCCATCTCCGGATCCCAACGCTGGCTGACCCTGGCCTCTTTTGCCTTCCAACCTTCCGAATTGGTTAAAATTTCCCTGGTCCTGGCCTTGGCCAAATATTTTTTCAGCAACGACCTTCCCCGCCGCTACGGGTTTCGGGACCTTTATATCCCCTTCGGCCTGGCCCTCTTTCCGGCCCTGTTGATTATGAAGCAGCCGGACCTGGGGACGGCCCTTTTATTATTGTTGGTCACGCTGTCCATTTTTCTCTTTCTTGGGATTGAATGGAAAACCCTGATGATATCCGCCGGGGTCCTGGTTCTCTCCTTGCCCCTGTTTTGGATGTTTCTTAAGGATTATCAGAAGAAAAGGCTCTTGATTTTTATCCAGCCCGAAGCCGATCCCTTGGGAGCAGGGTATCATATCCTCCAATCCAAAATCGCCGTCGGCTCCGGAGGTTTTTTGGGCAAAGGTTTTTTAAAAGGGACCCAGGGGCAACTCCGCTTTTTACCGGAACAACATACCGATTTTGCCTTTTCCATTCTGGCCGAGGAATGGGGTTTTCTGGGCTCCTTTTTAGTGGTCACCCTTTTTCTGGTTTTGATTTTATGGGCCTTGAACATCGCCCGCCAATCCAAGGACCGCTTCGGTCTGTTCCTGGCCTTGGGCATTTGCGCCATTTTTTTCTGGCAAAGTTTAGTAAATATGGGCATGGTGGTTGGGCTGGTCCCGGTGGTCGGGGTCCCCTTGCCTTTTATCAGTTACGGCGGTTCTTCCATTATGGCCAGCCTGATCGGGATCGGCCTGCTGCTGAATATCCATATGCGCCGTTTTATCATTCAATCCTAAGACAGGAAATCAAGTTGAAAGAAGCTGAAAAGCGGTTTTCCCAAATCGTCCAGGGCCTGTCCATAGCGACCTTTGTAATCGACGCCGATCATGTGATGACTCACTGCAACAAGGCCTTCGAAAACCTGACCGGTCTCCCGGCCGGGAGCCTGATCGGAACCCGAAATCAGTGGAAGGCCTTCTATCCCGTCCAGCGGCCTACCCTGGCCGACTTCATCGTCAATCAGGCCTCCTCCGAAGAAATGGCCCGACATTATGGAGACAGATACGCCAAATCGGCTCTGATCGAGGGGGCTTATGAGGCCGAGGATTTTTTCCCGAACCTGACCGGCGGCGGGAAATGGCTTTTTTTTACGGCCGCCCCGCTGATTGACGGGGACGGGAGGATTATCGGGGCCATCGAGACCCTTCAGGATATCAGCGACCGAAAGAAGGCCGAACAGGCCCTGGGAAAATCAGAAAGACGGCTGAGGGCCCTGCTGGATTTTGCGCCTTACCCGGTAGTGGTGGTCGCCTTGGATGGACGGGTGGCCTATCTCAACCCGGCCTTCAGCGAGGTATTCGGATGGACCCTGGAGGAACTGGAAGGAAAACGGATTCCCTATGTCCCTCCCGGGTTGGAGCAGGAAACCGGTGAGGGCATTCAGAAGCTGATGGAAGAAAGGATCATCTCTCGTTTTGAAACCCAGCGCCTGACCAAAGATGGCCTTATCCTGGATGTGGTCATCCGGGCCGCTGTTTTTTCCGTTGCTCCGGAGGAACCGGCCGGTCAGATCGTTATCCTCAGAGATATCACCCGTGAAAAAAGGATCGCTCGATACAACGAGGCCATGCTCCGGATCAGTATGGCCCTTCCCGAACACCCCGAACTGAAAGACCTTCTTTTCTTCATCAACACGGAAGTCAAACACCTTTTAAATACCGAAGGCTCCATCGCGATCCTGCACGACGAGATTAAAGGCGACCTTTTCATTTCCGGGGCCGCTTATGACGATCCGGAAAAGGAAAAAAGGGTCGAGGATATCCGGTTTTCAATGGATCAACTTGTGGCCGGCCGGGTGATCCGGACCGGGGAGGCGCTTATTGTCTCTGATACCTCACAGGATCTGGAGCTGCATGATGAACGGGACCGAAGGCTGGGATACAAAACGCGGAACCTGGTCTTGGTTCCTTTAAAGAGCAGCGACCGCATCATCGGGGTCTTGTGCGCCATCAATAAAAAGGAAGGGGTTTTTGATCAGGGGGATGTTGAACTCCTGAACATGATCGCCGGAACGGTGGCCCTCTCCGTTGAAAATGCCCGCTTTTCCGAGGAGCTCAAAAAGGCCCTGCGAAGCAATGAAGCCCTGTTGAAGATAAGCCTGGCCCTGCCCCGCCATCCCGATCTGGAAAACCTCCTGGAATTCATCAATGAGGAAGTCAACCGGCTTTTGGATTGTGAAGGGGCGGCCGTTATCCTCCAGGATGAAGAAAAAAAGGAACTCTTTTTCCTGGGGGCGGCCTATGATGCCTCGGAAACGGGCCGGCGGGTGAAGGAAAGCCGCTTTCCCCTGGATCAACTGGTTGCCGGGAAGGTCATCCAAACCGGGGAATCCATGATTGTCTCCGACACCTCTGAAGATCAGGAACTCCACGAGGAACGGGATAAACGGTTGGGCTATACCACCCGAAACCTGGCCCTGGTGCCCTTGCGCCTCCGGGAGCGAATCACCGGTGTCCTTTGTGCCATCAATAAAAAAAACGGGGAGTTCCAGAAGACCGACCTGGAACTTTTAAACATGATCGCCGGAACGGTAGCCCTTTCGATCGAAAATGCCCGGGTTTCGAGTGAATTAAAAAAGGCCTACGAAGAGGTAACCAGTCTCAACAGGGCCAAAGACAAGGCCATCAACCACCTATCGCATGAATTAAAAACACCGCTGGCTATTCTCATTAGTTCGGTCAACTCTCTTTCACGAAAGGTAGCCTCTCTTCCCGATGAAAAGATACAACCGGGAATGGAACGGATCCAGCGCAATCTGAGGCGGATTTTGGAGATCCAATACGAGGTCAATGATATTATGGAGGGCCGGGATCAAAAGTCCGAGAGCCTGCTAAGCCAGGTGATGTCTCAGTGTACCGATGAATTAGCAGCCTTGATTGCAGAGGAAACGGGTGAGGAAACCCTGGCCGAGAAAATCCGCTGGCGCCTTAAAGAAATTTTTCAGCCCCGGGAAGTGGAATCCCAGCAAATAAATCTGGCCCAAATGGTGGAAGAAAGGCTGGAGAGTTTGAAGCCCCTGTTTGCCCATAGGGAGATCCACCTGGTCCCCCAGTTTGAGGAAACCGGAACTGTTCTGATTCCACCCGAGGTATTACAAAAGGTGGTAGACGGGTTGATCCGTAATGCCATCGAGAATACCCCGGATGAAGGAAAAATCGAGGTCAAGGTTCAAAAGAGAGGCGAAGGCTCCCTGCTGGTGGTTAACGATTATGGGGTCGGTATAAACGAGGATGCCCAAAAGCGGATATTTGAGGGGTTCTTTTCCACCCGGGACACCATGGCCTATTCCACCAGGAAACCTTTTGACTTTCTGGCGGGCGGCAAAGGAGCCGACCTGCTGCGGATGAAGATCCTCTCCGAGCGCTATCATTTTCAAATCAGCATGACGTCAACCCGATGCGGCTACATCCCCAGAGATGAGGATATCTGCCCGGGCCGCATCAGCCGCTGCCGTTTTTGCACCAGCCCTGAGGATTGCTATGCCTCCGGAGAGACGACCTTTGAGGTTTACTTCCCACCCGCCGTTAAACCCCTCTCAATTTCTTAAGAAGCTGCTTGATGTTCCTGTTTCTGGATTACAGAGGACCTATCCAGGCGATTCAAAATCTCGCCCAGACGTTCCCCCTTTTGATTTTGGGTCTGGTAGAGGTCAAGGTATTCATTAAGTTTTTTCAGAAGTTCCTCCTGAGAAAAAATTTTCCCCAGGTCCCGGGCCAGTTGGGGATGGCGGCCTAACTTGCCGCCCACCTGCACCCGAAAGCCGGTTGTTCCTTCCTTAAGCGTCCCGGTAGGGCAGACTTTCAGGCATTGTCCGCAAAATAGGCAGCACCCGAAATCGAGGATTGGTTTATCCTCCTGATCGGGCAAGGCGATGGCTTCTTCCGGACAGGCTCGTCCGGCCAAAAGGTCTGTTTTTATCTGTGTAGGTCGGTGACTAATGATTTTGCGTTTTCTTATTTCCTTCTCTTCTTCACCATCTCGACCGTAACGGCTGTCCCTTTATTCGACCAGCCCTGGCGCACATACGTTATGATGGACGCCAACTGCCGGTCATTAAAGGTGTCCTTCCAGGTAGGCATTTGGCCAAGTTTTCCTTTGCGCCCGTTGAGGACGGTATCGATCACCTTGGCCGGATCGCCCACGACAAAGGGATTTCCGTCCAGGGCCGGAAACTTGGCCGGGAGGCCCTGCCCGCTGCGCAGGTGGCAGTCGGCGCAGGTTTCTTCAAAAATTTTTTTACCTTCCTTGAAAAAGGCCTCAGGCCCTTGAGCCAGGGCCTGAGGCAGCATCCAGACAGCGACTAGACTGAGAATTAGAACGAAGCCCGGCATTATTTTTTACTTGGCCTTAGGCGCCGTGACCGGCAACCCGGAAAATTTGGCCGGAGTGATCATTTCCTGAATACCGAACGGATCCTTGAATTCAAATTCCGGCCGGAACTTCAGTTTCTTGACCCCGCGCTCGTTGATATATTTGGCCATTTCCAGGTTGATATTAGCCGGCAAATCCACGCCCGCCTTGGTCAGAGCCTGCCGCAGTAAAGCCTCGGCCCGCATGGCCATGGCTACCGCATCGCCCATTATGCGGCCGGCCTCGGAAGGATTGTGAAAGCCGATGGAGTTTTCCGCCCCGATAAAGATGACTCGGTAGAAGGCTTCCAGATACAGGTCCTTGGCCTGTTGGTAGAGGGCCTCGTCGATCTTCTTGCCCTGCTCCTGGGCCTTATGGGCCGTTTCAAACAGCTTGGCGGTTACCGCGCAGGCATAACCGGACCGGTTCATCAGGGACACGGTGCGATCCTGGATGGCGACAACCTGTTCAGTCAGCCATTGCGGGGTTTCGGTATGGCACTGCTGGCAGGCCCGCAAATCGTTTTTCAAGGGACTCATGACATTATGATCCGAGATCTTGTTGGCCCCCACCTTGGTGTAAGGCATGTGGCAGTCGGCGCAGGCCACATTGGCCTTCCAGTGGACGCTGTCCCGGCTGTAAAATTCATACTCCGGGTGGCGGATAAAGCCGACCTTAAAGCCGGTGATCGCCTGTTTCCATTCGCCGTGGGCGGGACTGCTTTTTATAACCTTAATAATATTTTCAATGGAAATATCCCCCACCTTGCTGCCCTGCCAGGGGAAGAAGACCGCTGTGGACTTCATGTCCGCGTCCTTGGAAATAATATAGGAAACGTGGCACTGGGCGCAAACCAGGCTGCGCATTTCCTGGCGGCCGGCTGTCTTGGGATCCTTGCCCATATCCGACAGGGCCTTATTTAAAGTCCAGCGGGAGAGCTTGGGATTCAAGGTCTTGTTGTCGTGGCAGTCGGCGCAGGCCACTCCTAATTTCTGAAATTGCTGGGGTATCTTGGCGTGCACCTCCAGATAAGGGTCTTTAAAATAATTGGCCCCGTACTTTTCCTGCAATATGGCTGCATAGGGGGTTTTACAGGTCAGGCAGACCCCGCCGGCCTTCAACCGGGAGGGATCAACCTCCAACTGGTCGATGAGCATATAGTGATGGCCGCGCGGTTCGTTGTACTCCACCCCAAAGCCCCAGCCGTTGAACAGAAGAGGCATGGTGGGAAATTCACTCAGCTTGTCATAAATCACCTTGTCGGTGTCGTATCCTTTTTTATATTTGCTTTTTCCGGCCGGTCTGGGGTCCTGGGTCTTCACCCAGGACTCGTACTCCAGGGGATAGGCCTTGCCCCAGTTGGCCGGATCAAAGTCTCCGTCGGCAATGGCCACGGTTTTTACCGGCTCGGGTTTGGAGGGAGAACAGGCGTAAATCAATAACCCCCCTCCGAGTACCAATAAGATCAGCAGCAGAAAGAATTTAAATTTTTTCATAAGCCCCTCCTCTGTGATTGGCTTTTAATGGCCTCAGACCTCGGTCCCCGCCGGTCGCAAACGGAACGGGGACGATCCTCACCTGGTTTTGCCGTTTTTAAGGAGACAGCGTATCCATCGCCCCGGTCAATTTATGGGTAAGGCGGCGATGGCATTCCCAGCAGTTGCGGTCCAGGGTGACCCGGGCCAGGGTTTCTTCGTGGCAACGCCGGCAATTGGCTTGGGTAATCTGGGCCCCCCGTTTGGAAATTTGGATATTTTCCGGGACCCGGCCGGAATAAAATGCAAAGGTATCCCACATCCCCGTGAGACCTTTCCAGGCGGCATGATTGGGGAAGTTGTCATTGGGCAGGTGACAGTCGATACATTTGATCCGGCGGTGGGACCCCTGATGGCGCCAGGCTTCATATTGGGATTCCATGACGTGACAACCGGCGCAGAACTCCGGAGTTTCCGATTTGGCGAATAATTTAGGCGGGCCGAAGGATACGAACCCGCCCACGGCGATTACGACCACGGCCGCAACACCCAAATACAGCCATAATCGCTTTCCTCTGGGAAGAATCATTTGGCACCCCCATCTTTTAAGGGTTAAAAGCGCCTGGGTTCACGTAATAGAGGAAGAGAGAATGCTCTTTTAAGGAAATGATACTTGAAAAAATTGCCGATTCTTTGACTTAAGTCAAAAAAGATAGATTTTTGAAATGAAGACCCGTTTCTGGGTTGCCTGGAGGCCTTTCCCGGAGCCTCAGGCGGAAAAAAGTTGCCGGGGAAATCCAGCCCGGCAGACACGTACTACTAATAATAATTAGTTTACCTGAGAGTATCCGGGAAGTAAATAGGGTGAATCACGTATTTTTTGTTCTTCACCCCACTTTTTTGGAGATAATCCTTTTCCCAATCGTCGGGATTAAGGTATAATTTAAACTACAAGTTGGAAGAAAGCCATTAATTTTCGGAGCAGTGCTGGCACCGGCGGGAGCAGGTAGACCATGGGGCCGATGAAACCACATCTTACATATCCCAAACATGTTCGAGTCACGACCTTTCTGCTTTTTATTTTCATCCTGGGCGGCGCCCTGGCCGTAGCCTATACTTTTTATCAAGATGCCCTATCCGATGCCAGGAACAACAACGAAATAAAAGCCAGGCTGCTTTCCAGAATCATCCTGGAGCATGAGAGAGCGGTCTCCGGGATTGTCCAATCCTATGCCAGTCGTCCCCTCCTGATCGCGGCCGTTAAGAAAAGAGATCTTCAGGAAAGTTTCCAGCACCTAACCCGGATAAAACAGGACCACATCGAAATTGATATCGTATTTATCACCGATCCCGCCGGCCGCCTCTGGGTTAATTTCCCCATCTATAGGGATATCCACGGGAAAAATTTCTCTGCTCGTGATTGGTACCAGGGGGTCAGTAAGGACTGGAAACCCTATGTTTCGGCTGTTTTTCAAAGAAACGAAGGCGATAAAGAATTTGCCGTTGCGGTTTGTGCTCCGATTTTTGATGAGACCGGGAAGACGATCGGAATCCTGGGAACTTCTCAGCGGGTTGCCGTTTTTGAAAGGATTGTCCAGGAGATTGGTTTGAACCCCGGTGAAAAAATAACCCTGATCGATCAACAGGGGGGCATCATATACCGCACTGGTTTTCCTTCCTCCATTAAAAGGACGGGCTATCCGGTTCCCCCCTGGATCAAAAAGGTTGTTGAAGAGGAGGCAGGCACCTTTGAGGTAGAAGACCCTTCCGACGGCAACCAAACAAAATATGTGGCTTTCACACCGATTAAGGGGATCGGCTGGGCCGTTATGGTCGAAACAGGGAAAAAAGAGGCCTTAGTGTCTCATGCGACCATTTTTATACAGATTGGAGTTATCTCGGCCCTGTTATTCTTCCTGGTTATCCTGTCGCGTATCTATTCCAGGAAAGAACACCGCTACCTGAAAGAGCTCGACACCCTCTCTTCCAGACTTCTAACGAGTCAAGAAGAAGAGCGGAAAAAGATCGCCGGCGAAATTCATGACGGTCTCAGCTCGTCTTTGAGCGCCGTCAAATATGTTGTTGAGAATAACATTAACCAACTGGAAAAAGGAATGGCTAATCCCGAATCCTTAAGGGGCCTTATCCCAATGCTGCAACAAAGCATTGAGGAAACTCGAAGGATTATGACCGGCTTAAGACCTGCGGTATTGGATGATTTGGGACTTCTGGCCGCGATGAACTGGTTCTGCCGGGAGTTTCAACTCATTCATCCCGGAATCCGGGTTGAAAAAGACTGGGATATCGATGAAAAATTGATTCCGAAACCGTTGCGGATTATTATTTTTAGGATTATTCAGGAGGCTTTTCACAATGTCACCAAACACAGCCGAGCCGATTCGGTAAAACTTTCCCTGCAAAAAAGCAACGGCGCCATTGAATTGACTGTTCAAGACAACGGCCAAGGGTTTGATCGGCAAAAGGTCTCGAAAGGATTGGGACTTGACAGTATGGAGGAAAGAGCCAGGCTTTCCGGCGGGACCTTCGTTATAGAGTCCGCCAAGGAGACGGGAACGGTAATTCGAGCCTCCTGGCCGATGGAAGGTTTAGCCCGGGACCTGACTTGACCGTTTGAGCCGACATAGCGAAGCCAATCCTGCCCGAAAAGATCCTCACAGACGTCCCGGCAGCAACACCCCCCAGGACCTTCCCAAACGCCCGTAAAGCAAGACCGCCGTCACCAGGCAAAGAAATCCCAAGACCAGATAGTCGATAGGTTTCATCCGCAGTTCATAATAGAAAGTTCGTTTCGATCCGGGATCGAAGCCTTTGGATTCCAGGGCCATGGCCAGATAATTGGTCTGGTTGACGGCATAGATAAAAAGGGGGACAGCCTGGGGAATAAATTTGCTCAGGCGGCGGAAGAGGTTTCCGCTTTCCAGATCCAGGCCGCGGGAGACCTGGGCCTGGATAATGGTCGCCCCGGCTCCGACGAAGGTCGGCACCAGACGCAGGGCTGTGGAAAGGGCGAAGGCTATCGGATAGGGAAGGCCCATGCGAATCAGGCCGCTGGTCAGCTCTTCGTTTCTGGTCGTGGATAGAAAGATCAGGCCGATGGAGACAAAGGTGGCCAGCCGCAAACCCATGGCCATCCCGTAAAGAAACGATTCCCGGCTTAGATGGAAGGGGCCCCAGGTCCACCAGCGGGTCGGGCCGGAGACAAAAAAAGGCCAGAGCAGGATGCTGAAAAAAAACAACAAGGCCAGAATAACCCGCAGTTTCCAGAAATTGGATAGGGATTTGGATCGGACCGCCAATAACAATACGCCGCTGCTTATGGCGGCCAGGTAAAGAGGGTGATTAAAGGTCAAGCAGAGGACCCAAAGCAGAAAGGCCGAAATCAGCTTGGTCCTTGGATCCAGACGATGGATGAAGGTTTCATGATCCAGATAAAGAAAGAGGGTCATGATCGCAGTTCCTGAACCATTTCTGTCAGGGTAAGGGCTTGGGTGCCCAGGCGGTTGCTTAATTGGACCAGGGGCGGGGGCTTCAAGGCGGTTTGGGCCAGAAGGGATTCTTCAGCAAAGACCCGGCGAGTCAAGCCGTCCAATAAAACGGCCCCCTCTTTTAAGATAACAGTCCGCCGGGCATACTCGGCCGCCACCCACATGGAATGGGTGATAAGAATGATGGTGTGCCCTTTTTGGTTCAGGCCTTTAAATAAATCCATGATACTGCGCTGGTGATTAAAATCAAGGCCGGTGGTCGGCTCGTCCAGGATGATCACCTGAGGGCGGACGGCCAGGACCGAGGCCACGGCTATGCGCTGTCTCTCTCCCTTGGTCAAAGTAAAGGGCATCTGTTTTTCATATCCCTGCAAGCCCACGGTTTCAAGGGCCTCAGCCACGCGCTTCCGGATGGAGGCCGGATCTGTTCCCAGGACTTTGGGCCCGAAGCCCACTTCCTCCTCTACCGTCCGGCAGAAGATCTGGTGGTCCGGATTCTGAAAGATATAGCCCACTTTTTCGGCCAAATTTTTTGGACTGTAGGCCGTAGAAGGCCGGCCCTCTATCAGGAGGCGGCCGGCCGTAGGTTTTAAAAGGCCGTTAAAATGTTTGGCCAGGGTGGATTTCCCCGAACCGTTCTGTCCCAGAATGGCCACAAATTCCCCTTCGGCAATAGTCAGGTCAATGCCTTTCAAGGCCTTTTGGTTATAAAGAGGATAAACATATTCCAGACCTTCGGCCTGGATAAGACCGGGACCTCTTTTGGGAAAAATCGTTTCAGGGTGAGATGGGTTTTTCTGGGGCCGGGCCAGTTGATGTCGGTCAATGAGGGTCATGGCCTCGGGCAGCAAAAGCGGATCGCCGGGCCAATCCAGGGCCCGGAAAAGTTCGGTCAGTGCGGGGGGCTTGATTCCGCAGGCGGCCAGGGCCGGAAGATCCCTTAGGATTCTTTTTGGAGGGCCCTGGGTCCGCACCTGCCCGCCGCTCATCAACCAGACCTGATCGGCCTCCACGGCCAATTCCGGCTCGGGAAGGACCATGAGGAGGGTATGCCCCTTTTGGCGGAGTGTCCGGACAACGGCCAACACCTCCTCCGCACCCAGGGGATCGAGATCGGTGGTCGGCTCATCCATGACCAGGATAGGGGGTTCCAGGGTCAAAAGGGAACCAATGGCCAGGCGTTGTTTTTGTCCCCCGGAAAGGGAGGCCGGTTCGCGGCGCCTTAATTTCTCCAGACCGATTTTAGGCAGATAACGCTGGAGCCGTTTTTCGATTTCCGGGCGAGGCAGGGCAAGGTTCTCCGGGCCGAAAGCCATTTCCAACTCCACATTGGTGGAAAAAAGCTGGGCCTCAAAATCCTGAAGCACCAATCCGACCTGATGCGAAAGAGCGGCAACCTTTTGCCGGGCGGCCTCCCGGCCTTTAATAAGAACCTTTCCCTGGTAGGTCCCTTGAAAAAATCGGGGGATCAATCCATTCAGGCTGTAGCATAAGGATGACTTGCCGGCCCCTTCCGAACCCAGGATGCAGGTCAAAGACCCTTCCTCAACCGAGGCCCGGATGTTCGTGAGGGCCGGGCTTGCTTTTCCTTTGTAGCAAAAAGTCCAATCCTCGATTGAAATGATCGGGGCCATTTGCCGAAGAACCCGGTTCAAAGGATCAACGTGCCGACGAGGATGGCCAAGGTGGAAATCAGACTCAGGCTGGAGATCGGAAGGTCGCTGATCAGGCCGCCGAAAAGACCGAAGAGGGAGGCCAGGGCAACCAGCCAGGCTCCCAGCACGGCGGCCCAGGGCTGGTTGCTGTCGGATTCCTCCATCACCTCCATCCAGAAGAGATGAAGATGATTTTTGATCATGGGAAAAACCGTGGTTAACAAGAGGGAGCCGATCAGGCCGGCTATAAAATTATTCAGGGTAATGATGTTCGATAAAACTTTGTAAGGAACAATCCCCAGAAAATCCAGAGAGGTGCTGATGACGATGGCGCAGGCCGCGGAGGAGATCAGGGCCACCAGGATGTAGGTGATCCAGTTCCCCAGGCTTCGAGGGTTCCAGTCAATGGTTTTTTGGTGAAAGGGGATCCAGGTCCGCCAAAGGCTGTATGGTAGAAAGGCCAGGAGAAAATTGCCGATGAACCCTCCGACCGATCCCGGCCCCAGGGTGCCTCCAAAGATATCGCCCAGCAGATTTCCCAGGGCCGAGCCCCAGGCCCCGGCCGGCCCGAACATCAATCCGAAAGGCACGGGAAAGATATTTCCCACCCGCACTTCGGTGATGCCCGGAATAAGCGGGATGGCGGTTTTGAAAGCCAACAGCGTGGTACTGTAGATAGCCGCACAAACAGCGGTCAGAATGATCATCCGGGTATTGTTCCACATTGAAAAAACGGTTTTCATGGAATCACCGCCAAAGACCAATAAAAGGTGCCGGGGTCCCCGGCTATCTCGCACGATTCTAATAAAGGACGGTTTCTTCTATGGCTCCCTCACCGAAGCGCGCCAGTGTTTCTCCGGCCAGGGCCAGACCCTCCTGGATGAAACGGCCCTCAATCCCCGGCACGGCATAGGCATAAAAAAGGACCCGAGTCGTTTCTTCACTGACCCGGGTCTTTTCATCGGCCCCTTGGGCCAGGACACAGACGATTTCCTTCTCAGTCACGAAAAACAATCTCGCCCTCTTGGGTCTTCAATTCCCTTCCGCCCATACCCCGGCAGATTTCCCCTACCCGAGCCACATCCAGGGTCAAGGCTCCTTCAAAGCGGTCATAGTCAGTCACCGCTACCAGGATGCCGGCGCACATTTCAGCCATAAAATGGGTATCCACCATCAGATTGTAGCGCGGGAAGCCGCTATTGACGGTCCTTTTGAGGTGCTTGGTTAAAGGGCATTCATAGCCGAACTCTTTAAAAAAGCGATCATAGGTGTTGATGCGTTCCGTGATCTGAGCCAGGGATTCCCGCTTCCGCATCCGGCGCAGGAGGGTGCGTTTATACTCATCAAAACCGGCCGGATTAACCGGATTCCGGCAGTTGGAAATCAGGGTCAGGCCGAACGGCAGGCCGGGATAACGGTCGTGATAAGCCTTGGAGATGGAAAAAGGGACGACCATTAATTTAGACTTTAAAATCCTTTAACCCCGCCAGCTCGGAAAGAAACTGATCGAATCCCTCGTCGTCCAGTTCCAGTCGGGGCCGATAAATTTCATCCACCAGTGGGCCGGCGGTATAAACCGGTTTGGGGGAGTCGGATAAGACGGCTTTAACGATGACCTCGGCTATCACCTCCGGACCCGGGATGGTGATTTTTGAAAAGATTCCGCCCAAGCCGGCCCCGGAAGCCTGATAGACCGGTTTGTAATCCGGATCGGTCCGGGCCATCAGGTCGCCGGTCATCCGAGTCGCTGCTTCGTTGAACTCGGAGGCGATCGGCCCTGGGCGAATCGTGATAACCCGGATGCCGAAGGGACGGACTTCGATGCGCAGGGAATCGCTGACAGCCTCCACAGCATGCTTTGAGGCGGCGTAAACCCCGCTGAAAGGGAAGGCGAATTTTCCGACAATGGAACTAAGGTTGACTATGGTCCCTTGGCGTAGACGGCGCATACCCGGTAGACAGGCCTGGGTGATGCGGATCAAGGCAAACAGGTTGACCTCAAAGAGGCGGCGGGCCGCGGAAAGAGAGACATCCTCCAGCCCGCCCCGGATGCTGTATCCGGCGTTATTGATCAAGATCGTAATGGGCTGGCCTCGGTCGGAGATCTCTTGGCAGAAAGCTTCTACTTCTCTTGAATCGGCCAAATCCACTTTCCTGGGGAGGATGCCTGGAAACTGGGCGGCTATTGCTTCCAAATGCGCTTCTCTCCGAGCCGCGGCGATGACCTGAAAGCCTTTCCCGGCCAGCCGAACGGCCGTTTCCTTCCCGATCCCGCTGCTGGCCCCGGTGACCAGGGCAACCCCAAGATGTTTTTCCATAAGTTAGCCTCCTTAAAAAGGATAAGAACTAAATTTATATCCCAATTTTTGGATTTTTAAAATGGTTTTATGAAATAGGGTTTATTTTCCAATTAGAGACAGCGCCCTACTAATGGCGATTCGAATCCTGGAGCATCTCCAGCTGGAAATTAGAAAGGGACCGTTGGCAGGATAGCCGGGGCCGTTCTTCGGGATGATAGAAATAGGTGGGATCACATGTTCTGCAACGGTAGACGCAACGGTCCTATCTTTCCTTTCTCTGCGTCAGGATGGAATCTTTTTTCTTTGAGCGGAAGGTTGACTGCAGTCCTATTTCTTTTCCCATCCAGATGTTGCTGATATTGGAAGCGTGCTTATAAACCAGGAACAGAGAAAGCAAACTGATAAAGGCGGTTTCCATTAAGGAAAAATTGAAAAAATAGAACAAGACCGGCAAGAGCGTCAGAACGGCCAGGGAGCCCAGGGCCACATAATCGCTCACCAGGGTCACCAAAACCTGAATCCCTAATAGGATCAGCCCCAATTTCCAATGAATCCCGAGAAACATGCCAAAAAAGGTGGACATGCCCTTGCCGCCGCGGAATCCCATATAAAAAGGGAAGATGTGTCCCAGGATGGCCGAGGTGCCGGCCAGAAGAGGGGACCACGGCCAGGACGGGAAAAACCAGCCCGCCAGGACCGCGGCCAAAAGGCCTTTCAACCCATCCAAAAAACCGGTCAACAGGCCGCAAGACCAGCCCAACACCAAAGTGGCATTGGAGGCCCCGGCATTGGAGGTGCCTAGTTCTCTGATGTCGATCTTCTTAAGGGTTTTTCCTAAAAGATAGGACGTCTGGACACAGCCCAACAGGTAACCCATTACGACTATAAACAGAAAATGGTTAATTTCAGGGGACATAAATTCAGGGGAGGTAGGTACTGAATGAACTTATTAAAGAGTATTAAACGGTTCAAGATTTGTGAAATCCTTGAAGTTAGAAGCGCGCACTACCGCTGAGGTAGTCACTCTGAGGAACCGGGCTACCTCGGCGGCCGAATAGCCCATCCGACCGACGGCCAACCAACATAAGGCTCTCCGGGCCTGGGAAATACGTGCTTTTCGGCTGGCGGACCGCAGTGCCGACTCGCTGATCCCCATTTTTTTTATGATAATTTTAGCCAGCGTTGGTAAATCTTTGACCTTGGCCTTCCGGCGCAGAGTCTCTTTCTCACGATCCTTCGCCTCTGACCAGATCTGCTCAACAAAATCCCCATCGCCTAAGATCCGATCATCGGACTGAACCGACTGGCCTTTTTTTCTTAACGATAGCACCTGTGCCCATCCCCCCTGGCTGCGAATCAAACCTCCTCCTATCAAATCCGGCCTTTGACCTTGAGCTATTCCCGCTTGAATAAACTTCTCATACTGCTTGATAGCCTTAGGCCTGCTATTGGAAAAATAACTCCAAACGATATCTGTTTCCTGCCAGGGGCGTGTGATTCGGTCCATGAGGGTTGCATGGCCTGTCCAGGGATATTCGTGTAAGGCCTTCAGATCAGGGACAAGTCCGGCCCTGAGGGGGTTGAGGTGGATATACCGGGTCAATTCCAAGAGATAAGGCGCTTCCTGGCAAACGACTGATTTATACCGGTTTTGAAAGAGGTGCCCGTGGCGTTTATGCCGGAAGTTGAAGTTGACGGCATAACCCGTCAGCAGCCGTCTCATGGATTTACCCAGCGGTTGCTGTCCGGTGCGCACCAGCAAGTGAAAATGAGTGGGCATGAGCGCCCAAGCATATACGGCTAAGGCGGCGGTACGTTGCAAGACCTTTAGTCGAGCCAGAAAATCTTCTCGATCGTTTTTATTTCTAAATATCTTGGTAGCCTCAACCCCCCGACCCATGACGTGGTGCAGGGTGCCGGGGGCATCGAGCCGTGCTTGTCTGGGCATGATTTCTCCTTTATCTTAATAACTTCTTTTTGTCAAGTTTATTCAGTAACTACGTCCCCTCCGTCGCCGCCTTCGTCTTTCCTATATCATGAATGACATCGAAGGATGTGACCCTTTATTTGACGTTCGTAGGCATCTGCTGAAAATCACTTGTTTGGGGCAGCCGCTTCAGAGCTTCCAGAAGCTTGGCCGGGGCGGCAACGAGTCTCCTGGCCGATAGATCCAGCCAACCACCCAGACTCGATACCCTGGCTGCCGGCTTGGAATCGGGCCGAAAGAACTCGTTCCTCATAAGCCAGCGACTCCCGTCCTCGGAAAGTCCGGCGACAGCCAGGGTTACCTTCAGCTCGTCCAGGAGATTAACTTCCCGCAGGTACTCAATCTCGTCCTTTATGATGACCGGACCAAGCTTCAGTCGTGCGAACTCGCTCATGGGAAAGCCGTGCTCGGAAAAGAACATCATGCGCGTGTCACCGGACTTATCCAGATAGGCGGTGTTCCTCATGTGAGAATTAAAATCCATGTCCCCCCATCCGGCGTGGAATGCCTTCTGATAAATTTTGTCCATCATATCCCTCTCCCTTATGGTTTCATTATAAAACTTATATTAAGCTTGTAAATTTTATAATGCAACTATAAAATTGCACCATGAGAAGAGAAAATTTTAAACATCTGGAATGTTCGCTGGCCCGAAGCCTGGATATGATCGGGGAGTGGTGGACCCTGTTGATCATTCGGGATATGTTTTACGGCATAAACACCTTTGACCTGTTATGCCAGGATTTGGGCATTGCCCGCAACATCTTAGCCAATCGTTTGAAGAAACTGGCGGACAGGGGGTTAATTGAAAAGCATTGTGATGAGAAAGGATCCAGGAGGAGATCCTATCGTCTTACCAGAAAAGGGAAAGACGTCTTCCCGATTATTATGGCGCTGGTAGCCTGGGGTGACCAGTGGGAAGCCCCCAAAGGCCCTCCGATTATCTTTAAGCACCAGCCGGATGGACACCTTGTCCGGCCTTTGGTCGTATGCGCCCATTGCGGCGAACCCTTAAAAGGGAAGGATATTCAGCCGCAAAAAGGCCCGGGTGCGGCAAGGCCCCTGGCACTGCCGCTGCCCTTGCGCTCCGCCCAGACCAAAGAGGGGGAAGCCCAAAGGCTCGCCGATAAATGCGCCGGGGCCTTTAAAAACCTCGACTTCAAAAAGTGCCTCGACGGCGGGCGGCGATAATCTATCGCCACCTGCCTATTGAAAAATTACGAAAAGAAAGGGAATGACCATGAGCGGATTAAGTCGGGACTGGGTTGAAAAGACCATTGCCTTTCACGGCCACTGGTGTCCGGGGCTGGCGATCGGGATCCGGGCTTCCGAACTGGCGCTTCAGAAACTGGGCCGGCCGGAGGCGGCCGAGCTGGCGGCGGTGGTGGAAACAGATATGTGCGGGGTGGATGCCGTCCAGGTCCTAACCGGCTGCACCTTCGGCAAGGGCAACCTGGTCCACCGAGATTACGGCAAGATGGCCTTCAGTTTTTTTGATCGTAAAACAGGAAAAGGGTTCCGGGCGGTCCTCAAGCCGGAGATCCAGGAGGAAATGGCTACCGAGATCGGTCCCTTGATGAAAAAAATGAATGAAGGGACGATTACAGAGGAAGAGAAAAAGACATTGGAGGACTTTCGGGAGATCCGAAAAGAAACCTTTATGCAGGCCGCCCTGGAAGACATGTTTGTGGTCAGCGAAATTATTCCCCCGGCACCTCGACCGGCCCGTGTCCTTCAGAGCCTGCGCTGTGAGACCTGCGGCGAGATGACCATGGAGTCACGGACCCGGAAATTCGATGGGAAGACCCTCTGCATCCCCTGCTTTGAACAGGTCGATCAGAAAATGTAACGATTTGGTATCGTTCAAAAGTTGTAGCATTATATTCTCTGATACCCGATGGAGGGGGACCGGGGGTCTTGATTTCAAGGTTGTCCACCATAAACTCCTCACCTTGAAATCCCGCTTTTAGCAGAGATTTTAAAGGTATAATTTATTTTACAATAAGAGGTCATTTATTTAAAACGGAAATCGCAGTTTAAAGTTATAGAGCCAAGGGACAGCCGGGTTTAAGCCCTCGGAAGAGAGCCTTTTAGGCAAATTTTCGTAATGCCTTTTCATGAGGTCGGTTTCGGGAGCGTTATAATAAGTGACCACAATGGTATCCTGATGGACCCGGATATCTCCTTCTAAGCCTCGGAAGAAATCTTTGGCCAAATGAGGGGCATCCCATTGGTCTATGGGGGAGCCGAGACGTTGCCGCAACATAAAGGAGGCCGCTTGAGCCATAAGGGCCATAGTCATTTGTCCATAGCGGATGTTTAAGTTCAATGTTCCAGCCCTATGCCAGCCCAGGGCCTGGTCATTTTTGAAAAATTCTTCAATGTGCCAGCGTTGAGGGTAATTGACGGAGAGATCCTCCACTTCATCTCGATCGGAGGTACAGAGGAAGGCTTTAAAATCGTAGTTCTGTTCCCCTTTTCGTTGAACAAACTGATAGTAGGGTCGGCTTTGGGCCAGGGAGTAAGGCTGCTTGGCCGTGGCATAACCGGCCCAATGGGGAGTATAGGCTTCATCGGGAAGCTGGTGAATGGATCGAAGGACAGACTGATTGTAAGGCATAGGGACTAACAGATCAAAGGGGGACAGGGAAGCAACCCAGTCAAACAGCTCCAGGGTGTAATGTTCGTTATCGGCTAAAACCAGGGGAGCATGACCATTGGGCTTTAGGATGGAGCCGGATAGAGTAAGCAACTCGGGGGTGGCTTCGGTTACCGTTCTGGCCGAGGAGGCGGTGGTAAAACAAATTGGCTGTTTGGTCTCGGCATCCAAGCTGAAGAAGGTTTGGGCCATTTTAACTGGAGGGGAGTCCTTGTCTTTTTGACGTCGAACCATCTGCCGTTTGCTGTATGAGTTAAGGCGATGGGGATCGATGATGATCAGATTTCCCTGAAAGTGGCCGAAGGTCTGTCGTACCTTACCCAGAGCGGTTTGCAACCGCTGGGACTCGACTACCGAATGGCTGTCTAACAATTGGTGGATAGCCGGGTCGGTGGCTATAAAGGGCAAACCGTTGGCTAGTTCAAAACCTCTTTGATTCAAACTTCGTTTCAAGCGAAGACCATTAAGGCACAGGGCACTTTCGTTAATCAACTGCAAGGCCAAACGGGGTTCGACCCGTTGGTCAGGCAGGCCGGTCCAGGCTTTGAGCAAATCCCAAGTTCCGAGCCTGAGATGCTCTGGGATCAACAACCAAAGGCCGGCCATCGTGCCTGAGATTTTATTGGCCAATAGTTGTCTGACCCCCCGTTCCAGGGCTGGGGGATCACTGATCTCGAGAACGTACTTTTTGTTTGGTGCGATGGGTTTCCACCTTTAGGGGTTCGGTTCCGGGACGACAGAGATGAAGTTTTTTTTTGTAGGCCATACTCCGAGATGACCCGCTCCACACTGCGGATGGCAATAAAAAATCCCAGTTGGTTAAGCTTCTGGGCGATGACCTCCGGCGAGAGGGCCGGATCTAGGAAACGATAACGGATGATCTGGCGGATGACTTCATCGGTTCGACGGTAATTCCTTTTGGGACCGGGTCGTAGGTTTTTGAGTCCCTCGGCCCCGTTTTGGAGGTACTGGTTTAGGATTTGATAGTATCGTTGTCGTGTATAGCCGAACTTTCCCGCGGCCAGGGCCGGGCTGAGGCCTTCGCATTGGCCTTCAAAAAGCATGGCCAACCGTAAGGTGATTTCATCATCTTCCCGGACGGCCAAAGAGCCTTTAGGCCCCGAGAGGGCGTATTGGCCTGGTTTAATCTCGATCATTGCATGTTCCTCCCGAAAAAGAGATGTAGGGCGATGGTTGGGTCCACCCCGGGAGGAAATATAGCTCAGATGGCCACGTTTGTCAAATCAAATATGGCGGTAATATTAAAGATTGAATGATAATAAAGGATCCATCGTAGCTAATAATCCTTTTATTATGGTCACTAATAGTTATGTCTTAGGAAGTTTGATTTTATTTAACCGCCATATTTTATTTTACATTAAATCGTCCACTGATTTCTTATTGATCGAACGGGTGTCCCTTATTAATATAAATAACAACCCAAGGTGCCAAATTATTTGGCCCTTTAAAATCTCTGCTTTTAGCGGGACTGGAAGGTTGACGATACTGCCTTAAGTAGGCCTACACCAAGGCTGTTTGTCCGGCTGGGTGAATGCCCGGCTCTAAACCAACCTTAGAGATCTGGGCCGGATTGGCGGGAAGGATTACCCTTTGGACAAGCCTTGAAATCGAGACCCCCGGTCCCCTAATCAGGCAATAATGCGGCAGTACCATAACTCTTGAACGATACTAACTCTTTTTCTACGATAGCCGTAGCCGGACAGTCATATTTTCTTAAGTCCGTTTCGTAAGAGCCAATAACCAAGTATGCAAGGGAAGCAGGGTCTTATAATGATTAAAACAAACATCCACCAATCCCGGCGTGTATACTTCCGGCGAGAGGGGCAATTCCACCCCGGCATGGAGACCGTTATAAAGAAGAAATTCGGCATTGGGATGATGGGGGTCGTATCCCGGGGGGGTCTTTTTATAGGATTGATTTCCTAAAAAATAGCCCTTCTTTTTCCTGATACCAGCAACCGCTTTGGTTAGAAGGGGTCCGTGCTTGGGGTGGACCACGGACTGCCTAAAAAGGTCCAGCAACTCTTTGGGAAACATATACAATCCCACCCCAAGCATCAACCGGCCCGGTTCCAGATGGAAATAAAAGCCTGAACATTCCATCCTGGGCCGGGCTCCTTCCCAGAACCAGATGCCCAAGTGGGTTTTGTAGGGGGTCTTGTCATGGCTGAAGCGGGTATCGCGATTGATCCGGAAAATAGAGTGATTGGTGCGGGGGTCGGCGTGAACAGCAGGTGAAATCCTTTTCAGCTTGTCACCGAGAGCCAGGACAAAATCCCGGGACGGGGCCGCAACAAATTTTTCATATTCTTCCCGATGCGAATCAAACCAGAGTTTGTCATTGTTTTTAGCCAGGTTCCTGAAAAAGGTGAGGGTTTGTTTGGGAAACCCCGAAAAGCTTGGTGTCGCATTCATTTGTTTTTTTCCTCCAGGTTTGCGAGATTATCAAATTGATAAGCAATAACGCACTCCAGCCCTTTATATTTTAAACAACGGGACAGGTCCTGATCGCGGGAATATTTCAGACCCATGGCGTCAAACCAGCCCTCGATTCTCACAAAGATGCCGCACTCGTATTCGGGAAGAACCCCGGATTTTTCCATGCCTTTATGGGCAAAGCAATCTCCCACCCGAAAAATCTGAGTATTCGGTTCCCGGTATTCGAATTCAAAGGTTATAAATTCAGGAACGAATATCGCTCCCCCGGCTTCGAACAATTGGCGGTACTCGGCAAAATCCCGGGGAGCTGATGCCCCAACGGCCTTTAGGAACCGGGTGAATTCAATCCGCCCTAATTGACGGCAGACCCGGAGATTCATGGGACTGGCCGCACCCATACCGAAATTTTTAGCCACCTCTCCATACCAGAGGGCGTCGTGGGTCATCCAGTTCCTCAGAAGAAGATCTTTGATTTGTTCAAAGGCAATGGGTTTTATAGCCATGGCTGATTTCAATCAGGGGTAAGCCCGTTTTTGAGTGGGACCCTTTTTCCCCCCCTTTCCAGTTCCTCTTTAGCTTCTTTCCTCATGTTCAAGAGGCGGGTGTAATAGTCGGGGATGTCTTCCAGATGATCGGTGGCAATTTCCAGGGCGATCATCTTGTCGCTGGTATGCTCCAACTCAATTTTGATGCCCAGCAGGAGCTGCTGTAGATCATACTTGGTGAGGTCTTTGCCGTCGGCCCGGCCGCCCTTGAGGGAGTTTTTGAAATTTTTTGCGTCGAGGCCGAATTCTTTCTGGATGGCGGCCCGGTATTCCTCAAATTTTTTAGGGCTTGAGACCTGGGCCGAAGCCGGATCAAAAGGCAAAAACAAAATACTTCCCATAACAAGCATTGACAGAATGGCAACTGGTAGGGTGATTCTTCCCATCGGTACACTCCTTATTTTCATGACTTGCAGCGTATCATACTCCAAAAATCCAAATCGAAAAATAAATTTTTTCATTACTCTGAGCGGGCCTATTTTTAAGAGCCCATCCGATTTAAGAGGATTGATTTATTCCCTTAAAAATTTTAGTATTGTCGAAAATAGTCCCCTTTCCCATAAAAGAGGATGCTATTCTTTAACAGGTGAAGATGACCGCCTCTCCAACTACTGCCCTCCTGTTTGATATTCAGCGGTTCTCCATCCATGATGGGCCGGGGATCCGCACCACCCTCTTTTTCAAAGGCTGTCCCCTGCGCTGCCTCTGGTGCCAGAACCCGGAATCCCACCACCCCGGTCGGGAGATCGCCTTTTACCGGGAACGGTGCCTCCGTTGTTTTGCCTGCAAAGGGGCCTGCCCGGAAGAAGCCGTCCTGGAAGGAGAGGACCGACGAATTAATCCGACCGCCTGTACTGCCTGCGGGAAGTGCGTCTCCGCCTGCGTCAATGAGGCCCTGCGGATGATGGGGGTCGAATGGGAGGTCCCTTCTCTTCTGGCCGAGGTCTTGAAGGACCGGGACTTTTTCGAAGATTCTGGAGGCGGTATCACCTTATCAGGCGGGGAACCCTTTCTGCAGAGCGGCTTCCTGGGCTCTTTTCTGCCCCTGGTGCGCGGCGAGGGCATCCAGGTCACGATGGAAACCTGCGGCCTATGCCCCTGGGAAACCATGGAGTCCCTGCTGCCCTATCTGGATCTCATCTATTTCGATCTAAAGTGCCTGGACCCCGAAAAACACCGGGACTATACGGGAAGCAGCAATGAATTGATCCTGGAGAATTTCGGCAAACTCGCGGCGGTCTTTCCCAATTTAGAAGCCAGGATGCCGGTTATCCCATCCATCAATGACGAGGACCGGAATATTCAGGCGACTGCTTGCTTCTTGAAGAAAAACAAAAAGGCCAGGATCCAGCTTCTCCGCTACCACGCCATGGGCGAGGCCAAACTGTCCAGGATTAAAACCGAACTCAGGCCGCTCGACCTCAAAGAGGATGCCGGGGAAGCCTTGCTTCGGGCTAAAAAGGTCTTTGAAAGCGAAGGGATTCTTGTTACCATATAAGAGTGACGTCTTCGCGAAAACCCCATTGACGGAAGTGTAATCATGAAAGAGGTGCCTATGCCCCAGCCCCAGGAAAGGATCGAAGCCCTGAAGAGAGCGGTTCAAAGCGCCCGCCCCGGTGTCTGCACCGAACGGGCCCTGATCTGGACCCGGTATTGCCGCAACCGGGAGAACAGAAAGAAACCCACAGCGATCCGGATGGCCGAGGCCCTTCGGCAGGTGCTGCTCCAAAAGACCGTCCGGATATACCCGGACGAACTCATCGTGGGCAATTTTTCCTCAAAACGGGTGGGCGGGTCCATTTATCCGGAGCTTCACGGTCTGGTGGTGATGCAGGATCTGCTGCGTTTCTCCAGCCGCAAAACCAGCCCCCTCGAAATTTCCAAAGAAGAAATCAGCAAGCTCCTCCGGATCATCCCCTTCTGGCTCTTTCGATTCCTGGGGATCAAGGCCCATCACTCCAAGGTCCGGACCCTCCGGTTCCTTGCCGACCAGCTTCAGGCCCGCTATTATTTAATCAACGAGAGCGGGGGCATCGCCCACATCGCGCCCGATTATGAAAAATGGATACTGCAGGGGACTGAGGGAATCGTCTCCGAGGTTAACGGGCACCAGTCGGGGGTTTCGAAAGGGTCTGATTCCTGGAATTTTTACGAGGCGGTCAAGATCATCGCCCAGGGGTTGGCCGAGTTCGGGCAGCGTTATGCCGACCAGGCCCTGGCCATGGCCCAAGAGGAAAAAGATCCGGATCGCCGGCAGGAACTAACGGAAATTGCCGAGGTCTGCCGACGGGCGCCGCGCTTTCCTGCCGGCACCTTTCATGAAGCCCTTCAGAGCCTTTTCTTCGCCCAGATCGCCATCAATCTCGAAAGCCTGGACAACGGCAATTCCCCAGGCAGGATGGATACCTACCTCTATCCTTTTTATGAAGAGGACCTGCGTAAAGGGATCCTGACCCGGGAAAGGGCCAAGGAACTTATTGCCAGCTTTTCGATCAAGATGTCCGAGATCGTTCCCGTCTTTTCCAGGGCCATTACCCGCTTTCACGGCGGGATGTTCAATGGCCAGGTGGTGACCGTGGGCGGCACGGACCGGGAGGGCAAGGATTCCAGCAACGAGCTTTCCGCCATTTTTTTGGAAGTGATGGACGAGCTTCGCCTGCGCCAGCCCAACTACCATGCCCGGGTGCACCGGGATGCCCCGAAGGCCTACCTGGACAAGGTCTTTGCGGTTCTGTCCGGCGGATGCAATTCACCGGCCCTGTACAATGATGACGTCATTGTTGAGACCATGGTCAAGCACGGCTACACCCTGGAGGATGCCCGCAACTATACGGCCGTGGGTTGTGTGGAGCCGGTGTCCCAGGGCAAGAGCCTTTCCTCCACGGATGCGGCCCTGTTCAATGTGCCTATCATGCTGGAGCTGGCCCTGAATGAGGGCCGGCGCTTCGGCAGCCGCCTTCGGACAGGGGAAAAGACCCTGCCTGTTGGTCAGGATGAAGTCCATGGAGGATGTGAAACAGGCCTTCGAAACCCAACTGGCCTTCGGAATTGGACGACTCCTAACGGACCTTCAGGCCATCGAGAAAGCCAACACCGCCCTTCATCCTACTCCCTTTACCAGCCTGCTGCTGGACGGGTGCCTGCAAAAGGGCCTCTGCTCGACAGCCGGAGGGGCGGCCTATAATTTCTCCGGCATCCAATGCGTGGGTCCGGCGGATACGGGCGACTCCCTCTACGCCATTGACCGGGCCGTATTCAGGGACAAGAAGTTCACCCTCCAGGAACTCGTGGCCCAGTTGAAAAAAAACCTGCCCGACCCGGCCTGGGCCGCCTATCTTACCCATCTTGACAAGTTTGGGAACGATCAGGAGGAGGTGGATCACTACACCCGATACGTGGTGGAAACCTTCAGCGGGCTCTTGGATGGGAAAAAGAACACCCGCGGCGGGACCTACACCACGGGACTCTATTCGGTAACGGCCCATCAGTATTTCGGAAAGGTGACCGGGGCCCTTCCCAGCGGCCGCAAGAAAGGCCAGCCTTTCGCCTCCGGGATTTCGCCCTCCAACGGGCAGGACCGAAAGGGCCCGACCGCCATGCTGAATTCCGTCAACCGCCTGGATGCCGGTTGCTGCGCGAACGGGGTCAACCTGAATGTCAAGATCGGGCTGGAGACCATAAAAGGGGAGACGGGCCGGCTGGCCCTTCAAAGTTTATTTAAGACCTATTTCCGGAGAGGGGGGATGCAGGTGCAGCTCAATGTCATCGATCCCTCGGTTTTGCTGGCCGCCCGGGACAATCCCCAGGCCTATCCCTATCTTCTGGTGAGGGTCTCCGGCTACTCCGCCTACTTCAACGACCTGCTGCCGGCCATGAAGGACGAGATCATCCGGCGTACCTGTGCCCTGAGTTAAGGTTGGTCCTGGATTCACTTCTCCCAACGGGTTTGCCTTGAAACTGTGGCAGCCACCTTTTTACCCAACAGCCTTGATAATCATCGCTACTCCATAAATTTGCCAACGTCTAACAACGAAGCTCAGCCGCGCGAGGTACGAGCGTCGGCTGGAGCGGTTTGGGCCGTTGAGCCAGCCAGAAGAACTGCTTCAGCATGCAATTTCAAGCCCAGTGCTTTTATAACCTTGAGGATTGTGTCGAAGCCTGGGCTTCGTTCTCCAGATAGTGCCTTGTAGAGACTTTCGCGAGACAGACCGGCATCACGCGCTACCTGAGACATGCCCTTGGCGCGGGCAATATCGCCCAGAGCCTTGGCAATGAAAGCAGCATCCCCATTTGCCTCCTCGAGGCAAGCTTCAAGATAAGCAGCCATTTCCTCAGGGGTGCGAAGGTGCTCGGCGACATCATAGCGAGTAGTGATGGTTTTTGTCATGATACCCTCCTAGAGGTTGCGTGCGAGGCGCAAGGCGGTTTTAATGTCGCTGGCCTGGGTATGCTTGTCACCGCCGGCCAGCAAAATCACCACCTCCCGTCCGTACTTTTTGTAATACACCCGATAGCCGGGTCCGTAATCGATCCGCAACTCTGAAACGCCTTCACTCACCGGCCTTACATCTCCAGGATTCCCGGATGCTAAACGCTCGACCCGTGCAAGAATACGAGCCCGCGCACGAACGTCAAGCAAACCATCAAGCCACTTGGCGTAAACGTCAGTCTTACGAATCTCGATCATAAAGTTGATTGTAGCCAGTAGGCTACATAATGTCAATACCTTTTGGGCTTTGCTGAATTGCTTTGAATTGGGGTCGGACCCCCCCTATTGACTGCATGAATTAGTAAACGAAGGGAATGAGTTTTCTCGTTTTTTGCTGGTAAGCGCCATACTGCTCGCCATATGCTTTCCGCAACCCATCTTCCTCCATGGGAATCAGCAGGAAAATCAACCCAAGATAGATGCAAAACACACAAAAGAAAGCCCATGATTGGATCAGGCAGGCCAGCCCCAAAGAAATACTCAACGCCGCTGTGTACATGGGATGCCTGACCAGTCTGTAAGGTCCATCTATAACCATCTTATCTTCAGATCGAGGAGCGCTTCCCCCTAGCTGGTAATTGCGCCCCAGCGTGATCAACGCCCATGCCATGAGGAGATACCCTGTCACATACAACACCAACCCTACGATCTCCAAAACCATCAAAATCCACGGTTCATTAATGGTCATGTGGGTAGGATCGATCGTCGGCAGACGGCGAGTGATCAGCAATATTGCGGCCAGGGGATTCACGACTAACAAAAAAAAGAGGTTGAAGATATTGACGAGCTGAACCATAAGGTTGCCTTTTGGTTTATCCAAAATGGAACCCGTAGCAACTCGCTTGACGATAACCAGCATGCCCAACAGGAATAGAATGGCGATTCCGAGTATCCTTTGATCGAGTAGATGCATCTCTTCCTCCTCAAGGTGAACGACCAAACATAGGACAAAACAAAACTATTCGCGGCGCTGATCCGTGGAACGAAGCTTGCGGCGTCGAAGGCGCATGATTAACAATAAATCAGGTGGTGTAGTCCGATTTAAAGTACATTTCCAACTCTTTTCCCGGTCCTTGGGTCTTCCCCTAAGGGCCTGACCCTATCCCCAGTTCAACCCTCTTCCTATCTTTACCCTATACTGATCAGTAGAATTTCCTCCGGACTTGTTGAATGCGGCGTTGACCCGTGGCACGCAGCTTGCGGGGCCGGAGGCCATGCAAGCAAGTGACATCGGTGTCCAAACTACTGGGGGTCAAGTCTGCTCTTGGCTCTTAGCCGGTCGAAGGATGATTTTTTTCGTCACTGCCTTAAATTTCGGTCCTCGGCACAAGAGAGTTCGGTGCCGTATGGCCTGATGGAGGTCGCTGCGGAGGAACGAGTCAGGACAGGGCACCAACAGGGGCAACGCCCTTTGGGCTTCTATTTCCTGAAGGCCTGCCGGAGGCCCTTCAACATGGGATAGTGTTTGATGTTGAGGGTATTCAGTTCCGCATTCCAAGCCTCGGCGGTGGCCGCCAGGATGGCGTCTGCAAGTAAACCGGGACGCTTTTAGGTTTTAAAGTTGCTGGCGTTCAACGCCCCAGGGTATCTCATGATCCTTATTGCGAAAGTTAAAAACTTTTACAGCGTCCCTATTCCATCCAAGAGCAGACCTACCCCTTCTGCGAAGGGCCTAACGCCGCGCTTCAGCGGCGAGCGGTCGCGAGTCCGACTGAAGGCGCTTGGTTATGCGGCACGATTTGCTCCCGTAAATTCGAAATGCACTAGTCATATCGGCTCCGCAAGGACAATCTGCGGCCAGGGAACTCCCATTGCAATATTGGGATGGCGTGGTTCGGACTCGACGTGTCCATAATCGTCTCGAATTTCATCTATGACGGTCAGGCACTCAGTCGCAAGCCGAGATTCCGCAGCGTTACCGTTCACCACCATGTCAAAAAGACCTTTCCTGAGTTCAGGCGCAGGCAAGCTATATAATTCGCTGCATTCCGGACGACTCTATTGGCGTCTGACCAACGAGCACATGGCGCAGCGCGGTATAGAGTTCGGTACCTTGGAATTGCTTATCCTGTGATGCGCCAACGCGAACAAGAAGTAGTACGCCGTCTGCATCTGCCGCATTCGCAATGGCGTCCTCAAGTATTGACTTAGCAGGACTGTCGGTAACTCGCTGGAACGCTTCATATACTTCTTGACGAAACTGTTCATGGGAATTGATTAAAGCCGAGAGTCTATTGCCGAAATCCATCCTATCGTGGCTTCCGTGTTTGCCAGAAAACGATACATTACAAACCAAGTCCAGTAATATTCTGGCGGCCGTCAAGGTATTGCGTTTGGTCAGCGCCGCCAGCCATTCATACTCATTGAGGAATCGATCGTCTCTCTTCGCCAATTCGCTAAGGACGTTCTCAGCCTCGACGGACGGCGCATGGCCTAACGCAGAAAGCAACACGCGAAGCTTCCAAGGCACCAAATAACGGTCTCCCAAGCGGGCGAGTACAGCCAAAATGGAACCGGGCGCTTCGGTGAATGGCAAAAGGCTCAACCATGCATTAAGACGCCATCCATCTTGCTCCTCAAGCATCCACGGGTTCGTCTTCGCTTTTTCCAACAAATCATCAATACCCTGAAGAACAATCTCGGAAGAGATCACCTCTCCGGAAAGCATGAGGACATTTAGAAGACCTTGCTTTTCAATGGCGGGGAGTGGCAATTGTAGCAATGATCGAATCGTATCGGCTTTATCAACATAGGGCATGCTGAATGCAACAGATGCAAGCTTTAGAGCATGTCTGTAGTCAGCATCTTGTGCATCCGATTTGATGAGATCATCGACCACGGATAGGATGTCATTGACGAATGCCTGCGTCTCAACTCCGGTCCCGGATTGACGCTTTGTGTATTCATTTGGCACTACTGAAAAGTCGGGCCATGATCTAATAAACCCGCTGTCTTTCTTGGCAGGCTGCGATTTTATCCAGACCGCTTTGAGGACATAGGCCGCATCAACACCGAAGTCATGGTTCGGCAGATAGGCTTTCATTATTCGTACAGTCTGATCATCGCCGATAGCGGCGAAGGCACGTCTGTACTGGAGGGTCCAAGACATCTGTGCGTCATTCTGAATATGGCGACCATTCTTTCGCGCATCCAGGAATTCTTTCATAGCTCGCTTTCGCCGTTTCAGGTCTTCTGACAGCAGTTCCTGAAGTACAGGCACGAGCGCAGGTGATCCAAGTCGTTCTGCGGCTTGCGCTATATCAGCGAATTGTGCACGAGTAGCCTCGGGGGAGGCGAGGAGGGTTTGTGCCCAACGCAGGACGGCAGCGGTCGCATGGTCATGAGCAGTGGCGTCAAGTTCGAGTGGTTGACGTTCGACGCTCCCTCCATGCCGGGATATGAGGTCAGATAGTAAGGCAATTTCGTCTGGCTCTCTCAGTTGCTGCATGTTCAAGAACAGACTGAATGAATGAATCGGCTTTGGTATTCGAAATCCAGTGGCACAGCCTGTGATACTCATCGCTCAGTGCCTTATCGTATTTGCCGTTGTTTTCTTTTATCCTGCCGTGTATTCTGAATATCTGATCGATGAGTTGACCGATGGTTTTCGGCCCAATAATACTAACCGCCGATTCCGCTCCCCTATCCTCTCCCGAACTGCGTAACACACGTTCTACAAGCGGCCCCTCGTCAATGACTAAATCGGATGTCTTCAACAATTCGTCGGTTCCGGAAGGCACTGGCTTGCCACTCTCAAGCAGCGACACGAACGCACCGACTACATCCTCCGGGTATAGCTCATACGCTCGATGAACGAGCCACGCGTTGTCCTGCGCCTTAACCGAAAAATCGATTTTCTCAATAAGTTCTACGAACCTTCGTACCCGTTTCGGGGTCGCGAACATTTGATCTCAAGAGCATATTCAGGATTTGGCGAGGATCGGTTTCGGCAACAAGAAGGTCCGTAGCTTCCTTTTCCATCCGTGCCGACACTTGCGGATCAGCGAATTCATGAGGGTACCAGTTTCTGGCCAGGGAACGCCAAACCTCATCAGGAGCAGGTCTTGAGAATATCTTTTGCGAAGCGATCCGCGCGTCTGAACAACAGAGATTCGACAACGGACTTCTTGACCTCTGAACTCGCATCGTTCTTGGCCAGGAGAGTAGCAAACTCGATACCGTCCATGCCGCCATTGCTGGCGATCTCTGACAACTACGTTCACCCTCACTTCCTCGGGAAGCGCTAGCGATTCGTTGCTGCGCATCGGAACCAAGGACGCTCATCCGAAATATCCGTCCAGACCGCAGCGCGTGAAGATGTATCTGGTCGTCTGGAGTCTGAAATCAAAGGCCAAATATATCGCGAAAACTCAGCCCGGCCTGTGTCAATCATAAACTGTACGGCTCGGTCCACGCGCCCTTCGGTGTGCCATTTTCCGGCAAAGGACATGACATCGTTTCGACATGCTCCCACACTTCGTCAGATGACCGATAGATCATTTCCGCTGAAAGTAGACGGATCGATTCCTAGTGTTTCAAGAATAGCGCTTGCCACAGCCCGTAAGCTGCCTTGATCCGCACGTGATAGACGTTCACATGCAAAAAGGACCGCCTCTTCCCAAATAGGAACGTCAAGCACATCTTCTCTCAACGTCTTCTTGGCGTCGCTATCACCCGACACGCAAAAAGCATCAGTTGCTGTACCCAGAACGATGCATACCATTCCTGAAATTGCTGGTGCTGGAACGATACGCCGCCCGATTCTGCGCCTGATCGAACGAGCATATGCGCATTCACTAGTGCGTCAAGCACATTCATAGGTTGAAGAAGCTGCGCGATTTGCTTGTCGGCCCTGAGACGCTCTTGCACAGTGTTGACCACGGCTCGGGCCTGGGCTTCGGAAAGCGCTACAGTCTTCCGACGCGTGGCTTCACCAGCTATGGCTTCCAGAAAATCACTATGGAAGCCTTGGAGTACTTCTCGAAGCGTTGCCAATTTATCCGTGATCTTTCTCCAGTTCCATGACAAAGGATCGCAACACTTCTTCCTTGGTTGTCGGAAGAGAACCTCCTGGTGCTCGTTTCAGCAAGGCTGTCAGGTAAAGCGGGATCGCCACCAATTCCCTGAGACCGGGCGTTCGCCAAGCGTGGTCCATCAGAGATACCCCATCCGAACCACGTAGCGCCTTCGCGATATCCAGTTGCTGTTCTTCTGACAGAACGTTCTACTTCGACAACAGGTCCATTGATCGGGATATCAAAGTCCTTATGCCTTGAACTGACAACCAGACGTATGTCGGGGAAATCTCGCCGGAGAGACTTAATGTCGTTACGCACACGTCGCTTGGATGCTACATCCAGCTCATTCCATCCATCCAGAATAAGCACCAACCTTCCACGCCCGGCGAGCAGCTCCAATTGACGTTCTCTCGCATCCCGAAACGACGCTCGTCGGAGGAGCGACTGGAAGAAGGTGTCGGAACGGGTTGACCACTCACTCAGTGGAACAAATGCAGCGACGGAAGAGGCGTTGTTAAGAATTGCTTCCGTCACTTGCAGAAGCGTCGTTGTCTTTCCAGTCCCGGGCGGAGCTATTACAGCGATTTCATCAAATACCTCAATCGCTGAGGCAAGGCCGGAAGCCGTGAATACATCTGCGCTCTCACAATCAACCATCTTGAGAGCAAGAGCTATGGCATGTGACGGCCACCCAGGCATCCGCTTGAAGGCCGATAAGTCTAACTTGGAGTAGTCAATAAGCAGATCGACAGCCGTTTGAACATCTCCATTATCCGCAAGTAGGGCTCCGACTGGACTCGGTTTGCAGGAAACAACCTCCAGGAAAGACCTGCGTTCGGCCATTTTCTTCCAGGAAACTAACTCTTCGACTGTAAAATGCGCCTCATCGGAATCAACCAGCTTCGCGTGAGTCCCGCAGAGCCAGATACCGTTTGTATGGTGTTTGCGCTGATCGCTCGTTAAGGTCGAAACGAAACGTGGCCCTTTAGGGGAAGCGCCAGTTATGTGGGCTGCAAAACCTATGTTGATCGTTCCTTGGTCATCGGACGCGGCTCCTCTCGTCGGTATTCCGCAATCAGGCTTCGAGCACCTGTACCCTGCGCGGTGTGCCAACTCTTCCTTAGTTTTCAGGCTAAAGTCGTCTCTCATGTACCAAAGATACCTATCGTTTCTTTCTATTCCAACCGATTATCCCGACGATCTTTATTCTTTAAGCCATCTCTAACTGAAATTAATGGGGTCAAGTCTGCTCTTGACTCTTAATCAATTGGAGGATTATAATATCGTTAACAAATGGCTTGGTGGGGTCACTGGGCGGAATGGGTCAGGCCGCATTGGGCTTCTATTTCGCGAAGGCCGGCCTTAGGCCCTTCAACATGGGATAGTGTTTGATGTTGAGGGTCTTCAGTTCCGCATTCCAGGCCTCGGCGGTTGCCGCTAGAGATGCCGTCTGCAAGGCCGACGCCGTGTGATTTGCCGTAATCACGTTTACAGAGCCCCCCAATTTTCGCAATTTCGGCATCTACCGGGACAACACGAAAGAGGGAGACAAAATCTTCCAAAGCAGTCTGTTCCACATCTCCCTTCACTCCGGCATAAAGCTCGGCAACGACAATGGCTGACAGGATGATCCGATCAGCGTTGGTGTTAACGAAGGCCACTGCCTTGCTGTATCCGCGGAGAAAATCAACCAGAACATCCGTATCAAGAAGGATCGCCCCGGTCATGATCCGTTCCTGTTCCATTCTGCCCGCGTTGCCTTGAAATCAGGAAGATCCCTGCGGTCCTTCCAGATTCCCGCAGCCTCTCGCAATACCGCCTCCCGCCGATTGAGGCCCGCCTGATCGATAAGTTGATCGACGGCCTCTCGGATAAGCTCGCTTTGTTTCTTACCCGCGGTCTTGGCGATAGCGGCCAATTCGTTTCGCTGGCGCTCTGTCAGGTATATCTGAGTTCGTACCATATCACACCCCCGATAATGTATACACCATTAGTATACATTATATTATTTTTTTGTCAAGCTGATCAGGCTATGAATTTTGGGGACAATATTTCAAAAGATATCAGAAAACCCCATGGTCCAGCAATGCCCCTCCCGATCTTGCCCGGGCATACATGGAGGCAGGCTGTCGACTGTGGAGCCGCAGAGTAAATACCAGGGGAACTCAATGGCATCAAGGCCAGGGAATACCTGGACAAGGCCGAGAAGCTGTTCCGGGAGATGGACCTGGAATGGGACCTGGAGCAACTGGAACGGGTGCGAGGGGGTGGATAACCCGCATTGCCGGGAGAATTGAATGGTCGCTCGGTGATGTTTGGACAAATTTGCAATCAGGTTGACAATATGTCCATTACGGGATAAGCTTTCGTTATGATCAAACGGATTTTAGAAGGAAAATTGGTGGCCCTCTCCAGGCAGTTCCCGGTGGTCACTCTGACCGGACCCCGTCAATCGGGAAAAACAACCCTGGTGCAGCAGGCTTTCCCTGATTGGGACTATGTCTCCCTGGAGGAGTTGGATAACCGGGAGTTCGCCGAGCACGATCCCCGGGGGTTCCTGTCCACGTATTCCCGGCGGGTGGTGATCGACGAGGCCCAGCGCGTTCCGACCTTATTTTCCTATCTGCAGGGAGTGGTGGACCGGCACAACCGTCCGGGTCAGTATGTATTATCCGGCTCCCAGAATTTTCTGCTCCACGAAAAAATTTCTCAGTCGCTGGCCGGCCGCACTGCCGTCCTGAAGCTTCTTCCTTTGAGCCTGGAAGAACTGCCTAAGGGAAAGACCGGCTTCGGGAAGTATAAAGGCCTTCTTTTCCGTGGTTTTTATCCCCGGCTGGTTGCCCAGCCCGTTTCGCCGACCGATTGGTATAGAAGCTATGTTCAAACCTACCTGGAAAGGGATCTCCGTTTAATAAAAAACATCCCCGACCTGGGGCTGTTTCAGAAATTTGTACGCCTCTGCGCCGGGCGGATCGGGCAGGTGCTGAATGTGAGTTCCCTGGCTATGGATAGCGGTATTAGCCCCAATACCGCCCGGTCCTGGATTTCCTTGCTGGAAAGCAGCTACCTGGTATTTCTGCTTCAACCCCACTTCCGCAACTTTAATAAACGCCTCATTAAAATGCCGAAGCTCTATTTCTATGACACCGGACTGGCTTGTTATCTCTTGGGAATCGAAAACCCGGATCAGGTTCAAACCCATTATTTAAAGGGCAGTCTTTTCGAGTCTCTGATCATTTCCGAATTGGTCAAGTATCGAAGTCATCGCGGCCTGGAACCCAACTGTTATTACTGGAGAGACAAGGTCGGACATGAAATTGACTGCCTCCTCGATTTTGGGGACCGCCTGGTTCCGGTGGAGATTAAATCAGGAGAAACCATAGCCTCCGGTTTTTTTGATGGGCTTAATTACTGGAACCGGCTTTCCCGGGGCGAGCCCAGTCAAGGATTTCTAATCTATGCCGGCGCCAAAAAAGAAGTTAGAAGCCAGGGACGGGTCCTGAGCTGGGACAAGGCGCGGGAGGTCTTTACAACCAAAAGAAAAATTTCCGGCTTATAAGGTATCGTCTAAGATGCAATTTAATTGCAAATTGGACGATTAATGGACCTGGCTATTCAGGCGGCATTTCTTTAACCGGTTGCAATCAATTTAGAACGTTTTAAGGGAAATAATCCCATGCGATGTCCCCTGTGCGGACAGGAGAATCCCGAAAAGGCTAAATTTTGTAATGAGTGCGCAGCCAATCTGCAACTCACCTTCTCCTTATCATCCTCGCCGACTGAACTAATGGAAACTCGGTGAAACTCGGGGACACTCCCCTATTTAATGGAGAACCTTCAAGAAAGGAAACCGTTCTTATGGATAAATTGAGAGCTATTGCCCTGGATTATCCCCTCGGCGCCGGGGCCTGCGCCGTGGGAATCGCCACCAGCGAAACCTTGGCCGGAGGCCCGCCCTCCACGGATTTGACTTACGTCCTGCCCGGTGCCAGGTCCGCCGTGGTCTTTGCCGTTCCGCTGGATCAAACCCTGATCGAACCTTTTCTCGGCAAAAAGGACCGCCTGTCCCATGAACAGGACAATTTCCGGACCAATTACCTGGCCGGCGGCATCGCCCTTGGACTGGCGGACTTCCTGCGGCAACGAGGCTGTAAGGCCGTTCCGGTCTCATCCAACAATGTCTATCGGCCGGAAGCGCTGAAAACCGGGACCATGATCCCCGACATCTCGTTGCGTTACCTGGCGGTCCGGGCCGGGATTGCCCATTTCGGGTTTTCAGGCAACGTCATCACCCGGTTGGCAGGGGCCTCGGTGATCCTGGGGGCGGTAGTCACCGCCGGGGAATTCGACCCGACCGACCCTCTCCCTGAAGAGGACAACTATTGCGATGAGTGCCGTCTTTGTCTGGCTTCCTGCGCCTCGGGATTTATGGACCGGGAGGAAAAGGATTCGGTAAATTTAGGCGGGCGAAAATACGCTTACTCCAGGCGCCGCAGCCAACTCCGTTGCCAGTTCGTCTGCGGGGGATTCAGCGGGCTGCACCCGTCGGGGAAATGGTCGTCCTGGTCGCCCGGCCGATGGGCCATTCCCGAGACCGATGATAACATCGCAGCCGCCTTCCTTCCCGGGTTCAAGGCCTACAGCCAATGGCCGGAGATAGAGGGCGGCCAGTATCAGGTCATGATGCGAAAAAAGCTCCTGCTGACCTGCGGAAACTGCCAGCTCGTTTGTCACCCCGACAAGGAGGTGCGCCTTCGCCGCCACAAGCTGCTCACCGAAAGCGGGATGGTCGTCCAGCGGGAGGACGGCCGCCTGGAAGCCCTGCCGCCCGAGGAAGCGAGACGCTATCTGGATTCAATGAGGTCCGAAGTAAAAGCGATTTACGGGGTTGATCAGAAAATTTAAGGATTCACGTGAAATAAGCAACAAATACGAATGGTTAAAACAAAACAGGTCAACTCTTACCTCTTGAATCCCCGAATCCTCGCCCCCTTTTCCCAACGTGTTGGGAGAAGAACCGTTTTTATTAACTTTTTTCAAAAAAACCTTTGACATGGGGCTAAAAATACGATAAGAAGGCTTCTGTTTGCTATGTGTGAAAAAAATCATTAATTTCTTCCGAACACCCGTTATATACTCCCGAATTAATCACTCTTATTGGCAGGAAAGGCTGAAAAGATGATTGAAATCAACCAATCCCTTATTTTCCAGATCATCAACGTGCTCCTATTGATGTTAATCCTGAACACCCTCCTTTACAAACCGATTCGAACCATTTTAAAAAACAGAGCCGAAAAGATAGCCTCTTTAGAGGCCGAGGCCAATAAAGCCAGGGCCGATATGGTCCAAAAAGACCAGGACTACCAGAACCAGTTACAACTGGCCAGGAAAGAAGGCTTCGAATATAAAAATCAACTTAAATTGGCCGGCCAGGAAGAGGAGAAAAAGGTTCTCCAGGAAGCCGGTCAGCAGGTGGATGCCCAACTGGACCAAAACAGACAGAAAATTGTTCAACAAGTTGAGGCTGCCCGCCGGAAACTCTCCGCTGAGGTGAGCTCCTTCTCCCAGGAAATAGCTCAAAAGATCTTAGGGAGGACGATTTAATGCCCAGTCTTTCTCATGATGCTTCAAAATCCTTTTCCCGTACGGTGGTTCACTATTTCTTAAAAAGCCTGCCTGTCCTTCTTCTGCTGGTCGTTTATGGAGGGCTGGTCTATGCCTCTTCCGGAGGGGAGGGGGGAGCTGCCGGACATGGAGCAGCGGCCGGCGGGGGCGAGTCACCGGCCAGATTGAAGGACCTCCTTTTCAGGTCCATCAATTTCATCCTTTTCTTTTTAGTCCTGATTTTCCTGCTCAAGAAGCCCGTGAAACAAGCTATGGCCAACCGCCGCGAGACCATCGAAAAAGAGCTCCAGGAGTTGGAAGCCAAAAAAGAGGAAGCCAAAAGGGAATACCAGGCCTTGGAAAAAAGGCTCTCTTCCTTAAAGGATGAAAAAGAAACGCTCCTGGCTGATTTTAAGGCCGAAGGAGAAAAGGAAAAACAAAAAATCATCGACAACGCCCAGAAGGTGGCCTCACGCATCGTCGAGCAGGCCCAGATAACCATCCAGCAGGAAATCCAGAAGGCCAATCAATCCCTCCGGGAAGAGATGGCCGATTTATCGGTAAAGATGGCCGAAGACATCCTGAAGAAGAACATCACCGAAAATGATCAAAAAATATTGATCGGTGAATACTTAGCAAAGGTGGTGACCCATTAATTGAGAGACTTCACTATTTCCAGAAGGTACGCCAAGGCCCTGCTCTCCCTGGGGCAGGAAGATGGTAAATACCTCCAGTACGGCGAAGAGCTGAAGGTCTTCAGCGGCTTTTTAAAACAAGAAGCCCGGGTCCGGGAGATCCTGCAGAGCCCCACGTATGATGCGGCCAGTCGGGGCAAGCTGCTGGGTCTGATTCTGGAGAAGAGCGGCCTGTCGCAAACCATGAAAAATTTCATCCAACTCCTGATGACCAAGGGTCGTATCCGCTACCTGGAAGATATTGGGACCATCTATAGCCAATTAACCGATGAACTGTCCAATATCAAACGGGCCGTGGTCACCACCGCCATCCAGCTCACCGACGATATTATTCAAAGAATTCAGGCGGCTTTAAAAGCCGCGGTTCAAAAAGAAGTCATTATCACCGTCAACCAGGATCCTGCCATCCTGGGCGGCATCGTCGCCCAGGTGGGAGATTTGACCCTGGACGGCAGTTTGCGAACTCAACTTAAGAGTTTAAAAGAATCCTTAAGAAGGGGTGAGGGTATCTAAATATGGAAATTAGAGCCGAAGAAATTAGTCAGATTATCAGGCAGCAGATTCAAGATTTTGATAAAAAGGTAGAGCTCAGTGAAACCGGCATCGTCCTTTCAGTCGGCGACGGTATCGCCCGGGTCTATGGCGTTGAGAATACCATGGCCATGGAACTGCTCGAGTTTCCAGGAGGTATCTACGGCATTGCCCTTAACCTGGAGGAAGACAATGTCGGTTGCGCCGTCCTGGGGGAGGACTACCATATCAAAGAGGGGGATACCGTAAAAAGGACCGGCCGTATCGCCGAGGTGCCGGTCGGAGAGGCCGTTCTGGGCCGGGTAATCGATTCCGTGGGCCTGCCGATTGACGGCAAAGGCCCCCTCAATGCCAAGGAATTCCGGAAGATCGAATTGAAGGCCCCCGGGGTCATCGAGCGCCAGCCCGTTAAAGAACCGATGTACACCGGCTACAAGGCCATCGATGCCATGACCCCTATCGGCCGGGGACAGCGGGAACTGATCATCGGCGACCGCCAGATCGGCAAGACCGCCCTTTGCGTCGATGCCATCATCAACCAGAAGGATTCCGATATTTACTGCATCTATGTAGCCATCGGCCAGAAAAAATCCACCGTGGCCCAGGTGGTTGAGGCCCTGCGGCGCCATGGGGTAATGGATAAAACCGTAGTGGTGGCCGCCTGTGCCAGCGACCCGGCCCCCATGCAGTACGTGGCGGCTTTTGCCGGGTGCACCATGGGCGAATATTTCCGGGATACCGGCCGGCATGCCCTGGTTATTTATGACGACCTTTCCAAGCAGGCCGTGGCCTACCGGCAATTATCCCTGCTTCTTCGTCGCCCCCCGGGGCGGGAGGCCTTCCCGGGCGACATCTTCTACAACCATTCCCGGCTGCTGGAACGGGCCGCTAAGATGCGGGAAGATTTGGGTGGAGGCAGTCTGACGGCCTTGCCGATCATCGAAACCCAGGCCGGCGACGTCTCGGCCTATATTCCAACCAACGTCATTTCCATTACCGACGGCCAGGTTTATCTGGAGCCGAACCTGTTCTTCTCCGGGGTCCGTCCGGCCATTAACGTCGGTCTTTCCGTCTCCCGGGTCGGCGGCAACGCCCAGGTCAAGGCCATGAAACAGGTGGCCGCCAGCCTGCGCATGGACCTGGCCCAATACCGCGAATTGGCCGCCTTTGCCCAGTTCGGCAGTGAATTGGATAAATCCACCCAGGCCCAGATCAACCGCGGGGTCCGGATGGTGGAGATCCTGAAGCAGCCCCAATACCAGCCCATACCCATGGAAAAGATGATTACCGTCCTCTTTGCCGGGTCCCGGGGTTTCCTGGATGACTTAGCGATTGATTCCCTGAAAGATTTTGAACCGCAAATGCTTTCTTACGTGGAATCCAAGCATCCGGAAATCTTCTCCGAGATTAAGGATAAGAAAGAGATCAGCCCGGATCTGGAAGAGCGGATGAAAAAGGCCCTCGGCGAGTTCAAAACCCAATTTCTGGCTCAACTGAAATAAAGCGATCAGCCGTCAGCGGTCGGTAATCAGCTAAAGCGCTTGGGTGCTGACCGCCGAAAGCCGAAAGCGCATACTAAAGAAAGTCAATCCTTATGGCGACACTTCGAGATATCAGAAGAAAGATCGGGGCGGTAAAGAAGACCCAGCAGATCACCAAGGCCATGAATATGGTGGCGGCGTCCAAACTGCGGGGGGCCCAGATGCGGATGGAAAATTTTCGCCCTTATGCCTCCAAATTTTTGGAGGTTATCAATAACCTCTCTTCTCGAATTGATCCCGAGGCCTTCCCCTTGATGGCCCAACGTCCGGTAAAAAAAGTGGAGTTGATCAGCCTGACGTCCGACCGGGGATTGTGCGGCAGCTTCAACGTCAACCTGATCAATGCCGGTGAAAAATTCATCAAGGCCAAAACCCGCGAGCAATTGGAAGTAGCCCTGGTCCCGGTCGGTAAAAAAGGGTCCGATTATTACCGACGCCGGAAACATAAAGTCCGTTCCAGCTTTGCTGATATCTATGCCTCCTTTGATATGATTACCGCCAACGGCATCGGCCAGGACGTGATGGAAAATTTCCTGATGGGCGGTTCAGATGAGGTCTATCTCATCTATGGGGAGTTTATCAATATGGGCATCCAACGGCCCAAGATGCTGAGGCTGCTTCCCATTGCCCCCTTAAAGCAGGAAGGGGAGGCCGGCCCGGCCCTGGAATATCTGTACGAGCCCTCGGCGGAAGGGATTTTCCAGGAGCTGCTGCCCCGCTACATCAATGTCCAGATTTACCGGGGCATGCTGGAAAACGCGGCCAGTGAACAGGCCGCCCGCATGACCGCCATGGATAACGCCACTCGAAACTGCAAAGAACTGATCAATACTTTGAGCTTGGTCTATAATAAGGCCCGCCAAAGCGCCATTACCAAGGAGCTGATGGATATCGTCGGCGGGGCTGAGGCCTTAAAGAAATAAGATTTGCCGAACAGGTAAAACCCTTTAGAGGAGGTTTATCGTAAATGGAAACCGGAAAAACCGAAGGAAGTATTGGAAAAGTTACCCAGGTAATCGGGCCGGTTGTGGATTTGGAATTCCCGGAAGGGAAGCTGCCCTATATCCTAAACGCCATCCGTATTACCAATCCGGCCATTGATGACCGCCAGGAGAATCTGGTGGTTGAGGTAGCCCAGCATTTGGGCGATAACGTCGTTCGCTGCATCGCCATGGATACCACCGACGGCCTGGTGCGGGGTATGTCCGGACGGGATACCGGGCAGCCCATTTTGGTTCCGGTTGGCGCACCCTGTCTGGGGCGGATTTTGAATGTCATCGGTGAACCGGTGGACGGCCTGGGACCCGTCAAGGCCGAAAAATATTATCCCATCCACCGCCCGGCCCCGAGTTTCGTGGAGCAGGACACTTCGGTCAAGGTTTTGGAAACCGGTCTCAAGGTTATCGACCTCCTGGTTCCCTTTCCCCGCGGCGGTAAGATGGGCATGTTCGGCGGCGCCGGCGTGGGTAAGACCGTGGTCATGATGGAGATGGTCCACAACATCGCCATGCACCACGGCGGCATCTCGGTTTTTGCCGGGGTGGGCGAGCGGACCCGCGAAGGAAACGACCTCTACCTGGAGATGAAACACTCCGGCGTTTTACCCAAGGCGGCCTTGATTTACGGGCAGATGACCGAACCCCCCGGAGCCCGGGCCCGGATCGCCCTGACCGCCTTGACGGCAGCCGAGTATTACCGCGATGAAGAAGGCCAGGACGTGCTTCTCTTTGTGGATAACATCTTCCGTTTCACCCAGGCCGGTTCCGAGGTCTCGGCCCTCTTGGGTCGTATTCCGTCGGCCGTGGGCTATCAGCCTACCCTGGGTACGGACCTGGGCGAGCTCCAGGAACGGATTACCTCGACCACCAAAGGATCCATTACTTCGGTTCAGTGTGTGTATGTTCCGGCCGACGACCTGACCGACCCGGCCCCGGCCACCACCTTTGCCCACCTGGATGGAACCGTGGTTCTCTCCCGGCAGATCGCTGAATTGGGGATCTATCCGGCCGTGGACCCCCTGGATTCCACCTCCCGGATTTTGGATCCCAACCTCTTGGGCCAGGAACATTATTATGTGGCCCGGAACGTCCAGCAGATCCTTCAGAAATATAAAGACCTGCAGGATATCATCGCCATTCTGGGTATGGATGAACTTTCCGATGAAGACAAGCTGGTGGTGACCCGGGCCCGCCGGATCCAGCGCTTCCTCTCCCAGCCCTTCTTTGTGGCCGCTGAATTTACCGGCAAAGAAGGCAAGTTCGTTAAAGTCGAGGAGACGGTGCGCGGTTTTAAAGAGATCATCGAAGGCAAACATGATGATCTGCCGGAGCAGGCCTTCTATATGGTCGGCGGAATCGAAGAGGTCGTGGAGAACGCCAAAAGGTTGGCGGCGGCTTAGCAACTATTACAGAGGCGGTAACGAATCATGGCAGAAAAACTTCAGTTAGAGGTGGTTACTCCGGACCGATTAGTGGTCAGCGAAACCGTCGATATTGTCATGGCCATGGGGGCTCAGGGGGAATTCGGTATCCTGCCTGGACACGTACCTTTTCTGACGCCTCTTCAGGCCGGGGAATTACGCTACCGGAAGAATAACCAGTTGGAATATATGGCGGTCAGCGGAGGTTTTGCCGAAGTCTCCAACAACAAAGTAACGGTTCTGGCCGAAGCCGCTGAAAGGGCCCGGGAGATCGATCTGGACCGGGCCAAACGGGCCAGGGAAAGGGCGGAAAAACGGCTGGCCCGGGCCAAAAGCGAGGCCCTGGATTATATCCGGGCGGAAGCGGCCTTGAAAAGGTCCCTGCTGCGCTTGCGGGTAGCGGAAAAGGGCCGATAGTTTTTTTAACTGGGAGTTAAAAAGGCAAGTCCAAGGACTTGCCTTTTTTTTATCCCGGATGAAACAGAGGGGTTATTCATCAATGCTCTTGGATCGGGTTGAGGTCATTCAGGCAGGCGACCGGAACGGAAACAACCGGATATTTCGCCATCGCCTTTCATCGGGCAGGGAAATCATCGGGCTGGCCACTGAAAATTTCTATGGCGGGGATTGGGATTTGGGCCCCACCTGGAATTATTGGGTCGGTCCGGAGCGCCCATTTTTAGTGGACACCGGGCGGTACGGGATGGGCGGCAAGTTGTTGGCCATGATGAGTCAGGTCGGCCTTAAGGGGCAGGACCTTGATTTTGTACTGATCAGTCACGGGCATGAAGACCACGACGGTGGGCTGACGGAGATCGTGGCCAAAACCGGAGTACGAGTAAAGGCCCAGGCCCTGTATGATCGGCTCATTCGTATCTATCCCCAGGACGCCCCCTCTTCCTTAAAGGAAGCCTTTTCAGCCTCCTGCTGGCATTGTTTTATGCCCGAGTCTTTTACCCAGGTCCATTGCCTGGAATACCATAAACAGAGAAACGAACTTCAGATCGAGAGGGTCGCTGATTCCGAACCTTTCCTCGCGGAAGGGGTTCAGGCCTATCACCTGCCGGGCCATTCCCCCGATTCCCTGGCCCTGGTGATAGATAAGGAAGCCATCCTCGTCGGGGATATCGTCCTGCCTGAAATAACCCCCCATCCCTCCCAGGAGGCCTTTTTTAAAATCACGGAGAAGGTCATTTCCCCGCAGCATAGGCAAGCACAGACCTTCTATGGCCTGAAGGCCTACCTGCGGTCCCTGAAAAGGCTCAAGGAAATAGGGCAGGCGGATCCTCATCTGCTGGTGCTTCCCGGGCACCGGCTTTTTTACAATAATCAGTGGCACGAAATCGATCTCCGGGTCAGGGTCGCCGAAGTGATTGAGCACCATATCCAGAGAGGCGGGGATATCTTAACGATCCTGAAGGATGGACCCCGGACGCCCGAGGAAGTAGCCCGGAGGCATTTCGATCCCAAGCTGCTGAAGGGTTTCGGGATCAATCTGGCGGTCAGTGAGATCCTCAGTCATGCGGAATTCCTGCTGAGTTCCCGGGACATTCTTCGGCAGGAGGACGGCAGACTGCTGGCTCTGGGAAGCCAGCATTTTGAAAAGATAATCCGTGACGAGATGGGGGGGTAACGGCCGCTGATCTTCAGCCGCCGGCCAGGGGCAGGAGGATGGTGATTTCATCTCCGTCGGCGGGATGGTAATCGAGTCCTTCAGGAAAAGGGAGCGGGTCTCCCTGGAGCAATAAGGCGGCCTGAGTCCCCGGTTTAAGGATTTTTCGCAGGGTTCCGGGTTTTTCCAATCCTAAAACGGTATCGGCCTGTTTAAGTATTCTTTTCAGGCTCCGGCCTTTTGAGAGCGCTAACTCCCCTTCGGCATGAATCGGTTCCCCTTCAATCACCCCGATAAGGCGGATTCGTATCTTCATGGCAGCCTCCCTGCCGACTCTTTTTAGGAATCCTACACTAATTTTCCTTAACGGACAAAGGGAATCGCAACTTTTTATTGAAACCCATTTGCCAAATCTGTTAAGCTATACATTAGTAAAACATCATCGCGTTAGGAGAGGTGGGCATGGCGGATTTTAAATTGCTGGAAAAGGTCCTGGAAGAGTTTGAGAAGGAAAATGAAGAGGACCCGATTGAGGACCCCGACTATATAAAAGGGATACGGTTTATGGCCGACGAGATGAAAACACTGGATGAAAATTATTTTGCCAAAGGCATCATCGACTATATTCGTGAATACGATCGGCAGCGGAAGCAGACGATCGGGAAATAGTTTCGGGGTTCTCCGGGCAGGATCGTGATCCAGGAGGTTGCATAAAACAAGGATGGATCGGGAGGAAACGCGATTTGATTGATCAAGCGTTCCTTGAAACAAGGTAATTTTTTTAATGTTTCCAGGAGGGGCCGATGGAAAAAAAATCTTTCAAGTGTTGGATTTTTGGGACCTTGATTTTATTGGGGATGCTGGCCGGTCCGGCGATCGCTATGGCGCAGACGGTCCATTTATAATACCTGCACGCCGAACGCTGTGGGGGTCTTTACCAACAGGGTCTATGTTCTCTGTGCCTCTCCTGCTCCCGGGACGGTTTTTACTCAATTTGCTGTCTCCACTTCCGATTCCGGGATGGCCGCCCGATTTTTGAGTGCCTTTATCACGGCCAAGGTAACGACCAAGATCCTCAAAATTACCTATTTCCCAAGTGATTTGAGTGGCGTTGCTTATGGCTGCGAATTAAGCAATTGCCGCCCCATTTCGGGGGTGGAGATCCAGCCATGAAAACCAACCGAAACCTGAAGACAGTGCTGATTCTGATTCTTTTAGCAGCCGTTATTCAGAACCTTGTCCCTTCCCCAAGCGGAGAGATGAAGCCCGGAGACATTACCCCCGCCCCAAATTTAAATGAAGGGTGCCTTTCCTCCTCAAGGCCACTGCAGCAAACTCCCGAAGAATTGGCGGCCGTCCTGGCGGCCGAGCTTTTACTCAGTCCCATGCCGTATTACGTTGATTTGCCGGTAATTCTCAGGTAGGAGGGAGGATTAATTCTCCCTGATCTTTCCGATTCCAATTGTCCCAATTACCGCTGATAAGAATCCCTTAACAAACATTGCCCAATTTTTTCCCTAATCTCCCCTTTACCCTGGGCGCCCCCTCCATGGTTTATGGGGAGGATCTGCTTGAAAATGCCGCCATCTTATCCGGCCTGTTGGATACCGTTGAGATCGTATTATTTCATACCCCGGTCCAAAACAATCTTCCTTCCTCCACTGAAATACGAGAACTGAAAGCAATCGGAGATAAAAAAGGCACCGCTTTTACCGTCCATTTGCCGGCTTCCCTGGAATTGGCTGCCGAGGAGGAAGGACAAAGAAGGGCCTCCCTGGCAATTGCCCTGGAGGCGATCCGGCGTTTCTCCCCTCTTCATCCGGGCCATTATATCCTCCACCTGCCTTTTTCCAAACCCACCTTGGTTCCGGATCCGGATTTGTATTATCCCTGGAAGCCTACCAGGGCCTGGGCGCACTGGGAAAAACGGGCCCTGCCTTCCCTCCATAAAATCAGGGAGGTTTTGGAGGCCCGGGATTCCCTGCTAATTGAAAATATCAATTATTCACCCCGGTTCCTGGCCCCTTTTTTGGATGCCGGGATCTGCCGCCTTTGTCTGGACCTGGGCCACCTGCTATTGGGCCGAGAGGAGGTCCGGCCTAACCTCGAATATTTTTTTGATAAAACGGCTGAAATCCATCTCCACGGAGTTGACGGCCGCCGGGAACATCTCAGCCTCTCAAAAATGCCTTTTGAGCAGGTTCAAACCATAGTGGATTTTCTCCAACAGAAACCCTTTCAGGGCCTGGTCAACCTGGAGGTATTCAGTCCGACCGACCTACATGAATCCCTTTCCCTGGTAACTCAGGCGGCAATCTAAGGAAGGCGGCCCCCTTTAGACAGCCCATCAGGCCGAAAGGCTGCCCGGGCGGAGGGGGGGCTTTGTTCTCAAAATAAATCAAATGGTTGCCTTATTTGAGGATAAATTTTTCAGATCCCGGTTTTTTTCTTGACAAGGGTCTGGAAGACTCTTATATTAGTTAACACCATGAACGAATATTTTAGTGAATCAAATTTAAATTTGACCGAGTCTCAGGCCCAGAGGTTGATGGACCTGATTGAGGAAATTATTCACTGCTGCCAGGAAAGGGTTTTGTTTCAATCCAAAAAGTTTCTGCTTGGCCCGGCCGAGCTTCGCCTGGTGCTGTTATTCAAACAAGAACGCTACCTGACGGTCAAGGATATTGCCCGGCGGCTGGATGTAGCCAAGAGCCGGGTTACCAAAATCATTGACGGATTGATTGAAAAAAAGCTGATCCAACGCATCCATGACCCGGAGGATGCCCGTATTAAACTGATCAGCCTCAGCCCGGCCGGTCAAAAGAAATTTGACGCCATTGAACTATTTATCAGGGACATCCACCGCAACCTGGTCATGAATTTAAAATCAGAAGACAGACAGTCCGTACTCGCTTCGCTGGAATTGCTGCGGTCTTCTATGGAGTCGGTTAAAGAAAAAATGCTTTAAATTTTTTTGCTGTTAATGTTAACAGTATTAACAAAACATACCAATTTTTAACCAACAAGGGGGTTGTTATGGAAGCCGCGTTTGAAAAGCAACTGGCTGAACTCAAGGCCCAGGTAGAGACCCTGAGCCAAAATCAACCGGAGAACAAGATCTCCATGGTCGTCTTCAGCGGGGATCTGGACAAGGTCTTGGCGGCCTTTATCATCGGCACCGGGGCCGTGGCCATGGGCATGGAGGTGGTGATGTTCTTTACCTTCTGGGGCACCCCGCTCCTCCGCGACAAATTGAAAAAGGTCGGCGGCAAGGACCTGATGGGGACCCTGTTCGGGAGCATGCTGCCCAAAGGGACCGGCGAAGTCAAGTTGTCGAAGATGAACATGGCCGGCATGGGTACTTCCATGATGAAGTCTTTGATGAAAAAGAAAAATGTGGCCTCTCTGGAGCAGATGATCGAAATGGCCGGGGAACTGGGTGTTAAAATCTATGTCTGCGAAATGTCCATGGATCTTATGGGCTTCAAACGGGAAGAAATGATCAGCTATCCGGATCTGACGTTTTGCGGGGTGGCCAAATTCCTGGAAGAAGCCATGCACAGCAAAATTCAATTATTCATTTAAGGAGGAAAGAATCATGGAAGACATCAAAGTCGATAAAGTAATGGACCTGAAAGGATTGCCCTGCCCCATGCCGGTAGTCAAAGTCAGCAAGGGGATCAAAGAGGTTCAGGTCGGCCAGGTTATTGAAGCCCTGACCACCGATCCCGGGGCCTTGTCCGATTTCCCGGCTTGGGCTCGAACCAGCGGCAATGAGATCCTGAAGACCGAACAGGGCGACGGGGTCATCAAGATTTACATCAAGAGAACCAAATAAGCGCCTGTTCATTCCCTTGCCCTAACCCGGACTTGCTCCGAATCCGAAGCAGGTCCGGCCCCTCTAAATCCTTTCGGCAAAGGAGGGCAAAGAAAGGCGGCGCAAAAACGAAGAGGAGGGTTCCGTGCAAACTATCACTTACCTCATCTTGGTGCCTATGGTCTATCTGGCTTTTTTCATTTTTACGCTGGGGACCATCATCCAACTGGTTAAAATCGGACGGTCGCCCCGGCAACCGGCCACGGTCCAAATTTTCCCGCAGCGAAAACCTCTATGGCTCTGGGCACTTCATGACAGTTTCCTCATGCCCACCGTCCGGCGGCACAACCCGGTCCTTTGGGTTTTTCTGATGATCTTTCATATAAGCCTGTTGCTGTTGATCATCGGGCACCTGGAACTCTTCAAAGGCGTTACCTGGTTTCAATTCTGGGAGCACGACCTTTTCCTGGGCCGGGGTTTTGTCGGCTTGCTGGCCACAGTGGCCCTGCTCTATTTCCTTTTCCGGCGTTTCCATTCCCCTACCCGTGAATTGTCCGTCCCGGAAGATTACTACCTCCTGATTTTACTTTTCTTGACGATGCTCTTCGGCGATCAAATGGACTGGGCCCGGCGCTGGTATGGGTACGGGGAATTGTCTCCGGGAGATTATCAAACCTATCTGACCAGCCTTTTGTATTTCAAACCCGAGCTGCCGGCCGCCGTTTACCAATCGGGCCATTCTTTTATGTTGGTGCTGCATGTTTTCTTCGCCAATCTTTTTATTATCTTCTTTCCCTTCAGCAAGATCATGCACGCCTTCTTTACCATCCCCATGAATAAATTAAGGAGGGGTTAGTCATGGATGAAAAAATCCGGGAAGAATTACTGAAACTTTTTAGATCCAAACTTTCTCAATCCATGCGCTACTACCTGGAGACCTGCTCCCGATGCGGGACCTGCACCGAGGCCTGCCATGCCTATGTTTCAACCGGCCAGGTAAAATATATTGCCGCTTATCGCCATGAAATAGTCCGCCGGCTCTACAAGAAATATTTCAAGGGTCCGGGAAATCTTCCGGCGGCCCTGGGCGAATCCAAAGAATTAAACGACCTGACCATTGAGGCCCTATACGAAGCGGCTTACTCCTGCACCGGCTGCCGCCGCTGCATGGTCTTTTGCCCCCACGGCATCGATACCCAGATGCTGATGTCCATTGCCAAGCTGCTCCTGGTGGGTGCCAGCGCCGAGCCGGAAATTTTATCCATGCTGGCCGACACCTCCATCGAGAAAGGAAAATCCCTGGACTTTTTTAAAGAAGGTTTTCTCTTGGCCGTTAAAAACCTGGAAGCCCAGGTGGTAGAAAAATGGAAACTGGAGGCCGGGAAGACCCCCATCCCGATGGATGTGGAAGGGGCCGACCTACTCTATGTGGCCTTAGCCGGTGCCCATTCCATTGTCCCGGCCGCAGTGATCTTTAACGCCGCCGGGGAGAATTGGACCTTGAGTTTTTTTGAAGCGGTCAATTTCGGGGCCTTCGTGGGCGACCCGACCCGGACCAAGTTGATCCTGGATCGGATCATCCAGGAGGCCTTGCGTCTGAAGGTCAAGGAGGTTGTTATTTGTGAATGCGGCACTGCTTTCCGGGTCATGAAACAGCAGGCAGGCCGGCAGCCTTTTAAGGTTTCCTCGATCACCGAAGTCCATGCCCGCTACCTACGGGAGGGCCGGATTAAGTTGGACCGAACCAAGTTTCCGGAGCCCATCACCTATCATGATCCCTGCCAGATGGCCCGCAATGCCGGGGTGATTGATGAACCGCGCTACATTCTAAAGCACCTGACCAATGATTTCCGGGATATGACCGATGATGTGCGTTATAACTGGTGTTGTGGAGGAGGGGGCGGGCTGGTGGCCCTGGGCGAGGATACCCTGGATTTCCGCATGAAATCGTCCAAGGTCAAGGTCGATCAGGTGAAAAAAACAGGGGCTAAAATTCTGGCCACGGCCTGTGAGAACTGTCATACCCAGCTCAGTGATTTGAACCAGCATTATCAGATGGGGGTGGAGGTAAAATTCCTGTCCTCCCTGATGGCCGATGCTTTGGTGCATTAAGAGGCGGCTGCTCCAGGTAATTGGGATCAGAGCCTGAAAATAATCCGCCAAATCTCGCTTTTGAGAGGCGGTATCTATAAGAAAAAAAGAAAAAAAGGAATCAAAGAAGAGGAGGCGTTATGAAGAAAAACATTTTTTTAGCAGGACTGTTGGTTTTAGTGGCCTTGGGCTCTACCCAGGTTTGGGCCACCAATGGGGACAACCTGATGGCGATCGGCCCTATCTCCCGATCCATGGGCGGGGTCGGCATTGCCGCACCTCAGGATGCCATTAGTGCCGTCTTTTCCAACCCGGCGGCCATGTGCTTCGGCCCCTATTGCCCCAATTCGGAGTTTAATTTTGCCGGCACGGCCTTTATGCCCAAAGTGGACGCCAAGGTGGTCTTGGGAGGAACCACCTATTCGTCGGGCAGCGCCGATAGTGTTTATCCCATCCCGGCCATCGGGATTTCCGTCCCGATCACCAAGACCATGCCCCTCTGGCGGTTTGGTCTGGCGGCTTACGGGGTAAGCGGCCTGGGGGTCGATTACCGGAACACGGCCCTGGATCAGCCCCGTTTTGCGAATTTTGGAGGGTATCCCTTGATTGCCGGGGAATATACCTCGTTGCAGATCATGAAGTTTGCCCCTTCCATCGCCTTTGAGCCCAGCACCCAATTTTCATTCGGGCTGGCAGCGCATATTGATTATGCCACCCTCGATATGAGGAGCGGATCCTCGAGCGGCTTTGGATTCGGGGCTCAGTTGGGTGCGATCTACAAACCTCATGACCGGGTATCCTTAGGGTTGACTTACATGACCCCCCAGACGGTCAAGCATGAAAAGGTCAGGGACTTTGATGGCGACACCGTGGCCGATACCCTGGAATTGGAAGCCCCGCAGCAGGTCGGCCTGGGCATTGCCTTTGACCTGATTCCCAATACCTTCCTGATCGAAATGGACGGCAGGTGGATCAACTGGGCCAATGCCAAGGGCTACAACGACTTCGACTGGAAGGACCAGTATGTATTTTCCATCGGTGCCCAGTATAAAGTCACCCCCAAGCTGGCCCTGCGGGCCGGATACAATTACGGGACCAATCCGGTCAACGAACATAATAATTTTAACGGCCAAAGCCTCAAGCAGGTCCAGGGCAAGTATATGCCTACCTACTATTATGAAACCTTCAGGACGATCGGCTTTCCGGCCGTGGTCGAGCATCATCTGACTTTCGGCATCGGTTACGAATTTTCCAATCGTTTTGGCATTCACCTTGGCTATACCCATGCCTTTTCAAACAGCATCAAGGAAAGCGGTACGGCCGTGAACGGCCAGCCCGTAACGCTGGAATCCAATCTCAGTGAAAACAGCGTTGAGTTTGGATTGACCTGGCGGTTCTAAGCTTCGCTCCTCTTTTAAGGGCGGGTCAAAAACCCGCCCTTTCCTCCCCAACCCTAAGAATTTAAAAAGTTTTTTTAGCCACAGACTCACACGGACCGCCACCCTGTCCAGTCTTTGTCCGTGGTAAAAAAAGTTGACCTGCTTTTCCTTCAAATCAGAAACAAGACCGTCACGAAATTCCAGGGAATCCAAAAAATTTATTTTCCAAGACAAAAGGCATGTGTTAAAAGTTCTGTTTGAGAATCCATTTTTACGGAGGTACGCATGGCCGATTTATCCACCATCACTCAAGATCTGGTTCAAAGCCTGGAATTACACTATCAACCCGTAGGCGTTCGCCTTTTTCAGAAAGCAGATAAACTTCCGGCGGGGATTCCCTTCGTCGAAGAAAGTTTTAAAAGCTACTGCCAGGCCCTGGTCCTGGCCGGAGAGGGACGGACTCTGCTTCTTAAACGGGAAAACATGGGCTGTAAGCTGGGGACGTCGATTTTGGGCATGGAAGAGGAAATGGAGGCCTTTCTGGATGACGGGGTCCTGGAAAAATACGGGGTTGGCTTGTTCGCCACCGAGGAGGCCTCGGCCGAAACCCTGCTCAAGTCGACTTATCTGGAGAAGGGAAAAACCCAGGCCGCCCTGATCGCCCCTTTAGCGGCCTTTAAAGAAACTCCCCAGGTGGTGGTCTTCACCGCCGACAGCGAGCAGGTCATGTGGCTGCTTTATGCCGTCAATTATGAAAAAGGAGGCCGCCAGGATCTGCCCCAGTCCGGCGGGGCCTTGGGGGGCTGTGCCGACATTACCGCCTGGCCTCTGCTGGAGGGGCAGGTCAATGTCACCTTTTTAGGCCTGGGCTGCCGGGTCAAATCGGCCATCGACGCCTGCCACCTAATGCTGGGCCTGCCCGGCTTCCTGCTGGACTCGGTCCATAAAAACATCCTGGCCATGGCCAAGCCCATCACCATGCTCAAAAAGGCCCGGCCGAAAGGCTAATTTCTTTTAAGTAAATCCCCGGCCCTGTCGGGCGACTCCCGGAGTTTGACAATTTCCTCTCAATCCCCCTTTCCAAAGGAGGAGATTTCTCCTCCCTTTCGAAAAGGGAGGTTGGGAGGGATTTAAAAGGGGCCTTTTTAATTCTTGAAAATCAGAGGCAGGTAGACATCGCAACAACCAGGTGTCCGGAGACGGAATACCCCTCCCCCCTCGGTTGCGGCATAAACATATCGTCCATTCTTCGAAATTGCCAAGGCAGTTACGGCTCGGATTGTCAAGCCTTCATTAATTGGAACCCAATTCGCACCTTTGTCAGTGGACAAATATACCCCTGTTTGATAATCGGCAGCATATAGTATGTCAGAATTGGTCGGATCAACAACTATTCCCCAAACCGAGGTCCAGGGAACATAGTAATATTCAAGACCTCTTGAAATTAATGGGGGTTTCTCAAAGATCATCCCTTGTTTTACTCCACCGGAAGGCAAAAGATAGGCTGGACAATTAAGGGTGATACCCGTATTTATATTTTCCCAGAGTTCCCCGCCAGTAGTGGTTTTAAAAAGTCCAACCCCCTCACCAAGCCCTGCATAAACTATTTCCGGATTTTTGGGATCTATTGCCAAGGAACGGACATCCGCAGAAGCAAGGCCATTGCTCTTATTTACCCAACTTTGCCCACCATCAATAGTTTTAAAAATTCCGTCTTTCCATGTGCCGATATAAACAATATTTGGATTGGTTGGGTGGATAGCTAAGCAGTTAACATTCATAAGTGAAGTTTGCAGGCCGTTATTGATCGGAGTCCAGGTTTCGCCCTCATCGATGGACTTGTACATTCCACCGCTTGGTAGGGGATTAGGTCCTCCGTTGATCATACTTCTGGATCCCCGCATACCTGCATAGACAATGTTTGGATTGGAAGGAGCAAAGTCAATGGCTTTAAACCCTTGGCCGCAACAAGTATAGCCAACCGCCTCAAGAACAAATCGCCAGCTATTTCCGTCAGTATCACTCTTAAAGATTGTCCCCCCACCTTCTACCGCCAGTAGTAATATTTGGTCATTAACAGGGTTTGCGACGATGGTGTTCCATTCTGGCGCCCTAGCCGGCGTATAGGCTAAACCTGCCCAATTTTGCCCATAATCGTTGCTCCCGAATGGGCCGTTCCGCCCGACAGTGAAAATTTTATTCGGTTGGCTTTTACTTACCGCTACTGAGTGAAGGTGCGCACCAGTGTAACCTTTGCTGGCATTGACCCAGGAAGCTCCGCCGTCAGTCGATTTGAAGTTGCCCCCAGTATAATTATTTACGAATACTGTCATAGGATCATCAGGATCTACAACCGCACTGATAGAAACCCCCGATCTCACCCCAGGGGGTCCCCAACCCCAATCTTGATTAAATACATCCCATGTCACTCCACCATTATAACTTCTATAAAAAGCACTATTTGCACCGGCATAAACAATATTAGGGTTAGATGGACTTATGGTTACCGTTGTAGTGACATCTCCTTTGTCGAGCATTTGAGTCCAATTGGCACCGCCGTCAACTGTTTTATAGACCCCCGGCTTAGTAGAATATTCATTGAGCCCGGTAGCGGCATAAAGGATTTGGGGGTTAGTAGGGTGCATTTCTAAAAAACCGACATAAAGGTCATTCATCCCGTTATTGATAGGGATCCAGGTTTCCCCACCGTTATAGCTCTTTAGAACACCTACTCCTACTTCATTAAAGGCCTCTCGATCCCAAATCCCAGTCGAAGCATAGAGAATATTCGGATTGGAGTAATCAAAAATAACAAACCGTGCCAGGTTATCTCCTTCCCAGACACACCGCCAATTTTCTCCCCCATCTGTTGTTTTGTAAATTTTACCTTTAGTTTTATCAAACACCCTTCCGAGTATTCCTATGGTAATTTCTGCTCCGGCAAAAATGATATTCGAATTTTGAGGATGAATTCCAAACCCCCGGAAAGAAATTTCAGTATTCTCGACAACCCCATTGTCCTTTTTTACCCATGTTTCACCCCCATCAATAGACTTATAAATCCCCCGATTGTATTGTGTCCCAGCCCAAACGATGTTCGGGTTATTGGGATCAATCGTCAAACAAAAAATCGGAATAGCATCCCCTGAAGCCCCTGTTCTAACATTGATTCCGTTATTCTTCTGGATCCAAGTATTGCCACCGTCAAAGCTCTTATTAACCCCACTGGGATTATCTGTAACGAACATGATTTGCTTGTTAGTCGGGTGGATACGAACATCATACCCCAAACCGCCACTTGGCCCTCCTGTTTTGATCCATTTGTACCCTTCGGGGGTTGTGGGTAATTTGCCGCTCACAAAAACATCGTCAACCTGAACGTGGCAATCATCAAAAGTGCTGAAACCTATGGAACCATTTAATATGGGATTCGGATCAGTGTATTCGAGTCGGAGATCACCATCTACATAAACCTTGATATTCCCTTCAATTCCTATTACCTCACAATCATGCCAGGTATTTAAACTATTCGGCAAACCATCATTAACCAAATCATAATAAATATAATTTAAGGCTTTGTTTAAAGATAATCCAGTTTCAGAAAAATCGATAAAGTAAGTAGCGTCGTCATGATTAGAAGCTGCGACCCGGAACAAGAACCTTATGCTCCCATTAATAAGCTTAACCTTAATTTTCATGGAATAATTGGTCCAATTCTGTCCATTTCGATATCTAACCGTAGCTGGTGGAATACTTACAATAATGGAACCGTTTAGCACATGGTTATTCCCGTCAATTTCGATACTCCAATTAGGATTTGGAATATCCCAATCAGGAAGGATTCCATTTTCAAAATTATCCTGAAACAAAGTGGTCCAATCGGTTTGGGCTTGAAGAGAAGGGGATAAGATAAAGAAAAAAATGAGAAAGAGAAAGACAGGATGTTTAAGAAAGAAGAAAGGCCCTGAAGCTGAGGCAAATTTGGGTATTCTCCCAAGAATTCTCATCATAGCTTTTCCTCCGCAATGATTATTAGGCTATATAATCACAAGGGAGGACCTAAAATGTCAAGGAATTTCATTGGGGTAAGGGACTAAAACTCGTTCAGGATTAGGCCTGGGCTGCCGGATTAAATCGGCCATTGATGCCTGCCACCTGATGCTGGCCCCGGTCCATAAAAATATCCTGGCCATGCTCAAAAAGATCCGGCCCAAAATGTGACTTCATTTGATTTAACTTTATGGTATAATAAACCTCGAAGTTGCATAAAAATTGATCGAGAAAGAGTTTTTTATCAATTAAAACAGTTTGTTCTAACGATCTTGGCATTAGGGTCGAAATTCACTCTGGGTGAAGTTTGGCATTCAAAAGATTATCGATCAATTTTTACCCTTCGGGAAAGTCTGGGAGGCCGCATCTCCTTTGTTGTCCAGGGCTCGCAGTATGCGTATACAGCGTCGCCCTGGACGTCTCGGATCTGCAACCTCCGAAACTTTTGCAACATCGAGGTAAACTCTCTACCATAAAAACGTACAAATCAAAAAATAGGGGGCCGTTACGGACTACCGGGCAGGTATTCGTAATCAAAAACCCAAAGGAGTGACTATGAAAGAAGAATTCAAGAAGCAGCAGACTGAAAAAAATGGCCTTGCCGGATGGTTTAAAAGTGTCGGGATATTATGCGCAGCCGGGGCCTTCACCCTTCTTTTGACAGGCAGCAGCTTGGCGGGCCCGCCCATACCGCTTCCACCGGGGCTGCCCCATCCCCCGCTGCCGCCATTACCGCCACCTCCCCACATGGTACTTCCTCATCCACCCTTGCCGGGACCGCCTGCTTATGGCTACCACCGGCCGGGTCCACCCCCGCATCCCGGCTGGGTTTGGGCACCGGGCTATCACAGGGGAAGCAGGTGGGTGCCGGGCCATTGGGCTAAACCGAAGAAGGTTAAAAGACATTGGGCCCCAGGTCCCCCACCACCTCGCGGGCCGTGGAGGTAAATGCAACCCAATTTTCCGCAAACAGTTTTTGTCCTCTTTCTTATTGTTGGAGGGGCGTCCCTCCTTTGGGGAGGACAACCGGGTCCTGATCCGAATGGAAGGAGGCCTGCCATGTCACAGGAGATACGCAAATCCAATCTCGCCGGAAGCTGGTATCCGGGAAAGCCGGAGACGCTTCGCTCCCAGATCCAGGGTTTTCTGAAAGCGGTCCCTGATACCCCCCCCTTCAGCGGCGAACTGCTGGCCCTGATTGCCCCCCATGCCGGGTATATGTATTCGGGGGGGGTGGCGGCCCATGCCTATAAACTCCTCCTGACGCGGCCCTTTACTCAAGTGGTGATCGTCTCGCCGAGTCACCGCCTGCCGTTTAACGGAGCTTCCATTGATCATAAAAGCGGGTATGAAACGCCGCTGGGGATTGTTCCGATGGATCAATCCCTGGCTGAAACCATCATGGAGAAGAGCGGGATATTTAAATATATCCCCGAGGCCCACGCCCAGGAACATGCTCTGGAGATACAGATCCCCTTCCTGCAGGAAACCCTGAAAAGCTTTTCCATTGTGGCCATTATCCAGGGCTCTCAAGATCGCCTGACCAGCGATGAAATAGCCCGGGCCTTGGCGGAGGCCTTAAAAGGCAAAAAGGTTCTTCTGGTGGCCAGTACCGACCTTTCCCATTTTCACCCTTACGCTCAGGCCAAGTCCCTGGATAAGAAAGTGCTCGACCGGGTGGCGGCCTTTGATGAAAAGGGTTTAATGCAGGATATCGTCACGGACCAGGTGGAAGCCTGCGGTGGCGGGCCGATGGTAACGGTCATGAAGACCGCCAAATTGCTTTCCGCCAATCAGGCTAAGGTCTTGAACTATGCCAATTCGGGAGATGTAACCGGGGATCGCTCCGGCGTAGTGGGCTATATGGCCGCGGCCCTTTTTAAAGCCGGCCCGGGACAAGAGAAGCGGAAATGAACCGGCCGGGAAGGCCTAACCAAAGACATTCGAAAATTTTTTTAAAGTCCTGAAGAAATGGTGTAGGGGGGTCTTATTTTTTAAGTTGTCCAAAGGGTGACTAAGAGCCCCTAATCCGGCCCGAATAACTAAGTTTATTTTAGAGCAGGGCTACACCCCAGCCCATTTCCAGCTTGGGTGTAGGCCTGCTACTAAAACACTATCCGATTTTGGCCCGGCAAAGAAGCTCAGGGCTTCGGGGTGGATAACTTAAAAAATAAGACCCCCCTACCCCTGATTTTGGAAAGTTAGAGATAAATTCTCAGACTAAAAGATATAAGAATCTAAGTGGAGGACTGGACAGGATGAAACTTATAGGTTTGCTTCTTTTTCTTCCATTGATCTACCTGACTTTGGGCAGGGAGGGACAAGCCGGCAGCCGGGAAGAAGGTTTTACCGAAGAAGAAAAGGCCACCCTGCATAAACTGGCCCGGGGGGCCATTGAGCATCGTCTGTTGGGAAAGCCGATGCCTTCTCGGGAAGGGGAGCCCGCCAAACTGGCTGAAAAAAGGGGGGCCTTTGTGACCCTGAAGACCCGGGGCCAGTTGCGGGGCTGCATCGGTTACACCCAGGCCCTGAAGCCCCTTTCTGAAACGATCATGGAAATGGCCCAGGCCGCGGCTTTTCAGGATCCCAGGTTTCCGCCGTTATCCCGTCAGGAACTTAACAACCTGGACATCGAAATATCCGCCCTGACACCGCAGAGGCTCATCCAGGATATCAAAGAAATCCAGATCGGAAAACACGGCCTGTATATTGAAAGGGGCGGATACGGAGGACTTCTGCTTCCCCAGGTCGCTACGGAATACGGCTGGGATACCCTGACCTTTTTAGAACATACCTGCCAAAAGGCCGGCCTTCCCAAGGATGCTTGGAAGGACAAGAAAACCAAGATCTATGTCTTTTCGGCCGAGATTTTTTAAGGAGCCTCATCCTTCCGGGGGAGAAGTAACCCGCCGCCAATTTCTAAGCACCTGCTGTCGGGCCAGCCTCCTCGTGGCCGCCGGAGGAGGCCTGCCCCTTTTAGCGCCCAGGGAAAAGGCTTCCGCCCAGGATTTGCGCAAGGGGTTTGTCCGGGCCGTTCCCTCTCCCTATTATCTTCCTCTGGGTCAAGGCCGGATTCAATGTACCCTCTGTCCCCGACTCTGCCGGGTCGCCCCGGGAGACCGGGGCGAGTGCCGGGTTCGGGAAAACCGCCAGGGTGTTTATCACAGCCTGGTCTATGGCAACCCCTGTGCCGTCCATCTGGATCCCATTGAGAAGAAGCCCTTTTTCCATGTCCTGCCGGCCAGCCGTTCTTTCTCCATCGCCACGGCCGGCTGCAACCTCCATTGCAAGTTCTGCCAGAACTGGGAGATCTCCCAGGCCGCACCGGAGGAGACCTTCAATTTCGATCTTCCTCCTCAACGGATCGCTGCCCTGGCCAAGGAAAACGGCTGCGCCTCGATTGCCTCCACCTATGTGGAACCCACCGTTTTTATCGAATATATGATCGAGGTCGGCCAGGCCGCCCGGGCCCAAGGCATTCTGAATACCTGCCATTCCAACGGCTATATCAATCCCAACCCCTTGGCGGACCTCCTGGTCCATCTCGATGCCGCCTGCATTGATCTCAAGGGATTCAGCGACACCTTCTACCGCGAGCTTTCTGACGGCAGCCTGGAGCCGGTCTTAAGCACCCTGAAGACCCTGGTCAGGAAGAAAATCCACCTGGAGATCGTCAACTTGGTTATCCCCACGAAAAATGATCAGCCCGAAATGATCGAAGAGATGTGCCGCTGGATCAACAGAGAGTTGGGAAGCCGGATACCCATTCACTTCAGCCGTTTTTATCCCCTCTATCGATTGAAGAATCTTCCACCCACGCCGGTGGCCACCCTGGAAAAGGCCAGGGCTATGGCCCTGAAAGCCGGCCTGGAGCATGTCTATATCGGCAATATCCCCGGCCATGAAGGGGAACACACCTATTGCCCCCAATGTAAAAAGCTGCTAATCCGCCGGCTGGGCTATCAGATTCAGGAAGTCCATATAAAGAAAGGGCAATGCCCCAAGTGCGGAAAAAAGATTTACGGTATCTGGGACAAGTCCGTATAATTTTTTTTACCCAGCCCGTCGAGGTCCTAAGGACACGGTTCTAACGGCTATAACTGCTGCAGGAGATACAGGTAGAGGGGCAGACGGCTTTTTATTTTGAGCTCCTTGAAACGCTGCCGGAGTTCCCTGCTGCCGTTGCGTCTTAAGGGGGATAAGTAGATCGCCCCTTTGTCAACATAATGGGGGAGGCCTTCCCGGATCAACCGCTCCAGTGCCTCCCAGTGGCCGGACGGCAGGGTGAGATCGATTACGAAATTGGCCGTTACCTCAAGGCGGTCATAAGTCCGGTTGATCGCCATCATTTGGTGGAAGGCCTCCTCCACTTGTTGAACCCTCAGAGGCTTACCCAGCATATTTAGGCTCTCCTGATCAGCCGACTCCAGTCCCAGGTTCAGCCAGGTCCGAAAGGGCAGCTTATTCAATTCTTCAAAGAGACCTTCATCAGCCCTTAAAAAGGAATCGACACTGCCGAAGAGGAAGAGATGGCTTCCCTCCAAATGGGACTGTTCCAGTTCCAGCACCGCATAGGCCTGAAGGGCTGCAGAGACAATCCGATCCCGCCCGCAATGCAAGGCATCGTGCTGGCCTAAAAAGAGGCTGTTATAATTTTGGATATCCGGGCCGTAGAAGGTCCGGAGCTCCTTAAGCTGTCTTTTGATATCTGTCCGGGAACGGTTCCGAAAGTCCTTATTGGACTTGATCCGGCAGAAGCCACAATGATAGAGGCAGCCGTCGGCAATAATCAGGGGCAGGCAATCGTAATCCACATGACGGCTATCGGGAGGAAGCACACTCACCGGCCCCTTGAGTATGGCAGCGAGTTGTCCGGCCCTCTCTTTTAAGGCCCGGGAATCCATAGACACTACCTTCACCAGAAAGGCCCTTTCCTCTTCGGACCAATTTCCATCCTTCAGGCGATGTTTCAACTCCCAGGGAAGCCGTTGAAAAGCGTCCAGGGCCTCCTGAACCGGGCTTTCTCTAAAAGGATCGATGTCCCAGAGGCTGTTGGTGTTATAGGTGAAACAGGGAAGATAATACTCTCCCAGATAATCAAAAATCTGGTTGTACCCGCCGCTGTTATAATAGATCCAGTGATTGCCGGCGCTTCTCTTCAGCCACTCGGAAGGATGGGGCCAGTCACGCCCGCGGCCTTGGAGAAATTTAATTTCTCCGTTGAGATTAAACTGAAAACGATGTCCGGAGAAGATGATCTCGGCCAACCGGCCGTAGCGGACGGGGTAGCTGACTTTTTCATATCTCCTGGACCCGGAGAGTTGCAAGCGTAAGCTTAGGTCCATGGGTAGGTCAGGAAAGGCCCAGCAACTGCCTGATCTTTCTTACCCCGTCGGCGGCGTTCCGGGCATGGGCATCGGCTCCGCAGACCTCCTCCACAAACCGGGTGGTCAGGGCGGCTCCGCCGCAGACCACCTTGACCTTTCCGGCCGGATCGCTTTGCCGGATCGCCTTGACCGTTTCTTCTACATAAGGATCGCCGGTAGTCAGGAGCGAGGAGAGGCCGATCACCCTGGGTTGATGGGTTCTGGCCGCTTCCACAAACTGGGCCGCAGGGATATTAACACCCAGATCAATGACCTTGAATCCGGAGCTTTCCAGCAGCAGCTTGACCAGGTTTTTTCCGATATCGTGCAGGTCCCCGGCCACCGTGCCCAGGACAACCGTCTCCTGTTTGCCGGTTTCTTCCTTGGTCATCAGGGGCTGGAGCAAATCCACGCAGGCCTGCATGGTCCTGGCGGCCATCATCATTTCCGGCACAAAGATCTGCTTTTTCTCGAACCGTTCGCCCACGCTATTCAGAGCGGGGATAAGGGTGGTGCTGATCAAGTCCTGAGGGTCGGCCCCGGATTCCAGGGCCTTCCGGGTTAGTTCCGTGGCCTTGACTCGCTGCCCGATGATGACGGCCTCTTTAAGCGCCTGCAGGTCATCAGCCTCATCCTTCCGGATCTCAGGCTCTTTCTCCTTCTTGTCTTTCTTTTTTTCCTTTTTGGCAAAGGCCCTGAGGTAGTTTCGGCAGAATTCGTCTTTGCCCAGCAGCAGGTCGGAAAGAAGTAAGGCCTTTCTAATCTCTTTTTCCGTCGGATCGGCAATGGGACAAGTCAGGCCGCTTAAAACCGCCATGGCCAAGAAGGCGGCGTTCAGTGGAGCTCGCTCCGGCAGGCCGAAGGAAATGTTGGAAAGTCCCAGGGTCTGGTTGAGGCCTAGTTCATCGCGGATCAGTTGCATGGCCCGCAGGGTTTCCTTGCCGGCCTGGTCGTCGGCGCTGACCGCCATGGCCAGAGGATCAATGATTACGTCCTCTCTCGGAATCCCCGCCCGCTGAGCTTGTTCCAGGATACGACGCGCAATCTCAAGCCTTTTTTCGGCCTTCTTGGGAATCCCCTCGTCATCCATGGTCAGCCCGATCACAACCGCCCCATAGGCCTTCACCAGGGGAAGAATCTGCTCCAGTTTTTTCAGTTCCCCGTTGACCGAGTTTACCAGGGCCTTGCCCTTATAAATCTGCAGCCCTGCCTCCAGGGCCTTGGGGTTGGCGGAATCCAGACAGAGAGGCACGTCAGTGACTTCCATAATGGCCTCAATGGCCGCCTTAAGGAGCTTGGGTTCATCTATACCTGAAAGGCCCACGTTGACATCCAGGATCCGGGCCCCGGCCTTGACCTGCTTTTTGGCCTCCTTTTGAAGCAGCTTCAGGTCCCCTTCTTCTAAGGCCCGGGCCATTTTTTTCCGACCTGTTGGGTTGATCCGCTCCCCGATTATGACCAGCGGAAGGTCCTGTCCGATGACGACGGTTCGGCTGGGGCTTTTGACCAATGTCCGGACAGGTTCAGCCTTTAACCCTGCCTCAATTACCGGGAAAGAATAGGCGGGGGCAGGGACTGTCTTCCGGATCTTTCCGTATTCTGTTGCGGTCCGACGGGCCGCGATGACATTTTCATCCGGTGTGCCGTAGGTCAGCCCTACGGTATCAATGGAGAAGTTATCCAGCGGATCTCCCTGCTCGATCAAACGGCGCACCTCGGCAGCCACTTCCTCAGGCGTCCCGTTTTTCATCAGCACCGGGTTGATGCGGGCATTGACGGCCACCCGGGGACCCAGGACCCGCCGGGTCCGTTTGACATCCGAACCGAAGCCGATCTCCAGGAACTCGAGATGGCCCACTTGGGCATAGCCCTCCAAGACTTGATTCACCGAGCCGCAGTGATGAATACCCAGGGGATGGCAGGCCTCGGCCACCTGATTGTCATAGGGCAGATTGAATTCCTCATAGGTCTTCAGGGAGATTTGCTCCACCGTGCAGTTGGGGAGCACAAAGAGCTTCGGGTCGCACATGGGGGTGACATCCACGGCCCCGGTGCCGGTGATCTTATGGATGATTTGGAAAAGCTGAATAATGGCGGCGGTACAAACCTGGAGCAGATGACGGCAGAGGTTCGGGTTTTCAAAATAATCGAAATACAGTTGTTCTCCCCGGATTTTGAGAGCCAGATTCTGGACTCCGGTGGTGTTGATATCACCCACTACCCGGCCGTACTTTTGGTGCAGGTAATCAATCTGCTTGATCATGGCCCGCATGGGGGGGGCCTGGAGCAGGTCCGGCGTTTCCAGCTTCATGACGGCTTCTTCCGAAAGATTAAGGGGCATGGCCCAAGGCAGGGCGTCTTTTTCAAAGACGGTTTCGCAGCCGAAAACGGCCGGCAGCATAACCATGCCGAAAGTAATGAGCGGCTTGGGCTGCGGATCGGGGTCACCCAATCCCACCTCTCCGAACCTTTCAAAAAGTCTTCGGTCCATTTCCATCCGGGCTTCCATCCGGGTTTCCGGATCGAGATAATACTTTTTGTCAAAGGAAATACCGTAATGCTTATGCCACCAATCCGGGTAAAAACCTACGCCTAAGAGGATGTGGTTTCTTTCGGTCATGAAGAGGATCTCCTTTCCAGACGCTGCGCCCTCCTGAGGCCTTCAAAAATCATGAGAGGACTTTATCGCGTAACCTGGGGACCATCCGAAATATTAGCCCTGTTGCCTGAGGGGATCTTAGCGGAAAACCCATTTGAATGCAACGGGCCCCCGGCCCGCAAATAACTATTTATTATAAATGAAGGTATGGTATATTTTTTCTAATCAGAGCAAAAAAATGTTTTTTCACCGCCAAGACCCGAAGGACGCAAAGAAGAATTTTCTCTTAGCGATCTTTGCGGCTTGAGCGAGTCACGCCGGGGCGTGACGAGTGGGCGGTGATAAAGAGCCCCAAGTGGGGGGGTAGTCATGAACGTCTCCAATCTCATCAAGCGCCAGGTACGGGAAACACCGCAAAAGACCGCCATCATCTTTGCAGACCGCCGTCTGACCTATGCCGAACTGGATGCCCTCATCAGCCAGGCCGCCGAAGGATTTCAAAAATTGGGTTTGAAGCGGGGAGAAGTTCTCTCCCTCTTTTTGCCCAGCCTCCCGGAACTCATCATCGGATATTTGGGAAGCGCCCGGGCCGGGCTGACGGTCAATGTGGTCAATGCCATGCTCCGACAGCAGGAGGTGGCCTATATATTAAAGGACTGCCGCTCCAGGGCGGTCCTGACGGATACCGGCCGTCTGGCCATCCTCGAAAACCTCAGGGAAGAGCTCCCTTCCCTGACGACCCTCATCACCCTGACCCAGGAAAGAGGAAAAAATTATCCGGCCTTCGATGCCCTGCTGACTGAAGGCAGCGGGAGGTTCAGCCCTCCGGAAACCAAGGGCAGCGATCTTTGCCATCTCATGTACACCTCCGGAACCACCGGTCGGCCCAAGGGCGTCATGGCCACCCATCTCAACGTCTGGCACAATGCCACCCAATTCGGGAAAATCCATTTTAAACCCGAAGACACCATCATGGTCGCCACGCCCATTTTTCACTGCTGGGGCCTGATCAACGGTACCTTCGGCATGCTTTCCCAGGGCGGCACAGTCATCACCGTGGAGCGTTTCCATCCCGACCAGGCCCTGGAGGCCATTGAACGACTCAAGCCGACGGTTTTCCAGGGGGTCCCGCCCATGTATAACGTGCTCCTTAAACAACCGGACCTGGATAAACGGGATATCTCTTCGGTGGTCTATTGTCTTTCGGCCGCCACCAAGATGCCGGAAAATCTGATCCGCCAGGTGGAGGAGAAGCTGAAGTGGCGCTATGCCGAGGCCTGGGGCCTGACCGAGGTCTCCTGTGTGGGCAGCACGGCCCATTACACTGAAACACGCTTCGGTTCCTGCGGCAAAGGCATGGACGATGCCCGGATGAAAGTAATCGACGAAAAGGGCCGGACCGTGACCCCGGGACAACAGGGCGAACTCTGTGTCCGGGGCACCTGCGTCACCAACGGCTACCTGAATAAACCCGAAGCCACCCGGGAGGTCTTTGATGCTGAAGGCTGGTTCCATTCCGGAGACATCGCCTATATGGATGAAGACGGCTTTGCCTATATCGTGGACCGCAAAAAGGACATGATCAATGTCGGGGGAGAAAAGGTCTTTCCCTCGGAAGTGGAAGACATGATGCTGGCTCATCCTAAAATCAAGGACCTGGTGATCGTCGGAATTCCCGATGAGGTCAGAGGGGAAGCCCCCAAGGCCTTTATTCAGCTTAAGGATGGGGAAACCGCCACGACAGAAGAAATCCGGGAATATTGCCGGCCCCGGATGGCCCCTTACAAGGTTCCGACAGCCGTGGAATTCCTGGACGAGATCCCCCGCTCCCCGGCCGGCAAGGCCCTGCGGCGCCTGCTGCGGGATAAAGAATGGAAACAATAAGTCCGATGGCGGATGGAAAAGACCTGATACTGGATACTGGATGCTTGATAATAGCGTTTAGCGGATAATCCTGGAGGGTGAAAGTTTTTTCTCGTATCAAGTATCGCTTTTTTTTCATCCAGTAACCAGTATCCAGCATCCAGTATCAATTCTAAGACCGAAGGAGAGTTGTCATGTCCTACCAGCACATTTTATACGAAGAAAAGGAACGGATCGGCATTTTAACCCTGAACCGTCCGGAAAAAAGAAATGCCCTGGGCCGGGAAGCGGAACTGGAGATGATGGACTGCTTCCGGACCGCGGCCGAAAAAAAATCGGTCCGGGTGATCATTCTCAAGGCCAACGGCCCCATCTTCTGTTCCGGCCATGACCGCCTGGAAGTCCTCAATCAGCCCATCTCCAATGTTCGGGAGCTTTTCCAGACCTGCATCGACATGTATGCCCTGATGCATGCCATACCCCAGCCGATCATCGCCCAGGTCCATGGAACAGCCATGGCCGGAGGCTGCCATCTGGTAGCCGGCTGCGATCTGGTAGTGGCGGCCGAGACCGGGGCTCAGTTTGCCATGACCGGGGCCAAAATCGGCTACAACTGCTCCACCCCCACGGTAGCCGTCAGCCGGGCCATCGGCCAGAAGAGAACCCTGGAAATGCTCTTTACCGGCAACTTTATCAGCGCCCGGCAGGCCATGGACTGGGGACTGGTCAATAGGGTCGTTCCCGACCATACCTTGGAAGAGGAAACCTGGAAGCTGGCCAAAGAGATCGCCCGCTATCCTCTGCGGGTCCTGGGTATAGGCAAGCAGCACTTCTACCAGCAAATCGATATGCCGGAACGGCAGGCCTATCATTACGCCAAGGAACTGATGGCTTCCCAGGCCCTTTGGCCCGAGGCGATTGAAGGCTTCAGCGCCTCTATTGAAAAAAGAGAACCGCACTGGGAAGAGATCTGATCCGGTGTCCATCCAGAAATCACAGATTCCCGGATATAGCGTTCAGCAGTCAGCTCAACCCAATATTTTTAAAATGCTTTTGCTGAAAGCTGATCGCTGATAGCCCTCATCCGAAAAACAGTTTTTCCGGAAGGGCCCTGGTCAAAGAGGCTTCGTCGCCTTTCCGGAAAAATTATGATGAAAATCGAGGTCTTAGCTATAATCGATCTATTTTTTCCCTTGCGGTCAGGCCGGATCTTATGGTTTAATTAAAAACAGTTGGCTTATCCGGTTATCCCTATATCAAAAAGAAGCTCCCATGACCGATACCAAGGTCCTGATTGTAGATGATGATCGAGAGAATGTCCGTTATCTGACCACCATCCTGGAAGAGAACGGTTTCAGGCAGGTTTACAGTGCCGCCAACGGCGAGGAAGGGCTTCAGAAAATCCAGGAGGTCAATCCCGGCCTGATCGTCCTGGATATCCGCATGCCCCGCAAAAGCGGCATCCTCATGTTTAACGAACTCAAAAAGGTCTGGAAGTTTAAAGATATCCCTATCATCATCCTGACCGGAGAAGGAGAATTCCTGAAACATCTTTATAAAAGGGTGATCGGCCTCCCCTCGCTTCTGCGGACCTTCAAGGACGGCCAGGAATCCGGACCAGACCAGCCGGAGGAAGAAGTCCTGTCCAAATTTATTGATGCCCGGCCCGAGGCCTTCCTGGAAAAACCCATCGAACCGGAGGCTTTTATGGAAACGGTTCGGAAGGTCTTATCCGGCTCGTAAGGACTTTTATTTAATCAAACCCGAAACGATCGCTCGGAAAAGCATAACCAAAAATATTTGAAATTTTTTTAAAGTCCTGAAGAAATGGTGTAGGGGGGTCCTATTTTTTAAGTTGTCCAAAGGGTGACTAAGAGCCCCTATCCGGCCCGAATAACTAAGTTTGTTTTAGAGCAGGGCCTACACCCCAGCCCATTTCCAGCTTGGGTGTAGGCCTGTCCCGCCTGGCGGGACTCATGGCTTAGGGGTGGACAACTTAAAAAATAGGACCCCCCTACACCTGATATTTGGAAAGTTAGAGATAAATTCTCAGAATAGAAGCTGTTAGCAACTAAAGGATCATCAGGGAATGGCCCCCCCCAAGGAGTTCAAAGAGGGAATCCCTTTTCTTTCGTCAAGCCCGGCCCGGGAAAGCAAAGGAGCAACCCGGATTCGCCGGGGGACCCAGGCCCAGGTCCCTCTAAAAATGGCCATTATCGGCGGAGGAAAGGCCTGTGATGATCTCCTGACCCTTCTCGTTGAAGACCAGATCAGCCCCCTGCAGATCGAAATCCTGGGCGTTGCCGACCGCCATGCCGATTCCCCCGGCCTGGTCCAGGCCCGCCGCCTGGGAATTTTCACCACCCCGGATTTCAGTAAGCTCTATGATCTCCCCGGTCTGAATTTCCTCATTGAGCTGACCGGCTCCGACCAGGTCCGTGAAGAGGTGATCAAGACCAAACCCCAGGAAGTGAGCTTCATGGATCATCGCGGGGCGCGCCTGCTCTGGGACCTGCTGCAGATTGAAGCGGAACGTTTTCAGCTGAAATGTGAGGAAGTGGCCCTGGAGGAAGAGGTGCGCCGGCACAAAGAATACCTGGAAAATATCCTGACCCATTCCTCCGACATGATCATCACCACCGATTTGGAGGGACGTATCGTCACCTTCAATCCCGGCGGCGAGCGCATGATGGGTTATTCCCAGGAAGAGGTCTTGGGGCGGACGGTCGAAGAAATCTGGAAAAACCCGGATGCTCGAAAACGATTAATGGAAGCGGTTCACCGCCAGGGGGCGGTGAACAACTTTCAAGCCACCTTGATCACCAAAAACGGGCAACCGGTGGAGATCAGCCTCTCCCTCTCCCTGCTGCGGAATCGAAACGGCCAGGTCCTGGGAACGGTCGGCATCAGCAAGGATGTGACCGAGGAAAACAGGCTTCGCCGCCAACTGATCGAGAACGAACGCCTGGCCGCCATCGGCCAGACGGTGGCCGGATTGGCCCACTGCATCAAGAATATTTTAAACGGCTTGAAGGGCGGCGCCTATTTGATCACCGTGGGGCTCAAACGGGACAAAAAGGAATTAGTTGAGGAAGGCTGGGAAACGGTTCAAAAGGGCGTGGCCCGGATCAATAATCTCAGCCTGGATATGCTCAGCTACTGCCGGGAACGAGCCCCCGAATATCACCTAGTCGATCCGCTCCAGTTGGCCAGGGAGACCGTGGAGATGGTAGCCCAGGCCGCCGGGCAGGAGGGGATACAGGTCGTCGCTGAGGGAAAAGAAGGGCTCTCGGTTCGAGTAGACCCCACCCAAATAGGACGGGCCCTGCTTAATCTGGTCGGCAATGCCATTGACGCCTGCCGGGAAAAGGTCTATCCCGAAGGGGAAAGCCCTTTAGTGGAACTTACCGTAGAGAGGCAAGGCGAAAAGGTCCTCTTCATGGTTCGGGATAACGGCCAAGGGATGGATGAAGAGGTCCAGGGTCGGTTGTTTACGCGCTTTTTCAGCACCAAGGAATCCGGGGGCACCGGTCTGGGGCTCCCGGTGACGCAAAAAATCGTTACCGAACATGGGGGTCTCTTAAAGGTGGACTCCCATCCCGGCCGAGGTACGACCTTCAGCTTGATTTTTCCCCATTGGAATTAACCGGGCTGACCTCGAAGCAATAGCAGCTTTCCCAGGGCTGGATAACCAGAGCCCGGCCCCCGGGATCGCCAGCCTCCCGGACCTATTCGGCCGCCGGGGCCGGCAACTGAGGGGCGACCTTTTCCAACAGCAGCATGACGGCCGCAAAATCATTTAAAATAAACCTTGTGAAAATACAGAAATTAGGTAGCATATTTTTTTAAGGCAGAGTCAAATTTAAAAATAAGGCCGCCGTCGGAGGCCTCAAGGAAAAGCCGGGGAACAGCCTTGCAGAAAAAGGCCTCTTCAAAAACGATCCAGGAACTAGAACGAAAGCTCGAGTTTTATGAGCTGGTTCTGGATAATATCCGCAACGGCGTCATGATCACCGATCCCGAGGGGAAAATCATTTTTTTCAGCCAAACCTACGGTCAATTTCTGGGGATCGACCCTTGGGAGACGATCGGCAGGAACTGCCAGGAGGTGATTGAAAATACCCGGATGCACCTCGTGGCCCGGAGCGGCGTCCCGGAGATCAATCACCCCCACCGCATCAAAGACCAGGATATGGTGGTCCAGCGTATCCCCATCCAAAAGGACGGCCGGGTGATTGCCGTTTACGGTCAGGTGATGTTCGAGGATGTGCGGGATGTCCAGGCCCTGGCCCGGAAACTCACTTATCTGGAGTCCCAGCTTAAACTCTACGAAAAGGAGCTGGAGAGCCTGCGCTCCTCAAAATACACCATAAATAACATCATTGGAGAAACGGAGAGCATGGCGGTCTTAAAGGCCACGGCTCTGAAGGCCGCCCAAACCAATGCCCCGGTTTTGATTTCAGGGGAGAGCGGCACCGGGAAGGAATTATTTGCCCATGCCGTTCACCATGCCAGCCGCCGCCGCCCCCATGCGTTTATCCGCTTGAATTGTGCCGCCATTCCCAAGGATCTTTTAGAGGCCGAACTGTTCGGCTACGAACCCGGGGCCTTTACCGGAGCCGGACCTAAAGGAAAGCCCGGGAAATTTGAGCTGGCCCACCGGGGGACGATCTTTCTGGATGAAATCGGAGACCTGCCCCTGGAAATGCAGCCCAAACTTCTGCGGATTATAGAAGAAAAGGAGATTGAACGAATCGGCGGCACCCGGCTGACCAAATCCGATTTTCGTCTGATCGCCGCCACCCATACCAACCTCGAGGCCCGGGTCGAACAGGGTTCTTTCAGAAAGGATTTGTATTATCGTCTGAACGTTATCCCCATCCAGATCCCGTCCCTTAAGGAAAGAAAATCGGACATCCCGCTGATTGCCAATTATCTCATCGGGCAATTGAACAAGGACCTGGGCACCCATGTGACCCATATAGCCCCGGAAGTCCTGGACCGCCTTGAAAATTTCCCCTGGCCTGGAAATGTGCGCGAACTGGCCAATATCCTGGAGCGAATCCTCTGTTCCATTGACGGAAACACTATCCAGTTTCACCATCTGCCCATTTTTATACAAAAGGCCGGAAAAGGATTGGGCTCCCTGATGGCCTCCTCGCTCCGGAGGCTCAGGGAAGAAATGGAAAAGGAAGCTATTCTGGAGGCTATTCAACAGGCCCGTTTTAATAAGAAGCAGGCCGCCCAGGTTCTCGGTATCCATCGGACCGCCTTGTACAAGAAAATAAAAAAATTGAATCTCCCTCTCTCAGCTAAATCGGGGTTTCCCGTTTAAATGTAGCTTTTTCTCTACATGTATTAAACAGGCTACATAACTTTAAACGGCTATTAATGAACGATAATTGCCGGGTAGGTTTAAAAGTGTAGATTTTATTCTACACTTTAACAAAAAGGATTTTTCCCGGACCGATTAAATAACCTAAAAATACAACCAGTTATCTGCCTTCAGGTCTGATCGGATCGTGGCCTGCTACTTGCACATTTAAAGGCAGTCCCGGATCGTTGTTTTTAACCCGAAATTCATCTTTCATTAAAGATGATAAGGGTGTAAAAAGTAATTTCAAACCAGACGATGGGAATGGGGGTCTTGCTTTTAAGGATTTTCCGCCCCAAACTCAGAACTTCGGAACCGGGCAGGAAGTTTAAAGACAAGTCCCAAAGCAGGCCAACGCCAAAGCCGTATGCCCGCTTGGATGAAGGCCCGGCTCCAACCCATTTTAGAACATGGGCCGGATTGGCGCAGGGGATCCCCCTTTGGAAAATCCGTTAAAACAAGACCCCCATTCCCGGTTTCCTGGATGTCTAAACTTTTTACGAGTCCATCAAAGATAACCGATGACCATCAAAGAACCTAAAATCCGAAAAGAAGATATCCTGCCGCTGCCCGATCCCGATTTCCATGTCGGTCATGTCTGTCTGGTAACCGGGGCCGGCGGGGGCATCGGTCGGGCCACGGCCATCGCCGCCGCCGCCAACAACCTCATGACCGTCGGGCTGGATATCGACGAAAAAGAGGGTCATAAAACCCAGCGGCTGGCCCGGGACCTGGGCGGGCAGATGATTTTTATCCGAACCGATCTGACCCGCGATGAAGACCTGGAGCAGGCTGTTTCCGAAGCGGCCAAACTGGGTCCATATCAAATTCTTAGCCAATATCGCCGGGATCCAGCATATCAACTCCATAGAGGATTTTCCTATGGAGAAATTCGATTATATGCATCGGCTGATGCTTCGGGCTCCGTTTCATCTTTCCAAGCTGGTCCTGCCGCACATACGAAGAAGTCCAAAGGGGACCGGGGCCATCGGCAACATGACCTCCATCCACGCCCATATCTGCACTTTAAATAAGCCGGCCTACAATATTATGAAATTCGGCCTCCGGGCCCTGACCCAGTCCATCGCCGCTGAAGGAAACGGAAAAATCCGCTCCTTTTCCGTCAGCACCGGCTTTGTCAAAACCGCCCTGACCTTGAAACAGATCCCGGCCCAGGCCAAACAGCGGGGCATTTCCGAAAGCCAGGTTGTCGAGGAGGTTATGCTGGGAAATTCCAGAATCAAGGAGATGATGAACCCCATCGACGTGGGCAACCTTTTTCTCTTTGGTTTCTCCCGTTTTTCCAAACACCTGATCGGAGGAGACCTCCTCTTTGACGGCGGCATGGTCCTGACCTATGCCGAAAAAAAGAGCTAATTTTTACTTCCTATTGTTAGGCTTTTAAAATAAACTGGATAAGATTTTTTTGGGATTATGGCTATCTTCCAAATAAGCTTGCTGTCTTATCAAAAAAATATATTTAAGATTAATAAAAAACTGACCAGGCCTTGTCCATATTGAATTAAAAAGGCATCTTTTTTCTTTCCTGGGAATAAGCAGGGTTGGTCCTTTTGTATTTAGGATAAATTACCAAAAAGAAATAGGGAGGTGATCCATCAGGCCAGATAATAAATCTCTTCTATTTTTTAGAAATTTTTTATAAGGCACCTATTTAAATAAGGAGGTTTGATGATGAAACGAATCAAATTAAAAAGCTTAGTCTTTATCTTATCCATTTTACTCTTGGGGGGATTGACTCCTGCGAGCAAATGTCTGGCGGCAGAGCCTTATAATCTCGGAGTCGCTTTAGGCCTAACCGGCACGGGCGCTCTTTATAGCAAAGATGGGGTTGATGCCATTAAACTGGCCGTCGATGAGATTAATGCCCGCGGAGGCTTCTTGGGGAAACATCCGATCAAGCTATTCATCAAAGACGATCAGACCAAGCCGGATGTGGGCGTCCGAGAGGTCAAGGATCTGATCCTACGAGACAAGGTTCGATGCGTCTTGGGGTCTTATTCCAGCGCTGTTGCCGTGGCTATCAAACCAATCTGCCAGGAATATAAAGTTCTCCATATCGCCGCCATCAGCAACTCGGAAAACATCACTCAGGTTAATTTCAGTCCCTATACTTTCCAGGTTGTTCCCAACACCTACATGCAGGCCAAGGCCGTGGTTCTGGGTGTGGCCCAGTTGGCCAAAAAGAAAGGCTGGAAAGAATTCGTCACCATCGCCTCGGACTATGAGTGGGGCCGATCCACCCAGGAAAATACGGTAAAACTACTGAAAGAGATAGCCCCTAATTTAGTGTTAAAAAAGGAATTTTGGCCGCCATTGGGAGAAACGCAGTTTACCTCCTATATTACGGCCATCATGGCCCAGAAACCTGATTTTGTAATCGGCTCTGTGGCTTCCAAGGATAACGTGGCCTGGATGGAGCAGGCCAAGGCCTATGGATTTTTCGATAAAATTCCTTATCCCGGATCATTGATCAGCGTAACGGAATTGATCGTTGAGGCCAAAACCCTTACCCGGGGTTTGGTGGGACTGAGCCGGGCACCCTTCTTTGCCCATCTGGATGTCCCCATGATGGCAGATTTTGTCAAAAACTTTAAGGCCAAAAATGACCGGTATCCCAGCGATTGGGCGGTCATGGAATATGATGCCGTTTATGCCTTGAAGCAGGGGATTGAGAAGGCGAAAAGTATCGACACGGAGAAAGTCAAAGATGCCCTGAAAGGAGCGACCATCAGTACCACCCGGGGCAAGCTCTATTTCCGACAGATAGACAACCAACTGAGCTGTTCATCTTATATGGGTGTGGTAGCGGATGATCCCAAATATCCTTTCCCCATCTACCATGATCTGGTTGAGGTAAAGGGCCCGGATTCCTGGCGTCCTGAAGCCGAAATTATCGCTGCCCGAAAAGACGAGAAAAAATAAGCAGGAACAAAGATGGATATTTCTTTGATAATGTCGCAATTTATGAGTGGCTTGGCCCGGGGTACCATGCTCTTTCTTGTCGCCTCGGGCCTGTCCCTCATCTTCGGGGTTATGAATATTCTTAATTTTGCCCATGCCTCCCTCTGGTTGGTTGGGGCCTATTTCTGCCATACCTTCTGGCTTATGCTACAAAATTATGGCTTTGGCCTTTGGGTGAGTATCCCGCTGGCGGCTTTGACCCTGGCTGTTATTGGCTGGCTAATCGAGGTAGTCTTGATTCGCCGGGTTTATAACCGGGAACTTCCCGAGCAACTCTTGCTGACCTATGCCATGGTTTTGATCATCGGAGATTTGTTAAAGCTCATTTGGGGGGTGGAGGACAGGATCATTGTTCGACCTGCCATCGTGCACGGACCGGTTTTTTTCTTTGGTATTCCCTTCGATTCCTACTTCATCTTCGTTATCCTAATCGGTGCCGCTATTGCCATAGGCCTCTGGTGGTTTATGAAAAAAACCCGCTACGGCCATATTGTCAGGGCCGCGGTCTTCAGCCGGGAAATGGTCGGTGCCTTGGGGATCCCTATCCCCAGGATCTATACCGGGGTGTTTGTCTTAGGAATCTTTATAGCTGGTTTGGCCGGGGCCGTTCAGGCCCCGGTGGGTTCGATCACCCTCGGCATGGATATGGCGGTCATTGTCCAGGCCTTTTGTGTGGTGGTCATCGGCGGGTTTGGAAGTCTCCCGGGTACCCTGGTGGGATCTATGATTGTAGGTG
>CAVQFQ010000009.1:0-82600 GCA_963711835.1 uncultured delta proteobacterium | reverse complement strand
CTATTTGATGGGACTCCATTCAGAGGAACCGTTAAAGAGGGGACCGATGATGGGGCCTCTCTTCGAGACGTTGGTGGTTTCGGAGTCGGTCAAGGCCTTTTGCCATCGGGGCGAGCACCCTGAACTTTATTATTGGCGGTCAAAGACCGGGTTGGAGGTGGATCTGCTTATTGATCGCAACGGCCACTTGTACCCCCTGGAGATCAAGGCTACCGCAACGCTGCTTCCCGGTCATGCTGAGTCGCTGCTTAAATGGAAGGAATTGGCAAGTGGATCCGCCGATGGCGGCGTCATTGTTGCCAACATTGATCAACCCTTTACCTTTAAAGGCCTTAAAGCAATCTCCTGGTGGAACGTATTGGATTAAGTTCGGCTTCCTATTTTATAGGAGGGAACCATGCAGTGTCCAATTTGCCAAACGGAAAATCCTGAAGGGGTGAAGTTCTGCGGGGAATGCGGCGCGGATGGGTAGATGGAGAAATATGACAAGGAATGCTTTTTGTTGACAGGTAATTTCCGAAGAATATATTCCATTTTAGTTTTACTAAAAAGGAGTTATATCCTTAATGGTTAACATCAAACGAATAATCCGGATTAACCTGCCGAAGGGAAAGTCGGCTTTTCTTTGGGGACCAAGAAAAACAGGAAAAACAACCTACCTTAAGGAGGCTTTCCCGAACAGCCTGATGTACGATATGTTGCAAACCGATCTTTTCCTGGATTTCACCAAGCGTCCCTATCTGTTGCGGGAACAGCTCCTGGCATCCACCCCACGGCAATTAAAGGAACCGATAATCATTGATGAAGTCCAAAAGGTCCCGCAATTGCTTGACGAAGTCCACTGGCTGATCGAGAACAAGGGTCTTCGTTTCCTTTTATGCGGTTCCAGCGCCAGGAAACTGAAACGAGGCAAAGCCAATTTGCTTGGAGGTCGGGCCTGGCGTTATGAAATGCACCCGCTGGTCTCCAGAGAAGTGGAAAACCTGGATCTCCTCAAGGTGTTAAATAGAGGCATGATACCCGCGCACTATTTGGAAGAAGAATACCGTAAATCGCTTCGGGCTTATGTCCGGGATTATCTCAAGGAGGAAGTGTTTGATGAAGGTCTGACCCGGAACATTCCCGCCTTTTCACGCTTTTTTGAGGCCATGGGATATTCCCATGGGGAACTGACCAACTATGCCAACATCGCCCGGGAATGCGGCGTGGATGCTAAAACCGTCAAAGAATATTATCAAATCCTGGTTGACACCCTGCTCGGCACCATGATCGAGCCATACAAAAAACGACAGGAACGTCAGGTAATCACCAAGGCTGGAAAGTTTTACCTGTTCGATGTCGGGATTGCCGGCGGTCTCACCGGGCGTCTTATTCCCGAACAAAAGGGAGAGCAGTTCGGAAGGGCCTTCGAACATTTTATCCTCATGGAGATCATGGCCCACCGTTCCTACAGCGAGCTGGATTATGAGGTCAATTTCTGGAGAACCAAAACGGGTCTGGAAGTTGATTTTATTTTGGGCCGTGGGGAAGATCGCCGTTGAAGTAAAGGGCACCAGTCGTGTCGATAGCGCAGACCTCCGTCCCCTAAAGGCCTTCATCCAGGAATACCATCCAAGGAGCGCCTACCTCGTCTGCAATGAACGTAACCGACGGATTCACGATGATATCCATATCGTGCCCTGGCGCGATTTTCTTTCGATGCTCTGGGATGGAGTTATTATTGCCTGATCGCCCGGTCAATTCCGATCATCTCTTTCATAAGGTCTTTGGATGGTAGTACCAAGTCGAACATGGGAGAAAATAAAATGAGATGCCCTGCCTGCGGTCATGAGAATCCGGAGGGCGCCAAGTTTTGTAACGAATGCGCGGCCAAAATTGAACTGGCCTGCCCCCGGTGCAGTGAAGTCAATCCGCCGGAAAGCAAATTCTGCAATCAATGCGGTCAGGCCTTGGCTGCACCTTCGGAAACACCTCCTCAAAAATCCCTTCCAGAAAAACGGCCGGCCCCATCCCCGCTGCCCGAAGGAACTGACCGAGAAGATCCTGGCCCAGAAAGGCCGGATCGAAGGGGAACGCCGGCAGGTCACGGTCATGTTCTGCGACCTGGAGGGCTCCACGGCCCTGACCGAAAAGCTCGGGGATGAAAAGGCCTTTGCCCTGATCGATGAGATCTTCGGAATCCTGACCCAGCAGGTCCACAAGTACGAAGGGACGGTCCAGGAATTCCGGGGGGACGGCATCATGGCCCTTTTCGGCGCTCCGATTGCCTTGGAAAACGCCGCCCAGCGGGCCATCAGCGCGGCCCTGGCCATCCACCAGGAGGTGACCAAATTCAGCCACCGGATCCAGGAAGAGGCCAGAGGACCGGCCATCCGGATGCGGATCGGGATCCACACCGGTCCGGTGGTCGTGGGTACTATCGGCAATGACCTGCGCGTGGAGTTCAAGGTCATCGGGGATACGGTAAATCTGGCCTCCCGGATGGAAGGCCTGGCAGAACCTGGGACCACCTATGTGACCGAAGATACCTTCAAACTGACCGAAGGGTTTCTTCCGGTTTGAAGGCCTGGGGGAAAAGCAGGTTAAAGGCAAGGAAGACGCCGGTCAAGGTCTATCAGGTGATTGCCCCCAGCACCAGGAGGACCAGATTTGATGTCAGTGCCGAGCGGGGTCTAACTCCTTTTGTTGGAAGGGAGCGGGAGCTTGAGCTTTTGCTGGATGGCTTTGAGCGAGCCAAGGCAGGAAAGGGTCAGGCCTTTTCCATCATATCCGAAGCCGGGGTGGGCAAATCCAGGCTCTTGTATGAATTCAGAAAGGCTGTTGCCAACGAGGATGTTACCTTTCTGGAAGGGAAGTGCCTCTCTTACGGCAGGGGTATCCCCTATCATCCATTCATAGACATCCTGAAGTCAAACTTCGATATCCAGGAAGGGAGAAGGAGATCAGGAAATCAGAGAAAAGGTCAAAAGAGGGCCTGGAACTGATCGGTGGATCGATGAAGCTCCACCCTCCCCTATCTTCTTGAGCTTCTATCGGTCAAAGATAGTGGTATTGATCAGATCTCCCTGAGTCCTGAGGCAAAGAAAGATAGGATTAGTGAGGCATTCAAGCGGATTGTTCTTAAGGGTTCTGAGATACGGCCCCTGATCATCGCCTTTGAGGACCTGCACTGGATGGATAAGAGTTCAGAGGATGTAGTAAAAAACTATTTGGAGAGCATACCAGGGTCAAGGGTTTTGTTGATATTCACCTATCGGCCTGAATTTATTCCACCTGGGGCGGCAAGTCCTATCACAATCAGTTAACTTTGCATCGGCTTTCCAACCGAGAAAGCCTTGAGATGGTGACTCCTACCTTTTGGGCACAAAGGAAATTGAAAAGACCCTGGAGGAATTGATTCTTGAGAAGACAGAAGGTGTCCCATTTTTCTTGAGGAGTTTATAAAATCCCTTAAAGACCTAAAAATCATAGAAAAAAGAGGAAACGTATACGGTCTTTCAAAAGATATCCAGCAGATGACCATTCCGTCAACAATCCAGGATGTGATCATGGCAAGAGTTGACTCGCTGCCTGAAGGGGCAAAAGAAGTGCTTCAGACCGGGTCTGTCATCGAGAGGGAGTTCAGCTATCCATTGATAAATCAGGTAACAGGTCTCCCAGAAAAAGAATTGCTCTCCTATCTTTCCATCTTAAAGGATTCAGAACTTCTCTATGAGAGAGGCATATACCCTCAATCGAATTATATCTTTAAACATGCCCTGACCCGTGAAGTAGTTTATGACTCGATATTGGCCAAGAGAAAGAAGAAACTTCATGAAGAGATCGGGAACGCTATCGAGGAATTATATAAAGATAATTTAAGTGAGACATTACGAAGTTTTAGCCGAGCACTATTTTTTAAGTGAGAATTATTTAAAGAGTGCTGAGTATTCAAGGTTGGCAAGCAGGAAGGCTGAAAAGACAGCTTCGTTAAATGATGCGATTGCCCATGCAAAGAAAAGAGTAACATCTCTTGAACGATTACCCCAGACAGATGATGTAGAAAAACAAATTATTGATGCCAGGACGGCCCTTGGGCTCTATATGGCTCAAATGAACTATCATGTTGAGGCAAAAGAAGCCATCGACCCGATTATTGATTTGGCCATAAAACACAATTATAAGAAGAGGCTTTGCCAGATATACACCATCTTTGGCACATACCATTTTTTTGTGGAAGAAAATTATCCAGAGGCATTTAAGGCTTTGGAAGAGGCTTTAAAGATATCGGAAGAAGTAAAAGACATTGTCACTTCAGTTTTGGCAAGCTTCTGGTTTGGATGTGCTTTAGGTTGGAACTGTGAATTTGAAAGATCAACAAACTATTTCCAAAGAGCTCTTGATATTAATGTGGCAGTAAAAAATCTTTGGGGGATTGCAGTAATAAAGAGCAATCTGGCCTATTTTTCTTATTACTACAATGGAAAAATAAATTTGCAATTCCAAACTACCAGGAGGCTCTCCGCATTGCCGAAGAAAGCGGGGATATTTATTCCAAAGCGATTGCGTATATAAGCCATGGAGTTTCCTGTTATGGAAAAAGATTACTGGAAGAGGCAGAAAAATATCTTTTGAAGGGACTCGAATTTTGTGAAAAGATCAATTTCCATTCCTGGAATGCGGTTGCACGATTTAACCTTGGGAGAGACCTATTTTGAAATGGGAGATTTCGAAAGATCCAAAGAACATTACGAAAAAGCGAGTTGGGTTTTAGAGAATAATCGATTATGGCCTTCCTGGGCGAATGTTGGAAAAGTAGGTTTAGCAAGATCAAAGGTGATGAATAAAGAGAAAGATGTGAATTTAGAATCTTTGTATGCCCATTCACGAAATAATAAGGTAAAAGTAGTCGAAGGCTGGATTCAAAGATATATAGGAGAGATTCTGCTCAATATTGATGATCAACACATATCTGAGGCAGAACATTGGATTCAGAAGGCCATCGAAGCCGATCAAAGGAACCGAATGATGTTCCACCTGGGAAAAGATTATGCCCTTTATGCAGAGTTGTTCAAACGAAAAGGCGATAGATTAAAAGCCCAGGAGAATCTCGGCAAAGCCATAGAAATCTTCAAAGAATGCGGCGCCGACGGCTGGGTGGAGAAAGACGGAAAGGAAACTGGCTGAAATATCCTGAAAGGAACAAGAATGGATGAATACGACCTGGTAGAATATCTTATGGCAAAGAATGATCCGGCCTGGCGGATCTATCTCAATCTTCAAAACATGATCAAAATGGCCGACCAGAAAGTTTATATGCTCCTGGCATTCAGCGGGGTCATGGCCACGATAGTTTTTACAAAGCTGGGGACCCTGCACAGGGATTGGATATCCTATGCTATCCTTTTATACTACCTGCTGGCGTTGATCTTTTTCATGATTTTTGCTTTGCAGGCCCTGCTGGCCCGGTCCGGGGTAAAAACGAAGGAATCGGTTCCTCAGTTAATTTTTTTCGGTCACATCGCCAAACGAAAAGAGGCCAAGGAATATTATAAGGATTTTTCCAAGGCCTCCGAAGAAGACATCTTCCGGGACCTAACCTATCAAATATATGAAATCGGGGTGATCACCAGGAAAAAGTATTTCAACTACCGGATTGCCTGGTGGGGCATTTGTCCCAATTCATAGGGTTCTTGCTGATGATCTGGATAACCACTTACTTCAGGTAGAAACAAAGAAGGGTCGGCCTTCGGTTAACTCAACTGAGAGGCAGGTCGCCGCCACTCTTTCCTGTTTTGTCTTTGGCAAAAAATTGTTCTTTTTGATTTTCCGGGTTTGGAGGAAAAATACCGTTATGACTGATGAACTGATTGGCTATGATGCTATCGAGTTGGGAAACCTGATCCGGAAGGGCGAGATTACTCCACGGAGCTTCTGGAGATCACCATCGAGCGGATCGAGCGGGTGAATCCCAGGCTCAATGCCGTGATCCACAAACTCTACGACCAGGCCCGCGCAGAGGCAAAGCAGTGGTCGGAAAAGATTAAAAACAAAAAACGAACCGAGCTGTCTTCGCCGGTGTCCCCTTCCTGTTGAAGAACCTTCTGGCCGAATATGAAGGGACGCCTTTTGACGAGGGATCTCGTGCGGCCAAAGGCTATGTCTCCAAACTCGACAGCGAACTGGTTAGACGCCAGCGGGCCGGGGGATTGATCATCCTCGGCAAGACGAACACCCCGGAGTTCGGGCTCCTGCCCACCACCGAGCCGATCCTTTATGGGCCCACACGAAACCCCTGGAATCCGGCCTTAACCCCGGGGGGTTCCAGCGGCGGGTCGGCCGCGGCCGTGGCGACCGGGATCGTACCCATGGCCCATGGAAACGATGGCGGGGGATCCATCCGGATCCCGGCTTCCTGCTGCGGGCTCTTCGGTCTAAAGCCCACCAGAGGACGGAATCCCTTGGGACCTCTCTTCGGTGACCTGGGGAGTGGACTCACGCATGAACATGGGCTAACCCGGACAGTGAGAGACTCGGCCGCCCTTCTGGATTTGACCTCCGGACCGGACCTGGGGGATGCCTTTGCCTCTCCGGCGAAGGAGCGCCCTTTCCTTGAGGAGGTCGGGCGCGATCCGGGAAGCCTGAAGATCGGGTTTCTGGCCTCTGTCCCGGAAGGATGGGATCTTGAAGCCCATCTCCACTCGGACTGCCTGGAGGCGGTAACGGATGCCGCCCGGCTTTGCGAAAACCTGGGGCATAGAGTTGAAGAAGTCCGTGCAGACCTGTTCGCTTATTCGAATATCGCCGTAACCTTCGGCAGCGTTTTCTCCTGCCTGGCAGGGTATTTTGTGGCCTATTGGGAAAAAGAACTGGCCAGGAAGATCACCCAGGAAGAGCTGGAGCCAATCACCTGGGCGGTTTACCGGGCCGGTTTAAAACGCACCGGGGCCGATTACCTGGTTGCCTTGGAAGGAATCCAGCGTTTCTCGCGAAAGATGGCCCAATGGTATCACGACGACGATTATGATCTGCTCCTTTCCCCGACCATGAGGATACCGCCTACCCAGATTGGGGCCTTTCAATGGGACCCGGAGTCTCCCAGAAAATGGCTTGAGGTAACCAATGCCTTCGTTGCCTTCACCCGGGTTCAGAACATGACTGGCCAGCCGGCCATGTCGATGCCCCTTTTCTGGAATAAAGAGAATGTGCCTATCGGTGTTCAATTTGCCGGCCGCTTCGGCGACGAAGCCACTCTCTTCCGGCTGGCAGGCCAGTTGGAGCAGGCCAGACCCTGGTCCCGGAGAACACCGCCAATACATTGCAGCATGACAAAAGATTGAGAAAGGAGAATCCGCCTTGCGTGATTCTCCTTAGGACCTCAGGCCTACGGCCATCATACGCTTTAGGATGGATCTACTGAGACGAATTTATTCGAGGGTCTCGCACCGAGTAGTTCCCGATTTTGACTTCTTTGGGTAAGTTTGTTACTATTTTAACTTCTTGTTTAACAAAGATTTTTCACCACGGAGGCACAGAGAACTCAGAAAATAAAATTTTAAGTTGGCGGGGAGGTACCCGCCAATTTAAATGCATTCCGCTTTAAGGGATGGGGGGGTTTCAATCTTGGTAAAGTCTTCGTGACTGGAGGGTCATTTATGGAGCCGGTAAAACAAGAAATAGAGTTTAAGATAGGGTTTTGTGTTACCTCCGACAAGGTCCCGCATCGCCTATGGGACAGTGGGCCAAGGATCCTTTCTCGTTATCCCTCCAGGGTGGGTCAGCCATTTACAACTAGCCTGGGATCATCCGGCAGCCAGAGATTATTTGGAGAAAGGGACACAGAACCATACCTTTGTGACCTATGACAAACAGGGCTGCGGCCTCTCTGAACGAAGCCGGACCGACTTTTCCCTTGAGTCGGAAGTAAGGTCTCTGGAAGCGGTGGTCGATCATCTCAAGTTAAAACGTTTCGCCCTGTTCGGCTTTTCTCAAGCCGGACCTGTTGCCATAGCCTATTCCATCAAGCATCCCAAACGGATTACGCATCTTATTCTTTATGCTACCTACTCCTGTGGAAGCGCATTGGCCCCCGATGAATTTAAAGCCTCCTTTATATCAATGATCAAAGCGGCTTGGGGAATCGGTTCTAAAACCTTGGCTGATATTTTTTTGCCTGGGGGGGAACCCTCGATTATTGAGTGGTTCACCCGGTTACAAAGATTATCGACAACCGCCGACTTGGCCTCAAAGTTATTGGGGGCGGTTTATTCATTTGATGTCATTGACCTCCTGCCTAAAATAAAAGTTCCTACCCTGGTGATTCACCGCCGCGAAGATAAAGCTATGCCATTCCATTGCGGCAGGGAATTGGCGGCCATGATCCCAAAGGCCCGTTTTGTTCCCCTGGAGGGGAATATCCATATCCCGTTTTTTGGAGATGCCAACGCCATACTTCGAGCCACCGCTGAATTCCTTGGAGATCCGGTTGAAATTCTTCCCTCAAAAAAGGCTGAAACACCAACCAAAACTGAAACGACTCCGGTGATGGAAGATCCGGCAGCTTTAAAAGCCCAAGTCTTCATTGATAGCCTGGATAAGGTTGCCTTGTCGCAATACCGTATCATCGGCGAATATAACAGATATGAGGAGGAAGTCCGAAATACCTTAAAGGATATTAAGCAGAAAATCATATCCGGCTTCGGCCACTCGACCCCAAAACGGGAAAACCACCTGATCTGGGCCCCGCCCGGGACCGGGAAGACGTATTTCGTTCAACAGATAGCCGCCTCAATCGCTCCATCGGTTCAATACCAGGAAATCAATATGGCAAAAATGGATGAACCCGAATTTCGATCGTGCCTTTCCGAAATACTCAACTCGGAACAGCCCTGCCTTTCCTTGATCGATGAGGCGGATGCCAAACCAAAGGAACCCTGGCCCTATGAGCTTCTCCTGCCCTATTTGGATACAGCCGTTAAAAAAGCCGGCAAGTTCGTGTTTGTATTGGCGGGAAGCTCCGGAGCGAATTTGTTCGAGATGAAAGAGCGCATCGCGTCCCGTCCCAAGGGATCGGACCTGTTGTCCCGCATTCCATCTGAAAATGAACATACCATTGCCGCCATGAGCCTTGGAGACCGCCTTCTGGTTGCCCTGGCCCAATTCAGGCAGGCCGGGTTGGAGGTGGGCCGGGTTGTGCGGGAAGTGGAAAAATTGGGGCTCTTTTATATTGCCCTCAGCCCGCATCTGTTGAATGCCCGCCAGTTGCACGAGTTTGCCGTCCGGGGTGTCGAGCGCATGCCGGCAGGTGATGACCGGATCAAATACGATCACCTCTTTAATCCCGGGGATCCCGAAAACAAGGCCTTCTGGATGAAAGTTCTCCCCAGCGCTAAGAATTTTGAGAGAAAATTTATTCTAATCGAGGATTAATCCAACAGTTGCATTAAATTTGGGCAATCCATCTAAATAGTTACACCCTCACCCAACCCTCTCCCATCAAGGGAGAGGGATTTGTCGGACAGTCTCCCTTCCCCCCTTTGCCAAAGGGGGGATCGAGGGGGGATTTTGCTCACGCATCGGCTAATCGAAAATTTTTTTAACGTTTAGGTTAATTATCCCCGGAAGGTAGGACATGAAAGAGCTTTTTGAAGCGGGCTTAGCTTTTAAGGCCAACACCTGGCCGCTGGATTCCCGAAAACCAACACTGGTCTTTATCCATGCCTCTGGATTCTCGAGCATTATATGGGATAACCAATTAAAGGGCCTTGGCGGTCGGATCAATGCAATTGCCCTGGATCTTCCCGGGCATGGGCGGAGCCTTGGTGGGGGGTACCAAACCATACCGGAATATACCCATGCGGTCATGGATTTTATTAGTCGATTGAATCCTCCACGACCCATTCCAGCCGGCTTGAGCCTGGGCGGGGCCATCACCCTGCAATTGCTTCTGGATTATCCCAAAAACTTTTTAGCCGGGGTGCTTATCTGTACCGGTGCCAAAATGAAGGTTGCGCCGGTAATCTTTGAGCCCATAGAAAAAAATTACCCGGCCTTCGTTGAATCATTTAAACAGTTCGCCATATCCCCAAAAACCGACCCGGCCATTATCCAACCCATACTGGATGACAACCTGAAATGCCTACCATCCGTGGTTTACGGCGATTATCAGGCCTGCGACCGGTTTGATGTTCGGGAACGGCTACCTGAAATCAGAGCCAGGGTCCTGGTGGTTACCGGTGAGGATGACCTGCTCACGCCGCCTAAGTTCGGAGAGTTCCTGGCCGACAAAATCAAAGGGGCCCAACGAGTCCACATCCTGGCTGCCGGCCACCTGCTGCCGGTGGAAAAACCGGCTGAACTCAACCGAGCCATCATTGAATTTTTGGATCAAACTGGTCTTTAGTGCCTTTGGAATTTTTTTGTTTTATTTGGCAAAGAAAGTTTCTTGCATACCCGCAACTCCTCATCAGCTAAGGATTTGCGACAAATGAATGGCTGTTCAAATTTTTTTGCCACAGACAAAGGCGGATCCCGCCAGGCGGGACTGGCGCGAACAGAAAAGCTCGTTAGATGGATATTGCTTGTTGGCCCAAGTCTTTTTAGTGCCCGAAGGGCGGACGGTTAGGGTAGCGGCAGGTCGCCGTCCCGCTGGAAGCGGGATCCTGCAGTTGTCTGTGGCAAAAATCTTTTCCGAATTTTTCGGGTTGGAAAACAAATGCTTTTTAAATCCCTCCCGGCAAAGTCGGGGACTTACCCGAAGGAGAATTACCAATGGCTAAATTTAAAGAATATGCCTCGTTCGACGCCATAGGACTGGCGGAATTGGTCCGAAGGAAGGAAGTTATCCCTCTTGAACTGGTGGAGGCGGCCATAGAGCGAATCGAGCGCCTGAATCCCTCCCTCAACGCAGTCATTTCTCGCCTATGTTTGACCAGGCCCTGGCCCTGGCCAAAACGGACCTGCCCCAGGGCCCTTTCTCCGGCGTCCCATTTCTCATTAAGGATATCGGGGCCATGGTTAAAGGCGTCAGGATGTGCCTGGGCACGGCTTTACTTAAGAATTTCGTACCGGACCATGACAATGAACTGGTTCTTCGCCTGAAGCGAGCCCGGCCTGATCATGGTTGGGAAGACCAACCTGCCTGAGTTGGGCATTCTTCCCACCACGGAGCCCCGTCTATTCGGGCCCACCCGAAATCCCTGGAACCCGGGGCGGTCGCCGGGAGGTTCGAGCGGCGGCTCGGCCACGGCCGTGGCTGCCGGGATGGTGCCCATGGCCCATGCCAATGACGGCGGCGGTTCGATTCGCATCCCCGCCTCCTGCTGCGGGCTTTTCGGTCTGAAACCGACCCGGGCCCGAACTCCCCTGGGGCCGGACTTTGGTGATTTGTTCAGCGGACTGATCTCCGAACATGCCGTGACCCGGTCGGTGCGTGACAGCGCTGCCCTGCTGGATGCGACCTCCGGCCCGGATGTGGGTGATCCCTACTGGGCGCCTCCTCCGGCCCGCCCTTTCCTCCAGGAGGTCGGCGCCGACCCGGGGAAACTGCGCATTGCCTTTACCGCTTCCAATTTCTCCGGGGCAACCATCCATGCCGACTGCCTCCAGGCCGTACGGGACGCCGCCTCGCTTTGCGCTGCCTTGGGCCACAAGGTGGAGGAAGCGGATCCCACCCCTTAACCGCGACCTGATCAGCCAAGCCTTCATGGTCCTCTGGTCTTCCGGGTGTGCCTGGACTATCGACGGTATGGCCATGGTAACCGGCCAGGCCGCCACAACAGATCAATTTGAACCTCTCACCTGGGCTCTTTATGAGATGGGGAAAACCCAAAGCGCTTCCACTTATCTGTTTTACCTGACTCTGCTCCAACGGATCGCCCGCGAGATCGCCCGATTCTTCCTCCGCTATGATCTCTGGCTGGCGCCTACGGTCGCTGAACCGCCTCCCCTTTTGGGAAGCTTTGATCCTCCCCCGGACAATCCCCTACTGGGACTGAAGCGGGCGGAGGACTTTGTCCCCATCACCCCGATCGCCAACTTTACCGGCCAGCCCGGCCATGTCCCTGCCCCTTTACTGGAATGCCGACGGCCTCCCCATAGGCGTCCATTTTATGGCTCGTTTCGGCGATGAAGCCACCCTCTTCCGTCTGGCAGCCCAATTGGAGCAGGCCCGTCCCTGGGCCCAGCGAAGGCCGGAAATATCTTGAAGCACGATACCGGAGACATAAAAGGTGCCGGTCATCGAAATTTGGCTGTCACCAAAGATAGGAGAATTAATGGAAGAAATTTCCTTTGAAAATCTGAAACGAAAGGTCATTGACACCCGTCTCTGCATCTCCTGCGGGGCTTGCGTAGCCGTCTGTCCGGTTAGCTGTATCTCCTTTAAAGGGGATGGCCCGGAGTTGGTGGAGGAGTGCACCAGTTGTGGCCTTTGTGTACAGGCCTGCTCCGGATCAGGCGCGCCACACGACGAGCTGGACCGGCGGCTTTTCGGACGAGTTAGAAATGAAAATGAGGATTCCGGCGGTTTTGGAATCCATCTTTCCGATCGCAACCTGATCAGCAGTGATCACGACCTGGCCCGAATCGGTTACTCGGGCGGGAAGGTCACCTCGCTCCTGACCTATCTTCTGGAAAAAGGAGAAATCGACGGCGCCATCATCTCACGCTGGGGCCAGGCCTCCCCCTATCCCTGGTTTTCCTGGCCGGTCATCGCCGCCACCCGGGAACAGATCATCGAAGGAGCGGGCAGCAAGTATGTCTTCAGCCCGGTACTCATGGCCCTGGAGGAGGTGGCCCAGCGAAACGACCTGCGTTCGATAGCCCTGGTGGGCCTCGGCTGCCATGTCCAGGGTTTCCGCAAGCTCCAACTGATCGGAGACAGCTTCGCGGGGTTGACCCGAAAGGTGAAGTACGTCTTCGGACTCTATTGCGGTTCCCCCATAGTCCAACACCAGGACTTCATGGACTATGTTTCGAAGCTGTGCGGGGTTACCCCGGAGACGATCGCCAAAGCATCGACTTCCGAAGGGTATCAACGGAATTCGATGTCCTCTTCCAGATTCTCATGAAAGACGGCGGAAAGACCGAGAAACGTCTAAACCTTATCGAACTTTTTCCGGTCATCACGAGTTATCCGAAGTGGCGCCGATGCAGCCTCTGCACCGATTATTCAGCCGAATTCGCCGACATCTCCTTCGGCGGGTCCCACGTAACGGCCAGGACGCAGGCCGGCGAGGACCTGGTAAATCAGCGCCCTCAAGGACGGCCGGCTGACAGAGTTTGAACCGATCGCCTACCTGCAGGAAATGGCGGAACAGATTGACCGGTTCAATATCAAGGCCAAAAAGAAACGCAACCGGGCCAGGATAGCTGAACTAAGGGCCAAAGGAGAAGCGGTTCCTAATTACAGCGGGTAATGAGAGTTTACTGCCTATACCGAAATTAAATCAAAAGGTCCCTGGATCCCGGCTCGCGTCCCGCTGCCGCGGGCCTTGGCCGGGATGACGAAGTATGGAACAACCCCAAAAGTGGAGGTGGCTATGGACAAACCCTGGTACAAGCTGTGGCCCGATGTGTATCCGAAGTCGTTGACCTACTATGAAGGCAGCATTTGGGATTTCATGGAGGCCAGCGCCAGACGCTTTCCTGAACGGGCGGCTTTGATCTTCATGGGAAAACCCATGAGCTTCGGGGAACTCCACGACCAATCCCTGCGCTTGGCCACCGCCCTGGCCGACCTGGGGGTGAAAAAGGGAGACCGGGTGGCCCTGTTCATGCCCAACTGCCCCCAGTTCGCCGTTTCCTACTACGCGGTCCTTAAGATCGGAGCCATCCTGACCATGTGCTCGCCCCTTAACAGCGAAGCCGAGCTCAAATACCAGATTAATGACTCCGGGGCCGAAACCGTCATCACCCTCAAGCTTAATCTCCTGATGGACAAGCTGCTCAAGGTGAAGGATCAGACCGGCCTCAAACGGGTCATCGTCTCCGGTCTGGAGGAAGCCCTTCCGGCGGTTAAGAAATACGGTTTCCTGCTTCTAAAAAGAAAGAATATCGCCTCCATTAAAAGCGATCCGGCTGCCGGCATTTACTTTTTCAAAGACCTCCTGTTGAAATATCCTCCCAACCCTCCCCTCGTAACCATCAACGGCAAGGAGGATATCGCCGTCCTGGCCTATACCGGCGGGACCACCGGACTCCCCAAGGGGGCCATGATCACCCATTACAATACCATCGTCAATGTCGCCCAAGTGGCCAACTGGAATGCCCCAGCCTTTGGAAATCAGATCGTAAAAGATCTGTCACCGGAAAACTGCAATCTCCAAGGCTCGCACTTTACGGCCGTCAATGTGGTGCCCTGGTTTCACGCCATGGGCACCATCGCTTACCTGAATTATCCTATTTTCGTCGGAACCACCACAGTGGTGCTTCCGAAATTCGATCCTGGTGAATACTTGAAGGTTCTCGAAAATTACCCGATTGACGCCATGGGCGGGGCTCCTCCTATTTATACCGCCCTGCTTAATCATTCGGATTTTTCGAAATATGCCCCCCAATTCAAGAAAGTCAAGGTTGCCGCCAGCGGCGCCGGGCCCTTACCCGTTGAATACCTGAATCGGATGAAGGAAGTGATTGGAGGGGTCTTTATCGAGGGCTATGGGATGACCGAATGCACCATGGCTGTTTGTCTTAATCCGACCCCGGAGGCGGCGGTCCGCAAACCGGGTTCGGTCGGCATACCGATTTTCGATTCCGAAGTCAAGATCGCCGACCTGATGGACGACACCAAAGAGATGGCCATCGGCGAAGAGGGCGAGATCCTCCAGAAAGGTCCTCAGGTCATGAAAGGCTACTGGAACAATCCCGAGGAAACGGCCAGGACCCTGAAAGGCGGTTGGCTTCATTCGGGCGATATCGGCAAGCTGGATGAGGACGGCTATCTCTTCATAGTGGACCGGATTAAAGACATGATCAAGTACAAGGGTTATAATGTCTTCCCCAGGAACCTGGAGGAGATCCTCTACCAGCATCCCAAGATAAAAGAAGCCGCGGTCATCGGGATCCCTGACCCGGCCGTCACCGAGTATCCCCGGGCCTACGTGGTCTTGAGAGAAGGGGAAACGGCCACGGCAGAAGAGATCATGAATGACGTAAATCCGCAGGTCGCCGGCTACGAAAAGATCCGGGAAGTGGTCTTCAGAAATGAACTGCCCGTGAGCCTGGCGGGAAAGGTTTTAAAGAGGGAATTGAAAAAGGAGGCCTTGGCCGAGAGGGCGGCGAGGCCGAAATAGGGGAGCGGCTACAGGAAAAAAAGGCAGGATCCATTACGACCCTGCCTTTTAAGTATGGAATTGAGATAAGTTTACTTCGAAAACTTTTTTCTCCCCACAGCCGCCAGGCCGATCAAGCCGCTTCCGAGGAGCAGCAGGGAAGCAGGCTCCGGAACCGGTGTGGGGTCCAGGGTGAGCCGAAAGAAAACGCTGTCATCCCGGCCGGGGGCACCTTGATCTCCATAGTTCCGGTCCGTCCAAATCCACTGGGCGTCCGGGCTGATCCCGGCCACACTTACCCCTCCTCCCAAAGCTTGAGACCAGATATTGGGGGCCCCGTTGTATCCGTAAGGGGTGGCGGCATTCCAGGACAGAGCCCCAAAATTAGGCACGCCCGTGGTATCATAAAGCACGGCCACTTCCCAGGACGAACCCGTTACCAGGCCATTGGGCCAAAAATCATTATCAGGTAAAACCTGGGCCAAAAAGCCGCCCGGATTGGTTGGGCCGGGAGGACGAAAACCGGCATCATTGTCGTCATTGACGATCTGCCAGATGATTTGATAGCCATGGTTAGGCTCCAATTCGATTGTCCGGGTGTCTGCAGTCCGCCAATTGCTAAAAGAGCCGTCCCCATCAGCCGTCAAGATAGGCGTCACATTGCCGTCAACTATATACCAACCCTGGACCAGATTGTCCCCGGTAAAAGAAAAGGTGACCGGAACGGCTGCGGCGTTCCCCGCCCAGATAAAACAAAGACAACTAAAAAGAATTAAAACCCCCAAGAGAATTTTTCGCATATGGCCTCCTAAAATCGCTACGAAATAGGTTTTTTTATTTGAATAATAAGCAATATAGGTGCCATAAAGACAACTACTTGTTATTATTATGTTTCATGTTTTATAAGACGACAAAAAGACCCTGAAAAAGGGAAAAATTTTCCCCAAAAAAGAACCTGAAGGACATCCCCCAAAAAAATTGATTCTTCTCCCAAAAAGTTGGGATAATCTTTTACTTGACAAGTCCCCTTATCTCGGTTGTTCTTGGACTAAAAAGTAACGGAACAAATCCACCGGTTTTTATATCTAACATAGAGGGAATGAATCCTGTAGTTGCTGATGAAGATCATAATCTGGTGCTCCGATCCCAGAAAGGAGACCTTAAGGCCTTTGAAGCGCTCGTAGAAAAGCACCAGAAAGGCATGCTGAATCTGGCTTTTCGCCTGATCGGGGATTATGAGGAGGCCTGCGATGCCGTCCAGGAGGCCTTTCTTTCCGCCTACCGGGCCATCAAGAAATTCAGGGGAGAGGCTAAGTTCTCGAGCTGGCTCTATGGTATCGTCCTCAATCAGGCCAGGACCCGGCTGCGGCAAATGGCCGGCCAGGCCCGGTTTCGGTCGCTATCCCCGGACGATCCCCCCGAGGGTGAATCACGGGGAAAGGTTCTTGATCCGCCTTCTCCGGAGGCCTCAGCCTTGGAACAACTGGAGAAAAAGGAAATCGAAGCGAAGGTCCAGGATTGCATCAACCTGCTTGAGACCGAGCAGCGGGAAGTGCTTATTCTTCGGGATATCCAGGGTCATTCCTATGAAGAAATTCAGCAGATTCTCGGACTGCCTCAAGGGACGGTCAAATCCCGCCTTTACCGGGCAAGAGAGGCCCTGAAAAAGGGGCTTGAAAAGGTAGTGGGTGATTTATGATGGATTGTAAAGAGGTGGGAAAAAGACTCCCGGCTTTTCTGGAAGGGGATGTTTCGGAGTTGGAAGCCGAAGAACTTCGAAAGCACTTTGATTCCTGCGATCCATGCCGGAAGGTCTGCCGGGATCTTGAAAAATCCGGTTATCTTTTAAGAAACCTGACCGAGGTGGAACCCCCTCCCTGGTTCACCCAAAAGATCATGGCCCGGATTGAGGAAGAAGGGGAGAAGAAAAAAAGCTGGCTTGAGAAATTGTTCTTCCCCCTCCACATCAAGATCCCGATCGAAGCCGTGGCCTCTCTTTTAATCGCCTTCCTGGCCTGGCAGGTTTACCAGGCCGGCGAGCCGGAAAGGGCGGCCTTTCAGGCCCCGCTTGGTTCATTACCGGTCATAACAGAAAAATATTCCCTTCAAGAGACGGACAAGCTCCCCACGGGCAAACCAGGGACAGGGAAGGCCCCTCAGAAAGAGAAAGAGGAGGTCAAGATCCCCATTGGGGCAGGCCGTCCGGCGGACAAGGAGCAGGAAGACCAAGTGGTGGCCCTGTCAAGGGCACCGGAACCTCCTCTGATGGGGGAGAAAAAAGGAATTCCCGAAGACCGCCGCGAAGAAAAACCGGTTGGAGCGGTTTCATCAGGAAGATTGGCTTCCTCCCCCATGGCCCCGGCTCCTCTGACGGCTCCGGCAGCCTCCTCCTTGGAAAAAGACAGAAGGATGGCCGATGAGTTAGGAACTGTCAAACCAAAAGAAAAAACCGACCAGGACAGGGTTGCGGTCAGGGAAAAGGCCCGGCTTAAATCAAGGCCGGTGGGGTTCTTATTCAAGGTCAGCGACCTCGGCAAAGCAAGCCAGGAAGCCCTGGAAGCCCTTCACCAGGCCGAGGCTCGGAATATTCTCAGGGAATCCCAGGATGAGATGGAAATTATTTCAGGAGTGGTCAATTTAAAAAAATTACCGGGCCTTTTCGACACCCTGAAAAAGATGGGGGGGATAAGCGAAAGCGATGATCTCCTCATCCCGGCAGGATGACCTTGTCCCTGTCAGAATAGAAATCATCCGGAAAAAGTAGTTCCTTCCTTCCCCACCTCTATTTTTTCCAACCATAATTTCAACGGTTTTCTCGTTACTCCTCACCCCTCACTTTTTTAAAGCTGGGAACTTTTTAAAACCTCCTCTGTCTAAACCTGAAAAGAAGTTCATCAATCCCTTTTTCAAGGAGGTATCCCATGAAACGGCTAATGCCCATCCTTATGATAGTAACCCTGTTCCTGATCATTTTTTATCCGGCATCGGGGCACCCGAGGCCTGTCGAATCCGAAGACCGGACCCTGTCTCCCTTCTTTTTCGTCAAGAGCGACCAACCCGGTCCGGACCAGCTTCCTTTAAAAACCACCACGGCGCAAGTGAACATCTCCGGGGTTATTGCCGATGTCCTGGTGACCCAGGTCTACAAGAATGAAGGCCGACACCCCCTGGAGGCCATTTACATCTTTCCGGCATCAACCCGGGCGGCTGTTTACGGCATGAAAATAACCCTGGGTAAGCGGATGATCGAGGCCAAAATTCAAAAAAGAGAGGAGGCGCGCCGCACCTACGAACAGGCCCTAAACCAGGGCAAGACCGCTTCCCTCCTGGAGCAGCAGAGGCCCAATGTCTTCCAGATGAATGTGGCCAATATCATGCCCGGCGACGAGATCAAGGTGGAGCTGAAATATACCGAGTTGCTGGTGCCCACGGATCGCGTCTACGAATTCGTTTATCCCACGGTAGTCGGGCCCCGTTACTCCAATCAAGGCGCGGCATCGGCCCCCGCCAAAGAGCATTGGGTGCAAAACCCCTATCTTCACCAGGCTGAGAGGCCGACCTATACCTTTGAATTGAGTCTCTCCTTGGCAGCCGGTCTGCCCATCCAGGATCTCTTCTGTCCCTCCCACAAGGTCCAAACCAGCTTTGCCGGTCCTTCCGAGGCCAAGGTTGTGCTGGATCCTTTAGAGAAACAGGGCGGCAACCGGGACTTTATTTTGCGCTACCGCCTCAACGGCCGGCAAATTCAGTCCGGGCTTCTTTTGGTTGAAGGAGAAAAAGAGAATTTCTTTCTGCTTCAGATGCAGCCTCCCAAACGAGTAGCCAGGGAACAGATCCCGGGCCGTGAATATATTTTTATTGTCGATGTCTCCGGATCCATGCACGGCTTTCCTTTGGAGATCTCAAAACATTTATTGAAAGATCTGATCGGCCGTCTCCGATCTACCGATCGGTTCAATGTCCTTCTTTTCTCCGGCGGATCGTCGCTCTTGTCCAACCAATCTCTCCCGGTCAATCGCGAGAATATCGACCGGGCCCTTCAACTCGTCGACCGCCAGCGGGGAGGCGGGGGCACCGAGCTGCTGCCGGCCCTGAAACGGGCCTTGGATCTTGAGAAGGCTGACGGTTATTCACGGACCATCGTCATCGCTACGGACGGCTATGTAACTGTGGAAGGAGAGGTCTTTGAGCTGATCCGGAAAAATCTCGGTCAAGCCAATATGTTCGCCTTCGGGATCGGCAGCAGCGTCAACCGCCACATCATCGAAGGCCTGGCCCATGTGGGAATGGGCGAATCCTTTGTCATCACCGATCCCCATGAGGCCCCGGCCCAGGCCGAACGGTTTCGGCAGATGATCGAGTCCCCGGTCCTGACCAAAATTAAGATCGGCTTTGAGGGCTTCTCCGTTTACGATGTGGAGCCGGCCGGCATCCCGGACTTATTTGCGGATCGCCCTATTGTTATTTTTGGAAAATGGCGCGGCCGGCCGAAAGGAAAAATCTTGTTAAGTGGTCTTTCGGGGGAAGGTCCTTTTCAGGAGGCCATTGAGGTAGGTGGCACAAAACCCTTAAAGACCGATCAGGGGCTTCGCTACCTCTGGGCCCGGCACAAAATTACCCTGCTCTCGGATTTCAACAAACTCCGGCCTGAAGACCGCCGCACCCGGGAAGTCACGGAACTTGCGCTAAAATATAACCTGTTGACGGCCTACACTTCCTTTGTGGCGGTAGACACCGAGATACGCAATAAAAACGGGTCCCCCACAACGGTCAAACAGCCCCTTCCTCTTCCCCAGGGGGTTTCCGATTATGCCGTCGGCGAAGCCAGGAAATTAGCCCTGTCGGCCCCGGCCGGCTCGGTCAGCGCCCTGACGCCGGCCCAAGCCGCCGATGCCCTCTACCAAAAGAATACCGCCAGGGAAAAAGAAGAGAAGGATAAGCGGGACTTCGTATCCTTTTCGGATATACAAGTATCTGGCAACCGGATCAAAGAAGAGGTTGCTAAGGTACTGCAAAAGAATATCCAGGAGATTGAGAAGTGTTTTCAGAAAGGCAAACACAAAGGCAAAATAATTATCAAACTAAGGATTAATCCGGACGGCACCGTAAAAGAAGTCATCTTCGACTCGAACCCGTTACCGGCACTCCAGAAGTGTCTCAGGGAACAGATAAAAAATTGGCGTTTCCCTGTCACCCCGGACGGGCAACCGGGGGAAATAATATTCGCTTTGGAAAATGTGTAGGTGACAAAAAAACGATAGAGGCTAAACCTAAAAAAGTCACCCTCCCATCAGGCCAGGGTGCGACTGGTGGAGCCCTGGGGCTTCACCAAGGTCTCGGCCCTGGGCGTGGAGGAAAAGCGGGTCAATGTCATTTGCGACTTTGTGGATCCTCCTAGTCCTTTGGGCGACGGCTTCCGGGTCGAGGCCCGGATCATCGTCTGGAAGGGGAAAGGGGTCTTGAAGATTCCTTCCAGCGCCCTCTTTCGACTGGGCCGGGGATGGGCGGTTTTTGTCAATCAGGGCGGGCGGGCCCGGCGGCGTGAGGGCGGGGTGGGCCGGCGTGGGGCTTTTGAAGCGGAGATTATAAAAGGATTGAAAGAAGGGGAAGAGGTCATCCCTCATCCCAGCAACCAGATCAAAGACGGAACCCGAATTTCTCGACGACCATAGCAGGCTTTGATAAGAGGTTGCTTTCCGAGGCCAGGGCGGTGACCATCCTGGGAAAAGCCCTGGAATTGGGAGGAGGAGACCGGGAGCATTATGAGCAGCTTTACCTGGACCGCCATCCCCATCTGCTTGATTTTGTCTCCTCCCCGACCTGTGCCCTTTTCAAGGTGACGGTGGAAAGATACCTCCTGGTTTCCCGTTTCCAAGTGGTAAAAGAATTATAGGTGCCCTAAAGTTAATGCCTCGAAGGTGGACCTGTCCTTAGGGATTGTTATTCACGGGAAAGACAGCCTACTTGCCGGTTCCCACTAAGGGGAGTTCCTTATCGATCCGAAAGATGACCAAGAATTTAGACTCCGCCGGACCTTCCTTTTCTGTGGTATAGATGCGGCGGCGCAAGGTATTTAGCAATTCGCTGTTTTCCTCTTCCCGGATCTTGCTCAGGTACAGGCGTTTTCCTTTGTAGCCGGCGCCCTCTTCTTTAAAGAGATAGGCTGCCTGCGGGTTGGAAGTAAGATTGAGATGGGTCAACCGATCGGACATAATGAAGGCCAGGGAACCGTCTTCCAGGACATGGGGACGGGCATACACGGCAATGCCGACCTTGCCCCGGGAATCTGCCGTTGCCAATACTCCGAGACCCTTGGTTTGTTCAAAATAGTCTTGTAGCGACATGGTCTTCTCCTTACTTTGGTTTTCCTCTCCCATGGAAGAGGCATATACCGATTTTCCTAAAACATTTTAAATATAAAGCAGCCCAGGCAGAGGGTCAATGGGGAGGCACCGATTTCTCTTTGACGAAAGCTGAATCAGGCCTTATTATTTTGATTTGATCTGCCGTGTTTTACTAAAAGGATGCCCGGATGAATGAGAAAAAAATCTTAGTAACCGGAGCCACTGGCTATGTGGGCGGCCGCCTGGTTCCCCAGCTTCTCCAGGCCGGCTACCGCGTCCGGGCCTTGGGCAGGTCAATATCCAAATTAAAAGGACGCCCCTGGGGCGGCCACCCGCTGGTCGAACTGACCGCCGGCGATGTGCTGGACAAAGAGTCTCTCGTTAAAGCCGGCCAAGGCTGTTGGGCCGCCTTTTATCTGGTCCATTCCATGAACGCCGATCCGAAGGGCTATACGGAGACGGATCGCCGGGCAGCCCAACACATGGTCGAAGCCGCTGCTCAGGCCGGGTTGAACCGCATGATCTATCTGGGAGGCTTGGGCCGCCAGGATGATCCCAGGCTCAGTGAGCACCTGCGCTCACGCCTTGAAGTGGCCCGCATCCTTCAATCCGGACCGGTGCCGACGACCTTTCTCCGGGCGGCCATGATCCTGGGCGCTGGAAGCGTCTCCTTTGAAATTTTACGCTACCTGGTGGAACGGCTGCCCATCATGATAACTCCGGCCTGGGTAGACAGCCAGGTGCAACCCATCGGGATTCGCAATGTCCTCAATTATCTCCAGGGCTGTCTGGAGCATGACCAGGCTTTGGGCCAGACCTTTGATATCGGGGGTCCGGAGGTGGTTACCTATCGCCGGCTGTTTCAAATCTATGCCGAAGAAGCCCGCCTGCCGAAGCGTCTCATCATCACGGTGCCTTTCTTCACCCCCCGCTTGAGTTCCTACTGGATCCACCTGATCACACCAATCCCGTCTTCCATCGCCCGGCCTCTGGCCGAAGGGCTGCGCAACGCCGTCATCTGCCGGGACAATCGCATCCGCGATGTCATACCCCAGGAGCTTCTGGACTGCCGCCAGACCATCCGCCTGGCCCTGGAACGGATCAAACAGCAGCAGGTCGACACCTGCTGGATGGACGCTTCAGCCGCCGCTACCGTTCCCCGGGAGTGGATTTACTGCGGCGATACCCCTTATGCCGGAGGGACTTCCTTGGAGCTGGGTTACCTGATCCAGATCCAGGCCACCCCGGAAGAGGTCTGGGGGTCGGTAATCAAGATCGGCGGTCGGACCGGATGGTATTTCGGCACCGCCCTCTGGAAAATACGGGGCTGGTTCGACCGCCTCATCGGAGGGATCGGCTTTCGGGCCGGGAGGCGTCATCCCTCCGAATTGCGTCCTGGAGATGCCCTGGATTTCTGGCGCGTCCTGGAAGTGGATCCCCCAGTGCATCTGCTCCTGCTGGCGGAAATGAAGCTGCCCGGGGAAGCCCTGTTGGAATTCCGGGTCAAACCTCTCAATGAGGGAGTTACGGAACTTCAGCAGCTTTCCCGTTTTTTACCCAGGGGTCTCGGAGGCCTGTTATACTGGTACGGCCTCGATCCTTTTCACCGTTTGTTGTACCCGAATATGCTCAAGGCCATCGCCCGGGCTACCGGAAAACCCATTGTCAAAGGGCCGGAACTGATGGTAGCCAGAAAAACAACCCCCAGCCGGAATAAATGAAATGCATCCTGACCGCCTCCGCACCTTGAACCAGGTAAAAACAGGTCCCGGGCCGGTAATCTCTACTGGATGAGCCGCGACCAGCGCAGCCGGGACAACTGGGCCCTTTGGTACGCCCAGCAAATGGCTATTTGAACGACCGCTATGAACTGGACGGCCGGGACCCGAACGGCTATACTGGTATCGCCTGGAGCATCGGCGGCGTCCACGACCGGGCCTGGGGAGAGAGGCCGGTCTTCGGCAAAATCCGCACCATGAGCTATAAAGGTTCCCGTTCAAAATTTGATGTTGATACCTATATAGCAAAAAACCTATTATAATATAAAAGGAGGGCCAATAATTCCGGGCCGATAGGTTAGAAATATCGCTTGAACCCTCGAACCCTGGAATCCTTGGCCCCTGATCTCAAATATGGAAGCCACGATTAAATTAGGCATCAGCATGTGTTTGCTGGGCGAACCGGTCCGCTATGACGGCGGCCACAAATGGGACCGCTTCCTGACCGACACCTTGGGAAAATACGTAGCCTTTGTCCCGGTCTGCCCGGAGATGGAATGCGGGCTGGGGGTCCCTCGGGAGGCCATGCGTCTGGTCGGTGATCTTGAAAATCCACGCCTGGTAACCATTCATACTAAATGGGATCATACCGACCGGATGATCCAGTGGGCCCGAAGGCGCATTGCCGAATTAAAAAAAGAAGACCTCTGCGGCTTCATCTTTAAAAGCGACTCCCCCAGCAGCGGTATGGAACGGGTCAAGGTCTATAATGAGAAGGGTGTTCCGGTAAAACAGGGGGTCGGGATCTTTGCCAGAGAATTCATGACCCGGTTTCCCCTCCTGCCGGTGGAGGAAGAGGGGCGCCTCCATGATCCGGTTCTGAGGGAAAATTTTATTGAGCGTATTTTTGCCTTGAAGCGCTGGCGGGAGGTTCTGGACCATAAGCCCCGGATGAAGGATCTGGTGGATTTCCATACCCGGCATAAGCTGTTGGTCTTATCGCATAGTCCCAAACACTACCGGAAAATGGGGCCCCTGGTGGCCCAATCAGAGTCTCTGGACTTTCAAGAGCGGCTGGGCCGCTACCAGATCCTGCTTCTGGAAGCCCTGGGCATCAAGGCCTCCAACAAAAAGCACACCAACATCCTCATGCATATGCTGGGCTATTTTAAGAAAGAGCTTACAGCGGATGAAAAACAGGAACTGCTCACAATTATCAATCACTACCAACAGGAACTTATCCCCTTGGTTGTTCCGATTACCCTTTTCATCCATTACGTACAAAAATATAACCAGGCTTATTTGAAGGAACAATATTATCTGAACCCTCATCCCCTGGAATTGAAATTGCGCAATCATGTATAAATCTTTTATCACACTATGAGAGGTCAGCCATGAAGAACGATTTTCAAAGCATTACCCACCTGATGCCCTGTTCGGTCATCCTGCTCAGCGCTGCTTCAAAGAATAAAAAGGATGCCATGACAGCCACCTGCATGTTCGTCTCCGAAGATCCTCCCCTCTTCGTAATCAGCGTCGCCAAACATATCCTGACCCATCAGCTCATTGAGGAATCAGGGGAGCTGGTCCTGAATGTGGCAGCCACGACTCAGGTAAAAATAGCCAGAGCCCTGGGTTCCACCCACGGCAGCAAGGTGGATAAGTTCAAAAAATTCAGTATTCCCACCGAAAAAGCCAGGAAAGTCGGGGCCCCTCTTATCAAAGGCGCTTATGCTCAGGTGGAATGCCAAGTCATTACTTCCTTTCCTCTTGGCCACTACACCCTTTACCTGGCCGAAGTGGTGGCTTATCAATCCGATGAAAAATTAACCCCTCTGGCCTGGCAGGCCAATCGCTACTTTGCCCTGAAAAATCCAATAGGCTGATTAGTATTTAATGGCTTGTTACGACGTCCACACCCATGCCTACCCCAAACAGGATCGGGCCCTGGTGGTGGAGAGAACAACAGAACTTGACGGCCACCTGCCGCCGGACAGCCCTTACAAATGGGCTATCTTTAATGACGGCAGCGTGGAATCCCTGGTAGAGGAAGAAAAAAAGGCCGGCCTGGACGGCTTTGTGCTCCTGCCGGTTTCAGGCCGTCCGAACGGCTCCTCCCGAGTAAACCGCTGGGTGGCCAAAAAAGCCAGGGCTTTCCCGCAGATTATTCCCTTTGCCTCTTTGACCCCCCTGTCTACCACCCCCGAGGCTGATCTGAAAGAGGCCCTGGCCCTGGGCCTGAAAGGACTGAAGATCCATTCCTTTCTCCAGCGCATCAACCTCCTTGACCCCAAGACCCTTGAGTGGATGGAGATGCTCCAGCCTGCCGGGCTGCCCATTTTGATGGATTCCATGAACTTGACCGGGGTTCGACGATACAAGCCTCATATGGCACCCCTCCTCGATTACTGGAAGCCCTTTGAAACCGGGCCGATCCAGATCGCCAAACTGGCTAAGACTTTTTCCGGAATCACCTTCATCGCAGCTCATCTGGGCTGCCTCTATGGCTGGGATCAACTGGAGCTCCTCTACGATTTGGAAAACGTTTACTTTGATTTGTCCTATGCCCTTGAGATCCTGACCCCAATGGAAATGAAAAAAGTGATCACCCGTAAAGGCCCTGACCGTGTCCTTTACGGGTCCGACGCCCCCTGGCGGGTCCCGGCCCAGTCCTGGCAGCGCTTCCTGAATCTGAATCTCCCCTGCGCCGATTTTGAAAAAATAGCCGGCCAAAACCTTCAGGACCTTTTGAAGTGTTAACCGCTTAACCGGATAGTTGTTTGGGGACACATTACCTATCCAGAAAAGCCGAAGATTACATGATGAATTTTTCAGAATGGCTTGGAACGAGGCATCGCGGCTGGATTATCTTCGGGGTAGGCACCTTAGGATTCCTGATCTCCAATTTCTATCGGGTCTCCATCACCGTCACCAGCTTGGAACTCTCCCACGATCTTCACCTGAATACAACCCAATTGGGCCATTTGTCGGCCTCCTTCTTCTATGCCTTTGCCTTCAGCCAGATCCCGGCCGGCCTGGCTCTGGATCGTTTTGGAGTCCGCAGGGTGTTTTTCTTTTTAAGTTTGTTGGGGGTTCCGGGAACCCTGCTTTTTGCACTGGCTCAGACCTTCGGGCAGGCCTTATGGGGCCGCATGTTGATGGGGATCGGCATGAGCTGCAATCTTATGGGCTTATTGGTTCTATTGGCAGCCTGGTTCCCGGCCAATCGCTTTGCCACCCTCATGGGGTCGGCCGTCGGCTTAGGTACGGTGGGCGGCCTTTTGGCAGCCACCCCGCTGGTCGTGATGAACAGGGCCTTAGGCTGGCGGGGAAGTTTTCTGCTCCTGGCCTTAATCAATTTGGGGTATGTCTTGCTTTTTTTAGGGTTTATTCAGGACAGGCCGTCCGGGCGCATCCAATTTCAACCGCTGGAAAAAAGTTCCCTCAAAGACTTAATTCGGGTTTTCAAATTTCCGGCCTATTGGATTATCAGCCTGGCCACCTTTTTCCGTTACGGTTGTTTTACCGCCCTGCAGGGACTCTGGGCCGGACCCTACCTGGTCAAGGCTATCGGCTTGAGTACCCTGCAAACCGGAAATGCCCTGTTCATGATGGGTCTCGGCTATATGATTGGGCTGCCTTTGTTCGGCCGGATAAGCGATCATTGGCTGGGCTCGCGCAAGAAATTGATTTATCCTTCCCTATGGGGTATGGCCCTGCTGATCTTATCTTTGGCCTATTGGCCTAAAAATTTTAATCTGGCCTGGGTTTATCTGGTTTTCATGGCTCTCGGCCTGGCTTCAGCCCCCGGGCAACTCATGTATCCCCACATCAAAGAACTGGTTCCAGCCCAGGCCACCGGCACGGCCTTATCCGGCATCAATTTGTTTACCATGTTGGGTGCGGCCATGATCACCCAATCGATAGGGGCCTTGGTTGAAGATAAGGCCCCGGGCTCTATAGGCCCTGAAAGTTTTCAAGCGGCCTGGGTTCTCTGCAGCGCCGGTCTGACGGTGGCCGGGGTCCTTTATCTGCTGGTGCCGGACAGCCGAGTCTCAACAAGGCAGGATGATCTCTCTTCGAGTTCCATTCGGCATGGATCATAGGGTTCCGGGCATCAAAAAATTAAATCGCTTTGGTGTTGCCGTTTCAAATCCAGTAAGACTTCCTGCCCGGGGACCAGGTTAGCCGGGTGGGCAATCCTTGAAATCAAGACCCCTGAAGCCCTCTATGAATAGGTAGCTTAAAAATCACGTAATGTTGGGACAAACTCTAATAGTGGAATGGAGTGGAAAACGACAGAAGCAATTCTGCGAATAGGCGGGTTCGGACCAATGATCGTTGGCCCGTTAGACAGGCCTTACACCCCGGTGTGACCGAAGCCCCCTTCACCCCGTGAGGTATCGTCCAAGCGGTCTACCAGTTGAATCTCTGCCTGATAGACCCTATTGATGACCAACTGGGCCAGGCGGTCCCCCCTGCGGACCGTAAAGGGATTCGGGCCCAGATTAATGATAGCCAGCCCGATTTCACCCCGATAATCCGAATCGATGGTCCCGGGACTGTTGATCAGGCCGATGCCCTGCTTTAAGGCCAGGCCGCTCCGGGGGCGGATCTGGCCTTCATAACCTGAGGGGATGGCCACGGCCAGACCGGTGGGGATCATGCGAATTTCCCCCGGATTCAAGGTCACCTCTTCTTCAACGGCGGCAACCAGATCAAGTCCGGAGGCCCCTGAACTCATGTATTGAGGCAGGGGAAGGTCCCGATCCCTCTCGGGGTAAAGGCGGCTGATTTGCAGGGTAAGCCTCTTCATTCGAGAGGGAGGAAAGGCGAAGGAAGATCAGTCTCGGTCAGGGGTCCTAAGGCGGTCAGGGAAAGAAGACCGGGCTGGAGAATCTCCTGGGCCAGATCAATTACCTCCGAAACGGTAATCCGGTTGACACTCTCCAGGATTTCCTCGAAAGAGAGGTGACGTCCGAAGTCGAATTCGTTTTTGGCCAGCCGGGACATCCGGTTATCCGTACTTTCAGCGCTTAAGAGGAGCCCGCCTTTAAGAAATTCTTTGGCCGCCTCCAATTCGGCTGTTGGCAGGTTTCCTTTTTTTATCTTGGTCAGCTCCTGTCCGATCACCTCCAGGGTTTCGTTCAGGGTCTCTTTGGCTATGGCGGTGTAAATTCCCCAGAGCCCGGTATTTTGATAGGGAGCCAGAAAAGAATAGATGGAATAGGCCAGCCCTCTTTTTTCCCGGACCTCCTGAAAGAGACGGGAACTCATGTTTCCGCCTAAGATGACATTCAGCAGGTTGCCGGCATAGCGCCTGGGATCGGAAACGGAAGGGGCCCAGGTGCCCAGGGCCAGGTGGACCTGTTCCAGGTCCTTGGACACCACCCATGACTTAGAGGTCAGGCCGGGTTCCTGACGGTTATTGGGTTGGCCATCTGCAGATCGCCCCTTCAGTTCGGGAGCCACCAGGTCGACAAAGGTCTGGTGATCTACGTTGCCGGCAGCCGCCATGATAATCTTGCTCGAACCGTAAGCCTCCTTCAGGTAATCGATGATTTTTCCCTGGGTGAAGGATTGAACGGTTTCCGGTGTTCCCAGGATGGGTTGGGCCAGGGCGTTGCCCTGATGGACCAGTTGGCTGAAGAGGACATGGACATATTCGTCCGGCGTATCTTCCACCATGCAGATTTCCTGAAGCACGACCTGCCGTTCCCGCTCCAGCTCCTCGGGATCGAAGAGGGAATGGAGAAAAATGTCCAGAAGGATCTCCAGCGCCTGACCGAGGTGGGTATCCAGCACCTTGGCATGGAAGCAGGTTTGTTCTTTGGAGGTAAAGGCGTTGGACAGGCCGCCGATGGCATCCAGCTCCTTGGCAATCTGAAGGGCACTCCGGTTTCGAGTACCCTTGAAGATCATATGTTCGATGAAATGGGAGAGGCCGTTCTCCTTGGCCCCTTCATCTCGGGAGCCGTTATCCACCCAGATCCCGACCGAGACTGAATAGAGATGGGGGATGGCCTCGGTGATAATGCGCAGGCCGTTATCCAGAACGGTTTTCCGGATCATGGCTTAGTTATTCTCCTCCCGGGTTTGGCCTAAGGCGGCCTTACGGCTCAAGCGGATCTTGCCTTGTTTATCCACTTCCAAGACCTTCACCAGCACCTCGTCCCCTTCTTTGAGGACATCGGTCACCTTTTTGACATGGTGATGATCCAATTGGGAGATATGAATTAAGCCCTCGGTACCGGGCAGGACTTCCACAAAGGCCCCAAAATCCATGATCTTTTTGACCTTGCCCATATAGAGCTGGCCCACTTCCACTTCCTGAACGATTTCCTTGATCAGGGCAATGGCCCGGTCCACACTTTTGCTGTCCGGCGAAGCGATGATGATCTTTCCGGAATCCTCCACTTCAATCTTGGCCCCGGTTTCCGCGACTATGGAACGAATGACCTTTCCTCCCGGGCCGATGACTTCCCGGATTTTCTCGGGGTTGATCTCAATGGTAGTGATCTTGGGGGCATAATCGGAAATGCTGGTCCGCGGCTGGTGGATGGTTTTGTTCATTAAACTGAGGATGGAGAGACGGCCTTCCTTGGCCTGCTGCAAGGCCTGGCCCATGATCTGCCGGGTGACCCCCTGAATCTTGATATCCATCTGCAGGCCCGTTACCCCCTGTTCCGTCCCGGTCACCTTGAAGTCCATGTCGCCGCAGTGGTCTTCATCTCCGAGAATATCGGTCAGGATGGCTACCTCCCCCTGCTCCAGGATCAGTCCCATAGCGACTCCGGCCACATGGGAACGGATGGGAACCCCGGCATCCATCAGGGAAAGACTGGCGCCGCAGACCGTCGCCATGGAGGAAGATCCATTGGATTCCAGTATTTCGGAAACAATCCGAATGGTATAGGGAAATTCGTCGCCGGAAGGCAATACCGGGGCCAGGGACCTCTCGGCCAAGGCTCCGTGTCCTATTTCCCGCCTTCCCGGGCCCCGCAACATCCGGGCCTCTCCCACGGAAAAGGGAGGGAAATTGTAATGAAGCATAAAGGACTTAAAGGTTTCCCCGTTTAAAGAGTCTATCCTTTGCTCGTCGGATGAAGTGCCCAGGGTGGTGACGGCCATGGCTTGGGTTTCTCCCCGGGTAAAAAGGGCCGACCCATGGGTCCTGGGCAGTACGGCCACTTCACAGGAAATGGGGCGCACCTCGTTCAATTTCCGTTCTCCGATACGGATCCTCTCTTTCAGTATCCTTTCCCGGAGGATCCGGCGCTCGAGTTCTTCAACAAATTTTTGAATCGCTCCCCGGCTCTCGGGAAAACTCCCGTTCAGCTCTTCGTAAAGATCCTGGAAGATAGCTTTAATGCGGTCCTGGCGTTCTTTCTTCCCGAAGAGGGTCAGGGCTTCCGTGAGAGGGGTCAGGGCCAGCTCGGTAACCTTGGCTTTTAATTCCTCATTCACCGCCGGAGGAGGGAATTCCCGCTTGCTGTTGCCCACCGCCTGCCGCAGTTGTTTTTGGAGATCCAGAATACTCTGAATTCCCTGATGGCCGAAATAAATAGCCTCGACCAGGTCTTCTTCAGAGACTTCCTTGGCCCCTCCTTCCACCATAACCACCGCTTCCCGGTTGCCGGCCACAATCAGATTAAGGTCGCTTTCCTGGAGCTGAGAATTGGTGGGGTTTAAGATAAGCTCGCCGTTGAGGCGGCCGACCCGCAGGCCGGCGATGGGCCCGTTAAAGGGGATATCGGATACCTCCAGGGCGGTAGAGGCCCCGATCAGGGCCAGAACGTCCGGATCGTTCTCCTGATCCACCGAAAGGACCGTGGCAATAATTTGGGTTTCGTAGAAATACCCCTTGGGGAAAAGGGGCCTGAGGGGCCGGTCGATTAACCGGGAGGTCAGGGTTTCCTTTTCACTGGGCCTTCCAATCTCCCGGCGGAAAAAGCTGCCCGGGATCCGCCCGGCGGCATAGGACATTTCCTGATAATCCACGGTCAAAGGTAAAAAATCGATCCCTTCCCGAATGGTGCTGGTAGACACCGCTGTTACCAGAACGATGGTCTCCCCGTATTGAACCAAAACCGCTCCACTGGCCTGCTTGGCCATACGGCCGGTCTCAATACTGAGAGTTCGTCCGCTGATTTCTGTAGTCAGAACTTGAACCATTTTGTTACGCTCCTTTTGATTTGGTCGCTATCGCCGCTATTTCCTGATACCCAGTTCCTGAATGAGGCTTCGATATCGGTCGGCATTTTTGTTCTTCAAATAATTCAACAGGCGTCTCCGCTGTCCTACCAGTTTCAGCAAACCCCTCCGGGAATGGTGATCCTTGGCATGGGTTTTAAAGTGTTCCGTAAGATATTTAATCCGCTCACTTAATAGGGCGATTTGCACTTCCGGAGACCCGGTATCGGTCGGGTGGACGCCAAATTTCCCTAAGATTCCTTTTTTCTGGTCTAAAGATAATCCCACGATAGTCCTCCTTATATAAAAATAAATTAAATTAACACCCGCAGGGGCTTAAAACTTTTCCCTCCAGGTCCGGTCCATTCGTAAATGGCCCATAATTCTTCTGAAAAACTTTTAACGCAAATCGGCTTGCCCGCTTGGACCGGAAAAGGAAAAGAAAGGCCGGAGCCTTCCTTCAACAAGCAGCCCAGCTTGACTTTTTCCCGCCAACGCCCGTCCATTCTGAGGACCGGGAGGCCCTGGAGCAGCCTTTCGGCCGGAATTTTAAGGGCCTCGATATCGGCAGGGCTGGAGGCCTTAAGGATTTTCTCCAGGGGAGAGGCCTGGGAGATATCAAAGGCCCCGTTTCGGGTTCGCTTAAGACTCTTCAGGTAGGCGCCGCACCCCAAACGATCTCCGATATCCATGCACAGGGTCCGGATATAGGTCCCGGGAGAACAAAGCACTTCAAAGGCCACCTGGTCCCCGTCTATGGCCAGGACCTTAAGGGCCTCAATAGAAATCTGCCTGGGAGGCTTGCTGATCTGAATTCCCTGGCGCGCCCAGCGGTAAAGGGGTTTGCCTTTATATTTTAAAGCAGAAAAGGATGGGGGAATCTGCTGTTGATTTCCCAGAAAACGGGCCATGACCTCCTTGATGGCCTCCTCCGAGGGGATAGGCCCCGGGGAATCAAAAATAATTTCCCCCGACACGTCCTGCGTGTCGGTTTTCTTCCCCAGGATCAACGTCCCCTGATAGCCTTTAGGACTGTCGGAAACGAAGGGGATGATTTTTGTGGTCCAGCCGATAAAGACCGGCAGGACGCCGGTGGCGATGGGATCCAGGGTTCCCAAATGGCCCATTTTCTGAAAGCCGATCGTCTTTCTCAGGATCTGAAGGACCTTGTTGGAGGATAATCCAAAAGGTTTATCGATCAGGAAGATCCCTTCCCAAGGGGAGCGTTTTAACGATAGGGTCCCGGCTCTTCGCCCGGTCACGGCTTCCATTATTCCTCCGCTTCCTTTTTCGGAAAAAGATCCTTTAACAAGGACTCGATGCGGTCTCCGTATTCAAACGACTTATCATGGATAAACATAAGGTCCGGGACATGGCGCAATTTTAGACGGGCTCCCAGTTCTCTTTTGATAAAACCGGAGGCTCCCTGGAGGCCCTCCAAACTGCGCTGAATATCCTCGGGACCCCCATGGCGATTAAAATAGATCTTGGCCAACTTCAGGTCCGGAGAGACTTCCACCCCGGTGATGGTGACCATTTCCGTCCGGGGATCCTTGACCTTTCGTACCAATATTTCCGAAATCTCTTTTTGGATCAAACCGCCCACCTGGACGGTTCGCTTGGGCTTAGCCACAGTGATGCCTGTCGTCTTTCGAAGTAAGTGTGTGTTCATCCGGACAAGATGCTTTCCGGATCAAAGCTATCAGCGATCAGCTTTCAGCAAAAAACCTAACAAATAAAAGTCTAGAGCTGACGGCCGAACGTCCCATCCGGAACCTCCCGATTTCCAGATGGATACGAGTTACGACGCGGTCTCAATAATCCAAAAAATCCAGTTGGAACTCCAGGTCGCTGGCCAGGTGAAGGCCCTCGATAAAATTAAGGACCTGATCCAATCGGGCATTGAGATGGGCCCGATCGTTACCCAGGGTGCAGACCCCCAACCGGGCTGTCTGCCAGAGATCGTGGTCCCCCACCTCGGCCATGGAGACGTTAAAACGGTTCCGGACCTTGTCTTTAATGCTCTTGATCACCTGGCGCTTGGCCTTTAGGGAATGGGAATCGGGCAGCCGGAGCACCAGTTCTAAAATGCCGATGATCATAGACGGTTCTCTGTCAGGGTTGAAGATAATCGTGGGGCAAGGCCGTTAAAGGCCTCCGCCCGCGCCTTACAGTTCCGGTTTGATCTCCTCGACCAGGTACGACTCAATGATATCGCCCACCTTGATATCGTTGTAATCCTCTAATTTGATCCCGCATTCGTATCCGGCCGCCACCTCTTTGACATCATCCTTGATCCTTCTCAGGGAAGAGATCCGGCCGTCGTAAATGACCACGTTTTCCCTGAGCAAGCGGGCCTTGGCGTTTCTTTCCATTTTTCCGTCGGTAACAAAACTACCGGCGATGCCGCCTATCTTGGGGACATGAAAGAGTTCCCGGATTTCGGCATGGCCCTGAACGACTACCTTGTGCACCGGGTCCAGCATCCCCACCATGGCATCCTTGACCTCGGAAACCAGTTGATAGATAATATCGTAGTAACGGATATCCACCTGTTCCTGCTCACCCAATTCCTGTACTTTGTAATTGGGCCGGACGTTAAAACCGATGATGATGGCCTTGGAAGCCGAGGCCAGCATGACATCGGTCTCGGTTATGGCCCCGGGAGAGTTGTGGAGCAGATTCACCTTAATGGCCGGGGTGCTTAATTTATGGAGGGCATCCCCAATGGCCTCCAAGGACCCCTGGACATCGGCCTTGAGGATGATATTGAGTTCCTTGACCTCCCCCTCCTGGATCTGTTCATAGAGTTTTTCCAAGGTGATTTTGCTGGTTTTGGACAGTTCGGCTTCCCGTTTCTTCTGGAGACGGGACAGGCTGAGCTGTTTGGCCTTGCGCTCATCCTCGCAGGCGACAAATTCTTCCCCGGCCGGGGGAACACCGCTAAAACCATGGACCTCCACCGGTATGGAGGGCGGGGCCTGGTCGACCCTGTGTCCCAATTCGTTGTAAAGGGCCCGCACCTTCCCAAAGTGGATCCCGCAGATAAAGGGGTCACCGGTTCGCAAGGTGCCTCCCTGGATCAGGACGGTCGCCACCGGCCCCCGGCCTTTGTCCAATTTGGCTTCGATGATATGGCCGAGAGCCAATTTGTTGGGATTGGCCTTGAGTTCCAAAACCTCGGCCTGCAGGAGAATTAATTCCAGAAGAGTTTCGACGCCCTGGCCGGTCTTAGCCGAAACCTCGGCGAAGATGGTTTCTCCACCCCAGTCTTCCGGCGTCAGTCCGTATTCGGCCAGTTGCCTTTTGACCCGGTCCGGATTGGCATTGGGTTTGTCGATTTTATTGACGGCCACAATAATAGGTACTCCGGCGGCCCGGGCATGGTCAATCGCCTCTTTGGTCTGCTGCATCATGCCGTCATCGGCCGCCACTACCAAGACCACGATATCCGTTACTTGGGCCCCCCGAGCCCGCATGGCGGTAAAGGCTTCATGGCCCGGGGTGTCTAAGAAAACGATCTCTCCCCGGTCCAACTTGACATGGTAGGCGCCGATATGCTGGGTAATACCTCCTGCTTCCCCACCCGTTACATTGGTTTTGCGCACCATATCCAGCAGGGAGGTTTTTCCGTGATCCACGTGACCCATAATGGTGACTACCGGTGGGCGCGGTCTTAATTCTTCCGGGAGATCGGCATGAAGTTTGATGAGCTGTTCTTCTTCAAAGGAAACCTTTTCCACCTCGTAACCGAATTCACCGGCCACCAGGGCGGCGGCCTCGTAATCAATGGATTGGTTCAAAGTCACCATCAACCCCAGGGCAATTAATTTTTTCATCAGATCGGTACCCCTTAATGCCCAGGCGCCTGGCCAATTCATTGACATTAATGGCTTCGGCAATTTTTAGGCGCCGCTTGATCGCCTTGGGGGTGGTAATTTCGGTTTTTTTAAACTTCTTGGCCGTTAATTTCCCGCCTTTAATCGCCCGGTAAGCCCGGCCTTCCTTACCCGGTCCCTCGTATAAATCTTCCCGCTCCAGGACTTCTTTCTTCCTTTTAAAGACCTTGGCCTTGGTAGCGTCCTCCTCGGCTCCCTTGACGGTCTTTCCTTTTCTCTTGGGGATTATTTTTTCCTTTAAGGCCTCTTTCTCGGTCTTTTTCTCTTCCCCTTTGGCCGGGGGAGCCGCGGTCTTGGCAGACTGGGGACCCCTGGCCGGACCCTCTCCGGGGCGGCCGGCCTTGGTGATTGTTTCCGCCGGCCGGATTATCTTGGCCGGACTTTCGGCCGGCCGAACCACCCGGGCAGCCGCTTCTTTGGGTGGTTTGAGGGGCTTGACCGGTTTGACCTTGACCTCCCCGGCTGTCGGCAGAAGGCCTTCTTTTTCATCAATTTTCTTATGGACCGCCTTCTTCTCGGAAACCGGTTGGGGGGGAACCTTCGGAAGGGCTTCGACCGGCTGCTCCGGAACCACTCCGGCTTCCTGCACCGCCTGAGGTTCAAAGGCCGAAGGAACACCCGGCTCAGGTTTTGACGGCGGTGTCTCTTCCACGGGCAATGGTTCCCGGACCGGCTGGGCTGCTTCGGGCGGGGGCTGGACCTCGACAATTTTTTTCCTGCGCCGGATAACCCCTGATTGGATCCGTTGTTCTTCCACGACCAGGGATTTTGTTCCTTGTATATGTCCCTTTATCAGGGAAACTTCCTCCTCGGTCAGGGACGAAGAATGACTTTTCACTTCAATCCCCATTTCTCGAACCAGATCGACCAGTGCCTTATTCTCCATCTGAAGTTCTTTGGCTAATTCATAAACTCTAATTTTGGCCATGCTCTCCCCCCGGCGGCGGAATCGTTAGTTGTTCTTTTAACTCAGGGCCGATCTCTACCGGGCGCCCGAAGGCCCGGCGGGACCTATTGGGGATCCCCAATAGAGACAGGCAAGAAGGTTCAGGGCATAGGTACCAGCCGCGGCCCGGCAATATTTTTTTGGGATCCGCTTTCAGTACCTTGTTGTCAACGATGACGAATCGAAGCAATTCGTTTTTATTCTTTTTTTTTCGACAGGCGCGACAGGTCCGTTCCACACCAAGCATACTCGCTTTAGGAAGACTGCTCCTCCGTTTCGGGAGATTCCTCCTCGGACCCTTCCCGGGAACCAGGCGTCTCCGGTCCGGGCTCCTCGGAATCCTCGGAAGTCTCCTTGGGCTGGGTAAGCTGCAGGAACTCCTTGGCGGCCTCCATTAATTTTTCAGCCTTCTTGGGGGTGATACCGGTGATCTGGATCAACTCCTCTGCCTGGGCTTCGGCTACTTCCTTAGCCGACTCAAAGCCCCCCTTATACAAAGCATCGGCGGTGGCTTCTCCCACCCCGACGATCTGGAGCAGGGATTGGTACCCATCGCGCATGGACTTGGTATATTTGGATTCGCTTTTGACATCGATCTTCCAGCCGGTCAGGCGTGAGGCCAAGCGGACGTTTTGTCCTTTTTTACCGATGGCCAGCGACAACTGCTCGTCGGGAACTACGACTTCCATAGAGCGATTTACCTCATCAATGATGACCCGGATGACTTCAGCCGGGGCCAGGGCCTTACAAATATATTTAGCCTGGTCCGGACTCCAGGGAATAATGTCGATCTTTTCCCCGCGGAGTTCTTGAACCACGTTCTGCACCCGGTTTCCCTTCATGCCCACACAGGCCCCTACGGGGTCCACATCCTTGTCTTCGCTAGATACGGCCATCTTTGAGCGGCTGCCCGGTTCCCTGACGACATTGACCACACGAACGATTTTCTCGGCAACCTCCGGGACTTCCATTTCAAAAAGGGCGGCCAGGAATTGGGGGTGGGTTCGAGAGAGAAGGATCTGAGGCCCTTTGCTTATTTTTTTTACATCCAGCACATAAGCCCGGATACGATCTCCCTGCTTATAGTTCTCGCTGGGGATTTGCTCCGTTATGGGCAGGATGGCCTCGGTTCTTCCCAGGTTGACAATGACCGTCCCCTTGTCAAATCGTTGAACAATACCGTTGATCACTTCTCCTCTTCGGTCTTTAAAGTCGTCATAAATAATATCCCGTTCCGCGTCCTTCATCCGTTGAATAATGACCTGCTTAGCCGATTGGGCGGCAATGCGGCCAAAAGAGCCGGTGTCCATTTTAACGCCCAAACTATCTCCCAGTTCGCACTCGGGATCTAATTTTTTTCCTTCTTCCAGGGAAATTTGGGCCTGGGGATCTTTGACCTTCTCCGCCACTTCCTTGAATTCAAAGACCTCGATCTCCCCCAATCCTTCATTATAAGTGACCTCGATTTCCCTCTTTAAACCCAATTTCTTTTTAGCGGCCGATCGAATGGCCTCGACCAGTGTCGAAATCAGTACGTTTTTATCAATCCCCTTGTCCCGACTGATCTGGTCGATTACCCTTTTGAGTTCAAGGGGGGGGATACCGGCCGGTTCCTTTTCTTTTTTTTGAATGAGGCCCATAACCTATTACTCCTCCAATGGTTTTTATGACATCCCCGTAAACGGTTCGTTCAACACAGAGGTTGACTAACCTTCAAAGACCAGGCGGGCTTTGTTGATTTGAGAAACAGGGATCTCCCTTGTTTTTTCCCCTTCTCTCAAGACCAAACCCCCGGAGGGAGTATAGTCCAGCAGGATGCCTTTAAAAAAACTCTGTCCTTCGATAGGGGGGCGGATGGTTAATTGAATCAATTTTCCAATACTGCCTAAATAATCTTTTTCTTTCTTAAGGGGGCGGTCTAAACCGGGGGAAGAAACTTCCAGGATATAGGCATGGGGGATCAGTTTATTGACTTCGATCTGATCTCCCAGCTCCCGGCTTAGGTCCGCACAATCATCGAGGGTTACCCCCCCGGGTTTATCGATAAAGATCCTGAGAACCCAGGAGCGGCCTTCCTTTCTGAACTGCCAATCCACCAGCTCCAGCCCCTCGGACCGGAGCAGGGCTTCGACCACTTCAGCGATTCTATCCGGATCCGTTTTTAAGTGAACCGTCATGGGCTTACCCGGCTGATTCCTTTGATTCTATCCTTCTTAATTCTGGGAATTTATCTCTAACTTTTATCAGGTGTAAGGGGTCAGGCCGGATCCTTACACCATTTCTTTGGGACTTTAGTGAAAATTTCAAAGATCTTTGGTTAGACCTTTTCCGGCCCGAAGAAAAAAAAATGGGCCGAGGCCCACTTCCAAAAGCAGAAACAAATTGATATGGTCTATCCAAAAATACTGAAGCCTATCAACTCATCCGCTCTTCGAAGTGATGGTCTGCCTCCCCGGGACTAACCCTCCGGAAACGAAGACCTACCTCAAAAAGGGAACTACCTGAAAACAAATCAAAAATGGAGCGGGCAACGGGATTCGAACCCGCGACACCAAGCTTGGGAAGCTTGTACTCTACCAACTGAGCTATGCCCGCTTTCCTAAACGGATAATAATAACTTCTTTAATTTCCGATGTCAAACTTTATTTCTATAAATAAATTAGACCGCTTAGATTGTTACCTCCCTAATCTGAGAATGGTTCTCTTACTCTTTCATTGGACCGCTAAATCCGCCGCGGCGGACTTCCCTCCCCGAGGAGAAATGGGTCACAATTGACCAAAAAATCATTTCCGGAGGAGTTCCCTCCGAGGAGAAAATTTCAAATTGCTTTGGTCAGCTTTCGGACGGGGAAGGGATATAAAGGGGATCTCTCCGATGCTCGGGTTTGAGAAGGTCCAGGATGGTTTTGACCGGAGAAAAGGTGCTGCCGGGTACTTCAATAAAGAAAGTCATCCAGTCGGACATGCTCCCGTTCCAGAGTCCGGGCAGTTCCAGGGCCTTAAGGGTCCTGCCTTCTTGCGATTTTCGGGTTATAAAAACCGCTTCCGGATCGACGTGCCGCTGCAGCTCGAAGGGCCGGCCCTGAAAATCGCGCAGGGCGCAAACCAGGTCCACGGGATTAAAATGAGTCGCCGCAGCCCACAGGGCCTGTTGTTCCGGGGAAAGAGAATCCACCTGGGCCATTTCAACGATCTGAAGGGTCAAAAAGCCTTCCTTATCAACGACCCAGAATGGCCCGCCGCCGGGTTCTCCCTCATTTTTAACCATCCCGCAGACCCGGATGGGGCGGTTTAATTTTCTTATTAAGAAGCCTTTTTGTTCCTTTAGCTCCCATTGATTGAAGAGGATCGGTCCGGGGAGTTTTAACTTTTCGAAATAAAATTCCCGGACTTCCTTCAGCAAATCGGGATTATTCTCCTCGGCGGTCAATCGTTCCAGATAGGTGTGAACCTCCTGCTGAATCTGAACCAGGTATCCCCCCAGGATTTTTTTCCAGAGGATGGTCGGGCCTTTTAATCGATCCGGCAGGACGTTGTCAATGTTTTTGAGATAGACCAGATCGCCGTTGAGATCGTTGAGATTGGCCAGGAGCGCGCCGTGGCCTCCGGGCCGGAAGTGAAGCCGCCCGTCTTTTTCCCGGAATGGCCGCAGATTCAGGTCAACGGCCGGCGTATCGGTGGCCGGATTTTGACTGGACCAGGAGACTTCGAAGCGATACCCCCACTGGCCCTCGTAGAAGGGCCTTACTTCTTCAAAAAGCCGGATAAAAGCTTCTTCAAATCCCGGGGCCACGGTCAGATGAAGCCGGCAGATCCCCCGGTCGTTTTTAATGGTTTCCGCGGCCTCAACCAGATGTTCTTCAAAAGCGGTTCGGCTGCGCTGGGGATAAAGGTGAAATTTTAACAAACCCTTGGGCAGCTGGCTGTAGTTTAATCCCGGCTGGAATAAAAGGGTTTCCAGGATGAGCTGCCACTTCCCCTGCCGTCTTAACTCCTCCAGGGCATACCCGTCCCGGGCCAACCGTTTGCCCAGATCCTCATAAAAAGCAAACCGGTCAAGAGACTGGAAAAAATGATGCACCTCCCCGGCCGGCCGATCCCCCTTTTCCGCTCGTCGGCCGAGGTCCTTCAGTCCCAAGGCCGGTAGATCATAATAGCCCTGCAGCAAAGTCTGGAACATGCGGCTGGCCGCACCGGAGGCCGGGACAAATTTCAGAAAGCGGCCCTGGTGAGCGGCCTTTTCCTGTTCGCGGAGACAGCGTGTTATCTGTTCGGGAGGGATCCGTTCGATCCCGTCTCCCAGGGTGCAGGGACGGTCGATCGTAAGACAGGCAGGGGGGTTTTGACAGAGGGCAATTTGCTCTCGCACCTTGCTTTCTGAGATGCCCAAGGCCTTGAGTTGAGATAAATCCTCCAGAGTGAGCCAGGAGCCATTGTTCCCATCGTTCTTCCCCATAATTGAGTTACCATAGTATAAATCAAGAATAGAATCAACAAAGTGAACAATTCATAATCCACCGACAAACACCGATAAAAAACAGCCTATGTCGAAAATTAGGGGGTGCATTTAGGATGTTATCCGGCATTGACAAAGCCGAATGGCTGTGCTATTTCCTTTCTATCTTACTAATTTTTCTTTTCTTTTTCCCTTTAACCTTAACTTGGGGAGGATTGGTTGAACATGAAAAGGCCCTTTTCCTATAATCAGGATTTGGGCCTTTTTTACACGGCAGCATTATAAAGGAAGCGGAGATGAGGAAACGGTTCGAGGAATACCTGGACCAACTCACCAAGGGCAAGGAGCCCGGCAACGTGCGGATCGTGTTGGAATAGTTATGCGCAGTAGAGACGATATCCAGAAACTTCTTGCAGAAATCGAAATCCGTTCGGCGGATGATCTTGAGGATCAAGACCTCGAATTCAAAGAATGGAAATCCCGCAGTCTAAAGGATGCCGTGTCTCAAGTTCTCGAAATGGCAATCTGTATGGCAAACGGTGGCGGGGGGACGGTAGTATTTGGAGTCAACGACAAGGCGATTGGTAGGGGAAAGGCTATTCTTGGCGTTCCCCCGGAAATTGATGTGAACCGCCTAAAAAAGACTGTCTATGATTCCACGGACCCTAAGTTGACGCCGGTTTTCGAGGAACTTTTGGTTCCAGAAGGCACAGGACGTATTTTGGTCATGCAGGTTTACCCAGGAATCCCTCCATACACCGACACCTCAGGCGGGGGAAAGGTCCGTATTGGAAGGGATTGCCAACCTTTAACCGGTACGCTACGCCGACGAATCATGGTTGAAACGGGTGAAACCGATTTCACCGCTGAAAATGTAGACGGTCGACCCCAAGATTTTATTTCAGCCTCGGCCATGGAGCGTCTTCGAGACGCCGCCCGGCGGGAACGGGCTCCTGAAGAATTGCTGCAGATGACCGACCAGGATCTACTGGCTCAGATTGGAGTGATGCGTTCGGGTCGTCTTTCTCGGGCCGGCATCTTGCTGGCAGGAACTGAAACAGCTATTCGACGTTGGTTTCCCGGATATGTTTGGACCCATTTGCGGATGGATACTGATACACGCTACTCCGATCGGGCCGACGGGACGGATGCCCTGGCTATTGCCCTTTTTCGGTTGTTGGACCGGATCAATGCCGACAATCCTATTACAACCTTGAAACAGGGGATGTTCCACTTTGAGTATCGGACCTATCCCGAAATCGCCCTGCGAGAAGTGCTCCTTAACGCCCTTTGTCATGCAGATTACCGACTTTCGGGTCCGGTTCTCGTCAAGCAGTTCCAAGGGAAGTTAGAGATAAGCAATCCCGGCGGGTTTATTGCCGGCATTACACCCGAAAACATTCTCCACCATCAACCGGCGGCTCGAAATCTCCTCCTGGTTAATGCCTTAGCCAAATTGCGCTTGGTAAATCGGAGTAACCTCGGTATCGGTCGGATGTTCGAGGCCCTTTTGATCGAAGGTAAGGAACCACCCCTGATCCATGAAAGCGGAGAGTCGGTTACTGTGACGTTTAACCGACGTGATTTTTCCCCGGCTTTTCGAATTTTTGTAGCTGAGGAAAACCAGCGCGGACGCTCATTTTCTGTGGACCATCTCTTGATTTTCCAGCAACTAATGACTCACCCCGAGATTGACACCATAACTGCTTCCCGCCTCTGCCAGCGCCCAGAAGTCCAGGTTAGAGATATATTAACCGATATGGAACAGCAGATGTCTTATCTCGAACGAGGGGGGACAGGCAAGGGAACCTACTGGTCCTTCCGGCCGGATACCTATCGTCGTCTCGCCGGACCAGGACACCCCGAGCGAGACCGACGAATCGATTGGGAGGCAGCCAAGACCAGGGTTCTAAGCATTCTGATGGAACGGGCCAAGCGAGGTGATCCGGGGCTTTCAAATGCCGATATCCGCCAAATTGTTCATTATGATCGAAATCAAATCAGAAGATTAATGCATGAACTCATGGGGGAGAATGCTCAAATCAGGATAAATGGAAAGAGGCGCTGGGCTCGCTATGTGTATTCTATAAGATAGCGCATAGAATTACTCATAGAAACTATTTTATGCGCAATTCTATGCGCGCGAGCATTAAAATCGCATTAGCTTCGAACAAATACCAAGGCAAATGCTCATGATTGGCATGTTGAGCATTAACAGTTTTCATAATTAATTAAAATGGTTAAGTGGCTTTCCCTATGGCCGGTAGAAGAAGCAGAGATGTTAATACTCGGCGATTGTTCCGGGACCCTTCGGGGCAGGGGGAGTTATTTGATAAATCCCTCGAAGAAGAGATGAAAACCAAGAAAAACCAGCCGGTTGAATGTCTCGGTATGACTTTCCCAAATGACGAGGAGCGGCGGAAGCACTTCCTGGAGAAGCTGCACGAGAAGTTGAAGGACCCCAATTTCGGCAAGATCGAGGGATTCCCCATCGGCCCGGACGAGGACATTCCGGCACTTTCCGACCTGCCGTATTATACTGCCTACCCGAACCCGTTTGTTGTTCGAAGTAATACCCCTTTATAAAAGCCATCCGTTTAGGTTTAAATAAGGATAAGGAGGGAATTCAGATATAAAGGGGAAAAACGTTGGAGGCGGTATTGGATTGCTTGAAGCGCTATTGGTGCGGAAAGGAGGGGGCACAAATGAAAGAGCATAGTATTAGCGGGAGTTGGCGAAAAATGGTACGTAAGTACCAAATAATTTTTCAAAAAACGGACCCACGATTGGAATGGATGACCTGATCAGAAGGGATTGCGACTTTTCTATATTTGTAATTCTTCAGCAAATCCATAAGAAATAAGCCTGCCGTTTAATGTTTCCTTGCCATGAATTTGTCATAATCGACAAGGGTGGCAAAAACTCGGATTATTTTTTCCGGCCGGTTATCCATTGCACGGGAACCAATTTTTCTACAGCCTTAAATTCAGGGTCCCCGGTTAGGACCCGCCCCTGATGGCGTCGGGCCAGGGCCGCGCAGAAGGCGTCGGCGTAAGCGATAGGGTGCTCGGCCTTGATTTCGGCAGCTTCGCGGACGAGGGGATCATCCACCGAAATAATGTCAATCGGGAGTTGATCCAGCAGGGACAGGGCCTCCTGGGTTTTATCCCGACCAACCCGTCTTTGGAGGATATAGTAAAATTCACCCCAGTTGATCCGGGAAAGGAGGGCCTTCTCGCCCCTCCGGGAGAGATCGTTCAAAAGTGTTTTAACTTTTTCCCAACCGGGTTCCTTGTGGAAGAAGCACAGCAGGGCAAAACTATCGAGGATAATCGGGGGATTCATGTTTTTTGTCCTTACGGCGTTCATCCAGTAGATCGTCGGTCAGGGAAAAATCCCCTTCGATGGATCCGCAGGCGGCCTCGATAGGGTCCGTGGGCGCCGGTTTAACCAATATTCCATCAGGTCCCTCTATGAGTTGAACTTTCCCACCCTGAATCACACCATATTTGTTTCGGATCTTTTTTGGAATTAGAATCTGCCCCTTAGGAGAAATTTGAACTAATGCCATAATAGTCATCCTTTATTGATTAAATTATAATTTATCTTATAATAGTTGTAATTAACAATCAAGTGTTAACAAGGAGGGTGCCTGGTCTGGTCTATCATAATTTAATTCTTAGCCGGGTTGATTCGCCGGATGCCGGAGATGAGGTCAAAATGAGGGTCGGTGGAGAGGATTTCCTTAATACCGTTGTTTAACATGGTGGCGGCGTGGATGGCGTCTCTTGAAGTGATCATGGGATATTCTTTCAGTAATTCCAAGGCCCGATCGGTATCCTGGACAGTTACCGGAAGAATTTCCTGGCAAAGATCAATCATAGAGGAATAGGCCAATTCACCAAGGGTCTGTTTCCTGATGGAAAAGTAACGGTAGAGGAGTTCTTGAAGAACTTCGGTATTGGTAATGACCCCGAAGACCACCCCCTGTTTGATCTGCTTAAAAACCTTCTTGCAGGGGTCTTGAAGAGGGTGGGGACCTCCTAAGGCATACATAATCAGATTGGCATCTATGAACTGGAAGGTTGAACCGGTCATGGGCAGGAATATTTTTCCCGAAGATAGGCCGCTTCCCACTCCTGGTAATCTTGAGGGGCCTCAACCTCCGGCAAGGAAAGGAGCCGGTCCACCGCTTCAGCGATTCGGCGTTTCTTGTTTTGTTTTAAATGGTATTCTACAACGGCTTCGCGGACCAAGGTGCCGAGCTTTTTATGTTTCTTGGAGGCGATCTCCTCCAATTCCCGGTACTGGTCTTCGGTTACCAACATTTGGATTTTTTTTGCGTATTTAGGCATTTGTCTGTTCCCGAGATTATACTCTTAACCTGAGAATATTATCTGTATACTATTTTGTCAAGAGTATTGTTGTTTGAAAGGAAAACTTTTATGGGAGAATTAAATCGCATCACCATCGACCCCAAAATATTCGGGGGAAAGCCCATTATTCGCGGTCATCGTCTGGCCGTGGAACACATTCTGGGGATGTTGGCTGCCGGAGATACGCCGGAAACCCTATTAACCGGTTACCCATGGCTTGAACCCGAGGATATCCAAGCTTGCCTGATTTATGCGCAAAGGCTGATTGGACATGAAAGGATGACCTGATTCAGAAGGGATTGCGACTCAAGAACTGCTTTGAAATAAGGTTTGAAATTGTAAGACTTGCGGATAGGAAGAAAAGGTATTAACCTGGATCCTGGTGATGGAAGAGAGGAAATGACATTGGAGGCAAAGATATGTTTAGCCTAATTGAACGAATTGAGATAAATCCGAAGGTCTGTAACGGCAGGCCGGTAATTAAAGGGACCCGCATCCCGATTTCGGTTATTTTAGAACAAATAGCCGAAGATGAATCTTGGGAAAAGATTCTTTCCGGCTATCCGGAATTAAAAAAAGAAGATATTCAGGCTGTCCTCTATTACGCCAGGGGGGCGCTCGATCATTCGGAGGTAAGGGCCGTCAATGCCTGATGGGTATAGGCTCTATTTAGACCAAATGTTCCGGAAGGGCTGTTTGGATTAATTCAGCCGGTTCCTTATCTGAGCCGGTATTTTTATTTTGGAGGTCCTTATGCCATTTTTAGATTTTTCCCGGATGCCCCTGGAGGATTTCCGGCCCGGGATCAAAAGCGCCGTTCAAATCGGCGAGCACCTTCTCCTGGCGGTCATGACCCTGGAAGCGGGCTTGAAAGATCCGGGCCATGTTCATCCCTTTGACCAGTGCGGGATCATCCTCAAGGGATCCTTTCTCCTGACTATCGCTGAAGAAAGCCGCTCTTTGGGCCCGGGGGAAGGCTATTTTATCCCGGCCGGGATTTTTCATTCCTGGTCGGTACCCTCCGGACCGGTAACCGTAGTTGATGTATCTCCGAAAGTACCTTAGACTTCCGTGCGGATCCTTTTAATCTCCCCCAACCAGGAAAAAAGACCGGACCCTGTTTTTCCCCTGGGCCTGGGATACCTGGCGGCGGCCATCAAGGCCCGGGGCTGGCCGGTCCGGATAAGCGATCTCTGTTTCAGTCCGGACTGGAAAGAGAGCCTCCTCCAGGACCTCCGGTCTTTTAATCCGGATTATATCGGTCTTTCCATCCGCAATGTGGATAACGTCACTTTCCCGGCCACGGTTTCCTATCTTCCTTTCATAAAAGAGGTCCTCCGGGTCTGCCGGGAGGCCTCGGCCGCACCGATTATCCTGGGCGGCTCGGGCTTTACCCTGATGCCTGCCCTGATCCTGAATTATCTTAAGGCCGACTATGGGATCGTCGGGGAGGGTGAAAAGAGTCTGGTGTTGTTGTTGGAGAGGCTTTCGGGCCGTGTTCCGGTTGAGAGACTTATCGGATCGATACCGGATCATTCGGGGCAGTCCGTAGAGGAAAGAGAAGCCATCCATTCTTTGGACCGGTTAAGCCGGCCGGACCGGGACCTCTTTGATTTGAAGGCCTACCTCAGCCGCGGCGCCATGGGGAATCTTCAGACCAAAAGGGGCTGCCCTTTCCAATGTATTTACTGCACCTACCCTCTGATTGAAGGAAAGAAAATCCGGCTTCGGGCACCCGGAGCCGTGGCCGATGAAATAGAAACTATGGTTTCAAGAGGCCTGGATCACCTCTTTTTCGTGGACAACAATTTTAATTATCCCCCGGAGCAGGCCCAGGGTATATGCCGGGAGATTCGGTCCCGAAGGCTGTCCTTACGCTGGACGGCTTATGTCAACCCCGGTTTTATCAGCGAAGCACTGGTCGAGGACATGAAGGCCTCCGGATGCCGGGGGCTTGAGTTGGGGATTGATAGCGCCAGTCCCCGGCAATTGGAGGCCCTGGGCAAGAATTTCACCTTGGAGGCCATCCGGGATGCGGCCCGGATCTGCCGGCAAGGCGACCTGCCTTTTTGTTTCAGCCTGTTGCTTGGCGGACCCGGAGAAACCTTGGACACGGTCCGGGAAACGCTGGAGCAGGTTACGGCCCTGGAGCCCACGGCGGTCATCTGCATGACGGGAATCCGGATTTTTCCAGGGACCCGACTGGCCGGCCTGGCCCGGCAGGAGGGGCTGATCACAAGGGATTGGGATCCGCTCCAGCCGACGTTTTATCTTTCCCGGGCGGTGGAGGACAGCTTACAGCAGGTCCTGAAGGATTTTTCCCGAGATCACCCCAACTGGGTCTTCCCCGGCTTGGGCATTGATTTGGATCCGCTACAGGCTGAGAGGATGCACAAATTAGGGCTCAAGGGGCCGTTGTGGGTCTATTTAAAACTCAAGGAAAGAAGGGGGACAAGCCCGGCGGCCTAATTTCCGGTCAGGGGAAGGTGATCAGCCTGCCTCTTCCCCGGCCGTTACCACCCGGTTGCGCCCCTGCCTCTTGGCCTGATAAAGGGCTTGATCCGAGGCATTGATCAGATCGGCCTGATCGGAGCCCTGGGTGGGATGGGTAACGGCTACCCCCAGGCTGATGGTGACGATTTTTTTGACCGTTGAACTGTCATGAGGCAGGCCCATTCCCTCAATTACCGCCCGCAAGGACTGGGCCACCCTTTCAGCGCCCTTACCATCCGTACCCGGCAGGATGACGGCAAATTCCTCGCCCCCATATCGGGCCACCAGATCGCCCGGACGCTTTAAAGCCTCACTAAGGGCCTTGGCCACCCGCTTCAGACAATAGTCTCCCATCTGATGGCCATAGGTGTCATTGAAGGCCTTGAAAAAATCCAGGTCGCACATGATCAGGGAGATCGGGACTTGCTCCCGAACCGCCCGCTTCCACTCCTGTTCCAGGACTTCATCAAAATGACGGCGGTTGGGGATTTCGGTCAATCCATCCAGGGTCGAGAGTTGCTGAAGAATCGCCTCAGCCCGCTTCTGTTCGGTAATGTCCTTGCCCAGGTTCAGGGTTCCGATCGCTTTCCCGCGCTCATCTCGCAGGACGGTGCTGTTCCAGGAGATCAACCGTTCCTCTCCCAGGCGGGTGGTAATGGGATACTCCACATGGCTGTGAATACCTTTTTCCAGCAACTCCTGAAAAACCGTTCGGATCCGGCCTTGATCTTCGGAAAGGAATTGCCTGAAGTAGTTTTTCCCGGTCACCGCTTCGGCGGAAAAGCCCGTGATTTTCAGGAAAAAGGGGTTGACGTAAAGCGCTTCTCCGGCGCTATTCAGTTCCACGACCACCAGTTCCACATTCTCGAGCATCTCACGCAAACGGCGTTCACTTTCACGAATGGTTGCCTCAGCCTGCCGTTGCTCGGTTCTATCTCTCAGGATGCCTCGAAAGCCGATCGCCTTTCCCTGCTTATCCTTGATCAGAGAAACCGAACAGTCGATTATTCCCCGGCTTCCATCCTTTCGGATTAACTCCCAATCGAATCCTCGGGAAGGTTCTCCGGTCCGGTAGACGGAATTAAAAATCGCGAACATCTTGGCCGCATTATCGGGATCCACATATTCCCGGTAGTTCTTGCCGGGCAGTTCCTCCCGGGGATGCCCCATAATTTTAGGATAGACCTCATTGAAAAAAACAATGTTTCCGGACAAGTCCACCTCATAATACCCGTCTTCGATGGCGGCCAGGATGGTCCGGTATCTTTCCTCGCTTTCCCGCAGCCCTTCATGCGTCAGGGTTATTTCTGTAATGTCTTCGCAGCTCATCAGGTTTTCACCTGTCCGGAGTTGCACGGGAATAAACTTGATCATCTTTCGACGCCCGTCTTTACAGTGAACGGTAAAGATGCGGGGCCTCTTTTCACCCTCTTTAAACTGCTCAAGGTCTTCTTTCCAGGCGGCCACGGCCTGGTGCCGAAGTTCCGGATCGGGATAAGCCTTTTTAAACCAATCCCGGCCGCTGGGGAGGTCTTTTAATTCATAGCCGGTGATCTCGGTAAATTTTGAATTGAGATACTGAAAATGGCTGGCCGGGTCAATGATCACCAAACCGAAGGGGGCCTGTTCGATCAGGGTCTGGAACCGCTCCTGTTCGGAAACCAGGGAACCTTCCATCTTTTTCCGTTCCGAGATATCCCGGGCGATGCCCAGGGCTCCGACCACGTTCCCTTTATGCACGCGAGACCGGATGGTAAATTCTCCAACCAGATATTTTCCTGATTTGGACAGGATGCGCAGCTCCTGAGGAGGAGGGGTCTCTCCTCGAAAGGCTTGTTGGACGCTTTCGACAGCCGGGGGTAAGTCTTCGGGATGCAGTAAACCCATGAAGGGGCGCCCCAGCCATTCGGCGCGGGTCCATCCGGTGATGCCCTCAAAGGCCTCGTTGAGGGAGATAATTTTACCTCCCTCCAGGGATAGGGTATAGATAACATCCGGCACCGCCTCAAACAGGGTCCGGTAGGATTCTTCACTTAAGCGCAGTGATTTTTCTTTCCCTTGTAATTGCGTGAAACGTCTCTGAAGTTCGTGGTGGCGGGAGCGGAGATCGGTCAGTTCTTGAACCAGGTCGGTTTTGGGCTTATGGCTATCATCCATGTCTAACGGGTCTTTTTCCGTTTTTGATCATACATCTTCTGGTCGGCCTCGGTCAGAAGGGTATCCACCGAGGGCGGGGTCCCGGGGGCATGGAAGGCCACACCGGTGCTGAGCAAAACCGGAAAAGGGAGGAGCTTCAGGTTATTATGGGCCGTCACACTGCGGGACAGTCGTTCCATCAGGATTTCTTCACTCTGATCCGAAACCCCGTCCAAGGCCAGGATGACGAATTCGTCGCCGCCGACCCGGGCCAGGATGTCCAGATCCCGGAAGGTGGATTTCAGGATCCGGGCCACCGCGATCAGGGCCTGATCGCCTTGCTGATGACCGAAGCTGTCGTTGATGCCTTTCAGGTCGTCCAGATCGACAAAAATGAGAAAAACCCCCTTGTTCATACGGTTGGCGACCTTGACTTCCTGTTCGGCCAGGGTAAAAAACCCGCGGCGGTTGAATAGACCGGTCAATTCATCCAACAGGCTCAACTCCCGCAGTTTCTCTTCCACGGCTTTCAGTTCGCTGATGTCCTGAAGGGAGGCCACGCTCCTTTTGCCGTCCGGAAGGAGGGCAATGGTCAAAGCCACATGGCGGATCTGGTTTTGTTTGGTAATGAGCCTGAATTCGTACTGGCCGGGCGGTGCCTGCGGTTCTTCCCGCCGCTGGCGGTGGTAGGCCTTCATCTTTTCCAGGTCATCGTAGAGGGTGAAGTCGGTCCAGCTTCTTTTACCTTCAATCTCTTCTTTGGCGTATCCGGTCAGTTTTTCAAATTGGGAATTGACCAGAGAGATGGTGGTATCTTCCTCGATCATGGCCATGGTGGTGCCGGTGTTTTCAAAAATGGTCCGGTAGCGGTTTTCCGAGTCCTGGAGGGCCGCTTCAATTTCCCTCTGATCGCTGATGTCTATTAGAAAGTTCAGGGTGGCCGGCCGCCTTTCCCATTCGATTAAAACGGAATTGATCCGGACCCAACGGGGCTGCCCCGATCCGGTTAGAATCCGGAAGGGATAGATCCGGGGCAGTTCCTCGCCCCGAACCCGTTTCTGATGGCGCTCCACGACCAGGGCCCGGTCCTCGGGATGGATAAATTGGATAAAGGGCAGGCTGCCGATTTCCTCCTGAGGATAACCGATAACGTCCACGGTCTTGGAATTAAAGAATTTCAGATAACCGTCCTGGGCGACAAAAATGGCTTCGTTGGCATTTTCAACCAGGGTGCGGTATTTTACTTCGGATTCCTTAAGGGCCTCCTCGGCCTGATACCGTTCGGTACTGTCCCGGGCAATGCCGCAAAATCCCAGCGGCCGGTCGGCCTTGTCCTTTAGGAGGGAGATCGAAAATTCGAGGCTGCGTCGGCTTCCGTCCTGTCGAATGACCTGGATATCGAAGATCTTACCGGAGATCCCCGATTGGTAGACGGCGGAAAAGGCCCGGTAAACGTCTTGAGTAGTCTCGGCCTCCGCATAGCTTTTGAAATGGGTCCCGATCAGCCGCTCCGGGGACATCCCCAGAAAGCGGGAGAAGGCCTCATTACAAAAGGTAAAATTCCCCGCCAGGTCAACCTCGTAATAGCCTTCGCTAATATTTTCCAGGACCGACCGAAATTTTTCTTCGGATTCGGAAAGGACCGCCTGATCCTGTTGCAGGGTCCGGATTTTCGATTCCAATTCAGAAAGCCGCCGTTGAAGGGCTTCACCCTCCGGCATCGATTTCGTCGTCTGTTGGGCATCGGCCATTTAGTCACCCTTGGGGGTAAAATAGATTGCAGGAGAGCGTTAGACCCTTTTTTGTTAACTAAAGCACAACTTCTTCCTTTTATCAATTTTATTTAGGAAAAAGGGACCCCGGGGATATTTTTTCCTTGACAAGGATCGGCAAAAGGTTTACTTACCGGTCGGTAGAAAAACAGATTCCCATTAAACGCCGATGATTACAGCCCTGACGAAGAAAAAGCCCTTCGACCGCCGGGCCCGGGAAAGGCTCTTGACCAGCGCTTCCCGGTTATTCGCCCGTAAAGGCTATGCCGCGGCCACGGTCCGGGAAATCGTCCAGGAGGCCGGAGTCAGCAAACCGGTCCTCTATTATTATTTCAAGAGTAAAGAAGGGCTCTATTTGGAGCTGATGCGGGCGGCCCTGACCCGTTTCGAGGCCCTCCTGGAAGAGAGCCGGCAGTATCAGGGAAGCGTTCGTGAACGGATCATCCGTCTGGCCGAGCGGATCTTCGGCCTTTTTATGGAACAGATTGAGGTGGCCCGGCTGGCTTACTCCATTTATTTCGGCCCTTCCCAGGGGGCGCCCTTTTTTGATTTTGATGCCCTGCACCTTAAATTCCGGCAGGTCCTCATGACTTTGGTGGAAGAAGGGATAGGCAACCGGGAGATAAAAAAGAAAAATGTGTCGGACATCACCATAGCCCTCCTGGGGGTTATTATTGTCGCCATGGAACTTAAACTCGGCCACCCGGAACTTCAATTGGGGAAAAAGGGGCTGCGGCGTGTTCTGCACCTGCTCTTTGAAGGGCTGGCCCAGGAAAAAGAAATGATAAGGGGGAAAAAAGGATGAAGGCAAGGGTTTGGGGGGCAGCGGCCGTGGCCTTGCTCTGGCTGGCTGCTTCAAGTTGCTCGAAAGCCACCGAAGGACAAAAATCCCTTGAAGAAAAGGGAGTCCGACCCCCGGTGGCCGTGGAAACTTCGGCGGTACAAGCCAGAGATATGGTCGAGGGGATTGAGGTGGTCGGGTCTCTTTCCCCCAAGTTTGAGGCCAAGGTCAAGTCCGAATATGCCGGCCTGGTCACCCAGGTTTTTGTAAACGAGTGGGTTCGGGTGAAAAAAGGAACCCCCCTGGCCAAATTGGATACCAGGGAAATAGAAGCCATTTCACAGAAGGCCCAAGCCGCGCTGGAAATGGCCCGGGCCAACCTCCTTCAGGCCGAGGTGGCGGCCAACCGGGCCGCGCGGGAGTGGGAGCGGGCTCAAAAACTCAAAGAAGCGGGATTGATCACCCAGCAGAACCTGGAGGATGCCCAGACGGAAAAGTTGGCCGCCGCCGCCCGGATTGCAGCTGCTCAGGCCCAAAGGGCCGCCGCCGAAAAAGACCTTCGCCAGGCCCAGACCCGGTTTTCCAAGGCCGTCATCACTTCCCCCATGGACGGGGTGGTCTCGCAACGAAATGTCAACCTGGGCGACCTGGTGGGTGAAATGGGTTCGCCCAAGATCATGTTTCAAATCGTGGATAACCGTCTGCTCGATTTGACGGTAACCGTGCCCTCAAACGAGATGGGTAAATTGAAAACGGGCCAACCCCTGACCTTTTCAAGCGACGCCTTTCCCGGGAAAACCTTTTCCGGCCGGGTCACCTTTATCAACCCGGCGGTCAATGAGGCCGATCGGTCGGTCAAGGTCATGGCCGAGGTCCGGAATGATCCCGAGGTTCTCAAAGCCGGGCTCTTTATCAAAGGCCGCATCATTACCGGAGAGAGAAAGGCCGTGCCTCAAATCCCGCGCCAGGCCCTATTGTCCTGGGAGGTAAAGGAAAAGACCGGGGAGGTCTTTGTGCTGGATCAGGGAAAAGTCCGGCGCCGGTCCGTCCGGACCGGCAGCCTGGAGGGGGACTGGGTTGAAATTGCCGGCGGGCTGAGGCCGGGAGAACAGGTCATTACCCGGGGGGGATTTAATGTCAAAGAGGGCGACCCGGTCAAGGTGTTCCAGGTCAACGGGGAAAAGTAACCACCATGTTTCTGTCCAATCTTTCCATTAAAAGACCGATTTTCGCCACCATGATGATGCTGACTCTGGTCACCTTGGGGATTTTTTCCTACCGGAGACTGGCCGTAGACATGTATCCCGATGTAGAAATCCCGGTCCTGTCCATTGTCACCAAGTTCCCCGGGGCCTCCCCGGAGACCCTGGAGCGGGAGGTAACCAAGCGGATCGAAGAGGTGGTCAACCGCATTCCCGGGGCCAAGCATGTCATTTCCATCTCCAGGGAGAGCCTCTCCCAGGTGGTGGTCGAGTTTCAATTGAATGTCAAGATCAACGAGGCCTCTCAGGAGGCCCGGGCCAAGATCAATACCGTCCGGGGAGACCTGCCCCAGGATATTGAGGAACCGATCATCCAGAAACTGGACATCTCCTCCATGCCCATCGTCTCCCTGGCGGTGCGATCCGAAACGCTCAACCCCCGCGATCTGACCACCCTGGTCGATAAAAAGGTCAAACGGCGTTTTGAAAACATCTCCGGCGTGGGCAAGGTGGAACTGGTCGGGTCCTCCAAAAGGGAAGTCAATGTCTTGGTGGACCCGGTTCGCCTGGAGTCCCTGAACTTCGGGGTGGATGAGGTGATAGCCGGCCTGCAATCCGAAAATGTGAATACCCCCTTAGGGAGATTGAACCGCAACAATTCGGAATTTACCCTGCGCCTTTCCGGGAAGCCTCAGGAGGTGGAGCAATTCAAGGCCATGGTCATCGGCCAGCGCAACGGCCGCCCCGTTCCCTTAGGAGAGGTGGCCCAGGTCCGGGACGGGATAGAGGAGCAGCGTTCCCTGGCCCTGATTAACGGCATCCCGGCCGTGGCCCTGGATATCTTAAAACAATCGGGGGCCAATACGGTCGAGGTGGTGGAGCAGGTCAAAAAAACCATCCGGAAACTTCAGCCTGAATTGCCTTCCGGAACCAAAATCGAAGTGGTCCGTGATGCCTCCATCGTCATCCGCGATTCGGTCCGGGACGTTCAGGAAACCATGATCCTGGGTGGGATCCTGACCATCCTGATTGTCTTTTGCTTTCTCAATTCCTGGCGTTCTACGGTCATTACCGGCCTGACCCTGCCTATTTCCGTCATTTCCTCTTTTATTATCATGAATTTTTTAGGCATGACCATAAACGTCATGACCTTAATGGCCCTCTCCCTGGCCATCGGGCTGCTGATAGACGACGCCATTGTGGTCCGGGAAAATATCGTCCGGCATCTGGAAAAAGGGGAAGATCATTTCCAGGCCGCCCGGGAGGGGACCAGTGAGATCGGGCTGGCGGTCTTGGCCACCACCTTCTCCATTGTGGCCGTCTTCGTTCCGGTGGCCTTTATGAAGGGGATCGTGGGCCGGTTCTTTTTTCAGTTCGGGATCACGGTCACCTTCGCGGTCATGGTCTCCCTTTTTGTTTCCTTTACCCTGGACCCGATGCTCTCCTCACGCTGGGTCGACCCGGACATCCAGCGCAAAGGAAAACGCCATTTCATCGCCCGCGGCCTGGATCATTTCAATACCTGGTTCGACCGGACGGCCGATCGCTATCGCCTGGTCATCGCCTGGGCCTTGGATCACCGCAAAACGGTCTTTGTCGTTACCACCCTGGCTTTTTTCGGCGGGATGATCCTGTTCTTCAGCCTGCAAACCTCCTTTTTCCCCGCCTTCGATGCCGGGGAATTTCAGCTTAACTTAAAAACCGCTCCCGGGGCCTCAATCGATGAATCCCTGGGGCGGGTGCGGGCCGTCCTGAGCGAACTCAAACAACTTCCGGAAATAAAGCACACCTACGCCACCATCGGCGCCGGGGAGACCGGCACGGTGCGGGATGTGGGGATCTACATAAAATTGATCGGAGAAAAAGGAGCGGCTCCGGGAGCAGAAAGAAATTCAGGCGGAAGTCCGGCGCCGGCTCCTGAACGTTCCCGGGATCCTGCCCTCCATCCTGGAGGCCGGGCGGATGGATAACCGGAAACCGCTGCTGGTCAATATCCGGGGCGACGACATCGCCCTCTTAAAAAAATATGCCGCCCAGTTAAAGGAAAAGATAGTCCGGATTTCGGGGATCGTTGATCTGGAGGTCACCCTGGAACAGGATATCCCGGAATACCGTCTGATCGTGGATCGCCAGCGGGCCGTGGATACGGGCGTGATGAGCGCCCAGATCGCCCGCACCGTAGGCGCTCTGGTAGGCGGGAAAGAGGTTTCAACCTATGAGGATGAGGACGGCGATGCCGTAAACCTCAGGGTCCGGCTGCCCCTGGACCTGCGCCAGGACCCCGGCCAGGTGGAGCAACTGCGCTTAACTGTTCCAAGGCCGGGCCAGGCCCCGGCCTTGGTGCCTTTGGGGGAATTGGTCACCTACGCGATGAGCACTTCCCCTTCGGAGATCAACCGCCAGGACCTTTCCCGGGAGGTGGTGATTTCCGCCAACCTGGACGGGCTTCCCCTGGGGACGGCCATGAGCCGGGTCAAAGAGGTGGTTAAAGACCTGAAAATGGCCCCGGGCTATCAGGTGGTCTTTTCCGGAGAGGGGGAAGACATGATGGAATCCTTCGGATACATGGCCGAGGCCCTCATCCTGGCCGTGCTTTTTGTTTACCTGATCCTGGCCGCCCAGTTTGAATCCTTTATCGATCCCCTGGCCATTATGCTTTCTCTGCCCCTTTCCCTGGTCGGGATGGCCGGCCTGCTTTTTCTGACCCGGGACACGGTCAATATCATGTCCTTGATCGGCCTGATCATGCTCATGGGGCTGGTCACCAAGAATGCCATTCTTCTGGTCGATTATACCAAGGTGCTTCGCTCCCGGGGCCTGCCCCGCCGGGAAGCGCTGATCACGGCCGGCCGAACCCGCTTGCGGCCGATCCTGATGACCACCCTGGCCATGATCTTCGGGATGCTGCCCCTGGCCCTGGCTTTAGGGACCGGAGCCGAGATGCGGGCCCCCATGGCCCGGGCCGTTATCGGCGGGATGATCACCTCGACTTTTCTAACCTTGTTGGTGGTGCCGGTTGTCTATTCCCTGCTGGATGATCTAAGTCAATGGTTTCGCCGGCGCCGGGAGCGCAGGAAGGAGGCTGCTGCATGAACCGCTTACCCCTGAAAAATTTTCTCCCTCTGTTCTTAGTTCTTTCTCTGGGCCTTCTTTTTTCACCCGCTGCCTCGGCGGAAGAAAAGAGCCTGACCGTCTTGACCCTGGACCAGGCCCTGCAGACGGCCCTGGAGAAAAACAAGGACATCCAAAAGGCCAAGGAATATCGCCGCCAGGTGGAGGGCCGCTACCTGGAGGAACGGGCCGCCGCCTTGCCGCAATTTCAGATCCAGGCCGGCATTTCCCGGGCCCGGGACGAAAGCCAGACGGCCTACGGCCAGCTCTTCCCGGTGGAACGGGACACCCGCACTGTCGGCATCGGGGTCAACCAGCTTGTCTATTCCTTCGGGACCGTGGAAGCGGCTATCCGGGCGGCCAAGATTGGCCTGGCCACTGCTGATGACCAACTGCGTCTCTATCAGCAGGCGGCCTTGAGGGATGTTTCGGCGGCCTTCTATGATGTCCTCTTGGCCAAAGAGCTGCATGGCATCGCCCGGCAGAACCTGGAGCAAAAAATCCGCCATTTGGAAGAGGCCCAAAAAAAATATGCGGCCGGAGTGGCCACGGATTATGACGTACTGGCCGGGAGGGTGGATAGGGACAATGCCCGGCCGGCGGTTATAAGAGCGGAGAACCAGATCACCCTGACCCGGGAAAGACTCCGTTTTTTATTGGGCCTGGAAGGAAAGGAAGTGGATGTCCAGGGCCGGCTGGAAAAACCGATCCGGGATTATCCCCAACTGGAGGAGGCCCTCAAAACCGCCTGGGATAACCGACCGGAGCTGTCCAATTTTAAACACCGCATCGGGATAGCCGAAGAGCTGGTCACTATCGCCAAGACCGGGATCCTGCCCAAGATAAACCTCCAGGCCGGATACGGCTGGCAGGAGCTGGATTTTTCAAGCAGCCGGGCCGACGGCCCCACCTGGACCGCCGGTTTATACCTGACCTTCCCCTTCTTTGACGGCCTGCGGACCCAGGGAAAAGTGGCCCAGGCCAAGAGTGAAAAAGCCACGCTGATGATAGAAGAGGCCAAGTTGATGGATGCCATCCTGCTCCAGGCCCGCGAGGCCGTCAACGGGGTGATCGAGGCCGCTGAAATCGTCCAGGCCCTTACCGGGACCGTGGAACAGGCCGAAAAGCTGCTTTCGATGGCCGAAAAAGGGTTTGAATTCGGCGTCAAAACCCGTCTGGAGGTAGATGACGCGCAGCTTAATCTACTCCAGGCCAAAGGCAATATGACCCGGGCCAAGAGGGATTATCAGGTGGCCCTGGTGAATTTGGATTGGGTCAGGGGGACGATCCAGCCGCCCAATGGCAGCAAAAAATAGGGGTGGTCCCAACGTTGCGTGATTCTCAACCCGAAGGGGTAGCCTCTTAAAATATTAAATCACCCCAAAGGGCTTCAGGGGTCTTGGTTTCAAGGATTGTCCGCCAAAACGCCGGCAGCCTGAACCCGGGCAGGAAGTTTATAAGTGGGTTTAGAAACAGGCCAACACCAAGGCAAATTATCCTCTTGGTGAATGCCCGTCTCTGAACCCACTTAGAAATTCGGGCCGGGTTGGGGCTACGGATTACCTTTCGGACAACCTTGAAACCAAGACCCCCGAAGCCCTCGACAAATGGATACGCTTAAGAATCACGTAACGTTGGGACAAACCAAAAAAAATAAGAGTCGTCGCTTCTTTTTGTTCCGGCGGCGAGGTTAGAGGTTGAGAGAATTTATTTCAGCCGCCCTTCCACCGCGGCCCATGTGATCTGCTTAAAAAAAGCCTCTATATAATCAGCCCGTTTCAGTCCGTAATCAACCATATAGGCGTGTTCGAAGCAGTCCAGGATCAGGAGGGGATTGCCTCCGGCCGGATGGGCCACATCATGCTCATTAATCCAGAAATTAATCAAACCGCCTGTTGCCGGATCCTGGTATAAAATCACCCAACCGATGCCGCGCATGGCCGCGGTTGCTTTAAAGTCCTTTTCCCAGGCTTCGTAGCTTCCGAAATCTGCGGCCAACTTTTTCGCCAACGGCCCGCTCTTATCCAAGGGCCTGGTTCCTCCCAGGTTTTCGAAATAATATTCGTGGAGTCGCATGCCGTTGAATTCCCAGCCTAAGCGCCGTTTCAACTCGGCATATTCAGGCGCTGCGGTTTTTCCCTCGGCCAGCATCTGCTTCAGGGTATCCAGTACTTTATTGGTATTGGTTACATAGCCCTGGTACAAGGTAAAATGATTCTTCAGCAGCGTTTCGCTGAAGCCCTCGAGGCCGATCAATTTTCCGTAATCCTTTGCCGTGTAAGCCATGGTCCCTCCTTTTTTCTTTTTAGGCATTCCCACCTTCATCTTGCTTTGTGATAGAAAAAATAATATGTTGGATAGCCTATGTCAAGATCTTCCCTGCCAGAAAAATCCTCTTTGAATCTGCCTCGAGGGGACCTGCGATCCAATCTGGGACCTCTTTTCTTTTTGGCCGGAATTTTTTTCTTAAATTTTTTATCTCGGATTGTCCTGGCTCCCCTGCTGATTATGATCGAGCGGGACCTCCATCTGGGCCATAAAGAAGCCGGCGGCCTTTTCCTTTTGATTTCGGGGGGGTACAGTCTGGCCCTCCTGGGCTCCGGATACCTCTCTTCGCGTATTTGGCACCGGAAAACCATCCTTTGTTCAGCCTTGAGTATGGGTGTCGTTCTGCTGGTGCTCTCTTTAAGCCAAACGGTTTGGGGCCTCCGGATCTGGCTGCTGCTCTTAGGCCTGACGGCCGGGATTTACCTTCCTTCCGGTATGGCCGCCCTGACCGCCCTGATTCGACCCCGGGATTGGGGAAAGGCCATGGCGGTTCACGAATTGGCCCCCAATATCGGGTTTGTGGCCGCCCCTTTTTTAGCCGAGGCCTTCCTGCGCTGGGGGACCTGGCGAGGGCTCATGGCCCTGCTGGGTGCCTTATCCCTCCTTTTAGGGATCGGATATGCCTTTTTCGGCCGGGGCGGCCATTTTTACGGGGAGGCGCCCACACCCCGGGTGGTTGGTGATTTGTTAAAAAAACCTTCTTTCTGGATCATGATCGTCTTATTCAGCCTGGGTATCGGCACCAGTTTCGGCGTCTATACCATGCTGCCCCTTTATCTAATTATGGAACGGGGTCTGAGTCGAGGCTGGGCCAACAGTCTGGTAGCCCTTTCACGGATTTCCGGGATCTTTGTGGCCTTAATCGCCGGCTGGTTTGTGGATCGCCTGGGGGTAAAAAAAAGCCTCTTTAGTTTTCTAATCATAACCGGAGCATTGACTATCCTCCTGGGGATCCCCCACAGTTCCTGGTTTCTTCTCTTCGTTTTTCTCCAACCCATGACGGCGGTCTGTTTTTTCCCGGCGGCCTTTACCGCCATCAACCAAATCGGACCGGCCAAAAGCCGCAATGTGGCAGTATCTTTTGCCGTGCCGTTAGGGTTTCTATTGGGCGGCGGGGTGGTCCCGGCCCTGATCGGTCTGGCCGGGGAACGGGTATCTTTCTCCCTGGGTTTTATCCTGGTGGGCGGGGTCACCCTGGTTTGCATGCCTTTGATCCGGCATCTGCGATTTTCCGAAGAAAAAGCAAAATAGGGGACGGTCCCTTATTATTGAAGGGGTATTAATGCAATCCTCAAAAATTAGGCAACTTCACCTCAAGGTCATATCGGTCCACCTTGGAATGGCGGCCTTCTTCTGGGTTACCCTTTTCTCTTCGTCGATGCCGAAGGCCCAGGGTCCGGCAAAAAAGACACCGGTCTTCAACTATGTCCTGGTCAAAGCCTATCCCCACGACCCGCAGGCCTTTACTCAGGGCCTGATCTTCCTTAATGGATTTTTGTATGAAAGCACCGGCCTTCAGGGCAGATCGAGTCTTCGCCAAGTCGAGCTGGAGTCAGGGAAGGTATTGAAGCACTACGGCCTGCCTGCCCATTTTTTCGGGGAAGGCCTGACGCATTGGAAAGACCGGCTGATTCAACTGACCTGGAAGTCCGGGACGGGCCTGGTATATGAACGGGAAACTTTTCGTTTGCTGAAAAAATTCGCCTATGCCAGCGAAGGCTGGGGACTCACCCAGGACGGCCGGCATCTGATCATGAGCGACGGATCGGCGAGGCTGTATTTTTTAGATCCGGATACCTTCCGGGAGAGCAAGCGCCTGGAGGTGCACGATGACGGCCGACTCATCCAAAATTTGAACGAATTGGAATTTGTCAACGGCGAGGTCTTGGCCAATGTTTTTATGACCGACCGGATTGCACGCATCTCTCCGAAATCCGGCCGGGTGACGGGCTGGATCGATTGTAAAGGGCTGCTGTCGCCTCAGGATGCCCACCGGCCGGTGGATGTGCTCAACGGCATCGCCTACGACGCCGGGGCCGGCCGCCTCTTTGTCACCGGCAAGCTCTGGCCGAAGCTCTTTGAAATAAAAATCGGCCCTAGGCAGCAGGCAGTTTCTCCCTTAAAACTTGAACTCTCAACTCCGAACTAATTAAAAGTAAATCCCTTTTCCCTGAACAGCCTCACACAGGCCTCCACCACCTCGGAATCGTATAGTCTTCCTTGACCTTGGGAAATTTCCTCCAGGGCCTTCTCGATCCCTTCGGCCGGGCGGTAAGGCCGGTGGGAAGCCATAGCTTCGACCACGTCGGCCACCATGAGGATCCGGACTTCGAGCAGGATGTCCTGAGCCTTAAGACCGGTCGGATAGCCTGATCCGTCCAGGCGTTCGTGATGCTGAAGAACCATTTGAGCGATAGGCCAGGGAAAATCTATTTCCTTTAAAATATCATACCCGGCTTGGGAGTGAACTTTGATCAATTGGTATTCCAGGTCGGTAAGCCGGTTGGGTTTGCTCAATATCTCGGAAGGGACGGAGATTTTTCCCAGGTCATGAATCATCCCGGCCATGCGGAGGCCTTCCACCCGGTCCAAAGGGAGATCCATTTCCCGGGCTATGGCTTGGGCCAGGGCGGCTACTTTTCTTTGATGACCGGCGGTATAGGGATCCTTGGCTTCCACGGTCAAGGCCATGGCCTGGACCACGGATTCGATGGTCCCCCGTAATTTATCCAGACTGTTTTGGAGCTCTCTTTCCATGCCTTTAATATCGGTCATGTCGATCAGGATCCCCCGGAAGCCCGAGAATTTTTGATCCTGAAAGATCGGAGTGGCATAGATCATCACTGGAAAATGAGTCCCGTCTTTCCTCAGGGCCGTGTAGTGATCGCCTGACCTTTCTTTACCTGAAGCCAGCTCCTGGGTGACGATTTCCCAGGCCCTTTCCCGGTCTTCCTCGATTAACATTTCCATGGCCCCCAGCCCTTTTTCAAAATCCTCCGGGCTATATCCAAAGGTCGCAAAGGCCTGGGCATTGGCGAAAATGACTACCCCTTTTTCATCCACTTCGAAAACCACCTGCGGCAGGCTGTCGGCCAGGTTCCGGTATCTGGCCTCGCTTCTTTCCAGGGCCGCCCGGGCTTCCCGGCGGTCGGTCGTATCTTCCACAATCCCGACTCCTCCTTTGACCTGCCCCTGCCGGTCAAAAAGGGGCGCGGTATGCAGGGAAACCCAGATAGTAGCCGTGCCGGTGGTCGCCTGATAAAAGCCTTCATAGAGGCCTTCTTCCCCTTCCAGGGCCTTGACTAAGGCGGGAAGGACGCTCTGATTCTTTAAGGTTTTCATGTCCAGCCCGATCAGACGGTCCCGGCTGGATTGCAGGATAGTGACGAGTCGATCGTTACAGAGCGTGATTTTCAATTCCCCGTCATAGTGAAAGATGCCGATCGGGGTCCGGTGAAAGAGAAGGCGGTAGCGTTCTTCACTTTCCCGAAGGGCCTCTTCAGCCTGCTTGCTTTCCGTGATGTCATCGTAAACCGCAACAATATCTCCGGAGGGGAGCCTGAAGACATAATTTTCCTTCCAGCCGTAAACGCGGTTGTCCTTATAAAGGCCAACGGGATGATGCTGGGGCCGACCCGTCCTCCAAACCCTTTGAAAAACCTCAAACAACCCAAATGGTTTAACTCCCGGAAAAACCTCACATACGGATTTTCCGAGGAGATCTTCTTTTTTTATTTTTTCTATCTCCGAAGCGGCTCGGTTAAAGTCCTTGAAGATGAAATCCTCTCCTTCGTTAACGGCCTGATACACCGCCACACAACTGCTCATATGATCAAAGATCTGCCGAAACCTTTCCTCGCTGGACCTGAGTTCCTGCTCCAATTTTACCTGCTGGCTGACATCCTCGATGGTAGCCACCATACCATCCAATTGTCCGCTGCTGTCAAAAAGAGGGGAAGCGTTGACCAAAAGCAAGACTCTCCGTCCATCAGGCCACTGAACAGCATGACGAATATTATCAACCGGTTTCCCGGTAGCCATAATCTTTCGAAAGGACAACTGCTCGTCGGGAAAGGGCCGCCCGTCATAATCGGTGATGGACCAGGCCGGGGCGTTATAGGTGCGTCGGGTGATCTCTTTTCTCGTCAATCCCAGGACCTTTTCGGCCCGGGGATTAGCGAAGGTGATCTGCCCCTTCCGGTTCACCACCGTGATGCCGACCGGGCTGGTTTTGGTGATGCGGAGCAGTAATTGCTGTTCCCGGGTCAGACCTTTTTTGGTCTCCTGCCGACCGGGTTTTTTTAAAGAGGGGATCTTTTGCCGGGCTTTCGGTAATTCTTTAATAAGCGGAGCCTTGGTTTTTCGTTCATCCTCCATTTTTTCTCCTTCGGTTGGAGTTTAAGCCAGGGCTTTTTTGCGTTTGTCCTGATACATCTGATGATCGGCCTGGGAGAGGAGGTCTTCGACCGATACGGGAAATTTGGGATCGAACAGGGAAAAGCCCAGGCTGAGGGAAAGGGCATAAGGGTGATCCTTCCGGGCATTATGATCCTTTAAGACCTGGCGTAACCGATTGGTAATCATTTCCGAGGTGGCCTCGACCGTTCCCATGCCTAAGACCACAAATTCATCTCCTCCGAATCGGCCTAAAATATCCGACTCCCGGAAGGTCTTATTAAAAATAGCCGCTGTTTCCATGAGGACCCGATCCCCTTCCAGATGACCGAATTCATCGTTGATTTTCTTGAGTCCGTCCAGGTCGGCAAAGAGCAGCCACATGTTCCTTTTCATCCGGCGGGCGGTTTTTAAGGCGTGGTCGGCCAGGGTGATAAATCCCCGGCGGTTATTCAGGCCGGTGAGTTCATCAATCAGGGAGAGGGCCCGCAGTTCTTCCTCCTCTCTCTTGCGATCGGTGACATCGCGGACGACATGGGCCACTCCGGTGACCTGACCGGTTTCATTAAACAGTGGGGAACAGACAATAGAAAGCCAGATACTCAGCGAGGGTTCAAAAATTTCCTGGACCTCCGGCGTTTTGGAAAGCACGCTTCTGAGCATCGGGCATCCTTCAATCGGCCCTGATTGGTGATGGAAAATCTGGTAACACTTTTTCCCCCGGATAGCCTCCGGGGATATCTTTAGCAGCCTGCCTAAGGCCTGGTTGATTTTGATGACCGTTCCGTCTACGGCATGCAGGGAAACCCCGTCACTCATGGAATCGAAGGTCTGCTGCCATTCCTCACCGGCCTGCCGTAACTTTTCCTCGGCTTCCTTTCGGCCGGTCACATCCCGCATAAAGACCAGGGAGACCGCTTCTCCCCGGTAGGTGACCTTGCTGGCCGAGATCTCTATGAAAACCGGTCGTCCGTCTTTTCGAATCCCTTTAAAGTCATAGCGTTCCGGAACCGGCAGGCCCTCTTGCCTTTTCCGGTTGATACCCGAAACCCGCTCGAAATCCTCGGGATGGATCAGCAGGGAAATGGGTTGGCCGATGATTTCATCCGGCTGGTCGTATCCGAAAATATCCACCATCTTTTGATTGACATAGATATGTTTTTCCCCCTGAACCAAAGCGATGCCGTCATTGGAGAGTTCAACCAGGGCCCGATAGAGGCTTTCCGATTCTTTCAGGGCTTCCTCGCTTTGCCGGCGCTGGGTGAGGTCATCATAAATGGCCAGGATTTCTCCGGAAGCCAGCCGGCAGACGTAGTTTTCCCGCCAGCCGGTGATCCGTTCGTCCTGATAGATACGAATCGGATGCTGCTCGGGGCAACCGGTTCTCCAAACCCGCTGGAACACGTCAAACAATCCGAATTGCCGGATCTGAGGAAAAACCTCCAGGACGCTCTTCCCCAGGAGGACCTCTTTCCGGATTTTATCAATCCGTTCCGCCCCGCGGTTGAAGTCTACGAAGACGAAGTCTTTTCCGTCGTCCCGGGCCTCATAAACGGCCACCCCGGTGCTGAGCTGGTCGCATACTTCCCTGAAATCTAAAGGCATGGAGGCTCCTTCCTTTTATCCCGAACCGCCCGTTTGACTAACGGGTTCTTCTCCCAACCAGTATAAATCTAACCAAAAGATATTTGAAATTTTTTTTAAAGTCCTGATGAAATGGTGTAGGGGGGTCCTATTTTTTAAGTTGTCCACCCCCAAGCCATGAGTCCCGCCTCGGCGGGATGAAGGCCCTGCTATAAAATAAATTTAGTTATTCGGGCCGGATTAGGGGCTCTTAGTCACCCTTTGGACAACATAAAAAATAGGGCCCACCACCACCTAATTTTGGAAAGTTAGAAATAAATTCTCAGAGTAAAGTTGTGAGAATCTAACCCGGTCCAAAAAATTTCTTTTCAATAATGGTGTCGAGCCAGGCCGGACCCCGGTTATGATCTATTTCCTCCGGCGAAATGGGGAAACAATCATAAGATTTTATCACCGGACCGCTTTGGGTTTCAACTATTTCAGACCCCTGATAAAAATCCCGCCAGGCCCGGAGATACCCTTCAAGCAGTTCCTGGGCCGTCATATTCCTGGGCTTAAAGACGACCGCGCCCGCGGTATAGGTGGAAAAATCCTTTTTTAACAGCCGGCCCTCGCTTTCCAATCGGGTATGGAGCCTGCTCCTGGGGTAGGGGGTCAGGATATGGAACTCCGCCTCGGCCAGTTGGTTGCCCTTGGCAAAGGCCACGGTCTTTTCAAAAATGTCTTTCTGGTCGTGGTCGAAACCAAAGACAAAAGAGGCGATGACCTTAATGCCTTGGTCCCGGACGCGGTTCAGGTACTCCCCGGCGCGCCGGACCTCCACCCCCTCGATGACCTGGTTCAAACCGGCCGAGACCCAGGGACTGAGATCCACATACATGGCCCAGCAATGGCTCTTCCTCAGAAGTCTTAAATAATCCGCATCCTCGGCAAAGGACAGCGAGGCCAGACCGACCCATTCCTTATCCAGATCGGCCAGCCTCTCGAACAAGGGCCGGGTGCGGCGCTTAGCCAGATGGAGGTTGTCGTTTACCAGGAAGAGGTAGCGGTCCAGTTTGGCCATGTTCTCCAGCACGGCCTCCAGGTTAAAGAGACGAAATTCCCGCCCGAAGGTCTGCGGAACGGAGCAGAGATCGCAATTTACGGGACAGCCCCTGGCCACCTGGACCGAGTGCAGCGGGATATAGAGATCGCGGTCAAAAATATCCCAGCGGGGGAAAGGGACCTTCTCCGGCGGGGTTTCACAACGGTAGACCTTTTGAAGCTTCCCCCGGCGAAAGTCCTCGATGACCTTGGGCCAGACCTCTTCGGCTTCACCGATGACAATGGCGTCGGCCTGCTTTCCGGCCTCATCGGGCAGAAGAGAGACATGCACCCCTCCCAGAACCACCGGGATGCCTTTTTGCCGGTAGAGACGGGAAAGCTCATAGGCCCGCCCGGACTGGGGGGTCATGACCGAGATGGCTGCCAGGTCGCAGTCTTCATCGGGATCTACGCTATTCAAGCGTTCATCGGTAAAGGATATCTCGACCTCGGAAGGAGTCAAGGCCGCCAGGACGGCCGGCGCCAGCACCGGCAGGGTGCGACGGTAGACCAGGGGAAAGTGTCCCAGGTCGGGAAAGATAAGCTTCAGCTTCAAGGGCCAGGCCTTTCCTGGTCTTCATCCCAGAAGGGGATAAAGGTATACCATTGGGTCTTGTAGCGGCCGATATGGCGTTCGAAAACGGAAACTATGTGAGTAAGATTATCGGCCAGGCCCTGTTTAGGGTCCATTCGGAGCGGCGCTTCGATGATCACATCGTAGGCTTTATAGCCCTTCCTGGGAATAAAAATAGGGACGATCGGGCTCCCCGAAAGCTGGGCGATGCGCACCATGCCCTGGGGAAAGGTAGCCGGAGCACCGAAAAAGGGAACCGAAACGCCCCGGTCGAACTGCAGGCGGTCGCCCTGCATGGCGATACACTCCCCACATTTTAACAGTCGATAGAGTTCCAGGGCGGCCATCTCCCCGGGCTTTAAGGCTAGACTCTGGACGCCTTTCTGACCGCGCATCAGTTTTCTCTGCTGCTCAAACAGGTCGGAGCTGTCGGGTGCATAAACCATATGGATTTTCCTGCCCCTTTCCCCGAAGGCCTTTCCGCCTATTTCCCAATTGCCCAAATGGGTGGTCAGCAGGATAACGCCTTTACCCAGGTCCAGGGCTTTACCTAAATTCTCGGAGCCGATTTTCGTCAGGGTATATTCCCGCAAGCGCTCCGGGCTGTGGCTCAGATAGAGCAGGTCGATAAGATAATAGGAGTAATTTTTGTACACGGACCAGGCCCTGAAGACGGTCCCGAGCCGGGAGCCTTGGGGCTCCATCCGGCGCATGTTCCTCATCATCCCCCGGAAGTTCTTAAGGGTCAGGGGAACGGCCACCGGCAAAACGAAGAGTACGGCCAAGGCTTGCATGAACCAGACCGGCAGGAATCCGGTCGAACGCACAAAAGCCCTTATCAGGGCTCGCATAAGGAGAGTGTGCTGAACCTCACGGAACCGGCTGGGGGCTTCAGCTTTATGGGGGCTTGAAGTCGGCATGAGACAAGATGTTTCGTTTATTCCTGAGATCAAATCGGTGGCATTCATCTTCAGGCCGGCGCTTTAGAGCGCCGGGGATGACCAGGGAACGGGCCGGTTTCAGCCCGTCGGACCGGATCAGGCAAGCCTCCCGGTCCCCGCCAGGGGGGTTGGTCAAGAAATACCGGCTTTCGATTGCCAGGAGTATAAATAGGACTGGCATGGGGGTCAAGGAGAAAAAGGCTCTCGGATCTTTTTGAGACAATGATTTTCTAAAAAGGGGGCTGGTCCGGGACCCGGTTCTTGACATCATTCTGAGCCTGGCCTATAGTGAAGGAAAATGGAAATGGTTGTCGCGGGGAGCCGGGGGGCCGGCTGAGAGGGCGAGGAGAGTATTGCCGACCCGCCGAACCTGATCTGGGTAATGCCAGCGAAGGGAACGACAGAAGACAGAAAAACCGCCGGCCCTTCGGGGCCGTTTTTTTTATTCTCTTTCAGGAAGGCGGGAAAAATACCGGGAAGGAACTCGAACCAATGCCTTTAACGGTCACTGACCTGGGCCGGAACCTTGAAGAAGTCCGCCGGAGCCGGCCGGTTGTACACGCCATCACCAATTGGGTTACGGCCAACGATGTAGCCAATTGTCTCCAGGCCGCGGGCGCCCGGCCCATCCTGGCCTGTGCCCAGGAGGAGGTCGCTGAAATCGTTTCCCGGGCCGATGCCCTGGTCCTTAACCTGGGCACCCCGTCCCCGGATAAAATAAAAGCCATGCTGCTGGCAGGCCGTCAAGCCAATATCCTGGGGAAACCGGTGCTTTTTGATCCGGTGGGCGTCGGCGGTTCGCGGTTGCGGATGGAAGCGGCCCGGACCATTCTCAATGAGATTTCCCTAACCGTTATCAAGGGCAACAGCGCGGAAATCGGCTGCCTGGCCGGCCAGGGGGGGAGCTTCGGGGCATTGAAGCGGCCTCCGGTCCGCCCGACCTTTTCAAGGCCGCAGCGGCCCTGGCCCAAAGCAGCCGGGCGGTGACGGCGGCCAGCGGGGCGGTGGATCTGGTGGCTTGGGCGGATGAGGTTTTGAGAATCGGGAACGGCCACCCGCTGATGAGCCGGCTCACCGGTATGGGCTGCATGCTTTCAGCCGTCATGGCGGCTTTTACGGCTGTTGACTCGGATCGCTTGAGAGCGGCCGTGGCGGCCTTGGCCTTTTTCGGCCTGGCGGGTGAAAAGGCGGCCGCTGTTTCTCAGGGCCCGGGCAGCTTCAAACCGGCCTTCATGGATGCCCTCTATCATATAACCCCGGCCCAACTTCAGGCCGGAGCCAAAATCTTTTCGTGAAAGGTCGGATTCCATGGAAACCAGGACGGCGGCCCGGGCTATTATTCTCATAGCCATCGGGGTGGCCCTTTCTCCTTTTACCAGCATCCCGATAGGCATCGCCAGGATCAACCCCACCCAGCATTTTGTCAACGTCCTGGCTGCCATCATGCTGGGGCCTTGGTGGGCTGCCGGAGCGGCCCTCATTACCGGGATTCTCCGCAATGTTCTCGGGACCGGAACCCTTTTGGCCTTTCCGGGAGGCATGATCGGGGCCTTTCTGGCCGGTGGGCTCTATGCCCTGACCCGCAACCTATATCTGGGCGCCCTGGGGGAAGTGATTGGAAGCGGGCTTTTGGGGGCAATCGTAAGCGCCCTGATGGTCGCCCCCGTTTTTATGGGAAAACCGATGGCCCTTGGGGTTTTGATCCTGGCCTTTTCAGGCAGCACCATCGTGGGCTCCATCCTGGGTATCCTGGCCTTAAAACTCCTTAACCGGGCGGGGCTGGTCCAACTGGGCTCCAAGCACTAAAACCGCTGATGATCCTGACGATCGAAGGACTCTCTTACCGTTATCCGGGACTCCGGGCCTGGACCTTGGAGGACCTGACCCTGACGGTTTCCAAAGGAGAAACCGTTCTGATAGCCGGACCCAGCGGAAGCGGCAAATCCACCTTTTGCCGGGTTTGCACCGGGTTGATCCCCCATTTTCATGGCGGTGAACTGATCGGCCAGGTGGTTGTCAATGGATTGAATACCCGCCATCATCCGGTTCATCGCCTTTTTTCGCAGGCCGGTCTGGTCTTCCAGAACACCGAAGCCCAGCTCTTCAACCGGACGGTTGAAGCGGAATTGGCTTATGGCCTGGAAAGTTTAGGGCTTCCGGCTGCTGAGATCCGGAAACGAATGGCCTGGGCCGCGGACTTGACCGGGATCGGAGGCCATCCGGGACAGGGCTCCTCAAACCCTCTCCGGGGGAGAAAAGCAACGGGTGGCCCTGGCGGCTATAGTGGCCCTGCGCCCGGCCCTGCTGCTGCTCGATGAACCCTTTACCCACCTCGACCCGGAAGGGGCGGAAGCCCTACGAAGGATCTTAAGGGGGCTTCGGGCAGAAGGGTTGACCCTGGTAGTGGTCGAGCATCGCCTTCATGAAATCGTTGCCGAAGCGGATCGGTTGGTCCTTCTGCATCAAGGGCGGATAGCGGCCGACGGCCCTCAGAAAAAAGTCGTGACTGAATCCCTTTCCGGGTCTGGACTTCATCTGCCGCCGCTGATAAAGCTCTTCCGTCTCTTGGGCCGAAGCGAGAGCCCGCTGACTATTGAGGAGGCCAGGGATGTTTTACTGGACCAGGAGGCCGCCACCTCCTGCGGGCCGGACCGGATTCTTAGCCAGCTGCAGCGAAAGCAACCAGCCGGCCAAGACCCCTCGGCCAAAACAGTGCTGGAGGTGGAAGATCTCCATTTCGACTATGAAGGGAACCCGGTCCTTCGAGGCCTTGATTTCCGCTTGGCCGAGGGCCAATGCGTGGCCTTGGTGGGAAGGAACGGCGCCGGTAAAACCACTCTGCTCAAACATCTTAACGGCTTGCTGAAACCCAAGCGGGGAAGGGTAACGGTCCTGGGCAAAGATACCCGCTTTCACCGGGTTGCCGAACTGGCTCGAAACGTTGGCTTTGCCTGGCAGAATCCCAATGACCAGCTTTTTCAGACCTCGGTCCGGAAGGAGATCCTGACCGGACCAAAAGCCCTCAAGGCCTATGATCCGACCTGGTTGGCGGCCCTTTTTGACCGATTTAACCTGAGCTCCCTTTTGGAGCGGTCCCCTTTTCAATTAAGCGAAGGTGAAAAAAAACGGGTTTCCTTTGCTTCGGCCCTGTCTATCCGGCCGGATCTTCTAATCTTGGATGAGCCGACGGCCGGTCAGGATGATTTCTTCCGGCAGGAATTAGCGGCCTTGATTGCTTTACTTCGGGAAGAGGGGAAGACCGTCTTACTGGTGACCCATGACCTTGAGTTTGCGGCCGAGCAGGCTGACCGCTGGCTGGTTTTAGCCGGAGGGAAAATAATCGCCGACAATTCCCCGGAAAACATCATGGCCGAAGAAAAAGTCATGATGGAGGCCGGACTTCGTCCGACCTCGGCCTTTCAACTTCTCAAAGCCCTTGACCAAGCAAGGGAAAAAAAGAAGCCCAATGCTTGATCCGCGATCTAAACTGGCAACCGCCTTGTCAATGACCTGCCTGATGGTGGCCTCCAATCGCTGGGAGATCCTGGCCGGGAGCCTCGCCGCCCTGTTAGGGGCGGCCCTTTTCCTCGGCCTTCATCATCTCTGGTTAAAGATGGTCAAGGCCCTGGGCTTTGCCCTGATGATTTTTTTCCTGGTGGCCTGGTTGTTTTTTGATGTTTCCACCGCTTCGATCGCCGCTTTGAGGCTGTTGGATATCTCTTCCATCTTTTTTCTTTTCTTTCAAACCACCTCCCCGGAAGCCCTTTCCAATGGGCTGATCAAATGGGGCATTCCTTATGCCTTCGCCTTTGTCTTAAGCGCCTCCATGCAATTCGTAGACCTGCTTATCCGCCGGGCGGTCTTAATCCGCGATGCCCAGCGGGCCAGGGGGATCCCCCTGGAAGGGGTCTGGGGAACCCTCCGTTATTTTCCGGCTCTGGCCGGACCCTTGCTGATTCAGGCCTTCAAGTTTGCCGATGAGTTGGCCGAGGCCCTGGAGGCCAGGGGTTTTGGGGCCCCGGGCCGCCGTTTCCGGCAGGAACCGCGGTTCGGGTGGCCGGATTGGCTGGTGGCGGCCAGCAGTGTGGCCGGACCAATAATTTTCTTCTGGTTTGATTTAAGGTAAAAGGTGACCGGAAATGCCCTGCCCCTTACTGGCGCAGGATGACCGGCAGGAAAATCGTGACCATGTCCCGGACCCCCTCCCCCTCAATCATAAACGAAGATACTCCCAGGTGCCTAAGGCATTTATTTCCTGCCAACCAGGCCTTGGAGGTGCAAAGATCGCAAAGAAACTAAATTTTTCTTTGCCGGTGAGAGGCCGGCAAAGAAAACTCCTCTTAAAATTCGGAGGAGGGCCGGGCCAGGGCGTAGAGGCCTAAAGTTCTTTAATTTCCCTCTCGATTCCTTTGGATAGAAGATAGCGCATCATCGCATTATAAGAAAGTCCCCTCTTATGGGCGACAACCCTTATCCTTCCTAATAAACCGGGATCCAATTTAAGGGAGATCGCTTTAAGTTTGCGTCTTTTGACGTGTCTCCGGACTCCTCCATATCCTCCCAATAGTCGGCTGAAGAATGGGTGGTCCAGAATTCCCTTTCCTCTTTTTTTGTTTTAAACTCCGTATCTTGGGCATGATTATTTCCCTCGCCTTAGATAAAGCTTCCTTTCTTTCTCATCCATTGCCCTGGCGGTGATCACTTTTGCCACCCGGGACGAATTGGAATATAGACTATAAAAAAATACCGCCCCCCTATGGTTTGTCCATAAAGATAGCGCCGGCCCTTTCTTCCCTTCCGGATATAGGGGTCATTTTCAAAAGCCACCTCCTCCACTTCATCCGGACCGACCCTGTGATTGGATAGTTAAGAGTTGGGCGACAGGGCCAAGGGCTCAAAGCTCAAAGGATAGGCTGAAGACCACCGGCTAGACCCAGTTTTCAAGAAGTAGGCCGGGGATTCTTTTAAATTCTCTGAGGTTGTTGGTTACCAAGGGGATAGCCAGGCTTTTGGCCTGGGCGGCAATGAGCAGATCCATGGCCCCGATAGTGAGGCCCCGCTTCTGTAAAGAAGCCCGGATCCGGCCGTATTCAATGGCCGCCCGGTCATCGAAAGGGACGATTTCCAGAGGACTGAGGAACTGGTTTAAGGCCTCCTGGTTTTGTTCCGGATAGGTGCTGTTATAAACCCCAAATTCCAGCTCCGCCAGGGTGATGGAGGAGAGCCCCAGATCGCTGATCTGAAAAGTCTTAAATTTCTTTAAGACCGCCGGGGGTTTTCTTTTAATGATATAGATGCAGATGTTGGTATCGAGCAGATACCTCATGACCAGGACTCCCGCTCCTCCAGTTCGGGCTGTTTCCGCTCCGGCATAAAATCATTTGAAAAGCCGTCCAAACTTTGGATCAGGGAACTCCAAGGGTCCTCCTTGGGGATCAAAACCACCAGCTTGCCGATTCTTTTTACATAGACCTCATCCCCTTTAAAATTGAACTTCCTGGGCAAGCGGACGGCCTGACTGCTTCCGTTCTTAAATAATTTGGCTTTATTCATAAGGTCCCCCAACTCCGGAATATATAGACAAAAGTATATATACTTTTTTATCTGAAATCAAATACTAATTCCACTCCCTGACGGATCACCTGAATCATCAGACCGGTATTGCCGATCCCCTTCTTTTTCTTCTTTGCGCTTTCGGCGCCTTGGCGGTGATTGTCTGGTTTTCATCGTCCCTTGGGTCAAAAGAGAATCAGTGCCTTTCGGTTCTTTCGGAAATGGATCGGTCAGTTGGTTGAGTAGACCATCCAACCGGCTCCGGTCCCCTTTCTGGATAATATCCCTTACGATAAAAAACTTCAGGCGGACGGCTTCCTGGGTCCCGAATTGCAGGCCGGCCAGGAAAAAGCTTAGATCGGAAAAGGTCTGTTCCCTGAACTCCCGGTGCCGGGGGCCCAATTCCCGGGACAGGTTTTCGATCCTCTCCGAGAGATTAAAAAGGACCTGATCAGTGATCGCGGCCGGCGGCTCCGGTTTCACCCGATGGCAATAGGGAACCTGGAAATGACTGACTTCCGCCGGCAAAGACACCCCCAGCTTTTTCCATTCTTGTTGGAGAGAGCCTTTTGACTGACGGTTCTCCCGGGACAATTCTTCATAATAGTTCTTTGACCAGAGACCATAAGCCCGGCAGCCGAAAAAACGATCCCGATAAATGAGGCAATCCCGGTCTTGTAAAAAGGGACAAGTCCGGATCTCAACGGGATTCAAAAAGAAATAAAGCAGGATTCGTTCAAGGAGATCCTTTCGAAGGTTCCCCGGGAGACGGACCAGGTGCGCTATAGCCTGCAAGGCTTCCAACAGGGTCATTTCCGGCAACAGGGAACAGCAAAGGGTCCGGCGCCGGCAGACGGTGGCTGGAAGCTGGGTATAAATTTCTTCAAGCTGAAGGCGAGAGGCAGCCGAGCTGTTTATCAGCTTTTGTAGAACGGCCCAGGTTCTCGATGGGTTCAGGATGGGCAGGGCCGCTTCTACCACCCGCCGCCTCCTCCGCCACCCCCACCTCCGCCGGAGGAACCGCCTCCGCCGGAACCTGACGAACCCGATGAGCTGGCTACGGCGCTGGACAGGGAGTCGCCCAACGAGGCTGCCAGAGCCCCGGTGCTGAAAGCGCCCGGGGACCTTCCGGAGTACCAGTCCGGAGACCGGCCTTCGGCCGCAGCGGCCGACAGCACATTCGAAAACTGTTCGGCCCAGCGCTGCTCCACACCCAGGGCCAGGGCATAGGGTAATAATTTTTCGAATAGTTCCGGAGTCCTTTCCGGAGGGTGAAGGAAATTGAGCCGGTCTTTTTCGGCCGCCTCCAGGAAGGTTCGGAACCCCTCGATCTCATCCAAACGCTTCCGTCCCAAGGGAGTTACAGCCTTTAAAAGCTGGTAAAAAATCAGGGTAATGCCTACCGAAACGACAAAAAGAATCGCCTGGTGGATCGAGGTGGCCTGAAAGGCCATAAAATACAGGCCCATGATTTCCCCACCGAGGAACGGGAGGGCAAACAAGGTCAGAAAAAAAGCCCGGATTAATTTTCCGATTTTCCCGTACCCTTTTATAACCTCCATCCAGGATTTGACCACCACGACCAGCAAGACGGCCACGCCGATACTCCAGATGGTCAGCCAGAGAGAGATGAAAAAGAAAAGCGGCAGGCTGCCCTGATCCAGGGCATCGCGAATTCCTGAGGCGACCACCCATCCCAGGGTCAGGAGCAGCCCGACCAGAAAATACCAGCGATTCTGGACAAAATAACCCTTCTCCAGGTTGTATTCCAGATTTCGCTTCAGGCCGGATACGGCGCTTTGGAGGATGGAGCGATTGGTCCGGTTAAAAACCACTTCCTGGCGCTGGTTGAAGAGGGCGCCGTAGACCTTTTCTTCGTCTTGGGAAGCCGGCGCTTTTTTCTCACCGCTTCGCTGCCGGACGGAATACTGACCGTCCGTTTCCTTGATCGTCAGGTACCCCTTGACGGCCAGGTTGATCAGGGCGGCTGTGAAGGCCTGGTCGTCATAGCCCCGGTTCCAGATAAAGCGCATGGCCGCCGGACTCAATGCGTCGGGCGGGGCATAGCGGGTGACCAGGATGCCCTTTTCCGGGTCTCTCCCAACCCGGAACCAGACGGTCAGGTAGTATCCAAGGATTATCAGGATCCCGGCCAGACCGAAGAGGAAACCCCGGTTGTCGGAGATTAAGGCCCAAAGCCGGGTCTGTTCCCCGGGCGCCGCCACATAGCCCTTGGGCCAGGAGACGGCCACGGTCAGGCCTTCATTTAAAGCCAAGGGCCTGGTCGTAAAAAACCTAACCGTTCCGGTCTCCGGGTCCGCCTCTTGCCGGAAATCCTGACCGGCCGCCCCTTTCACACCGGTGTAGGCAGCGGAAGCCATCACCTTATCGCCGGCCCCTTCCGGCAGGTGCACCGTGGCCGAGGCCTTATCGATGGGGAATTTCCAGTCATTGCCGGTGACGTTCCAGTAGAGTTCATCATAATCCTTGAAAAAGCCCAGCTGTCGATCCGTCTCATAGACGAAGGTGTAGGTGTACTCCCCGGGGGACAGGATGACCTCTTTTCGACCGAAATAGACCCGCTTCCCGTTGGGCAGTCCCTCGAAATGATACGACTCCGGCTCTCCATCCCGCCGGACCTCTTGAACCGTAAAGCCCACCCGCCGGGTCAAACCGAATTTTTCCCGGTAGCGGGTCGGAAAATCGCGGTAGATCCCCCGTTTGATCCGGTCGTTTTCGGCTCGGACCGTGATGGTCTCGGTAACGGTCAGGGAGGCATCGGGATGGATCACCAGGTCGCTGTGAAAGGAAAGGATTTTTTCCTCAGCCTCCGCCGAGGCGCCGATTATCAAGGGGAAACAGCCCAACCCTATCAGCAGGAAGACTGCCAGCAGGGATCTTAACCTTCATCTTTTTAGTCATAATACCCTTTCAACCACATGATAAAAAAGGCGATCGATATAAAAGCATGGGAGAGGAAGAAAACCAGTATCCCGAGGTAAAGCCTTCCCGAAGATTCCTTTTCGATAACGGTGACCAACTCTTCCCCTTTTCCCGGCCAAAGCTGAACCGGTTCGGAAACTCTCCCGGGATTGGGGATCAGTCCCCCGCGGGAACTTGAAAAGATCCCGAAGGCGGTCACCTCCGCCCCGACCGGAACCACCCGTTCCGAAAGTTGCCGGCCTTCCAACCGGAAGTCCTCCGGACCCAGGTCAGTTCCCCGGCGTATATCGGCCCGCGCCTGCCCATCGTCATCCACCGATCGCTCCAGGAGTTGGCTCAAACCCTTTTTAATATCCGCCTTGTTAATGGTTTCAAATACCGTATTTCGAAAATAGGTCCTCACCCTTTCAAGTGCCCCTTCCCCGACCACGGCCTCATCAAACCGCTCCAGGTCCGGGAAGCCGAGCAGGCGGAATTCTCCCCGGCCCGTCCGGATAACCGAAGGCGCCAAAGCCCAGCCCCAGGCATCGGACCCGGCCGTTCGGTTATCCTTGCCCAACCTGGCCAGATCATATTCGTAGGCCACACAGGAATGGCCCTGAAAGGGCGAGGTCAAGGGGGCTTGTTCGGGTTGGATGATCCCGTCGACCGCTTCAAACCGGCCATCCTTCTTAGACACCCCTTCCAGATCCCGGCGGATGGCCGCTCCCAGCTTGTGGGACCGAAACAGACCCAGGAGACCCGTTATAAAGGCGCCGGTTCCTATGGCAGTGAATAAAGCAAAGAAATAGGGAGCTACCGGATCGGGTATCAGACGGCCAAAGAGAAAAACATAAGCCCCATAAATAAGCAGGAAACCCAGAAGAGGGTAAAGGCAGCCGCCTCTTAGAAAGGAGACCTTGGCCGGCATCGCCTTGACTAAAATCCGAAGGCGGGACAGGGAAGGCGGAATTTTTTCATTGCCGGTCATTAAAGGGTTTTTTCGTTGGGAAGGATAATGCCTTTCTTCTCCAAAAGGTGCGGAGATTTGAGCTGAAGTATTTATTCAATGAAGTCAGCCCAAGGCCATTTACTTCGATGTTGCAAAAGTTTCGGAGGTTGCAGATCCGAGACGTCCAGGGCGACGCTGTATACGCATACTGCGAGCCCTGGACAATCCCGCCGCGGCGGGACGGCCTCCCAGACTTTCCCGAAGGGTAAAAATTGATCGATGATTTATTGACTGCCGAACATCACCCGCAGTGAATTTTGGCCCCAATGCCAAAATCTTCAGAACAAACTGTTTCGATGATAAAAAACTCTCTATCAATCAATTATTATGCAACTTCGAGGTTTATTCTCTTTTAAACAGGGCGCCGAGTTTCATTAACAGGCTGAGGTTGCCTTCGACCTGATACTGGCCGGACATGAAGGCCTGGGCGCCCTCCAGTTCGCCTCTGGAGATCCTGAGCCAGACCTCGGCGGTGTCTTGATGATTACATCCGGTTTGGAGGCCGGGCCCTCGTGGAGGGTGCACTGCTGGTCGGCAACGATTAGATGAACCACAAAATTTTCATCCCCGCCGACTTCAAACTGATAAACGGCCTTCAGGCCTTCGGCGGCAGCCGGATTGAAGGCCAAGGGCATGATTTCCAACAGCTCCCGGCAGTTGGCTGCTTCAGGGGCCGATTGGGCTTCCGGTTTTTCTCCGCTCTTTTCCAGGCGAATCCGTTCCGCCTGCCGGTCCATCATCTCCTTCAGCCAGGCCTCCCTAAGGGTCGCGGTCGACCTCTACCCTTGTCCGGTCTTGCTGGATGTAGTTTTCAAAACCGTCATAGAGGTTATACTTCTGCCAGTGGGCATAGTCGTTGGTCATGAATTCCCGCTCATCCTTGACCAGGCCGCCCATGAAATGCCAGAAAGCCAGATCCCGGTCTGTGGGCGGCCAGCGGCGCTTTTCCTTTATGGCGGCAGCCAGATCACGGGCCAGATCGGCGGCCCGGGCCTCCAGGGCCGGTTTGCCCCAGAACTCGCCGATCCCTACGGAGATGAGCTGTCAATGCTCCCACTGAAAAAGCACCATAGACCCGCAAGGCGTTGCCCAGGTAATCGCCCACCGTGGTTTCCCCCCTGCCGGCAGAAACGCTGACCGCCAGCCCCGGCTTCCAGGTCGGCCTGGGTTTGTGACCGTAAGCCAGGGAGCGGTCCAGGAAGGTTTTCATCTGGGCGGTAACGTGAAAAAAGTAAACCGGCGAACCCAGGATTACGGCATCAGCGGCCAAGAGTTGGTCCATGATTCCGGCATGCTCATCCTTGATCCAGCAGCGGGCGTGCTCCAGACAGAAGGCACAGCCCTTGCAGTATTCGATTTTTTTAGCCGCCAGGAAAATTTCCTCGACCGAAATCCCTTCCTTTTCCAATCCCTGACGGATCATTTGAATCATCAGGCCGGTATTGCCGATTCCCATATGGGGGGAGCCGTTGATGGCTACCACTTGAAACGAGTTGGACATGATGACACCTTTTTTAAAAAAATTCTCTTGTTAACAGTCTCAAAATACTATTGACGTTACCCAAGCCGATGGGGCTGTTTTTTCTGGAGTCATTGGTGAAAGGGTCAGCCGCGGCGGATCTTTTCCGGACTTACCCATGGGGGAAGCCGCAGCTCGACCACGCCCCAGGCGTGGTCGAGAATGCGGAGGGGGTAAGGGATCCCCCGTGGATAAGTCCGAAGAAAAGACCAGCCCGAAAGCCACAGACAGAAGAAAAGACGGCCCCATCGGGTAGTTACAATTATGAGACAGTCAATAACAGCGGGTTTATTCTTTTCCGCTGAGTTCATCCCGCATGATGCGTTTGAGGGTCTTGCCGGCCGTACTGCGGGGGAAGTCGTCTTTGAGGATGACCCGGTCCAGCCGCTGGTACTTGGCCCCTACCCGGTCGTTGGTCCAGGCCTTCAATTCTTCCGCGCCAACCTGTCCCGGCTGCTTGAGGATGACCGCCGCCACGGGGGTCTCCCCCCATTTCTCATGAGGCAGGCCGAAGACCGCCGCCTCCCGCACGGCCGGGTGCTGGACGACGATTTCCTCGATATCCTTGGGATAGACATTGATGCCCCCGGAGATGATCATATCCTTTTTGCGGTCCACCAGGGTCAGATAGCCCTCATCGTCCACAAAGCCCAGGTCCCCGGAATACAGCCAGCCGTCTATAACGGCGGCCTCGGTCAAGTCGGGCCGCTTGTAGTAGCCGGGCATCAGGATCGGGCCGCGGCCGACGATCTCGCCCACCTGTCCCACCGGCACTTCCCGGCGATGCTCGTCTAAGATCTTCATCTCGAAGAAGGGCGGGCAGCAGCCGACGGAGGTGAGTTTGCGGGGAAAGTCCGTCTTATCCAGGATGGTCACAAAGCCCTCGGTCAGCCCGTAGAGCTCGTAGAATCGTCCCGGCAACCGTCGGTTCAATTCTTCTTTATATTCTTTGTGAAGGGGGGCCCCTATGGACATAAACATTTCCAAAGACTCCATATCCTTTGAGGTAAAATTGGGGGAATTTAAGAGGGCAATTACCTGGGCGGGGACCACATCAACATGGGTTACCTTTTCCTCTTTGATGGTCCTGATCATAGCTTCGGCATCAAACTGGGGGTGAAGGATGTAGGTAGCCCCAACAAACATAGCCGGCATGAGGGTCAAGAAGGCCCCGTTAAAGACAATGGAACCGCTATGGAGGATAATACTTTCCGGGGAAATCCGATAGGCGGAAGCAAAAAGGGTACAGTACATGGCCCGCACATAATGGGTATGGATAATTCCTTTGGGGAGCCCTGTGGTGCCACTGCTGTAGATTATGTTGTAAGGGTCCTGATCGCTTAATTCGATCCCGTGGGGATCCTGGTCGCTGGCCTGGGCCTTCATGATCTGATAGCTCTGGTAGCCTTCAGTATCGGTGCTGTCAGTCAGCCAGTAGCGATCGGCCTTAATAGCAGAGAGTCCCGGTTTGATGGGGTTCAAGATTTCGACAAAGGCCTTATTGGTGATGACCATTTTCGTATCGGAATCCCTTAGTAAAGTGATCAGTCCAGTTCCCCGAAGCAGAGGGCTTAAGGGGACCACCACGGCCCCCATTTGGGCCACCGCCCAATAAACTTCTAATAGCTCCAGCGAGTTGGGAAGAATGGTGGCAATCTTATCTCCCTTAGTAATCCCTTGGTCCAGAAAGGCATTGGCCAGACGATTGACGCTCTTATTGAACTGGCGAAAGTTCAGGCGATAATCTCCAAAAATAACCGCTGTATGATCAGGACGAAAGTGGGCATGTCGAGGCAAGAGGGTACCGATATACATATTAAATTCCTTCTTTCAACTTAGGGGTTATTTTCAACTCTGGGAAAAATTCGATAGACTATATAAGGTTACAGACCTATTACTTTGGAAAAGGCCTTTTAAGAATATTGAGGGCCGGGAAGACGGCCTAATGGGCTAAGGGGCTTTTAATGGGTATAAGGAAAAGTACCATTCCACAGTTTGTTCCAGGTAATTTCAGAAATCTTTTCTGCTTGTATGGGGACAGAATTGAATTGGGGAAATCAAATCATTAGATATTTCTTTCGAACCTCTTCATTCTCTTTCAATTCCTTCATGCTTCCTTCGTACCGAATCTTGCCTTTATCAATCACAAAGGCCCGTTCGGCTATCATGGTGGCAAATCTGACATTTTGTTCTGAAAAAAAGATGGTTTCTCCCATCTCCCTCAATTTCAGGATTTGTTCTCCCAGGGCCCTCACCACCATGGGGGCCAGCCCTTCTACCGGTTCATCCAGAAGAATTAGCTCGGGGTTTCCCATTAGGGTCCTACCGACCGTCAGCATCTGTTGCTCACCACCGCTCAGGTAACCCCCCAAGTTTTTGTCTAGTTTCTTAAGGGGAGGAAAAAGTTCGTAAATTCGGTCTACTGTCCAAGGCTCCCCGCTAAAGCCCTTGGGCGCCTTAATGGCCAGTTCTAAATTTTCTCTTACTGTAAGATCAGGGAAAATCAACCGGTTATCCGGCACATAACCCATCCCTTTCTGAGCAACATAATAGGGAGGCCTTCCTCTCATTTCCTCACCATTAAATTGGATACTGCCGGATTGAGGAGGAGTGAGACCCATAATGCTCCGCATAGTGGTGGTCTTGCCTGCCCCGTTTCTTCCTAAGAGGCAGACGATTTTACCCCGATCTACAGAAAGGGAAACACCAAAAAGGATATGGCTGGTCCCGTAGTAGGTTTGGACGTCTTTGACCTCCAGAATCATGTTTCCTCCCCGAGATAGGTCTTTTGCGCATTTTCGTTTGCCCTGACTTCTTCCGGTGTGCCTTCAGCAATAATGGTCCCCAAATGTAATACCGATAGTCTGCGGGCATACCCAAATACCACAGGCATATCATGCTCCGTAAAAAGAATGGTCAACCCCATTTCCCGGTTGAGCCGAGCCACCAACTCCATAGTTTCGTGGGTCTCTTCCCCGGACATGCCGGCGGTGGGCTCATCCAGAAAAAGGAGATCGGGCTTACTCCCCAGGGCAATAGCCAATTCCAGTCGTTTCTTATCTCCCTGGGAAAGGTTGCCGGCGACCATCTGTGCGTTTTCGGTTAGTCCGGTGATTTGAATCAGGTCCTGGGTCTCCTTCTGGGCCAGCCGCCTGGCGGGGGTAAAGAAGTTAAGTGTTCTTTTTTGCTGAGTTAAAATCGCTTGTCGTACATTCTCATAGGAGGTCAGCTTGGGATAAATATTACTGACCTGAAAGGCACGGGCTATCCCCAGACGGGCAATCTTATAAGGCGGCCAATTGGTAATATTCTTTTCTTTAAAGAACACCTGCCCCTTGTCGACGGCGTGATATCCGGTTAAGAGGTTAAATAAAGTGCTCTTTCCTGCCCCGTTTGGGCCTATAATGGCGGACATTTCTCCGGCTTTAATCTCAAAGTTAACATTATTGGTGGCCAAAAGCCCGCCAAAGGCCTTGAACAATTCCTTTACTCTGAGGATAACTTCTTCGGCCATACGCTCCACTTTCTTTAATTCTAAGATTCGGTCCTTTTGGCCTCAAGTCCCTTGGCCCGTCTACCCTTCGTCTTTTCCTCTACCAACCCAAGAACTCCGCCGGGCACAAAGAGGACGACAAAAGTAATGACCAATCCAATAACCAGGGGCCAGTATTCGGTAAACCCGGTGACAAAGGCCATAAGGAAGGTGTAAATCACAGACCCGACCATAGGCCCCAAAAAGCCCGTAGGACCTCCGATAACGGTCATGAACACCGGGATTCCTGACTGGTGCCAGTTGCAAAGATCAGGAGCAACACTCCGGTTAAAGGGCCCCCAAAGGCCGCCGGCCAAGCCGGCAAACATCCCGGCGACTACAAAGTTGATGAGCATGTATTTCCGGACATGGATGCCGATAAACCGCGTCCGGTCGCTGTTATCCCGAATGGCCCGCATGGTATACCCGAAGGGGGATTCACTGATAACCCACATGACCACCAAGGCCGCGGTGACAAT